>NZ_JBFUHQ010000002.1:137500-948018 GCF_056402315.1 Pseudoxanthomonas sp. P4_B2
TCTGGAAGCGTCAATATCTTATTTCAAGATTTTTTCGCTTCCCTCGTTTCGATCTTCGCCGCAAGGCGCCGATCCATCCGAGTGAGCCGCCCATTATAGGGGGGCTTCCGAGAACGTCAACACCTCGTTTCCAAGATTTTGTCGCTTCGCCCTTGTCGCTGCTTACCGGCCGAAACCGCGCCGCTGCAAGGGGGGCGAATTATGGGCGGCGAGAATCCTTTTGGGAAGGGGTTAATTGAAATAATTTTCTGGGCCGAACGGCTACCCAGACAGGGCAAGGGTTTCTGCCGATCCGGTGGGTCACAATCGGGAAATTCCCACTACAAGAACGAACCCTTATGGCTTTGCTAACCGGCAAGACAATCAGCGAGCGCCTGCAATCCATGGTTCCGGAAGGCATGGACCTGCAAATTCCTCCTCCCTGCCTGATCGACATGCAGGGCGAACCGCTGGAATACGAAGAAAACGCCTCGCTTACCGTTCGTTTCCCGGTACTGCCGCGCTATGCGAATCCTCTGGGGCATATGCAGGGCGGCTACATCGTGGCGGCGCTGGACAATACCTTGGGGCCGTTCTCCTACCTGATTGCGCCGCCCAGCGTGACCAGCTCGCTGAATACCCAGTATTTGCGCCCGGTAACGCGCGAAACCAGTTTCATCGTTTGCGTAGCGCGGTTGACCGAGCGCACACGCGGAACGTTGTAC
The DNA here is from genome assembly GCF_056402315.1 of Pseudoxanthomonas sp. P4_B2. NCBI lineage: Bacteria > Pseudomonadati > Pseudomonadota > Gammaproteobacteria > Lysobacterales > Lysobacteraceae > Pseudoxanthomonas > Pseudoxanthomonas sp. P4_B2. Next base: position 138,205 of record NZ_JBFUHQ010000002.1, read on the forward strand.
TTGACCGGCGAGGCGCGCAACCCGGAAGGCAAGGTCGTGGCGTTGTGCCAGGCGGTTTGCCAGATTCTGTCTGCGAGCTGAGACGGCTACTCGGTGGCACGCGCAGGCTGACTTTCCAACAGGCCGCCGTAGGACAACACCTCGCCCAGCAGCGGCATGGTGAAAGTCACCTGGAATCGATATCGTCCGTCTTCGATGCATTTATAAGCGCTGGATTGCGGGAACAGCGCCAGCGGCAGCCTGACTCCAAAGAGCCAGGCCTTGCGACAGCGCCAATACCAGCCGCCATCGATCACTTCGACCGCCAGGCCCAGCCGCACCGGACCGGTCTGCTCCAACCACATGCCATCCGGCCAGGCGCCAACAGGGCGGAAGGTGGAATCCATGCGCTGGCGATTGTCGAAGCGACGGCTCCACAGCAGGCGGTCGGGCCGGTGGCCGATTTCGACCCGCAGCGCGTGTTGGCCCGCTTGCAGCGGAATCCCAAGCTTGCGCGCGATGGCCTGGCCGAACGGACGTGCCAGCCCCCGCCCCAGCGCTATCTCTATCGGACCGGCCAAAGTGCCGCCGCGTAGATGTAGCGCCTGCAACAAAGGATGCAGCCGTTCGAATTCCGCGCCGAACCATCGGCTGACCACGCTATCCATAAACGCGAGGCGGTTTCCTCAACTCGCCAGCAGGCGTACGCGCGCGAAGTTGCGCTTGCCTACCTGCAGTACGCCCTCGAATCCCGGCGTGAAATGGGTCTGCGGATCTTCCACCACGGCGCCATCCACCCGCACCGCACGCTCCTTGAGCTTGCGCGTGGCTTCGCCGTTGCTGGGAGTGATGCCGGCGGCCGTCAGCAGCGCGGCGATGCGCAGGCCTTCGGCGGGGACATTCACTTCCTGCAGCGGCAATAGCGAAGTGTCGCCTTCGCCGCGGACCACGGCGTGCCAGCCGGCGATGGCTTGTTCGGCCTGTGCGGCATCGTGGAAGCGGGCGGTCAGTTCACGGGCGAGGCGCAACTTGATATCGCGCGGATTGAGCGCGCCGGACGCCACTTCGGCCTGCAAGGCTTTGGCTTCGGCGACGCCGATGTCGAAGCTGAGCAGCTCGATCCAACGCCACATCAGTTCGTCGCCGATCTTCATGGTCTTGGTGACGATGTCGATGGCCGGCTCGCTGATGCCGATGTAGTTGCCCAGCGACTTGGACATCTTGTTGACGCCGTCCAGGCCTTCCAGCAGCGGCATGGTCAGCACGATCTGCGGCGGCTGCCCGTAGTGTTCCTGCAGGCCGCGGCCCATCAGCAGATTGAACTTCTGGTCGGTGCCGCCCAGTTCCACGTCCGCTTTCAGGGCCACCGAGTCGTAGCCCTGGACCAGCGGATACAGGAATTCATGGATGGCGATGGATTGTTGGGCGGCGTAGCGCTTGGCGAAATCGTCGCGCTCCAGCATGCGCGCCACGGTGTGCTGGCCGGCCAGCTTGATCAGGTCGGCGGCCGACATCTGCCCGAACCATTCGGAATTGAAGCGCAGCTCGGTCTTTTCCCGATCCAGCACCTTGAACACCTGATCGGCGTAGGTGCGGGCGTTGGCTTCCACGTCCTCGCGGGTCAACGGCTTGCGGGTGACGTTCTTGCCGCTGGGGTCGCCAATCATGCCGGTGAAGTCGCCGATCAAGAAAATCACCTGGTGCCCCAGATCCTGGAATTGGCGCATCTTGTTCAGCAGCACGGTATGGCCGATGTGCAGATCCGGGGCGGTGGGGTCGAACCCGGCCTTGATGCGCAGAGGCCGGCCTAGCTTGAGCCTGGCTTCCAGTTCCTCGCGCTTGAGGATTTCGTCGGCGCCGCGGCCGATCAGTTCTAGTGCTGCTGCGTGTGGCAAGGTCGTATCCAATTAATGAATAGGCGCAGCGGAGCTGCTAACAAAGATGAATCTAAAGTTAAACCAAAGTTAAGCGTGACGCCAGTCAAAAAAGTCAATCCACTCAAGGGTTTGACGCCGACTATTCGCGTGATTATGGTACCCGGATTGGACTCGCCGTCTTGGGTCCGGGGAAGTCATATAGATGCACACTCACGGTGACGGCCCCGGCCGCAAGCAGCGTTTCAAGCAACGTCTGGAAGTTCTTCGCGATTCGGCCCTGCATGATCAAGTGAGGGAGCACCTTTCGGCAAGGCGATGGACGCGGCGGCAGTGGATCCACGCCAGCCTGTTCACTGCCATCGGCGTGATGGTAGCGACCATCGTGCCGGGTTTCTCCACCGTCGTGCAGACTCCGGCGGCCGCGCCGCACGCGGTGCTGGCGCTGGACCTGCCCGAGCTCTCCAAGGAGCGGCAAGCAGGGACCGTCGGCGACAGCTGGCAGATCGTCAAGGTCAGGCCGGGACAGACCTTGGGTTCGCTGTTCAAGGATCTGGGTATTCCCCGCGAGACCATGCAGCGCATCCTCAAAAACGCCGATGCGAAGGCCACGCTGACCAAACTCAAGCCCGGCACGGAACTGGCATTCGACCTGCCCGTCAGCGGCAGCCTGCGCACGTTGCGCTACGACCGCGACTCCGACCACCGCGTCGAGCTGTCGCTGGCCGGCGACACCCTCATCGAAAAAGTGGTCGCGCGCGAGAGCACCACCCGCACCGTCGTACTCAGCGGCAAGGTCGGACGTTCGCTCAACCGTTCGGCGCGCAAGGCCGGGCTGACCTCGGCCAACATCAATTCGCTGACCGACGAGATCTTCAAGTACGACATCGACTTCGATTCGGACCTGGACGCCGACGACCGCTTCAGCGTGGTGGTCGACCAGACCTGGCGCGAAGGCGAACTCATCAGCACCAGCCCGGTGCTGGCCGCCACGTTCACCGTCGATGGCAAGCTGCATTCGGGCTTCCGCTTTTCGCGCCCGAACAGCAAACCCGAATACTTCACCGCGCAGGGCCGGCCGCTGAAGAAGACCTTCATCCGCATGCCGATTCCGTACGCACGCCTCAGCTCCAAGTTCGGCGCGCGCAAGCACCCGGTGCTGGGCACCATGCGCATGCACAAGGGCGTGGATTACGCCGCCTCGACCGGCACACCGATCATGGCCGCCGGCGATTCACGGGTGGAATTCATCGGCTGGCAGCGCGGTTACGGCAACGTGGTGATCCTCAACCACGGCCGCGGCTACACCACGCTTTATGGACATATGTCGCGTACCGCCAAGCTGCGCAGGGGCCAATCGGTCGCGCAAGGCACGGTGATTGGTTACGTGGGATCCACCGGCCTGGCCACCGGCCCGCACCTGCATTACGAATTCCGCGTCAACGGCGCGCACCGCAATCCGCTGTCGATCACCATGCCGCCGCCGGAACCTTTGGCTGGCGCGCAGCTGGCTGCGTACCGTACCTACACCGCCAATGCTTTGGCGCGTATCCGCACGGTCGAGAACATCATTTACGCCGACGTGGATGCCGCACCAGCGCCGGCAACGACCGCACTGGCCACCGCGCTCGCTTCCAAGAAGCGCTGATCCTCGCCCGTACTTGCCGTCCGCTCTTGTAGGAGCGGACGCGTGCGGCGATGCTTGCGGCACGAAATCCATCGTGCCTTCCCGGTCACCGCATGCCTGACGACTCCGCCCAGCTCTACCTGGGCCTTATTTCCGGCACCAGCGCCGACGGCATCGATGCCGCGCTGGTGCGTTTCGAGCCGCATTGCGAACTCGTGTTCGGCCGCACCTATCCCTGGGACGAAACGCTGCGCACGCGCCTGATCGCGCTGGGCCAAGGTGGCGAAGCGACTTCGCTGGACGAACTGGGCGAACTGGATACCACCCTGGCCCGCGCTTTTGCCGATGCCGCGACGCAGGCGATCGTCGATTCAAGAACGGACCGAAGCCAGGTGCGCGCGATCGGTTCGCATGGGCAGACGGTGCGCCATCGGCCCGAATCGGCGGCGGCTTTCACTTGGCAGATGGGCGACGGCAACGTAATCGCCGAACGCAGTGGACTCACCACAGTGGCCGACTTCCGCCGCCGCGATGTGGCCGCCGGCGGCCACGGCGCGCCATTGATGCCCGCCTTCCATGCGGCGATGCTGCGTTCGAGCCAGGAAAACCGCGCGGTGTTGAATCTGGGCGGCATCGGCAACTTCACCCTACTGCCGAGCTCGGGCGAGGTGCGAGGTTTCGATACCGGTCCGGCCAACGCATTGATGGATGCCTGGTGCGAGCGCCATACCGGCCAGGCCTACGATGCGAGCGGCGCATTCGCCGCCAGCGGCACAGTGGACGCTGAATTGCTGGCGCGGTTGCTGGGCGATCCATGGTTCGCGCTGCTGCCGCCGAAGAGCACGGGACGGGAACAGTTCCATCTTCGTTGGCTGGAATCTCGGTTGGGTACTGTCAAGCTCTCGTCTGCGGATGTGCAGGCAACCTTGCTCGAGCTCAGCGCGATCACCGTAGCCAACGCATTACGCGCCACCCAACCGGGCACGGCGCGCGTGCTGGGTTGCGGTGGCGGCGTGCATAACGCGGCATTGATGGCACGGATCGCGGCGCATCTGCCTGGCGTAGAGGTGGAATCCACCGCAGCGTACGGGCTGGACCCGGACTACGTGGAGGCCATGGGCTTCGCCTGGCTGGCGCGGGAAACCCTGGCCGGACGGCCAGGCAATTTGCCTAGCGTGACGGGCGCAAAGGGGCCAAGAGTGCTGGGTACGATCTATCCAGCTTGAAATATTGAACAGATAACGCCGCGTGGGAGCGCCGCCCCGGCGCGAGCTCTTATACCGCTCGTCTACAAAGCTCGCGCCGGGACGGCGCTCCCACGCTCTGTTGGGTATCGGGTTTTGAGCGACAAATCATCAGAACCCGTGTCCGCGCGGCACGTCCTTCAACGCGGTGATGGCCGCAGACAATACGTCCACTTCGCGGTCGTTGAAACCGCTGCGGACTTCGGCCTCGGTGACGAACAGACCCTGCTCGAGCAGGTGGAACAGGGTGTCGTGCATGTTCCAGCCACGCGCCTCGGCCACGCGACGGATGCGGTCAGCAAGGACTGGATCGATGTCCTTCATCACGATGTCGGTCATGTCGCCCCCCGCGGCCCCGTTCCGCCGTCCGTAGGTCCATATTTACGCGTGGCCAGGCGAATGCACAACAGAAATGCGGGAATGCCGATCAACGCCGTGCCGATGAAGAACAGGGAATAGGCCTCCAGCAGGGTTCGCCCGGTTTCGAGGTGCTCCACCGCCACTCCCGAAAACCCCTTGAATACCTTGCCGAGCAAGGCATAGAACGAGCTCAGCAACGCGTACTGCGTCGCGGTGTAGCCAACGCTGGTCAGGCTGGACATATAGCCCACCAAAGCCACGCCAGCGAATCCGTTGCAGAAGTTGTCGATGACCATCGCAGCGGTGAACACGCCGGCATCGGCACCGTGCAAGGCAAGGTAAGCGAAAGCCAGATTGGAACCCGGGCCGAGCACCGCGCCAGCCAGCAGCGTGGGAACAAAGCCGAAGCGCACCGCGCATAGTCCCGCCGCCGCGATGCCGACGATGGTTGCGATCAATCCCACCGAGCCGCGCACCGCACCAACGGTTTCCTTGGCGATGCCCAGATCGGCGTAGAACGGATTGGCCATCGGCCCCATCACGAAGTCGGGCAAGCGGTACAAGCTGATCGTCAGCAGGATCAATAGCGCCCAACTGCCGTGCTGACGGAAGAACGCCAGGAACGGTCCGATTAACGCATCGAACAAGCCCTGTGGCGTGAGTAGCGCCGGATGCGGCGCTGCCGACGCCAACGCTGTCGCCACCGGCTCGCGCGCCAACAAAGTGGCCACGACGCCCACGCCCAGCAACAGCGCCATGACCTGGTACGAGAGCGCCCAGCCGATGCTCGCGGCGAAGATCAGGATCAGCGAATCAGTCACCAGCAACGCGCCGCGATAGCCGAGCGTCGAGGTCGAAGTGAGCAGGCCTTGCTGTTCGTTGCTGTCGGCGCTTTCGATGCGCCAAGCGTCGATCACGATGTCCTGCGTGGAGGAAGCGAACGCCACCACCAGCGCCAAGACACCGAACACCACTAGCTGATCGAGCGCAAAGCCGGCCAGTACGAGTTGTCCTTCGATCGGCTGCACTAGCGCCATGCCGATCAAGCCAGCGGCGGCGATCAACTGCGACAGCAGCATCCAGCCGCGGCGCCGTCCCAGCCAGCGGCCGAATAGCGGCGCGTCGAGCTTGTCGATGAGCGGCGCCCACAGGAACTTGAGCGAATAGGCCAGGCCGACCCACGACAGAAAGCCGATGGTGGACAGCTCTATGCCGTTTTCTCGCATCCAGAAACCCAGCGTGTTGCCCACCAGGTAGATCGGGATGCCCGAACTGAAGCCCAGCAGCAGCATCACCAGCACCTTGGGCTGGCGCAGGTTGGTCAGGACCTGTCGCCAGCCTGGGTGCTTGGGCTTGGCTGGGGCTTGGCTCACAACGCGTAGTCCACAGTGAACGGCGCATGGTCCGAGAATCGCGACGCGGTGTAGATCGAACAGGCCTTCAGCTTGTCCCGCAACGACGGCGTGACGATCTGGTAGTCGATCCGCCAACCCACGTTGTTGGCGCGCGCGGCGCCGCGGTTGCTCCACCAGGTGTAATCCTGACCTTCGGCATGCAGCGTGCGATAGGCATCGACCCAGCCGCGGCCGTTGCCGGCGTCGCTTTCCACGCACAGGCCGTTGAGCCAGTCGCGCTCGGCCGGCAGGCAGCCGGAATTCTTCTGGTTCGACGTCCAGTTCTTGATATCCAGGCGCGAACGCACGATGTTCCAATCGCCGCACAGCACGTAGTCGCGGCCGCTGCTGCGCCATTCCTCGAGAATCGGCGCCAGCCAGTCCATCACCTGGAACTTGAAGCCCTGGCGCAGCTCGCCCGAAGAACCGGACGGAATGTAAAAAGAAACGACGCTCAGATTGCCGAAACGCGCCTCCAAATAGCGGCCTTCCTCGTCGAACTCCGCCCAGCCCAGCGCGGTGCGGACTTCGTCCGGCTCGCGTTTGCTGTAGATCGCCACGCCGCTGTAGCCCTTCTTGGTGCTGGCGTCGCGGAACCAGGCCTTGTAGCCGGCGGGCAGGAATTCGGGACCGCCCAGCTGGTGCTCCTGCGCTTTGGTTTCCTGCACGCACAGCACATCGGCGTCCTGGGCCGCGAACCAATCGAAGAAACCCTTGGTGGCCGCCGAACGCAGGCCATTGGCGTTGAAGCTTATGATTCTCATGGAATGTTTCTCGACGGTTGCAGCTGATCAAAGCTCGATTGTGCCCGAACTGCGCCGCACGGTGGCCGGCCCTGGTGGCGATGGGCTAGGCTTGCAGGCATTCCACCGCAGAACACGCACCTCAGAGCACGCCCATGAGCGATCATCGAAGCCGCTTCCTGCAGCTGGCCCTGCATTCCCAAGCCCTGCGCTTCGGCGAATTCACCCTGAAGTCCGGGCGCCTGAGTCCCTATTTCTTCAATGCCGGCCGTTTCGACAGCGGCGCCAAGCTGGCCGATCTGGCCGCCTGTTACGCCGATGCGGTGGAAGCGGCTGGCGTGCACTTCGACTTGCTGTTCGGTCCCGCTTACAAGGGCATCCCGTTGGCGACGGCGCTGGCCTGCGAATTCGCGCGCCGCGGCCGCGATCTGCCGGTGGCCTATAACCGCAAGGAGGCCAAGGCGCATGGCGAAGGCGGCATGCTGATCGGCGCGCCGCTGGAAGACCGGAATGTACTGATCGTCGATGACGTAATCACCGCAGGCACCGCGATTCGCGAAGCCTTGGGCCTGATCCAGGCGGGCGGCGGCCGTGCCGCCGGCATCGTAGTGGCGCTGGATCGGCAAGAGGTGCTGGGCGAGGGTGCCGAAACGGCGGCGGCGCGGCGTTCGGCTGCGCAATCGGTGGCTGCGGAGACGGGGGTGCCCGTGATTGCGGTCGCAAACCTGCACGACTTGCTTGCTTTCGCCGGCGAAAGCGCTGAACTTGTCTCCCACCGCGACCGCCTGCTTGCCTACCGCGCCAGCTACGGCAGCAGTCCGTCCGACTAAGGCAAGGGGCCTGCGACGATGCCGAAGAAACACCAGTTATTGTTGATAGCCCTGTGCGCGGCGCTAACGCCTTTGGCCATGGCGCAGAAGGCGCCGGATACTGCCAAGAAACTCTATTGCTGGAATGAGAACGGCCAGCGCGTCTGCAGCGACGCGCTGCCGGCCGAGGCAGTCAACCGCGCGCGCGAAGAAATCAGCGCGCGCAGCGGGCTGCGTACCGGCGGAGTGGACCGCGCACTGACCGAGGAAGAGCGCGCGCTCGCAGCCTCGGACGAACAACAGCGCCAGGTCGACCAGGCCGCCGCCGACACCCGCCGCCGCACCGAGCAAGCCCTGCTGTCGTCCTATCAAACCGAAGAAGAACTGCGCCGCGTGTTCAACGAACGCACCGGCATCGTCGATAACAGCATCCGCACTGCACGCTACAACGTGGCCAGTCTGCGCGAGGGGCTGGTCAGCCTATTGCGGACCGCAGGCGATCAGGAACTTGCGGGAAAACCGGTGGTGCCGAAGATCGCCGACAGCATTGCCAGCCGTCATCGTGAACTGCAGCGCCAACGTCTGCTACAGGCCAGCTTCGAGCGGCAACGCGTGGAACTGGACGCGGAAATCGCCGACATCCTGCGTCGTTATCGGGAACTGAAAGGGATCGACGCCGTGGCTGCGGACCCAGCGGCAGCGGTTGCGACCGTTCCCGCAAAATAGGCGCGGGCTTGCGCTAAACCCGGGAACTGCCGCAAGTACGTGGGAGCGGCGTCCCGCCGCGAGCTTCTAGCTTTTGTCAGCGTAGTCGAGCAACGTCAAAAGCTCGCGGCGGGACGCCGCTCCCACCAATTCAATTAGAAGGTTGCGGTGATTTCCGGCGCCACTTTCAACAGGTGAGCGCGGAACTCGTCTTTGATGCGGGCTAATGCTTCTTTGTTGTCGGCTTCGAAGCGCAGCACCAGGATCGGAGTGGTGTTGGACGCACGCACCAGCCCCCAGCCGTCTTCCCAGTCGGCGCGCAGGCCATCGATGGTGGTCAGGCGAGCGCCTTCGAACTGCGCGCTGGCCACGAACTTCGCCACGATCTCGTGCGGACTGCCGGCCACCGGTACCTTGATCTCCGGCGTGGACAGCGCATTGGGCAAAGCATTGAGCACCTCGCTGGGCGTCTCGGCACGCGCGGCGAGGACTTCCAGCAGGCGCGCGGCCGAGTAAAGGCCGTCGTCGAACCCGTACCAGCGCTCCTGGAAAAAGAAGTGTCCGCTCATCTCGCCGGCTAGTTGGGCACCGGTTTCGCGCATCTTGGCCTTGATCAGCGAATGGCCGGTCTGCCACATCAGCGGCGTGCCGCCATGGCTCAGGACCCAGCCCTGCAGCTTGCCGGTGCACTTAACGTCATAAATGATCAACGCGCCCGGGTTGCGCTCCAGCACATCGGCGGCGAACAGCATCAGCAGGCGGTCGGGGAAGATGATCTCGCCTTCCTTGGTCACCACGCCCAGACGGTCGCCGTCGCCGTCGAAGGCCAGGCCGATGTCGGCGTCGAAACGCTTCACCGTCTGGATCAGGTCTTCCAGATTGTGCGGTTCGCTGGGGTCGGGATGGTGGTTGGGGAAGTTGCCGTCCACGTCGCAATACAGCGGGATGACCTCGGCGCCGATGGCCTCGAGCAGTTTGGGGGCGATATCGCCCGCCACGCCGTTGCCGGCATCGACCACCACCTTGAGAGGGCGATCCATCTGCACATCGTCGGCGATACGCTGGATGTAATCGGCCGCCACGTCGCGCTGTTGCAAGGTGCCGTGCGCCTCGGCCCGGTGCAGGCGCTTCTCATTAATGCGCGCGTATAGGTCGGTAATGGCATTGCCGGACAAGGTTTGTCCGCCGACCACGATCTTGAAGCCGTTGTAGTCCGGCGGATTGTGGCTACCGGTGACGGCGACGCTGCTGCCGGTGCGCAGGTGATAGGCGGCGAAATAAGCCACCGGCGTCGGCGCCATGCCGATATCGATCACGTTGCGCCCCGCCTTGCGCAGGCCTTCGATCAGACCATCGGAAAGCTCGGGCCCGGACAGGCGTCCGTCGCGGCCCACCACGATGTCGGTCAGGCCCTGCTCCTCCAGCACCGTGCCGATGGCCTGGCCGATGCGTTCGGCCACTTCCACGCTTAACGTCTCGCCGACCACACCACGAATGTCGTAGGCGCGGAAAATACTGGGGTCAACTTCAATATGCTTGTCGCTAGAGGTCACTGCGTCTGCATCCTTTTCGGTGGTCTCGCGGGCCTGCGCGCGCGGCAGCGGCTCGCGTTGCAGGGCCTGGACCAGAGTGGGTTCGTTGTCGTCTGCGGCGCTGGCGCGCTTGGCGCGCGGATCCAAATTCAATCGGCCACGTGCGACCAGCAAGATCAATACTGCCAGCACTCCGCTTAATGCGGCCGTCACTAAGCTGGCTGTCGCGCCCAGGCCCATCGGACCTTCGCTGCCGTCCGGGGCGGCAGCGACCACGCGCATGCCGGTCTTGCCTATCGGTCGGGCCAGGCTCTCGGCTCCGTCCGCTAGGCTGTTGTTGCCGCTTTCGCGAACTGTGTAGGCGCCCTGCCTGATCGCGAGGTAGGCCTGCGCAGGCACTGCGGCTTGATCGAAGCTGCCGGTCAGCAGAGCCAGGGGAACGTACAAATAGGCGACTCCGTCACCGGCAGGCGCGGCCAAGCCGAGCTGGCTTTGCTTGCCCTCCCGAACCACGCGTGCCACCGGTGCGTTTTCGCTGAGCGCAGCTTCCAGCAAGGCCAGCTTGCTGAAGCCGAAATCCGCCGGCGCCCCGTAAGCCGCATCCAGGCCGGCGGGCAGGACCTGTACTGAGTTGGCGTCCTTCCAGCCCTCTCCGATCGCCTGGGCTGCAGCCGCGCTATCGCCGGCCCGCAATGCGGTCTGCACTGGCGCGGCAGAGATCCTATCGGCCAACTGTTTGAGCTGTCCGGCAAGGGCTTGCTGAGTGGCCGACAGCACCGAGTCGCGTGCCTGCTGCAGACCTTCGTCGCGCCGTGCGTCGCGCCATTGCTGCACGCCGCCCCATCCCAACCAGAGCGCGAGCAACGCGAACAGCGCCGCCAGCATCGGCAGCGCACGCCGCAGGTCCGAAGTCGGCGACTGCGACTTGCGTGGTTTGTTTTCAGCCATGGTGTATTGCCTTTTTCAGCGGACGCCTGTGTGGCCGAAGCCCCCTTCGCCACGCGCGCTATCCGCAAAAGTATCCACTACCTGCAAGCTTACGCGCGTGATGGGCAACACAACTAGCTGAGCGATTCGGTCGCCCGGTTGGACGGTGAAGCTTTCCTGGCTGCGATTCCACACGCTGATCAGCAAGGGACCTTGGTAATCGGCGTCGATCAGTCCGGTCCCGTTGCCCAGAACGATGCCATGCCGGTGCCCCAGTCCCGAACGCGGCAGCACGACCGCACACAGGTGCGGATCGGCCAAGTGGATCGAGATGCCACTGGGAATCAAGGCGGTGTCGCCAGAGGCCAGGGTAAGCGGCGCCTCCAACGCTGCGCGCAGGTCCATGCCAGCGCTGGCTTCGGTAGCGTAGGCCGGCAATGGCCACTCATCGCCGAAACGTGGATCCAGCAGCTTTACTTCAATGGCCTGGAGAGAAGCGGACTTCGCGGAAGTTGAGGTCATGCGTTCAGGCGCTCCACGATCAGCTCGATCAAGTCGTCGGCCAACCTGGTTTTGGCGCCCGGGTCGAAGACGCGCTCGCCGTCCTGCCAATAGGCAGTCATCGCGTTCTGGTCGCTCTCAAAGCCGCCGTCGACCACACCGACGCGATTGGCCACGATCAGATCCAGGCGCTTGGCCACCAGCTTGCCGCGCGCGTAGCCGGCGACGTTCTCGGTCTCAGCAGCGAAACCGACCACCAGCTTCAGACCCTGGGTCTGCGCGGCGACCTCGGACAGGATGTCGGGCGTGCGCACCAGATCCAACGCCAGCGATTCGTTCGACTTTTTGATCTTGTTGGCGGCCGGTGCGCGCGGGGTGTAATCGGCCACGGCGGCCGCGCCTATATAAATATCGGCGGGAAACGCGGCGAACACCGCTTCATGCATCTGCGCGGCAGAACGCACGTCCACCCGCGTCACCCCTGCCGGGGTCGGCAGATGCACGGGGCCGGCGACCAGCACCACCTCAGCGCCGCGCCTCCTTGCGCTGTCGGCCACCGCGAAACCCATCTTGCCGCTGCTTCGGTTGCCCAGGTAACGCACCGGATCCAGGTCTTCATAAGTAGGGCCAGCGCTCACCACTACTTTCAGCCCTTTCAATGCCTGATCGACGGTCGCGGCGGACAGCAGCGCCGCCACGATGGCGTCGGGTTCGCTGAGGCGCCCGGGGCCGGACTCGCCTTCGGCCAGCGGACCGTCTTCCGGCCCGATGACCTGCACTCCTCGCCCGCGCAGGGTCGCGATATTGGCTTGCGTGGCCGGATGGCCCCACATGCGGTGGTTCATGGCCGGCGCCACGGTGATCGGCGCGGTCGTGGCCAAGCACAGGGTGGTGACCAGATCGTCGGCGAAGCCGTGCGCAAGCTTGGCCAACAGGTCGGCGGTGGCCGGAGCGATCAGGATCCGGTCGGCCCAGCGCGCCAGTTCGATATGGCCCATCGAGGCCTCTGCCGCGCTGTCCCATAGCGTGGTGCGGGTCGGGTTGCCGGACAGTGCCTGGAAGCTCAGCGGCGTCACGAAATGCTGGGCGCCGGCGGTCATCGCCACCTGCACCTGCGCCCCAGCCTCGCGTAGTCGGCGCACCAGTTCCAGCGCCTTGTAGGCGGCAATGCCTCCGCCGACACACAACAACACGTGCTGACCAATCAATTTGTCGTCCGCCACGTCGGGGAAGTCCTATCGCCGTACAGGCAGTTAGCTTACCCGATGCACCCCACCTGCCTTATGCCCCGCAGGCATGAAGCAAGGCAAGCTAGTCCTATGCACATACGCGACTGGCCCACTGAAGAGCGACCCCGTGAAAAGCTCCTGGCCCGTGGCGCCGGCGCGCTGTCGGATGCGGAACTGCTGGCGATCTTCCTGGGTTCCGGTTTGCGCGGGCGCGACGCGGTGCAGACCTCCCGCGAATTACTCGCCGCCCATGGCCCGCTGCGCGCGCTGCTGGAAAACAACCCAATCCAGATGGCGAAACTGCCTGGCCTGGGTCCGGCCCGTGCCTGCAAGCTGACGGCGGCGCTGGAACTGAGCCATCGCCACCTCGCCGCTGCGTTGGAACGGGGTGAAGTGCTGAGCGACCCCCACTCCGCCGGCCGCTATTTCGCCCAGCGCCTGCGCGGACGCGGAAATGAGGTTTTCGCCGCCCTGTTCCTGGACACGCGGCATCGCGCACTGGCATTCGAGGAACTGTTCCAGGGCACGGTCGACGGCACCGAGGTCCATCCGCGCGAAATCGTGCGCCGGGCCCTTGCCCACAACGCCGCCGCGGTGATCGTCGGCCACAACCATCCTTCGGGAGATGCCGAACCGTCCGCAGCCGATCGCGCGGTCACCGCACGCTTGAAGCAGGCGCTGTCCTTGATGGAGGTAAGGCTACTGGATCACTTCGTGGTGGGTGACGGGGTGCCTGTGTCGCTGGCCTCACGCGGCTGGGTGTGACGCCTGAACGAGCTGGCCAGACCTTGACCTGCGCGGTCGGTTAAAATCGCCGACCCGCATCGTCAGCAGAACCCCGTGAAATCCCAACTCCGCGCCCTGATCGCCCAAGGCATCGACGCCCTGCGCAGCGCCGGCACCTTGCCGGCCGACACCGCTACCCCGGATTTCGTGGTCGAACGCCCCAAAACGCGCGAACACGGCGATTTCGCCAGCAACGCGGCGATGCTGCTAGCCAAGCCTGCGCGCAGCAATCCACGCGCATTGGCGCAGGCCCTGGTCGCGGCACTGCCGGCCAGCGACGACATCGCCAAGGTTGAAATCGCCGGCCCGGGTTTCATCAATTTTCACATGAGTCCGGCCGCTTACCAGCGCGAAGTCGTCGCAGCCCTGCAGCAGGGCGATGCCTACGGCCTCAACACCTCCGGCGAAGGAAAGATGGTCGGCGTGGAATACGTTTCCGCCAATCCCACCGGCCCGCTGCACGTCGGCCACGGCCGTGCCGCAGCGATCGGTGACTGCATTGCACGCCTGTTGCAGGCCAACGGTTGGGAAACGCGTCGCGAGTTCTATTACAACGATGCCGGCGTGCAGATCGAGAACCTCGCGCGCTCGGTGCAGGCGCGCGCGAAAGGGCTGAAACCCGACGAAGCGGGTTGGCCGGAAGCCGGCTATCGCGGCGACTACATCCAGGACGTCGCCGATGCGTACTTGCGGGGCGAGACCGTGGAATCCGACGGCCACGTCATCACCGGCGCCGAGGACGCCGACGACCTCGACGCGATTCGCCGCTTCGCCGTAGCCGCCTTGCGCCGCGAACAGAACGGCGATCTGGCCGCCTTCGATGTGTCCTTCGATACCTACTTCCTGGAGAGTTCGCTGTACGACGACGGCAAGGTCGCCGAAACCGTGCAGCGCCTCGGCGCCACCGGCCACACCTACGAGGAAGGCGGTGCACTGTGGCTCAGGACCACGGATTTCGGCGACGACAAGGACCGCGTCATGCGCAAGTCCGACGGCACCTTCACCTACTTCCTACCAGACATCGCCTACCACCTGTCCAAGTGGCAGCGTGGCTACGGGCGCGCCATTACCGAGCTGGGCGCCGACCACCACGGTTCGCTGGCGCGCGTGCGCGCCGGGCTGCAGGCGCTGGACGTCGGTATTCCACAAGGCTGGCCCGAATACGTGCTGCACCAGATGGTCACGGTGATGCGCGGTGGCGAGGAAGTGAAGCTTTCCAAGCGCGCCGGCAGCTATTTCACTCTGCGCGATCTGATCGAGGAAGCCGGGCGCGATGCCACGCGCTGGTTCCTGATCGCGCGTAAACCGGATTCGCAGCTCACCTTCGATATCGACCTGGCCCGCCAGCAGAGCAACGATAATCCGGTGTTCTATGTGCAGTACGCGCACGCTCGCGTGTGCAGCCTGCTGCGCCAGGGGGTGGAAAAGGGCTACGCCTACGACCAAACCAACGGACTGGGCCACCTCGCGTTGCTGGACGACGAGAACTCACAATTGCTGATGGTCGAGCTGTCGCGTTTTCCGGAAGTGGTGGAGAACGCGGGACAGTTATTGGAACCCCACCTCATCGCGCAATACCTGCGCGAACTGGCCTATGCTTTCCACACTTGGTACCACGCCACCCCGGTGCTGGTAGAAGACCCCGCCACGCGCGACGCGAGGTTGGCGCTAGCGAGCGCGGCGCGGCAGGTGTTGGCGAACGGATTGGAATTGTTGGGCGTCAGCGCCCCCGAAAAGATGTAATTGGAGAGTAGTTTGATGGCGGCACGACGCAACAAGACCCAGGCGCGACGCAACTCGGGCAACGGCACGCCCGGCTGGGTGTGGCTGATCGCAGGCCTGGTGCTGGGCGCGGCCGCATTCTTCATCGTGCCCGGATTGATGAAGAAGGACGGCGATGGCTTTTTCCGTCCGCAGCCCAACCCCGACGCGTTGCCGGCCCAGGTGGCCGACGCCGACAGCAATGCCGAGGACATCGCGCCGGAACCCTCCACGGCGACGTCGCAGCCCGACCCCAAGGCGGATGAAGCGGCGAACAAGGAAACCCAATATGACTTCTACACCCTGCTTCCGGGCAAAGAAGTGCAGATGTCCGACGCCGAACTCGCCGCCAGCGCGAGCGCGGAGAAGGCACGCGAAGCGCGCGCGCAGCAGGCGGCCACGACAGCAGCCGCAGCGACCGCAACGTCCGGTACCGCGACGAGCGATCCGAAGCCGATTTCGGAAACGCCGGCGGCCGCAACGACAACCGCAGCCGCGACGCCGGCGGCCGCTAGCGCATCGGCCGGCAAAGACGCGCGCTACATTCTTCAGGCCGGCGCGTTCGGCGCCTCCGGCGATGCCGAATCCACCAAGGCGAAAATCGCCCTGCTGGGGCTGTCGGCACGCGTGGAGTCGGCGCAGATCGGCGGCAAGACCGTTTATCGCGTGCGCATGGGGCCTTACGGCACCGCCAGCGAACTGGCCGAAGCCAAGCAGAAACTCTCCAGCGGCGGGCTGCCGGCAATGGCGATCAAGGCGCAATAAGGCGCGAGTTGTAGCTCCCTGTATCGTGGCGGCGGATCTTTCACTCTCGGCAGGTTTCCCGTGATGCACGTGGGCACGCTCCCCGAAAAATTGTTCGCCGCCTTGGTCGTGGTCTGGGCGCTCAGCGAACTCTGGCTAGGCTGGAAACGCCGCTCCGAAGACCGCTCGCGCATGCGCGATCGCGGCACGCTGCGCTTGCTGTTGGTGACGGTTTATGTATGCATCGGTTTGGCCGTCTGGCTCTCGTATCGTCCGGAGGGGCATATCGGCAACACCGGTATCCGGCAGCCGTTGTTCTGGGCCGGACTGTCACTGATGGCCGGTGGCCTTGCGTTGCGCTTCTGGGCGATCCGCGTGCTGGCGCGTTTTTTCACTATCGACGTGAACATCCAGCCCGGCCATGAACTGATCCGCCACGGACCGTACCGCTTGCTTCGCCACCCCTCCTACACCGGTTCACTGATGACCTTCCTGGGTTTCGGGCTGGCGCTGGGCAACGTCTGGTCGCTATTGGTGGTCTTGGCGCCGGTGACGGTCGCCTTCCTCTGGCGGATGCGCATCGAGGAACGCGTGCTGGCCGACGCGTTTCCCAATCAGTATCCGGAGTACGTACGCCAGACAAAACGGCTTATTCCATTCGTTTGGTGACCGATACGGAAAATCCCGTTAGTAGCGAGCTTGTCGAACCCCGAACCGATTAAAGTTGGCGGCCCCTCCCCTCACTCTTGCCGCTGAGACCTCATGATCAGAACCGTCCTCATCACCGGCGCCACATCCGGCTTCGGCGCCGCCGCCGTCAAACGTTTCGCCGAAGCAGGCTGGCGCGTAATCGCCACCGGCCGCCGGGCCGAGCGCCTGCAACCCCTCGTCGACCAGTTCGGTGCGGACAAGGTGCATGCCGCCGTATTCGACATACGCGACGAAGCCGCGCTGGAAGCCTCACTGGCGGCGTTGCCGGAAGCCTTTCGCGGCGTCGATGTGCTGGTCAACAACGCCGGGTTGGCGCTGGGCACCGCACCTGCGCAGAAAGCCAGCCTGCAGGACTGGCGCACCATGATCGACACCAACATCACCGCGCTGGTAACGCTGACCCATCGTTTGCTGCCCGGCCTGATCGAGCGCAAAGGCGTGATCATCAACATGAGTTCGGTGGCCGCCAGTTATCCGTATCCGGGCGGCAACACTTATGGCGGCAGCAAGGCCTTCGTGAAGCAGTTTTCGCTGGGCCTGCGCTCGGATCTGCACGGCACGGGCGTGCGCGTGACTTCGATAGAGCCCGGCATGGCCGAAACCGAATTCACCCTGGTCCGCACCCATGGAGACCAGGCCGCCTCGGACAAGATGTATGGCGGCGCCACGCCGATGACCGCCGAGGACATCGCCGAGCAGCTCTATTACATCGCCACATTGCCGTCGCACCTCAACATCAACCGGCTCGAGATCATGCCGGTGACGCAGTCGTTTGCGGGGTTTCAGGTGGATAGGAAGTAAGTTCTACCCTTCTCCCACCGGGAGAAGGTGGCGCGCAGCGACGGACGCCCCGAAGGAAGCACCCTTGGGGTGTGAGGGCATGAGAATTAATCGCCAGGGATTGTTCCGTCGGCACTGACGGCCCATTCCCTCATCCGCCCTTCGGGCACCTTCTCCCGGCGGGAGAAGGAAAGCTAGCCCAAAGGCTCATCCGACAAATACGTGTATCCGGTGAGTCCCGCTTCCAGCGCATCGGCTAGCAACTTCGATTCTTCCGCCGGCAACTCCGCCTTCGCCACCCGCTCCGCATACGCCGCACGCAGATCGGCCAGCCCATAGCCCACGTAATCCAGCATCACATCCGTGGTGTCGCCGCTACGCTGTTGGCTGATGCTGAAACCGGCACCGTCGCGCTTCACTTCCACCGTATCGGTATCGCCGAACAGGTTGTGGATGTCGCCCAGGATCTCCTGGTAGGCGCCGACCAGGAAGAAACCCAGGCGATAGCTTTCGCCGTGGTTCAAAGCATGCAGCGGTAGCGAGGAATCCAGGCCTTCGTTCTCCACATAGGTCTTGACCATGCCGTCCGAATCGCAGGTCATGTCGGCGATCACGCCACGGCGCAGCGGCGCTTCGTTCAGGCGCTCGATCGGCAGGATCGGGAACACCTGGTCGATGGCCCACACATCGGGGATCGATTCGAACACGCTGAAGTTGACGAAGTATTTGTCGACCAGGCGTTCGTTGAGCTCGTCCAGCAGGTCGCGGTGGTTACGCTCGTCGCTGCTCAGGCGCGCGCGCACCGCGTGAGCGATGGCGTAGAACAAGTCGTCGATGCGCGCGCGATGGGTCAGATCGATCTGGCCCAGCGCGTACAGCGACAGGCCTTCGCTGTGGTGGTGTTGGGCGTCGTGGAAGAGTTCGACGGCCGGGCGCGAATCCAGTTCGTCGTGGATCTCGCGCAGGTGGCGGATCACCGCCGGCTCGTCGGCATGCGACGGCGGCACGCGGCCTTCCGGCGCCTGTTCCACTTCCGATACGTTGGCGATCAGCACCGCATGGTGAGCGGTCATCGCGCGGCCGCATTCGGTGACGATGCGCGGCGGCGCCAGCTTGTGTTCCTCGCAGGCTTCGGCCAGCGGCTGCACGATATTGGAAGCGTACTGGTTCAAGCCGTAATTGATCGAGCAATAGCTGCGCGAACGCGTGCCTTCGTAGTCGATGCCCAGGCCGCCGCCGACGTCGACATGGCTGATCTTGGCGCCCAGCTTCGACAGTTCGACGAAATAGCGCGTGGCCTCGCGCATGCCGTTGGCGATGTCGCGCACGTTGGAAATCTGCGAGCCCATGTGGAAATGCAGCAGGCCTAGCGACTCCTGCAGGCCGTTGTCGCGCAATTCCTTCCACAGGTCCAGCACCTGGCGCGGGCTGAGGCCGAACTTAGCCTTGTCGCCGCCGCTGTTCTGCCATTTGCCGGCGCCCAGCGAGGCCAGACGCATGCGCACGCCCAGACCGGGCTTCACCTTCAGCGCCTTCGCCTCCTCGATCACCAGTGCCAATTCCGACGGCTTCTCGATGACGATGAAGGTCTGCAGGCCCAGTTTGCGGCCGATCAGGGCTAGGCGGACGTATTCGCGATCCTTGTAGCCGTTGCAGACGATCAGCCCGCCCGGCCGCGACAGCGCCAGCACCGCCATCAGCTCCGGCTTGCTGCCCGCTTCCAGGCCGAAGCCTTCGCCGCTGTGCGAGGCCAGCGTGCCGGCGACGCCACGATGCTGGTTGACCTTAATCGGATACACGGCCGTATAGCCGCCCGCGTACTCCCACTCCTGCATGGCCTGACCGAACGCAGCCTGCAGCTTGCCTAGGCGGTCGCCCAGGATGTCGGGGAAGCGCACCAGCAGCGGCATGCGTGCGCCGTTGGCGCGTGCGGTGTCCACCACTTCGGGCAGCGAGATCGACGGACCTTCTGCGCCTTTGGGACTGACCACCACATGGCCCGCTGCATCCACGTCGAAATACCCTTCCGCCCAATGCGGGATGGAATAGGTCTTGCGGGCTTGGTCTAGGGACCAGGTGGACATGGGGCAGGCTCTGTCGGAGAAAACGGACGCGCATTCTAACGCCGTCGTTGTGCCGCTCCGGTTACGGCCGCTGGTAGGCGGGCTTGTCCGCGCTGCTGCGGATCGCACGCGCCTGTTCGGCATCGCTGGAAGCGCTGAGCACGGAGCAGCTGCCCGGCAACTGCAGCTGCGAAGCGATGTGCGGCAAGGCGCCACGTTCGCTGGCCACCGAGCCGGCCCAGTCCAGCAGCACCAGGTAATGCGGCAGCACCTCCAAGCCGGAGAGCGGCCGGCGCACCACCCAGGCCTGGCGGATCTTGTCGTGGCCGCGCAGGGTCCGCGCCAGTACGCGCAACTGTCCGGCGTCCAGCGCATGCGGCTGCAGCGCTTCGGTGTCGCGGTTTTGCGTTTGCCCGGCATTGGCCGCATAGCGCGTGTGCAGGCTTTCTAGGGTGGAGTGCAGGGGCGATTGCTGCGGTTGTCCACGCGCATGCACATCGAGCACGCGTAAGGCTGGATCGATCAGCGTCGGCTCCAGTTCCATCGCCCGTTGCAGATGCTGCAGGCCTTCTTCCTGTCGGTCGCGCTTGAGCAGCAACGCGCCCAGTCGGAAGTGACCACTGCCATGGGACGGCGCGCGCAGCAGCGCTGCCTGATACAGCGGCAAGGCGTCGACGCCGGGCTGGTAGTCTTCGGCCAGGCAGGCCAGTTCCACGGCCTCGCCCGGAGTATGCGTGGGATGAGCTTCGAGTTCGGCCAGGCGTGCGCGTTCGCGCTGCGCTTGCTGATAGCGCAGCTTCCAGTCGGGTTCTTCCTCTTTGCGCCATTCCAGGCTGAAACGCTGCTGCAGGCGCGCGTCGAGCTCGCCTAGTAAGGTTGAAGCAGGGATCGCATCGCCGCTGAATTGCCGCGGCTCGACTTGCATGGCCGCTGCGCGCTTGAGCAGAGTCGGATGGGTGTCCTCCGGCGCGTGCTGCCGCACCAGTACGCCTGCGGACAACCGCGCGTCCCGGCGCAGTTCCTGCGGGAGTTTTTTCGCCAGCTGCGTGTGGACGGCGATCGGCGGATAGGACTGCCCGCGCACCAACTTCCGGACTTCGGGCCAGAACTCGCCCTGCATCCAGTCCGACGCCAGCTCGATGCGCACCAACGCGCTTACCGCCGCTTCGGCGCCCGCGACCCGCATGGCGACCGCATCGGCGGCGTATTCCTGACGTCGGGCCAGCACTTGGCTGTAGGCCTCGAAGTACGGGGCGTACCAACGGAAAAATACCCACAGCAACTGTCCGCCCCATACACCGCCGCCCGCCATGCCTTCCAGCAACCGATGCCAGCTGAGCCGGAGCCGATAGATCCACCCGCTGAAATCCCCGTGGCCGCCATGGAAGTGGCCGAATTCATGGGCGACCACCGCCGCCAGTTCGCGCCGATCCAGCGTCTGCAGCAGCGGCAGACCCAGGATCAGATAGTGCCGTTGTCCCCACAGCCCCAGACCGCGCGGAACAAACGCGGCGGCGGCATTGAGTTCGCGATTGATGACGATACCGTGCAGCGGCGCGGCTCCCACCGCGTTGCGAATACGCTCCACTTCGGCACGAAGTTCCGGCGCTTCGTTTGCTTGCAGTTCGTGACCTTCTGGCAGCACGAAGCGGATCCACAGCGCGCGCAACACGACCGTGCTGGCCACGCCCAGGATGGCGATGGGGAAAATCATGTAAGGGTCGATCGCCGGCCGCACCATCAGCAGATACAAGAGCATGAAGACCAGCGCGCCGAGTGTGGACAACAGCGTCACCGCCAGCACCGCATAACCCAACGCGGCCAGCAGCGCCAGTTTCAGCAAATAGCGGCCTGGTGCCTGCTCGGCCTCGCTTTCCAGCCGCTCGACAAGTCGTCGCCGCGCTTGCGCTGATTGCATTCGATGGATCCCCCTCACAATTCCCGACGGATGCTAAGCCATCGCAGCCGGGCTGTAACGCGGCATCCGGTACAATTCGCGCCCCCTGACCGTTGAGCCCTGGCGATGACGAACGACAGCACCTGGTACATCGAACACTTCCAGCCCACCGGCTCGGCCATCGGCTTCCGCACCACCGGCAAGCTGGATGAAGTGCAGTCGCCGTTCCAGAAGATCGAGATCTACGGCACCACCGACTGGGGCAACCTGATGCTGATCGACGGCGCGGTGATGCTGACCACGCGCGACAATTTCTTCTACCACGAGATGATTTCGCATCCGGCGCTGTACACCCACGCCGACCCGAAGCGCGTGGTGATCATCGGCGGCGGCGATTGCGGCACGTTGCGCGAGGTGCTCAAGCACCCCGGCGTGCAGAGCGCCACGCAGTGCGACATCGACGAACAGGTCACGCGCATGTCGGAGAAGTATTTCCCCGAGCTGTGCGATAGCAATAGCGACCCGCGCGCCGAGCTGCTGTTCGACGATGGCGTGGCCTACATGGCCAATTGCCCGGCCGACAGCGTGGACGTGGTGATCGTGGATTCGACCGATCCGGTCGGCCCGGCCGAGGGCCTGTTCAACAAGGCGTTCTACGAATCCTGCTTCCGCGCGCTGAAGGACGACGGCATTCTGGTGCAGCAGTCGGAGTCCCCATTGGCGCTGCTGGACCTGATCAACGAGATGCGCGGCGAGATGCGCAAGGCCGGCTTCAGCACCTTCAAGACCTTGCCGTTCCCCCAGCCGTGCTACCCGACCGGCTGGTGGAGCGTCACCCTGGCCAGAAAGGGCGGCAATTTCGACTTTCGCGAAGGCGATGCCAGCAGCAAGACGTTCGAGACCCTGTACTACAGCGCGCACCTGCACACCGGCGCGCTGGTGGCGCCGCCGTTCGTGGCTAAGGCGCTGGGCGAGTAACTGCTGCGCGATCCGGACCACCAAAAAAGCCCCGCAATGCGGGGCTTTGTTCTTTAGCGCGATGTCCGGACGCCGCCCGCGTCGAGGGCATAGCCTCGACCTCCGACCTAGAGTGCGTCGGAATCCAGTTCGCCGGTGCGTATCCGCACCACCCGATCCAGGGCATAAACGAACACTTTGCCGTCCCCGATCTTGCCGGTGCCCGCGGCCTTGACGATGGCTTCCGTCACTTTGTCGACCTGATCGTCGGAGACCGCTACTTCCACCTTCACCTTGGGCAGGAAATCCACCACGTACTCGGCGCCCCGGTACAGCTCGGTATGGCCCTTCTGCCGGCCGAAGCCCTTCACTTCGGTCACCGTGATGCCGGTGATGCCCGCCTCGGCCAGAGCCTCGCGCACATCGTCCAGCTTGAACGGTTTGATGATGGCCATGATCATTTTCATGCGTGATTGCCTCCAGAAGTCTGGTCGAAGGATATCCCGGTTCAGCGGGCCGCGCTTGCGAGCCGTGGGGCGGTCGGGTTCAATGCAGGTCCCACATGGCGTCGGGATAAACTGACGCCGCGCAGCAGACAAAGCCGATGGCGCGGTAGCGGCGATACGTTCAGGCTGGTCCCACAGCCGGATGGCATACCAATTGAGAGCCCCACATGATCGACCTCAACACCATCGATGACCTCGCCCGCCGCCTCAGCGACCTGGTGCCGCCCGGCCTACGCGAATCGCAGGAAGAACTGCAGCAGACCTTCAAGAGCGCCCTGCAATCGGGCCTGTCCAAACTCGACCTGGTGACGCGCGAGGAGTTCGACGTGCAGCGCGCCGTGCTGCTGCGCACCCGCGAAAAGCTCGAAGCGTTGGAGCGCGCAGTCGCCGCGCTGGAAACACCCGCGTCTTCGCAAACCCCGCAACACTAAGCGCCCGCCGCCATGAGTCTTGCGCTGGTGCACAGCCGTGCACGCGCCGGCGTGTCCGCGCCGCCGGTACGGGTGGAAGTGCACCTGTCCGGCGGCCTGCCGCTGACCCACATCGTAGGCCTGCCCGAAGCCGCGGTGCGCGAATCCCGCGATCGCGTGCGCGCCGCCATCCTCTGCTCACAGTTCGAATTCCCCGCGCGCCGTATCACCGTAAATCTAGCGCCTGCGGATTTGCCCAAGGACGGCGGACGTTTCGATCTGCCTATCGCGCTCGGCATCCTTGCCGCCAGCGGCCAGATCGACCGCAATGCGTTGAGCGAGTACGAATTCCTGGGTGAGCTGGGACTGACCGGCGAGCTGCGCACCGTTGACGGCATTCTCCCGGCCGCACTGGCCGCCGCGCGCGCTGGACGCAAACTCATCGTACCGCTCGGCAGCGGTCCCGAAGCCGCGCTGGCGCGCGAAGTAGAGGCCTACACCGCGCGTACCCTGCTGGAAGTTTGTGCGGCATTGAATCGCACCAAGCAACTGCCGATCGCCGTCGCCCCGCCACCGCAGCTAACGCTGATTCCCGACATGGCCGATGTGCGCGGACAACTGCATGCGCGTCGCGCGCTGGAGGTGGCGGCCGCGGGAAATCACCATCTGCTACTTATCGGAACCCCGGGCTGCGGCAAGACCCTGCTCGCGTCGCGCTTGCCGGGATTATTGCCTGAAGCGAGCGAGGCCGAAGCGCTGGAGACCGCGGCAATCGCCTCGGTGAGCGGACGCGGACTGGATCCCGCCCGCTGGCGGCAACGCCCATACCGTTCACCGCACCACACTGCCAGCGCCGTCGCCCTGGTGGGCGGCGGAGCGGATCCGCGGCCCGGCGAGATTTCGCTCAGCCATAACGGAGTTCTGTTTCTCGATGAGTTGCCCGAATGGGACCGCAAGGCACTCGAAGTTCTGCGCGAGCCGTTGGAATCGGGCACCGTCACCGTCTCGCGCGCGGCGCGCAGTTCGGAATTCCCCGCGCGTTTCCAACTGGTCGCAGCGATGAATCCTTGCCCCTGCGGTTGGGCTGGCGATCCGTCGGGGCGCTGTCGCTGTAGTCCGGAGAATGTCCGCCGTTACCGCGCCAAAATTTCCGGCCCGCTGATGGATCGTATCGATCTGCATGTCGAAGTACCGCGGCTGCCGCCACAGGACCTGCGCCCGGACGCGCCCACGGGCGAACCCACCCTTGCGGTGCGGCTACGTGTGGAAGCCGCGCGCGCACTCCAGCACGCGCGCGCCGGCAAGGCCAATGCGCAACTCGGGCAATCCGAAACCATGGCTTTCTGCCGTCTGGAAGATCGCGACCAGGCTCTGCTGGAGCGCGCGATCGAGCGCCTCCAGCTCTCGGCGCGCTCCATGCACCGCATTCTGCGGGTCGCGCGCACCATCGCCGACCTGGCCGGCGAACAGAAGATCGGTACGGCGCACCTGACCGAGGCGCTGGGTTACCGGCGCGTGGACCGCGGCGCGACCCGTAGCGCAGCGTAACTCTGCCCTCCCCTGTACTACGCGCAAGGGAGGGGGCAAAAAGCACCCTGCCTTGCGTCACATGCGCCGACCGCGGCCGCATGCTCCACTGCACCGCGTATTGCTCATCGCCACCCCGCTTTAACCATGCCTGCCGGATGCTCGCCGTCCGCCTCTTTTCACTCGCTTTGGAGAGCCGACCGATGTCGAATAATTCTGCCCTGCGCTTCCTGTTGCCCGCCACCGTCCTGCTGCTGTCGCTTTCCATTTCCACCGCGCTGGCCCAGGACAAGGCGACCGCCGCGCAACGGATCGCCGGCACCGAGCTGATCCCGCGTGACGCCTTGTTCGGCAATCCCGAACGCTCGAGCGTGCTGATCAGTCCCGACGGCAAGACTCTCAGCTGGTTGGCGCCGGTAGACGGCGTGATGAACGTATGGGTCGCTTCCGCCGCCGAGCCTGCCAAGGCGCGTGCGGTCACCAACGACAAGGCGCGTGGTATTCGCAATTATTTCTGGTCGTACCAGCCCGACACTCTGCTGTACCTGCGCGACAGCGGCGGCGACGAGGATTTCCATCTTTTCAGCGTGGATGTCGCCACCGGCAAGGCTACCGACCTCACCCCGTTTCCGAAGACCACCGCGCAGGTGGCCGGCACCAGTCACGCGCACCCGGAGTCGATCCTGGTCGGCATGAACGACCGCGACCCCAAGTGGCACGACCTTTATCGCGTGGACCTGGCCACTGGTAAACGCACGCTGGTGGAAAAGAACGAGGACGAGATCGGCGGCTACCTGGTCGATGATGATTACAACCTTCGCTACGCGACCAAGTCGCGTCCCGACGGCGGCCAGGACGTGCTTCAGCCCGACGGCAAGGGCGGCTGGAAGAAGTACGACGACATCCCGTTCGAGGATTCGCTTTCCACTCAGCCCGCCGGACTGACCACCGATGGCAAGACCCTGTACATGGTCGACTCGCGCGGCCGCAACACCGCAGCGCTGTACGCCATCGATGTCGCCAGCGACAAGAAGACCCTGGTGTTCGAGGACAAACGCGCCGATGTGGGCAATTCGCTGTCCGACCCGCAGACCGGCGTGGTACAGGCGGTGGCGGTCGATTATTTGCGCGAGCAGTGGTCGCCGCTGGACGCCGGCATCGCCGCCGATCTGGAGAAATTGGAAGCGATCGGTCCGGGCGAAATTGGCGTCAACGCCCGCACCTACGACGACAAGACCTGGATCGTGACGTATTCGGCGGCGGAAGCGCCGGTCGTGTATTACCGCTACGACCGTGGCGGCGCCGGCAAGCTGACCAAGCTGTTCTCCGCGCGTCCGGCGCTGGACGGCAAGCCGCTGGTTCCGCAATGGCCTCAGGAAATCAAATCGCGCGACGGCCTGACCTTGATCAGTTACCTGACTCTGCCCAAGAGCGCCGACGCCAACAGCGATGGCAAGGCCGATGCCGCGGTGCCGATGGTGCTGATGGTGCACGGCGGTCCGTGGGCGCGTGACGGCTACGGTTACAGCGGCACCCCGCAATGGCTGGCTAATCGCGGCTACGCGGTGCTGCAGGTGAACTATCGCGGCTCCACCGGCTTCGGCAAGGCGTTCACCAACGCCGGCAACGGCGAATGGGCGGCGAAGATGCATGACGATCTGCTGGACGCGGTGCAGTGGGCGGTGAAGGAAGGCGTCACTACGCCGGACCAGGTCGCCATCATGGGCGGCAGCTATGGCGGCTACGCCACGTTGGTCGGTGTCACCTTCACGCCGGATGCGTTCAAGTGCGGTGTGGACATCGTGGGTCCGTCCAATCTCAACACGCTGCTGAGCACGGTGCCTGCGTACTGGGCCAGCTTCTACGAGCAACTGGCCAAACGCATGGGCGATCCGCGTACCGAGGACGGCAAGAAATGGCTGGTGGAACGTTCGCCATTGACCCGCGCCGATAAGATCACCAAACCGCTGCTGATCGGCCAAGGTGCCAACGACCCGCGCGTGAAGCAGGCCGAGGCCGACCAGATCGTCAATGCGATGAAGGCCAAGAATATCCCGGTCACCTACGTGTTGTTCCCCGACGAAGGCCATGGCTTCGCCCGGCCGGCCAATAGCAAAGCCTTCAATGCGGTCGCGGAAGGCTTTCTCGGCCAGTGCCTGGGTGGGCGTGCGGAACCGATCGGCAACGATTTCGAAGGTTCCAGCATCAGTGTGCCAACCGGCGCGGACGGCGTACCGGGACTGGTGGAGGCGTTGAAGACGCACAAGCAGGAAATCAAGAAGTAGTAATTCCCCCGCCGCACTACTTCTCCTCGTCATCCCCGCGTAGGCGGGAATGACGACTGAGGGTGATCGCATGGCCTGTGTCACGAAAATAGCGACCTCTCCACTTCCTATGGGGCCGGGCTTGCCCGGCTCTACAAAGAGGGTGCTTAGGCGGAACCTTCCATGCGCCACACCTCGCCCGCCGGATCCAGTTCCATCGTCACCATCTCCTCGCCACGCCAGCCGAAGCCGCAGATCGCCAGCGCTCCTTCGCTGATGGGATTCAAGCCGAATACCTGTTCCAACGGCACTTCGTTGATGGCGCAGGTGATATAGGCGCCCAGGCCGGCTTCGGTGGCCGACAGGTACAGGGTCTGCGATAGGTGGCCTGCTTCCAGAGTAATGGCGCGATAAGCCTTGGCGTGGTTGCGGTATTTCCAGAAAGAGCGGTCGTAGCGCGGCGCCATCAACACCATGACGTGGGCGTTGGCGAACCAGTCCTGCTGGGCGACGGCCTGCATGGCCAGCTCGTGCAAGGGTTGGTCGGGTAAGGGCAACGGTTCCAGGGCGTGGGTGGTGGAGTGGTAGTGATAGAGGCCAGGTGCAAGGCCTTCGACGTTCTGCACAAGCAGATACGCCTCGACCGGATGCAGGCCGCCGCCGGAAGGGCTGGTTTTCTTGAGGAAGACGGTGTCGTCGCTGACCCGTACGTGCGATTGCGCGGAAAATACGCGCTCGATGAGTTGTGCGAACAAGGCGTAGGGCAACGGCCGGTCGGCATCGAAATTGCGGCAGGTGGCGCGGCGCGCGAGCAAGTGGTCGAAGTCGGTGCGAGCGGTCCGCGGCAGCGGGATGCGCTGGTTTTCGTCGCCGCGGCCCATCGCTTCGACCGGGGGCGCGCCTAGAACTTGGCGCAGTTCACCCGCGGTCTCGGTGCCCGTGTCCTGCATCGCCTGCACGGCGTCGGCTTCCTGCCAGCGGGTGAAGGCATGCAAAGTTGCGGCTAGCGGATGCCAGTACACGCCGCGCAAGGCCTCGTCGCATTGGCGATGGACGGCGTGGCGTTTGCCGGCGCCGACTACCAGGCCCTTCTTCAGCAGGGTGTTCAATGCCCCCTGGCCGGCCAGCGTGCGGCTGTCGATCCATTCATCAGGACTCAAAGCACCCAGCAGCTCGCATTCGGCGGTATCCACCCTGATTTCTCCGCCCAGATGCGGTGCCAGCGCTATCCAACTCAGCTCGCGGCGCAGTCCGTTGCCGCCGGCCAGCAGCATTTCCAGGTCGAAGCCCACCTCTTCCCGCGGCTCCAGATACAGCACTTTGCAACGCCGCACCTTCATGGTGCCTTCCCCTGTTTCGACATGGACGCGCAACCCTACGGTTGTTTAGCAACACGGACAAGGCTAGATTGTCGCGCAAGAGGCCCGTTTCGAGGCCTTCCACTGGGGACAACATGGCAACTAAGAAGACGGGCGCGTCGGGGAAGGCCGCGCCTCTGGATCCTAAGGTCGCGGGCAAGCTGCTGGACAAGCTGAGCACGGACAACGAGTTTCGCCGGCTGTTCAAGAAGGACCCGAAGGCCGCTTTGATACAGGCAGGTTACAAGCTGCCAAAGGGCGATGCAGAGGCTGCCGCCCGTTTCGAACACCTATGTGGATGCGCCAAAGTGCAAAGCATCGCACCGAAGGCGGCCATCATCCAAGCGCGCGAGGCCATGCTGGAGCTACTAATGGCCGGAATGATGCAGAGCCCGATTCACTTGAACGTCGCCAGCACGGCAGCGCGGCGCACCCGCAAGTGATCCGGAAGGCGGTTGGGCTGCCATTGCCGGTCGAATTTCTGCAATTCGGCATGTGCGTCCACGCTGCGGCCTTCTGAAGTCAACAACTCTGCTGCCAGCAAGTGTCCGAGCGTGGTATCCGTCACGTTCAGCGCTTGCTGGCACCAGCCACATCCAAGCTCGCTGTAGGCACGCCCGCGATGATTGGTGAGCCAGTTCGCCTCGATTAACGCATTCTCGTTCTTGCCGAGGGCTTTGTAAGCCTCAAGCAGCGCCACGTGTACTTGGAAAGGCTCGTTGCCATTGGATGAGGCCTGGAGCCGGGCAATGGCATTCTCTGCTCGACCTGCCATGCGCAGGTCATTCGCTTCCAGGACGGCATACAAAGGGCGCGTCAACTCGGCCAGCAGTAGATCATCCCTACCTTTGAGCTTCTGCATGACCCGCCCAGGCAAGCGGCGGTCGCCCAGACGCTGAGCCAGAATGCCAGCCGATATCGCTATATACGTATCGTCCACTGCATCGGACCTGCCCTTTGATTCGAGAGCCGCGGCAATGGACCTGTCGACGATCTGGTTCAGGGTATTCAATGACGATTCTTTATCGCCCTGTATCCATTCCACGACGGCCAGTGGGTACATGGACGCGCGCGCGCGCAACGAATTCGTCGGGGCTGACAACTGCAATTCATTGGCCTGTTTTCGCGCTTCGTTCCAGTTGCCCTGATCCAACTGGATACTGATGGAGTCAAACGGAATGCTGGACGTGCTGACTGTAGGGCGCAAAGCCTTTTCAGCAGCCGCGAATTGCCGTTGAGCCGCATACGTATCGGCCAGCCGCAATGCCGCGGATGTTCCCTTCGCAGCGTCCGCTTTCAGGAACGCCTGCTGCGCTTCGTCGAAGCGTTCCATACCCAATGCCAGCCGTCCAACCAAATCCCAGGACAAGGTCGCGAATTCGTACTTGGGAGACGCCGCTCGTTTTGCGAAGACCATGCCTTCGTTGAAACGATTGCGCGTGTGGAGGCCGTATCCAACGTTCGCCGAAGCGCTGAAGGAATCAGGATACATGCTCGCCATCTGGCGCCACTTCTCCAACGCCTGTCCGGGAGCCTCGACTTCGGCCGCCCACGCTTCCAGGTACATCTGATCCCGAGGCGGCAGGCTTTCACGCAACTCAAGTGCTGCGTTCAAAAACTGCGCGCCCCCATTTAGATCGCTGAGCGCGTTACGCGCGCGTAGTTGGCCCACGTAGGCCAACGCGAACTTGGGATCGAGCTTCGTCGCTCGCGCATAAAAGCCCTGCGCCTCTTCATAGCGGCTGCGTGCGTAAGATTTCTGCCCTAACGCGTAGGCCCGCAACGCATCTAGATTCTTCGTGGTCACTTGCGGCAATGGCTCCGAATCCTTTTCGATCGAGGCCAGCGCCTCTCCCAGTTTGCCCCGCAGTTTGGCGGTGACCGTATCGATCGAATCCAGTGCTGTTCCGGCCCCCACGCCGTCCGCTGATTCGGCATACACGGTCGTCTGCGTGGTTGGATCGATCACCTCAGCGCTAACCCGCACACGCCCACCCACCTCCGACACCGTCGGCAGGATCACCGCACGCACACCGTCGCGCAGAGCGATCTCCGACGCCACCGCGCGATCCAGCAACGTCCCCGGTCGGCGCTGCATGCGCGCCAAGGTGTCGCGTGCCTTCATGTCGCTCAGTACGTTCACGTAACGCGACTGTTCCAAGCTGATACGGAACGCCTGCGACAGCGAATCGTCCAGCACCTTTTCGCCGGTCAGATTGCGCAGATCGCCCACCACCACCCAGTCGCGTTCGGCGAAGGCGATGGCCGGTTGCGGCTTGGTGACGAACCACACGCCCACGCCAACACCGATAATCAGCAGAATTTCCACCGCCAGCGCCGCGGGCCGCCGCCACAACGGCGTATCGCGCCAAGCCTTAGCGATGCTGGACGGCGAGCGCAACGGCGCGATGCCCACTTCGCCCACTTCGTAGATTTCCTGCGCTTCCGGCACCCCTTTGAACCGCCAGCGCCCGTAGGACTTCCACAGCAGGTTCTGCCCACGTTCGCCCAGCTCGCGCGCAGCGCGATGGGTCAGCGATTCGGCCACGGCCGAGAGCAGAATCTGGCCAGGGCGCGCCAAGGTCATCAGGCGCGCAGCCATCGGCTTGGCCAGGCCTTCCACTTCCAGCGGCTTGGCCCCGACAAGCACCGCCGCATCGCTGTTCTTCCAGGTCAGCACTTCGCCCACATGCAGGCCGGCGCGCGCCTGCAACTGCAGATCGCGCGCCTTACCAAGCTCACGCAGGCCGCGCGTGTAGTCCAGCGCGAAACCCAGGCCGTCGATGGGACGTTCGAACAGCAGCAGCAAGCCATCGGAACGATCGATCAGGCGCCCGCGCCATTCCTGCTGCAGCTTCAGTACCAGGCGATCGTGTTCGCGGAACAGTTCCGAAGCCGGCGTGTCGCCCAGACGTTCCACCAGCCCCGTGGAATCGACCAGATCGGTCAATAGCAATGTCCGCAGTTGCGGACCTTCGAGAGGGAGACGGCCGATATCGTTCATCCCGTCAGGACTCCACCTTCAGTCCTGCCACTCGACGCGGTCGCCGCCGACGCTCTTGGCGCGATACAGCGCCTGGTCGGCTTGCGCATACCAGTCGTTCCAATCGCGGCTGGGGTCGATCAGGCAGGCGCCGACGCTCAGCGTGGTGATCAGCGGCGGCGAGGGTTGCATCTGCTGCAGCGCGCGCGCGGTACTGACCACGAAATCGGCATAACGGAGCATCTCTTCGCGATTGTGGGCCTTGAGCAGCAGGCAAAATTCGTCGCCGCCCAGCCGGCACGCGAAATCCTGCGAAGCGGACAGCGAGCGCAGGATGTTGGCCACGCTTTGCAGGACACGATCGCCGAGCAAATGCCCGTGCATGTCGTTGACATCCTTGAAACGGTCGCAGTCGATCAACAACAACCCGTAGTCGTGATAGCCGCCATTGTTGCGACCTTGCTCGAGGAACATGGCCAGGCCGCGGCGGTTGTACAACGAAGTCAGTTCGTCGGTACGGTTGAGCTCTTCGCTCTTATCCAGGCGGTGGGAGGTAACCCGCAGGCTGTCGAGCGCAGCCTGCAGTTCCTGATTGCGGCGGCGCAAACGATGGATCAGGCCCTGCTCGTTGGACACCACGCGCATGATGGCGCGGCGCAGGAAGTGCGAAACCAGCCCGGCATTGCGATCGACCAGCACCTGGAATTCCCGGCTCTGCAATTCCAGCAGTACGCCCTCGGCAATGACCGTAGCCGAAGCGGTACGCGCGTGATCTCCGATCAGCAATCCCAACTCGCCGAAGAATTCGCGTGCGCCGAGATGTTTTTCATTGAGGTCTTCGCCGAAGTCCAGCGCCACCCCGCCCTGCAGGATCACGAACATGGTGGTGCCCAGCTCGCCGCGGGCGAACAGCCGCTCGCCCACGGTCACCGGACGCACGCGGCCGATCTGCGCAAAAAGCTCGCACTCTTCCGCCGACAGCACTGCAGTGGTCGGATCGTTGGGCAGTTCCTCTGCGGCCGGATGCACTGGCGGGTAGCCAGCGACCAACGCTGCGGTCTCCGGGTTCATCTCACGCCCCAATTCGCGAACCCGGAGGATATCACCAGAAAGCGCCCCTAAAGCACCGCCAGCAGACCGGTTATCCGGTCTGCCGCCCGGTAACGTAAAGGGCGGTGCTTTCCGGTCTCAGGCCGCCTTCTCACCGTGGAACTGTTCCTCCTCGGTCGAACCCTTCAATGCCGTGGTCGAGGACTGGCCCTGCTGGATGGCCTGGGTCACCGCATCGAAATAACCCGTGCCTACCTCGCGCTGGTGCTTGACCGCGGTGAAGCCGCGGTCGGCAGCGGCGAATTCGGCCTCCTGCAGCTCGACAAAGGCGCTCATCTGGCGGCGGGCATAGCCATGGGCCAGGTTGAACATGGAGTAGTTCAGGGCGTGGAAGCCAGCCAGGGTGATGAACTGGAACTTGTAGCCATAGCTGGCGATTTCCGTCTGGAACTTGGCGATGGTGGCGTCGTCCAGGTTCTTCTTCCAGTTGAAGCTGGGGGAACAGTTGTAGGCCAGCAGCTTGCCCGGGAACTTGGCGTGGATGGCCTCGGCGAATTTCCTGGCGAATTCCAGATCCGGCTTGCCAGTCTCGCACCACACCAGGTCGGCATAGGGCGCGTAGGCCAAGCCGCGGCTGATGGCCTGGTCCAGACCGTTGCGGGTCTTATAGAAGCCCTCGACCGTGCGTTCGCCAGTGACGAAGGCCTTGTCGTTGGCGTCGATATCGCTGGTCAGCAGGTCGGCGGCTTCGGCGTCGGTGCGCGCGACCAGCAGGGTCGGCACGCCCATCACATCGGCGGCCAGGCGCGCGGCATTCAATTTCTCGATGGCCTCGCGCGTCGGCACCAGCACCTTGCCGCCCATATGGCCGCACTTCTTCACGCTGGCCAGCTGGTCCTCGAAATGCACGCCGGCGGCGCCGGCTTCGATCATCGCCTTCATCAGCTCGAACGCATTGAGCACGCCACCGAAGCCGGCTTCGGCATCGGCCACGATGGGCTGCAGATAATCGACGCTGTCGTCCCCCTCGGCATGGTTCAGCTGGTCGGCGCGCAGCAAGGTGTTGTTGATGCGCTTGACCACCGCCGGTACCGAATCGGCCGGGTACAGCGACTGGTCCGGATACATCTGCCCGGCCAGGTTGGCGTCGGCGGCGACCTGCCAGCCCGATAGGTAGATGGCTTTCAGACCGGCCTTGACCTGCTGCATGGCCTGGTTGCCGGTGAGCGCGCCTAGTGCATTGACGAAGTCTTCCTTTTGCAGATAGCCCCACAGCTTTTCGGCGCCAAGGCGGGCGATGGAATGCTCCACATGCACGGTGCCGCGCAGGCGCACCACATCGGCGGCAGTGTAGTTGCGGGTAATGCCGGCCCAGCGTGGATTGGTGTCCCAGTCGGTCTGGATCTGTTCGGCGGTCTGCAGATTGCTCATGGTCGTTCTCTTCCGAGGGTAAGGAGGCATTGGTGGAATGCGGGATCGATCAAGCGAGACGTTCGTACGCGGGCAAGGTCAGGAATTCGGCCAGTTCGTCGTCATGGCTGAGCTTGTCCAGTAAAGCGATGGCTTCGGCGATGCGCTTGCCGCCCGGCAGCGCATCGGTGTCGCCCAGTCGCGCCGGCAGGTTCAGCAGCGCGCGCTCCAGCAAGGCGAAATCGATCAGGGTTCCGTCGGCAAGATGCAGATTTTCCGAATGCAGCCATTGCCACAGTTGCGTGCGGGAGATCTCCGCGGTGGCGGCGTCTTCCATCAGCCAGTGGATGGGTACGCAGCCGTTGCCGTCCAGCCACGCGGCCAGGTAGCGCACGCACACTTCCACGCTGCCCTCGAACCCGGCGGTGGTGATGGTGCCCAGCGAAGGCTTGATTAGGTCGTCGCGGCTTACCTTGACGTCTTCGCGCAGCACGCCATGCTGATTCGATGCCGGCATGTGTTCGTCGAAGATGCCGCGTGCGATGGGGATCAGCGCCGGGTGGGCGACCCAGGTGCCGTCGTGGCCGGCGGTGACTTCGCGCAGTTTGTCGGCACGCACGCGAGCCATCGCCTGCTCGTTGGCCGCTTCGTCGCCGCTGATCGGAATCTGCGCGGCCATGCCGCCCATTGCGTGCGCGCCGCGCTGGTGACAGGTCTGGATCAGCAGTTCCGAATAGGCTTTGAGGAAAGGCTGGGTCATGGTGACCTGGCCGCGCTCGGGCAGCACCTTGTCGCGGTGGCGGCGGAAGGTCTTCAGATACGAAAAGATGTAATCCCAACGTCCGCAGTTCAGGCCGACAATGCGGCCGCGCAGCGCATGCAGGATTTCATGCATTTCGAACACCGCCGGCAGCGTTTCGATCAGCACCGTCACCTTCATCTGGCCCTGCGGCAGACCCAGCGCGGCTTCGATATGCGATAGCGCGCTTTCCCACAGCGCCGCTTCTTCCATCGATTGCAGCTTGGGCAGGTAAAAATAGGGGCCGCGATCCTTCGCGGCCAGAAGCTTCGCGTTATGAAAGGCGAACAAAGCCAGGTCGAACAGACCGCCAGCGATCGGCGTGCCGTCGATCGACACGTGCTTCTCATCCAGATGCCAGCCGCGCGGACGCACGATCAGCACGGCCTGTTCCTCGAACGGCTTCAGGGCGTACTGCTTGCCGGGAACGCCATTGGAAGCGGGTGCCGTGAACTGCAGGGTGCCAGCCACGGCGCCGATCAGCGACTGCTGGCCGGCGATCAGGTTGGCCCAGGTCGGCGAGGTGGAGTCCTCGAAGTCGGCCATGAACACCTTGGCGCCCGAGTTCAGCGCATTGATGACCATCTTGGGATCGACCGGGCCGGTGATCTCCACGCGACGATCCTGCAGGGCGGCCGGCAAGGCGGCGACCTTCCACTCGCCTTCCCGGATACCGCGGGTGTCCTTGCGGAAATCCGGCAGGCCCCCAGCGTCGAAGAAAGCCTGGCGTTCGATGCGAGCGGCCAGGCGGGCCTGGCGCTGGGGTTCGATCAAGCGGTGCAGCGAGGCCAGCAGTTCCTGGGCGGCCGGCGTGAGCAAGGCGTCCTGCCCGGGGGCGCTGGCCGTCACTTCGACCCCATTGGGGCCGTGGGCGGAGTGGGCGAGTACTGCGGACATGACGGGCTCCTGGTGTTCTCAAGCTGGGCCCGTACCGTGCTCCCGCACTATCTATTTGACAACACAGTTTTATCAATGCAATTAATAAGCTCAGCTTATATGGTGCATCGCAATGCCTGACAAGCCTGTCGCAACCCCCCGATTTCCTTACAAATCGGACCGGCTTAAGCCCTTGCGGGCTTTCTGCCAGACTGTGCGTTTGGGCTCGGTTTCGCGCGCTTCGGAGGCTTTGTATGTGAGCCAACCGGCCATCACCCTGCAATTGCAGGCGCTGGAGCGCGAGCTGGGGGTGGGGTTGTTCGAACGCAGCGGTAGACGCCTGACCCCTACCCGCGAAGGCCAACTGCTGTACGAACTGGCCCAGCCGCTGGTCGAAAGCCTGGATGGGCTGGGCAGCACCTTCCGCGAAAAAGTCCGCGGCCTGGATGCGGGCGAACTCAACATCGCCGCCAACAGTTCGACGATCCTCTATCTGCTGCCCAAGATCGTGGAGCACTTCCGCAGCCAGCATCCCGACGTGCGCCTGACCCTGCACAACGCGGTCAGCGCGGACGGCACCGACCTACTGCGGTCCGACGCGGTGGATCTGGCCGTGGGCTCGATGCTGGATGTACCGCAAGATCTTAGCTATGAGCCGGTCTACCGTTTCGAGCCCCTGCTCATCGCCCCGCCCGATCATCCGCTGATCAAGCAGCGCACGCTGAAGCTGGAGGATCTGTCGCCCTACGGATTGATCCTGCCGCCGAAAAGACTGGTGACCTATCGCCTGGTCGACCTGGTGTTCCAGCAAAACCGCGTGCCCTATACGGTGGCGCTGGAAGTGGGCGGCTGGGAGGTGATCAAGCAGTACGTGGCTATGGGCATGGGCATTTCCATCATCACTTCGATCTGCCTGACCGACGCCGACCGCGACCGCCTGGCCGCGCGCTCGCTAAGCCAATGGTTCCCCGCCCGTAGTTATGGCGTGGTGGTGCGCAAAGGAAAGTATCTTTCGCCGCAGGCCCGCGCCTTCATCGAGCTGATCCAGCCGGATCTGTTCACGCGTCGCAGCTACGATGAGACTGGGCATTCGGAGCGCTAGTCCGCATTGATTTGCTTTTGCCCCCTTTGCAAAGGGGGAAGACAAGCCTCAATGCCACAGACCCAGAATGAGCCCGAACAGAACGAACTGGAGGGTGTGGTAGCCGCCGTCTATGAGCCAGAGCTTGAACGAGCGCTGGGCGAACTGGTAGTTGATACCGAAACTGGCTGCCACAAAACCAACGCCCGCCAGGGCGCCCGCCTTGAGCGCGACCTCAAGAGGCGGAGCGCTTCCCAGCCAGGTGGCGAAACAGGTGGCCGCAACCAGAGAAAAGAGGAAAGCCACCCCAAAGACCTTGGCCGGATGACCCGATTGTTTGACGCTGCCGTTCTCGGCACTCCAGAGGCGCCCGAACAGCACCGGGGAATACCACAAGCCGCCCAACAGGAAGCTGGAAACCGCAGCGACCAACACCGCCAGAATATTCATGGTTTTGCCCCAATGCGTGGTGGTACTTCGCACCCGACGATCGCTGGAGGATGCATCAGGTTCTGTTGGCGATCTCTCTCAGGAACACAGGAAGATCGGTGGTTGGTGGAAAGACGGACAGATGATAGAGCATGTCCGCCACGTGACCCCGATGATAGGTCGTGTGGTTGACCACATGCAGCAGAATATCGTTGCGCGACATCGAGCCGTTGCCGCCGCCAATGAACTCGAAGTCGACGATCTCCTCCCGCTGATCGATACCCAGAGAGTCGGCGTAACCGACATACCAGGCATCCATGGCGAGTTGATTCTTCCTTAGTTCCTCGAATGCCGGGTGCTCATCCGGATTGCGCGTCGTATACCCATGCGCTTCTCCGAGCAAATGAGCCTGCCATACCCGGTCCATCGCATAGGAGTGATGAAGCGTGCGAACGATGTTGCCGAATAGGATCGGCCGCGGCGCGATCAGCTCCTTCTCGGGCAGCTGGGCAACCGTCGAGAGGAACAATTCATCGGCCCAGGCCTTGTAGCGGGTCAAGGTCTGCAGGTGATTCATGTATTTCCTTTATGTGTCAGGTCAAGCGCCCAGCGTGCGAAGAGCCACGCAATAATAAGCCATACGCCAATGATGACCGCGGCTGCGGAATAGCTCACTGGTTTGATCGAGGCTTGTTCCGCCCGCGCCCGCGCCGCTTCAATCACCTCAGGCGGCGTGAGTCGCACCACCAAGGCCAGGCCCAGAGGAATTAGCAGAAGATCGTCGAGATAGCCGATGACCGGTATGAAATCCGGAATCAAGTCGATGGGGCTGAGCGCGTATGCCGCAACCAATACCGCCAAAATCCTGACCAGAAACGGCGTTCGCGGATCGCGGGCCGCGAAATATACGGTAAGCGTGAGCCGCTTCAGCTGCTTGGCTTGGGCTTTGAGCGTAGCGAGCACTTTCATGGCGGGTAACGCGGGAGGGAGGCGGACCTGTGGACGGTTCCGGCCTTATGAATTCGCGCCGGCTAAATACCTTTTAGGATCGCGGAGCGTTGCTGCTCGTACTCGGAATCCGTAATCAATCCCTTGGATCTCAGATCGGCCAGATGCCGCAACCGAGACTCGGTTGTTGAGGGAGTCGGCGCTGGGATGGTTTGGGACAATGCAGACGGCGTTCGAGCGGCCGATCGCCTGTGGAAATAACGTGTCGCGAACCAGATGACGCCAACAGTAATGGCCAGGATCGCGATCATCACAAGAAGAATTATCAAATGCCAAATACTTAAGCCGCCCATACTTCATTTTCTCCCCAAAAATATGAATTGAAGCGCCCTACTCGGTAATGAGTCGTCTGACGTCATTACCCGAATCCAACCACGATCAACTTCCATAATGCATTACGTGCTCGCCGAAGTGCTCTGCCCGATCCACAACCGATTTCCATCCGGATCATCGAAGCGGAATTCCTTCATGCCATAGAACGATACCTCCAACTCGGGAATATCCAACCCATTCTTGCGCAATTGCCCGTGGTACTCGCCAATATCGTCCGGATACAAATAGAGAACGGAGGTGCGGGGAATCTCCGGATGGACGTTGATCGACTGGTCCACCATCAGACGGCACTCGCCAAAGCACAACATCGCCCAACGCCAATCGTCGTTTCTCTGCTCAACGCTGAAACCGAGCTTCTGATAGAACTCGACGCTCGCAGGCATGCTTCTGACCGGCAACATCGGGATGAGACGGGTCATCTTCATAAGAACCTCGCAGGCCTAGATATTACTATAACGCCTGAATTGAGCCGGTCCGCGACGGATCGGCGGCGAGAAGAGAGTACAACTGAAACCCGGCGCTTCAGCAAAGCAAAAGAGGCCGGTTCGGTTCGAATGAATTATCAGGCGACTCAGACCCGCCATCCGCGTATTCACAAGCCACTTCTCCCGCCAATGCAATGATCAAAACCCCACTGGCTGGATGGTAACGGGTTCGGCATGCCCACTGTTTGGCGGATCCTCGGTCGTTGGTTGCGGTTGCGCAGGCGCATACGACGCTGGCAGCCCACCGTTTTGCAGAAACCGCTACCGGCCGAAGAACCGCTGCGGTCCCAGTTGCTCAGCGCTGAGCAGATGGAATGGCACGGCAAGGCGCTGGCGCGCGAGCACCGCGTGCACGAGCGCCCACAACCGGATCTGTTGCTGTCGCGGTTGAAGGAAAACGAAGGCCTGCTGGACGACGCCAACACCCTGCTTACCAAAATGGTGCAGGACGATGTGCGCATCACCCCCGCCGGCGAGT
Organism: Pseudoxanthomonas sp. P4_B2; assembly: GCF_056402315.1. Taxonomy (NCBI): domain Bacteria; kingdom Pseudomonadati; phylum Pseudomonadota; class Gammaproteobacteria; order Lysobacterales; family Lysobacteraceae; genus Pseudoxanthomonas; species Pseudoxanthomonas sp. P4_B2. Next base: position 177,825 of record NZ_JBFUHQ010000002.1, read on the forward strand.
GGCTGCTGGACAACTACTACCTGATCGAAGAACAGATCCGCACCGCGCGACGGCATCTGCCCAAGGGCTATAGCCGGGAACTGCCGTCATTGAGCCAAGGTCCTTCGGCCGGACTGCCGCGCGTCTACGAACTGGCGATGGAGGCTATCGCTCACGGCGACGGCCGTATCGACGCCGAGACCCTGAGTCTGTTCGTGGCGGCCTATCAATCGGTCACGCCGCTGAAGATGGGCGAATTGTGGGCCATCCCCATCATGCTGCGGCTGGCGCTGATCGAGAACCTGCGGCGCATGGCGGTGCGGGTGATGCGCGACGGCGTAGATCATCGCCTGGCCGGCGAATGGGCCGACCTGCTCAATGAAACGGCCGACAACGTTCCCAAGAATGTGGTGCTGGTGGTAGCCGACATGGCGCGCTCCAGCCCGCCGCTGTCCGGCGCATTCGTGGCGGAACTGACCCGTGGCATACACGGGCGCAGCGCGGTACTGGCCATGCCGATGAGTTGGGTCGAACAATGGGTGACCGACAGCGGCCACAGCATCGAGGCGCTGGTACATGCCGAGAGCCAGCAACAGGCGTCGGACCAGGTGTCGATAAGCAACAGCATCGGCAGCCTGCGTTTCCTGGCCAACATGGACTGGCGCGAGTTCGTGGAAACCATGAGCCTGGTCGACAAGACCCTGCGCGAGGACCCGGCCGGCACCTACGCGTCCATGGACTTCAGCACCCGCGACCTCTACCGGCACGTGGTGGAAAAAGTGGCGCGGCTCAGCGGCGCCAGCGAGATGGAAGTGGCGCGCAGCGTGTTGGAATTGGCGCAGGCGCACGCCATCGCACGCGACATCCACTCGCACGTGGGCTACTACCTGGTGGACGACGGCATCGCGCAGATGAAGGCGGCGGTGGCCGCATTGGAGACCGCGCGCAAACCGGTGCGCTTGCGACCACGCAGGATTCCGTTAGCGGTCTACCTGGTGCCCATCATCGTGGTCGCCCTGGCCTTCACTTGGGCGTTGGTAGCCGAGGCCAGCGCCGGCCGCTTCGATTGGGTCTGGCTATGCCTGATCGGCGCGTTGGGCGTTATCGCCTTCAGCGAATTGGGCATCGCCCTCATCAACTGGACAGCGACGATACTGGTGGCGCCGCAGCCGTTGCCGCGCATGGACTATTCCGAAGGCCTGCCCTCCGGCGCGCGCACGCTGGTAGTGGTGCCGAGCATGATCGGCAGCATCCAGGGCATCGATGCGCTAGTCGAAGGACTGGAAGTGCGTTTCCTGGCCAATCGCGATGCTCACCTGCACTTCGGTCTGCTGACCGACTTCCTGGATGCCGATCAGCAGAAACTGCCGAGCGACCAGGCGCTGCTGGAGCATGTGGTGCAGCAGGTGGAACGCCTCAATACGCGCTACGCGCCGGAGAGCCACGACCTGTTCTTCTTGTTCCACCGTCCGCGCGAATGGAACCCGCGCGAGAACGCGTGGATGGGCCGCGAACGCAAGCGCGGCAAGCTGGCGGCGTTGAACCATTTGCTGCGCACCGGCGGCGGCGAGGCCTTCCTGAAGATCGCCGGCAATACCGGTGTGCTGACCAATGTGCGTTACGTGATCACCCTGGATACCGATACCCGCCTGCCGCGCGATGCCGCGCGCGAGTTCGTCGGCACTCTGGCCCACCCGCTCAACCGTGCACGCTTCGACGAGAAGAAGCGTCGGGTCACGCGCGGCTACGGCATCCTGCAGCCCAGCGTGGGCAGCAGCATGAGCGGACGCATCGCGTCGCGCTACGCGCGCATGTACGGCAGCGAGCCAGGCATCGATCCGTATACACGCACGGTGTCGGACGTGTATCAGGATTTGTTCGGCGAAGGCTCGTTCGTGGGCAAGGGCATCTACGACGTGTATGCGTTCGAACACGCGCTGGAAAACCGCTTTCCCGAGAACCGCATCCTCAGCCACGACTTGCTGGAAGGCTGCTATGCGCGGGCGGGACTGGTCAGCGACGTGCGTCTGTTCGAGGACTATCCAGCGCGCTATGCCGCCGACGTGAAGCGCCGCTACCGTTGGATCCGCGGGGACTGGCAGCTGTTGCCGTGGTTGTTGCCATGGGTGCCCCGCCACGGTGGCGGATTCGAGCGCAATCCGCTGTCGTGGTTGTCGCGCGGCAAGCTGCTGGACAACCTGCGCCGCAGCCTGGTGCCTGCTGCGGCAACCACTTTACTGGTGCTCGGCTGGGCGCTGCTGCCCCAGGCCTTGGTATGGACGTTGTGGGTACTTTGCCTGTTGCTGTTGCCGGTATTGGTGCCGGCGTTGCGCGACGTTTTCGCCAGGCCGGTGGACATGGCGCCGGAGACGCATCTGCTGCAGGTGCTGAAATCCTGCGTGCGCCAGCTGCTGCGCGCCGGGGTCAACCTGGCCTGCCTGCCCTACGAAGCATTCTTCAGCCTGGGCGCCATCGCACGCACGCTGTGGCGCATGGGCTTGAGCCATCGCCATCTGTTGCAATGGAATCCCTCCAGCGAAGTGGAGCGGAGCCTGGGCAGCGGCTTCGGCGCGGAATTGCGCAGCATGTGGTTCGCGCCGGTGTTCTCCCTCGCCACCGCCGCATTGCTGGTGAAGTTGAATCCGATGGCGCTGTGGATCGCTACGCCGATCCTGGCCCTGTGGTTCGTCTCGCCCGTGCTGATGGCGTGGATGGGCAGACCGCCGCGACAAAAGTTCGCCGAACTGTCGCGTTCGCAGCTCGCCTTCCTAGGTCGCCTATCGCGCCGCACCTGGGCCTTCTTCGAGACCTGGATCCGAGAGGAAGACCATTGGTTGCCGCCCGACAATATCCAGGAGCACCCCACCCTGGTGGTCGCGCGGCGTACTTCGCCTACCAACATCGGCCTATCGCTGCTGGCCAACCTGTCGGCCTTCGACTTCGGCTATCTGCAAATGGGCGGACTGATGGAACGCACCCAGCGCGTGCTGGCCACCATGGAAATGCTGCCGCGCCATCGCGGGCACTTCTACAACTGGTACGACACCGAAACCCTGCGGCCGCTACCGCCGCACTACATCTCCACCGTAGACAGCGGCAACCTGGCCGGACACTTGCTGACCCTGCGCCAGGGTTTGCTGGCGTTGCTGGACGCGCCGATCCTGGCCCGCTCCACCTTCGCCGGTTTGGCCGATACCTTGGGCGTGCTGGAAGAAGCGCGGCCGACTGCGGGTGTCAGCAGCGGCGGCGAGCTGGATGCAGCGCTCGACGCTTTTCGTGAACCATTGTATGCCGTGCGTGAACAACCGCCGGTATCGCTGCTGGACGCAGACCGTGTGCTGACATCGTTGGCGGCCCTGGCCACGACGATCCTGTCTGCATGGCCGGCGCCAGAAGGCACGGAGTTCGATGCCGAGCCGCACTGGCCAAGTCTGCTGGCCAACGCCTGCCGCGCCGCGCGTGAGGAATTGCTGTTGTTCGCGCCCTGGCTCGCCTCGCCGAACGCGACGACGGGCGAACCTCCGGAAGTGGCGACCGGCGGGCGCATCCCAACCCTGCGCGAACTACGCGCGCAATCGCACGACCCGTTGGTGCAGAACCGTGCGCGCACGCGCATCCACGATCTTGAGCGGCTGGCGCATGTGGCCGGCCAGTATTCATTGATGGAATACGAATTCCTGTACGACCGTGGCCGTCATTTGTTGTCGATCGGCTACAACGCGGACGAACGGCGTCTGGACCCTGGCCACTACGACCTTCTGGCTTCGGAGGCCAGGCTATGCAGTTTCGTCGCCATCGCCCAAGGCCAGCTCCCTCAGGAAACGTGGTTCGCGCTGGGACGGCTGCTGACCGAAGTGGACGGCGATGCCACACTGCTGTCGTGGAGCGGCTCGATGTTCGAATATCTGATGCCGCAGCTGGTGATGCCCAGTTATCCGGACACCTTGCTGGACCAGACCTCCAAGCATGCGGTCGATGCGCAGATCCATTTCGGCGCGCGCCGCAACGTCCCTTGGGGTATTTCGGAATCCGGCTACAACACCGTTGATGCGCGCATGAACTATCAGTATCGCGCGTTCGGCGTGCCCGGCCTGGGTCTGAAGCGAGGCTTGGGCCAGGACCTGGTGATCGCGCCTTACGCCAGCATGATGGCGCTGATGGTGGCGCCGGAAGCGTCGTGCCAGAACCTGCAACGTCTCACCGAACTCGGTTTCAGTGGACGCTACGGCATGTACGAGGCCATCGACTACACGCCGAGCCGGATTCCGCGGGGGCAGGATCACGCGTTGATCCGCTCGTTCATGGCCCACCACCAGGGCATGGGTTTCCTGGCGTTGGGCTACCTGCTGTGCGATCAGCCCATGCAAAAGCGTTTCATGGCCGATGCCGAATTCCAGGCGACCCTGCTGTTATTGCAAGAACGCATCCCGCGCACCGGTGTCTTCCATCCGCACGAGGCCGAAGCCACCGGCGTACGCAGCACGCCGATGACGACGGAAACGCAGTTGCGCGTGTTTCGCGATCCCAACACCGCCAGGCCCGCGGTGCAGATGCTCTCCAACGGCCGCTACCACGGCCTGTTGACCAGTGCCGGCGGCGGTTACAGCCGCTTGCGCGATATGGCCGTGACCCGCTGGCGCGAAGACGGCACGCGCGACCACTGGGGCAGTTTCTGCTATCTGCGCGATGTCTACAGCGGCGAGTTCTGGTCGGCGGCTTATCAGCCTACCTGTGTGCCTGTGGACCAATACGAGGCGATCTTTTCCGACGCCAAGGCCGAGTTTCGCGGACGCAAACGCGGTTACGACTCGCACCTGGAGATCGCGATCTCGGCCGAGGACGACATCGAACTGCGTCGCCTGACCATCCGCAACCGTTCGCGCCGCGCCCGCACCATCGAGATCACCACCTATGCCGAAGTGGTGCTGGCACCGTCGATCTCCGACGAAATGCATCCGGCCTTCAGTAACCTGTTCGTGCAAAGCGAGATCGTCCGCGACAAACAGGCGCTGCTGTGTACGCGCCGTCCGCGTTCGCACGACGAAGTTCCGCCGTGGATGCTGCATCTGGTGGCGGTGCACGACGCCGACATCGACAGCATTTCCTACGAAACCGATCGCGCGCGCTTCCTCGGCCGCGGCAATACCCCGCGCAACCCGCAGGCCCTGTCTTCGCTGGAGGCCTTGTCCGATTCCGAAGGGTCGGTGCTGGATCCCATCGTCGCCATCCGCTGCCGGATCACGTTGGCGCCGGACCAGATCGCCATGGTCGACATGGTCACCGGCGTCGGTGCCGATCGCACCGCATGTACGGCGTTGATCGACAAGTATCGCGACCGCCGTCTGGCCGACCGCGTATTCGACCTGGCCTGGACGCACAGCCAGGTCGTACGCCGACAGATCAATGCCTCGCAATCGGACGCGCAACTCTATGAACGCCTCGCCGGGTTGATGGTGTACGCACATCCGTTCCTGCGCGCGGACAGCGCGTTGCTGCTGCAGAACCGTCGCGGGCAGTCGGGACTGTGGGGGCATTCGATTTCCGGGGACTTGCCGATCGTGCTGGTGCAGATCGCCGATGCGGCCAACATCGAGCTTGTCAGGCAGATGGTGCAGGCGCACGCGTATTGGCGCTTGAAAGGCCTGAATGTGGATCTGGTGATCTGGAACGAGGATCAGGCCGGCTACCGGCAGCAATTGCAGGAGCAGATCCTGGGCCTGGTTTCGGCCGGACCGGAAGGCAACGTGCTGGACCGTCCGGGCGGCATCTTCGTGCGGCCCGCGCAGCAGATCTCGCAGGAAGACCGCATCCTGCTGCAGACCGTATCGCGCGTGGTCATCAGCGACCAGCGCGGCACACTGGCCGCACAGGTCGGCCGCCACATGGCGCCAGAGCGCAGTATTCCGCTGCTGTTCGCCGAGGGCACAGTCCCGCTGCCGGAGGTGCCGCCCAGCGAAGATCCCTTGTCGGGATTGCCCCCTGCGGGCGCATCGAGCGAAGACGATCCCTGGCCATTCGAAGCGATGGCCGAAGAGTTCCTATTCGACAACGGCACCGGCGCCTTCTCCGCCGATGGGCGCGAATACGTGATCACCCTGCGCGAGGGCGCGCCCACGCCCGCGCCCTGGTCCAACGTGATGGCCAATCCGAAGCTGGGCACGGTGGTCAGCGAAAGCGCGCCGGGCTACACCTGGTTCGAGAACGCGCACGAGTTCCGCCTGACGCCGTGGAATAACGATCCGGTCGCCGATGTCGGCGGCGAGGCCTTCTATCTGCGCGACGAGGAAACCGGAAGGGTATGGTCGCCGATGCCGTTGCCGCGCCGTGGTAGTGGCGCCTATCGGACGCGCCACGGTTTCGGCTATAGCGTGTACGAACACGTCGAAGACGGCATCGCCAGCGAACTGTGGGTATACGTGGCGTTGGAGGACGCGGTGAAGTTTTCGGTGCTGAAACTGCGCAACCTTTCCGGACGCACGCGCAAGCTGTCGGCGACCGGCTATGTGGAATGGGTGCTGGGCGATATCCGGGTGAAATCGCAGATGCACGTGGTCAGCGAACTGGACGGCGGCAGCAACGTGCTGACCGCGCGCAACCCGTACAACACCGAGTTCGGCGGACGCGTGGCGTTCTTCGACGTGGACGGAGCCAACCGCTCTTTCACCGCCGACCGCACCGAATTCCTGGGCCGCAACGGCAGTCTCGGCGAGCCGGCGGCGCTGCTGCGCGAGAAGCTTTCCGGCAAATTGGGGGTGGGACTGGATCCGTGCGCCGCGCTGCAGGTGTCGGTCCGCCTGGCCGTCGACGAGGCGCAGGAAATCGTGTTCCGCCTGGGCATCGGCGGCGACTACCGCAGCGCGATCCAGCTGGCGCAGAAGAACAAAGGCCCGGGCGCCGCGCACGATGCGCTGGACAGCGTGCGCATCCATTGGCTGGATACGTTGAATGCGGTACGGGTGAAAACCCCGGACCCCAGCGTCGATGCGCTGGCCAACGGATGGCTGCTGTATCAGACGCTCGCCTGCCGTTATGTCGCCCGCAGCGGCTATTACCAATCCGGCGGCGCGTTCGGTTTCCGCGACCAGTTGCAGGACACCATGGCCACGGTGCATGCCATTCCCGCGTTGACCCGCGAACACCTGCTGCTCAGCGCCGCGCACCAGTTCCCGCAGGGCGATGTGATGCATTGGTGGCATCCGCCGCAGGGCCGCGGCGTGCGCACGCGCTGCTCGGACGATTTCCTGTGGCTGCCGCTGGCGGCGTGCCGCTATCTGCAGGTGACCGGCGACCTCAGCGTGTTGAACGAGAAAGTGCGCTACATCGAAGGACGCCTAGTCAACGCGGACGAGGAGTCCTATTACGACCTGCCGGTGAGCTCCGGCATCCAGCAGCCGTTCTACGACCATTGCACGCTTGCCTTGAAGCGCGGCACCGAGTTGCTGGGCGAACGCGGCTTGCCACTGATCGGCACCGGCGACTGGAACGACGGCATGAACCGGGTCGGCGAAGCGGGGAAAGGCGAAAGCGTGTGGCTGGGTTTCTTCCTCTACGACATCTTGATGCGCTTCGGCGACATCGCGCTGGCGCGCGACGACGAGGCATTCGCCACTTACTGCGCAGAGTCGGCGGTGCGTCTGCGCGAGAATCTGGAAGCCCACGCCTGGGATGGCGACTGGTACCGGCGCGCCTGGTTCGACGATGGCACGCCGCTGGGCTCCACGCAGAGCGACGAATGCCGGATAGATTCGATTTCGCAGAGCTGGTCGGTACTCTCCGGCGCCGCCGATCCAGGGCGCGCGCGGCAGGCGATGGCGTCGCTGGACCGGTATCTGGTGAAGCGCGAGGCAGGCTTGATCCAGTTGCTGGATCCGCCCTTCGACAAGACCCCGCACGACCCCGGCTATATCCGCGGCTACGTGCCCGGTGTGCGCGAGAACGGTGGCCAGTACACGCATGCGGCGGTGTGGTCGGCGATGGCCTTCGCGCATCTGGGCGATCGCGAAAAAGCCTGGGAGCTGGCCGGCATGATCAATCCGATCAGCCACGCCAGCACCGCCGAAGCCGCCGCCGTGTACAAGGTGGAACCGTATGTGCTGGCCGCCGACGTCTATGGCGTCGCGCCGCACGTCGGCCGCGGAGGCTGGACCTGGTATACCGGTTCGGCGGGCTGGATGTACCGGTTGCTGACCGAATCGCTGTTGGGCCTGCATCGGGAAGGCGACCACTTGTCGCTGAAACCCTGCATCCCCGCCGACTGGACCGAGTACAAGCTGCAATACCGGTACGGCGAGAGTCTGTATTTGATCAACATCAAGCAACTCGACGACGGCGCGGCGACGCTGAGCGTGGACGGATTCGATCAGCATGGCCTGCGCTTCCAGTTGGTGGACGACCAATCCATCCATCATGTGGAAGCGACTTGGCCGCGACCGCCATCGCAATGAAAGCCGCAATGGACGCGCGCGTACAACTGGAAGCGGAGCTGGAGAACCTGGAGCGGATGCTTCCGCCCTGGCGCGAGAAACTGCGCCACGAGGCGCAGTTCTGGCCGCAGTTCGACGTGCTGGCGCAGGAAATCATGGCGCGCGCGGATCCGGCGGATCGCGAGTATGCGCAGCAGCGCATCGACGAGATGCTGGCGACGCATGTGCCGCAGGCCAGTAAACCTGGCCCACGCTGATTGCCGCCTTAAGGTGGGCATGGGCTCGTGATCCGCAGAGCGCCTATCGCAATCGCCACTCCATGCCGACATAGATCGAGCGGCCATCGCCCGGAAGGAAATTGGCGGCATCCAATCCACGCGCATCTGCGACCACGTTGGTAGTGGCGATCCACTTGCGGTCTTGCAGATTGCGCGCGTCGGCGAACCAGCTCCACTGGCGGCCGATTCGACCACCGATCTTCAACCCGATAAGCGTGTAACCCGGTGCGCGAAAGGTGTCGGCATGATCCACGTAGTAATCGTCTGGTGCCCATTCCAGGTTGGGAGTGGCATAGAAGCGCTCGCTGGGTTGCCAGCGCACCTGGGCGCGTAATTGTTGCGGCGGCACGCCCCCCAGTTGGTTGTCGCCGTAGACCGGATCGTTGTCGAACTTGAAGTCGTTCCACAGATAGTTGGCCGAGATCGTGAACGCGTCCGCAAACCGCCAGCCTAGTCCGAACTCCACGCCCTGATGGATCGTACGCTTGGCATTCACCGTGCCAAGCGGATTGCCGGCGCCGTCGGTCAAAGCCAGCAGTTCGTCGTCAACGCGCGCGCGATAGGCCACCAGGTCGACGGACAGATTTTCACGCTGCGTGCGCAAGCCGACCTCGGCGGTGGTCGCCCTCTGCTCGTCCACGGGGGTCACGCCCGGACCACCCGTGATTTCGCTGAAGCTCGGCGGCTCCAGGCTCCGGCTCAGGTTGCCGAAGACCTGCGTTTGCGAATCTACTTGGTAGAGCAGGCCCAGCTTCGGACTGAACCCGGAGTAGTCGACGTCGAAACTCTCGTCGCGTCCGCCGGTAATGAACATGTCGCGCGACCGCCGTTCGGATTTCAACGCTTGTGCGCCTAGCGACAATGCCCATCGTTCGCCCAGCCACGTCTGATTTTCCAGATAGGCTTTGGCGTTCCGAGCGCGCTGTTCCAGCTGATTAGTACGTGCGCCGGCGCCGCCTGCGACGTTGACGAATCGGTCGTCCTCCACGTCGCCCTGGGCCAAGGTAACGCCGGCGATCAGTATATTGCGGCGACCGGCCAGTGCGCTTTCGCCACGCCAGCGCAGGTCGACACCGTAGTCCTGGGTGTCCTGGTTCAATACCTGGAAGATCGGATGGTGCAGCGACTTATCCGAGTAAAACGCGGAGAACGCCAAGCTCTGTCCTTCGGCTGGCGTCCACGCCAGTTTGCCGGCGACACGGTCCAAGGTGAAATCGCGACGCTGGTCGAGGGCGATGTTGCCGGCTGAAGCGAGTTCCGGATTGCTTAGCGATTGCGCCAGGGTCAAGTTACCCGGCAGTTCCGAGCGCGTGCCGACATGCGCGAAATAGACGCGCCCGTCGAGTGCGTCGCTGAAATGAATACCGACATTGCCGAACAAGCGGTAAGTTTCCTGCTGCGCGTGGTCACGGAAGCCGTCCTGGGCGAAACCGGTCGCGCTGAGGTATCCATCGGCACGACCGCTGACGCCCGCCAGTGCGATCTGGCTGCGTGCGTAGCCGAAGCTGCCACCTTCCAGGCGCACGCCAATAGGCGCTGCGTCATAGCCGCTGGGCGACACGAAGTTGATCGCACCACCCAACGTGGCCGCACCGAATTCCAGCGCGTTGGCTCCCCGATAAACCTCGATGTAACGCGTCGACAATGGTTCCACCGCCTGAAAATCCACGCCGCCATCGGCGAGATTCAGCGGACTGCCGTCCTGCAACAATTCGACGCCCCGGCCATGGAAAGTGCGCTGGATACCGGAACCGCGGATCGACAGCCGCGCTTCTTCCGCCCCGAAGCGCGGCTGGATGAAGACGCCAGTGGCATACCCCAACGCATCGGCCAGAGTGCTGACGCGGCCACCGCGATAGGATTCGCCGTCCACCACGCCGGTGCCTCCCGCGCGCTGATCGAGGCGGGCCTTGGCTTGTTCAAGGTCTTCGACAATCGCAAGAAGGAAATGCTCGCCGATGACCTCCACTTTATCGAGCGTTTTGGCCTGGTCGGTCACCTCGGCGGAATCGTCGGCGAGCGCAACGGAAAACGGAAACAACGCGGCAACGACAGCCACGGACAGGCGCGACGAACGCATCGCCGCGCGAACGGAAATAGACATGGAAACTCCAAAAGCACAAGAAACACGGCGTCATCGCCGTGAGGGGAAGAGTCTGGCTTGTGTTTCAGAGAGCGAGCGGCGGACCGCGGGAACCGAGTCCCGGGAAAACAGAAGAGGAGCTGAAGGAAAGCGATGAAAAGGCGGGAACAAGGTTCGCCAAGACCTGTGGAAACAGCAACGCGAAGGTCAACAACAGCAGCGCTGCGCCTGCGAGTAGCGGGCAGTAAGCGCAATCGGCGCCCATGCCGAAGTGGTCCGGCGCCGGAATTTTCGCTTTGTCCTCAGCCCACCCGGAAACATCCAGGTTTTTCAGCCCGGAGGTGGTGCATATTTCAGTCAGGCCCGGCAGGACCTGCAACGAATCGCTTTTCACCCAACGGCTGACCGCCGGTGCCAACGCCATCAACACGACGGCAACCAACGCCAGCCGGGCCATGAAACGCTGGAAAGTGAGGGAGCGGAGCATGCGGGGATTCTAATGCATCGCGGCAAAGACGCGAAGTACGCCAGCCTCCTTGGACGCTCGACAATAGTTCGAACAACGCCTACGGCACCGGCCAGCACATGCGATCGAACTCATCGCTTCTTGTCTGCCATACCGTTGAGAGGTGCGCGCACGGAATGCACCCATCGATACAGAGCAGGCAACACCAGAAGCGTCAGTAACGTCGATGAAATAATGCCGCCGATGACCACGGTCGCCAGCGGTCGCTGCACTTCCGATCCCGCGCCGACGTTGAGTGCCATGGGCACGAAACCCAGCGAAGCCACCAGTGCCGTCATCAGCACTGGACGCAGCCGGCCGAGCGCGCCATCAACGATGGCATCGTCCAAAGCATCGCCTTCCTCCCTCAGCTTGCGGATGAAGGCGATCATCACCAACCCGTTAAGCACCGCCACGCCGGACAACGCGATGAACCCGACGCCGGCGGAGATGGACAAGGGGATACCGCGCAGAGCCAGTGCGATCACACCGCCGGTCAGCGCCAACGGCACGCCGCTGAATACGATCGCCGCGTCCTTGACCGAACCGAAAGCCATGAAGAGCAGTGCGAAGATGACGATCAAGGTGACCGGCACCACGACCGACAGCCGCTGACTGGCGGAGATCAATTGCTCGAACGTGCCGCCGTAGTCGATCCAGTAACCGGTCGGCACTTCCACCTCGGCCTCTACCCGCTGCCGTAGTTCGCTGACGAAACCGCCCAGGTCGCGGCCGCGCACGTTGGCCGTGACCACCACGCGCCGTTTGCCGTTCTCGCGATTGATCTGGTTAGGACCTTGCAGGGTTTCGATCTTCGCCACCTCGCGCAGCGGCACGGTACGTGGAGCGCCCACGCGAAAGCCGCCGCTGCGGCTGGATTCGTCGGCGTTGTCGCTGCCGCCCAACGAGATGGGAAGGTCGGCGAGCGCGGCAGGATCCTGGCGTAAGCGTTCCGGCAGCCGAACCACGATGTCGAAACGCCGGTCGCCTTCGAACAATTGTCCGGATACCTCGCCGCCAACGGCCGTGGCGACGGTTTCCTGCACCACCCCGGGGTTGAGGCCGTAGCGCACCAGCGCGTTGCGGTCGGGAGTGATGGTCAGTAGCGGCAAGCCGGTCGTCTGTTCGAGCTTGACGTCGGCGGCACCCGCGACCGATTTCGCCACTTCTTCAATGCGCTTACCAACCTCTATGAGGGCATCCAAGTCATCTCCATACAACTTGATCGCCACATCGGCGCGCACGCCTGAGATCAGTTCGTTCATGCGCATCTGGATGGGCTGGGTGAACTCGTAGTTGTTGCCCGGCAGCTGCTCCACCGCAGTTTCTATTTCCGCCACCAGTTGATCCCGCGGCTTGCGCGGATCGGGCCATTGCGAGCGCGGCTTCATCATCAGGAAGGTGTCGGCCACCGAGGGCGGCATGGGATCGGTGGCGACTTCGGCGGTTCCCAACTTGCCGAATACGCGATCGACTTCCGGAAACTGCTTGATGCGAGCTTCCAGTGTGGACTGCATCTTCACCGCCTGATCCAGACTGGTGCCGGGAATGCGCAGCGCGTGCAGGGCGATGTCGCCTTCATCCAGATTGGGGATGAACTCGGTGCCCAGTCGTGTCGCCAGCAATGCGCACAACGCCATCAGCACCACCGCGCCGCCCATGACCCAACGACCGCGCCGTAGCGACCTGGCCAGCAACGGTTCGTATCCACGTCTGGCCCACTGCATCACCCGGTTTTCCTTCTCGTCGACACGGCCACCGAGGAACACGGCGATGGCCGCCGGCACGAAGGTCAGCGACAGCAGCATGGCCCCGGTCAGTGCGAGCACAACGGTGATCGCCATGGGATGGAACATCTTTCCCTCGATGCCGGTCAGCGCGAAGATCGGCAGGTACACCGCCGTGATGATGCCCAGACCGAACAGGCTGGGCCGGATCACTTCCGCCGTCGCCGATGCCGTCACGTCATGCCGCTCTTTTTCGGTCATCACCCGACCCAGCTGATGCTGCATCTCGCCGAATCGGCGCAGACAGTTTTCGATGATGATCACCGCGCCATCCACGATCAGGCCGAAATCGAGTGCGCCCAGACTCATCAGGTTTCCGGAAACGCCGCCACGGACCATGCCGAACACGGTGAACAGCATCGCTAGCGGGATCACCGCTGCGGTAATCAGGGCTGCACGAAAATTTCCGAGCAGCAGGAACAGCACCACTATCACCAGCAAGGCGCCTTCCACCAGGTTCTTCGACACGGTGGCGATGGTGCGATCCACCAAGGCGGTACGGTCATACACCGGCGTGGCCCGCACCCCGGCAGGCAGGCTGGCATTGGCTTCCTTCAGCTTGGCCGCCGCCGCCTGCGCGACATCGCGGCTATTCGCGCCGACCAGCATGAACACCGTGCCCAGCACCACTTCCCTGCCATTCTGCGTGGCGGCGCCCGTACGCAGTTCCGGACCCTCGCCGACTTCAGCCACATCGCGCACGCGGATCGGCACGCCTTCGCGGCGATCCAGCACGATGTCGCGAATCGCATCCAGGTCGGCGACTTGCCCAGGCACGCGCACCAGGAACTGCTGACCGTTTCGTTCGATGTAGCCGGCGCCGATGTTCTGGTTGTTGGTGGAGACCGCGGCGACCACGTCGTGCAGAGTGAAACCCAAGGCCACCAGTTTCGAAGGCTCCGGCGTGATGTGGATCTGCCGTGCGAAGCCGCCGATCGTGTTGACCTCGGTCACGCCCGGCGTGTTGCGCAGCTGCGGCCGCACGACCCAGTCTTGCAGGGTGCGCAGGTCGGTCGCGGTCCACGGCGCGCCGTCTTTCTTCACCGCATCAGCCTTGGCCTCGACGGTGTACATGAAGATTTCTCCCAGACCGGTGGCGATGGGTCCCATCTCCGGCTCCAGTCCCTCGGGCAATTGCGATTTCGTCTGCTGCAGCCGTTCGCTCACCTGTTGCCGCGCGAAGTACAGGTCGGTGCCGTCCTTGAAGGCGACCGTCACCTGCGACAGGCCATAGCGCGAAATCGAACGCGAATAATCCAGCCCGGGTAGACCCGCCATCGCGGTCTCGATGGGGAAGGTGACGCGCTGTTCGGATTCCAACGGCGAGTAGCCCGTGGCCTCGGTGTTGATCTGCACCTGCACATTCGTGATGTCGGGCGTGGCGTCGATGGGCAGCTTGGTGAAGCTCCAAGCGCCCAGCGCAACCAACGCCGAAGTCAACGCCAGCATCAGCCAGCGATGGGCGATAGCGAAGCGGATGATGGCTTCGAGCGCTCCGCGTCGCGTTTCCTGCGGGCGGTCAGTGGTCATGGGAGGCTCCCGATTTCTCGATGTCTGCCTTGATCAGGTAGCTCTGTTCGACAACCACCGCATCGCCTCCCTTCAAGCCCGACAACACTTCCACCTGATCGGCATCGCGCTTGCCGAGCTCCACGGGACGCACTTCGTACGTGTCGCCGACGCGTATGAAAACGACTTCCCAGTCGCGGAAGTTCTGCAGCGCCGAGAGAGGCACCACCAGCGCGGCGGGCTGTTGCTCGACCGTAATGCGCGCCTTCACCGCGGAACCGGGACGCCATAGACCGTCGGCGTTGGCGATGGTCGCGCGCGCCACCGTACTCTGGCTTGCGGTCGCGGTGCCGGGCAGCACTCTTTCGAGCACGGTCTCCAGAGTGGCACCATCGCTCATGCGCGTGACTTCCACCGGCACACCAGGACGGATGTGCTGCGCGTCCGAGCCGAAGATATGCAGGTCCACCCACAATGAAGACAGATCGCCGATTTCGAACAGCGGTGAGCCTTCGCCGGCGACCGAACCCACCGACGCATTGCGTGCCAACACCACCCCTGAGATCGGCGCGCTGACCGTGTAGGTGGTCAGACTGAGGTTGCTTTCGACCGACGCCAGCGGCTGTCCCACGCGCACGGAGTCTCCGACGTTCGCGCGCAGGCTGCGGATGGGCCCTGGGAAGCGCGCCATGGCGTGGGCGACGCGACCTTCCATCGGTGTAAGCAGGCCCTGCACTTCGTGTTCGTCCGCAATCACGCCGGGGCCAACGGGTGCGACGCGGATACCGGAGTCGGCGGCGGTCTTCGCTGCGATCTCGGTCCGCCCTTCGTAGCTGGGGTATTCCCAGCGCAGGGTCTTGCCTTCGATTTTCGCCAGCACTTCAACGTCGAACGAATGCGGCTCTGCTACGACGCTGGCCGCCATCAGGCGGCCATCGACCTGCGGTTTGAGGACGTGGTTCTCAGCGATATTGCCGAGGCGTTTCAACCTGACTTCGACGTTGCCCGCGGTCGCGGGCATGGGCTTGCCGCCTGCGTACAGCCAGGCCTGGTATTTCGGTGGCGTGCCATCTTCGGCGATGGTCAGCTCTACCGCATAACCGCCCTGCTCCAGCAGTCTTCCGCCGTGCTCCCCTTTTTTGGCTTCCTCAGCTTCCGCGTGCTCGCCTCCTTTCTCGTGGCCGCGTTCTTCGGTCGCGTGCTCTTCGGTCGTGTTCTTTCCACAAGCGCTTAGCAGTAACGTCAGCGCCAATGCGCCGATCAGCTTCTTCGCTTTCATGGTGTCGTTTCCTGGTTGGTTTGCGGTGCGGCACCGGCGACGAACGCCTGGCCGGTGAGCCGCTGGATTTCGATCAGTGCGCGCTGGGCTTCCAACGCCGCTTCGAGTTGTTGCTTACGCGTACTGGTGCACTCGGACTGCAACTGCGCCCATTCGAGATAGCTGATCGCGCCACCGCGGTAGGCGCGTTCGGCAGCGCTCTCGGCCTTGGCGAGCTTGGGCAATACGTCCGCTTGCAATCGCGACACTTCGAGCTGGGCGGCGCGGTAGCGGCCATGCGCTTCCGACAACGTGGAATACAACGACAGCCCTTGCGCTTCGCGTTCGATCTCGACCAGCGCCAGTTCCGCTTCCGCGATACGGATATCGGGCTGGGCCCGACGCGAATTTCCCAGTGGCATCGAAACGCTGCCGACCAGCGCGAAATCGTCCGTCGCTTGCAGGCGACGCACGCCGACTTGCCAATCCAGATCGGGCGTGGCCTGGCTGCGCGCCAGTTGCAGACGCGCCTCGCCTATGCGCTGTTCGTCGGCAAATCGCGCCAGCTCCGGCGTACTGATCAGCAACGCATCCAACGAGGCGAAATCGGCGATGTTCGGCAGGACCAAAGCATCGCCCGCGACTATGTCGAACGCCGGATCGCGTTGGCCCCACAAGGCGGCAAGATGCTGCCGCGCGGCCGCGATGCGCTGTTGGGCGCGATCGCGTTCCAGCTCGGCGCGGGCCAACGCGGCCTGGGCGGTCAGCACCACGGATTCGGGCGATGCGCCTGCGGCCAAGCGTTGGTTGGCGCCAGCGACGGTGCGTCTGCGTTGCGCGACATCCAGATCGGCGATGCGACGCTGCTCCTGGGCCGCGTTGATGGCCAGATAGCGGCGCGCGACTTCGGCCAGCAAATCGAGTCGTTTGGTTTCCCGCTGCAGCGCCAGGGAATCGATACGCGTCTGGGCGAGCGTGCGCCGCGCATCCAGCTTGCCGCCGCGCTCAAGCACCGAAGCCAGGGTCAGGCTGATTTCGGCTTGCCCGAAACCGCTGGCGTCGCCGGTGCCGAGCGCATTCTCGATCTGCACGCCAGCGACCCGGGCCGGCGGCAACGAAGCGCGTTCGGCCTCGGCCGATAGCACGCCAAACTGGCCGTCCACCAGGCGCAAATCGGGATGGAATTGGGCGACGCGCGCGAACGCTTCGTCCAGAGTCAATGTTTCAGGCGGCTGCGCCCACGCCGGCAGGCATGACGCAGCCGCGAAGACGGCGAGCGCCGTCGAGCGAAACCACATGGGAGTTTCTCCAAAGGATCGATGACGAGGGACCGGCGCTTTGCCGGCGTGTCACGTCAGATCGCTATCGGAGGACGGAAATGATCCGTGCGTGGAGGTGAGTGGGGCGCGGCGAACACCGGCGCCGGCACCGCATCGGAAAACAGTGGCGGGTGCGCTACGAACGGGGTGGAAAGGATCGCAGTGAGATGGCCGCAGCAGTGCGCCGCATGCATAAGGGCATGCAGCAAGTCGCCGCCTTCTTCCCGCAAGCCCGCGTTGTCGGCTTGGTCGTGGGAGTCCCCCAGCTGCGCATGCTCGACTCTGCCGTGACTGGATTCGTGCAAATCCCCGACCGCGGCGAATACGGGATTGACCAGCACCGCAAACACGAGCAATGCCAGCGCGGGAAGGCGCAGCAGTCGGACAATGCGGTAGTGAGGAATGCGAAGCATCGAGTCCGCATGCTACGGGACGCCTAGCCTGTTAAGCAATTACAGCGTTAGATTTAGACCAAAAATTCAAGGTGGGAGCGGCGTCCCGCCGCGAGCTCTTGATCCATCCGCAAGTCTCAAAACTCGCGGCGGGACGCCGCTCCCAGTGATTCGGGCATAAAAAACGGGATGGCTGCAAAGCCACCCCGCTTCCGAATAACGAGTTTCTTCCGCTGACGCTTACTTCAGCCCGCGATTCTCCAGCAACGGTTCCACACTGGGATCCTTGCCGCGGAAATCGCGGTACAACGTGGCCAGGTCGACCGTGTTGCCGCGGGAAAGGATCTTGTCGCGGAAAATCTGGCCGTTCTCCGCGGTCATGCCGCCGTGCTCCTTGAACCACTCGAACGCGTCGTCGTCCAGCACTTCCGACCAGAAGTAGGCGTAGTAACCGGCCGAATAGCCGCCGCCCCAGATGTGGTCGAAATAGCTGGTGCGGTAGCGCGGTGGCACTTCGGCCAGGTCCACCTTGAACTTCTTCAACGCGTCGACTTCGAACTTGTCCACGTCCTGCAACGGCGCATCCGCCGGTAGCGTGTGCCAAGCCAGATCGAGTAACGCGGCCGACAGGTATTCGGTGGTGCCGTAGCCGCTGTTGAACTTGGAGGCCTTCTTGATCTTGTCGACCAAGGCCTGCGGCATCGGTTCACCAGTTTTGTAATGCTTGGCGTAATTGGCGAACACCTTCGGATCCGAAGCCCAGTGCTCGTTGAACTGCGACGGGAACTCAACGAAATCGCGCGAGGTGCTGGTGCCGGCGATGGACGGATACTTCACTTTCGAGAACATGCCGTGCAGCGCATGGCCGAACTCGTGGAACATGGTGGTGACGTCGTCGAAGCTCAGCAGCGCCGGCTGGCCGGCGGCGGGCTTGGTGAAGTTGCAGACGTTGAAGACCACTGGCTTGGCCCCGGTCAGGCCATCCTGCTCGACGAACACGTCCATCCACGCGCCGCCGGACTTGCTGTCGCGCTTGAAGTAGTCGGTGTAGAACAGCGCCAGCGAACTGCCGTCCTTATCGAAGACTTCGTACACCTTCATGTCCGGGTTGTAGACCGGAAGGTCCTTGCGTTCCTTGAAGGTGATGCCGTACATCTGCGTGGCGGCGTAGAACACGCCGTTGTGCAGCACATTGTCCATTTCGAAGTACGGCTTGATCTGCGATTCGTCCAGGTCGAACTCGGCCTTGCGCACCTGTTCGGCGTAGAAGTCCCAGTCGGATGCGGTCAGCTTGAAGTCTCCGGTCTTTGCATCGGCATGCTGCTGGTCGATCACCGCTTGCATCTTGACGATTTCGCTACGCGCCTTGGCGGTGGCAGCAGGCACGGTATCGGTCAGCAGCTTCAGCGCCTTGTCCGGCGTGATGGCCATCTGGTCGGCCAGGCTGTAGGCGGCGTAGGTATCGAAACCGAGAAGCTTGGCCTTCTGCGCGCGCAGTTGGGCCAGACGCTGGATGATCTTGCGAGTGTCGTTGGCATCGCCGTGCTCAGTGCGCGTTTCCGACGCTTCCAGCACCTTGGCGCGCAGTTCGCGATCCTTCAACGACGCCAGCACCGGCTGCTGGGTGGTGTTCTGCAGGGCCAGCAACCACTTGCCGTCCAGCTTGCGTTCCTTAGCCGCGTCGGCCGCCGAAGCGATGTCGCCTTCGGACAGACCATCCAGCTTGGCCTTGTCGTCCACTTGCACCGCGCCGGCGGCCGCGGCCGCGACCAGCTTGTTGTGGAAGTCGGTGGACAGCGTGGTCTCTTCCACGTTGAGCTTGCGCATGACCACCTTGTCGGCTTCGGACAGCTGTGCACCGGCGCGGACCATTTCCTGGTAATCGCGTTCGACCAGGCGCAGTTGCACGGGGTCGAGCTTGAGCGTGGCACGCGCGTCGTAGACCGCCTTCACGCGCGCGAACAGTTTCGGATCCAGCGCGATTTCATCCTGGTGCGCGGCCAGCTTGGGCGCGATCTCTTCCTGGATCTTCTGCCGCACCGGATTGGTATCGGCCTGGACCAGGCTGAAGAAGATGCGGGCGACGCGGTTGAGCGTCTCGCCAGTGCGCTCCTGTGCCTCGATGGTGTTCTCGAAAGTGGCCGGCTCGGAGTTGTCAGCGATCTTGCGCATCTCGGCCAAGTGCTGCTTCATGCCTTCCTCGAACGCCGGCAGGTAATCGGCATCCTTGATCTTGTCGAACATCGGCGCGCCGAACGGCAGCGTGCTGGCGACCAGCAGCGGATTCTCGGCGGCGGCGGCGGCGGGGGCTGAGGGTTTTTCGGTCACGGCTTCAGGGGTGTTTCCGGTGCAGGCCGCAAGGGCCAGGCTGATGGCGGCGGCAAGAACGAAGTTGCGCGACATGGAACGCTTCCAGGGTCAGGGAACAAGTCGGCTACCCTAGCGCGCCGGCCCTTCCGGCGCATGTGTCGAAAGTGCCGCGCAAAGCCCCGGTTCAGTGGGAGCGGCGACGCGGGAGCGGGTTTGTGGGAGTGTTGTGCGAGCGGCGTCCCGCCGCGAGCTTTTGATTCTTCACTCTGCAAAGCKAAAAAGCTCGCGGCGGGACGCCGCTCCCACAACACCGCTCCCATGGTCATTTAGCGTCAGACGGTGCTTCGGTTCTTGCCTTGCCACGGCCGGTAATACTCGCGGATAAGCGCCATGTCCTGCTGCAGGTTATCGGTGGTCTGGAAGACCCGGTCGATGCCGATGATCTTCTCCGGATAATGGAAATACGCCATGACGATGGGGACATCGGCCGCGCGTGC
The DNA here is from genome assembly GCF_056402315.1 of Pseudoxanthomonas sp. P4_B2. Lineage (NCBI taxonomy): Bacteria > Pseudomonadati > Pseudomonadota > Gammaproteobacteria > Lysobacterales > Lysobacteraceae > Pseudoxanthomonas > Pseudoxanthomonas sp. P4_B2. Next base: position 198,165 of record NZ_JBFUHQ010000002.1, read on the forward strand.
GATCTTCCAGAAGCCCGTCTTCCACTTCTCCACCCGCTTGCGCGTCCCCTCCGGGGTCAGCGTGAACCAGATGCGGTCGAAGTCGCGGATGATCGCGATCGCCTGCTCCACCGTTCCCTGCGGCGAACTGCGGTTCACCGGTATCGCTCCCAGTCGCCGCAGTAGCGGGCCCAGCGGCCACCAGAACAGCTGCGCCTTGCCCAGCACCCGCACTTCCAGGCCCAGCGCGATTTTCGCCGCCATTCCCCAGTACCCGTCCCAGTTGGACGAATGCGGGGCGACGATCAACACCGCCTTGGCCAAATTAGGAATCGGACCGACGATGCGCCACCCGCCCAGCCTCAGGGCGGTGCGGCCGAGCCAGCGAGTGAACCGATTGGGTTTCACCTGCGGCATCAGCGGCGGGATGGGGGGAATCAGATCCGTCGCATCGCTCAATCGATCACTCCCTTACTCGAACGCCCGCGCTTGATTTCGCCGCGACCGCGCTTGGCGTCCAGGCGACGCGCCTTGGCCGCACGCGAAGGCTTGGTGGCGATGCGCTTCTTCGGTGCGGTCAGGCCGGTGGCGATGAAGGCCGCCAGACGCTCGCGCGCATCCTGGCGGTTGCGGTCCTGGGTGCGGAAACGCTGCGCGTCGATCACCAGCACGCCCTCATCGGTGATGCGGCGGTCGCGTTTGGCCAGCAGCCGTTCGCGCACCGGTTCCGGCAGGGAGGGAGAACCGGCTAAATCGAAGCGCAGTTCCACCGCAGTCGAAACCTTGTTGACGTTCTGCCCGCCCGCGCCGCTGGCGCGCACGAAGCGTTCGACCAGTTCGGTCTCGGGTATCGCCAGCGTGGGCGTGATTTCGAGTGCGTCGCTCCCCATGCGCTAATTGTAGGCATGATGCGGCGCCCTGGCATCCGCAATCGGACGCGTCGGCGTTTAACCGCCCATTTACTTTCCGCTGGGCACTATGTGCGTTCATCCATTCGCCCCAGGAATTCCCGGCATGTCGACCTCACGCTCGCTTTTGGGTCTGCTTTCGCGCCCGCTTCCGCGCCTGATCGTCGTCGCTGCCTGCCTCGCGTTGAGCGCTGCCACTGCGCTGGCCGCTCCGCCGAGCGATGCCGATATCGAGCGCCTGCTCAAAGCTTCGCGCGCGCAAAGCATGCTCAACGCGATCCTGCCGCAAATGGAAGAGATGCAGCGCCAGCAGTTCGAGCAGATCACCAGCGGCAAGGATCTGAGCGCCGAGCAGAAAGCCGAGGTCCAGCGCATCCAGTCGCGCACCAACGAGATAGTGCGCAAGGCCCTGGCCTGGGAGGAGATGCGTCCCCTCTATATCGACGTCTACAAACAGACCTTCAGCGCCGAGGACGTCAGGGCCATGGCCAAGTTCTACGAGAGTCCGGCCGGGAAAAACCTGCTGGACAAGACGCCGTTGCTGATGCAGAACCTGATGGGCGCGATCCAGAAGAAGATCATTCCGATGATGGAGGAGCTACAGACCGAGCTGAAGGAATCGACCAAGGAAACGCCGGCGCCCGAAGTCACTCCGCCCGCGAAGAAGAAGAAAAAGCGGTAGCCGTTCCTATAGTTTCAATTCGGCCTTAGGCGGCAGGCGCCAGTCGATCGCTGTTTTGCCTTTCTGCGCCAGGAATTGGTTAGTGGCCGAGAAGTGCTTGCAGCCCAGGAATCCGCGGTGCGCCGAGAGGGGCGAAGGATGCGGCGCACGCAGCACACGATGGCGCCGCGCATCGATCACCTTGCCCTTGGCCTGCGCATAGCTTCCCCACAACAGGAACACCAGGTCTTCGCGTTCGCTAGCCAGCACTTCGATCGCGCGGTCGGTGAATCCTTCCCAGCCCTTGCCCTGATGCGCGCCGGCGCGTCCTTCTTCGACGGTTAACACCGAATTCAACAGCAGCACGCCCTGCCGCGCCCACGGCAACAGGCAACCGTGGTCCGGCCGCGCAATGCCCAGGTCGCTGTTTATTTCCTTGAAGATGTTGTCCAGCGACGGCGGCACCGGCACGCCAGGCAGCACCGAAAAGCACAGCCCGTGCGCCTGCCCCGCCCCGTGGTAAGGGTCCTGCCCGAGGATCACCACCTTCACTTCCTCGAAGGGCGTGGCGTCGAAAGCCGCGAAGATCTGCGGACCGGGAGGGAAGATGGTCGCGCCCGCCTGTTTCCGCTGGCGGAGAAACTGGGAAAGTTCGCGCATTTCCGGACGCAGCAGCCAGTCGCCGACTTTCGCTTTCCAGGAGGGTTCGAGTTTGATGCGTTCTTCTTCGGTGGTCATGGCGGCTGTGAAGCGATTGAAAAGCGCGTCGCGCGCGATCAGACCAGCGAGCGCGTTTCGTCCATGCCGGCCACGCGCAGTTGGAACAGCACTTTGGTGATCAGCAGGCGTTCTTCGATTGGCTTGAGCACCAGGTCGTTGGCGCCGGCCTGCAGCAGTTCGGACTGGTTGTTGCGGTTGTCGTCGCCGGTCATCACCAGGATGGGCAGGCGACGCTTGCCGTAAGCGAAATCGACGCGAACGCGCTGCACCACGTCGCGGCCGCTGAGTTCGCCCTTCAGGGTCACGTCGGTCAGCACGAGGTCGAAGCGGTGGGTGGAAAGGCCCAGCGATTCGGCAGTGAGCAGGGCGAAGGCGTCTTCGGCCTTGAGCACGTGGACGACTTTGAGATCGTGCCGCTCCAGCATGCGTTTGGTGGTTTCGGCCACCACCCGGCTGTCTTCCACGTACAGCACCGTAGCGCCCACTACCGCCTGCGGTTGCACGTAGCCACGGATGAAAGCGGCGAGCGCCTCATGACCCAGCGCTTTATCGAAGTAGTCGGTGACGTACTCGGTGAAGCGGCGCTCGACCAGGTGCTGTTGGGCGTCGCCGGACACCACGATCACCGGCACGTAAGCCTGGCCGGCAGCTTCGCGCACGGCGCGCGCGATCTCGAGCCCGTCGCCGTCCTTCAGCGCGAGCGAGGTGGTGACCAGATGTACCGCGCCTTCCTCCAATGCCTTGCGCGCTTCGGCGATGCTGGCGCAGCCGATCACTTCCACACCCGGCAGCTCGCGCTTCAGCACGTCGGCGATCATCTTGCGCACCATCTTCGAACCATCGACCACCATCACCCGCGGGGTGTCGCTGATCAGATGTCGAAGCTCCTGCGAATGCATAAAGGGCCTAGGTTTCCGTCGGTCTGGTCTGTCGCAGGAAATGTCCGGTCACCAGCCACGCGCCCAGCCAGCCGATCGCCGTCGCCGCCAGCAGAAAACCCGCCGCGCGCAGGGGATCAAGACCAGTGAGTGCGAAACCGCTCCCGTAACTCTGCGCCAGTGCGTGCAGCGGCGCGCGCAGAGCATACGCTGCCGCGGCCAACAGACCCAAGGCCAGCGCGCCAGCGGACAGGCCGTACCACGCACCGAGGTAGATGAAGGGACGGCGGATGAAGCCGTCGGTGGCCCCCAGCAACTGCAACACGCCGATTTCCTCCCGCCGCGACTGGATGTCCAGACGCACGGTATTGCCCACGACCAGCAGCGCGCCCAGGCCGAACAGCGCCGCCAGCACCCAGGCCAGACGTTCGCCGAAGCCGAGCCAGCCCTGCAGGCGTTGCCGCCAGGCCGCATCGTGCTGCAACAGGCCGGTTTCCGGCAGGTGCTCCAGCGCTGCCACCAGGCTGGCGTCGTCCTCACCGGGCGTCACGATCAGCAGGCTGGGCAGCGGGTTTTCTTCCAGCGCGCCGATCGCATCGCCCAGGCCGCTGCGGGCGCGGAACTCGGCCAGGCCCTGCTCCGGCGTGCGCACTTCCACCTTGGCCACGTCGCCGCGTCCGCGCAATTCCGCCGCTAGCGCTTGCGCACGCGCGACCTCGATCTCGGGCTTGAGGAACAGGTCGATTTCGCGCGACTGTTCCACGCTGCCGGCGAAGTGCCGCAGGTTTTCCAGCGCCAGGCCCAGACCCAGCGGCAAGGCCAGCGCCACCGCCATCACGCCGATGGTCAGCAGCGTGGTCCATGGCCGGCGCAGCACGCGGCCCAGGCTGGCGACGAAACTGTAGAGATGCTGGTCCAGCCAGATCCCGAAGCCCGAACGCGGCCCGGCGGCCATGAGGTTGTCCTTGCCGGCCGTCATTCGGCCAGATCCGCCGGGGAGATGTCGTCCATCAGCTTGCCGTGGTCCAGGATCAGCACGCGCTTCTTCATGCGTTTGATCAACGCCAGGTCGTGGCTGACCACCAGCACGCTGGTGCCGCGTTCGGGCATGGAGGCGAACAAGGACATGATTTCGGCGGCAAGCGTGGGATCGAGGTTGCCGGTGGGCTCGTCGGCGACCAGCAGTCGCGGTTCGGCCACGATGGCGCGCGCGATGCCTACGCGCTGCTGCTCGCCTGCCGAGAGCTGCGAAGGCAAGGCCTTTTCGCGATGGCCCAGACCCATCCGCGCCAGCACCTCACGCACGCGCTTGCCGATGTCGGCGCGGCGGTCGCCGCGCAGGATCAGCGGCAGGGCGACGTTCTCCGCTACGGTACGTTCGGCCAGCAGGCGATGATCCTGATGGACCGCGCCGACTTCGCGACGATGCAACGGAATGCGGCCGCCGCGGACTTTCAGCAGATTGCGCCCGCCGAACACCACGGCCCCACGGCTGGGACGTTCGCTGAGATGGATGAGCTTGAGCAGGGTGCTCTTGCCGGCGCCGGAATGGCCGGTGACGAACAGCATTTCGCCTTGCGCGACTTCGAAGCTGACGTCGGCTAGCGCCTCATGGCCGCCCGGGTATTGCTTGCTGACGTTTTCGAATCGCAGGACGCTCATGCGGGGATTATGCCCTGTTCCCTTCTCACGCCGTAGGTCGGGGTTACATCCCCGACGCGCGTGTTGGTTGGCGTCATGAAGTCTCGCCGCGGACCGGTATTACATCGCTCATACGCGCGTTGGTTGGCGCAATGAAGTCGGGGGTGTAACCCCGACCTACTCATCAGGAGCCGGAAACCAGCGACTTGAGCTTGCGACCCAGCTTGGTCAGGAACGAAGAGTTGTCGACGGACGTTGCGGCCTTGGCTGCCAATGCAGGCTGCGACTGCTGCGTTGCCGAGTTTGCGACCGCTCCTTCGAGGGGTACGCCGTGACGACGACGACGACGCTTGCGCGGCGGACGCGTGGCGTCGGTCGCGCCGGCGGGTCCAGTGCCTGCGGCGACGGCCGGAGTCGAAGCCGCGGCAACAGGTGCCGAAGCGGCGAGATTCTCGCTGCGCGGGAGACGCGGCGGACGCGGACCGCGGTCGGAAGTAGCGCCGGTCGAACCGCTGCGCGGACGCGAAGGACCGCTGCCGCTGCGGCTCGAACCGCCGCCGCCAGTGCGACCGCCGCCACGGCGCTGCTCATCGGCGATGCGTTGTTCGCGCGCTTCCTTGAAGATCGTGCCGATGCTTTCGCCGGCGTCCTCATCCACTTCGTCGCCCGGTTGCGGCGCCGCCCGCGGCGCGCGTGGGATGGCGGTCAGCAGTTCGGCGGTCACCGCCTCGACCGGCAGTTTCTGTTCGATGTAGGCCTCGATGTCCGGCAGGCTCTGCGCGTAGATCTCGCAAGCGAAGCTGATCGCGTCGCCTTCGGCACCTAAGCGCGCGGTGCGGCCGATGCGGTGCACGTAGTCTTCCGCATCGAACGGCAGATCGTAGTTGTAGACGTGCGACACGCCGTCGATATGCAAACCGCGCGCGGCTACGTCGGTGGCCACCAGGATCTCGAGCTGGCCCTTCTGGAAGCGGTTGAGCAACGACTCGCGCTTCTTCTGGGGCACATCGCCCGACAGCACGCCCACGCGGTAGCCTGCTTTTTCCAGCGAACGCGCTACGCGCTCCACCCACACCTTGGTGTTGACGAAGATCATCGTGCGCGCGCCTTCGCTGCGCGACAGCAGGCCGATCAGCAACGGGACCTTTTCTTCGTTGGCCGGGAAATAGACTTTCTGGCGAACCTTGGCGGCGGTGATGAATTCGGTTTCCACCACTAGCTTCTGCGGCTCGTTCATATGTTCGTACGCAAGCTCCAGCACTCGGTGGCTGAGCGTGGCCGAGAACAGCAGCGTCTGCCGCGTGGTGCGCTCGGGCATCTTGCGCAGCAGGAAGCGGATGTCCTTGATGAAGCCCAGGTCGAACATGCGGTCGGCTTCGTCCAGCACGCAAATCTCGCAGGCATGCAGCGAAACCACTTTGCTTTGCTTCACGTAATCGATCAGGCGACCCGGCGTGGCGATGATGACGTCCACGCCCTGGGTCAGCAGTTCGCGCTGCTTGTCGTAATCCACGCCGCCGTAGATCAGGGCGAAACGCAGGCCCAGGTCGGCACCGAACTTCACCGCGTCCTTGTGGATCTGGATGGCCAGTTCGCGGGTCGGCGCGAGGATCAGCGCGCGCGGATCTTCCAGCTTGCGGTCGGCCAGCGCCGGACGCGTGAGCAGACGGTTCATGACCGTGACCAGAAAGGCCAAGGTCTTGCCGGTACCGGTCTGGGCCTGGCCGGCGACGTCGCCGCCCGGCAACGCCACGGGAAGCGTCATCGCCTGGATCGGCGTGGTGCGCGAGAATCCGGCGGCTTCCAGCCCGGCGAGCAAGGCCGGATGCAGGTCGAACGAGGAAAAGGTGATGTCGGTTAACGGCTTGTCGCTCATACTTTCTTCTTTGGATGTTTCACGCGCATTGCGCAGGTCGATGCGCTTGCATCGTCGTCACCGGCGTCGCACACTGCGTTCCATGCCGGTGTACGCGAATCCAGGCCTAAGCCCTTGAACGGAATCGCGGAACGCCCCAGTTTACAGCAATGCGGAGGCCGGCATTTCGGCCCACAACCGGGCCCCGCCCTCCGCGGACCCCGCAGGAGACCCCAAAGTGAGCGATAAGGTGACACACGTCGGCGATGCCGATTTCGAGACGGCCGTGCTGCAGTCCGACGAACCGGTACTGGTGGATTTCTGGGCCGAGTGGTGTGGCCCCTGCAAGATGATCGCTCCGGTGCTGGACGAACTGGCCCAGACCTACGAGGGCAAGCTGAAGGTGGTCAAGCTCAACGTGGACGAAAACCGTGCCACCGCCATCAAGTACCACGTGCGCAACATCCCGCTGCTGCTGCTGTTCAAGGACGGCCAGGTCCAGGCCACCCAGGTCGGCGCCGTGGGCAAGGGCCAGCTGACCCAGATGATAGAAAAGGGTATCGGTTCGACCGCTTCGGCGGCCTGATCCCCAGTAGTTCTTGTAGAGCCGAGCTTGCTCGGCTCGACTTGGAGCCGGAGAGAGCCATTAAGCAGGCTCAGTTCTACAGGCGGAACCTCGTAACTGAACGGCTTTCCGGCGCAGCGCTTGCCGCCGTCGCTTCCCGGTGCTAGTTTCAGCACTATCCGGCGCGGGGTCTGCGCCGCACCCTTCTGACGCACTCGTCCCAGGGCATCCACTCTCCCACCCATCCCGCCCGCATTCGCTGGCGCTCGCAACCATAGCGAGGAATCGCACCTTTGTCCGATAACACCCCTGAAGCCGGCGATGCCGGCGCTCCTGCCGAGAAGCGTGCGCGCAAGCCACGTGTCGTCAAGGCCGCTCCCCAATCCGAAGCGCCTGCAGCCCCGGCTCCCCTCTCCGCACCAACCCCCAGCGCTCCGCCGCCGGCTCCGGCCGCGCCCGCCGCGCCCGCCGCGCCGCGACACGAATCCCAGCAGCAACCCGCTGTCGCCCCTAATCCTCCTGCCGCTGCGCAGCCCCAATCCTATGGCGGCGAATCGCAGGACGGCGGCCAGTCCGGTCAGCAAGGCAACCCGCAAGGTGGCCAGCAGCAGGACGGCGAGCCGCGCGACAACAACCGCTTCCAGAACAACAATGGCGGCGGTGGCGGCGGTAACAACCGTCGCGACCGTTTCCGCAACCGTCGCGACCGCGACCAGCGTCCGCGCAACGACGGCATGCCTGCCGACAACGGCGCCAACGAGGCCTTCGTGCCGCGCGGCCCCGCCCCGGGCGTCCCCGAAGGCTTCCCGCAGTATTCGCTGAGCGACCTTAAGCGCATGCCGGCGCAGAAGCTGCTGGACATCGCCGAACAGCTGAGCATCCACGAAGGCGTGGCCCGCGCGCGCAAGCAGGACGTGATCTTCGCGTTGCTGAAAGTGCTGACCCGCCATGGCGAAGGCGTCGCCGCCGACGGCGTGCTGGAAATCCTGCCGGACGGCTTCGGTTTCCTGCGTGCGGCCGAGGCCAGCTACCTGGCCGGCCCGGACGACACCTATATCTCGCCCAGCCAGATCCGCCGCTTCAACTTGCGCACCGGCGACCATCTCAGCGGCCGCATCCGTTTCCCCAAAGACGGCGAACGCTATTTCGCGCTGTCGGTGGTGGACACCATCAACGGCGAACCGATCGAGGCCAGCAAGGGCAAGGTGCTGTTCGAGAACCTGACCGCGCTGTTCCCGCGCCGCCGCTTCACCCTGGAACGCGGCAACGGTTCCAGCGAAGACATCTCCGGCCGCATCATGGATCTGATGGCGCCGCAGGGCAAAGGCCAGCGCGCGCTGATCGTGTCGCCGCCCAAGGCCGGTAAGACCATCTTGATGCAGCAGATCGCCACCGCGATCACCACCAACCATCCCGACGTGCACATGATCGTGCTGCTGATCGACGAGCGTCCGGAAGAAGTCACCGAGATGCAGCGCACGGTGCGCGGCGAAGTGATCAGCTCGACCTTCGACGAACCGGCCGCGCGCCACGTGCAGGTCGCCGAAATGGTGATCGAACGGGCCAAGCGCCTGGTCGAGCACAAGAAGGACGTGGTGATTTTGCTCGACTCCATCACCCGCCTGGCCCGCGCCTACAACAACGTGGTGCCCAGCTCCGGCAAGGTGCTCAGCGGCGGCGTGGACGCTAACGCCCTGCACCGCCCGAAGCGTTTCTTCGGCGCGGCGCGTAATGTGGAAGAAGGCGGTTCGCTGACGATCATCGCGACGGCTCTGGTAGAGACGGGCAGCAAGATGGACGAGGTGATCTACGAAGAGTTCAAGGGTACTGGCAACAGCGAAGTGCATCTGAACCGCCGTATCGCCGAGAAGCGCGTGTACCCGGCCATCGACATCAACCGTTCCGGCACCCGCCGCGAGGATCTGTTGATCGAACCGGAACTGCTGCAGAAGATCTGGATCCTGCGCAAGCTGCTGCACCCGATGGACGAGATCACGGCGATGGAATTCCTGCTGGACAAGATGAAGAACACCAAGTCCAACGACGAGTTCTTCAGTTCGATGAAGCGCTGAGCCTGCGCTTCATGCATCAAGAAAAAGCCCCGCGACGCGGGGCTTTTTCGTACCGCCGTCACTCAACCCGGTTGCAAAGGCGTCAGCAGCCGCAGGCTGTTGCGTGCGTCGTACAAACCGCCCGCGATCATCGCATCGGGGCTCTGGGTAGTATCCGATCCCGTATCCCAAGGCGCACGCAGGGTTGGGCCAGGCACATAGGAATCCCATTGGCCGTAGCCGGGCCGCTGGTAGCCGTAGAACTGGAAGTCGACCGGCACGCGCACCACCCAGAGGTCTTGTTTGGCGTTCTCGCCCGTGGCAGGAAGCTGGAACGTCCACTTCTTGGCCGCGTTCAATGCGGACTTGGCCAGTATGCCGCGCATCTGCTTCATCTGATTGTCGCTGCCGACAATCTGCAGATTGACCTGCTCGGCAAACAACTCCTGCACCGAGCCCTCGCGCCCGATCTTCAGCACCACATAGACGGTTCCGCGCGCGCCCATGCGCGCTGCGTTCTCTGGATAGACTGGTGGTTTCATCGCGATCGGTTTGATCGAATCGGGCTGCTGCACGTACTCTTCCGGAGTGGTGGCTTCTGCGCCGAAATAGCTGCTGCGGATGCTGATCTCGTAGCGCTCGGCGTCGATCTTCTTGGCGACGATGCGCAGGCTCATGCGCGCCTTGGCCTTTCGCGCCACGCCGTCGACCAACACCGGCGCGAAACGCCACGACGCACCGCCCTGCTCTATCAGCGAGACCACGCCTTCGGGAAGCTTGTCCTTCTCGTCTAGCTCGAGCTTGGTCGTGCTGCCGTCGGCTGCAATCGACACCCAGCCGGTCACCAGCATGCTGGACTCGATCGTCTTGCGCACGGCGCCCGGGCCGGCCGCATGGCTGGCAAATGTGACCAGAAGTCCCAACAGCAATGCCATTGTCCGATTCATTACGCCTTTCCTTGCGAAGTTGTCCGGTGAGCAGCGTATCTGCTTGGAAGGCAGTTTCCAATCCGTGACAGCGCCGGGTCAATCCACCGCATCCAGCTCAGCTTCCTCGAACCGCCATCCCGAATCGGTGCGCTTCATCAACACCCTGCCCGTCCGCATGATGTCGTCGCGATCTTCGCCCTTCACCCACAGCACCGCCTGATCGCCATTCAGCCGGCCGCGAGCGATTGCCGCGACCACGGGTTGCTCGTCGCGCAGGGACTTGAGGGTTTCCTTCGCCGAAGTCGGATCGTCTTGCGGGAACCGATAAGCGCCCGATTCACCGGCAAGCTCGCGCAGGACGTCGAAATCGCCCTGCGCCAAAGCGGTTAGGTAGACCTGATAAGCCTTGCCAGGTTCGTCGCCACCTACGGGCAATGCGGTGCCGGGTGGTGGAGTGATGCCGACATCGAAGGTCAGGTCGAACTGGTAGGTCTCCTCAAAAAACTCCTCAGCCTCCGGCAGCTTGAAGTTGCCGGCGATACGCTGAGGGGTTTGCGCGACGAGCACGAGTTCGCCATGGCCGCCGCTGCTGAAGTTGCGGGTGGGGCCGCGATGAGCGAAATCGATTCCGCACTCCTTGCCATCGGCGGTTACGCATAATTTCACGTAGCTGCCGGACGCTTCGTCCGAGGCCTGCTCGCGCACGCCGTCGTCGGGATCGAACGCTGCGGCGACCGGCAAGGCATCGAATGGCGAGGCGCTGAGGTAGATCCAAGTTTCGGTTTCAGCCGGCGAAGCCTCGCTGTCGGCCCGTACCGCGACGGCATGGCGCGGTTCTATGCGTTGTTCGCCCAGCCGGAAGTAGCCGGAGGCAGTATCGGCCGCCATGGCCGCATGCGGCATCCACGACACGGACGCGAATAGGGAGGTCGTCAGGAAAATCCGCTTCATCGTCATCGCGTCGACCCGGTCGTTCGTTATCCAAAGCGTACGCGGATCGGACCGGCGAACGGTCAACGACGCATAATGCCGGCACGGAGGTGCGCGCATGCATGGTGGTGGTCTAGAACTGGCGTTGGTTTTCCTGCTGGCCGCGGTGCTGGCGGTGCCCCTATTCAAGAAATTCGGGCTGGGCGCGGTGCTGGCCTACCTGGTGACCGGCGTGGTGCTGGGGCCGGACGGCTTCAGCGTGGTGGACGACACCGAACGCATCCTCAGCGCGGCCGAGATCGGCGTGGTGATGCTGCTGTTCGTCATCGGCCTTGAATTGTCGCCATCGCGGTTGCGGGTGATGCGCAAGCCGGTGTTCGGCGCCGGCAGCCTGCAAGTCACGCTCACCGCGCTGGCGCTGGGCGGCGTGGTCCTGGCGACGAATCTGCACTGGAAGGCCGCACTGGTGATCGGCCTGGGTCTGGCCTTGTCGTCCACCGCGGTGGGTCTGCAATTGCTGGGCGAGCGCAAGGAACTGGCCAGCGAATACGGTCGCCTGGGCTTTGCCATTCTGTTGTTTCAGGACTTGGTGGCGATTCCGCTGCTAGCAATGATTCCCCTGCTGGGCAGCACTGAGCACGCCAGCGTCAACTGGCTGAGTGTGGCCAAAGCGGTGGGCGCGATCGCGCTGGTGGTGTTGGGCGGACGGGTGCTGTTGCGGAATGTGTTCCGGGTGGTGGCACGCACGCGCATGCCAGAGGTGTTTACCGCTAGCGCGCTGCTGGTGGTGCTGGGTATTGCTTGGTTCATGCAACTGGCCGGATTGAGCGCGGGCTTGGGTGCGTTCTTGGCCGGCGTGCTGCTGGCCGATTCGGAATTCCGTCATGAACTGGAGGCGCAGATCCGTCCCTTCCAGGGCCTGCTGTTGGGCCTGTTCTTCATTGCCGTGGGCATGGGCATCGACCTGGACCGGGTGATCGCCGAACCGCAGGTGATCGCCGGTGGGGTGGTGGTGCTGTTGTTGGTGAAGTTCGCGATCTTGTTCCTGGTCGGCTTGCACCCGGGTGGGTTGATCAAACGCGATGCGCTGATGTTGGGCAGCGTGTTGTGGTTGGGCGGTGAATTCGCCTTCGTCGTATTCAGCGACGCCGCCCGGGTGGGACTGCTCAGCGCAGCCGACCACGACCGTCTGGTCGCGATCGTGGGCGTATCGATGGCGTTGACGCCGTTGCTGCTGATCGGCATGACGCGGCTGCTGGCCAGCTTTCCGGAGCGGCCGGCGGCGCGGGAGTTCGATGCGATTCCCGACGACCATCCCGAGGTGCTGATTGCCGGCATGGGCCGCTTCGGCCAGATCGTGGCGCGGTTGCTGGTGGCCCAACGCATTCCGTTCGTGGCGTTGGAACATAGCGCCGAGCAGGTCGACACCTTGCGCCGCTTCGGCAACCGCCTGTACTACGGCGACCCGACCCGGCCCGAACTGCTGCGGTCGGCCGGAGCGCAACAGGTCAAGATATTTGTAATCGCGGTGGACGATCCCGACACCAGCGTGCGCGTCACCCGCCTGATCCGGCGCATGTATCCGCAGGCGAAAGTGTTCGCGCGCGCGCGCGATCGACTGCACGCATGGCGATTGATGGACCTGGGCGCGGAAGTGTTCCGCGAGACCTTCAGCTCCAGCCTGGAAATGGGCGAACAGGTGTTGGTGTCCTTGGGCTTATCGGCGAAAGTGGCCAACGACCACACCCGCCGCTTCCGCGAGCACGACGAAAAGCTGCTGCGCGAACAGCACCTGGTGTACGACGATGAAACGGCGCTGTTGCAAACCGCACGTGGGGCGCGCGCCGATCTGGAAAAACTGTTCGAGGCCGATCAGAGCGATAGCGATTCGATGGAGGGGATCAAGGCGCCGAAACAGATTTGATACGAAGGTAGTTGCCTGCTTCCCTTCTCCCGGTGGGAGAAGGAAGCCATTAGCGCGGTTCGCGCAGGAAACGCGCCATCGATGCCCCGGAAACCGCGGGCGAGAATTCGGCGGCCACATCGACGAAACCGCGCATCACTGCGATCTCGCGCGGCGTGCGGTTCAGCGAATCGCGCAAGTCGGGATCGGCGCCGGTGCGCAGCAGGCGCTGGACCACGCGCAGCAGCCCGTGCAGGGCCGCCAGATGAAGCGGGCCGAAGCCGCGTGGATCCTGCACGTCAAGCGAGACTTCTTCATCCAGCAAGCGTTCCAGCGCGGCCAGCACTACTTCCTCGTCGCAGGCGGTGCCGGGCTCGGCGCGCGCGCCCAGCAACAGCAGCAGCGGCGTGACCGCACCGGCGGCGATCTGTTCCGGCTCCGCACCGGCCAGCAGCAAGGTATCGAACAACGCGACCAGACGCGGCTTGTCGCGCGCGATGAACCCGAACAGGGCAGCGCAATGCAGTGGCGCTAGCCCCTGCGCGTCGCTGGCATGCACGTTGGCGCCAGCGGTGAGCAGTCGCGCGGCGATATCCGGCAGGCCGAGCGCAGAAGCGAGCATCAGCACGGTGACTCCGCCCGGCAGGCGGTGTTCGATCTGGGCACCGGCAGCGAGCAGGTCGTTGACGATATCGGCCTGCCGCATGCTCACCGCGGCCGATAGCGGAGTGGCGCCAGTGTTGGCCGCATGCTGCGGATCGGCGCCGTGGCCGATCAGCAAATCGACGGTGGCGCGATGACCGCCGCCCGCCGCGCGCAACAGAGCGGTACAGCCCTGCGCGTCGGGCGAATCGACCGCGAAACCCAGATCCAGCAGGCGGCGTACCGCATCCGCATCGCCCGCCATCGCCGCGGCGGGAAGGTCCGAGGCACGCAGTGCGCGCTTGGGCAGGGACCAGCCGCGCCAGTCCAGCCAATCGGCCAAGTCGCGACGGCCGCTGGCGAGCGCCACCCCGAGAGGAGTCTGGCCATCGGCGGCGCGCGCTTCGGGCGAGGCGCCCTTGGCGATCAGTTGCTTCAACACCGCTTCCCGACCCAGCGCGGTGGCCAGATGCAGGGCGGACATGCCATGGCCGTCGCGCGCTTCTCGGTCCAGCCCCAGGTCGAGCAGGCGATCGAGCAGACGCGTCCAACCCAGGCGTACCGCCAGCGACAGCGGCGGATCGCCGTTGCGCGAGGGAGCGAACGGATCGGCGCCGCGTTCCAGCAATTCCAGCGCGAACGCTTCGGCGCCGCGCATCGAAGGATTCCCCTGCAGGCAAGCCGATAGGAATCGCGACAAGCCGCCAGTGCCGGCGGGCGACAGACCGCGCTGCAGCAGTAGCCGCAGCAGCGGCAGCGCTTCGGGCCCGCGGCCCAGCAGCGCGAATACCGGCACATCGCCCTGGCTGTCGCGCGCTTCGCCATCGGCGCCCTGCCGCAGCAACCAGCCGACGCGCGCGGGCGAGGCGACGATGCCCGGATCGTGCAGCAGCGTGCCCAGTTCCTGCGCGGAGCAGAGCTTGGCTAGCGCTTCCAGGCCGTCGTGCCGGTCGGCCTGCAGGCCATCACGAACCAAGCCCAAGGGCGCTCGATCGGGAGGCGCCTGGTCTTCCTCGCTCTCGGCCACCGCAGAGGGCAAGGCATAGGCGGGATCCAGCGCGGACACGATAGCCCAACGCCCGGCCTCGGCTGCCAGATCGACCGCACGCCTGCCGTGTTGGTCGGCATGGTCCGGATCGACGCCCAGCTCGAGCAAACGCCGCACCAGCCCGGCGGGCACGGATTCGCCGGTGCAGGCCAGCATCAAGGCGTTGCGGCCTTCGCCGTCGTCGTCGCTGGCAAGCGCACCCGCTTCGGCCAACGCGTCCAGCGCGGACAGATGACCGCCGCGCGCCGCCTCCAGCCACGGCGTACGGCCGGCTTCGTCGCGACCCTGCACATCCGCGCCTGCACCGAGCAATGCGGCGACGATCTCGATGTGGCCGGCGAAGGCCGCTTCATGCAGCGCACTGCGGCCGCGGCCATCGCGCGTGTCTACCTTGGCTTTGTGCTTGAGCAGCAGCAGCACGCCGGCCGGATCGTCTTCTTCGGTGGCTGCAGCGGCCAGCAAGACCGGCTGTCCCCCCTGCGGTTCGGGTTTGGCGCCGCGTTCGAGCAGGAATTTGGCCAGGCGCCAATTGCCGGAAACGCAGGCCACCGCCAGCGGGGTCAAGCCTTCGTCGTTCAGCGCATCGATTTCCGCCGCCGCGTCGCGGAGCAAGGCAGCCACGCCGGGATCGGAACTGCGCGCAGCGTGGTGCAGCGGCGTGTTGCCTTCGCTGTCGGCCGCGCGCGGATCCGCGCCGTTGGCTAGCAGGGTCGTCACCGCATCGGGTCTGCCGTGCCAGCTGTCGCGCGTGGCGGCCAGCAAGGGCGTCATCCCTGCCTGCGCCTGATTCAGGTCGATGCCGCGACCGATCAGCGCGCGCAACAGACGCAGGTCGGGCAGCACCGCCGCCAGGGTCGCGAGGCTGCGCTGGTCGCGCGGATCGGAAGACGCGGCGCGCGGATTGGCTCCGGCATCCAGTAGCTCCAGCGCGCGTTCCACCCGCCCCGCGCGCGCGGCGGCGAACAGCGCCACATCCAGGTCTTCTTCCATCACCACCGGTACGGCGGCAGGCGCGGTGCTTGCATTGGCCGCAACCGACGTCATCACCAGCACCGGCAGGGTCCTGGCTGCGGCGGCGCGTTGCAAGGCCCAATGCAGAACCGGCAGCAACAGCGCGTAGGCTGCGGCAAGACTCACGCGCAATTGCGGCGGCACCAGCCCCGGCCAGGCCAGCGCTCCACCAAAGCCGATGGCCACGGCAACCAGGGCCGCTACGCCCAGCCCATGCCAAGCATGGATATCCCGCTCCGACAGGCCGCGCCAATGGTCGGCAAGCGAACCTCCCTCGCGTTCCAGCAGGTGCCACATCGGCCAGGTCCGCCACAGTCCGATCAGCAACGCGCCCACCACGGCACTCAAGCCCAGCGCGGCAGGCAGGCTGCCACTCTGCCGCAACGCGCTCAGCGGCCATGCCACCAGCAACGCGGACGCGATGAAACCCACTGCCCACAAAGACAGCAGCGCTAGCGCCTCGCCACGCCAGGCCGCGCCGGAGGGGCGGGCGCGGGTTTGCCGCTGCCACGACACCGCCAGCGCCAGCACCGGCTGCGCCAACAACGCGCCCAGTGCGGCGAAGGCGCCGCCAGCACCGGTAAGCCCGGTGAGCGCGGCCAGCAGCATGCCTAGCGCCAGGGCGATTCCGGGCGCGGCACGGACCAGGGATACTTTCCTAACCATCCGAGCGACCGGTATTGCCGTTCTGCAGATCGAATATCTGCGGCGGGAACTGGATATGGAAGCCGCGCGAGGCCAGATTCTGGCGAACGGTCTCGGTGTTTTCCCGCGCCAGCTTGCGCTCTGGCGTCAGCGCCACTTCCAGCACGAACGCCAGCTCGCCCAACGGCGCACGCAGGGAATCCGGTATGCGTTCGAAATCGTCGCGTGCGGCAAGGTAAACAAAAGTGTCTGCCTTGCGCTGGCTCTTGTAGACGTAGGCTTGCATCCGCGCGTGACGCGTCCTGCGTTTGGGGGTGGATGGATTGTGGAGGAAACGCAGGCATAGCGAAACCCGCAGCGCCGCGCGCGCAAGCGCTGGACGAGCTAAAACTAGGGCAATCCAAGCCGTGGATGAACGCCCGGCGCGATGGGTCTCACAACACTGAATCCGCTGCGCGCCATTAAGGCAGCGCAAATTTCCCGCTCGGCCCACTGGCTATACTTCCGCCACGCCAGTCTACGGAATACCGCGTGCAGCCATCGTCGTCGTCACTCATGCCCGCCCTGGCGATCCGCGCCTACACCGCCACTACTGCCTTGGGCCGCGGCCGCGACGCACTGACCGAAGCATTGCGCAGCCGCCGCAGCGGACTGCGCCGCAACGATTTCGGCAACGAAGAACGCTTGGATTGCTGGATCGGCCGCGTGGACGGACTGGAACAGTCGTCGCTGCCGTCCGCCCTGTCGGGTTGGGAGTGCCGCAATAACCGGCTGGCCTGGATGTCGCTGCAGCAGGACGGGCTGCAAGAAGCCGTCGCCGGTGCGATCGCACGCCACGGCGCCGACCGCGTGGCGGTGGTGATGGGAACCTCTACCTCCAGCATCGGCGCTACCGAAGAGGCCTATACGCGGCTGTCGGGCGAGGCCCACCGCTTTCCAGCCGACCTGGCCCGGCCGATAGTGCACACACCGCATTCGCTCGGCGATTTCGTGCGCCATGCCACCGGCTTGCAGGGTCCGTGCGTCACCGTCGCCACCGCCTGTTCGTCGAGCGCCAAAGTGTTTGCCCAGGCCGCGCGCCTGATTCAGGCGGGCTTGGCCGATGCGGCACTGGTCGGCGGCGTGGATACCTTGTGCGGCAGCGTTCTGTTCGGCTTCAACGCCTTGCAACTGGTCTCGCCGGAGCCGTGCCGGCCTTTCGATGCGAACCGCGTCGGCCTCTCGCTGGGCGAAGCGGGCGGTTTCGCGGTGCTGGAACGCTTGGCCGATGGCGAAACCGGAGGCCTGCAACTGCGCGGCTACGGCGAATCCAGCGACGCCCACCACATGTCCGCGCCGCATCCCGAAGGACTGGGCGCGCGACTGGCGATGCGCGATGCGCTGGCGCGCGCCGGCATCGACGCCAGCGAGGTGGGTTATCTCAACCTGCACGGTACCGCCACGCCGGCGAACGATTCGATCGAGGCGCAAGCGGTCGCCAGCATGTTCCCGGACAGCCTGCATGCTGGTTCGACCAAGGGCTGGACCGGACACACACTGGGCGCAGCCGGCATCGTCGAGTCGGTGATCGCGCTGCTGGCGCTGGAAAACGGGTTGCTGCCCGGCACGCTCAATAGCGCCACGCCCGATCCGGCTTGCGGCCCGCAGATCCGCTTCGACAACGCCCAGCGCGACATCGGCTTCGCCATGAACAATTCGTTCGGCTTCGGCGGCAACAACGCCTCCTTGGTGTTCGGTCGCGCATGACGTCGCCTGTTCTTTCGGCCGGCATCGCCGGCGTCGGTTTCTGGACCCGCGGCCTGCCGTCGTGGGCGGCAGCGTGCGTCTATCTGGCCGACGGCCCACCCTCCAACGGCATGCCGCCCGCCGATGCGCCGGCCAAACCCTCGGCCCAGTTGCTGGCGCCCAACGAGCGACGGCGCGCGCCCGACACCGTCGCTGTGGCGTTGGAAGTCGCGTTGGCCGCCTGCACCGCTGCCGGCCGCGATCCCGCCTCGCTGTCCTCGGTGTTCGCCTCCACCCATGGCGACCTGGCGATTACCGACTACATGTGCGAAACCCTGGCCAGCGAACCGCGCACCATCTCGCCCACCCGCTTCCACAACTCGGTGCACAACGCGGCGGCCGGCTATTGGACCATCGGCGCCGGCGCCATGGCCCCGGCCACCGCCATCAGCGCTTACGACGCCAGCTTCGCCCAGGGACTACTGGAGGCGCTGGCGCAACTGGCTACCGGTACCGATGCGGTACTGCTGATCGGATACGACGGCGCCGCGACGGGTCCGTTGAGCCTGATCTCCCGCAGCGAGGGTTTGCTGGGCGGCGCTCTGCTGCTGGTCGCCGATCCGCAGCCGGGCATGCCGCGTTTGCGCGCAAGCATTCAGGAAGCGGCGGACAGTGCAGTCGACAACGACGGTGCGCTTTCGCGCTTGGCCGCCGGCAATGCCATGCAGCCGATGCTGCCTCTGTTCGAGGCGCTGGGCCTGTTGCGTCCACACGCGGCGATAACGGCCGGATCGGGGAAGATTCTAGGGATGGAGATCGCTTATGACTGAGTCGAAACGACTCGAACGCAACCAGGTAGCGGTGCTGATCCCGGCGTTGAACGAATCGCTGCGTATCCGCGAAGTGGTGGAAGGCGCGCTGGCGCAGTGCCCGCATGTGATCGTGGTCGACGACGGTTCCACCGACGGCACCGGCGACTGCATCGCGGATCTGCCGGTGATCGTGCTGCGTCACGACGAACGCAAGGGCAAAGGCGAGTCCCTGCGCGATGGCTTCCGCGAAGCGCGACGGCGCGGCTTCAAAGGCGTGCTGACCATGGATGGCGACGGCCAGCATTCGGCCAGCGACCTGCCGCGCCTGCTAGAGGCGGCCAATCGCCATCCCGGCTGCATCGTGATCGGCGCGCGCCTGCGCAAGCGCGCCTCGCAGCCGACCTACCGCCGACTGGCCAACCAGTTCGGCGACTGGGGCATCGCCTGGGGTACCGGCTATCAGATCGCCGACAGCCAGAGCGGCCAGCGCTTCTATCCGGCCGAAGTGATGGCGTTGGACGATATCCCGGGCGAGGATTTCGTGTTCGAAGCCCAAATCGTGATTTCAGCCGCCCGCACCCTGGGCACGCGCTGCATCTCCGTGCCGATCGAATCGCGCTATCGTTGTGCCGGCGGCGATGAACAGTTCCGCGCCAGTCATTTCCGGCCGCTGCGGGATCTTTACCGCATCACCAGCCACATAGTGCTGCAAGCGCTGCGCTACGGCGGACTTGTCGCGGTCTACCGCAGCATCCAGGCCCACCCGCCGATCATCGACGACCCCAGCGGGGAATTCGGTGACCCGCCTGTTCCTTCCGAGATCAGGAAAACCGCATGAACAACGCAGCCGCCACCGATGTCGTGATTCTAGGTGGCGGGCTGGCGGGGTTGAGCTTGGCGATACAGTTGAAGCAGCGCGAACCGCAGATCGGCGTCATCGTGCTGGAGCGGCGCGCGCACCCGGTCCGCGAAGCCGCGTTCAAGGTCGGCGAGTCGACGGTGGAAATCGGCGCGCATTATTTCTCCAGCGTGCTCGGCTTCCGCGAACACTTGGAAACCGAACAGATCCGCAAGTTCGGTTTCCGCTTCTTTTTTTCCGAAGGCCGCAACGATATCGATCGCTGCACCGAGCTGGGCGTCAGCGAATTGTTGCCGGCGCCGTCGTGGCAACTGGATCGCGGCCGCTTCGAGAATTTCCTAGGCGAACAGGCGCGCGCGTTAGGCGTGGATTTCCGCGACGAAGCGCTGGTGCGCGGAATCGAGCTCGACGAAAAGGACCAACCGCATGCGGTGACCTTCGAGCATGCGGGTGCGAGCACCACCCTGGCCGCGCGCTGGGTAGTGGATGCGGCCGGACGCGCGGGGCTGATCAAACGCAAGCGCGAACTTGCGCAGCCCAACGACCACAACGCTAATGCGGTGTGGTGGCGGGTGGACGGCTTTGTCGATCCCAACCAATGGTCCGACGACCCGCAGTGGCTGGCGCGCTGCACTCCGCCGGATCGCTGGCGCTCGACCAACCACATGTGCGGACCCGGCTACTGGTTCTGGCTGATTCCGCTGGCGTCGGGCGCGCATTCGCTGGGCATCGTCTGCGACGCGAAGATGCATCCGCTGGAAACCATGAACACCTTCGACAAGGCCATGGCCTGGCTGCACGAGCATCAGCCGCAGGTGGCCCGTTCGTTGGAAAAGCCCGAGCACCGGCTGCAGGATTTCCTGTTTCTGCGCCACTTTTCCTATGGCTGCAAGCAGGTGTTCAGCGGCGACCGCTGGGCGCTGACCGGCGAGGCGGGGTTGTTCCTGGATCCGTTCTATTCGCCGGGCAGCGACTTCATCGCCATGAGCAATACCTTCATCTGCGACCTGATCGGTAAGGACCGCGCCGGGCAACAATTCGCGCCCTATGCGGAGATCTACCAGCAGATGTACTTCTCGTTCTACGAGAACACGCTGACTCTGTACCAAGACCAGTACCCGCTGTTCGGCGACGCGCAGGTGATGCCGGTCAAGGTGATCTGGGACTACACCTACTACTGGGCGCTGCTGGCGCCGTTGTTCTTCGGTCATCGACTTACCGATATTTCGCTGATCGGGAAACTACGGCCGCAATTCCTGCGTGGCCGTCAGTTGAACCTGGCGGTGCAAGCGCTGTTGCGCGAATGGGGCGAACGCAATACCGCGCCGCTGACGCCGGACGGCCGCTTCCTCAACCAGTACGACGTGGACTGGTTCCACGAGATGAACCGCGCGCTGCTGGATGAGCTGGACCAGGCAGGCTTCATGCGACGCATCGGGGACAACGTGGCGCGGATGGAGTGGTTGGCGCGGGAGATACTCGGGCGGGCGAGAGCTGAGCATCCGGAGATCGACAGTCACGGATTTGATGACTTGCTCTCGCAAAGAGATAACGACTCACCATCACTCTCCTCAGCCTGGTACGCCGACGCGGCTTAAAAATTTGGGTCGTCATCCCGGCGAAAGCCGGGACCCAACTTTCAGACAAGGATGTCTATGAAGCAACCCTGCGTTTACATGATGGCGAGCGGACGGAATGGCACGCTTTACGTCGGTGTCACTGCAAATCTCATCGCTCGCGTTTCCCAACACCGTGCGGGAGCTATCGAAGGTTTCACTAAGCAGTACGGCGTAAACCTGCTGGTATGGTTCGAGCTCCATGAAACCATGGCGCAAGCGATCGCCCGCGAGAAGCTGATAAAGAACTGGAAGCGTGCGTGGAAAATCGGCCTGATCCAGGCTGACAATCCTTACTGGCTGGATCTGTATCCTGGGATCGTTTAGTTGGGTCCCGGCATTCGCCGGGATGACGACCTGAGAAAAATGGATATCACACGGGTTCAACCCATCCCGCCATTGACCCCGATCACCTGCCCATTTATGTAGCCCGCGTCGGCGCCGCACAAGAAGGCGACCAGTGCTGCCACTTCCTCCGGCTTTCCCGCGCGTCCCGCAGGAACGATCTGCTTGATCGATTCGGCCGAAAATAGCTCCGAAGTCAGGTTGCCTTCGATCACCCCCGGCGCCACCACGTTGACGGTGATATTGCGCGCGGCCATCTCGCGCGCCAGGGATTTCGATGCGCCATGCAATGCGGCCTTGGCCGCGGCGTAATTGGTCTGGCCGCGGTTGCCCAGCACCGCGGCGACCGAGGACACGCTGACGATGCGCCCCCAGCGCGTGCGCGCCATCGGCAGCAGCAGCGGCTGGGTGACGTGGAAGAAACCGTGCAGCGAAACGTCGATGACCCGTTTCCACTGCGCTTCGGACATGCCGGCCATGGGCGCGTCGTCGTGGATGCCGGCGTTGTTGACGATCACTTGGATAGGACCACCCCCGAGCAGCGTTTCGATGGCCGCGCGCGTCCCCTCGCCATCGGCGACATCGAAGGCAACCGCTTCGGCGCTTCCACCGGCTGCGCGGATCTCCGCGACCACTTCCTCGGCGCGCGCATGATTGGTGTTGGCGTGGACGATGACATGCAGGCCGTCCACCGCGAGCCGTTTGCTGATGGCGCTGCCGAGATCGCCGCTGCCGCCGGTGACCAGCGCACGCTTTCTTTCTTGATTCATCGGGTTGTCCGCAAGGATCCAGTGCGGCGATTGTGCATCACTCGCCCGCCTTCTCGCAGGAGCCGCGACCTACGCATCCCGCAGCATGACCGCCGCGCGGCCCTCGGCAACAAGATCGCCGGCATGGTGGATGCGGAATGCATACTGCTGACTACCCTCGCCTTCTGCCAGCACCTCGGCTTCGCATTCCAGCGCGCCGGGCAGCGCGTCGATATAGGAAACATGCAGCTGCACGCCGCGCAGCGCGACCAGCAGCCCGGGGCTCGCGTCGCCGCCGTGCGCACGCGCACGCAAGCCGCCATGCACGGCCATGGCCTGAGCGCCGTATTCGCACAGATGGACGGCACGCAGCCTGTCTTGGGAACGCAACGGATGCGTGGTCCTGCGATGGTTGTCGGCGCGCAGGGCGATCCGCCGCGCATCCCATTCCAGCACTTCGTCCCACAGGCACATGCTGCCTTTGTGCGGGATCATCGCTTCGATCTGCTCACGCGACAGCATCGGACGCCTCCACTACCGGTTGCCGCGATATCAGCAGCGCCAGCACGAAATTGGCGAACACGCCGATGGCTACCGTGCTGCCGATCGCGCGCAGCACCGGGATGGAGGACAGCGCCAGCAGGCTGAACACCAGCAGCGTCATCAGGCTGCACACGATCAATGCGTGCAGCGTGCGCAGCTGGTCGGCGCGGTCGTCGCCGGCATGGTCGAAGAACAAGGCGTAGTCCAGACCCAGGCCGGCGGCCAGGATCAGCGCGACCAGGTGGAACAGATTCAATTCGACGCCCACGCCACGCAGCACCGCCAGGATCAGCAGGGTCGTCAACGCCATTGGCAACAGCACCCGCAGCACGCGGCGCGGCTGGCGCAGCGCGATCCACACTGTGGCGGTAAGCAATAACGCGGCGACGGCGAGTGCTGCCAGCACGCGACTGCGGTAAGCGGCCACCAGCGATTCGGAAGCTTCCTTCAGGTCCAGCAATTGCGCGCCATTGGCCATAGCCACTTTCGCGACCGCAGCGGGATCCTGCAGACCGTTCAACGACACCAGGGCGGTGGCATGATCGCCTCCGGGCAGCAGCAATCCAGCGACGCTCGCCGCCAGCGGCGTGCCCTGCAGGTCGACCCGGGTGAGTGCCGGCGCGCGCTTGGCAGCTTCGACGTCAGCGAGGAAGGGATCGAAGGCATCGCTGTTGAAGGGCGAATCTTCCAGCACCGCTGCCAACATCGCTTGCAGGCGATCGCGCGCCGGCAATGCCTGCTGGCGCGCACGCTGCGTCTGCGCGCTGGGCAGGTAGCGCGCGGCTAAGTCGTAACCGGCCAGCGCGCGCGTGGCGACCAGACGATCCAGCGCGGGCCGTAAACGTTCCGAGGCCTGCAGGACCTGGTCTTCGTTTTTTCCTGCGAGCGTGAGCACGTAGCGCACATCCGGCGCGCCCAGTTCATCGCGCAGCACCGCGTCGCTGGCCAGCGCATCCGCAGGCACCGGAGTGAGCTTGGAGAGGTCGTTCTGCCAGAACCGGCCAGGCGCGAGCGCGATGATACCGAGCGCGACCACAGCTACCAACACCAGCGACCCCTTCGGACGCGGCAAGCGCGCGATGCCCCGCCACATCTTCGCCAGCGCGTGCGAATCAGCGAAGTCGCGCGGCGCCGGATCTATCAAGGCCGGCAGCAAGAAGCGCGTGCTGATCGCCGCGGCGCCCAATCCGGCGATGGTGAATACCGCCAACTGCTTCAAGCCATCCACACCGGAGAACAGAAAGGTGACGTAGGCAATGCAGGTGGAGGCCACCCCGGTCGCCAGCGTCGGCCATAACGAGCGTGCGTTGGCCCAGGGGGACATGCCCGGGCGCTGATGGCTGAAAAGGTGAATCGGATAGTCCTGCACCACGCCGATCAGGGTGAAGCCGAAGGCGACGGTGATACCGTGCACGCCGTCGAACAGCAATACCACTGCGCCCAGCCCAGCCAGCCCGGCGGTGGCCAGCGGCAATGCGCCGAGGATCGGCATCTTCCAACTGCGGTACGCAAAGCCAAGCAGCAAGATCAGTCCAATCGTATCGACCATGCCGATCCACTGCGCTTCGGCGGCGGTGCGTCCGCCGATCTCGACCGAGAACGCGCCGGGGCCGGTCAGCACCAACTTGCTGCGCGTGCCGGCAGCGATCTTGTTGAAGTCCGAATGGATGGCGTCGACCGCCGCCTGCTGGCCGGTGGGATCGAAACCCGCCGCTCGCGTCTGCGCCACCAGCAGGGCCTTGTCTCCGGCGCGATCGAACCAGACGTCATTCGAACGTTGCGGTGCGTTGGCCGGTTGCCAGCGCTCGGCCAGTTTCAGCGTTTCCAGTGTCGGATCGGAAGGCAGCAGCGGTTCGATCAACGACGCGGCCGGCGAGCCGAGGTCCTGCACGCGCGCATCGAGTTCCTCACGTAACAACGCTTCATCGAGCGGTCGCGCATCGAAAGTGTCGGTCAGAAGATAACGATACGGACGCAGCCGTTCCGGAATCGCATCCAGGCTGGCATCGCCGCCGTTAGCGACCAGCGCGAACTCCGGACGCGCCGCCAAGGCGCTGCGCAGCGCCTGCGATTGCGCGGCGAGGGTCGGCGCATCGGTTCCGGAGATCGACATCAGCAGCAGACGCGAACCCGGGCCTTCACCCAACTCGTCGATCAGCAGCTTCTGCGCCGGCGTCTCGGCCGCCGGCATGAACTTGCGCAGGTCGCCGCTAAGTTGCAGCCGCTGGGTAATGGCCCATGCGGCCAGCGCCAGCACCGCCAGCCACAGTAGGGCCAGCACGATGCGGCTGCGCGCCGACAGCGGACGCTCCGATAGCATCAGCGCGCGGCGCCCGCGCGGCACAACGCGACCAACGCATCGGCGGAGCTTGCTTTGGCGGCGTCGTTAGCGGCGCCCGCGAGCAGCGTGCGTTGCAGATCACCTTTGAGCGGGCGGGTTTCGATGCAGCGCAACTCAGCGCCGCGCCCGTACAGGGTGATGTCGCGCACGCTGCCTTTCATTTGCGCGTCGAGCGGCGCGAGCACCAGCGTCCATTGCTGGCGCGTGCCTTGCGGCGTGAGTCGATAGTGTTTCTCGAGCGAGGCGCGGTCGCCCGACAGCAATGCACCGAAGCTGGCCTGCAAGCCCGCCAGTTCCGGCACCCGCGAAAGCGAGAATTTGCGCGGCGCCTTGCCGGCACGGGCGATCGTCGCCTCGCCGTTACGCAGCGTGGTGGTTTCCGCATACGGCGAGCGCACCGCGCGCACCAGCGTGTCTGGGTCGGGGCGCCGATATTCGCCCTCGATACGCAGCGGCGCTTTCAGCATGGCCGAACCGCGCAGCTCCACGAAGGCGGTGCGCATCGGCGCGGGCCGCGCCAGCTTCTGCAAGATCCAGCCGGCATCGACCGGTATAGCCGCGCCGGCCTCAGGGGCTGCGGCGCACGGCAACACGGCGCTGCACAGCAGCATCAGCATCGGCATGATCGATCGCCACGATGCGCGGCGCGTCGGCCGGAGATGGCGTGCTGCCTTCATCTTCGTTGCCCCAGAAGTCATAGAAATTGAACCAGTTATAGGGTGCGGCACGGGCGTGATGCTCCAGCCTGGAGGCGTAACGCTGGATGAGCGAGAGTACGGCCTGGGCGCGCTGTTGCCGCGGCACGGCGATGCTGTCGCTGAAACTCTCGAACGCCAGGTGGTAGCGACGGCCATCCAGATACAGGCCGAAAGCCAGCACCACTGGCACTTTCAACGCGGAGGCGATCAGCCAGGGCGCGGTCGGAAAGGGGGCATCGCGACCCAGGAACTGCGCGTTCAAGGCAGGCTCGCCGGGGCGCGCACGATCCACCAGCAGCGCGACCAGCGCGCCTTCGTCGGTGGCCTGCTTGATCGCCATGGCGATCGACGGGCCATCCTGGCCGGCATCGATCACCCCAGCGGCGATCTCCGGATTCAGTGCATCCAACAGCTGGGTCATCGCCGGGTTGTGCGCCCGGTCCAGCACCACGCGGATCTTGTAGTCGGGGCGCTGCTGCGCCAGCACCCGCATCACTTCGAAGCTGCCCAGATGCGAGCCGAACAACAGCACGCCCTGGCGGCGGTCCAGCACCTCGTGCAGCTCCGGCAGTCCGGTGATGCGCACATCGAAACCGCTTAAGCGACCGCCGAGCAGGAACACGCGGTCCAGGATGGTCGCGGCGAAGGTATGGATATGCCTGGCCACGGACCACAGTCCCACCCTGCGACCCAGCACGCGGGTCAGATAGGTACGCGAGGCGCGCCGCTCCGGGCCGCGTATCAGCAGGAAATAAAGGGTGATGGGATACAGGAAAGCGCGGGCGACGCTACGCCCGCCGTGGCGCGCAATGCCGCGGATGAGCCAGATGGCGAAACGGCCGCCGCCTTCCGGACGCTGTTTCCAGTTCGCGCTCATGCGGCGTCCCACGCTTCGGCCACGATCTCGCCGCTGGCCAGCAACTCACGCTCGCGCAATACCCTGAAACGCCAGCGCGGCGCTTCGCCCAGCAACTCCACCGACGCAGCTTCATCGGGCAACAACGGTTTGAGGAACTTGACCTGCGGCAGGCGCAGTGACGGCAGCGGGCCGTGATCGGCCTCGATGGCCTCGATCACCTGATCCAAAAGCACGACGCCTGGAACGATCGGCCGGCCCGGAAAATGCCCCGGCAAGCTCGGATGATCCGCTGGAATGATGAACCGCATACCGCATTTTCTCGACTGTCCCCTGCACACAAGGATACCGGAGGGCATGCTGAACGCGGCGGGTCTAGCTGGGGCGACGCTTTAGAAGGCTTTGGCTTTGTTCCCTCAGTCCCGTGAGGCGCGGCAAGCAGGTCGGGATAAACCCCGAAGGGGCGGCGCACATGGATGTGCGCCGTTTCCGGAGGCACAGGAGGCGCCTTACGGAAATTCCCGGCCGGCTTGCGGACCCCACGGCTTCATCGTGGGGCGCGACGTTAGAGCCTGCCCCGTACTTGATACGGGGGCGGCTTTCTTTTGGTTACTTTTCTTTGCCGTTCAAAAGAAAAGTGACTCGCGCAACGCGCGAACGCTTTGCTTTGATTGCTTTGATCGGATGGACTGCGCCAAGAGCGCCCCCATCCGCCTTCGGCACCTTCCCCCGTAAACGGAGGAAGGGTTTCGTTTGAGAAGGTGCGCAGCGCGAAACGCTCTTTCTTTCGAAGCAAAAAGTAAAGATCAAGGCAAGATCAAGAGCACCCCTCCTCAATCCTCCCCTGCGCTGCGCGCAAGGGAGGAGGCAAGAGCCGAAGCCGGGTGCACTCAGCGCATCAATTCATTCCAGAACCGCGGTCCCAACCGCGCCATCTGCTGGAGGAACTGGCCAACATTGCGATAGGGCCGATGCGGAAAACGCCGCTTGCGCAGCCAGTACTCCACAGTGAAGAACCCCCCGACGATGCCGTAGTTCAGCACATTGGCGAACAGCGACCATTGTTCGTCGGTGACCGAGAGGGCCGGCGTATGGCCGAACTGGTGCAGCACGCCGCTAGGCACCGCGCACAACGCCAGCAACAGATTCAGCAGCGCCAGCACCGTCAGCATCGCCGCCCAGGCCACCGTCAGCTGACGGGTGTAGACGTACAACTCCGGAGTCATCGGCATTGACGCCTGCGCATATAGACCTTCCACGATGCGCGTGATGAGAGGCACCCGGCCGCCGTACAAAGTGCGTCCGAACAGCCACGCTACCAGAGTGATGAACACCACCGGCGGCGCCAGCAGCGGCATCAGCGCATAGCGCGACTGCGAGACCCACCACAGCCCCAGCAAGCACAGGCCCAGCAGAGACAACGCCCACGGGCGGCGCTTGAGCAACGGCTCCAGCAACAGCAGCAACACGATGTCGGCCAGGGCCAGCGCCGCCCAGCTGCCGTCGCCACGGGCGCTGGCCAGATGGGCGAGTATCGGATAGGCCAGGGCCAACAACACCCGCAACCCCATCAACAGGCCTCCGGAAATCTCCGGAGCGACGGGTGCGGGGTCAGACGACCTTATTGGCTTCGACATGCGCCGACAGTGCACGCAGCGACGCGAAGATGCGACGGTTCTCGTCGCTGTCCGAACGCAGTTGGAAACCGTATTTCTTGCTGATCGCCAGCGCCAGCTCGAGCGCATCGATCGAATCCAGGCCTAGACCGGTATTGAACAGCGGCGCCTCCGGATCGATCGCGCCGGCCTCGATATCCTCCAGGTTCAGGCTTTCGACCAGCAGATCGGCGAGTTCGCGTTCGGCGGCGGTTTGCGTGGGCATCCAGTGACTTCCGTGAGTAACAGGGGCGACACGATCCGGCATCCGTGCCCGCTTGGCAACCGGTGGCGGCGATGGCTAGCCGCAAGGCCCGAGTTATCATGCTCGCCTGTTCTCTACGAACGACGTATATGGTTCAGCCAGGATGACCCAAGCCGACCCTGCAAGCGCACAGCCCCGCCCGGAACCACTGGCCGCGGCATCGTCGGCCTCGGTCCCTGCAGCCGTCGATGTCCTGGTGATCGGCGGCGGGCCGGCCGGCACCACCGCCGCGACCGTGCTCGCCCGCAAGGGCTGGCGAGTGGTTTTGCTGGAAAAAGGCGTGCACCCGCGTTTCCATATCGGCGAATCGCTGTTGCCCATGAACCTGCCGATCCTGCAGCGCCTGGGCGTGCTGGAGCGGGTGAAGGAAATCGGCGTATTCAAGCCGGGGGCCGATTTCCCTCTGCAGGACAACGCCAACAGCATCAATGTGTTCAGGTTCGACCGCGCGCTCAACCCGGTTTTCCCGCACGCCTACCAAGTCAAACGCGAGGAATTCGACCACCTGCTGTTCCAGAACGCGCTGGACAACGGGGTGGACGCGCGCATGCAGGTGACGGTCGAAAAGGTGGAGTTCGGTGCCGATGGCCGTCCGGCCACGGTGCAAGCGCGCACGGTCGAAGGCGAAACGCTGGCGTTCGCGCCGCGGTACCTGGTCGATGCCAGTGGCCGCGACACTTTCATGGGCGGCAAGCTGAAACTGAAAAAGAAGAATGCGCTGCATCAGTCGGCAGCCATCTTCAGCCACTTCCGCGGCGTGACCCGCCGCGAGGGCGCCGATGCGGGCAACATCACCGTCGAACGTTTCCCCTATGGCTGGATGTGGCTCATCCCGCTGCGCGGCGACGTGATGAGCGTGGGCGCGGTGTGTTTCCCCGAATACCTGAAACAGCGCCGCGGCGACAACGAGTCCTTCCTGATGCAGACGCTGGAGGCGACTCCGTCGGTGTGGTCGCGCATGCAGCAGGCCGAGCGCATAGCGCCCGTTCACGTCACCGGCAACTACTCCTACACCTGCACGCAGATGACCGGGCCGGGCTGGGTGATGGTGGGCGACGCCTATGCCTTCATTGATCCGGTGTTTTCCTCGGGCGTCTACCTGGGCATGAACAGCGGCGAACACGCCGCCAGCGTGGTTGATGGCGCGTTGCGCGATCCGGCCAGCGAAGCGGCGTTGCAACGGGCCATGGAAAAACGCCTGAAGCGGGGCCTGAAGCACTTCTCGTGGTTCATCTACCGCTTCACCACGCCGGTGATGCAGCGCCTGTTCGCCAACCCGCGCAACGATTTCCAGATCGAACAAGCGGTGATCTCGATGCTGGCCGGCGACGTGTTCGACAACCGCCCCGTGCTGCGGCGACTGCGCTTGTTCCGCCTGATCTACGCCTTCAACGCGCTGCAACTGGCGCCACGTGCGTTCCAGGGTTGGCTGCGGCGCAAGCGGCAGGTGCGCGAAAGTTTCGGCGGGGACACCCTGCAGGAAGGCAATCCGTGAGCCGGCCGATGACCTCGATGCCTGCCGCGACCCCGCATCACGCACGGCTGGAAGTGGACTATGTGGCCGCCGATTCGCCCGCCGACTTGCTGGCGGGCGATGACGTGCTCGCGGTACTGGGTTTCGGCAACGACGCGCCGTACAGCGACGATCCGCGCTACCTACGCGTACCGCTACAGCCGCACGGCGCCGCGCCGTTCGAGGTGTGGCGCGCCAACGCCCCGGTCACTTGCGGCCACGACGGCGACATCGCCTGGTCCACCGACGGACAGCTGCTGTTCGGCGCGATCGAGATCGACGAGAGCGTAATCGGCATCGAGGCCGCGGCCGATATCGCTTACGCGCAACTGATCGATTTCGTGCGCCGCAGCGATACTCCGCAACTGCTACGCATCTGGAATTACCTGGATGCCATTACCTTGGGCGATGGCGATGCGGAACGTTATCGCCAGTTCTGCGTCGGTCGCGCGCGCGGCATGGGCGACTTCGACGCCTCGCGCCTGCCCGCCGCCACCGCCATCGGCCGCTGCGACGACGACCGCACCATCCAGATCTACTGGCTGGCCGCGCGCGAAGCCGGCACTCCAGTAGAGAATCCGCGCCAGGTCAGCGCTTATCGCTATCCGCGCCAGTACGGCCGGCAATCGCCCAGTTTCGCCCGCGCCATGCTGCCGCCGCCGGGCGGGACGATGCCGCTGCTGCTGTCGGGTACGGCCAGCGTGGTCGGGCACGCTTCGCAGCACGTGGGCGAACTGCTGGCGCAGATCGAGGAGACCTTCGCCAACTTCGACGCATTGCTGAGCGCGGCACGCTTGCGCGCGCCGTCACTGCCGGCGCAATTCGGATCCGGCACGCGGTTGAAGGTGTACGTGCGCGACCGCGCCGACCTGCCAGTGGTGGCCCAGGCGCTCGACCAGCGTTTCGGCGACCGAGTGCCGCGGCTGCTGCTGCATGCGGCGATCTGCC
Organism: Pseudoxanthomonas sp. P4_B2; assembly: GCF_056402315.1. Classification (NCBI taxonomy): domain Bacteria; kingdom Pseudomonadati; phylum Pseudomonadota; class Gammaproteobacteria; order Lysobacterales; family Lysobacteraceae; genus Pseudoxanthomonas; species Pseudoxanthomonas sp. P4_B2. The sequence continues at coordinate 229,456 of NZ_JBFUHQ010000002.1, forward strand.
GGCGCGAACTCAGCATGGAAATCGACGGCGTACACGGGTAGGTCGGGGCTACGCCCCCGACGCAGAGAATCCGGACATGCGTGCGTCGGGGGTGTCGTCTATGGCCCCAGCATCCGCAACAACTCCGCGCGCGGTAGTTTGCCGGTTTCGCTGCGCGGCAGCGCCGGCACCCGCTTCAACGGCCGCGGCAGAAACACCGGATCGATGCTCTCACGCAACGCCGCCAGAATCGCGGCCTCCTCCAGCTCGGGAGCGACGACCAGCGCGGCCACGCGCGCCACGCCACGGTCGCCGGTGGCGTCCAGTTGCAGCATCACCCCGTCGACCACGCCGGGAATGGCGAGCAGGCGCCGGGTCAGGTCGCCCAGCGAGGCCCGCTTGCCGGCGATTTCCAGTAGGTCGGCCTGGCGGCCCCGCAGATGGAAACGGCCGTCGCTCTCCAGTTCCACCAGATCGGCCAGCGCCACCGGCAACGGCAAATGAGCGGCGTAGATCAGAGTGCCGTCGGGCTTGGGGTGCAGGTGCACGCCGGGCAACGGGGTCCACGCGGCCTCGCGAGCGGTACGGCGGCGCGCGATGACGCAGGTTTCGGTGGAACCGAAGACTTCACGCACCTCGCAGCGGAAGCGCGCCTCGGCCGCCGCCGCCAGCTCCTGCGAAAGCGGCGCGGTGGCCGAAACGATTCCGCACAACGGCGGCAACTCCACGCCGGATTCGACTAGCGCCCGCAGATGCACGGGCGTGGTGGCCAGCAATCGCGGCTCTGGCGTTTCCGCTAGCACGCGCGACACGTCATCGGGGAAGAAGGGGCGCCCGGTATGCAACCCGGCCGGGCCCAGCAACGGCAACAGCACCGACAGCTCCATGCCGTACATATGTTGCGGCGGCACGGTGGCCACCACATAGGGCATCGCATGTCCCTGCCACAGGCTTTCCAATGCGGCGCGGTTCTGTCCGGTGCTGGCGCGGAAGGCCGACCAGGTCTTGGGATTGGGCCTGGGCTCGCCGGTACTGCCGGAAGTGAAACCGATGGCCACGACCGCAGCCTCATCGATCATCGGAATGCCGCCCTGCAATTCCGGCAGCACCGCAGGCAATATCCAGTGTCCCGGGGGCACCGCCGCCAGCAAGCCGTCGCCCACGCTGTAGCTTTCCGGATACTGCGCCAGCACGTCGGTCACCACTTCCGGCGCGCGCGAGGGCGGCATCAGGGTGACCTGCCCGCGCAGCGCGACCGCACAAAAGGCCACCAGAAAACGGTAGCGGTCTTCGCACAGATTCACCGCATGGCGTCCGGCCGGCAGGATCGCCGCGACCCCGCGCACTTGGGCCATGAACGTCTCCAGATCCATACGCTGCCGGCCGTCCAGGGCCACGGTGCGATCCCCGTTGCCCACGACCAGCGGTTGCCGCGCGGCCGATCCGATAGGTGTTTTGACGACTGCCGACATGGTGCTGCGATCTCCCTGGTGACGGTACGGGCTTCCCTGGATGCGGTTCGCCTTGTTGCATGCGCATCGATCAACGACTGGCAGATTGTGTCGGAAATCACGGTCTTAAGGAATTGCGCCCCGACCGGGACATGACCACTGGCCGGGTCGTTCGCGCTAAGGCGACTGGTAACCTTGCGGATTCGCGTATGCCACGGAAACCCTATGCGCCCCCGCCTGAACGCCCTGCTGCTCGCCTTTCCCCTCGCCTTCGCCGGCATCGCCGCCGCGCAGGACGCCCCGTCCCTGACCATCGAACAGGTTATGGCCGACCCCGACTGGATCGGACCGCCCGTCGAGGCCGCCTGGTGGGCATGGGATGGCAAGCATGTGCAGTACCAGCTCAAGCGCCAAGGCAGCCCCATCCGCGATACGTTCCAGCAATCCATCACTGGCAGCGCCGCGCAGCGCGTAGGCGATGGCGAACGCGGCACCCTAGATGCGGACAAACCCGTCTACGACTCGCAGCGCCAGCGCATGGCGTTCGTGCGCAACGGCGACGTGTTCGTGCGCGACCTGCGCAGCGGCGCACTGACCCAGCTGACGCGCAGCAACGATGACGACGCGCAACCGCAGTTCGCAGCCGATGGTGGAGTGATCTGGCGCGTGGCCAATCAGTGGTATCGGTGGAACCAGAGCGAAGGCGTGAGCCAAGCGGCCATCGTCAAGGCTGAAAAGGATCCCAACACCAAACCCAAGCCGGATGCGCTGCGGGAACAGCAGTTGCGCACCATCGAGACCCTGGCCCGCGACAAGGCCCAACGCGATGCCCTGCAAGCGCAAAACGAAAGCTGGCGCAAAGCCGACCCCAGTCGCGCACCGGCGCCGGTCTATCTGGGCGACGAAGTGCAGATCATGCAAAGCGCGCTGTCGCCCGATGCCCGCTGGCTGCTGGTGGTAACACAGAAGAAAGGCGCCGATGCCGGCCAGGCCGGCAAACTGCCGCGCTATGTGACCGAATCGGGTTATGAGGAATTCCAGGAGGTGCGCACTCGCGTGGGCCGCAACGCGCCGCTGCCGCAGGCGCTGTGGTTGGTGGATCTGGCGAACGCGAGCGCGCGTGAACTGAAGTTCGATGCCTTGCCTGGCATCGCCGACGATCCGCTGGCGGCATTGCGCAAAACCGCAGGCAAGGACCCGTTAAAAGGCAACCGCGACGTGCAGGTGGCGACCAGCGGCGACAACGGCGACGGCGCCACCCTTCGCTGGAGTGCCGATGGCCGCAATGTCGCGGTGATGGTGCGCGCCATCGACAACAAGGATCGCTGGATCGCCAGCGTGGACTTGAGCGGCGGCAAGCTGCAGCCGCGCCACCGTCTGACCGAGACCGCCTGGATCAATTGGGGTTTCAACGATTTCGGCTGGCTCGACGACAACCGCACCTTGTGGTTCCTGTCCGAGCAGTCGGGCTATTCGCATCTGTACACGCAGCGCGACGCCGATAAACCTAAACAGCTCACCTCGGGCCAATGGGAAGTTTCATCGCCGGTTCCGGCCACCGAGGGCGGCTTCTTTTTCCTGTGCAACCGCAAGACGCCCGGCGCCTACGAGATCTGCCGCGTCGACGGTGGCAAGGTGCGCGAGCTAACCGCGCTCGGCGGAGTCGAGGATTTCACCCTCTCCCCGGACGGATCGAAACTGCTGCTGCATCGCTCCGGCAGCTATCTGCCGTCGCAACTCGCCGTTGTCGACAGCAAGGGCGGCGATGCGGAAACCCTGACCGATACGCGCACCCCCGCGTTCAAATCGCGCGCATGGATCGAACCTGAGTTCGTGCAGGTACCTTCGCAGCACGGCGCCGGCAGGGTGTGGGCGAAGTACTACGGACCGGCGACATTGGATCCGGGAAAACGCTACCCGATCGTGATGTTCGTGCATGGCGCCGGCTACCTGCAGAACGTACACGAACGCTACCCTGCCTATTTCCGCGAGCAGATGTTCCACAACCTGCTGGTACAGCGTGGCTACATCGTTCTCGATATGGACTACCGCGGCAGCGAAGGCTACGGCCGCGATTGGCGCACCGCGATCTACCGCAACATGGGACATCCGGAACTCGACGACTACCTCGACGGCCTGGACTGGCTGGTGGCCAGCAAGCAGGGCGACCGCGACCGCGCCGGCATCTACGGCGGCTCCTACGGCGGCTTCATGACCTTCATGGCGCTATTCCGCGAACCCGGCAAGTTCAAGGCCGGCGCGGCCCTGCGTCCGGTGGTGGACTGGACCCAGTACAACCACGAATACACCAGCAACATCCTCAACACGCCCGACCTGGACCCCGAGGCCTACCGCAAATCCTCGCCCATCGAATACGCGGCCGGCCTGCAGGATCACTTGCTCATCGCCCACGGCATGATCGACGACAACGTGTTCTTCCGCGATTCGGTGGTGCTCACCCAGAAACTCATCGAACTGCACAAGGACAATTGGGAAATCGCGCCCTACCCGCTGGAACGCCACAGCTTCACCCGTGCCGATTCCTGGCTGGACGAATACAAACGCGTGCTCACGTTGTTCGAGGAAACTTTGAAGTGAGTCCGTCTGAAGTGAGTCCGTCTGAAATGAACCTACCGCCGCCCATTCCCGAATCCACGCGTCCCAGCAACAGCTTCGTAACCGTGCTGGCCTGGATCTCGATCGCACTGGCATTGCTTGGCGTGCTCTATGGCCTAGTGCAGACGGTGATGGGACTGGTGATGCCGCAGGACTATTACCTGCGCATGCTCAATCCGTACGGCGGCGAGCTTCCGCAGTTGCCGCCGCTGATGCATTGGATCTACACGCACACCCTGCTGATGGGCCTGCTGATGATGGTGCTATCGGCGATCTTCCTATGGGTGTCCTGGGGCGTACTGAAACGGAAGGAATGGGGCAGGATCGGGTTCATCGCGATACTGGTACTCGGCGCGCTGTGGCAGTTCGTCTGCGTGCTGGCCCTCCCGCAATTCATCGAAGGTATGCTGGCCATCCAGGCCGGGGCGCTTCCGCAGGGTCAGACCCTGCCGCCCGAGTTCGAGGCCTTCATGACCGCCGCCACGCTGATGGGCGGATTGGTGGCCCTGGTGTTTGCCGCCCTGCACGCCTGGATCATCTGGAAACTATGCACGCCGGCGGTGCGGGCTGAATTCGATCGCCGGTAACTGCGCCTGCGCGACCCCAATAGGAGCTTCAATGACCTCTCTCGCACTCATCATCAAGCACAAGACCCAACCCGGAAAACGGGACGAGGTCAGGAAAGTTTGGGAACGGCATATGGCACCGGCCGTTTCCGCCAATCCCGGCCATCTCGCCTACTTCTATTGCTTCGACAATGCCGATCCGGATGCGATCTTGGCCTTCCAACAGTACGCCAGCGCTGAAGCGGCTGGCGAATTCCTGAAGACGGACAGCTACGCTGCCTATTTGAAGGAAGTCGAGCCGCTGCTGTCCGGTCCGCCGCAAGTCACGACGCTGACCCCGATGTGGTCGAAAGACGTCTGACGCTTCATTAGGGTCCGACCCTAATCGACAAGCTGGCGCCTGGCGATCATGGATAATGTCGTGCTGTCCCCTCGTTAGTTACGGAGTGCTCCATGCCAAACGGAATTGGAAGGCTCGGCCTGCTGGTCGCGCTATTGTTCGTCGCCGACGCTGCTCATGCCGCGGCGCTCGCCTGCGGTGTTTACCAGGATCAGAACAACGAGAACTCCCGGCTAGTGATAGAGAGCGGCGCGCAGGCGCGACAACTATCGGCCGGCAGCGCGCCGCGCCGTTTCGAATACCGCCATGCCGGCGCCGAATTACAGATGGCGGACCTGGAAGCGGGCTATGTCTCCAAGTACAAGGTCGACGCCGGCAACCGGATTAGCGACGATCTCGGTTTCCACGAATATGTGCTGTCCGAATCCGCGGCCTGCGCACCCTTGCCGCAACCGGCCGCTGCCGGCACCTGCCGCGCCGATCTGCCGCAGTGCCTGGACAACGCCTACAGCGCTGACGAGGCTACCTTGCATCGATGGTGCGAGAGGGAGACCCTGCCCTTCGCCTGCGACAAATTGATAGACCTATATCAGACGCAGGCCAAGGCGGCCGGGCCGGCCGAACCGGAGATCGAAAAGCCGCCCGTCTGCCAGGAAGGCACGCCGACTTTCTCGGAGGAAGGATGCGTGGCCGCGGCCAAGGAAATCCTGAGTGAACAGCTCGCCAAGAGCTTGGTCGGAGCGCTCGGCTCGATGTACGCCGATGCCGTGGCGTTGCCTGCCCCGCGTCTGGATCAGAGCATCGCCATGTGCAGCCGTACCGGCTCGGCAGAAGTCTGCAACAACGCCGCCGGAAAGCTATGGACCGCCGGCCGCTACCTGCAGGCACGCAGCGCCTTGCAGACCGCATGCAGCGAAGGCGGCGACCCCGATGCCTGCAAGAAGGTCGAACCCCTGCTGGGCATGAGCGACCAGGATCAACACTTGGCACCGGCCACGCAGCTGCCGTGCGGCGACTACGCGGCCGCTACCGGCCTGATGTCGGAGCTGAAGTTCGGCGACCGCGGCATGGTCGAAGCCGGGATGGGCGGCCGCATGCGCGTGCGGCTGGAGAATGGTTTGGTGCGCGTGCGCCACGACAAGGGCGGCGATTTCGTGTTCCGCGTGCTCGACGCGCAACGCGTGCTGGGCATCGACAGTTGGAACGAGTTCGCCCTGTACCAACGCCAGGGAGGCGCCGACCGCTGCAGCGCGCCGGTGGCCTATGTCGAAAAGCCGCTGGAGCAGGACTGTCCGGGGATCCTGCAAGAAGGCGGCGCCAAGGCCTGTTGCGATGCAGGCAAGCTGCAGGGCTGCAACGCTTTGGGCAACCAGCGTGCGTTGCAGGGCGACTGGACCGGCGCCAAAGTCTATTACCAGCAGATCTGCGCGCAGGGCGTGCGCACCGGCTGCGAGAACCTGACCCAGGTGTACGCCAATGCCGGCGACGAATCGGTGATCGATTCGCTGGACCAGCTGTGCGGAGCGGATTCCAAACATGTCGCCTGCGATGTGCGCGAAACCAGTAACTGGGAAATGCTGGGCATGGCCCACGCGTTGCAGGAGTTGGGGAATTCGATGGAAGCGGAGCTGCCCGCTGAAGACGACAGCGGCAACGAGAACAATCCACACAAGGATTGACGCCAAGGGATACCTGATTCGAAAGGCGCCCACATATACCCCCTTTGCAAAAGGGGGTCGCCCGGCTTCGCCGGGCGGGGGGATTTGCTCTTGATCTTGATCTTATTCTCGCAAGCAAAAGCAAATCCCCCTCAATCCCCCTTTTGACCAGCCATTCGGCTGTTGAAAAGCGCTGCAAAGGGGGAGGTCATTCCAGTTTCATTTTCTTAATTCTTACGAGATTGATTCTTAGCGGGTTGATTCCGATCAAAGCAGCCGTATCCACCCACGGCTAGAATGCGCGCATGAACGATATCGACGACGTCCGCGACTACCTGACCGGCCTGCAGGACCGTATCTGCGGCGCGATAGAAACCGCCGACGGCGGCGCTTGCTTCGTGGAAGACAACTGGACTCGCGCCGAAGGCGGTGGCGGACGCACGCGCATTCTGCGTGAGGGCACGGTGTTCGAGCAGGCGGGAGTGGGGTTTTCGGATGTTTCCGGAACCCAACTTCCGCCTTCCGCCAGCGCTGCCCGCCCGGAACTCGCTGGCGCATCCTGGCGCGCTGTCGGCGTGTCGCTCGTGTTCCATCCCCACAATCCCTACCTGCCCACCACCCACGCCAACGTGCGCCACTTCCGCGCCCAGCGCGATGGCGAAACAGTGGCCTGGTGGTTCGGCGGCGGTTTCGACCTGACCCCGTTCTATCCGTTCGACGAGGACGTGCTGCATTGGCACCGCACCGCGCGCACGCTGTGCGAACCATTCGGCGGCGCCGAGCGCTACAACGCGCATAAGCGATGGTGCGACGACTACTTCTTCCTCAAGCACCGCAACGAGACGCGCGGTGTCGGCGGTTTGTTCTTCGACGATCTCGGCAGCGATTTCGAACGCGACTTCGCCTACCAGCGCGCAGTCGGCGACGGCTTCCTGGACGCCTATCTGCCCATCGTCGAACGTCGCAAGGACACGCCCTATGGCGAACGCGAACGCGAATTCCAGCTGTACCGGCGCGGGCGCTATGTGGAGTTCAACCTGGTCTACGACCGCGGCACCCTGTTCGGCCTGCAGAGCGGCGGCCGCAGCGAAAGCATTCTGATGAGCCTGCCGCCGCGCGTGCGCTGGGAATACGGGTTCACGCCGGAGGACGGCAGTCCGGAATCACGCTTGGCCGACTACCTGCGCCCCCGGGACTGGCTGACCGAGCTCGGTTGACCTAATCCGTCCGGTTTTTCGTCACGATAGTGATGTGGCCATTGGTCTCCAGCACCGCCGATTGAATGTCGTCGATGCCGATGCAGCCGGCCTCGCGCAGCGCGCGGTCGAAATCCGCGCGGCTGATCAGTTCCTTGCGCAACACCTCTTTGTAGACCTTGCCTTCGCGCGCCAGCAGCACCGGCGAGCCTTCGATCAGCGATTCCACTTTCGCACTGCGTGCCGATACCAGCCCCACCGTCCAGTTGAGTGCGATCAGGGTCACTGCCAGCAGCAGCCCCCCGCCGACGGAGGTGTCCTGCCCCAACAACGCGTTCTGCACCGCATTGCCCAGCAGCACCACCAGCAGCATGTCGAACGGAGTGAACTGGCCCATAGTGCGCTTGCCCGAAGCGCGAATCATCACCAGCAGCACGAAGTACACGATGCACGCCCGCAATACGAAGGCCCACCAGGGCATGGCCAGGTCGAACATCTCTTCAAACATGTGCGGCATGGTCCGATTCCGATACGAAGATGGGCGCACAGTAGCGCAGAGCACCGCATGATCCGCAGTTTGTTTTGCCGCAAATAAAAAGCCCCACCGACCAGGGGGGGGTCAGCGGGGCCAGGGAACTAGGCCTGGGGAGGGGCCTTCGTTCCGGAGATCACTCCAGGGGATGGGAGAGATCCAGTGACAGACCTTGCATCTGTCACGGGCTATATGACCAGACCGGGCATGGATAGTTCGTGAAGATTCCGGTTAAAAAACCGTAAGGTTTAAGGCAGATTCAGTTTATTGAACTTGCCAGTATTGAATTAGAAACGCAAGCCTTCGCACAGATATGAGCCGTAACTAGCCGCTTTGTCACAGGTTTGGGCTGGAATGGCCCTTGCCTCAGTGCGCTTCATCCCAGTTATCGCCCACGCCACTGTCGACCACCAGCGGAACGGAAAGATTGGCGGCGCCCGCCATTCTCCCGGTGACCTCGTGGAGCAAGGTCTCGACGAAATCCTGTTCAGCTTCGAACACCAGTTCGTCGTGCACCTGCAGGATCATCAGCGCACGTGAAGCATGATCGACCAGCCACGCATCCACCGCGATCATGGCGCGTTTGATGATGTCGGCCGCGGTGCCCTGCATCGGCGCGTTGATCGCCGCACGCTCTGCGCCGGCGCGCTGGCCCTGCGTTCCCTTGTTGATGTAATCCAGATAGAGGCGGCGGCCGAACACGGTTTCCACATAGCCCTGCTCGCGCGCCTGCTGGCGCGTGCGTTCCATGTAGTCGCGCACACCCGGATAACGGCTGAAGTACAAGGCGATGTAGTCCTGCGCTTCGCCACGGCCGATGCCCAGCTGGCGCGCCAGCCCGAATGCGCTCATGCCGTACATCAGGCCGAAGTTGATCGCCTTGGCGGCGCGGCGCTCGTTGCCGGTGACTTCTTCGAGTTTGCGGCCGAAGACTTCCGCCGCGGTGGCCTTGTGCACGTCGACCCCGGATTCGAACGCGCGCACCAGGCCGGGATCTTCGGACAGGTGCGCCATGATCCTCAGCTCGATCTGCGAATAGTCGCAGGCGATCAGTTTGCGCCCGGGCGGCGCCACGAACGCGCGGCGGATGCGACGGCCGTCGTCGGTGCGGATCGGAATGTTCTGCAGGTTGGGATCGGACGAAGAAAGGCGGCCGGTCGCCGCGCCGGCCTGGTGATAGCTGGTATGCACGCGACCGGTTCCGGGGTTGACCATGTCCGGCAGCTTGTCGGTGTAGGTGCTACGCAGTTTCGCCAGGCCGCGATATTCCAGGATGACGCGCGGCAGTTCGTGCTGGTCGGCGATGGCCTCCAGCGCTTCCTCGTTGGTGGAAGGCTGGCCGGTCGGCGTCTTCAGCACCGCCGGTAGTTTCAGTTCGTCGAACAGCAAGGCCTGCAGCTGCTTGGGCGAGTCCAGATTGAAAGTGCGTCCGGCCAGTTCGGTCGCTTTCTGCTGCGCGATGAGCATGCGCTTGGACAGATCGGCGGACTGGCGGCGTAGTTCGTCGGCGTCGATCATCACCCCGTTGGCTTCGATGCGTTCCAGCACCGGCACCAGCGGCATCTCGATTTCGCGGTAGACGCTTTGCAGACCGGGTTCGGCGGCCAGCTTGGACGACAGCGCCCGGTGCAGGCGCAGGGTGACGTCGGCGTCCTCGGCCGCGTAGCGCGTGGCGTCGTCCAACGCGACCTGCGAGAACAGGATCTGCTTGGCGCCTTTGCCCGCGACTTGTTCGTACTTGATGGTGTCGTAGCCCAGATAACGCTTGGCCAGGCTGTCCATATCGTGGCGGCTGCTGCCCGAGTTCAACACGAAGCTTTCCAGCATGGTGTCGTCGGCATAACCCGCCACTATCACACCGTGGCGACGCAGTACGTGCAGGTCGTATTTTCCATGCTGGCCGAGTTTCTTCTTGCCGGCGTTCGCGAACAGGGGCGCAAGCGCGGTGAGCGTCTTCGCCCGGTCGAGCTGCGCTGGCACGCCGGGATATTCGTGCGCCAGCGGAAGATAGACGGCCTTGCCGGGTTCGACCGAGAAGCTCAGTCCGACCAGATTAGCCTGCATCGGATCCAGACTATCGGTTTCGCTGTCGAAGGCGAACTCGTCGGCTTGCTGCAGCGCGCCCATCAGCGCGCCGAGTTGTTCCTCGGTCAGCACCGCTTCGTATTCGCCCTGCACCGACAGCGCGGGGTCCAGCGCAGTCGTTTCCATGCTCGCCGCCGCCACGAAGCCGTTGCCGCGCGCGCGGCCGGGTTCCTTTTCCGCGACCGGTCCGGCAACGTCGCCGCCCAACTCCTTCAGCGCCTGATTGAATCCGTAACGCTGGTACAGCTGCCGCAGCGAATCGGTGTCGCGTTCGCGCATGCCCAGGCTTTGCGCATTGCCGTCCAGAGCGACGTCGGTCTTGATAGTGACCAGCGCGCGATTCAGCGGCAGGCGTTCCAACGCGGCGCGCAGGTTGTCGCCGATCTTGCCTTTAATGTCGGCGGCGTGGGCCATCACCCCCTCCAGGGTGCCGTATTCGGCCAGCCATTTGGCTGCGGTCTTGGGACCGCACTTCTCCACGCCCGGCACGTTGTCCACGGCATCGCCCATCAGCGCGAGCAGGTCGACGATCTGCCCGGGTTTCACTCCGAATTTATCGAACACGGTTTCGTCCGAATCCATCCGGCTGCCGCTCATGGTGTTGACCAGCGCCAGCCCGGGCCGCACGAGTTGCGCGAAATCCTTGTCGCCGGTGGAAATAGTCACATCGATGCCATCAGCGTTGGCTTGCAGGGCCAAGGTGCCGATCACGTCATCGGCTTCTACGCCGTCGATGCGCAGGATGGGCATGCCCAAGGCCTGCACGATCTCGCACATCGGCAGCACCTGCGCACGCAGGTCGTCCGGCATCGCGGCGCGATTGGCCTTGTATAGCGGATATAGGTCGTCGCGGAAGGTTTTGCCGGGCGCATCGACCACGAAGGCGACGTATTCAGGATTCTCCTTCAACGTCGCACGCAGCATGTTGACTACGCCGAACAGCGCACCGGTGGGCTCGCCGGCGGCATTGGTCAGCGGCGGAAGCGCGTGGAAGGCGCGATAGAGGTAACTGGAACCGTCGATCAGTACGAGTCTGGGCATGCGGCAATTCTAACCCTGTGCTTCCACATCGCGCCTCTGCTGCTCTCACGCACGCTTAGCGGTGCCGGCGCATAATCCCAGACCCCGGTACGGCAGCGAGATTTCCCATGAACCCCCTCATCAAAGGCCTGTTTGGCGCATCCTTGCTGGCGCTTGCCGGTTGCGCCTCCATGAGCGCACAGAACGATCAGGATATGAACCTGGCCGACGCGCAGGTCGCGGTGCGCACCGAACCCAATGGCGACGTCATCGAGGAATACCGCGTCGCTAACCAGTTGCGCATGGTCAAGGTCACGCCATCGCGCGGTGCGCCCTATTACCTGATGGACGAGAACGGCGACGGCCGCTTGGACCACAGCAAGGGCGCGGGCGAGAAAGACATCTCGCCGGTGTATTGGAAGCTCTACGGATGGTAAGCGGCGTGCCTGCTGCCTCTTGCAGCTCTTTTCCCGCGGGTCCGATGGTTTAGATTGGTTCGAGCCGACCCCACTCCGTGGGTCGGCTCAATTCGGACGTTAATGGCAATCCGCTATTCGCATCGATCCCGCTCAGGGATCGCGCGTCACCTCGTACTGCTCGATATCGGTCTGCTGCAACCGCGAAGCCTGGGGCGAAAGGGCGACCAGAGCCGACGGCGGCGGCGCATTCTCATTCCAGGTGCAGGGGTTGAAGGTCGGTCCGCCGGTTGCGGTGGGCAATGCGCGCGCAACCGTAGCCGAGAGCTGCAGCGAATAGTCCGCGGCCGTGATCGTCACGCCGGGCGAAGCCGTTTCGCAGATCTGGCCCGAGGCCTGGTGGCGTCCGAATGCAGTGGTGCCGCGCAAATTGCGGAACCAGTCCGCGCGGAAAGGCGGTTGCGCGCACGCGCCCGTAGGCAGCATGGGCGCGAACGACGGCGCTTGCGCGGTACTGTGGCAGCTCATGCAGGCTGAAGCAGGATTGTCCACCGGTCCATTGAGGCGGCCATCAACGCCCAGGTGCGCGAGGGCGTAGGCCGGCGCCGCGGGATTGATCCAGGATTCTGTGATCGGCGCACCCTCGGGATCGTTGCCCCACATCAGCCCGACCGGCGTCATCTTCTTCCACGGCGACGCGCCGGGCTGCGAAGCATCGTAGGCGTAAGTGGCGAAGTACCAGCCGGTGTCGCTCGCTCGCTTGTCCTTGACCGCAATATCGATCTGCATCAGCCGTACCGGCACCGGCGTTCCGCCCGGATTGGGCAGAATGTCGACCTTGAGCGATCCGGCCAGCAAATCCTGGGGAAACGCGCTCGGTGCTGCCGCGCTGTACAGCAGCTTGAACACGAAGCTGCCTTCGGTGAACTTCATGCTGCTGAGCTTGGGCTGGTCGACGCCGGGTGTGGCCGTCTTCCATAGACGCTGGAAAACGCGGCCGCCGCGTGCGTCGTAGTAAGCGACGGCGTAGTTCTGGAAGGCGACGGTATTGCCACCGAGTTCGCCGACGCGGACGCTGCGCTCCAAGGTCATGCCGTGCGCGGCTTCGCGCGTGCCGGGCGAGTTGGTAGGTCCGTAGAACATGCGCGGCGCGGGATACCACTTCTGGTTGCGTTGCGCCGCGCTCACCGTGCCGCCCGCGGGATCGCGATAGTCGGCATCGGCGGTGAGCTGCGGGGTCAGACCGCGCGCGATCGCGCTGCTGAACGCGTAGTTGCGCAGCGCCATCGCGTAAGCCAGCCTTTCGTCGGGATCGCGCGGATCGAAAGCGAGCCACGGACGCGACCCGCTAGGCACGCCGGTGGAAGCCTGTTCGAGCAGATTCGGCTGGAACCAAGGTCCTGCATAGGTGCCGGATAGCGTGGTCTTTGGCACGATGAAATCGGCGAACTTGCCGCGGCATTGCGCGACAAAGGTTCCGCTTGCCAAGGGTCTTCCGGTGCCGGTGACCGAGAGACAGCGGGTGCCGGGCGCGCAGCCAATGGCCGCAGGCAGCAAAGCGGCGGACATCGAGGCCGCGCCTGCATCGCCGGTCAGTGCAGAAGGTTCCTGCGAACGCACGCGTGCGTCTTGTGTGCAGGTGGCCAATGCGAAAGGCATCAGTAATGAAAGCGAGAGTCGGGTGATGCGGATATCCATGGGTCGATCTCCATTCTTGTCGCTGTGCTTGCGCGCACGGCGTTGCGTCGGCTTCATCGCGCCGCGGCGCGCCCGCCTCACGCCGTTAATTCCTCCCAACGCAGCATCGCAACTTGGCCGGACATTGCGATGCGATGGCCCGAACTCGCGCGCAACGGCGTTGATACTGATACGCAGCGTATTGCGCGACGTAAATAATTCACATCGCACGATCTTTCCCCCGGGAGATCCCACGCAATGACTCATCCTGGTTTCGGCACCAGTCTTGCCCTGTTCCTATGTTGCATGTCGCCGCTGGTGGCCTTGGCCCAGGATGCGCCACGCGAGCAACGCATCAGCACCAGCGAGCTGCGCGAGCAGGTGCGACGTCGGCCGCAGGGCGTCGTGGTGCCGGTGGAAATCACCAAGCAAGGCGGCAAGGTGGTGTTGCAGACGGCCGATTCGGCGGTGGTGGTTTCCAATGCCGATGCGGTCGCGCAACAGGTGCGACAAATGCCGGTGCAGGCGGCTGTGATCGATGGCCCCGGAGATTCGGTGCAACTGCAGAACGTGCAACTGCAGGCCACCAAACGCTGGAACGATCTCGCGCCGGCGCAGCGCGCCAAGTACCGAAACGTCGATGTCGCGCAGCGACGCATGAGCAGCATCGCGGAAACCGCGTTGGGCGCCGATGCGACCGAGGCCGACCTGCTGAAGCTCAAGCGCAGCGCGGAAAACACCGAGCGGCAGCTCGTGCAGGCCTACAAAACGCTGGACGATAGCCAGCGTATGGAGCAGCGCGAGCTGGTGGAGCAGCATGCGGAAGTCCGCCGCCTCAACAAATCGTTGTACGGGCTGGATCACGACGACCGCTATCCGCCGCAGACCTACCAACGTATCTACGCCAACTCGCGCGGCGCTTTCGCGCTCAGGGCGCGGCAAGAGGAGAAACCGCGCTGCAGTGCGGTGCTGATCGGCGAGAAACTGGCCTTGACCAACAACCATTGCATCATCGAGGAAACCCCGGAGGAGTTCGAGGCCGTTTTCGACTACGAAGACGATCTGGACGGCAACCATCTGGCCAAGCAGGTCTTTCCCGTGACTGCGATCCGGTTGAGCGATGAGGACGAACGCGGCAATCTGGATTTCGTGCTGCTCGAACTCGGCGCCAACGCCGATGGTGTACTGCCAGGCGTCGCTTATCCCCCGCAATGCCTGTCGCTGGCGCAGGTGAAACGCGACGATCCGCTGTACGTCATCGGCTATCCGCTGGGCGAACCGCGCACAGTGCACGACAACAGCTTCGTGTACTTCCCGTTCCGGGTCACTCCGGACGAGTACATCACCATGAAGCTGCTGGTCAGCGCGGAATTCGATTCCGTCGAGGCCGAGGACCAGTCCTACCGCGAAGGCAAGCTCAAAGAATTCGTCGACAGCTACCAGCTGCGCGAAGGCGACGGTCCGTCCTACTACGAATACATCAGCGTGCGTTTCGACAAACAGCCGACCATCGGCGCCGATAGCGATACCTATCGCGGCAATTCCGGCTCGCCGGTCTACCACCGGCGCTCGCATGCGGTGATCGGATTGCTGTTCGACGGGCAGGAAGATCTTTCCGAACCGTGGGCCGCCGGTTGGCGCGCGCACGAAGCGGTGCTGCCCATCATCAAGGTGGTCGAACGGCTCGATCTTGCCGCGCCTGCCTGGCGCAACGATCCGCGCGTCTGCGTACTGCCTTCCACTCTTTGAGGACGACCCAATGCGTTATCTGTTCGTGTGCCTGCTTTTATTCGCCCTAACGGGATGCAAGCCCGATAACGCTCCCACGGCGAGCACGCCGCCCCGCGATGCGCCCGCCGTGCCGGCGCCGGCCGGGGCTCCTGCCTACACACAGGGTTATGTCGTGGAGCTCGCACCCGCGCAAACGCCAGCCGATCTGCGCGCAGCGGCCGATGACGTCTTCGCCAGCGTGGTCAGCATCGAACCCTTGTTCCCCGACGTGCCTGCCGACGACGATCCCGAAGGACTGTCGCGCATCCACCGCGTACGCGTGTCCGATCCACCCCTGGGCAACCCTTGGGATTCTGCGAATGCGCTGCGGGAGCGCGGCGGCTTCTCGCAAGTGGAGCCGGACAGCGAAGACACGCTGGTCGAGGCGCAGAAGCGCGCTGCGGTAGCGGCGTGCTTCGGCGACGAAGGCGTCGCTGCTCCGCAGAATTCAGCCTGGTCACTGGATAAGGACCACATGGCCGTCGAGGCCGCACGCAAGCTGACGCCGCCGAGTGGCGGCAAGCAGTTGGGCGAAGGCGTGCGCATCTGCCATCCGGACAGCGGCTGGACCGACCACGTCGACCTGGATTCGGGGCGCATCGACCGCAGCTTCACCCTCAACCTGATGGAAGGCGGCAACGACGCGCGCGATCCGCTCGGCTATTCCGGCAATCCAGGCCACGGCACCAAGACCGGAAGCGTGTTGATCAGCGATGGCGGTTTCGATACCAACGGCAGCACTACTGCGCCCGGCCGCATCGACGGTCTGGCGCCCAAGGCGACGCTGGTGCCCATCCGCACCTTCAATAGCGTGATCCGCGTATTGGACTCCAACACCGCGCGTGCGGTGCGCCATGCGACCAAGGCGCAGTGCGACGTGATCTCGATGAGCCTGGGCGGTCGCGCGTTCTTCGGCCTGGAACGCGCCATCAACGATGCCGTGCGCCGCGACATCATCGTGGTCAACGCGGCCGGCAACTGCATCGGCATGGTGGTGGCGCCGGCCAGCTACGACAACGCCATCGCGGTGGGCGCCACCAACGTCGACAACAAGCCATGGAAGGGCTCGTCGAAGGGGCGTGCGGTGGATATCTCCGCGCCGGGCGAGGATGTCTATGTCGCCGACGCGGTGGCCGGTGCGACCGGAATCGAGTCCAGTCCCGGCAACGGCACCTCCTTCGCCACCGCGGCTGTCGCGGGCGCGGCCGCCAGCTGGATCGCCTTCCACGGACGCGAGCGCATCAAGGCCGCACAAGGAAGCCTGACCCGACGCGATCTCTTCGTACAGGCGATGCAGGCCAGTGCTCGCGTGCCGCCGGGATGGGACGCCAATCGCTACGGCAAGGGCATCCTCAATCTCGACCGTTTGCTGCGCCAGCCGCTTGGCTCGCCGCGTACGCAACTGCGTGCGCCACCGAAGGACGACACCGTCAGCCTGCTGTCGCGCACGTTGGATCGCGATCCGGCCGATCTGCGTGCGGGGCTGCAACGCATGCTCGGGCGGCCCGCGGACCTGGACGCCGAACTGGAGCGTTTCGGCCCGGAACTGCTGGACCTGGCGATGCGCGACCCCGAAGCGTTCCAGCGCGCGCTGGAGGCACCGCGTCCAGGCGAACTGCAGGCGCCCAATGCGGTGAAGCCGAAAGCTTCGCGCGCGCTGAGCGCGCGCATGCCAGGGACGCCATGAAGGCAATGCGCATTCCCTTCGTTGCGCCGGGCACGGCATTGATGGCGCTGCTGACTTTCGTTTGCGCGTGCACGGCCTGTAGCGCCTCTGCGCCTCCCCCTGGCGATGCCGGCAACCCGCCTTCGGAGCCCGTACCGGCCACCCCGTCCGCCGACGCGCCATCGGCGGCAGCGGGACCCGATACGCCTGTCGCCGAAACGACCGCACCGGCGACTCCTGCGACGGAACCGACGGCTACGCCCGCACCAGCCATCGAGACCCCGCCGCTTTCACCTAAACCAAGGCCCACCACCATCAGCAAGCCCTCCGTGAAACCGACACCATCGCCGGCCCTGCCCGCCACTGACGTCAAAGAAGCGGTGCCCACTCACATCACCATCAACGCTCTTTCGCGCGGCAAGGGCGTTTCCGCCGAAACCCGCGAAGCATTCAAGAAAATCCGCGCGCTGCTGGAACAGCAGCAAGCGACCGCCGCCGTCATCGCCCTGCAGTACCAGCGCATCGGCCTCGAAGGCGAATCACGGCTTTGCGTCGAATTCCGCAATGCCAGCGACGCGCAGGCCGCACTGATTGAGATCCACAAGATCTCGGCCGATGTCGATCTGCTCAACGTCGTCGAAGCACCCTGCCCCTCAAACAAGGAATAGAACCATGAACCCATCCACTTCCTCTCCTGCGCGTCCCTTGCTGATGCTGGCCTTGGCATTGGCGCTTGCCGCTTGCAAGCAAGACACTTCGCCTGCAACGAGCACTGCGCCCCCGGTCGAGCCTGCGCCGGCACCGGCCGAAAGCGACATCAAACCCGCCACGAGCGCGGTCGAAGCGACCGACGAGAACATCGCCACTGCCGAGAAATCCATTGCGGATGCAGCCGATGCCGCGCGCAAGAAATGGGTCGGCAAGACCTTCGAGGAGTTCGAGGCCTCGGTCTACAAGGAGCCGGGCGAAGGCGGCAAGTACATCGTCAACGGCGACATCGCCATTCCAGACCGGAAGCTCCTGCAGGAATTTTTCGAAAAGATGCAGAAGGAAGCCGACGGCGTGGCCAATGGCAAACTGACTGTCGCGCTGGCCGCCGCCAAAGGCGCAGCCGGCGGCGTCGACATCTGGACCAGCGAGAAGAAGAAGCAGCTGACCTACTGCGTCAGCAATGCTTTCGGTACGCATAAAGCCGCGGTCATCGCCGATATGGAAGCGGCGTCCAGAAGCTGGGAAGAAGCGGCGAAGGTGGATTTCATCCATGTCCCGGCCCAGGACGGCGGCTGCAACGCGAGCAATCCGAACGTGCTGTTCGATGTGCGGCCCGTGGACGTGGATGGCGAATACCTGGCGCGCGCTTTCTTCCCCAGCGACCAGCGCAACGACCGCAATGTGCTGATCGACAATTCCTCCTTCGACCTTGCGCCTGGCGAACCGCTGCAGTTGGTCGGCATCTTGCGCCATGAACTGGGACATACGTTGGGCCTGCGTCACGAACACACGCGTCCCGAGGCCGGCACCTGTTTTGAGGACGATCAATTCGAGCCGCTGACTGCTTACGACAAGTTCTCGGTCATGCACTATCCGCAGTGCAACGGCGGCGGCGACTGGTCGCTGGTGCTGACCGGGCTGGACAAGGCAGGGTCGGCCTGCCTGTATGGAAAGGGGAGCAACAATCCGGAAAACCTGACGCAGTGCATTTACCATGCACCGGACGCGCCTGCGACAGGCGCGGTGGAGACCAAGATGTTCGACAACCAGTCCGTGGCCAAGGGCGCAAAAAAACAGTACGGTCCCTTTGCGGTCAAACCCGGCTCTATCGCCAAAGTGAAGATGCAAGGCGCTGGCAGCAACGCGGGCGATCCGGACTTGTATGTGCGCTATGTCGGCCCGCCCGATACCTCGAGCTGGATTTGCCGCCCCTATCTGAGCCACGCCAACGAAACCTGCGAACTGGAAGTGCCGGCCAACCGCAACAAGATCTACGTGATGGTGCGGGGCTACGCGGCAGGCAACTACAAGCTGGAAGTCGCCTACACCAAACCGGACTGACGATATGTTCGGGGTTCCGACCCCGTTGCCGCATTGAGGCCGTGCGGCAACGGCGAAGGCCGGTTACCTGATCAAAGCCTGCGCCAGACGAAGCCTTCTCCGCGGCGGTGATAGACGGCGACCGCGCGTCCGTACAGTTCATTCACCGGCACCAGCCCGAAGAAGCGCCCATCGAGGCTGTTGCCACGCGCATCGCCCAGCATCAGCACCTGACCCTCGGGGACAATGAGCCCATGGATGTCCGGTCCGCCGCCATGCGATAGGTTGAGCGTGGCGCGATGGTTGCGGAAGAGCTCGATATCTTTTCCGTCGATCGTTTCCAGCGACACGCCATTGATGCTTAGCCTGCCATCGACCAGTTCTACTTCGTCCCCCGCCACCGCGGCCACGCGCTTGATCAGCCGGGTGCCGTCCTGCGGCGAATCGAACACCGCGATGTCGCCGCGTTCGGGCCTCCCGGTAGCGATGAGCTGCACGTCGGTGAACGGCAAGCGCACGCCATAGGCCCGCATGTCGACCGCCACGCGATCGCCGATCTCCAACGTGTGCTCCATCGATCCGGAGGGCACGTAGTAATGATTGGCGAACGAGTCCCGCGCCGCCGCCAGCAACAACAGCATTAGTGCGATCTGCGGCAATTCGCTGCGCATCCAGCGCCGCATCTTTCCAGGCGGGGTCGAGGATTCGGGTTGGGTCTGCATGCGGATGCTCCGGTAGATTCCACCGGGAGTAACTCATGCTGACGTCCAGTCCGCATATGCCAAGGGTCATGCGCCGGATAGACCGCGGATCGTCTGCGGGCTCAAGCAAGTCCGAACAAGGAATCCTCTTCTAGCGCGTTCGAATCAAAGCATCACTTCGATCTCGCGGATTTCATCCGCCTGTGGAAGATCATTCCCAGACCAGTACCGTTCCAGGCTGGTGCGCACCCTCGTTTGGATTCTGTCCAAGCGAGGACCAGCACCCGCTCATATCGATTCGGCTTATTTTCCTGCAGGGGCCTGCGTTTGCGACGCGCCGCCGAAATCACCGGCGGCATAAACGCTTAACGCCTCCGGCTTCAAGTGCTTGCGGATCGCTTCGTTCACCTGTTCCAGCGTCAAGGCTTGGTACTTGGCGTCCAGATCCGCGGTGAATTGCATGGTGCGGCCGTAGTACAGCTGGTCGGTGAGCATGCCGGAAACGCTGGCGTCTTCCGCACGGCCCTGCTGGCGCATGGTCAGTATTCCGGAAACCGCATCCTTCAGCTCATCGTGAGTGACGCCGTCTGTAACCAGCCTCGTCAGCTCCTCGCGAATCGCGGCCTCCACTTTATCCATATTTTCCGGAGCAGCAATGGCTTGGATCGCAAGGTAACCACTATCGTCTTTGCCTTCGCGGCTGTCGTCGCCATGGATATCGCTGGCCACACCATAGCTCAAGCCCTCCTTCTGACGGATACGGTCACCGAGGCGAGACTTCATTGCGCCGCCGCCGAAGATATTGTTGGCCACCTGCATGGCCGGATAGTCGGGATCGGTGACCTTCAGCGATAGATTGCTGCGCGCCAGCAGCACCGCATTGGGTTTGTCCGGTGTTTCGAAACGTTCGTGCGCTGCCGCGACGGACGTGTAGCGGGTGTCGATAGGCGCGTACGCCCGGGGCGACTTCCAACCCGTGAACAGCGCTTCCAATTGTTGCTTGACCGCGGCGGGGTCGAAGTCACCGACGATGGCGATTTCACCATCATTGGTACCGTAGAAATCGCGATGGAAGGCGCGCAGATCCTCTACCTTCAGCCCTTTCACCGCGGCCAGCGACTCATCCAAAGTCTTGGCGTGCAGAGGGTGTCCGGCCGGCCATGGATCGAAATGCCGGGTCAACGCCAAGCCGGCTACATTGGCCGGCTCTTTGCGTGAGGCTTCCAGGCCAGTGATCGCTTGCAAACGCAGCTGCTCGAATTCGCTTTCCGGGAACACCGGATTTCGAACCACATCGGCAGCCAGTGCCAGCGCCTCGGCCAGCTGTGCCTTGCGTGTATTGAGCTTCAGCGTCGCCGCCTGCGCATCGCCGCCGATGTCTGCCTTGGTCTTCAAGGCTTCAAAGCGTTGGTCGATCTGCTGACGGTTGTGCTCTTTGCTGCCGCGCATCAGCATGGCGCCGGTGAAGCCGGCCGCGTCGACTCGGCCGGTGACGGACTTTTCATCGCCGAAACGGAACTTCGCATCCACCATTACGGTTTCACCGCGGGTCTGCTTCGGCAGCAACGACACTTTCAAACCATTTCCCAGCGTGAACGTCTGCGTGCGTGCCTGCAGGTTCTGCGGAGTCGGATCGAAATTTTCGCCGGCAGCCACCGCAGCGCGGCCCACGTAGCCTTCCACCACCTTGACCGCCTCCGGCGCTGCGGCCACTTCGACCCGCTGAGCATTGTCGGTGGGCACGAAGCGGCCCAGTGTGCGGTTGCTGGATTTCAGGTAGGCGGTGGCCACGCGGTTTACATCGGCGGCAGTCACCTTCTCAATCGCGTCGCGACTGGTGAATAGCAGGCGCCAGTCGCCGGCGGTTTGGAATTCGGATAGGCCCATGCCCACCGCGTTGACGTCTGTAAAGTACAACTCATAAGCATTGGCGATGCGCTGCTTGGCTTCATCGACTTCCTGCTGAGTAACCGGGCGCGTGCCCAGATCCTCCACCTGCGCCAGAAGTTCGGCTTCGGCCTTGGCCGAATCGCCGTCCTTGGGCAACACTGCGATCACGCTGAGCAGCCCGGGTTCGCGCATCGATTCGTCACCAGCGCCGACACCAGCCGCGGCCTTGGTTTCCACCAACGCTTTGTGCAGACGCCCGCTTGGAGTATTGCCCAACACGTCCGCCAGTACTTTGAGCGGCGCACTGTCGGCCTGAGTCAAGGCAGGGATGTGGTAAGCGGCGGCGACTACACGGAGGTCGCCGCTGCGACGTACGGTGATTTCGCGCTCACCGTCCTGGGCCGGCTCGACGGTGTAGAAACGCGGCAAGGTGCGCACTGGCTTGCGCAGCTTGCCGAAGCGACTGCTCACCAGGGCGAGCGTCTTGGCCGGGTCTATGCGGCCGGCGACGATCAGCACCGCATTGTCGGGCTGGTACCACTGGCGATAGAACGCCTGCAGCTTGTCGATCGGCACGCCTTCCACGTCCGAGCGTGCGCCGATGGTGGAATTACCGTAGTTGTGCCAGAGGAAGGCGGTGGAGCGGATACGCTGGAACAAAACCGCAGCGGGAGCGTTTTCGTTCTTCTCCAGTTCGTTGCGCACCACCGTCATCTCGGTGTCCAAATCCTTCCGGGCCACATTGGAGTTGACCATGCGGTCCGCTTCCATGCCCAGCACCCAGGTTAGGGTATCGTCGTTGGCCGGAAACGAGGTGAAATAATTGGTGCGATCCAGAGAGGTGGCGGCATTGAAATCGATGCCGCGCTTCTTCATCTCGCCGCTGATGTCAGACTGCGTGGGCGTACCTTTGAACAGCAAATGCTCCAGCAAATGGGCCATGCCGGTTTCGCCGTAGTTCTCGTGCGCCGAGCCAACACCGTAAACCAGGTTCACGGTGACCGTAGGCTTGGTGGCATCGGGGAACAGCAATACCTTCATGCCATTGGACAGGTTGTACTGACTGATGCCCTCGATGCTGGGGCCGGCGCTGACGCCCTTAGGCAGAGGCACCTCGGCGGAGGCGAAAAGCGGATGTCCAAAGGCCAGGGCCAGGGCCAGCGGAAAGACGTAGCGATTCCTTTTCATTAGTACTCTCTCTGTTAAGAAGGTGCGCAGAAAACATCTTCAGCTTCCCTGCGTTTGGACCGTTGGCGTTTCAAACTATTTGGGTGCTGCTTCTGGCGGAGCCCAGCAGCGGAGTCTCAATGGCCTGTCCTCCCACGCAGCGAATACAAAGGTTCCAACACCCATTCGTACAACTTGCGGCGCTCGCCCAGGATGTCCGCATCCAAGCGCATCCCGGGTCGCAACGGTTCCGGCTTGCCGTAGGCAATGATGGTTTGCTGGTCGAGCGCGACCGACACTCGGTAATAGGGCTCGGCGCTTTGCCCCTCTTGCGTGACGGGAGTAATGGCGCTGCGGGAAACACGAATCACCTTGCCGCCGTGATGGCCGAACTTCTGGTACGGGTATGCCTGATAGCGCAGCAGCACACGGTCATCCGGTTCGATGAACCCCACGGCAGCGCTGGGTACCAATAGCTGGGCTTGGAGTTGCGACCCGGTCGGCAGTAGGCTCATCAAAGGCTGGCCTGCCTGCACGGCCTGACCCGGTTCGATCAGTCGATTGGCTATCAAGCCTGCCAACGGTGCCCGAATAAGCAGTTCACCGTTGGCTTCTTGCTGCACTCGCTCCTGGTCCAACATCGCCAAGTCGCGACTCGTGCTGGCTTGCAGACCTTGCCGTTGCGCAGGAAGCTCGCGCAGCGTCTGGTCCAGTTGTGCGAGGCTGCGACGAATCGAGGTGGCCTGCCGCTCGAGCCCCTGTTGCGCATTGACCAATTCAAGCCACGACTGTTGTTGCTGGTTGACTTGCACCTGGCTGACATACTTCTCTTCCGCCACACGCTGGTAGCGCTCGGCGGTTTCCTTGCCGATGCGTACCTGTTCGCGACGAGTCGATATTTCGTTCTCTATCTGCGCCAACTCGCGTTGCGCGGCGACGCGCTGCCGGCCGACGCCCTGAATCTGCGCATCGATTTGCGCTGCTTGCGACTGCCCCAGCTCGGTCAGGCTGCCGCGCCGGGATTCCAGGCCTTCCCTGATCACGGTCAATGCGTCACTGCCGGAAGCGGTCACACGCGGCACATTGATCAAGGTCAGTGCATCGTTGGCTTCCACTTGGTCGCCTTCTTCGGGGAAGAGCTGGCCCACGACTCCGCCGGTTGGCGACACGATAGTCGACAGACCCAGATCGGGCACGAGCTGTCCTGTGACCTTGGAACGGCGCGTGTACTCGCCCAAGACCAAGAAGCCGATGATGGCCGACGCCGCGAGCATCGCGAAACCGGCGAGCACCCATAGCCGCAAGGGTTGTGAAAGGGAAATTCCGCCGAGCCAGCTGTTGCGTTTGGCTTCCAGCACTTCATGGCGGAAGAGAGAGTCAGTCATGGACGCACTGCCCTCCACGTTCGTCATGGCCACGGCAAAGAGATTCATACCGCCACCGCCACAGGCGCAACCCGCGCCAGTCGATGCTCTTCCACAATCCGCCCACCTTGCATCAACAGAACCCGATCCGCGCTGGCGATAGTCTCCGGACGATGGGCAATGATCACTTTAGTCAACTTGAGTTCGCGTACGGCTTCGTTGACCAGGCGTTCCCGCTCCACGTCCAGATGACTGGTGGCTTCATCCAGGAACAGGATGCGCGGCATGCGGTAAAGCGCACGCGCCAGGATCACGCGCTGTTTCTGTCCGCCCGATAACGTAGTACCCATGTCTCCGATCAGGCTGTGATAACCCATCGGCATGGCGGCGATCTCGTCATGCACCGCAGCGAGCCGAGCGGCACCTTCGATACGCTCCGAATCGAAGCCTTCCTCGCCGAAGGCGATGTTCTCGGCCACGCTGCCGGCGAACAACTGATCATCCTGCATCACCGCACCGACCATCTGCCGGTAGTTGTGCGGACCCAGCTTGGCAATATCCTGTCCATCCACGGTGATGGTGCCCTGCGTGGGTTTCAACAAGCCCAGCAACAGCTTCACCAAAGTGGTCTTTCCGCAGCCCGAGGGGCCGACAATCGCGACTGATTCGCCTTCTTCCACGGAGAAGCTGCAGTCTCGCAGTACCCACGATTCGCCTTCTGCATAACGGAAATTCAGACCTGTGACTTCCAGCCGAGTGCTGGCAGGCAAGGTGTGCTCAAAACGGTGCTCGCCCAGGACTTCCGGTTCAGCCAAGACGATGTCCGCGAGGCGTTCGCCATGAAGGCGCAGCATGCGGAACTCGATCCATTTGTCGATCAGGCTTCCGATGCGTCCGGCGAACTGATCCTTGTAAGCCAGGTACGCGATCAGCATGCCGACCGAGAACACGTTCTGCATGGCCAGCACCGCGCCTATCCAGATCACCGCAATGCGCTCGGCGCCGAAGATTAGCTGACTGGCGGTATTGAACCCCAGACCCAGTTTGGCCAGACAGACATCGCGGTTAACGGTGTCGCTCATCAGGTTGAGATAGGTGGAGCGCCGGCTAGTTTCGCGTCCGGCGACCTTGACCGACCGCACGCCGCGAATCGATTCGAGCAAATGGCTTTGCTGTCTAGCACCAGCGATCAGCTGCTGTTCGGTGCCTTCGCGGACGGGACGGAACGCCAGGGCACGCAGGCCAAGGTACAGCAGCACCGCCAGTAGAGTGATCAGCGCTAGCTTCCAGCTATAGATAAGCATTATGCCCAAGGTCACCACGGCCATCAGCCCATCGATCAACGCTTCCACGAAGCTCGTCGTCAAGGTGCGCTGGACGATCTGCACGCTGCCCATGCGCGATGTGATGTCGCCCAGGTGGCGCTTCTCGAAGAAATCCAAAGGCAGCTCGAGCAGGTGGTTGAAGACGTTGCCCATCCACTGCAAGCCGAGCCGGCTGGAGAGATACACGACAGACCAGCCACGCAACCAGCCGATGCTTACCTGGAGGAGCAGAACGAGAGCGAAGCCCAGCCCCAATACCGTCAACAGGTCGCGGTCGGCAGAGATCAGTACTTGGTCCACCACCCATTGCATGAAGAAGGGTGCGAGGATGACGAAGACCTGCAAAGCGACCGATAACACCAAAATCAGGGTCAGCGAACGCCACAGACCGGTCACGCGGCCCGTCAGTTGGCCAAAGGAAATGCTCGGTGCGGCCTTCCGCGGTTTGAACTCGGCGGCGGGAGTCAGCTCCAGCACCACGCCAGTGAAGTGATCGGAAATTTCGGCATAGCTAAACTCGCGCTTGCCGAAGGCCGGATCGAGAATGATGACTTTCTTTTTGCTAACTTTGGCCAGGACGACAAAGTGGCTCAAGTCCCAATGCAGGACGCAAGGTAGCTTGAGTTGGCCCAAGTGCTCCATGTCCAGCCGCAACGGACGGCACTGGAAGCCTAGCTGCCCAGCAACCGCAATCAAGCGCGAAAGGTTGGCGCCTTTGAGCGATAACGGGAAGCGTTGGCGCAATTGGCGTAACGCGAGTTTCTGGCCGTGGTAGCTGGCCACCATAGCCAAGCTAGCCAGACCGCATTCAGAGGATTCGGATTGAAGTACTGCTTCCATGCGAAATCAAAGACCTAGAGAACAACAATTTTCATAACAAGCCAAAGCCGCTCGTTAAGCTCCAGAGCATTATCAACAGATTGATACTTCCATGAACTATCGCGCGCTGCCAGGTATTCAAGGCCCATTTGACCGTCAACCAGCACAGAACCATAGACACGAAAAATGCCCAAATCACGCTGCCCGTATGGGGGATTGCGAAAATGATGGAAACAATAATGCTTGCCAGGAATGAATTTGTTTTGTCTTCGATGCCGCGGAATAGCAGATGGCGCACAATTTTTTCTTCGAATAGTGGGGCTGTTATGCATGCATTGATAAACCCAAGGAGAACAAAAAAAAATGGGAAATTAGTCCACTCGCTAGCTTCGCTGTTTGCGAGTCTCAGCCCTATGAAGCCAACCCAAACAGTTCCTATGGCAACTCCTGTCAATAAGAAAGCTACGACAGAGTTCAAACTCCATCGTCTTCCTTGAGGCTCGGGATATAACCAAATCAGAACGATGAAGGTCGCAGCTTCAGCAAGAATCTTGGAGCCGACAATCCCCACAGCTTGCCCTGCCACCATTAGAGCGCCATTAACTGCCAAAGCAGTAATTCCAGCCATCACCGCATAACCAGGAGCGCGGGGTAATGAATTGGTTGGATTAATCACGCATGCCTGCCTTTCTAGAGAGGAAGGATGCAAGCATCCCTCCTCCTGTAAATGTTCAGTTCTTCAGCGCACCCGCTCAATAATTCCAGGGATGGTAAACGGGCTGGCTGCCAAGAACCCATATACTTGTACCGCGACCATGGCCAATTCCCCCACTGATCCAGTGCAGGACACGCCAGTAGAAGTCCCAAGGCTGACGGTGCATTGAGCTTCGCCACCAGAGATGCTCTGAACTTCCGAATAAACCAATTCACGCATGATCAAACTCCTTGAATTAAACGTGGCCACCATGGCCAACGCTACTGGCCAATGCCAGCGACTCAACCTTCCGCCCTTGCCCAACGCAATCGCAACCCCATGCAGAGCTCATTCTTTTATCTGACGTTGACGCTCCACCAACTTTTGCTCTCTAAATCATTGAAACACGAGGCTCGTCTACACGCAGTAGCCAAATTGACCGAACCCGTATTTGCCTACTGGCAGTAGACAAACTCACACTCCCTATTTGCAGATTGCGCAACACAGCGCTACATTCGCGCCGTGACGTAGGTCACGCAGGGACGAACATGCTATCGCTAGGAACGCGAATACGCCGTACCCGCAGGCTCGCAGGATTTAGCCAGCGCGCATTAGCTAACTTACTTGGTGTGACACATGGCACAGTGGGGCATTGGGAAACCAATCGTTCCCCGCCTAGCGCCCGCATGCTTATCGAGTTCTCGCGCATAACTGACGTAGACCTGCATTGGCTGGTCTTCGGACAACCTCACGTCAATCCGGCGGCCTTACCCGGTGAAACGACGCGCGACATGGATCGACGTACCACGTAGAAGCGGCGCCGGTGGTTCTTTCTTGCGTAGCAGTTCCGTCGAGCAAGAATACTTTAGGCTTTGGACCCCACAAGCCGCGAAGACTCACATCACCTGCAAGTTCGCATAAGCCAGCACCAGCCACTTGCTGCCTTCCGCATCGAAGTTCACTTGCACGCGGGCGTGGGCGCCGGTGCCTTCGTAGTCGGTGACCACTCCCTGTCCGAATTTCGGATGCGAGACGTTGGCCCCCAGTTTGAGCGGCGGCGCTTCGATGGGCGCATGACCGAAACTGCGGGGCGCACCGGCCGAGTAAGTGCGCGACACCTGCACCTTGGGCCGCACTTCGTGCAGCAGGTGCTGCGGAATTTCGCGCAGGAAGCGCGACGGGATGCCGTACATGTCTTGGCCATGGATGCGGCGCGTCTCCGCGTAGCTCAGCATCAGTTTCTGCCGCGCGCGGGTGATGCCGACGTAAGCCAAGCGACGCTCTTCCTCCAACCGTCCGCTTTCGTCCAGCGACTTGCTGCTGGGGAAAAGCCCCTCTTCCATACCGCCCAGGAACACGAGCGGAAATTCCAGCCCCTTGGCCGAATGCAGCGTCATCAGTTGCACGCCATCCTCGCCCGCCTGGGCCTGGCCTTCGCCGGCTTCCAGTGAGGCGTAGGCGAGGAAGGCGGTGAGCTCGCTCATTCCCTCGGTCTCTTCATCGTCGCGGCGCACGAAACGCGAGGCCACCGAAACCAGTTCGTCCAGGTTCTCGGTGCGCGAATCCAGCTGACCCTTGCTTTCGTTGAGATAGAAATCGCGCAGCCCGGAACGCATCAGCACATGATCGATCTTGTCCTTGAGATCGAGCTCCGCGACTTCTACCGTCAGCGCCTCAATCAAGGCGATAAAACCCGCCAGCGCATTGCGCGCACGGCCGGCCAGCTCGTTGCCGACCGAAAGCGCGCGTGCCGCTTCGAACAACGGTTGCGACAGCGTACGCGCGCGTTTGCGCACCTCGTCCAGGGTGCGGTCGCCGATGCCACGCGTGGGTGTGTTGACTGCGCGCTCGAAAGCCGCGTCGTCGGCGCGATTGGCGATCATGCGCAGGTAGGCCAGGGTGTCCTTGATTTCGGCGCGCTCAAAGAAGCGCATGCCGCCGTAGACCCGGTACGGCACCTGTTCGGCCAGCAACGTTTCTTCGAAGGCGCGCGACTGCGCGTTGCTGCGATAAAGCACGGCGGCCTCGCTGTAACTGCCGCCGTCGCGCACCCACTGCAGGATGCGATCGACGACATAGCGCGCTTCGTCGACCTCGTTGTAGGCGGCGTACAGGTCGATGGGTTCGCCATCGCCGGTGTCCGTCCACAGCTGCTTGCCGATGCGATCCGGGTTGTGCGCGATCACCGCATTGGCCGCGCCCAAAATGTTGGCGCTGGAGCGGTAGTTCTGTTCCAGGCGGATGGTCTGCGCGCTGGAAAAATCCTTGAGGAAGCGCTGCACGTTCTCCACTTTGGCGCCGCGCCAACCGTAGATAGCCTGATCGTCGTCGCCGACCACGAACACATGCCCGCTGTCGCCGGCTAGCAAGCGCACGAATCCGTACTGGATGGCGTTGGTGTCCTGGAATTCGTCCACCAGGATCTCGCGGAAGCGGGCACGGTAATGCGCCAGCAACGCCGGCTGGTCGCGCAGCAGCTCATGCGCGCGCAGCAGCAATTCGGCGAAATCCACCAGGCCCGCGCGATCGCAACGCTCCTGGTACAGCGCGTAGGCGCGGCGCAGGGTGTCGGTCCATTGATCGTCGCCGGGCTGGATGTGCTCAGCGCGGCGGCCTTCGTCCTTCTGCGCGTTGATCCACCAGGCGATCTGGCGCGGGGGAAAGCGCGCGTCATCCAGTTCCATCTGCTGGATCACGCGCTTGACCAGACGCAGCTGGTCGTCCGAATCCAGCACCTGGAAGGTCTCCGGCAATTTCGCTTCCTGCCAGTGCAGGCGCAACAGGCGGTGGGCCAGGCCGTGGAAAGTGCCGATCCACATGCCGCGGCTGCCATTGCGTAACTGCGCATCGGCGCGGTGGCGCATCTCGCCGGCGGCCTTGTTGGTGAAGGTGACGGCGAAGATGCCGTGCACCGGCACGCCATGCACTTCATTGAGCCAGGCGATGCGGTGGGTAAGCACACGCGTCTTGCCCGAGCCGGCGCCGGCCAGCACAAGGTAATGGCCCGGCGGCGCGGAAACCGCTTCGCGCTGCGCCGGGTTCAGGTCATCGAGTAGGTGAGAGACATCCACAGCCGAAGTTTAGTGCGCTGCCGCCCTGACCTTGTGATTGTCATTCTGCATCAGCTTGTCGGTGTAGGCGATGCCGATGGCCGACAGGATGAAAACGCAATGGATGATGGTCTGCCAGAGCACGCCGGTTTCGGTGAGCTGCGCGCAAGTCGGCTTCACCACGACGGCCGCATCCTTGATCATCGCGAACTGCTCCGCCGTGCAGAACGGCAGCGCGCCCAGCGAACCCGCGGCGATGAAAGTCTTCAGCAGATGGATCGAGGAGATGCCGATGATCGCCATCGCCAGCTTCACCTTCAGCACGCTGGCATTGACGTGGCTCAGCCATTCCGGCTGGTCTGGGTGGTTCTCCAGGCGCATGCGCGAGACGAAGGTTTCGTAGCCGCCGACGATGACCATCATCAGCAGGTTGGAAATCATCACCACATCAATCAGGCCCAGCACCAGCAGCATAATGTCCTGCTCGCTCAGGCTGGTGGCGCCATGCACCAGATGCCACAGCTCCTTGATGAACAACACCACATAAACGCCCTGGGCCACGATCAGGCCCAGGTACAAGGGCAGCTGCAGCCAGCGCGAGCTGAAAATAAGCGTGGGCAACGGCCCAAGGCGAACGGGTTGTTTGTGCTGCATAAGAGCGGAATGCTGCGTTGCGGGGATGCGGCAGGTTACCGGCCTATGTTGACGCTGCCAAGCGCGGCAGCGGCGATACACTGGCTTTCCCTGATGCAGCAAGAGTTTCCCCATGATCGACCTGTACTACTGGCCCACGCCAAACGGCCACAAGATCACCCTGTTGCTGGAAGAGCTGGTCGATGCCGGCCATGCGCTGGAATACAGCGTCAAACCAGTGAACATTGGCGTCGGCGACCAGTTCAAGCCCGAATACCTGATCATTTCACCCAACAACAAGATGCCGGCGATCGTCGACCATGCGCCTTCCGATGGCGGCGCACCGATCAGCGTGTTCGAATCCGGCGCGATCTTGCAATACCTGGCGGAGAAGACCGGCCTGTTTCTTCCTGAGGACTTGCGCGGCCGTACTGCCGCTATGGAATGGCTATTTTGGCAGATGGGCGGGTTGGGGCCGATGACCGGACAAATGGGTCACTTCAACGTGTATGCGCCCGAGCCTATTGCCTACGCCATCGATCGCTACGGCCGCGAAGTGACGCGCCTGCATGGGGTCATGGATAAGCGCCTGGCTGAACATGAATTCCTGGCCGGCGACGTTTACACCATCGCCGACATCTCGACCTATCCGTGGATCGGCGCCTACGACAAACTGCCGGCTGATTTCGCAGCTTTCCCCAACATCAAACGCTGGCATGACGCTATCGCCGCACGCCCAGCGACCGAACGCGCCTATGCGTGGAAGAACAAGGTGAACCCGGGAGCAGGAAAGCCATTGAGTGAGGAAGAACGCAAGCATCTGTTCGGACAGGGCGCGCAGAAGTAATACACTCCGTCATCCCGACAAATCCCGGGATGACGGCACCAAAGTAATCGGAGCACCGATGAAACTCGTATTGGCAACGCTGATGATCATTTCCGCTGCAATCCAGACTGCCTCCGCATCCGCGCCCAACAGCACGCCTGCTTCGCGCACCTTGCTCGACCCCCTCGCCGAGGCCTATGTGCACTTGAGCTTGGAAATCGGCGAGCACGAATCCGGCTACATCGATGCCTATTACGGGCCGGACGAATGGGCGCAGCAGGCCAAGCGCGCGCCGCGTCCGCTGCCTGAATTGCGCGCAGCTGCCGAGGTGCTGCAACAGCGGCTGGCCAAAGTCGATGACGCGCAATTGGCGCCGCTGGAAGTTCGCCGCAAGCATCTGCTCGCCGCGCAGCTGACCGCCGCGCGCACGCGCATGGCGATGCTTGCCGGCGAAAAGCTGGATTTCGAACACGAAGCCGAAGGCCTGTACGCGCTACGCCCGCAACTGAAGCCGCTGGCCGACTACGACCCGGCGCTGCAACGGCTGGAGGCGGTATTCCCCGGCGAAGGCCCGTTGTGGAAGCGCGTGGACGCCTTCGCCAGCACCACTGCGATCCCCGCCGACAAACTGCAGGCGGTGATGCATGCGTCCATCAACGAATGCAAGCGCCGCACGTTGCAGCATATCGCCCTGCCCGCCGAAGAGAAGTTCTCGCTGGAACTGGTCACCGGCCAGCCCTGGTCGGGCTACAACTGGTACAAGGGCAACGCCACCAGCGTGATCCAGATCAACACGGATCTGCCGGTGCTCATGAGCCGCGCGGTGGACCTGGGCTGCCACGAAGGCTACCCCGGCCACCACGTGCTGAACATGTTGCTGGAGCAGCGTTTGTCCAAGCAACGCGGCTGGATCGAGTTCACCGTGTATCCGCTGTACAGCCCGATGTCGCTGATCGCCGAGGGCTCGGCCAACTTTGGCATCGAACTGGCATTCCCGGGCGCGGGGAAACAGGTCTTCGAACACGATGTGCTGTATCCGCTGGCCGGATTGGATACCGCGCTGGCCGCTCGCGACGCGCAACTGCAGCAGGCCCGCAGCGAACTGGCCGGCGCGCGCCTGACCATCGCCCGCGATTATCTGGACGGACGCATAGACCGCGCCCAGGCCATCCTGCTCGCGCAGAAATACCAACTGATGTCCCCGCAACGCGCCGAACAGTCCATCGCCTTCACCGATCGCTACCGCAGTTATGTCATCAACTACGGCCTGGGTCTGGAGCTGGTGCGCGACTATGTCGACGCCGCTGGCACGACGACGCAAACGCGTTGGGCGGCGATGGAACGAATTCTTTCCGAGCCCACGCTGCCGGTGGATCTGTTGCCGGCAACGGAAAAGCGCTAGCCTCGCCACACCCAACTCGAGGCTGCGCCATGAACACACCCGTTCGGCACCAATCTCCCGGCTGGTGGCACCGCAACTGGAAGTGGTTCGTGCCGATGCTCGCGGCGGTGTTGCTGACATTGTTCGTGGCCGCGATGCTGGCCTTCATGTCGGCCCTCTTCGGCATGATCAAATCTTCCGACGCTTACCAGCATTCTCTGCAGCAGGCCCAACGCAGCCCCGCTGCGATCGCGGCGCTGGGCGAGCCGATGAAACCGGGTTGGCTGGTGATGGGCAACATCAACGTGAATGGCCCTTCGGGCGATGCCAACCTGCAGATTCCCCTCACAGGCCCGAAGGCGAGCGGCGATCTGTTCGTGGAGGCGGAGAAATCCGCGGGCGAGTGGAGCTACCAGACCCTGGTGTTGCAGCTGGACAACGGCGGCAGGCGCATCGACCTGCTGGAAGAAGAAGCAGCGGCACCCTGAGACAGCCGTGCATGACCTGTGGCGCATTGCCCGGCCACGGATGAGCGCGTAGGGTCGGCGGTCTTCTTCCCGCTGGAATTTTCGCCGATGAAACCACTCGTGCTCGCCATCGCCCTGGCGTTGTCCGCTCCTCTGCCCGCGTTGGCTCAGGCCGTCGCCCCGGCCGTGCAAGGCAAGCCCGCGCCGGCCTGGGTGGAAACCAGCAACGGTTACGCGCAGATCCTGCTGCAGGCGCAAGCGCCGTTCCAACCGGAATACGCGAGCTTCTTCGGCATCCCCGGCTACGACGACCTGGTCGCGGATCTGGGACCCGACAATGCCAGGCGCTATCGCGAGGCGACCGCCAAGGCCAAGGCGGAACTGCAGACCAAGTTGCAGCAAGAGCGCGATCCGAACGTACACCAGGATCTGGAGATCATGATCGCGGCGGCCGACCAGAACATCGAAGGCAGCGAGCTCAACGAAAAATATCTGCTGCCATGGAGCGATGCGCCGCAAATGGTGTTCAACGGCATGAACGGCCTGCTCTCCGACCAGACGCCCGCCGAGCGCCGCGCCAAGGCGCTGGATCGCCTGAAACGTTATGTGGGCCTTGCGCCGGGCAGCACCGCCATCACCACACTGGCGCAGCAGCGCTACGAAGAGAAGTTGGCCGACGGCAAACTGCTGCAGCCGACCAAACTGGAGGTCGAACGCGCGGTCGGCAATGTGGATACCTACGTGAGCGGCGTGCGCGACTTGTTCGCCAAGTACAAGATCACCGGCGCCGAGGAGGCGTTGGATGCGATGGAGAAGCAACTCAAGGCCTACAACGAATGGACCCGCAGCAAGGTCCTGCCGAAGGCGCGCACCGACACTCGCCTGCCGCCGGAGCTGTACGCTTACCAGCTCAAGCAATACGGCATCGATGTCGATCCGGCCCTGCTGATGCGGCGCGCGCAGCTGGAGTTCATGGAAACCCGCGCGGCGATGCAGCAGCTGGCGCCGCTGGTGGCCAAGTCCAAGGGCATAGCCGCGACCGACTACCGCGACGTGATCAAGGCGCTGAAGAAGGACAGCATCGCCAACGACAAGCTTGAAACCTACTATCGCGGCATCATCGACCAGATCGACCCGATCATCGCGCGAGAGAAGATCGTGGACGTACCCAACCGTCCCATGCAGATGCGACTGGGTTCGCCCGCCGAAAGCGCCGCGCAACCCGCGCCGCACTTCCTGCCCGCGCCGCTGGTCGGCAACACCGGGCAGCAGGGCACCTTCGTGCTGCCGCTGGGCAATCCCGACAAGGACGGCAAGGGCAAGAATTACGACGACTTCAATTTCGACGCGGTGGCCTGGACGCTGTCGGCGCACGAAGGCCGTCCGGGTCACGAATTGCAGTTCACCGCCATGGTCGAACGCGGCGTGTCGCTGGCGCGCAGCATGTTCGCTTTCAACTCGGTCAACGTCGAAGGTTGGGCGCTGTACGCCG
This sequence comes from Pseudoxanthomonas sp. P4_B2, assembly GCF_056402315.1. Classification (NCBI taxonomy): domain Bacteria; kingdom Pseudomonadati; phylum Pseudomonadota; class Gammaproteobacteria; order Lysobacterales; family Lysobacteraceae; genus Pseudoxanthomonas; species Pseudoxanthomonas sp. P4_B2. The sequence goes on from NZ_JBFUHQ010000002.1 coordinate 264,268, forward strand.
AAGCCGAGATGGTGCCCTACGAGCCGCTGGACGGGCAGCTGATCGCCTTGCAGTTCCGCCTGCTGCGTGCCGCGCGCGCGATGCTGGATCCCAGCCTCAACCTGGGCCTGACCGATCGCGAACGCGCGCGGCTGGTGCTGGAGGAAGACGTAGGCCTGTCCGAACCGATGGCGCGCCAGGAACTGGACCGCTACACCTTCAACGCACCGGGCCAGGCGGGCAGCTATTTCTACGGCTACACCCGCATCCTGGAACTGCGCATGCAGACCGAGCTGGCGCTGGGCAAGAAGTTCGACCGCAAGGCCTTCAACAACTTCCTGCTGGACCAGGGACTATTGCCGCCGGACCAGCTGGCCAAGGCGGTGCGCGAGCAGTTCGTGCCGGCGCAGCAGGCGAAGAAATAGGAGCGCCTCGATTTCAGTATAGAAAAATTAAATCGAACCCCTCTCCCGCTAGCAGGAGAGGGTGCCGAAGGCGGGTGAGGGGAAGGCCGGAGCCGATGGGCTTCGATATTCAATATCCTGCAACGTGCGGACGCAAGGTCTTTATCGACATCACAACCACACATTTTTCCGCTTCGAGCTCCCTCATCCGGCCTGTCGGCCACCTTCTCCCGCTAGCGGGAGAAGGGTGAAATTCCACAATTACTGGTAGCCAAAATATAAGAGTTCCTCAAACGTCAGTGCGCAAGATGCTCCGCGTGCGACAGGCCATGGACGAACGTATCGAGTTCCATGTCGCCAAGGTCGGCGTGGTCTATCTCGAGCAAGCCGTCGAGGGGCGTGAACGCCCCCTCGGCTGGCGCCTGGGTCAGTCCCTGCAGGCGAATGGCATCGTCGCTGCGGCGTTGACCGCCGCAATGTTTGCCCAGGCAGTAACGCGCCGGCAGTCCGGCACCCACCAACCAATCCAGCGCGACCGGTGTGCCCTGGCTATCGATGCCGCGGTAGCGGGTAAGCGGTTGCGCGAATGCGGTGGCATCGCCGGTCGCCTTCAATCGCGCGCGCAGCGCCGGATCGACCAGACCTGACAGCTGCGTCCAGTCCGGCACTTTGTCCAGGGTACGCAGATCGCCTGGCGCATACACCACCATGCGCCGTTCGGCGGGATACAGTTCCCGCAGTTCCACGCCATCGGCCGTTTGCCGCCAGACGCGGACCGGTTCATTGGCTACGCGGTATTCGATACGGGTATCGTCGCACACCATCACCAGTCCGCGCTCGCCACGCGCATCGCGGATGCGGTAATCCGCTACCCAGGCTGTTTTGCCGGCGCTCGTGTTGGAGCCGGGCTCATCACTGCGGCCATCGCCGGCCCATCCTTGGCCGGCGATCAACGCGAGGAACAGCAGCCAACCACGCGCCATCAGCGCTGCTTCGCCATACCGGCGCGCAGGTCGGCTTCGAGCAACGGCGGCGCCAGCGACGACTTCTTGTCGCCCTTGCCGCAACCGCCAAACAGCGAGCAGAAGAAGAACGAAGTGTCCTTCTGCGATTGCGCCATCACATGGAAGATGACGTTCTGTTCGACCACACCCTGGAAGGCGTGCGCGCCCGGGCCGGTGGCGTAGATGCCCACGTCTTCGGCGGCGTGCGTTTCAGAGGCCATCGGCACCGCCGCTTCTTGCAGGAAGTTGACGTTGGCAGTGTCGACGTTGGTCAGGTCGGGACGCGCGGCCGGACCGCGATAGCCGGGACCGTTGATGTAGCCCAGCGTGGTGTAGGGCTTGCCGTCGGCGTCCAGCGCCAGCGCGCCATCGGTGACCACCTTGCCCAGGATGTTATTGCCGCGATCGGGATACCCGGCGATGGTGAAGGTGTGGCTGTGATCGGCAGTGACGATGATCAGGGTGTCCTCGGCCGAACTCTTGCGCATCGCCATACGCACCGCGTCGGACAGGGCGATGGCGTCGACCAGCGCGCGGCTGGCGTTGCCGGCATGGTGCGCATGGTCTACGCGTCCGCCTTCCACCATCAGGAAATAGCCCTTGTTGTCGTTACGGGCCTGCAGGATGTCGATCGACTTGGCGGTCATGTCGGCCAGGCTCGGCTCCTTGCCTGCATCGAGCGGACGGTCGGCCTCATATTCCATATGCGAGCGTTCGAACAGACCCAGCAGATGCCGGGTCGTGGCTGGATTGATGGCGTCGAACTGCGCCTTGTTCCAGACGTAGGCGGAGGCCGGCCGACTGCTCCATTCGCTGGCCAGATTGCGGCCGTCAAGACGGCGGCCTTTGCTGCTGGTGTCTTCGGGATCGTTGAGCGTGCTGGGCAGAAAGTAGCTGCGGCCGCCACCTAGCGCGACTTCCAGGCCGTCGCCATACGGGAATTCCACCAGCTGGCGTGCGATGTCCTTGCAGCCCGACGTCTTGGCTTCGGCGCTGAGCTCGGCATCGCTTTCCCAATCGCGGTTCGGCGTATGCGCGTAGGTCGCGGCCGGAGTGGCATGGGTAATGCGCGCGGTGCTGACGATGCCAGTGGACATGCCCAACGCTTCGGCCACTTCCAGCAGGGTGGCCACACTCTTGCCCTTGGCCGAGGCGCAGTTGTTGTAGCGCGCGTCTTGGGTGACGCTGAGCACACCCTGGTTGGTCTTGATGCCGGTCATCATCGCCGTCATCGTCGGTGCCGAGTCGGGGGTCTGGCCGTCGACCGAGTAGGTCTTGGACAGGCTGAGATACGGGAACCGTTCGAAGCTCAGCGCGTTCTCTTCGCCGCTGCGGCCATTGAGCTGGCCTTCGAGGATGCGCGCGGCCGCCACCGTCGACAGGCCCATGCCGTCGCCGACGAACAGGATCACGTTCTTGGCCTTCTTGTGGCTCGGGCGGAGTTCGGCGCCGGCGCGCGCAGCGCGGGCTCCGTCGCTGTACCACTGCTGCGCGCTTTCGCCGCGTGCGGCGGCCGGCGCAGTGGCGGCGCGCTTGTTCGAAGCCTTGCCGCGGATGTGTTCCGGTTCTGCGGTCAGGCCGGGGCCTGCGATCAACATCGTCAGGGCGGCGCAGCCCAGGACCGTGGACAGGTGGCGCATCGGTATTCTCCAGTGCTCTCGGGGGAAAGCGCACTGTCCGCATACGTCATTGCACTTGGATGACCGCAATGCAACCGTTCGGCTACGCGGGCGGCTTCATGAAACTCGAAGGAACCCTGTGGGAGCCGCTCCCACGGAGTCATCGTTGCTCTCAATCGATCAAGGTTGCGCAGGCACGGCGCCCGGTGGCACATAGATCGCCACGCCTGCGGCTTTCTTCTGAGTGGTCGGAATGCCGATGCCGATACCGCCCGCGCTGTGCCTGCCATAACTGCCGGCGCCCACCGACATGCCGACCGGCGAGCCGCTGGAGCCGACCCCCATCAGAATTACGCCGTTGGCACCGAGTGCGGCGGCTTCGCGCTTGAGGCGGGCGACCGCGGCGTCGGTCTGGCCCTGGGTTCCGAAGCCGACCGCGCTGGAGGATTCGAGTTGTGCGATCTCGACCGAACCGGGCGGCGGGGTGGTGTAGATCCGAACCTGGGCGGGATCGACTGGCGGACGCGCCTGGCCCAGCATGACCTTGGAGGTACCGGCGCAGGCGCTGAGCGCAAGGGCCAGTAGGAGAAGAGTGGCGGAACGTAGGGTCATGGCGGTTTCCCCTTGAAGGATGGCTGGATGATCGGCCTATGGGACTGAATGCTCGCATACCCTTGCCCCGTCGGCGCGGGCGCCGCGACGGTGGCCGACGCGAGGCGGCAATGGCCAGGATCGAAGGGGTGCTGGCGTTATAGTTGGCACGGCATATTTATAGGAGTGCTTCCATGGGTCTGATCAGTGTGTTGTGGGGCGTGGTCTCCATGATCTGGATGGTGCTGGCGCTGATTCCGCTACTGGGTTGGGGCAACTGGTTCCTAATCCCCTTCGCCGCGGTCGGCGCGATCATCGCCGCCATCGGCATTCTGTTCACATCCAGCGCTAAAACCGGACGAGCAAAAACCGGGCTGCTGCTCAACGGCATCGTGATCGTGGTGGGCATCATCCGCCTGGGCATCGGCGGTGGCATCGTCTAAGCAGCCGGTCGCGCCCGCACCAGTGCCTGCGTGTGCGGGTGCTGCGGATTCGACAGCACCTTGGCGGTCGCACCGGACTCCACGATTCGTCCCTGCTCGAGCACGGCGATACGCTCGGCCACCGCCGAAGCGGCCGCCAGATCGTGGGTGACGAACAACAACGCCAGACCGCGCTCGCGTTTCAGCCTGGCGAGCAACGCCAGGATCGCGGCGCGATGATGCGCATCCAGCGCCGAGACCGCCTCGTCGCAGACCAATAGATCGGGTGAAGTCGCCAACGCACGTGCGATGGCGATGCGCTGACGCTGGCCGCCGGAGAACTGGTGCGGATAACGGTCCAGCGCGGAATCGTCCATGCCCACCGCCTGCAGCAGTTCCGATGCCTTGGCGCGTCGGCTGGCGGCATCGCCGATGCCATGGATACGCAGGGGCTCACTGACGATGCACGCGATATCCAGGCGCGGATCCAGCGACGCATAGGGGTCCTGGAACACGACGCCGATGCGCCTTCGCAGCTTGCGCAGGTCGCCTGCGCTGAGCGAATCCAGGGCGACGCCGTCCAGGAGGATGCGGCCCTGCGCGCCGCGCAGGAGTTTGAGCAGTACGCGGCCCAGCGTGCTCTTGCCGCTGCCCGATTCGCCGACCAGGGCCAGCCCTTCTCCGCGCCGCAGCTCGACATCCACACCATCGAGCGCATCGCGCGCCGCGCCGCGATAGCGCATGCGCAGATTCTCGGCGCGCAGCAGCACTGGCGCATCGTCACCGGCCGCAGGCAGTTCCCGCAACTGGTCCGCCGCCAGCAGTTCGCGCGTGTAAGCGTGGCCGGGCGCGGCGAATACCGCGGCCGTGTCGCCCCGTTCCAGCACTTCGCCGCCACGCAGCACCAGCAATCGCTGCGCATAGGCGCCCACCAGCGGCAGGTCGTGGCTGATCAGCAGCAGCGCCAGATTCTGTTCGCGGCGAAGATCGTCGAGCAGATCCAGAATATCGCGGGCGATGCGCGCGTCCAGCGCGGAAGTCGGTTCGTCGGCGATCAGCACGCGCGGCTGCGTCGCCAGCGCCAACGCGATGGCGATGCGCTGGCGCTGGCCACCGGAGAAAAGATGCGGGTATTTCGCTAGCGCCTGACGCGGATCTGGCATCTGCACGCGGCGCAGGAGTTCCTCGGCTTCCTTGTCGGCCGCTTGACGCGACAGGCCGCGTGCGAAACGCAGGGTTTCGACCAGTTGCGCGCCTATCCTGCGCAAGGGATGCAGGGCCGCGAGCGGATCCTGCGGCACCAGCCCGAACATACGTCCGCGCAAAGCAGCATGGGCGGGCGAACCGAGCACGATCTCCTGTCCCTCGACCTGCAAGCGGCCGCTGGCTTTCAATCCGGACGGCAGCAGGTCGAGCAAGGCCAGCGAGGTCAGGCTCTTGCCGCTTCCCGATTCCCCGACCAGACCGACGCATTCGCCGCCCTGGAGTTCCAGCGAGAGTCCGCGCAGCAGTTCGCGCCCATTGCGTCCACCCGTACTGACGCGCAGATCGGCAAGCTCTACATGAGCGGCAGGTTTCATGCGGCGGCCGACTCGGCGCGCTCGCTGCGTCCGGCTTCGCCACGCAAATCCATCCAATCGCGCAGTCCATCGCCCAGAAACTGGAAAGCGGCCAGCGTGACCACCAGCAACAGGGCGGGAAACAGCAGCGTCCACGGCGCCGAATCCAGTTCCTGCACGCCTTCGGCCAGCAGGGTGCCCCAGCTGGCCGAGGGTTCGTCCACGCTTAAACCCAAAAAGCCGAGGAAGCTTTCGACCAGGATCGCCTGCGGCAATATCAGGCCCAGGTACACGAACGCCAACGGCATCAGATTAGGCAGCACATGCCAACGTAGCCGTTGCGGGAAGGTGGCGCCGGCCGCATGCGCCGCCAGCACGAACGGCGCTTCGCGCAGGCGGGCGCTTTCGGCGCGCATCACCCGCGCCAGGTCGATCCACACGTAGCCGCCGATCGCAGCGAGCAGCAGACCGAGCGAACGTTCAAACAAGGTCAGCAGCAGGATCACCACCAACAGGAATGGCAGCGCGGAGAACACATCCAGCACGCGCAGCATCACGCGCTCCACACGGCCGCCGGCTAGGCCGGCAATGGCGCCGTAACCCAGACCGATCACCAGCGCGACCACACTGGCCAGCAAGCCGATGGTCAGGGACAGGCGTCCGCCCGCCAGCGTGCGCGCGAAGATGTCGCGGCCGATGGCGTCGGTACCGAACCAGTGGCCGTTGCTACCGGGAGCGACGGACAGCGAATTCCAGTCCGGCGAATGCGGCGAATACGCGCTGAACAAGGGACCCAGCCAGCAGATCAGCGCCAGCGCCGCGAGCATGGCCAGGCAGCCGCGTGCGAGGAGTGGCAGGGAACGCAGTGTTTGCATGACAACAATCGTAGCGCGCTTTAACCCTTCTCCCATCGGGAGAAGGTGCCCGCAGAGCCTGCCCCGTACTTGATACGGGGGCGGATGAGGGAATGAAGTGTCAGCTTGAGACGAAAGCTGATTGGCAAGTCATTGCCATTCCCTCATCCGTCGCTTCGCGCCACCTTCTCCCGATGGGAGAAGGGAAAAGCTCACAGGCGTATCATTTACGCATCGATTGAGGAGCCCCCATGGCCTACCCCTACACCCGCCCCCGCCGCATGCGCCGCGACGATTTTTCCCGCCGGCTGATGCGCGAACACGTGCTGACCGCCAACGACCTGATCTATCCGGTGTTCGTACATGAACTGCCTGGACGCGAAGCGGTGCCTTCCATGCCGGGCGTGGAGCGTCTCTCGATCGAAGAATTGCTGAAAGTCGCCGAACAGGCCGCGGAATTGCGCGTACCCGCGCTGGCCTTGTTCCCGGTCACCGCGCCGGAAGCCAAGTCGCTGGGCGCCGAAGCCGCTTGGGACGACGAAGGCCTGGCCCAACGCGCGGTGCGCGCGCTCAAGCAGCGTTTTCCGCAGCTGGGGGTGATCACCGACGTGGCCCTGGACCCGTTCACCACCCATGGACAAGACGGCATCATCGACGACAGCGGCTACGTGATGAACGACATCACCGTAGAAGCACTGGTCAAGCAGGCGCTATCGCATGCGCGCGCCGGCGTGGACATCGTGGCGCCCAGCGACATGATGGACGGACGCATCGGCGCGATCCGCGAGGCGCTGGAAAGCGAAGGTCACGTGCACACGCGGATTATGGCTTATTCGGCCAAGTACGCCTCCGCGTTCTACGGCCCATTCCGCGACGCGGTCGGCAGCGCCGGCAGCCTGGGCAAGGGCAATAAGTACAACTACCAGATGGACCCGGCCAATTCTGACGAAGCGCTGCATGAAGTCGCTCTGGACATCGATGAAGGCGCGGACATGGTCATGGTCAAGCCCGGCATGCCGTACCTGGACGTGGTGCGGCGAGTGAAGGATGAATTCGGCGTGCCCACCTTCGCCTACCAGGTCAGTGGCGAGTACGCGATGCTGAAGGCGGCGTTCGCCAACGGCTGGCTGGACGAACGGGCCTGCGTGCTGGAAGCGCTGACGGCATTCAAGCGCGCCGGCGCCGATGGCGTGCTCACCTACTTCGCCCTGGATGCGGCGAGGTGGTTGAAGGAAGGCGGTCACTGACCACTCGTATCGTCATCCCAGCGAAAGCTGGGATCCATTTTGACTTTGCTCTTGTTTTCGACACGCGACTTGTAGAACCAACTACTACGGCGAAGATCAAGATGGATCCCAGCTTTCGCTGGGATGACGATAGGTTTCCAGCGGACTATTCCCGGCTGGCCGAAAGTTGCACACTGTCAGCCTCAATCAGGAGTCCTGCATGAGCCACTACGCCGTCTTCGGTCACCCGGTTTCGCATTCTCTGTCGCCGCGCATCCACGCCGCGTTCGGGCGCCAGACCGGCATCGATCTGAACTACACCGCCGTCGATGCCGCACCGGAGGCCTTCATGCAGGCGCTGGACGCTTTCGCGGCCGGCGGCGGCAGGGGCGCCAACGTCACCCTACCCTTGAAGGAAGCCGCCTTCGCGCTTTGCAGCGCGACCAGCGAACGCGCGCAACGCGCCGGCGCGGTCAACACACTGACCCGCAACGATGGCCAGTGGCATGGCGACAACACCGACGGCATCGGCCTGGTGCGCGATCTGACCGGCCGCCTGCGTCTGGACCTGCGCGGACGCCGCGCGCTGCTGTTGGGTGCGGGCGGTTCGGCGCGCGGTGTGGCGCCGGCGCTGCTTGATGCCGGCGTCTCCGAACTGATCATCGCCAATCGCACTCCCGAGCGCGCCGATGCGCTGGCCGATGCGCTGGGCGAACCCGAACGTGCGCATTCGCGCTACTGGGAGGATCTGGTCAACGAAGGCGACTTCGCGCTGATCGTCAACGCCACCTCCGCATCCCGCAGCGGTGCGACGGAATTCTCGCTGCCGTTCCAGTTGTCGACGCCGCGCACGCTGGCGGTGGATCTGAATTACGGCGAAGCGGCCATTGCGTTCCTGGCCTGGGCGCGCACTGCGGGTTGCCGCGACATGGTCGACGGCCTGGGTATGCTGGTGGAACAGGCGGCGGCGGCATTCGAAATCTGGCACGGCGTACGCCCCGACACCGCGCCGGTCTACGCCGCGCTGCGCGGCAAGGATGCGTCTCTGGTCACCGCGGACTGAGCGGTAGTGAAATGGATACTTTCCTGATACCGGCATTGACCACGCTCGGCTACGCGCTTCCGGAGCTACTGGCCTGCGGCATCGCTCTGGCGCTGGTGTGGACCGCGGCGCGCCCGGGCAAGGCCAGGCAGCTGGGTCTGATCGGCATCGGCTTGATGCTGGCCTGCGCGGTGCTGCAGCTTGCGGTGGGGCTTTACCAAAACTGGGTGATCAGCTCGTCCACCGCCATCGATTCCGCCGCCCGGATCGGTACGATGTTCGCGTGGCTGGGCGCGATGCGCCTGCTGATCAACTGCGTGTCGCTGGCGGGATTGGTGATGATTGCCTGGGGCTTGTGCAAGGCGACGCGGGTCGAGGCAGCGCGCTAGTCGCCAGTGCCTTCGAATAACAACCCAACCCGATTTATGCGAGCGCAGGCGCTCGCAACGACCTAGTCCGTGGATGCATATCCGATGCCGCAAATGGAATGAAAGTCGACGCCTGCGTGCCAGCGGCATGCGCTACGATCAGGTATGAAGAAATATTTCATGCTTTTCGCACTGGCTTTCGCACTTTGCGCAACGCCCGCCCACGCGCAGCAATTCAAGATTCTTGTTGCCGCTATTCCCAACAAGTACCACAACGACTATGCCGTGGTGGCGCAGCCGCAGTTCGAGCGATTGGCGCGCAAGCACGACTTCGGTCTAACCTGGGCATGGAACGCGTCCGCCTTCGATGGCGATCTTTCCCAGTACGCCGCAATCGTCTTTCTCAACACGCCAGGCGAAGAGCTGAAGGGCGAGCAACGGCAACGGCTGCAGGCTTACGTGCAGGCCGGCGGTGGCGTGGTTGCGGTGCATCGCGCATTGATTTCCAGCGCGGGCCAATGGCCATGGTTCGAGCGGCTGATCGGCAGGCCGTTCCGCATCCATCCCATGGTGCAGACGGCGGTGGTGCGAGTGGAAGACCGCGGCTTCCCGGCGACTTTCGGCCTGCCTGATCGCTGGCTGTGGACGGACGAATGGTACGAATTCGGACCCGACCTAATCCCAGGACTACGCACTGTGCTGCAAGTGGACGAGAGCAGTTACGACCCCACCCGCATCTGGCCCGGACAGGTTGCCAAAGGCATGGGGAAATTCCATCCCGTCGCCTGGTACCACGCTTATGACGGCGGCCGGGTGTTCGTCACCGCATTGGGGCATACACCGGAGCTGTACAACGACAGCCATTACCTGGAACACCTGTATGGCGGCCTGTACTGGGTGGCTACGGGACGCGGCATCGTCGGGGAAACAACGCCTCGGTAGGCCGCATCTTGCTTCGCTTACATCGCCGGCTACGGCGCGACTGTCTTGCGGCCGGCGCAGAGATCCAAAAGCTCCATCCGCTCCGCCGCTTCTCCGCACAGAAACGCCACCTGCGCCTCGCGCGTATCCGGTCCGTCGTACGGCATCGCGGTCCACCACTCCACCGCTTCCATTTCTTCGCCCGGTTTCAGCGTGCGGTACGGCGCATGCACCTCCATTTCCAGCAGCCCTGCGGCCGCATCCGCGTGCTCGTCCAGATAAAGCTCCACCTGGCCTTGTTCGGGATGGATTAGCGAACGGGGGTGATGCGGGAACCGGATCAGGAAGAGCTGGCCACTGGCGAATCCGGCCATCCAGCCCGCGGAGGGTTGGATCAAAACCTTGCCGCGCCGGGCGCTCATGCCTTCGGCGAGCGCAGGCCGGTCCAGCGAGAACAAGCCGTGTTCCACATGTGGCAGCAAGGGCTCTATGCCCTGTTCGGTGGACGACTGCACGCGCACGTCCTCCTCTCCGGCCGCCGGCACGTACACGCGCGTATACGATGGAGTGCGCGTGTTGAACCACAGATCCCACGCGATGTCGGTATCGCGGATGTTGCGTGCGGTCGCACGGACTTCCACGGTATCCGCCCTGGCGGCGGACAATTGGAATGTCTTGCGCAGGCGCACGCCCGAGACCGGGCTCTCCACACCTTCCAGGACCAGACGCGTTGGCGTTCTCTCCAGAAGGCGGGTATCGGCAAAAGCCAGGAACGGATCCGGCGGCCAGTTGGCCTGGGCCTCGCGTCGCTCGGGATTAGCGTCCTGATGCGCCCACCACTGACTTTGCGGCCCTACCCACACATCGTGGCCCAGGTAGCCGATGTCGTCGGCGGTTGCGCTGACTTCGGGTTTGGGTCGGGTGACCAGCGGCTCCCCGGTCTTCAGCAGGTTAGGACGGCCCTTGAGCGAGAAAACCAAGCCGCGCCCTCCCAGCTCCGGGGTGACTTCCAGTGCGATGAGTCCATTCTCGAGGCGAACGGTTTCGACCGCCGAAACGCTCATCGGCATGCAGAGTGCGGCTATCGCCAGCCAGGATTTCATTGGGTCGCTCCCGATTGTTCGCGTGATGCTGCAGCGATCCTACAGCTGCCGCCGGAAAACATCGCCCGCGTGGAGCACGTTTACAGCAACCCGTCCCGCTTGACCGCCAGATAGCGTTCCACCAATGCGGCAGGGAGTTCTTCGCTGGCGACATCCAACACCATGACCCGGTGGCTGCGCAGCTTGTCGTGCGCGGCGGTGCGTTGTTCCAGGTAACGCGCAAGGGCGCCGGCACGGATAGCGCCGGGCAAGTCGCCGACTTCCTCGCTCATCGCTTCGTCCAGCGCGCGTTCGCGCAGGCTGGCGACGCAGACCAGATGGCGCTTCTGCAGCAGGCGCACCGCGGCCAGCAGATCTTCGATGTCTTCGTCGCGCACATTGGTGACCAGCATGATCAGCGAACGTTTGCGCTGACGCACCGACAGTTCCGTCGCGGCGGCCAGGTAGTCGGTGGCCACCGGTTGCGGCTGCAGGCTGTAGCTGGCGCGCAGCAAGGTATCGATGCTGGCCATGCCGCGCTTGGGCGCGACCCAGCGCGCTTCGCCGCCGCTGGCGAACAAGCCAACCGCGTCGCCCTGACGCAGCGCCAGGTAGGACACCACCAGGGTCGCGTTCAACACATGATCGAAATGGGCCAGCTCGCCTTCCTGCGCCATCATGCGGCGGCCGGTATCCACCATCATCACCAGCTGCTGGTTCTTCTCGTCCTGGTACTCGCGCGAGATCAGCTTGCGCGAACGCGAGGTCGCCTTCCAATCGATCTGGCGCAGGCTGTCGCCGACGCGGTATTCGCGCATCTGGTTGAAGTCGGTGCCTTCGCCGCGGCGGCGCTTCAGATGCGCGCCGACCAGCCGCGAGGCCTGTTCGGCGCTGAACAAGGCGAACTTGGTCAGCGGCGCGAAGTTGGGATACACGCGTACCCGCTGCGGCTCGCCGGCGATGCGCGATTGCCGCCAGAAGCGCAGCGGCGAGGCCATGCGCAACTGCACGCCGGCGAAAATCGCATCGCCGCGTGCGGTAGGACGCAGGCGGTAGCTGAAGGTGGAGGCGGTGGCCGGCGCCAGCTTCAGACGCTGCGGCAAACCTTGCGCGGGCCACGCGCCGGGATGCAGGTCGAACAGGTCGACACGCTGGCGCGACATCGATTCCACGCGCAGGGTGACGTCGCGCTCGATCCCCAGCGGCAGCGCTTCGGGAATCTCGCGCGACACCTGCGGGGTTTCGCGGCGGCGCAGGAGCAAGGCATCGCCTATCGCGAGCAGAGCAAAACCAATGCCCGTCAGCTGCCAGGCAAGGAGTGGCACACCCGCGAACAGTACGCCAAGGCCGGACAGGCCCCAAAGCACGAGCAACCCGATTAAAACCGGCGCGGGCCTCAAAGCGGCTCCCTCCTTTGAAAAAGGAGGGCTGGGGAGGATTTGCTCTTGGCGATAGCCTCGGAAAGCAAAGCCAAAAGCAAATCCCCCTCGATCCCCCTTTTGCAAAGGGGGAAGACAGGCCGAGCAAGAGAGGAGCCGCGTGGGATCATTTCCGCGGCGCTTCCACCTTGGCCAGCAGCGCATGCAATGCGTCGTCGGGCGACTGGCCTTCGATCTGCAGTTCTGGCGCCAGGGTGATGCGGTGCCTCAGCGCGGGCTTGGCGATTTCGCGCACGTCGTCGGGCGTGACGAAGTCGCGGCCTTGCAGCACCGCCTGTGCACGCGCGGCGCGCACCAATGCGATGCTGCCGCGCGGACCGGCGCCGAGCGAGATGCCCGGCCACTTGCGGGTGGCGGCCACGATCCGCACCGCGTAATCGATCACCTGCTCATCCACGATCACCTCGGCGGTGCCGCGCTGCATGGCCACGATATCGCTGGCGCCGAGTACGCGGCGCACCTGGGAGAGGTCGAAATCGCCCGCGCTGCGACCGGTGGTGATGGCATCGACCATGCGTTTTTCGTCGGCCAGTTGCGGATAGTCGATCAGAATCTTCAGCAGGAAGCGGTCCAGTTGCGCTTCCGGCAGCGGATACGTGCCCTCCTGTTCCACCGGATTCTGCGTGGCCATGGTGAGGAAGGGCGGCGACAGCTCGAAGGGTTTGCCTTCGATCGTGACCTGTCCTTCCTGCATCACTTCCAGCAAAGCAGACTGGGTCTTGGCTGGAGCGCGGTTGATTTCGTCGGCCAGCAGCAGGTTGGTGAACACCGGGCCGCGGCGAATCTTGAAGCTCTCGGTCTTGGGATCGTAGACCGCATGGCCGCTGACGTCGCTAGGCATCAGGTCGGAAGTGAACTGCACGCGCGCGTAGTTGAGTTCCAGCGCCTGCGCCAGCGCGCGCACCAGCAGCGTCTTGCCCAGGCCAGGAACGCCTTCGATCAGCACGTGACCGCCGGCGAGCAGCGCGATGAGGATCTGGTCCAGCACCTCCGGCTGTCCGATGAAGGCTTTGGAAACTTCCTCGCGCACGGCCGCGGCGCGTTCGGCCAGCGCTTCGCCGGTGATTGAACCCGTGCTCGAAGCGACTTGCGAAGCGGCTTGAGAAGCGAATTGGTTGTCATCGTTCATATGCGGTTTCTCAGCTGGATCAAAGTGGAAATACGGTCGCGGAAGGCGGGTTTGTCGTGCGAGGACGGCGGTTGCAGAGCGGTTCTTATTTTGTCGGCGGAAATGTCCAAACGCTCGGCGATGGCGCCGATCTGCGCCTCGCCGGTCAACGCTGCGGCGACTGGATCGCGGCGGCGCAGGCGGGCGAGGAAGGAGTTGCGCACCGCCGCATACAGCATGGCGCGCCTGTTATAGCGGAACAGGTGTTCGCCACTGGCGCGCACGTGTTCCAGCAACGAACGTCGTTCGGTCGGCGGCGACGGCCGCAACGGGCCGAAGCGCTGCATACGCAGCCATAGCCAGGCCAGCAGCGCGAGCAGCAATGGCGCCCACACCGGCCAGCCTTGGGTCAGCACCGTGCGGAACAGCGAAGGCATCTGCGCGGCGTAGACCAGATGCATGGTGCCCCGGCCGTAATTGGGCGCCAGCACTTGCCGCGCCAGGGCGCGATGCGGAATGTCGCGCAGGCCGCCGACCTTGCCGGCGCCGATCTTGCCGGCGATTCGCCGCGAAGTGCTTTCTATCTCGTCGCCATTGGTGAGGAAATCGAAATCGGCTAGTACGTCGACGTGGCCCTTACCGTGCGCAAGCCGCGCATATACATAGGCCGCCTGCAGATCACCCCAAGACAACTCGGGTTCGACTTCATTGAAGAAGAAGCGGCGGCCATTGCAGAACTCGATGTGGTGGTCCTGACCCTCGACCTGCAGCGATTCGCATTCGGGTGAATCCTCCGTCAGCAGGAGACCCAGTGCTTCCAGAATGGGCACGGAAGTTTCCTCGTTGCCGCTATTCTCTGGCGGCGTGCGCAACAACAGATGGCCGCCGGTCGCCACCCATTCGAGCAACCGGCGCGATTCCACCGGCGTCATGCTGCGCGGGTCGTTGAGAATCAGCAGAGTGTCGTGCGCGCCGAGTTTCTGCGTGGCCAGATTTAGGCGCTGACGAGACTCGACTTTCAACCCGTCTGCCTGCAACGCTTTCTTCAGCGCATACAGCGGGTTGTAGCCGGCTTCGCCACGCGGCGGCAACGCGATTTCGCGTTCCACCTTCTCATAGGTATGCAGGAACCAGGCCACGCCGCCGCCGATCACTGCGGCGGCCAGCACCGCGATCAGCGCGATGCGCGCGCCTGCGCCCAGCCGGCTCATGCCGCCCACCGGTAACGTTGCTGCAGGCTGGACAGCAGGTCGTCGAACTCTTCCTGCGCAGGTAGTTGTTGCGCGTAGGCTGCGTACTGCCACACCCGCACCATCCGCGCGAACAGACTGCGGTCCTCGCCATCGGGCATTCGTCGCGACGCGCGCAGGCATTCGGATTCGGTGGCGCCGGGGGGCAGGGCGACTTCCGCGCGCTGAGCCATGGTTTCCACGCTGGCGCGATACAGCAGCGCCAAGGCATGGCGCGACTTGCCCTGCGTCCACAACCGGCGCGCTTCGGCCGGCACGTTGTCGGGCAGGGTTTCGGGAAGCTGCAAGGCCTCGGTTTCCACTTCCGTTGGCAGCGGCTTGTACCGACGCAGCGATCCGCGCATCCATGGCAGCCAGTGGCGCAGGGTCAGCAGCAGGATAAACACCAGGCCGCCCACCAGGATCCACAAGCCCCATTCTGCGAGGAAGGCGAACGCGGTGGCAAAGCCGGACAGCCACGACATATCGCGTTGCTGCGGCGGCTTGGGCTTGGTCTTGTCCCGCTTCTCCCACGTCACCTGCTTGCGTTTGGAGTTGAGCAGAGGATCGCGATAGGCCTGGTCCACCGCTTTGCTGAAACGGCCTTCATCCACGCGTTGTTCGCCGAACACGATAGGCAGCGTTGGCGGTTCGTCGGTCTTCGGTTCGTCAGTTTTCTTGGACTCGTCCGGAACCGTGATGGGGCAGGTAAATGCCTCTGCTGACTCTTGTGCCGGTCCGGTTTCCTGCGCGCGCAGCAGGGGCAGTCCGGCGCCGAGCAGGAACAAGGCCAGGACGAAGGGCGCGGCGGCCGCAGTCAATCGCGCGCGCAATTTGCGGAATGCGATTTCCACGTCCCAGGCTTCGATCTGGGTACGGCGATTGAGGTAGAGGCCGAAGCCGGCGCCGACGAAGAAGGGTTCGATCACCGACGTCGCGATCCAGCCCGCCAGGTTGCTACCTACCTGCACCCACCACGGCGGCTGATCAATGGCGAGCGACCACGCGGCGCGCATGGTTTCCGGCAGATACTCCATGGGAACGAACAGGAATACCAAAGCCACACTGGCCAGCGCCAGCGCGATTTCGAAATTGATGCAGACCAACGTGAGCAAGGCGGCGTTGCCGTAGACCGCACTCCCCAACACCCGGCGACGCTCGCGCAACCGCGCGCCTTGCACGCCCTCCAACAGATCTATGGGCAGGTAGAGAGAACGCGCCGGACTGAAGCGTCGCCAGGTGAGGTAGTGGAGCAACGGCTTCCAACCCCAACGCAGCTGCGCCATCAGCGCGTCGCCCAGACTCGGCGTGGCGCCGAACGTCGCGCGAGAGATCACAAACAGCGGAATACGATCGAAGACCGGCTTCAGCCACCACATCAATAGGCCGGCCAGCCAGATGGAATCGATAGCCCAGGCGGCGGCATTGAGCGCGACGAAGAGCGGCAGGGTCACCAGCAGCCACGGCTTCCAAATGGCCGCTGCATGCCGACGCACCAGCGCGCTGCCCAGCTCCACCGCTTCCCACGCCGAGCGCGAGCGCAGGTGCACGGTCATCTGCTCAAGACGCATCCGCGTCTCCCGGCTGATTGCGCCCGCCGCGCCACAGCCACAGGAATACCAGCGTCCACAGCACGCCCGATACCGTGTACTTGATCGATGCCGGAATGGATTGCGTCGAAGACCAGAACGCCTCGATGAAGGCGGCCACCAGCAGCATGAACGCGATGCCCAGGCAAAGCTTGGCGCCCTTTCTTCCGGCCACGATCAACGCATCGATGCGGCGGCGTTGCCCCGGCGCGATCAGGTTGAAGCCCAACCGCAATCCCGCGCCGCCCGCGAGCACGATGGCGGTCAGTTCGAACGGCGCGTGGCCGGCGACGAAGCGCCACAGCGGATCGCCCGAGCCGATCTGCTGCAGATGACCGAATGCCGCGCCGATGCCGACACCGTTCAAGATCAGCACCAGGATCGTGCCCACGCCCGCCAGCAGGCCGCTGGCGAAGGTACGCAGGCCGATGCTGATGTTGTTCATGATGTAGACGCCGAACATGTACCAGTCACTACCGCTGTCGCGTCCGAGCTTGTGGCGATCGCTGGAGGGGTCGTACATGCGCTCCAGTTGCGCCACTTCCTGCGGGCTCATCAGCCCGTGGATCAGTTCCGGATAGAACTGCAACAGCACGAACATCGTCACCAGTGGCACCAGGAACAGCGCAAGCGCCGCCCACATGCACGCGGCTTCGCTGCGCACCAGGCGCGGGAAATCGGCGAGCAGGAATTCGACCGCGCGCTGCCAGCGCGGCGCCGGCGTGCGATACAGCAGGTTGTGGCCGCGCTGCATCAACGCCTGCAACCGCGCCGTCACCACCGGGCTGTAGCCGCGCTTTCGCGCAAGCGCCAATTGCTGGCACAAGCGCCGATAACGCGCGGGAATATCCTCGTCGCCGATCTCGCCGATATTGCGTTCGGCCAGCGCATGGCGCGCATTGCCGCGCGTTTCCAGCCAGTGTTCGAACAGCTGCCATTCGCGTTGATGGCGGGCGACGAATTGCTCCTGTCTCATCGCCGCCCCAGCAACCAGTTGGCCATGCCGTACAGGCGCAGCACGCCGCCCTGCCCGCGGCTGCCGGTCAAGGGTTCGACGATGTTCGCCAACTCTTCCTGCCGCGCGGGCGTCAGCAGCGGTGCGCGCTCGCCGAAAGCGACCACGGCCGCCTGTTCCGCAGGCTGTAGGCCGGCGCTGGGTGCGATCACTGCGTTCACCGGGGCAGCCGCAGAATCGCGTTCGCGTTCGTTGTGCACCACCAGGGTACCGGCGACCATGTCGCCCAGGCGTCGCGCATGCGGATCGGCCAGGCAGGCGATCAGGCCGGCGGCATAGCCGAAGGGCAGCATGTCCACGGTGCGCAGCAGATTGCGGGTAATCGCGGCCAGCCAGCCGACCGGGGCGCCATCGCCGTTCACCACGCGCAGCGACATGGCTTTCTTACCCGGCGTCTGTCCGTCCCACAGCACTTCGAACAGGATCGGATACGCCCAGAAGATCAGGAACAGCAGAATCAGATACAGACCCTGACCGGCCGCACCCAGCAAGGCCAGCACGGTGCCGACCAGCATCAGAATGCCCAGGCGGATGGCTAGGTCGATGCCCCACGCTACCGCGCGCGGCACCGGGCCGGCGACGGGCAGGTGCAGGGCCACGCCTTCGGGTGTGATCACCTCGCGATAGGTATCCAGCATCAGACGCCGACCCAACCGGGTAAGGCGGCGCGGTGACCCGATCCTGCCAAGCGTTGCGAACGGCGGAATCCAGTCCGCGAATATTCTTTGCGCGCCATGCGCGTTCCTGTTTCCTGTTCCCGCCAGCGTCGACTTTAGCCGCGAATCTCCACCTTGCCCAGCACGACTAAACTGTTGCGGTGACCCAGACCCCATTTCCCTGCCGCAACCATTGCGGCGCCTGCTGCATCGCGCCGTCGATCACCTCGCCCATTCCCGGGATGCCGCTGGGCAAGCCGGCTGGAGTGCGCTGCGTGCAACTGGACGATGACCTCCGTTGCCGACTGTTCGAAAAGCCCGAACGACCGGCGTTCTGCGTCTCGTTGCGGCCGTCGATGGAGATGTGCGGAAACAACCGCGCGCAGGCGCTTGCGTTTCTCGGCCACCTTGAAGCCGCCACTAAGCCCTAAGAATGGGCTCAGTGGCGTAGGTGTTGAATCGCTGTCTGCGGTCAGCTGACCGCGCCTTTTTCACGCTTGCCAGCGAACAACTTCTTGATAAATGCGCCCAGACCCACAAAAGCGATCAATCCCAACTTCCAGAACTTGGCCAGGATCAACCCTAGTTTGGCGAACAAGCCAGCCTTGGCCGCCAGTCCCCCGCCGATCAGCGCAGCCACGCCGTACGCGGCCACCTTGTCGGTGGAAGAGTCGTAGTCGGCATAGCGCGCGCCCGCGTCGAACTCAGTCATCGGCAGCAGTTGCTGCATGCCGGTCTGCACCAGTCCCAGCTCGGACATGTTGGAGACGGCGTTGAGGCTCAGATAGCCGTTACGGCCGAGCACGCGGATGTCGTAGTTCAGCGTGTTGTCCTTGGACTCGTCGAACTTCAGCTCTTTGGCCCAGTACATTTTCTTGCTGGCGGCGTCGTAGCGCGGCGCCACGGCCCAACCCAGCAGATCGACGGTGCCGTAGCCCGCCTCCTTGCGCGCGGCGTTCTCGTCTTTGGTGCCTTGCTGCATTTCCTCCAGCATTTCCTGGTAGTCGATCTTGGCGGCGTCCTCATCGGAGACGTAACCGTCGTCGGAATAAGTCACCACCACCGCCCAGCTGTTGTCTTCCACCAAGGTCGGAGCGGCTGGCACGATCAAGCCCAGCACGCTCTCGTCCGGAGGATTGCCCCACAGTTCTTCCAGTACGCGACGCGCGTCGGCCTGTTCCAGGTAATGAAAGGCCGGCGTCAGCCGGAAGTGCGCCTTGGCTTGCGGTACCGCGATCTCTCCGTCCTTGAAATGCAACGAAGCGACGAACTGCTCTGGAGTCTTCCCCGACCCCGCTCCCTCTTCCGGTGCCTGCGCGGCTGCGGACAGGGCCAACCCCACGCACAACGTGGCCAGCAGGCCACGAATCATCGCCTTCATCATCTATCGCTCCGTGATTGGGCATCCCCATGCCCGTACACCAGTGTCGCGTGACCTGCGTCCGTACGCAACGGACCAGGGCTAACGCAAGCGTAGCCCCGACCTACGCGGCTAGGTACTGGTCTTTCAGCCGCACGTAGTGCTGGGCCGAATACAGCAGGCTCTCGATTTCCTTGTCGCTGAGCCGGCGCACGAAACGTCCGGGATTGCCCAGCCAAAGCTCGCCTTCGCCCACCACTTTGCCCGGGCCGATTACAGCGCCAGCGCCGACGAAGCCGTGGACCTCCACTTTCGCGCCGTCCAGGATGCAGGCGCCCATGCCGATCAGGCAGCGGTCGCCGATGCTGCAGGCGTGGATGATGGTGCCGTGGCCAACGGTGACGTCCTCCCCGATCAGGGTCGGATAGCCGGCCTGGTTGTACGGACTGTGGTGGCTGACATGAATGATGGTGCCGTCCTGGACATTGGTGCGCGCACCAATGCGGATGTGGTTCACGTCGCCACGGATGACGGTGCCCGGCCAGACGGAGACATCGTCGCCCAACTCCACGTCGCCAATCACGGTGGAGGCCGGGTCCACGTAAACACGCTGGCCAAGGGTGGGAAGCCGGCCAAGATAGGGGCGGAGTGCGGTCATCCTTGCATTGTAATGGGCAGGCCCGCGGAGGCCCGACTACACTCTGGCGTATGGACACTACCGCCGACACTCCGATCACCGAACTTTCCACCACGCTGGCCCGCCTCCGCACAAGCTGGCAATCCAGACGACCGGATTACGCCCAGCGCCGCGAAGACCTGCAGCGCCTGCGCGATGCCCTGAAACGCCGGCTGGAAGAAATGGCCGAAACCATCGCCAGCGACTTCGGCCACCGTTCGCGGCATGAGAGTTTGATCGCCGACGGCATGACCGTACTCAACGAGATCGACCACCTGCGCAGCCATCTGCGCAAGTGGATGAAACCCAAGCGTGTGGGCGTGGGCTGGCGCTTCTGGCCGGCGCGCGCGGAGATCCGGCCGGAACCGGTGGGCGTGGTTGGCGTGATCGCGCCCTGGAACTACCCGGTCAATCTGGCGCTGATTCCGCTGGCCACCGCCATCGCCGCCGGCAACCACGTCTACTTGAAACCGTCCGAGCACACGCCCAACACGACCGGCTTCCTGCGCAGCCTGCTCGCCGAGGTGTTCCCCGCCGACCGCGTCGCGGTGGCGACCGGAGGCGCGGAGGTTGCCGGCGCATTCGCCGCGTTGCCGTTCGACCATCTAGTGTTCACCGGTTCCACCGCAGTCGGCCGCAAGGTAATGGCCGCCGCCGCCGCCCACCTGACCCCACTGACGCTGGAACTGGGCGGCAAGTCGCCTGCCATCGTGTGCGCGGACTTTCCGCTCGAACAGGCCGCTGCGAGGCTGGCGACCGGCAAATGGTTCAACGGCGGACAAACCTGCATCGCGCCCGATTACGTACTGATCGACGAAGGCCGCGCCCAGGCATTGGCGGAGGCGCTGCGCGAGCAGGTCCGCGCGCGCTACGGCACCCTGGCCGATTCGAGCGACTACACCCGCATCATCAACGACGGCCAATACGCGCGCCTGCAAGACTATCTGGACGACGCGCGCGCACTCGGCCTGCAAGTGCTGCCGCTGGCCGACAACGGCGATGCGCAGCAACGCCTGTTTCCGCCCACCGTGGTGTTGGAACCGGGCGAGGACGCGAAGGTGATGCAGGAAGAGATCTTCGGACCGATCCTGCCGATCAAGTCCTATCGCAACCTCGACGAAGCGATCGCCTACGTCAACGCGCACGACCGGCCATTGTCGTTGTATCCCTTCAGCCACGACCGCGACAGCGTGGAGAAGATCCTGCGCAGCACCTTGGCCGGCGGCGTTACCGTCAACGACACCGTGCTGCATTTCGGCATCAACAACCTGCCCTTCGGCGGCATCGGACCCAGCGGCATGGGCGCGTATCACGGGCGTGCGGGTTTCGATGCCTTCAGCAAGGCGCTGCCGATCCTGTGGCAGTCGCGGCGCGCGGGCAGCGACATGCTCAAACCGCCGTACTCGAAAGTGGCGCGCTTCATCGACTTCATCATCCGCTAAGCTTTCCGCCCTGTGGGAGCGCCGTCCCGGTGCGAGCTCTCACTGCGCACGTGAAAAAGCTCGCGGCGGGACGCCGCTCCCACGGAAAATCAAACATGAAAATCGCCAGCTGGAACGTCAACTCGCTCAATGTTCGCCTGCCGCACCTGCAACAATGGCTGGGCGCGTTCGCGCCGGATGTAGTGGGCGTCCAGGAAACCAAACTGGAGGATCACAAGTTCCCGGATACCGTGTTGGCCGAGGCCGGCTACCGCAGCGTTTTTTCCGGCCAAAAGACCTACAACGGCGTGGCCTTGCTGTCGCGGCTGCCGGCGAGCGATGTGCAGGTAGGCATTCCTAATTTCGAAGACGAGCAGAAGCGCGCAATCGCCGCGACGGTGGGCGACGTCCGCATCGTCAATCTGTACGTGGTCAATGGCCAGGACGTCGGTACCGACAAGTACGCCTACAAGCTGCGCTGGCTGGAAGCGGTGCATGCGTGGCTGGAACAGGAGCTGCGCGCCCATCCGAAACTGGTGGTACTGGGCGATTTCAATATCGCCCCCGACGACCGCGACGTGCACGACCCGGCGGTCTGGAACGACTCGCACATCCTCACCTCCACCGCCGAGCGTGACGCGCTCAAACGCCTGTACGCGCTGGGGCTGCACGATGCCTACCGCCTGCACAACGAGGCCGGCGGCGTGTTCAGCTGGTGGGATTACCGCATGGCCGGTTTTCGTCGCGACCTGGGACTGCGCATCGATCTGACCTTGGTGTCCGATGCATTGCGCGAAACGAACGCGGCCGGCATCGACCGAGAACCACGCACCTGGGAACGCCCCAGCGACCATGCGCCGGCGTGGGTAAGTCTGGGCGCTTAACGGACGCCCTTAAGACGTCTGTTGCCCGGCCGAACGCTCGGCCAGGGATGCCATCGGTATAAATGAACAAAGGCCCGGCATTGCCGGGCCTTTGCGGTGCCACGAACCATGGGTGCGTCTTAATCGCGCACGCGGTCGCAGCGAAAACGTCTAGCGCGCTTTTCCGCGCGTAAACAGGTTGATGATCAACAGCAGGACAACTGCACCGATGAATGCGGTGACCAGGAAGCCCAGCGTACCGCCGCCCAGGCCGAAACCGATCTGCGGCAACAGCCAGCCGCCGAGGAACCCGCCAATGATGCCGACGATGACGTTGAGGATGATGCCTTGCGAACCATCGCGTTTCATCACGATGCTGGCTAGCCAGCCCGCGATACCGCCAACAATCAGATAGATCAGGAAATTCATCGAGCGTACTCCTTGCTTCAAGGTGGAAGGGCGCTCCCGCATCTATGCAGGAACAGTTGAACGTAACTTCTCAACTGAAACGATTTAAGGCTTCGTTATGTGAAGCCGCTGTTAACCCGCGTCCTGGTGGGGCCCTCTCCGTGTTGGCCTGTTAGATAGCGCAAATCGCCGGCGCTTGCACGCCGCCGCGCAACAGGAAAATGTGAGATGCGAAGGCGCCATCGGCTACATTGGTACGCATGCCGAACCTGCCTTCCGAAACCCCTGTCCGCCTGTGGTTGTTGCGTCACCCCCGGCGCGAACGCGGCGAGCCCTACGTGCGCCCTCTGCTTTGCGAGGCGCTGGGATGCGACGACGACGAGTTGCCCCTGTCCCGTGGCAACGAAGGCCGTCCTTTGCTGGGATCTCCTTATCAACGCTATGACGCGGGCTGGAGCCATAGCGGCGATGCGCTACTGCTGGCGCTGGGGGAATCGGTCCAGCTTGGCGTGGACATCGAACAGATCCGGCCGCGTCCACGCGCGCGGCAACTCGCGCAGCGATTCTTCCATCCCGACGAAGTGCGTTGGCTGGCTACTCAGAACGAAGACACGATGGAGTTTTCCTTCGTCCGACTGTGGTGCGCGAAAGAAGCGGTACTCAAGGCCCATGGCAAAGGCTTGTCGTTCGGGCTGGAGAAGTTGGTGTTCGCCGAAACCGGCGATGATCTGCAGCTGATCCATTGCGACTTCGCGCTCGGACGACCGCAGGATTGGACATTGCGCGAATGGACGCCCTTGCCGGGCTACCACGCCGCGTTGGCGTGGCGCTCCGCAGGCGCCGAATAGTCCCCGGACGTCTGCGATACTGGAGGCGATGAATACCTCCTCTTTCCCCAAAGCGCTGCATGACGACCTCAATAGCGGCCTCGCTACGCTGGGTCTCGATGCCGACGCGTTGTCGCCGCCGCTGCTCGCCTACCTGGCCCTGCTGGATCGCTGGAACCGCACTTACAACCTCACCGCGATTCGCGACCCGCGCGAGATGGTGGTCCGTCACCTGCTCGATTCGCTGGCGATGCATCCCTTCGTCGAAAGCGAGGCGCTGGCCGACCTGGGAACCGGCCCCGGCCTGCCCGGCATCCCGCTGGCGATCGCCAAGCCGCGACTGCAGGTCACGCTGGTGGAAAGCAACGGCAAGAAGGCCCGTTTCCTGCGCGAAGCCGTACGCACGCTGGGGCTGGCCAACGCGCGGGTCGCCGAATCCCGTGCCGAAGCGCTGGAGGAGCCAGGGGCCTACGACGCCATCACCGCCCGCGCGCTGAATACGCTGGCGGGAATAATCGAGGTGGGTGGTCATTTGCTTAAACCCGGCGGAAAGCTGCTGGCGATGAAGGGCGTACGACCGGATGAGGAAATGGCCGCATTGCCTGAGGGTTGGACGGTTTCAGCCGTAAACGCCTTGACGGTTCCAGGATTGGTCGGCGAACGCCACTTGGTGATCGTCGACCGCGATGCATGATCGGCCTCCCCCTTTGCAAAAGGGGGATTGAGGGGGATTTGCTGTTCGCGCCAAGAGCAAATCCCCCATAGCCCCCTTTCCCAAAGGGGGCAGAGCAGTAACCGCGCTCTTCCGGGGCCTGCTTAGAGCCCCAAAATCCAAAGCCGGAACATGATTCCCCCAAAGTTCCACGCTTCATCCCGCATAATCCCCGACCCACGACGGTTCCACGAGGCAGCCCACGCATGGCCCGCATCATCGCCATCGCCAACCAGAAAGGCGGGGTCGGCAAGACCACCACCGCGGTCAACCTGGCCGCCGCGCTGGCGCGCGCGCCCAAGCGCGTACTGCTGGTGGACCTGGATTCGCAGGGCAACGCCACCATGGGCAGCGGTATCGAAAAACGCGAGTTGGAAGCTTCCAGCTACGACGTACTGCTGCAGGAAGCCGACGCGCGCTCGGTGATCGTGAAGACGCCGGAAGACTTCGACCTGATGCCCGGCAACATCGACCTGACCGCCGCCGAGATCCAGCTGATGGAGATCGAAGGCCGCGAACAGCGCCTCAAGGTCGCATTGGATCCGCTGCGCGACGACTACGACTTCATCCTCATCGACTGCCCGCCGGCGCTGTCGCTGTTGACGCTCAACGCGCTGACCGCGGCCGACTCGGTACTGGTGCCGATGCAGTGCGAGTACTACGCGCTGGAAGGACTCAGCGCGCTGATGGAAACCATCGAAGCGCTGAAGGCGCGTCTGAACCCGGGACTGGAAGTGGAAGGCGTGCTGCGCACCATGTTCGACGTGCGCAACAATCTGGCCAACGCGGTCTCCGGCGAGTTGATCACGCACTTCGGCGACAAAGTGTTCCGCACCATCGTGCCGCGCAACGTGCGCGTGGCCGAGGCGCCCAGCCACGGCCAGAGCATCGTCGGCTACGACCGGGCCTCGCGCGGTGGAGTCGCCTATCTGGGCCTGGCCGGCGAGATCCTGCGCCGACAGGCCGACCGCAACAAACAGCAAGCGAAATATCTGGAGAACGCGTAAATGTCCGCACCCAAACAAACGCCGGCGAAAAAGCGCGGCCTGGGCCGTGGCCTGGAAGCGCTGCTCGGCCCCAAGGCGGCCGCCACCGCCCCCCCCGAGGCGCAGCCCGGCGAACGCCTGCGCCAGATCCCGGTCAAGCAGCTGCAGCCTGGTAAGTACCAGCCACGCATGGGCATGGATCCGGCCAAGCTGAGCGAGCTGGCCGAGTCGATCAAGGCCCAGGGCGTGATCCAGCCGATCGTGGTGCGCGAGCTGTCGTCGGGCCCCGGTGGAAAGGTGATGTACGAGATCGTGGCCGGCGAACGCCGCTGGCGCGCCTCGCAGGAAGCCGGCCTGGCCGATGTGCCGGTGGTGGTCCGCGAGCTGGACGACCGCACCGTCATCGCCATGGCGTTGATCGAGAACATCCAGCGCGAAGACCTCAATCCGCTGGAAGAGGCGCAGTCCCTGCAGCGCCTGATCGGCGAATTTTCCCTGACCCATGCCGAGGCCGCCGAAGCGGTGGGCCGTTCCCGCGCCGCGGTTTCCAATCTACTGCGCCTGTTGGAACTGCCGCCGGCCATCCGCGCCCTGTTGGAAGCGCGCCGCCTGGAGATGGGCCATGCCCGCGCCCTGCTGACCCTTTCGCCGGATCTGGCCAGCAAACTGGCTACCGAGGCCGCCGACCAGGGCTGGTCGGTGCGCGAAGTGGAGCACCGCGCCCAGCAGTTCGCGGCGGGCAAGGTACCGGTCAACGGCGGCCGCAAAGCCAAGCCCGGCAAGGCAGCGCCTCAGGCCGACATCGCCTCGCTGGAGACCGAGCTGTCCGAATCCCTGGGCACCAAGGTCAGCATCGCCCATGGCCGCGGCGGCAAGGGCAAGCTGGTAATCCACTACACCGATCTGGACACCCTGGACGGGGTGCTGGAGCGGTTGCGGGGATCGGTCACCGCGGGCTGACTGCAGCTGTGGGAGCGGCGTCCCGCCGCGAGCTCTTGATCCTCCTCCTGTAACCGAGCCAGAGCTCGCGGCGGGACGCCGCTCCCACGCCCCTTCCGTAAGTGTTTGCGCCACAAGGGAAAGCCGGGCATAATGCGCGGCTCGCTGCGTCCGGTTTGATCCGGATTCGCGCCCGGAAGTGCGATTCCGGCCCGCCCCGGCAGCAGAACTTTTGACCCGTATCGCGCGATGGCCGCACCTGTTCCAGGTGATCCGTCGGGGCCGCCGTTCTCCTGGCTAAGGAGGGCAACCAACACTATCGAGGTGCGTAATGTCCCGCGTATGCCAAGTGTCCGGCAAGCGTGTGATGACGGGTAACAACGTCAGCCACGCCAACAACAAAACCCGTCGTCGCTTCCTGCCCAATCTGCACGAGCGCCGTTTCTGGGTCGCCAGCGAAAACCGCTGGATCAAGCTGAAGGTTTCCGCGCATTCGCTGCGCACCATCGACAAGAACGGCATCGATTCCGTTCTGGCTGAGCTGCGCGCGCGCGGCGAAAAGGTCTGAGGAGATAAGACATGGCAGGCAAACGCGACAAGATCCGCATGATTTCCTCGGCCGATACGGG
This sequence comes from Pseudoxanthomonas sp. P4_B2, assembly GCF_056402315.1. Classification (NCBI taxonomy): domain Bacteria; kingdom Pseudomonadati; phylum Pseudomonadota; class Gammaproteobacteria; order Lysobacterales; family Lysobacteraceae; genus Pseudoxanthomonas; species Pseudoxanthomonas sp. P4_B2. The sequence goes on from NZ_JBFUHQ010000002.1 coordinate 291,196, forward strand.
CCACTTCTACACCACGGACAAGAACAAGAAAAACACTCCGGGCAAGATGGAGATGAAGAAGTACGATCCCGTGGTGCGCAAGCACGTGATGTACAAGGAAGGCAAGATCAAGTGACGCATTGGCCCGCGCGCTAGCGCGGCTTTGCCAATGCGTCATCCCCGCGCAGGCGGGGATCCAGCGCCTTACAAGACAAACCCGCCGAAAGGCGGGTTTGTCGTTTGTGGTCCACAAAAACAATCCTTAACCAAGCATCGCTCTTGCCCCCTCCCTTGCGAAGCAGGGAGGGCTGGGGAGGGGTGCTCTTCGCGACAAACCTTCTCGAGATTAATTTCGCCGAAGACTTCGCGCTGCATCAACTCAGAACCAAGGGTCAGACCCAAAGGCAAAAGCAAAAGCACCCCTCCCCAACCCTCCCCTGTTTCGCAAGGGAGGGGGCCTGTCAGCGCTGCTTCCTTCAAAGAGCGACTGCGGCACTAGTACTACCTCGCACTTTGTCCTTTCCCCCGCCACCCCGCAGAATCGCCCCATGAACGCCTTCCTCCATCAGTTCGCGGAATGGGCCACGCCCTTTTCCGCAGGCGTGTGGCTGCTGGCGCTGGACTGGGTGATCCGCCTGGCGGCGCTGCTGTGGATTCCCACCCGCACCACGCCGGCGGCGGCGCGCAGCTGGCTGTTGCTGGTCGGCTTCCTGCCATTGGTGGGCCTGCCGCTGTATCTGTTGTTCGGTCATCCCTGGCTGTCCAGGGAACGCGTGCGGCGGCAGACCCTGGCGTCGAGCGTGATCCGCGAGGAACAGGCGCCGCACGGCGCGCTACGCTGGTTGCCGCACGGCAGCGACACCGCCAGCGAAATGGTGCCGCTGGTGGAACGGCTGGGCGATTTCATGCCTACCCACGGCAACGCCATCCAATTGCTCGACGACTACGCGGCTTCATTGAAAGCGCTGCTGGCCGACATCGACGGCGCCAGCGAGCGTGTGCATCTGCTGTATTACCTGCTGTTCGACGACGCCGTCGGCGATGCCGTATGCCAGTCGCTGGAACGCGCCGCGGCCCGCGGCGTGCAGTGCCGGTTGCTGTTGGATGCCGTCGGCGCCAAGCGTGGATTGCGTCGCTATGCGCGACGGTTGCGCAAGGCCGGCGTGGAAGTGCACGTGATGCTGCCGGGCGGCCTGCGCTGGCGGCGCAGCGGGCGCATGGATCTGCGCAACCACCGCAAGGTGGCGGTGATCGACAGCTGCGCCGGCTACGTGGGGTCGCAGAACCTCGCCGCGCCGGATTTCGTACCTGGCTTCCCCAATCGGGAACTGGTGGCGCGCGTGGAGGGCCCAGTAGTGGCGCACCTGGAAGGCGTGTTCGCCAGCGACTGGTACATCGAAACCGGCCAACGGTTGCAGGTGAAGCCCGTGCCTGCGGCGAGCAGCGCCAACATCGCGATGCAATTGCTGCCCAGCGGACCGGCCTACCCGTTCGAGAACGCGCGCGACACGGTCAACGCACTGATCCATCTCGCCCAGCGCAAGCTGGTGCTGACTACGCCCTACTTCGTTCCCGACGACGCCACCTTGAGCGCGCTGCGCATCGCCGCGTTGTCGGGCGTGGACGTGCAGTTGATCCTGTCGGCCAGCAACAACCAGCGGCTTACGGCCTGGGCGCAGGATTCGTACTACAACGAGCTATTGGCCAGTGGGGTGAAGATCGCGCTGTACCGTCCACACTTTCTCCATGCCAAACATCTGAGCGTAGACGATGAAATCGCGCTGGTCGGCTCGATCAACCTGGACATCCGATCCTTCGCGCTGAACGCGGAGATCGGCCTGCTCTGCTACGACCGCGGCGTGGTCGCGCGCATGCGTGAGGTGGAAGCCGATTATCTGGACCACGCGGACATCATCACCCTGGATACCTGGCGACGCCGCGCTACGTGGAAGCGCAGCCGTGAAGGCATCGCGCGATTGGCCGATTCGTTGATGTAAGGCCTCCCCCTTTGGAAAAAGGGTGATCGAGGGGGATTTGCTTTTGGCGCCAAGAGCAAATCCCCCGTAGCCCCCTTTTCCAAAGGGGACAAAGCGCGAGCGTTGCGAGTCATCCCCTACAATATTGCGATGACGACACAGCTCCCGTCCCGCCCTTTCGATATCGCCATCATCGGCGGCGGCGCGGGGGGCGTACTCACGGCCATCCATGCGCTACGCCTGGCCGACGCCGGCATCCGCATCGTGTTGATCGAACCCACCGCGCGGCTCGCGCAAGGCGTGGCTTACGCCACCACCCATGCCGAACACCTGCTCAACGTGCCGGCACGGAGAATGAGCGCATTCGAAGACAAGCCGGACGACTTCGTGGATTTTTTGGTGGCGCGCGAAGGCGAGAGCGCGCGCGACGTCATCGCGGTGTCGTATGCGCAACGCAGGCACTACGGCGACTACCTGCGCGACCGCTTGCAGCAAGCGCGCGAAACCACGTCCGCGCATTTCGAAGTGCGGCAGGACAGGGTGACCGGCCTGGACGACGACGGCGTACTGCAGCTGGAACTCGAATCGGGCAGCACGATCCGTGCCCGCGGCATGGCGATGGCGGTCGGCAACAATCCCAAACCCCTGCCTGCCCGCGGCGCCTCCGGATTGCCGAGACAGTCGGTCCTGGAAGCCTGGGACTTCGATGCGATCAAGCAGATACCCGCCGACGCGGAAATCTGTATCGCCGGCTCCGGGCTGAGCATGGTCGACACGGCGCTGAGTCTGGTCGCCAACGGCCATCGCGGCCGTGTGCACGTGCTGTCGCGGCACGCGCTGCTGCCGCTTGCGCACACCAAGCATGCGGTGGCCGACTTCGACGCCGAGGTGCTGCTGGCGATGCCGTTGCGCCAGCGTATGCGCGTCTTGCGAAAAGCAGCCAGCGAGGCGGACCGGCAAGGTCTGCCATGGCAGGCGGTGATGGAAAGCGCGCGTCCGCTGGTGCAGAACCTGTGGCGCACGCTCTCCCACGACGACCAGCGGCGCTTTCTGCGGCACGTGGTGCGCTACTGGGACGTGCACCGCCACCGCATCGCGCCGCAAGTGCATGCGCAACTCGAAGCGCTGCAAACCAGTGGCCAGCTGCGGCTGCACCGCGGTCGCCTGCAGACCGTGAACCGCGAAGGGGAGCGCGTCCGCGTCACCTTGATGATGCGCGATCGGCGTACGCAGGAACTCGATGTGGATCGTGTCGTCAACGCCACCGGCGTGGAGATGCGCGCGCAACTGATGCGCAATCCGCTGCTTTCCGATCTTCTGGGCAAAGGCAACGCCCGGCCCGGTCCGCACGGCATCGGCATCGACACCGCCAGCGATGGCGACCTGGTCAATGCCGAAGGCGAAGCGCTGCCTGGCGTGATCGTGGTCGGCAGTCTCCGCATCGGCCGGCTGTGGGAAAGCATCGCCGTGCCCGAACTCCGTATCCAAGCGGAAGACGCCGCGCGACGACTGTTGGCGCTTCCGCAGGCGCCGGCAGGAGCAACGTCCCCCAAGGGGACTTCCTTCGGGGCGTAAGTCGCGAAACGTTCCACCCGGCGATTTCAGAAATTAAGAGCTTCGCGACTGACGTCGCTCCTACAAGGGCGCGGCGAGGGCTTGCAAGGCGCGCGCCAACTGCACGTCAGGCGGCAAGTCGACCGGCAGCACCACGACATCGTCCTCGCCGGCGGGCTCCTCCAGCGTGGCGAACTGGCTGTCGAGCAGTGTCACCGGCATGTAGTGGCCGCTACGCTCGCGCATGCGCTGGCCGATCAGCGCCGCCTCGCCGTGCAGAAACAGGAACCGCAGCGGCAGTCCCGTGGCGCGCAGCATGTCGCGGTGCTGGCGGCGCAGTCCGGAGAAGGCAAGGCTCACGCGCGCACCGTCGGCCACGCGGCGTTGCAGGTCAGTGGCAATGCGCGCCGCCCACGGCTGGCGCATCTCGTCGGTCAGCGGCTGGCCGCTGGCCATCAACGCCCTAGCCTCGTCGCTGTGGAAATCGTCGGCATCGAGGAAGGTCGCCTCCCATGCGTCGGCCAACGCACGCGCCAGCGTGGTCTTGCCGCTGCCGGACACGCCCATCACCACGGCCACGCGCACCTCGCTCATGCCGGCCCCGCTTCACTCGGTAGTTCAACGCGGACCCGGTAGCGACGCCCGGCCTCGATGCCGGAGAAGGTATCGCCTTCCAGCCATTGGCTATCGATCGCGACGCGGGCGTCGGTGCGGCCGGCGACGCGTTCGATCTCTACTTCGAACTCGGCATCGCGGAACCGCCGCCAGGCGCGTGCACGCGACCAGTGCGAGGGTAGCTGCGGTGCGATCCGCAGCGCCTGGCCGTCGCCGCGGAGACCGAACAGTTCCTCCACCAGGCAGCGGTACATCCATGCCGCAGTGCCGGTGTTGAACAGCTGACTGGAGCGGCCGGCGGTGCGCGGATGCAGACGCCACGCGCCGCGGTAGTAGTTGGGCACGAACACCGGCAACTGCCCGCGCTGCAGGCAGTCCTCCAGATCGGGGCCAGATAGCATCGCGCGCAATACGCGCCAGGCACGATCCGCCTCACCGGCTTTGTACAGGCTATGCAGGTAGAACGCGGCGGCGTGGTTGTAGACCGCGCCGTTCTCGGCCGAACCGGGAAACTTCTGGGTCAGCCGACCGACGTCTTCGCGCATGCCGGTGTAGGGCGGATCGAGCATGGCCACGCCGTACGGCGAGACCAGTTGCGCGTCGACCGCGGCCAGCAGCCGCGCGCGACGCGGCGCGTCGGCGGCGCCGCTGAGCATGGCCCAGCTCTGCGGGTTGAGGTAGATGCGGCCTTCGCTATCGGCGCGCACGCCGAACACCACGCCGTCGTCGGTGATGCCGCGACCGTACCAGTCGCCATCCCACAAGTGGGCGTTGACCGCGGCATTGAGTGCTTCGGCGCCGGCTTCGAAGTGCGCGGCTTGCGCGGCGCGCCCGCTGCGTGCGCAGACAGCGGCCCACAGGCGCAGCGCATGCGCGCTCGCCAGCGACAGCCAGCCGGACACGCCTCGTCCCTTCCAGCCGACCATATTCATCGGATCGCACCAGTCGCCCTGGGCGATGTAACTGAGCCCGCGCGCGTCGCGCGCCTGCAGCAGCCAGTCCATCGCCCGGTCGATGCGCTCGGCGACGCTGGCCGCATTGCCCTCGCGGTCCGTCACCGTCGCCTCGAGCAAGGCGTCGTCGCCGGTTTCGTCCAGGTAGGCCTGCAGGCACACCGGCAGCCACACGCAGTGGTCGGTGTGCGGCACCTGGTTGATGTACTTCAGTTCCGCACCTTCGATCAGCAGGATGCCATCGGGCATCGCCCCACTGGGCTCCTGCTGCGACAGCGCGTGCAAGAAGGCTGCCCGCGCCGTCTGCGGCCGCAAATAGGCCATGCCCATGTGGTCTTGCAAGTAGTTGCGGGTCTGCGGGTCGGTGGTCAGGCGGTTGCAATCGCCGTGGTAATAGACCTGTCGCGGCAGCCAGTGGTTGGCGAAGTCGTCCAGCCACGGATCCGGAGTTTCGATCCGCAGGCAGCCGCGGCCCTCGTCCAGGTAGGAGGAGTGGGCGGTGGCGGCGTCAGCGAAACCCTGCTCGGACAGATAGCGTGCACGGAGCTCAGCGATCTCGACGTCGTCGCGGGCCGGGGCGAACACGAAGCGGAATGTTTCCTCGCCTTCCGCCGCCAGGGCAAGGCGGTACTGCAGCACCGCCGCTGGCGTCTCGTACAGCGCATCGCCGCCGGTCAACCGCTCATGCGCAATGATGGCCATCGGTGCGTGCAATCCGCCTTCGCCTTCGAATCCGGCCTGATTCGCTTCCCAGGCATCGGGCTGGCGCTCGTGCAACAGCACGGTCCGGTCCTTGAAGTCGCGTTGGCGGAAGTAGTCGGCCACCTTCTGGTACGGAGTGACGCTGTCGCAGACGATCCCGCCCAGGTCCGCGCGATAGCGGCCGGATTGGTTCATCCACGACAGATAGCCGACCGGGAAGTACGGATACAGGCTGATCCGGCGCGCGCGGCCGGAGCGGTTGCGCACGCGCACGGTCCACAGTTCGGCCACGTCTTCCGGCGGCAACCGCACCGACATTTCCACCTCGATGCCATCGCATTGCACAGTCCAAGCGACGTCGCCCTGGCCGACCGAGAAGGCGAACGCGTCCGGCGCGCGGTTCACCGGCGCGTGCGGCGCGGAAAACAGCAGGCCGCCCTCCTCGTCCTTGACGTAGCAGAAGCGGCCGGGATGGTGCGCGTAGTACGGCTGCTCCGGCTGCATGAAGCTTTTGGCCTCCAGCGTCGGCGCATGCGCGTACTTGGCCGGCTCCGGCTGCATGAACTGCGCGGTAGCGTAGCCACGACAGTTCAGTTGCAGCAGCATCCGCCGGTTCCACAAGAAGGTGGAGGCCTGTGGCATCGCGGTGGGACTGCTCAGGACGAAGCGCCGGCCCTGTTCCTGGAAGCCATAAGGGAGGGCCGTGTCGACAACACCGCTCATTCCGCCGTCTCCCGGCGCGCTTGCAGTTCCGCCTGGACCCGCGCCAGCGCCGCATCATTGAGCGGGTAGGCTTTCATCACCCACACCGCCACCAGCGCCACCACGCCCGGGATCACGGTCAGCAGCAACACGATGCCCAGGCGCGAGGCGTCCGACTGAGCCTGGTTGGCGACGTAACCCATAGCCGCCAACATCCAGGCGATCGCCGCCGACGCCACTGCGCCGCCCATTTTCTGCGAGAACGTCGCGGCGGCGAAGGTCATCGCGGTGGCCCGGCGCCCGGTCTTCCACTCGGTGTAATCGGCGCAATCGGCATACATGGAGAACGCCAGCGGCGACTTCGGCCCGAGCAGCAACCCGACCAGGGTGTTGAGCGCGAACATCACCCAGATCTGCTCCCTGGGCACGAAGTACATCGCGCAGCTGATCACGCCGACCCCGGCCATCAGCCCCATCATCAGCCGGCGCTTGTCCAGCAGACGGGTCAGCAGCGGCGTCAGCGCCGCGCCGATAGCCAGCGCCACCGAATAGCTACCGAGAAACAGGCCGGTCAGCTCCGGCCGGCTTACGTAGTACTTGAGGTAGTACACCAGCGAGCCGCTACGCATCACGATCGTCACCATGATCACCAACGCCAGCACGAACAGCACCAGCCAGGGTTTGTTGCTCAGCAGGTCGAGCACATCCTGGCGCATCGTGCTGCGCTGTTGCGGCGGCGGCTCGATCCGTTCGCGGGTGTTGGCGAACACCGCCACGAAGGTGGCGACCGCCACGACCCCGTACAGGACCATGGTCAGCTGCCAGCCCAGCTGCTCGTCGCCGCGGCCGAGCCAGCGCACCAGGTCCAGGGTCAGCCAGTTGACCAGGGTGGTGCCGGCGAAGGCGGCGATGAAACGGAAACTGATCAGGGTGGTGCGTTGCTGACTGTCGGCGGTCATGACTCCGGACAGCGCCGAGTACGGCATGCTCAGCACGGTGTAGACGAACATCATCAGAGTGAAGGTGGCGTAGGCCCACAGCAGACGCCCGCCGCCCTCCAGGTCCGGGACCGTCCAGGTCAGCACGCCGGTGATCGCAAGGGGTACTGCGGCGAACAGCAGGTACGGCCGGAAACGGCCCCAACGGGTACGGGTGCGATCGGCGATCGCGCCCATAAACGGGTCGGCCACCGCATCGACCAGTTTGGTCACCAGCATCATCGTGCCGACCGCACCGGCGGCCAGGCCCATCACGTCGGTGTAGAAGATCAGCAGGAAGGCCGAGATGTTGGCCCAATAGAGATTGAAGCCGAAGTCGCCGATGCCGTAGCTGACCTTCTCGCGCAACGGCAGGCGCACTCCGTCCGCGGTCGCGCGCTTGTTTCCGGCGGGTGCCGGGTCCTGGTCCTGCGTCATGCGTTTTGCTCCGGAAGACCGGCATGTTGGCGCACCTCGCGCGCATGCACCGGCTGTTGACCGCATTTCAGCTTGCCGACATCGTGCAGCGCAGGCAAGCAGACAGTCCGCGCGATGCGACACGGCATACACTCGCAGGCCCAAGATACGGAGCGCCGCATTGGTTTCCAGCTGGATCCTGCTGTTGGTATCGATCGGCTACGCCGCGCTGCTGTTCGGCGTGGCGTGGTGGGGCGACCGGCGCCCGATGTATCCGGATCGCCCCTGGTTGCGTCCGGTGGTCTACAGCCTGGCGCTGGCGGTCTATTGCTCCTCGTGGACGTTCTACGGCGCGGTCGGCAGCGCGGTGCGCAACGGCATCGGCTACCTGCCGATCTATCTGGGCCCGCTGCTGCTGCTGCTGTTCGGCTGGCGCATCATCGAACGGTTGGCGCTGATCGCACGCAGCCAGAACACCGTCTCCATCGCCGATTTCATTTCCTCGCGCTACGGCCGCTCGCGTCGCCTTGCGGCATTGGTCACGGTGATCGCGCTGATCGGCGTGGTGCCGTACCTGGCGCTGCAGTACAAGGCGGTGGCGCTCAGCTTGGGCGTGCTCACCGGCCAGAACGCGCAGAACACCGGCTTCTTCACCGATCCTGCGTTGTATGTCGCTTTGTTGATGGCGCTGTTCGCCGCGCTGTTCGGCACCCGGCAGGTGGACGCCACCGAGCACCACCACGGCATGATGCTGGCCATCGCGCTGGAATCGGTGGTGAAGCTGGTGGCGATCGTGATCGTGGGCGTGTTCGCGTATGTGTGGTTGGGCGGCCAGGTGCTGCACGTGGAACAGTCCGCGCGGACCTTGTTCGAGAACGCGCCGCCGGTGGGTTTCTTCACCCAGACTTTGCTTGGCTTCCTGGCCATCGTCTGCCTGCCGCGCCAGTTCCATGTGGCCGTGGTGGAATGCAGCGACGTCGGCGACATCCGCAAGGCGCGCTGGCTGTTCGGCATTTATCTGGTGCTGATCTCGGTGATGGTGGTGCCGATCGCCGCTGCGGGCGTGGCGATGTTCGGCAGCAGCAGCGGAATCGCCAGCGATACCTTCGTATTGGCGCTCCCGCTGACCGCCGGCAACAACGCGTTGGCGCTGGTGGCGTACATCGGCGGATTCTCGGCGGCCACGGGCATGGTCATCGTGGCTAGCATCGCCCTGGCCACCATGGTCAGCAACGATCTGGTGATGCCGGTGCTGCTGCGGCGCGGTTGGGCCGAACGCCATGCCGAGGCCGACGTGGCCTCGCGCGTGCTGTGGATACGCCGCTTCGCGATCCTGATGCTGGCGTTGTGCGCCTATGCCTACTACCGCACCAGCAGCAACGACAATTCGCTGGCGTCGTATGGGCTCATCGCTTTCGCGGCGGTCGCGCAGTTCGCGCCCGGGCTGATCGGCGGCCTGTACTGGCGCGGCGCCAGTCGGCGCGGTGTGGAAATCGGCATGCTGGTCGGCTTCGCCACCTGGATCTACACGCTGCTGCTGCCGACCTTGTCGGCCTCCGGCTGGCTGGGGCCGGAATGGCTGCAGACCGGACCGTACGGCATCCACTGGCTACGCCCCCAGCAGCTGTTCAACCTAACCGGTTGGGATCCTCTGACCCACGGCACCTTCTGGTCGCTGCTGCTCAATACCGGCGTGATGATGCTGGTGTCGGCACGCTGGCGCCCCAGCGTGGACGAACGCCTGCGCATCGCGCCATTCCTCGATCCATATGCGCAGCGGCAGGCGCTGGTGGCCAGCGAATGGCCGGGCAACGTGCGCGTGTCGGACCTGCTGTCGCTGGCCGAGCGCATCGTCGGCGAACGCCACGCGCGGCGCGCTTTCGCCGAACAAGCCACGACGCTGCAACGCGAACTGCAACCCGCCGCCGCCGCCGACCGCGCCTGGGTGCAGTTCACCGAACGGCTGCTGGCCGCGGCCATCGGTGCGGCCTCGGCGCGCCTGGTATTGACCAGCGTGCTGCGCGGGTCGGGCATGGAATTGGGCGAAGTGGTGGCGGTGCTGGATGAGGCGGGACAGGAACTACGCTTCAATCGCGAGATCCTTTCCACCACGCTGGAGAACATCAGTTCGGGCGTGAGCGTGGTCGATCCGGACATGCGCCTGGTGGCCTGGAACCGCCGTTACCAGCTGATGTTCGGCTATCCGCAGGGCATGCTGTACGTGGGTCGCCCGGTGGCCGATTTGATCCGCTACAACGCCGAGCGCGGCGAGTTGGGAGGCGGCGATTTGGAAGAACAGATCGCCAAGCGCATCAGCTACATGCGCGTCGGTTCGCCGCATATCTTCGAACGCGTGCGCAGCGACGGCAGCGTGATCGAGATGCGCGGCCAGGCGCTGCCGGGTGGTGGTTACGTCACCAGCTACAACGACATCACCGACTTCAAGCGTGCCGAGAATGCACTGTTGGAAGCCAACGAGAACCTGGAGCAACGCGTGGCCGATCGCGGGCGCGAAGCCGAGGCTGCGCAGCAGTCGAAGACGCGCTTCCTGGCCGCGATCAGCCACGACGTGCTGCAACCGCTGAACGCGGCGCGGCTGTTCACCTCGGCACTGCGCGACAGCGACGAACCGGCCGAACAGCGCCACCTGGCCGAGCGTGTCGACGCTTCCTTGCGTGCAGCGGAGGAGCTGCTGGACGGCCTGTTGGATGTCTCGCGCCTGGATGCGGGCGGCATGCACACCGAGATCAGCGACTTCGACGCCGGCGCGCTGTTGCGCGAACTCGCTTCGCAATACGTGCCGGTCGCCGCTGGTCGCGGTCTCGATCTGCGGGTGCACGCCTCTGCGCGACCCGTGCGCAGCGATCGCCGGCTGCTGCGCCGCGTGCTGCAGAACTTCATCGCCAATGCGCTGCGCTACACCCGCAGCGGCCGTATCGTGCTGGGCATCCGCCTGCGCGGACAGAACCTGGAACTTCAGGTCTGGGATACCGGCCCGGGCATTCCCGAGCACCACATGCGCCAGATCTTCGATGAATTCCATCGCTACCCGCAGCCCTTCGACTGGGGCGAACAGGGGCTGGGGCTGGGGCTATCCATCTGCCAACGCATCTCGCGGCTGCTCGGCCACGACCTGGACGCGCGCAGCCGGGTCGGCCACGGCAGCATGTTCTCGATCACGGTACCGCGCGCGGCAGCCGCTGCCGATGCCGTTCTTGAGCCCGCACCCTCGCTGCGCGCCGCGGACTCCCTGGCGGGGTTGCGTGTGCTGTGCGTGGACAACGACCAGGAAATCTTGGACGGCATGCGCGCGCTGCTGGGCCGTTGGCAGGTGGAAGTGATCACGGCGGCCACCGTGGACGAAGCCTTGCAGAAGATCGATCAGGCGCCGGCGGTGATGCTGGTCGACTACCACCTCCACGACCGGATGGACGGACTGGAAACCCTGGACGCTCTGCAGGCCGCCAGCGCGACGCCGATCACCGGCGCGCTGCTGACCGCCGACGGCCGCGACGAGCTCAAGCAACGCGCGCGCGATCGCGGTTACCGACTGCTGACCAAACCGGTGAAGCCGGCCTCGTTGCGTGCGTTCCTGGCTGCGCACCACCAGACGCTCGCGGTGTGAGCGGTGGTCGCTAGGCGTCGACCCGGGACCGTGCGGCATAAGGCGGGCGTTGTGGAATTTTCGCCACTTCGATGCAGTCGCGGCCCTTGCGTTTGGCTGCGTACAAGGCGGCGTCCGCCGCACTGATCCAGTCGGTCACGTTAGCGATCGAATGATTGATTTCGGCCAGGCCGATGCTGACCGTGCATCTGAGGTCGATGCCTGGGAACACGTACGCCGCGACCTGCCTGCGCAGGCGTTCGGCGGCGACGATGGCTTCTTCCCAACGGGTCTCGGGCATGACGATGCCGAACTCGTCGCCGCCGTAACGCCCGCCGGTGTCCATGTCGCGCAGGCAGGCCTTCATCAGGCGCGCGAATTCCTCGATCACCGCATCGCCGACGGTATGGCCGTAGCCGTCGTTGATCTGTTTGAAATAATCGATGTCGATCATGATTAGCACCGCCGGCCGGCCGGCGCGCACGAAGCGGTTGAACTCCATGTTGGCCTCGTACTGCCACTGCTGCCGGTTCATCAGGCCGGTGGCGGCGTCGAAGCGCGAGGTCTTCTCGAACATGCGCTTCTGGCGCAGCGTCTGCTGCGCCAGCAGGCGGCTGGCGGCGCCGATGGCCAGCGGGTACACGATCAGCAGCGGCAGGCAGGCCAGCATGGTGCGGTAAGTGGTGTAGGGTTCGAAGCGGAAGCCCATCAAGGCGCTGGTAACCAAGCACGTCAGCGCCATCAGCGCCAGGTTCTTGGCGCCGAAGCGGCGGCCACCGACGATCACCTTGTCCATGATCAGCATTACCGCCAGCAGCACGCTGGGTAGGGTGTCGAAGGCCATCACCGCGATCCAGAAGCCGCCGAAAGCGGCGTCGATCAGCAGGTTGCGGTATTCGGCCTGGATCGGATCGCGGCTGCGCAGGACATGCGCATAAGCCAGGTGCGGCCAGACCAGACCGTCGAACAGCAGCAGTCCCCACAGCCAGGAGGCAGCGCCGTGCTGGTGCATGACCGCGGCCACGCACAGCACGCCGATCGCCAGCCCGATGACGCGCAGCGGGTAGATGCGCCTGCCGAAATTGATACGACGGGATTCGTCGCGATCGCTGTCCATCACCGCCTATCCGGAAAGCCGGCACGCACCAGGCGGCCCCTTCGCAACATCGTAGCGCGGCCAGGCGGGCAACTCGGGTGCGATCTGTGACCGACGCTGCATTTCCCCGCCCAACGCAGGTCCGTCGATCCACTACGGGAAAGACGTCAGTCCTGCTCTTCCGGCGGCAACACCATGGCCTCGGGATCGACCGACAGGCGTCCGGCCATCAACACCGCCTGGGTGCGATTGGTGACGCCCAGTTTGCGCAGGACGGCAGTGACATGCGCTTTGATGGTGGCCTCGGACACGCCCAAGTCGTAGGCGATCTGTTTGTTCAAACGGCCCGCGCCCAGCATTTGCAGGACCCGGAACTGCTGCGGAGTGAGCTCGCGCAAGCGCTGGGCCACTTCGTATTCGTCGCGGCCGATCCCGGGCGCGGCGAGCGCTTCCGGCGGTGCCCAGCGTTCGCCGTCCAACACCAGGCCGATGGCTTCGCCGATCGTTTCCGAAGCGGCCGACTTGGGAATGAAACCTAAGGCGCCGTGATCCAGCGCACGACGCATCACGCTGGGTTCCTCGCGCGCGGACACCACCACTACCGGCAGCTGCGGATGCAGCACGCGCAGGTGCACGAGCGCGTTGAAACCCTGCGCGCCCGGCATGTTGAGGTCCATCAGCAGCAGATCGGCATCGGGATGCGCGTCGACCAGGGCGTAGAGCGCGTCGACGCTATCGGCTTCGTGCAGTTTCACCCCCGGCATCACCCGCTGCACCGCACCGCGCAGGGCTTCGCGGAATAGAGGGTGATCGTCGGCGATGAGCAGAGTGGTCATGAGCCTCGTTGTCAGTGGAAAGTGACTTCTGTCCGTTCGTCATCCCAGCGAACGCTGGGATCCATTTTGATCTGGCCTTGAGACGACTACCATCCGACTAAAGTCAAGATGGATCCCAGCGTTCGCTGGGATGACGACGGAGAGCGCATCGCGGATCGCTGCTTCAAGGCTTATTTCACTTTGCGCTCGGCCACCAGCGATTCCACCACCGAAGGATCGGCCAGTGTAGAGGTGTCGCCCAGCTGATCCGGCGCGTTCTCGGCGATCTTGCGCAGGATGCGGCGCATGATCTTGCCCGAACGCGTTTTCGGCAGACCTGGCGCCCATTGCAGATGGTCGGGTGAGGCGATCGGTCCGATCTCCTTGCGTACCCAGGCGACCAGTTCCTTCTGCAGCTCGTCGGTCTGGGCTTCGCCCGCGATCAGGGTGACGTAGGCGTAAATGCCCTGGCCCTTGATGTCGTGCGGGAACCCGACCACGGCGGCCTCGGCCACCTTCGGATGCGAAACCAGCGCGCTTTCCACTTCGGCGGTCCCGATACGGTGGCCGCTGACGTTGATCACATCGTCGACGCGGCCGGTGATCCAGTAGTAGCCGTCTTCATCGCGACGGCAGCCGTCCCCGGTGAAATAGGTGCCCGGATAAGTGCGGAAATAGGTATCGATGAAACGCGGATGATCTCCATAGACCGTGCGCATCTGGCCGGGCCAGGAATCGAGCAGCACCAGATTGCCTTCTGCCGCGCCTTCCAGGAATTCGCCATTGGCGTCGACCAGCGCCGGACGCACGCCGAAGAAAGGCAACGTGGCCGAACCGGGCTTGAGGTCGATGGCGCCGGCCAACGGGGTGATCAGGATGCCGCCGGTTTCGGTCTGCCACCAGGTGTCCACGATGGGGCAGCGCGAATCGCCCACCACCTCGTAGTACCAGCGCCAGGCTTCGGGGTTGATCGGCTCGCCGACGCTGCCCAGCAAGCGCAACGAACTGCGCGAGGTCCGCTTCACCGGCGCTTCGCCTTCGCGCATCAGCGCGCGGATGGCGGTCGGTGCGGTGTAGAAGATCGTGACCCGGTGCTTGTCGATCACTTCCCAGAAGCGCGACACGTTCGGATAGTTGGGCACGCCTTCGAACATCACCGCGGTGGCGCCGTTGGCCAGCGGCCCGTAGACGATGTAGCTGTGGCCGGTGACCCAGCCCACGTCCGCGGTGCACCAGTAGATGTCGTCTTCACGTAGGTCGAACACGGCTTCATGGGTATAGCTGGCGAACAGTAGATAGCCGCCGGTGGTATGCAACACGCCCTTCGGTTTGCCGGTGGAGCCGGAGGTGTAGAGGATGAACAGAGGATCTTCCGCATTCATCCGTTCGGGTTCGCATTCGGCCGGCTGGCCTTCGACCACCGCATCGAACCAGCGGTCGCGCGGCATCTGCATGTCCACCGCGCCGCCGGTGTGCCGCACCACCAGCACGGTTTCCACCGTGCTGGTGCCGGGCAGTTTCAGCGCGGCGTCTACATTCGCTTTCAGCGGCACCTTCTTGCCGCCGCGCAGGCCTTCGTCGGCGGTGATGATGAGCTTGCTGGCGCAGTCGGCCACGCGGTCGGCGATGGAATTGGGAGCGAAGCCGCCGAACACCACCGAGTGGATGGCGCCGATGCGGGCGCAGGCCAGCATCGCCACGGCGGCGTCGGGAATCATCGGCAGATAGATGGTGACCCGATCGCCTTTCTGCACGCCTAAGTTGCGCAAGGCATTCCCCAGCCGGCAGACGCGCTCGTACAGCTCGCGATAGCTGACGTTGTAGGACGGGCTGTCGGGACTGTCGGGTTCGAACAGCAATGCGGTCTTGTCGCCGCGCGTCGCCAGCTGCCGGTCCAGACAGTTGACGCTGGCGTTCAATTCGCCATCGGCGAACCAGCGGATATGGAAGTCCTTGAGGTCGTAGCTGACATCCTTTATCTGGGTCGGCGGCTTGAACCAGTCGAGCCGGGTCGCGGCCCGTCCCCAGAATTTTTCCGGGTCTTCGATGGATTCGCGATAGTCGCGTTGGTAGCCGTCGCGGTCGATGCGCGCCTTGGCGGCGAATTCCGGGTTGACGGGATATTCCGAATTGACGGCGTGCGGATCAGACATGGGCCCCTCCCTGCAGACCAGTGCTGCAAGCGCTCTTGATGGTGATGGACAGGATGTAATGGAGCAATCGGCGTCAGTTTGACGCATTCGCCGATGACGCGTTGCAGCAATGCCCTTAGACCATCGTCGTACCCGCGCGTAACAGCTGGCGTTCATGCAGCCGCTTTCGACTAATGGCGAATAGGCGCGGCCGATGGCGGCGCGCAGTCTGCGGCGCAACCGTGCGCTCTGCGCGGCCCATCACGCATTATCGGGAGAGGGATAATGAGCAAACGCATCGCATCGATGTCGCGCCGTCCGTTGGCCGCGGCACTGTTCGTCGCGCTGATCGCGCCGGGCATGGCTTTCGCTGAAACGGCGAAGGAAAAGGAACTCGAAGCACGCATCGCCCAGCTGGAGCAACAAGTCCAGGCCTTGCTGTCTTCGCAGCAGCAGCAACAGACGGCGATCGCCGAAACCCAGACCCAGATCACCGAGGTCAAAACCGCGCAATCGGCGCCGGCCGATGGCAAGCCGCGCATCCAGACCGGGCCGATCATGCCGGGCGCCAATCCTGGAACGTCGTTCACCTACGGCGGATTCATCAAGATGGACGGCATGTACACCGACACCAGCGATGGGCGCATCGCCGATGGTTCGTCGGGACGCCTGTTCTATCTGCCCAGCAGCATTCCGGTTGGCGGCCCCACCGCCGACGGCGGCGATCCGTACACCGACTACCACGCGCAGTTCTCGCGCTTCTGGTTCAGCGCCGACCACACCACTGACAAGGGCGACAAGATCAAGGCGTATATCGAAGCCGATATGTTCGGCGGCGGCAGCAACGCGCTGGCCGGCAACGAAACAGCGACCAACACTTATGCGGTTTCGCTGCGCCAGGCCTATGTGAGCTGGAACAACTGGCTGGCCGGCCAGACCTGGTCCAACTTCCAGGACGTGGCGGCGTTGCCTGACGCGGTGGACTTCGTCGGCACCACCGACGGCACCATCTTCGTACGTCAGGCGCAATTGAGGTACACCAAGGGACCGTGGTCGTTCTCGCTGGAGAACCCGCAGACCACGATCACGCCTTATCTCAACAGCACCGCACGCTTCAACAGCGGGGACAACGTAGCGCCGGACGTCACAGCGCGCTGGATCACCAAAGGCGATTGGGGCCATTTCACCGTCGCCGGCATGGTGCGGCAGTTCAAGTACCTGGACGAAACCGAGACCGGCGGCGCGGTCAGCGTCTCGGGCAAATTCAACCTGGGCAAGAGCGACGACCTTCGCTATGCGGTTAACGCCGGCAGCGGCATCGGCCGGTACCTGGCGTTCGGCCTGGGCAGCGATGTTGTGCTCGACGCCAACGGCGAGCTCAACGCGCTGGATGGCTATGGCGCATTCGTGGCCTGGCGCCACGTGTTCTCGCCCAAGCTGCGCGGCAATCTGATGTATTCGGCGGCGATGTTCGACAACGACAAGGCCATCACCGGCTTCGGCGTGACCGAACGCGCTCAGTCGTACCACGCCAACCTGATCTATTCGCCGTTCCCGAAACTGGACATCGGCGCCGAACTGATCTTCGGCCAGCGTGCGCTCGAGGACGACCGCGAAGGCGATCTGCGCCGCATCCACACCCACGTCAAATACAGCTTCTAACGGGGAAACGACATGTCCACAACAGCAAACGCCGCATTGCCCGCGGGCAAACCGCTGACCGCAGGCCACAAGAAGGTTATTTTCGCCTCGAGCCTAGGCACAGTGTTCGAGTGGTACGACTTCTATCTGTACGGATCGCTCGCCGCGATCATCGCCAAGCAATTCTTCTCGGCGTTGAATCCGGCCAGCGCCTTCATCTTCGCATTGCTCGCCTTCGCCGCGGGTTTCGCGGTGCGTCCGTTCGGCGCGTTGGTATTCGGCCGCATCGGCGACATGATCGGCCGCAAGTACACGTTCCTGATCACCATCGTGATCATGGGCCTGTCGACGTTCCTGGTGGGCATATTGCCCAGCTACGCCAGCATAGGAGTGGCCGCACCGGTGATCCTGATCGGTTTGCGTCTGCTGCAAGGCCTGGCTTTGGGCGGTGAATACGGCGGTGCCGCTACTTATGTCGCCGAGCATGCGCCGCACGGCAAGCGCGGCTTCTACACCAGCTTCATCCAGACCACGGCGACCTTGGGCTTATTCTTGTCGCTGCTGGTGATCTTGGGCTGCCGCTATTTCCTGGGCACGGAGGCATTCGAAGCCTGGGGCTGGCGGATTCCGTTCCTGGTATCGGTGGTGTTGCTGGGCGTGTCGGTGTGGATCCGTCTGCAATTGAGCGAATCGCCGCTGTTCCAGGAAATGAAGGATCAGGGCAAGACCTCCAAAGCGCCGATCACCGAGAGCTTCTTCTCCAAGAACGGCAAGATCGCGTTGCTGGCGCTGCTCGGCGCCACTGCAGGCCAAGCCGTGGTCTGGTATGCAGGCCAGTTCTATGCGCTGTTCTTCCTGACCCAGACGCTGAAGATCGACGCCACCACAGCCAACCTGCTGATCGCCGGCGGCCTCATCATCGGCACGCCGTTCTTCATCTTTTTCGGCTGGTGGTCCGACAAGATCGGGCGCAAGCCGATCATCCTCGGCGGCTGCCTGATTGCCGCGCTGACCTTCTTCCCGATCTTCAAGGGACTCACCCACTACGGCAATCCAGCCATGGAGGAAGCGGTAGCGACCAGCCCGGTAGTGGTAGTCGCCGATCCGGCGGCCTGCAGCTTCCAGTTCGACCCGGTGGGCAAAAAGGTATTCACCAACAGCTGCGATATCGCCAAGGCCGCACTGGCCAAGGCGGGCGTCACCTATTCCAACCAAGATGCACCGGCCGGTACGGTCGCGCACATCAACGTCGGTCAGGCGCGGGTGGAAGCGTTCGAGGGCGCGGGTATGGATCCGGCCGCGTTCAAGACGCGCTCGGAGGATTTCGGCAAGGCGCTGAAGGCCGACCTGACCACCGCCGGCTACCCGGAGAAGGCCGATCCGGCACGCATCAACAAACCGATGGTGCTGCTGTTGCTGACCCTCCTGGTGATCTACGTGACCATGGTCTACGGCCCGATCGCGGCGTGGTTGGTGGAGCTATTCCCCACCAAGATCCGCTACACCTCGATGTCGCTGCCGTACCACATCGGCAATGGCTGGTTCGGCGGCTTCCTGCCTACCATCGCCTTCGCGATGGTGGTGGCCAGCGGCAATATCTACCAAGGCCTGTGGTATCCGATCGTGATCGCGGCGATGACCCTGGTGATCGGCACGCTATTTCTGCCGGAAACCAAGGACGTGGATATCACCAAGTAAGCCTCACCCACGTCGCCGGACCCAAAGTCCGGAATTGTCTGGCGTCGACTCGCAAGGGTCGGCGCTTTTTTTATGATCTCTGAAGACAGCGACAGCGAGTGCCGGCATGCATGCGGCGCCGGCATCACCCTCACCGGAACTCGAACTCCGGCTACTGCGGCGGTGCGGCGAGCTCTCTGGCGCTCAGATGGCCATCACGATTGACGTCCTGTTTGTTGAACGTGGCGGCCAAGCGCTCGCGATGCTGCGTGCGGGTGATGGTCTGACCCTTGCCGCCGGGCAGTTCGTCCGCGGTCAGCACGCCGTCGCGGTTTCCGTCGCGCGCATCAAAGGCGTAGCTCATCCAGTCCAGGTATTCGGTCAGACTGACTCGGCCGTCGCCATCGTTGTCCATGCGGGCCAAGTAATCGCTGGTCGCATCAACCTGTGCCTGCGCCAGGCACGGCAGCAGCGCCAAAACAATGAAGCCGGAACGCTTCATCAATGCGCGGCCAGCGCGTAACCTTTCAGCCGCATCGAATAGTCCTGCAGCGCACGGATGCCGCTGGCCTCCGCTTCATGGCACCAGACCTGCAGTTGCTTCAAGCGTTCCGACGCGTCGTTCGTACGCGCTTCCAGCACCGCGGCCAGACGCGCGCGGTGTTCGATCAGCGCCTGGATGCGGGGACGTTGCGAGACCCATTTATGCAGTTGTTCGCGCGCTTCCGGTTTCAGCCAGCGGCCGTCGTCGGCCAGGCCCTTGCGCAGCCGGCGCGGCAACAGCCGGCGCAGCTTCTCGCCGGCAAGACGCGCCTCTTCTTTCAACGCGGGTTTCAGCACGTTGCGCTGGTATTCGGTCATGGCCAGGAAGCGGTGCGACAGCAAGGCCTTCAAAGTATCGCCATCGGGCACGGAGATATTCGGACGAATGTCCAGGGTGGGCGCCACGCGCAACACCTTGGCCAGGCCGACCGCTTCCATCGCCTTGATCGCGACCCAGCCGATATCCACTTCCCAACGCCGCATCGAAAAGCGCGCCGAGCTAGGGAACGCATGGTGGTTGTTGTGCAATTCCTCACCGCCTATCCACACGCCCCATGGAGTCAGGTTGGTGGAGGTGTCGGCCGATTCGAAATTACGGTAGCCCCACCAATGCCCCAGGCCGTTGACCACGCCGGCGGCCCAGAATGGGATCCAAGCCATCTGGATGGCCCATAGCGCGATGCCCGGTATGCCGAACAGCATCGAATTCACGAACAGTAGTGCGATCGGACCGACGGTGGGGTGCGCGGTGTAGAGATGGCGTTCGATCCAGTCGTCCGGCGCGCCCTTACCGTACTGCTCGATATCGGCGCGCTGCCAGCGCGCTTCCCGGTACAGCTCGACGCCGCGCCAGAACACATTGCCGATGCCCTTGAACTGCGGGCTGTGCGGATCTTCCTCGGTTTCCACCTTGGCGTGGTGCTTGCGATGGATCGCCATCCACTCCTTGGTGATCATAGAGGTGGTGAGCCAGGTCCAAAAACGGAAGAAATGGCTGACCAGGGGATGGAAATCCACCCCTCGGTGCGCTTGGCTGCGGTGCAGGTACAAGGTGACCGAGAAGATGGTCAGTTGGGTAAATACCAATAGCACTCCCAGCATTCCCAGCCAGCCCAACCCCAGCAGGCCTCCGGACAGGAAGTCGAACAGGAAATCGGGCATTACGAGCGCTCCAGCAATAGGGGCCCCGGTGGATCCGGCGGCGACAGCACAATGATGGGGGCAGTTGCGGCAAACTTCACCCATCGGCGGCGTATGGTGTTCATTCGTCGCACTGCCCTTTCGCTTTTTCGAATTTCCGTCACAATCCCCATGCCTCTTCCTTCCGCCGGGCCCGCCCCGGATGCGGTTTCCGCACCGCTGATCGAACTGGACCGCGCCACCGTGGTACGCGGCGACGCGGCGGTCCTGCACGCGCTGTCGCTGCGGATCGTGGCCGGCCAGCACACGGTGCTGCTAGGCCCCAACGGCTGCGGCAAGTCCAGCTTCATCAAGCTGATCAACCGCGAGTTGTATCCGCTGGCACGCGAAGGCGAGTCGCCGGTGAAGGTGATGGGGCAGGACCGCTGGAACGTGAACGAACTGCGCACCCGTCTGGGCGTGGTCACCGGCGACCTGACCCGCGATCTGCTGGACATGCCCGACCTGGTCGTGTCCGAAGCGGTGCTCACCGGCTTCTTCGCCTCTCTCATGTTGCCGCCGGACAGCCAGGTAACCGACGACATGCGCGAACGGATGAACCAGGCATTGGCGCAGGTGCATGCCTCGGCGTTGGCCTCGCGGAGGGTGGCCGAGCTTTCCACCGGAGAGATGCGCCGCGTGCTGATCGCGCGCGCGCTCGTCCACCGACCGCAGGCCCTGCTGCTGGACGAACCCACCGCCGGGTTGGACCTGGTGGCGCAGCGCGATTTCCTGCAGCTGATGCGCGCGCTGGCGCAGCGGGGCATCACTTTGGTGCTGGTGACCCACCACATCGAGGAAATCGTTCCTGAAATCGACCGGGTGATCCTGTTGCGTGCGGGCTGCGTCTACGCCGATGGCGACCGCGCTAGCGTGCTGACTTCGGAGAATCTGTCTGCGGCGTTTAGTGGGGAGTTGCAGGTACGGCGGGAAGGCGATCGGTATTTCGCTTCTAGCACGTAACAACAAAACCCCTGGCCGTCATCCCAGCGAAAGCTGGGATCCATCTTGATCTTCGACTGGAACACCGCCACATCCCTACCCGCAGGATCAAGAACAAAATCAAAATGGATCCCAGCTTTCGCTGGGATGACGATACAAAGAACTGACGGTCCACGACCACCGACTCCGACACCCATGCCCGAACTCCCCGAAGTAGAAACCACCCGCCGCGGTCTGGCGCCGCATCTTGAAGGCAGGCGCATCCGTGGCGTGGTGTTGCGCAGGCCGGACCTGCGCTGGCCGATTCCCAAAGAGATCGAAAGCGTGCTGCCCGGTCAGCGCATCGACGCGGTGCGTCGTCGCGCCAAATACCTGCTGCTGGACACCGCGGCGGGCAGCGCATTGCTGCATTTGGGTATGACCGGCAGCCTGCGGGTGTTGCCGGCCAGCACGCCGATCGGCGCGCACGATCATGTCGATCTGCAGCTCAGTTCCGGCCGGGTGATGCGCTTCAACGATCCGCGCCGCTTCGGCAGCCTGCTGTGGCAGCCGGCGGGAGAAACCCACGAACTGCTGCGCGCGCTGGGGCCCGAACCGCTGGCCGACGAATTCGATGGCGATTACCTGTTCGCGCGCAGCCGCAACCGCAAGGCGCCGGTGAAGACCTTTCTGATGGACCAGGGCGTGGTGGTGGGCGTAGGCAATATCTACGCGGCCGAGAGCCTGTTCCGCGCCGGCATCTCGCCTCTGCGCGCCGCCGGCAAGGTGTCGCGCGAGCGCTATGCGGCCCTCGCCGCGGCGGTGAAGGACATCCTGGCCTACGCCATCACCCGCGGTGGCACTACCTTGCGCGACTTCATCAGTCCCGACGGCGCCCCCGGTTATTTCGAACAGGAGCTCTCCGCCTACGGACGCGGCGGGCAGCCTTGTCCCAATTGCGGGCGTCCGTTGAAATTCGCCAACATCGGCCAGCGCGCCAGTGTCTGGTGCGGCCACTGCCAGCGCTGAGCGCCAGTGCTCACGCCAGGCGTGACGTTTGGGGCTATATTCCGTCCCTGCATTCTTGGGGAATGACGATGGCGGACGCAGCAGATATCACCGTATGGCTGGACTCGGCGCGCAATGGCGACCGGGCCGCGCTGGACCACGTCCTGTCCACGCTCTACCAGGAACTCCACACCATGGCTCGGCGCCAGCTGTCCGGCCAGCACGGCTATACGCTCGATGCCACCGCGCTAGTGCATGAGTCCTACCTCAAACTGATCGGCAGCAGCAGCAACGCAAAGTTCGACGACCGCGCGCATTTCTTCGCCTATGCGGCTTCGTCGATGCGCAGCGTGGTGGTGGACTATGCGCGCAACCGGCTGGCGCGCAAACGCGGCGGCGACCTCAAACGCGTGGCCGAGATTCCCGAAGACGTCGAAGGTCCGCTGCGTCTGGATGAGGACATGCTGGCGCTCAACGACGCGCTGGACAAGCTTTCAGCGGCCGACGAGCGCCTGGCGCAAGTCGTGGAAATGCGCTACTTCGCCGGCTTGTCCGAACTGGAAATCGCCGAATTGCAGCAACGCTCCGAACGCAGCATTCGTCGCGACTGGCAGAAGGCGAGGCTGTTTCTGCTCGCGGCGATGCAGGACGACTGACCCCGGCTCTAGCCCGCCCATGGACGCCGAGCGCTGGCAACGCCTGTCTCCGCTGCTCGACGTGCTGCTCGAGCTCGGGGCCGAGGCGCGCGCCGCACAGCTGCAGATTTTGAGGGTGCAGGAACCCGAACTCGCCGAGGACTTGGAAAAACTGCTGGCGCTGGAGGACGACAGCGGCGACTTCATGGCCGAGCCGCTGCTGGACAAGCCGGGTCAGCCGCAGACGGGCACGTTGGTGGGGCCCTACCGGATGGAATCGGTGCTGGGTGAAGGCGGTATGGGCATGGTCTGGCTGGCTTCGCGCGCCGACGGCCTGTACGAGCGCAAAGTCGCGCTGAAACTGTTGCGGCCCGGCCTGGCCGATCCCAACCTACGACTGCGCTTCAGCCGGGAACGCGAGATCCTGGCCCGGCTGGCGCATCCCAACATCGCGCGCTTGCTGGACGCCGGCATCGGCAGCGAAGGACAACCCTACCTGGCCCTGGAATACGTGCAGGGCATTCCCATCACCGACTATTGCCAGGCGCACGGCCTGTCGGTGGATACGCGGCTGAAATTGTTCCTGCAGGTTTGCGACGCGGTCACTCACGCGCACGCCAACCTGATCGTCCATCGCGACCTCAAGCCGTCCAACATCCTGGTCACGCCCACCGGCGAAGTGCGTCTGCTCGACTTCGGCATCGCCAAATTGCTGGACGACAACGAGCCCGTCCCCGTGCACCCGCGGACCGAAGTGCGATCGTTCACCCTGCACTACGCAGCACCGGAACAAGTGCGCGGCGAACTAGTCACCACCATGACCGACGTGTATTCGCTCGGCGTGGTGTTGTACGAGCTGTTGGCGGGCACCAAACCGTACCGCCTGCGCCGGCAGACCGATGCCGAATGGGAGCAGGCCATTCTCGCGGTGGAGCCGCTGAAGCCGTCGCTGGCCGCGCAACGCTCCACCGATGGCGGTCCGGTTCACAACGCCCGGCGCCAGGCGCGGCGACTCAGCGGCGACCTGGACAACATCGCGCTCAAGGCTCTGGCGAAGTTGCCCGAGCATCGCTATGCCTCGGTCGAGGCGCTTTCGCAAGATCTGCAAAGGCATCTGCAGGGCAGGCCGGTGCTGGCGCGGCCGCAAAGCTTGAGCTACCGCGTGCACAAATACGTGTCGCGCCATCGCTGGGGGCTGGCGGTCGGCGCCTTGATCACTTCGGTGCTAATGCTGGCGTTGGCGGCCAGCGTCTGGCAAAGCCGCCAGGCCATGCGCGAAACCGCACGCGCCCAGGCCATGCAGGATTTCGTGATCGGCCTGTTCGACAACGCCGGCGTGGCCCAGCAGGGCAACATCTTCGATGCGCGCAAACTGCTGCTGGCGGGTGAGCGTCGTGGCGAACGGGAACTGGCCGACCAACCGTTGGCGCGCGCGGAACTGCTGGGTGTCATCGCGCGCCTGCGCATCGGCCTGGGCGACTACCAGGAGGCATTGGCGCTGCTCGAGCGCCAGGGCGCCCTGCTGGCGCAGACGAATTCGGCATCGGTCGGGCTGCGCCTGGAGGCGGTAACCCAACGTGGCCGTACCCTGCGCCTGCTCGACCGCACCAAGGAATGCCTGCAAGTCATGGCGCCGTTCGAATCGCTGGTTCCCGGCATCAGCGCGCAACCGGCGCAGCAAGCCGACTTCCTGTCCCAGTACGGTCGCTGCCGGCGCCTGATGGGCGAACGCCAGACCGCGCAACAGCTTTACGAACGGTCTATCGCACTGCGCCGCGAACTGAAGGACGAGACCGGCGTCGCGGAGAACCTTTACGACCTGGCCTTGATCGAAAACGATCTGGGACGCACCGACCATGCGCTGGCAGGTTACGACGCTGCGTTGAAGCACTTGCGCAAGCATGTCGGCCTGCGCAACGCGTTGGCCGTCGAGGTCGAAGTCAGCCGCGGACGCCTGTTCCGGGCAAGGGGCAATACCGAGCTGGCGCGCGCTAGCTTCCGCCAGGCCCTGGTCATCGCTGAGGAAGTCCATGGCCCGCAGCATCCGGTCACGCTGACCATCCGGCGTTTGCTGGTCGCTATCCAGGTCGACCAGGAACATTACGTCGCAGCCGAACAGCAGATCGAACCGCTGTATCGGATGACCTTGAACGCGCTGGGACCCAACCATCGCGAAACCGGACTGGCGTTGAATACCCGCGGCGTGATCGCCTTCGAGTTGGGACGCATGGACCAGGCGATTGCTGATGTGGCCGAAGCGGTGCGCATCTGGCGCGGCGCGGCCGGTTCGCAGAACCTCAATGGCGGCCTGTTCAACTATGGAATGGTGCTGCATGGTGCGCGGCGCGACGACGAGGCGCTCCAGGCCTTGATGGAATCGCGCGAATTGCGCGCCAAACAATACGGCGCCAGCGACTCCTCGGTCGGCGAAGCCGACCGCATGATCGGCGAAATACTCGCCAGCCAAGGTAAGTTGGACCAGGCCACCGTCTACTTCGATCGCGCGGTCAAACTCACCCGGGTAGGATTGGGACCCGAACACCCGCGCACGCTGTTCGCAGAATTGTCGATGGCCCGTCACCAGGCGCGCATCGGCCAGAGCGCTGCCGCGCTCAAGGCGCTGCAGGCGTTGGCCGTGCGTCCGGGCACGGACAGCGAGATTCCCAAGCTACGCTGGAGCGCGCGCGCCTATGCTGCCGAAGTCGAATGCCGCAACGGCCAGCGCGAAAGCGCGCGGCGCGATCTGGACGCGCTGATCGACGAACTGCGCAGCGCCCGCCCGGACGGGGGCGTGATCACCCGCGAAGCGCTGGCGATCCGCGCGACATGCCAATGACGGAAAGCGCTATTCCTTGAAAGGGAACGGCGTCTGCAGGGGGTCGATGCGGCCCTCGCCGCGGGCGATCTTCTTGTATTCGGCGCGGCTGACCGACACGTAGCGCTCGTTGCCGCCTATTTCGACCTGCGGTCCTTCCTGCAGCGCATGTCCCTGCTCATCCACACGCACGGTCATGGTGGCCTTCTTGCCGGTGTGGCAGATGGTCTTTATTTCGGTCAGTTCGTCGGCCCATGCCAGTAGGTACTGACTGCCCTCGAACAACTCGCCCCGGAAATCCGTGCGCAGGCCGTAGCACAGCACCGGAATGCGCAGCTGGTCCACCACCTCGCTCAACTGCCAGACCTGGCTGCGGGTCAGGAACTGGGCTTCGTCCACCAGCACGCAATCGAGCTTGCCGTTGGCCTCGATATCGCGAGCGACCAAAAGCTCCAGATCCGCATCGCGGTCGAAGGCCACCCCTTCCGCGCTCAAACCGATGCGCGACGCCACCACCCCACTGCCGGCGCGATGGTCCAGTTTCGGCGTCAGGATCGCCACGCGCATGCCGCGCTCGCGATAGTTGTGCGCCGATTGCAACAAGGTGGTGGTCTTGCCGGCGTTCATCGCCGAATAGTAGAAATAGAGCTTGGCCATGGCGGTAAGTTTATCGCTCCGGCGCAGGCGACGTCTTCGTCGCCGGCTGCGAGCCATGGCGCCGGCAGGAAGTCGCGTCCACGTTCACTCGCCATGTCTGGCCGTCAGTCCGGCCCGCGGTTGCCTGTAAACTGACGACATAGACAGTGGTATCCGCATGAACTCCCTCAACCAACCCCAACGCGACGCCGTCCGGCACTGCGACGGCCCCCTGCTGGTGCTGGCCGGCGCCGGCAGCGGCAAGACCCGCGTCATCATCGAGAAGATCGCCCACCTGGTCACTTCCGGGCGCATGCCGGCCAAGCGTATCGCCGCGATCACCTTCACCAACAAGGCCGCCAAGGAAATGCGCGAGCGCCTGGGCAAGCGGCTGAGGGGCGATGCGGCCGAAGGCCTGACCCTCTGCACCTTCCACGCGCTGGGTTTGCGTTTCCTGCAGATCGAGCACGCCTCGGTCGGCCTGAAGCGTGGTTTCTCGATCTTCGACGCCGACGACAGCAACGCCCAGATCAAGGATCTGATGCCCGGCGCGAAGAACGACGCGGTGGAAGCGGCCAAGAACCTGATCTCGCGCGCCAAGAATGCCGGTCTTTCCCCTGAGGAAGCGCTGGCAGCGTCCAAGACCACGCGCGAGCAGGAGGCGGCCAAGCTGTACGCGCGTTACCAGGCACGCCTGACCACGTTCAATGCAGTCGATTTCGACGACCTGATCCGTCTGCCGGTGCAGGTGCTGGAGCACGATGCGGAAATCGCTGCCGCTTGGCGCGAGCGCATCGGTTATCTGCTGGTGGACGAATGCCAGGACACCAACGATGCGCAATACCGTCTGCTAAAAGTGCTGGCCGGCCCACGCGGCGATTTCACCTGCGTGGGCGATGACGACCAGAGCATCTACGCCTGGCGCGGCGCCAATCCCGACAACCTGATGCAGATGGCGCTCGACTATCCGGCGCTGCAGGTGATCAAGCTGGAACAGAACTACCGCTGCAGCAATCGCGTGCTGCGCGCGGCCAACACCCTGATCGCCAACAATCCGCACGAACACCCCAAGAAACTGTGGAGCGACCAGCCCGATGGCGATCGCATCCGGGTGTGGGAGTGCCGCGACAACGAGCACGAGGCGGAAAAGGTCGCGGCCGAGATCTCCTACCTGCACACCGCGCGCGAGGCGGCCTGGACCGATTTCTGCATCCTGTTCCGTGGCAACCACCAGTCGCGTCCACTGGAAAAAGCGATGCAGCTGCTGCGCATTCCCTACCACCTGACTGGCGGCACCGCGTTCCTGGAACGCCAGGAAGTAAAGGACGCGCTGTCGTGGCTGCGGTTGGTGGTCAATCCCGACGACGACGCCGCCTTTCTGCGTGCGGTGCAGTCGCCCAAGCGCGAAGTGGGCGCGACTTCGCTGGCCAAGCTAGCGGAAATGGCGCAACACGCGCACCTGCCGATGTCACGCGCCGCCGAATCGATGGGGGCATTGAAAGCGCTGCCGCCGCGCGCGGCCAACGGACTGAGCGCGTTCAACGACATCCTGCGCGACCTGCGCGCTCATTCGGCACAGCTGTCCGCAGCGGAGTTGGTGCGTAGGCTGAGCGAACGCTCCGGCCTGCTCGCCGAGATCCGTGCGCAATGCAAGGACGATGCTTCGTTCGCGCGTCGGCGCGCCAACCTGGATGAACTGGCGGACTGGTTCGAACATACCCATAGAAGCGAGGGCCGCGGCAACGCCGGCGATCTGGCCGCGCAATTGGCGCTGCTTTCGCGCAACGACAAGGACGACGGCGGCAATCAGGTACGGCTGATGAGCCTGCATGCGGCCAAGGGGCTTGAGTTCCGCTACGTCTTCATCATCGGATGCGAGGACGGCACCTTGCCGCACGAGATGAGCGTGGAGGAAGGCAATCTGGCCGAGGAGCGTCGTCTGATGTACGTGGGCATCACCCGCGCCAAGCAGGGCCTGTACCTCAGCCACAGCCGCGAGACGCGCAGGTTTCGTGAAAAGGTGCGCTTGAAGCCCAGCCGCTTCCTGGACGAGCTGCCACAATCGGAACTGCAGCGCGACGGCGCCGATCCTGAGGCCGATGCAGCGAGCAAGAAAGAACGCGCGAGTGCGGGACTGGCCGCGATCCAGGCGCTATTCGACTGACAGCCGCCTTGTAGAGCCGAGCTTGCTCGGCTGCTCTTGCTTGTTTCCCACGGATTAAAAGCAGCCGGGAAAGCTCGGCTCTAAAGGAGCGCGAAGCGCGCAGATGGAATTCGCAATGGGCGCTGGGGTAGGCTGGATGCCTTGCCCATGGCTACGAACAACCATGACCCGATCCAGTCCCGCCTGGTTGCTGATCGCTTTCCTCATCGCCTTCGTCGGCGTGGGGTTCCGTTATTGGCAGCTGCCTTATGCGCAGGTATCGCTGCCCGATTCCCTCTACGGGCCCGGCTTGGTCGCCGTTGCCGTGATCGCGTTGATGGCGCGCGCTTTCGGGTTGGCGCGTTTCTGGAAAGTTTGGCTGTTGATCGCCACCACGGTTCCGGCGGCGGTGCTGGTGCGGATAATCGTGGACACCACGGCCGATACCACCTCGCACAATCTGTGGCCGCTCGAAATCGCGATCGCCCTCGCTCTGGGCCTGGGTTGTTCGCTGGTGGGCAGTCTGTTGGGAAGCTTACTGCTCACACGCAGCAGCAAGCGTCCGGATTGATCGGATTATCGCGATGGTCACCTGCGAGTACCTGCGGAAGATGGCGGACTACAACCGCTGGATGAACGAAAAAGTCTATGCCGCGGCTTCGCGCTTGCCGGGGCAGGAACTTATCGCGGAGCGCGGCGCATTCTTCGGATCGGTCATGGGAACCCTCAATCACTTGATGGTGGCCGACCTGATCTGGCTCAAGCGCTTCACCCGGCTCCCGGCCGCGACCACGGCGTTGGACGGTCTGCACGGAATCGAGACTCCCACCGCGCTCGACCAGCCGCTTTACCAAGACTTCGCGCGGTTGCGCGAGCAGCGCGTCTGGTTGGATGGAGTGATAGTGGCCTGGGCCAACGCTCTGCAGGCCGAACATCTCGAGCAGGTACTGGAATACGCCAACACGCGCGGTGACCGTTTTCGCAAGCGGTTCGCGGGCGTGGCCATGCATTTCTTCAACCATCAGACCCATCATCGGGGCCAGGTGACCACGCTGCTTTCCCAGGCGGGCGTCGACGTGGGGGAAACCGATCTGCGCGCGCTGCTTGCGGACGAACCTTAAGCTTGATCGGTTCTGCCGGTCAGCGCCGCCACTGCCGCGCGCAACTCGGCCACTTCGTTCTCCAGCGCTTGCACTCGCGCCTCTAGCGCGGGTGTCGATGCCTCGGACGAGGATGATGAAGAAGCGATCCGCGCCGTCACCGCCGCCACATCGATCGCCCCGCTCAGCAAGTGCACGTAGCGGTCTTCACGCTGACCGGGTCCGCGCGGAATCTGCTGGACCAGCGCAGGCTGGCGCTGGATCAGCCGATCCAGGTGATGGCGTACGTCCTCGGCATCGTTGAACGAGGCCAGGCGCTCGCTGCGTGCGAGCAATTCGTGCACGGTTTGCGGGCCGCGCAACAGCAATAGGCCCACCAGCGTGAGCTGTTGCTTGGACAAGTCCAAGGCCTTATCGGCGCGGTGCTCGTAGCGTTCGGCGCGCGAGGAGAACACCTGCTTGGCCAGTCCCTTCTGTTCCAGCTGACGCAGCGCGTGGTTCACGTCGCCCACGTTCAACGCCATCACCGGATCGCGTGCGGTTTTCTGGTTCGCCGCCACCTGCGCCGCGTTGACGGTCAGCGGATAGGCATCGGGCGTGGTGGCTTCCTTTTCGATCAGGCAACCCAGCACGCGTGCTTCGGCGGTGGTCAGCACCAAGGCGGCGGTTTCGTCGATCGTTTCCATATGCGTGCATCCGTTGAACAGCGCGCAAGGATAACGGAGTACACGTGGGAGCGGCCGGAGGCCGCTCCCACGACAGCCGCAGGTCGCAGCTACAACAGCCTGTCATCGGCAACCGGTAAACTTCACGGATCGCCGCCTAATCGAACGCACTCCATGCGCCTGCTCGCCCTTGCCGTCTGCACCGCTCTGACCCTGTCCGCCTGCAAGCGCGTCGAGACGCCAGCCGCCGTAGCGCCGGCGGCACCGGCAACAGCAGAATCGCCCACTACCGCGACTGCGCCCGCCGCATCGAATCCCGCCCACGACAACCTCAACGCCGTGGCCTGGGTACAGACTTCGGTGGAATATAAGGCCCTCAGCGAGCAGACCTACCGCGCCGCCGCCGATCACCTGGACAAGGCATTGAAGGAAAAGAATTGGGATGCTTTGGTGCCGGAGGAGCGCGGCAACGCCGCCACCGGCTTGAAGCCGGCGGTGGTGATGGACGTGGACGAGACCGTGCTGGACAACTCGCCCTATCAGGCGCGGCTGATCCGCGACGGCGCGGACTACGATGAAGTCACCTGGGCGCAGTGGGTGGCGGAAAAGAAAGCCAAGCCGGTGCCGGGCGTGGTCGATTTCGCCAAGGCCGCCAACGCTAAGGGCGTGACCATCCTCTACATCTCCAACCGTGCCGAGCATCTGAAGGAAGCCACCTTGGCTAATCTCAAGGCCGCAGGTCTGCCAGTAGCCGATGACAGCGTGTTCTTGGGCCTGGGTACCTTCGTCAAGGACTGCGAGCAGAACGGCAGCGAGAAGAACTGCCGGCGCAAGCTGGCGGGACAGAAATACCGCGTACTGATGCAGTTCGGCGACCAGATCGGCGATTTCGTGCAGGTGGTGTCCAACACCCGCGGCGATCGCGACAAGCTTTATGCCGAATACCACGACTGGTTCGGTGAACGCTGGTGGATGCTGCCCAATCCCACCTATGGCTCGTGGGAACCGGCTCTGTTCAATAACGAATGGGCGCAGCCGAAGGAAGCGCGCCGCCAGGCCAAGCGCGATGCGCTGGACTACGCGCCATGAGCGGGCGCGACAAATTGCAGCTCGGTCAACGCGAACGTCTGATCTTCGCGTTGGACGCGCCCGATCGCGAGCAGGCGCTGGCCTGGGTGGACCGGCTGGGGGATTCGGTGAGCTTCTACAAGATCGGCATGGAGCTGCTGGCCTCTGGCGATTACTTCACCGTGCTGGACGAACTGGCGCGCCGGGACAAGCGAATCTTCGTCGACCTCAAGTTCTTCGATATCCCGGCCACGGTGGCCGGGGTGATCCGGGGCCTGTCGCGCTGGCCAGTCAGCTTCGCCACCCTCCACGGTTGGCATGCCGGGATGATGCAGGCGGCGGCCGAGGCCCGCGCCGGCGAGCTGCGCCTGCTTGCGGTCACGGTGCTGACGTCCATGGATGGGAAAGACCTGCAACAGATCGGTATTTCCGGCGAACCGGCTGACATCGTCGTTCAACGTGCGCTATCTGCCCAGGCTTCCGGCATCGACGGAGTAATTGCCTCGGGCCAGGAAGCCGGGGTGATCCGCGCCGCCTGCGGAGCCGGCTTCTCCATTGTCTGTCCCGGCATCCGCCCCGGCGGACCGGTCGGCGATGATCAGAAGCGCACCGTCGGCGTTGCCGAAGCCTTTGCCCTCGGCGCCGATGCCATTGTGGTCGGACGCCCCATCAGCAAGGCGAGCGATCCGCGCGCCGCCGCGGAAGCGATCCAGACCGAGATTACGACCATTTAAATTAAATAAATCAGCTAATTACATGCTTTTAATTAAAGTATTGCATTAACTGTTAACGGGATTTAACATGGCCGCGTCCGGTTTCGGCCGGAAATGTGCCACAACAATGTCTCCGGCTTCGGCCGGCTTTAGAGGCCCTCTGCTTTCGCGAGAAAGCATGGCCTCTTTTTTATGCTTGTTCCCGAAGGCGCTATCAGGCCAACAGACTTCAGCAACGTGAAACCGGTGCTTGCTGGGGGCGGGGGGAGAAAGCAAGATGCGGCAGGTTCGGGGAACCCCTCTTATGCCGTCGCGCCTGTCTATATTCAGCCTGTTTGTATTCAGCATGCGCAGATGGATCTTGCTTGCCTTGCCCTTGTGCGGCTTGCTGCTGCTGGCTGCGTGCAAGCAAGAGTCGGCTGCGCCACGACCGGCCACCAGCGGACCCGCCGGCGCGGTTCAACAGCTGGTCCAGCGCCTGCACGACAACGACTTGGCCGGCTTCGCCCAAGCTGCCGTACCGCCGGCCGACTACGCCCGTTTGGAAACCGCCTGGCGCGAAGGGCGCAGTCGCTGGCCGCTGACCGAGCTACCGCTAGACGACCAACTGGAACCCATGCTGTCGGCGCTGGCGGCGCCGGATTCCGAACGCCAGCTGCAACAAGCCTTCAAGCGCAACTTCGCCAATCAGGACAAGGACCTTAAGGATGCGGCGCGCTCGCTGGGCCTGTTCGGCGTGCAGTACGTCAAACGCGAAGGCGTATTCACCGACGAGGAGCGCGCGCACTACGCGCAGATGATCGCAGCCCTGAGCGAATGGGCGCAGAAGGCGCCGCTGTCGGATTCCAGACGGGGCATGGCAGCGATTCCGCCGTTGGTCGCCGCGGCGCGCAAAACCGGGCTCACCGATGAGGAAAGTTTCCGCGCCGCCGGCATGACCGGCAGCTTGCAGCGGTTGTCGCCGTTTTTCGCCCAGGCCAAGACTTTGCTGGCTGGCTACGGACTGTCGCTGGACCGGAGCTTTTCGGAGCTGCGCACGGAGTTGGTGGAACAGAAGGGGGACCGAGCGCGTGTCCGCGTCCACTACACGCTGGGCGACAGCAGGCTGGGCGACGGCAGGCTGGGCGACCGCGAAATCGACACCGTGGTCAGCCTGGAGCGGCGGGCGGGCCACTGGTATCTGAGCGACTATTTGCGTCACGCGCAGCAAGCGCTGGCTATACCGGCGGAAGAAATCTCCGGATCGCAGATCGGTCCCGACACCCAGTCACCTCCCCCAGCCCCCTGATCCGCAGGAGCGGCGGGTGGGAGCGGCGTCCCGCCGCGAKTTTTTAATGATCCGCGCGAAGAGCTCGCGGCGGGACGCCGCTCCCACCACTACTTCACCGCCCTTACTTCCATCGCCCTGCAAACGCGATGGCGTTGACAGGTCGCTAGGCCATAATGTCGCCGATGCCTGAACAAAACCCCCTGCCGTTCCCGGACGCACCGCCGCCGTCCGAACCCACCCCAGAGCCGAAACCGCCGCTGGAACCGACCTCTGCCGGACCGCGTGCGCCGGCGCGCCTAAGCAAACGCCCGCTCTGGGCCAACCTGATGAGCAAGCTGGCCGATCCCTGGCTCACGCCCAGCATCGAGCCAGAAGATCCACGCCAGTACATGGACGGCCGTCCGGTCTGCTATGTGTTGGAGGATTACGGACTATCCAACGCCCTGATCCTGGACCGCGCTTGCCGCGACGCGGGCATGCCCTCGCCGCTCTCCCCGCTGCCCGGCGATCCGCTGGGCCGCAAGCGCGCCTATGTGGCCCTGTCGCGGCGAAATGCCGGCGCATTGATCCCGGAACCAGGCAGCACCAAGACCCATTCCGGTTCGCTCGCCCGCCTATTGCAGGCCCACCGCGCCAACCCGGAGCTGGACGTGCAACTGGTGCCGGTATCGATCTTCGTCGGCCGCTCGCCGGACAAGGCCAGCGGTTGGTTCTCGGTGCTGTTTTCGGAAAATTGGGCCATCGTCGGCCGCTTCCGCCGCCTGCTGGCGATTCTGCTGAACGGCCGCGACACCATCGTGCGTTTCGCCGCACCCGTCTCCATCCGCGAAAGCATCGCCGAGGACCTGCCGCCGGAACGCACCGTGCGCAAACTCTCGCGCGTGCTGCGCACCCACTTCCATCGCATCCGCGAAGCGGTGATCGGCCCCGACCTGTCCACCCGTCGCCTGCTGGTGGACCAGGTGCTGGCCGCAGAGCCGGTGCGCGAAGCTATCGCCACCCAGGCCAAGCGCGACAACATCAAGCCCGAGGATGCGTGGAAGAAAGCGCATGCCTACGCCTGGGAAGTCGCCGCCGACTATTCCAACCCGGTGGTGCGTTCGGCCAGCTTCCTGCTCACCCATGTGTGGAACCGCATCTACGACGGTGTGCTGGTCCATCACCTGGACAAATTCAAGGAAGCCGCGCCCGGCCATGAAGTGGTCTATGTGCCCTGCCATCGCAGCCACATGGACTACCTGTTGTTGTCGTATCTGCTGTACGAACGCGGCATCGTGCCGCCGCACATCGCCGCCGGCATCAACCTCAATCTGCCCGTGATCGGCACCCTGCTGCGCAAGGGCGGCGCCTTCTTCATGCGCCGCAGTTTCCGCGGCAATCCACTGTACTCGGCGGTGTTCACCGAATACGTGGCGCAATTGGTATCGGGCGGCTATTCGCTGGAATATTTCATCGAAGGCGGGCGTTCGCGCACCGGCCGGCTGCTGCAGCCCAAGGGCGGCATGATCTCGATGACGGTGCGGGCGTTCCTGCGCCAACCGAAGAAGCCGGTGCTGTTCCAGCCGGTGTACATCGGCTACGAGAAACTGCTGGAGGGCAACAGCTACCTGGACGAACTCAGCGGCAGGCCGAAGGAAAAGGAATCGATCTGGGCGCTGCTGTGGGGCATCCCCAAAGTGCTGCGGCAGAACTACGGCCAAGTGGTGGTGAATTTCGGCGAAGCGATTCCCCTCAACGAAGTGCTGGCGAAACATGCGCCGGAATGGAATGGCGAAGCGCTGGGCGAGGAAGACAAACCCGCGTGGCTATCGGACACCATCGACGCGCTGGCCGATCAGATCCACGTGCACATTAACGCTGCCGCCGACGTCAACCCGATCAACCTGCTGGCGCTCGCCTTGCTGTCCACACCCAAGCACGCAATGGGCGAAGCCGACCTGATCGCACAGATCGAGCTGTGCAAGACGCTGCTGGTCGAGATGCCCTATTCGGACCGCGTCACCGTCACCCCGCACACGCCCGAACGCATCATCGCCCACGGCCTGGACATCAATGTCCTGCAACGCATCAAGCATCCGCTAGGTGACGTGCTGGACGTGGTCAGCGAAGACACCGCGGTGCTGATGAGCTACTACCGCAACAACGTGCTGCATCTGTTCACCGCCGCCGCCTGGATCGCCTGCTGTTTCCAGACCAACCGGCGCATGGTGCGCCAGCGGGTGATGAAGCTGGGACGTTCGCTGTACCCGTTCCTGCAAGCTGAGCTGTTCCTGCCATGGAGCGAAGACGAATTCGCCGAACGCATCGACCGAACCATTGATGTGTTCGTGCGCGAAGGCCTGCTGGAGCAGGTGAACGAGGACGACGGCGGCATCCTGCAGCGCAATGCCGGCCAGACCGACGAAGTGTTCCGCCTGCGCGCCATCGGCCATTCCCTGCAGCAGGCGTTCGAGCGCTACTACATCGCCATCAGTGTGTTGGTGAAGAACGGCCCCGGCGTGCTGGGCGCAGCCGAACTGGAGAGCCTATGCCAGCAGTCGGCGCAGCGCTTGAGCCTGCTGTACGCGCCGGCGGCACCGGAATTCTTCGACAAGACTTTGTTCCGGGGCTTCATCCAGAAGTTACGCGAGCTCAAGCTGGTGTGGCCAGACGAAAACAGCAAGCTGATGTTCGATGAACGCCTCGACGCCTGGGCCAAAGACGCCAAGGTGATCCTGGGCCGCGAGCTGCGCCACACCATCGAGCGGGTGAGTCCGGAAGCGGCGAAGCCCGAGGTCGAGATCGAGGCCGCGGCGCAGGACTGAACGCCGCCGCGCCGACCGCCCCGTCAGCGAAGCTCCGCTAGAGCGCGGAGCTCTTTTCCGGAAAAGTCCGCGTCAGCCACCCTTGCGCGGCGTTGCCTGCGACAGGGTTGCGCACCAGCGGCAACAACGGCGACTCGCATTCGCGCAATAGCACTGCAGCGTCCACCACCAGCCCCATGCGCAGCAGGGCCAAGCCGGAAGGGAGCACCGCCGGCGGCAGGTATTCGCGGAAACCGTAATGTTCGAACACGCCGTGCAAGAAGGAGGGGCAGGCGATCAGGCCGAACTGGATGCCGTGTTCGTGGGCGTGGTGGTAGGTTTCCTCCACCAGCGCATCGACCACGGCCTTGGCGCGCCGCTCGGCCTGCACAGCGAAACGGGTGCATACCGCTACCCGCTCCAGGGGCCAGGTGCGCGCGAAACGATCGATCTGGAACAGGCTGCCGTATTCGACCTGGACCGCCGGAGAGCCGAAGTCGTGCAGGCGCAGGGTGGCGACGGCTTGCCGGCCTTCCTCCACCACCACCACCGTGCCGCTGGCATCCAGTCCGTCCGAGATGCGCCGACTGTGCTGCTTGTCGTTCTTTCCCTGCTCCTCGAAATACACCTCGCGACGCAGTCTCTGTACATCTCCCAGCGGCTCTCCCGGCTGGATACGCCGCACCCGCAAGGGCTCGCCGCCCCGCGACGACCTCGGCGCGCGCGGCAGCTCACGGCCGGCGAGATCGTAGCCGGCGGTCAGCGTAGGGATAGGTGCCAAGTGGTCATTCACCGCAAATCCTGGAAACAGAAGAAAACGAGCTTCTGTTCACAGTTACGCAAACATCGGGCCAACCCCGAAAAGCGCGTTTTGACCGCGCATCATCCTTGCCTAGCCGGTTATCGGCGGTCGCCATTGCGCCGGCAAAGCCGGTAGTGACGCATCACGTCAGTAAGAGCAACGGTGGGGATGGGAGCGAGCTGTGGTTCACCCCCTTACGAGTAGCGCAGGCAAGAGTTGGGGAGGGGTGCTCTTGGCGCAGCGCATGAGCATCAAGAGCAGATGCAAAGCCAGTTCAAGATCAAAAGCACCCCTCCTCAATCCTCCCCTGCTTCGCAAGGGAGGAGGCAGAGCGGAGCCTTTACGCCGGCTCGTCGGGGATCAACGCGCTTTCCAGCCGCGAGATGCAGTCCTTCAACCACAATTTGCGCTTCTTCAGACGCTTGATGGACAGTTCGTCAGCCTGAATATCGGCGATCAGACGATCGATTTCGGCGTCGAGATTGCGGTGCTCGAGCTTGAGCTCGGACACGCGCCGGGTGATTTCGGAAAGGCTCAGGGGTTCCACGCGACCAGCGTACACCGCAGGCGAGGCGCCCGTCACCGCGAACGCGGCCGGTACAATGGAGCAGTCGATGACCGCCGTCAGCCCCCTCCCTTCCCCACTGCGCGATCCCGCCCTCCGTCCTGCGGCAGGGGCGGACGGTAAGCGTGCGCTGCATCTGCGTCGGCAGGTCGGCCAGGCCATCGCCGACTACGGCATGATCGAGGCTGGCGACAAGGTTATGGTTTGCCTGTCCGGCGGCAAAGACAGCTACACCTTGTTGGACATCCTGCTGCAACTGCGGAAAAGAGCACCGGTGCCGTTCGAATTGGTGGCCGTGCACCTGGACCAGAAGCAGCCCGGGTACGACCCTAGCGTGCTGCCTGGTTACCTGCGCAGCCTGGACGTGCCCTTCCAGATCATCGAACAGGACACCTATTCGGTGGTCAGCCGGGTGATTCCGGAAGGCCGCACGATGTGCTCGCTGTGTTCGCGGCTGCGACGCGGCGCGCTGTATGCGCATGCCTCGGCCCATGGCTTCACCAAAATAGCGCTGGGCCATCACCGCGACGACATGGTGGCCACGTTCTTCCTCAACCTGTTCTTCCACGCCAAACTCAGCGCCATGCCGCCCAAGCTGCTCAGCGACGACGGGCGGCACGTGGTGATCCGCCCGCTGGCCTATGTCAGCGAGGCGGAAATCGTCCTGCATGCGCAGGCCATGGCCTTTCCGATCATTCCCTGCGACCTGTGCGGTTCGCAGGACAACCTGCAGCGCAAGCAAGTGCAGAAGATGATGGCGGCGTGGGAGACCGAAACGCCCGGACGCATCGATCAGATAGCGCGCGCGCTGGGACGGGTGGAACCCTCGCAGCTGGCGGACCCGAAGCTGTTCGATTTCCTTGGGTTGTCCTCAAAAAATGAGGCCCTCATCCCGGCGAACGCCGGGACCCAAGCATCACCACACGCATAGTTGGGTCCCGGCATTCGCCGGGATGACGACCTTGAAACTTTCCTTTTCCTTGATTCCACACCACCGGATACCTGATGTTCTTTCGCAATCTGACTCTGTTCCGCTTCCCCACCACTCTCGATTTCTCCCAGCTCGACAGCCTGCTCGCCGAAGTGCCGCTGAAGCCGGTCGGCGCGCTGGAACTCTCCTCTCGCGGCTTCGTCTCTCCGTTCGGCCGTGATTCCGAAGAACTCTCGCACCGTATCGGCGAGTCCATCTGGCTGACCGTCGGCGGTGAAGACAGGCTGCTGCCTGCCGCGGTGGTCAACGATCTGCTGGGCAAGAAGCTGGCCGAGATCGAACAGAAGGAAGGCCGCAAGCCCGGCGGACGCACCCGCAAGCGCATTAAGGAGGACCTGGTGCATGAACTGCTGCCGCGCGCCTTCGTACGGCCTTCGCGCACCGATGCGCTGCTGGACCTGCAGCATGGCTTCGTCGCCGTGGACAGCTCTTCGCGCAAGAGCGCGGAAAACGTAGTCTCCGAGATCCGCCATGCGATGGGCAGCTTTCCCGCGTTGCCGTTGAACGCGGAAGTGGCGCCGCGCTCGATCCTGACCGGCTGGATCGCCGGCGAACCCTTGCCCGAAGGCCTGGCCCTGGGCGAGGAATGCGAGATGAAGGACGCGATGGATGGCGGCGCGGTGGTCAAGTGCCAGAACCAGGATCTGCAGAGCGACGAGATCGCCAAGCATCTGGAAGCGGGCAAGCAGGTCACCAAACTGGCCCTGACCCTGGACGACCATCTTTCCTTCGTGCTCGGCGAGGACCTGATCATCCGCAAGCTCAAGTTCCTGGACGGCGCGGTGGACCAGTTGGAAAACACCGAGCGCGAGGACCTGCGCGCCGAGCTGGATGCGCGCTTCGCCTTGATGAGCGGCGAAGTGAAGCGTCTGTTCGCAGTGCTGGAGACCGCCTTGAAGTTGAGCAAGGCCGAGGCCTGATGGGTCGCAACGTTCACCTCCGCGACGCTATGCTGCGAGCATGCAGAGTCTGCTCCGTCGTCTGATCTCTTCGCGCCCGCAAACACTGGAGCGCGACGTGGTGACGCTGACCCTGGAACAGGGGCAACGGGTCGACATCAAGCGCGTGCGCGATCCTCGCGCCAAGCGCATCAAGCTCAGCGTGGACGAACGCGGGGCGCGCCTGACCCTACCGGCGCGCGCCAGCCTGGTGTCCGGCGACCGGTTCCTGCTGGAGCACCGTCAATGGCTGCTGGCGCAGCTCGAGATCTACACCAGCCACGACACGCTTCCGCTG
Organism: Pseudoxanthomonas sp. P4_B2; assembly: GCF_056402315.1. Classification (NCBI taxonomy): domain Bacteria; kingdom Pseudomonadati; phylum Pseudomonadota; class Gammaproteobacteria; order Lysobacterales; family Lysobacteraceae; genus Pseudoxanthomonas; species Pseudoxanthomonas sp. P4_B2. The sequence continues at coordinate 331,109 of NZ_JBFUHQ010000002.1, forward strand.
CTGATCCGCGAAGCGACCGCCGCGCTGCCGCTACGTGGCGAGTCGGTTCCGCTACTCTGGCATGAAGGGCGTTACGCCCGGCTTTCCCGCAGCGAACAGGCCCTCCATTTCCATGCGCCCGTCCGCGCCAGCGACGCCACCCTGCGGCGCGCGCTGCGCGAGTTCTACGAGGCCGAGGCGCGCGCGGATATCGGCCGCTGGCTGCCCAAGTACCTGCCCTCGCTGCCGCGAGCGCCGACGCGGCTGCGCCTGAAGGTGATGTCGTCGCAATGGGGTTCGCTGAGCCCGGACGGCTCACTGGCGCTGGACTTGGCGCTGGTGCTGGGCCGGGAGTCCGCATTCGAATACGTGCTGGTGCATGAGCTGTGCCATCTGCTCCATGCCGACCATTCCCGCAACTTCTGGCGCGAAGTGGAGGCGCGTTTCCCGGCCTGGCGCAGCGAACGCGAATACTTCCATGCCGAAGGCCGCAGATTGAAGGGAACCCTGCGCGCGCTGTTGTCCGGACAAGCAACGGCCGCAACCTGAGGTTGCGGGTGGTGAACAAGAAGGGGTTTTCCTCCTGGGCGAACTAGGATCCGAAGAATCCGCCGATGGCGTGCGCCACTTCGACAGGCGCTTCCATGTGCAAGTGGTGTATTCCCGGTAACACCGCCAGTTCGCCCCGCGGCAACAGGGCGGCGCGTTCGCTGCGCAAAGGCTCCGGTAAATAGGTCTGCGCCGGATCGGCGAAAATTACCCGTACCGGGCAGTCGATCGCCGCAATCAGCGCACGCACCTGCGCTTCGGTCATGCGCTGCAAGGCGGGCAGGGTCAGGCGTGGGTCGCTGCTCCAGACGAAGCCGCCCTCCACCGCCATCACGCCCCGCTCCACCAGTAGCCGCGCACTCGCTTCACTGAGCTGATTGGCCTGCATGCGTGCGCGCACCGGTGCGCCGAGGTCGGGGAATACGCGCAACTTCTTCGACGGCAGCGCGCGCGCAGCGGCCACTCCGTCCCGCAGGCGCTGGGCGGTGCGCTCGGGCGCTTCCGCCAATGCGCCCAGCGCTTCGATGGCGACCAGCCGCTCGACCCGTTGCGGCAGCGACGCCGCCAGGATGCTGCCGATGCCCGCGCCCATGGAATGTCCGAGCAGCGCGAAGCGTTCCCACCCCAGCGCGTCGACGACATCCAGCACTGCGTTCACCGTCACCAACAGGTTGTAGTCCGCGCCCGGCCCCAGGTGCGCGCTGCGGCCGTGGCCCGGCAAGTCCAACATCACCAGGTCCAGCGCCGGCAACTGCGCGGCCAGCGGCAGAAAACTGGCCGCGTTATCTAGCCAACCGTGCAGTGCCAACACTTTCGGACCACCGGGGGTTCCGCTACGCAGGCCGGCGATGCGTCCGAACGGAATGTCGAAGGCCAACTCCTGCACGCTCATCCTTGCCTGTTCATGCTGGCAGACCCATCCCGCGCCGCGCGCTGGGCCAATGCCGCCAGCGCTTCAGCATGCGCATCGGAGTCGTTGAGACAGGGGATATAACGAAGCTCGCCGCCTTTTTCCGCGAAACCTTCGGCGAACTGCATCGCCACTTCTTCCAGAGTTTCCAGACAGTCGACAGCGAAGCCGGGACAGACCACGTCGACCCGGCGCAAGCCGCGCGCGGCCAGTTCGCCCAGCACCTTGTCGGTAGCCGGCGCCAGCCAGCGCTCCTTGCCGAAACGGGACTGGAAGGTCAGCGTCCACTCAGTGGACGCAAGTCCCAGCGCGGCGGCGATTGCCTGCACGCTGGCCGCGCAGCGTTGCGGATACGGGTCGCCGTTGTCGGCGATACGTTGCGGCAAGCCGTGGAAAGAAAACAACAAATGCTCGCCGGCGTCGTGCTGCTGCCGCCAGGTACGGATCGAATCGACGACCGCCGCGATCCAGCGCGGGTCGGTCGAATAGTCCTCGATCAAGCTCACCGACAGCCCTTTCGACTCGCTGACCACCACATCTTCGATGGAAGCGGTGGTGGTAGTGGAGTACTGCGGATACAGCGGCAGGACCACCACTTTCTCGAAGCCCTCCTCATGCAACTTCCGCAGCACTCGTTTCAACGCCGGGTTGCCGTAGCGCATCGCCGGCAATACCCGCCAGGCGGGCAATCGCGACTGAATCGCCGTCGCCAGGCGCTGGGTGTAGACGGCCAGCGGCGAACCTTCCGGCAGCCAGATGGCCGCGTACTTTTTTGCCGCTTTGGGGCCGCGAAGCGGCAGGATCAGGAAATGCAGTAAGGGACACCAGATCCAACGGCTCAGCTGGACCACGCGGTGATCGTGCAGGAATTCGGCCAGATACCGCCGTACCGCCTTGGCCGTCGGCGCGTCTGGGGTACCGAGATTGGCGACCACCAGGGCGATCCGTGGCGGACTGTGGGGCGATTCGGGCATCGCCACATGATGACAGAAGGGTTGCGCCCACGAGTCGACGACGAGCGACCGGAAAACTCATCGAGGATTCACCATGTCGCGACTAGGCTCGGGTTTTCGGGGCTGCACTATCAAGACGTTAGCGCGCCTTCCTGCTGCACAACCTCGCCTCTGCATCCACCTCCCGGAGTCTTCCATGTCTGCCTTTCGTCCTCTCCTAGGATCGCGTCTTCCGCGCCTTGCCCTGCTGCTGGCAGTGAGCGTATTCGCAGGCCAGGCCTTGGCCGGCACCGAAGAGGACAAGCGCGCCAACGATGCAGTGCGCGTGCTCAGCGAAATCCAGAAGATTCCCGAGCAGGGCATTCCCGACAAGCTACTGGATGAAGGCCGCGCAGTGGTCGTGATTCCCGACACGCTCAAGGTCGGACTGGTCATCGGCGGGCGCCGCGGCCATGGCCTGATGTCGGTTAAGAATCCGGATGGCAGCTGGTCGCAACCGGTGTTCGTCAAACTCACCGGCGGCAGCATCGGCTTCCAGGCCGGCGTGCAGTCCTCCGACGTGGTGCTGGTGTTCCGCAACGACCGCAATCTGGAAAATATCGTCAACGGCAAGATCACGCTGGGCGCCGATGCCGGCGTGGCCGCCGGTCCGGTCGGCCGCAACGCCTCGGCTTCCACCGATGGCCAGTTGAAGGCGGAGATCTGGTCGTGGTCGCGCGCGCGCGGGCTGTTCGCCGGCGTGGCCCTGGATGGGGCGGTGCTGCAGATCGACGACGACGCCAACGTGGCGGTATACGGCAGTGCGGCCACTCCGCGCGCCATCTTCGAAAGCCGCGCCGGGATTCCTTCCGACGCCGTGGTCGGCTTCCGCGACCAGCTGGAGGAAGCCACCGCGGTCGCCCGCGCCGCGCGCCGCGATGAGCCGTCGGAGTCCAATACGGCCCCAATGGCCGCACCGGTCACCGTCACTGGATCCTCAGCCATTCAGCCAACCGAGCCCGCGCCAGCGACCACCGAAGCCCAGCCGCAGGGGTTTCAGCCCGTAGTCGAGGGCGAGATCCGCAGCGAGCCGCTTCCGACCACGCCATGACTCGATTGCGGGCACGGCTTTTTTCGCAATTGCCCACAGTCGCCGAACGCAAGCTGCGTTATCCTGATCTCCCTCACTATCGGCGAACATAATCATGGGCGGTTTGAGCATCTGGCATTGGATCATCGTGCTGGTGGTGGTGCTGCTGGTCTTCGGCACCAAGCGCCTGCGCAACGCCGGTCAGGACCTGGGCGAAGCGGTCAAGGGCTTTAAGAAGGGCATGAAGGACGAAGACAAGCCCAACGGGCAGTTGGGCGATGAGTCGCGCGATGAGAGCACGCGGTCCAAAGAAACCAGCGAGTCGAAGGAACGCGACCGCGACGCGCATTGATTTCTCGGACCCAGGCCTATAGAGGTTAGACACGGCCATGTTCGGCATCAGCAGCGGCGAACTTTTTTTCATCGCCATCATCGCCTTGATCGTGCTCGGTCCCGAGCGCCTGCCCAAGGTCACGCGCATGGCCGGCATGTGGGTGCGCCGCGCGCGCAACCAGTGGAATTCGGTGAAGGACGAATTGGAACGCGAGCTGGCCGCCGAGGAGCTCAAGCGCAGCCTGCACGATGCGCAGTCGGCCCTGCAGGACACCGAGCAGAGAATCCGCGACAGCGGCGCCGAAGCGCGGCGCGAGTTCGAGCAGATGCGGGCTTCGGTGCAGGAGCCGGACGGTTCGGAGGCCACCTCGACGCCGACATCCGAAGAGCCGGCCCCCGCGCCCCCGTTGAAGCCGCAGGAAGGCGAGAGCGATGAACCGCGAAACGCCTGAGTCCAATTCCGAATCCAGCCTGCTCAGCCACCTGATCGAGCTGCGCACGCGACTGATGCGCGCGCTGGCCGGCGTATTCGTGGTGCTGCTGGGGCTGCTTCCCTTCACCAGCAAGCTCTACAACTGGATCGCCGAGCCGCTGATCGCGCGCCTGCCGGCGGGGCAGTCGATGATCGCGACCGATCCTGCCGGCGGTTTCATCGCGCCGGTGAAGCTGGCGTTCTTCGTGGCGCTGTTCGTCTCCGCGCCGTGGCTGCTGTATCAGGCATGGGCGTTCGTAGCACCGGGCCTGTATCAGCGCGAGAGGCGGTTGGCGCTTCCGTTGCTGGCCTCGGCGGTGACCCTGTTCTACGCGGGCTGCGCCTTCGCCTACTTCCTGGTCCTGCCATCGTTGTTCAAGTTCGTGATCAACTTCACCCCGGAAGTCATCTCGGTCACTCCGGACGCCAGCGCCTACCTGGATTTCGTGCTGGTGATCTTCCTGGCCTTCGGCGCGAGTTTCGAGCTACCGGTGGCGCTGGTGATCCTGGTGCTGCTGGGCTGGGTGACGCCGGCCCAGTTGAAGGAAGCGCGCGGCTACGCGCTGGTCGGCATCTTCGTGCTGGCGGCGGTGATCACTCCGCCGGATGTCGTATCGCAGTTGCTGCTGGCCATCCCGATGTACCTGCTGTACGAAGCCGGGATCATCGCGTCGAAATGGATCACGCCACGCGAAATCAAGGACTCCCCGTAGGGATCAGGCTTCGAGGTGCGTCGTCATAGCGGCGGTATCTGCGGTCGCGCTGCTACCCAGCATCTGCCGCCAGGCGTAGAACACGGCACCGGCCATCAGCGGCATCAGCACCGCCATCAGCAACAGGTTGGCTATCCACATTCCGACGGTCGGTCCGGCCATCAACTGCACCACCATGGCCAGTAGTTGGATACCGATGCTGAGCGCAAACAGTGCGATGAACAGCAGCACGTAGAACACCAGCATCGCCGGCAAGTTTTGCACGCAAGCACGAAAGCTGTTACGCATGGCGGCGAACCCGCCGTTGCCGCCGAAAACAATGTCGGGCACCGCTACGAAAGTGACCAGGCTCATCGCGATCACTGCGGCAAACAGCATCAGCAGCCACAAGAACAACCGACCGACGGGAAGGCCGCTCATCAGCGCCGGATCCGGTTGTCCGCCCGCCTGTGCCGTCTCCTGCAGTTTGGCCACGACGTCGGCCAGGTTCTGCAGGTCGGTCGGACCGATCATCGCCACCAACAGCATGCCCAACACCAGTGCGGCGATCAGTTGCGGCAACAATGTGGCTAGCAAGCTTGCGGCGTGTTCGCTGCGCACTGCATGGAATAGGTGCGATGGCGCGGCCGTACGGCCTTCATCGACTTCGCGCACCGCCCAGAGCATGCCCGCGAACAGCAACGGGCCCAGCAAGGCCAACGCGAGCTGCATGACTAATCCGAAGGTCACGTTGAGCGCCATCGTCTGCACCGCGAGCATCGACAGCATTCCCCAAATCACACCCAGCAATCCCAGCGCCAGCGGCGCCTTGCGGATCAGCGCGAACGCGCCCAGCAGCCATTCCGCACCGGCACCGGCCGGCACTTTGTTGATATTCGACATCCAGGATTTTCCGATGGTCTTGGGGGATTTTGAGGGGATTGCCGCGAAGTCAGCGCGCGTGCAAACCGCGCGCATGCTTGACGAAGCGCCGCAATAGTTTGCGCGCCTGCGGCGCCGCCGTCACGTCGCGGGCGATGGTGGTTGGGCAGCGGCCGGCTTTTTTCAGCTCTTCGCCGCGGAAGGCGACATAGCCGCGCATATGGTGGGTAGCGAACTCGGGATGGAACTGCACACCCCAGGCCCGGTCGCGCCAGCGGAACGCATGGCAGCCGTCCTGTTCCGACCTGGCCAGTACCGTGGCGCCTTCGGGCGGCCGCAACACGGTCTGCACGTGGGTGGAATGAGCGGAAAAGGTCAGCGGCATATTGGAAAACAGCGGATCTTCCTGGGCCGGCGGATGCAGATCGATACGCACCGTGCCCGATTCGCGACCGGCCGGGTTGTCGGCCACTTCGCCGCCCAGCGCATGCGCCAGCAACTGGTGGCCGTAGCAGATGCCCAGCAGCGACATGCCTTCATGGGCGGCGTCGCGCAACCAATCGGCGCTGCGTTCGCTCCAGTCGGCCTTGTCGGTGACCATGGCCGCCGAACCAGTGACGATTACCCCGGCGAAACCCTCGCGCCGCGGCAGCGCGTCGCCCCGCTCCACGTTCACCACCACCGCTTCGCTGGCCTCCAGCCCGGCGGCTACGCGGATCCAATGCGGAAAGCGGCCATATCGCCTAAGCCGCAGGGCTGGCTGGCCGGTTTCGACGATCAGGAAGGGGGCTTTCACGGCAACGTCCAAAGGCGCAAAACTTAAGGAGCATCAGGGGCTTCCCCTTATACTAGCCCGCTTTTCCGCAGTGCAATAAAAAAGCGATGACAGGTCCCCAGATTCCACGGATAACCTTCCAAGGATTAATCCAGACCCTCAACGCCTACTGGGCGGCCCAGGGCTGCGTGCTGATCCAGCCGCTCGACATCGAAGTCGGCGCGGGCACCTTCCATCCCGCCACCTTCCTGCGCGCGCTGGGACCGGAGCCGTGGAGCGCGGCCTACGTGCAACCTTGCCGGCGTCCGACCGACGGTCGTTACGGCGAAAACCCCAACCGCCTGCAGCATTACTACCAGTATCAGGTGGTGATGAAGCCCAATCCCGACAATATCCAGGAGCTGTATCTGGACTCGTTGAAGGCGCTGGGCATCGATCCGCGCGTGCACGACCTGCGCTTCGTCGAGGACAACTGGGAATCGCCGACCCTCGGTGCCTGGGGCCTGGGCTGGGAAGTGTGGTTGAACGGGATGGAAGTCACCCAGTTCACCTATTTCCAGCAGGCCGGCGGTCTGGAATGCAGGCCGGTGTTGGGCGAGATCACCTACGGCCTGGAACGCCTGTGCATGTACCTGCAGAACGTGGACAACGTCTACGATCTGGTCTGGACCGAAGGTCCGCAGGGCGTGGTCACTTACGGCGACGTCTATCACCAGAACGAAGTCGAGCAGAGCACCTACAACTTCGAAGTGGCCGATGTGGCCGAACTGTTCCACCGTTTCGATGCCTGCGAGGCCGAGTCGGTGAAGCTGGTCGAAGCCGGCCTGCCGCTGCCGGCCTACGAACAGGTGTGCAAGGCCAGTCACTGCTTCAACCTGCTGGACGCGCGCCGCGCGATTTCCGTGACCGAACGCCAGCGCTACATCCTGCGCGTGCGTAAGCTGGCGCAGGCGGTGGCCGAGGCCTACTACGCGCAGCGCGAGAAACTGGGTTTCCCTGGCCTTAAGACAAAGGACGCCGCGTGACCGCAACGTCTTCCGCCGCCAGTACCGTATTGGTCGCGTTCCTGTTCGCGATCTTCGCGGCGCATTGGGCGCAGAACACGCGCCGCAACACTCTGCTTTGGTTTCTGTTCGGCTTCGTGCTGCCGCCCGTCGCGGGGCTGGTACTGCTATGGAAGAACAGCAAGCAATATCAGGCCCCGCCGAGACTTGAGGATCCCGGCCGGGCCGACCTGATGGCCACGCGCAAGGACGTCATATGATCCTCATCGGCATGTTCGATTCGCCCTACGTACGGCGCGTCGCCATCGCCATGACCTTGCTCGGTCTGCCGTTCGAGCACCGCAGCTGGTCGGTGGGCAAGGATTTCGATCGCATCCGCGAATACAGCCCGATCGGCCGCGTGCCGGCGCTGGTGCTGGATTCGGGCGAAGTGTTGGCAGAATCCGCGTTGATCCTGGATTACCTGGATAGCCTGGTCGGCCCACAACGCGCGCTGCTGCCCGCCGAAGGCGACGCGCGGCGACAGGCGCTGCGTCTGATCGGTCTAGCCACCGGCGCGGTCGACAAGGGCATCTTGATGGTGATCGAGCGCGTGTTCCGCCCGGAAGAAAAACGCCACGCACCCTGGACCGATCGCTGCCTGGTGCAGGCGCAGGGTGCGCTGTTCGCGCTGGACAAGCATTGCGGCGAACGTGCTGGCCAATGGCTGGTGGGCGATGCGATGACACTGGCCGACATCACCGTCGGCTGCAACGGCACCTACCTGCGCGAAGCCGTGCCGCTGGATCTTTCTGTCTATCCGGCGCTGCAGGCGCATGTAGATCGCTGCGAGACGTTGCCGGTGTTCCGGCAATTCCACCTGCCGTTCGATGCGCCCACTCCCGCGCCGCTGCCATGAAAGAACGCCTGACTCCCCACCACGCCTTGGCCGCGCTGGCCCGCCGCGAAGACAACCTGCCTTTCGTGGAACTGTTCACGCATGGCTCGCTGTCGGTGGAAATGTATCGGCCGCTCGGCCAGGACACGCAGACGCCGCATACGCGCGATGAGGTTTACGTGGTGGTTTCGGGAGTCGGCGAGTTCGTCAACGGCGGACAACGCAAGCCTTTCGAAGCCGGCGAACTGTTGTTCGTGCCCGCCGGCGTCGAACACCGTTTCGAGAATTTCAGCGACGACTTCGCCACCTGGGTGATCTTTTATGGTCCCGAAGGTGGCGAGCAAACAAAAGCCCCTCTCCCACCGGGAGAGGGGTTGGGGTGAGGGTACGGCGAAATCGTGAGGGTTCGGACCCTGTTGACTCCGCCGCACCCTCATCCGCCCTCCGGGCACCTTCTCCCGAGGGGAGAAGGAAACACCAACAGGCTTTATAGATATGACCGAAATGAAACCCCTGCTGATCGAACTCGGCACCGAAGAACTCCCGGTCAAGGCCCTACTCGGGCTGGCCCAGGCGTTCTTCGACGGCGTCATCGACGCGCTGCAGAAGCGCGGCATCGATTTCGACCGCACCGACGCCAAACCGCTGTACACGCCGCGCCGCCTGGCCGTGCTGCTGCCGGGCGTGTCGACGGAGCAGCCGGAGCAGAGTTCGGAAGTGCTGGGCCCGTATCTCAACATCGCGCTCGATGCAGAAGACCAGCCGACCAAGGCGCTGCAGGGTTTCGCGGCCAAGGCCGGCGTCGACTGGTCGCAACTGGAACGCACTACCGACGCCAAAGGCGAACGCTTCGTGCATCGCTCCAACAAGCCCGGCGCGAAGACGGCGGATCTGCTGGCGGACATCGTGCGTGAATCGCTGGCGGCGATGCCGATTCCCAAGCCGATGCGCTGGGGCGACCACGACTATGCCTTCGCGCGGCCGGTGCACTGGCTGGTGCTGCTGCTGGGCAAGGATGTGGTGGATGCGGAAGTATTGGGCGTGCGCAGCGACCGCATGAGCCGTGGCCATCGTTTCGAACACGACAAGTCGGTCTGGGTGAACCATCCAGGCGACTACATCGACGCCCTGCGCGGCGCACACGTGTTGGTGGACGCCGACGAGCGGCGCGCGCGTATCGAACAACAGGTGCAGGACACGGCAGCGAAAGCGGGCGGTGTGGCACGCATTACCGAGGACAATCTGGAACAGGTGAACTGCCTGGTGGAATGGCCGTCGGCGGTGCTGTGCAGCTTCGAGCCGGAATTCCTGGCGGTGCCGCAGGAAGCGTTGATCGCGACCATGGAGGCCAACCAGAAATTCTTCCCAGTGCTGGATGACGGCGGCAAGCTGACCGAGCACTTCATCGGGATTGCGAATATCGAATCGCAGGACGTGCGCGAAGTCAGCAAGGGCTACGAGCGCGTGATCCGCCCTCGGTTCTCGGATGCGAAGTTCTTCTTCGATGAAGACTTGAAGCAGGGGTTGGTGTCGATGGGCGATGGTCTCAGGACCGTCACCTATCAGGCCAAGCTAGGCTCGGTCGCTAACAAGGTGGCGCGCGTCGCTGCGTTGGCGGAGACCATTGCGAAAGAGCTGGGTTTCGAACCCGCGCTGGCCCGTCGTGCAGCGGAGTTGTCCAAGAACGATCTGCAGTCGCGCATGGTCAATGAGTTTCCGGAGTTGCAGGGCATCGCCGGCCGTCACTATGCGACTGCTGCCGGTGAGTCGAGCGAGATTGCGCTGGCGATCGATGAGTCTTACCAGCCGCGTTTCGCGGGCGATGACATCGCGTTGTCGCCGACCGGCAAGGTGCTGGCGATCGCGGAACGGCTGGATACGTTGGCGGGCGGATTTGCGGCTGGTTTGAAGCCGACTGGCAACAAGGATCCGTTTGCACTGCGTCGTAATGCTTTGGGCTTGGCACGGACCATCATTGAATCCGGATTTGATATCGACATCTGGAGTCTGATCAGCGCGGCGAATGTGCAAACGATGCAAGCACGGGCCAATCAACAAATATCGGAGAAAGCTTCAGCTGCAAAGGAAGCCTCGGCAAAAGGCGTGGCGGTCGACGGTGCACATTCCGCTATCGGCTCCGCTGGGGGCATCGGCGCTGTTCAAGAGATTTATGACTTTATTCTTGAACGCCTACGTGGCTACTATGCAGAAAAAGACGTGCCTGCAAGTCATTTCAATGCTGTCGCCGAGCTCAAGAGACGATCGCTCTACGACTTCGACACCCGTCTGGACGCCATCGGCCAGTTCGCCGCGCTGCCGGAAGCCGAAGCATTGGCCGCCGCCAATAAGCGCATCAACAACATCCTGAAGAAAGCCGACGTCGAAATTCCGCACGCCATCGACCGCAGCCTGCTCAACGACCCGGTCGAGAGCGCGTTGGCCGAAGCGGTGGAAGCCGCCATCGGCGATACCGACGAAGCCCTGCACCATCACGACTACATCAGCGTGCTCAGCCGCCTGGCGCTACTGCGTCCGCAGGTGGATGCGTTTTTCGACAGTGTGATGGTGAATGTGGATGAGCCCGCGATCCGTGCCAACCGTCTGGCCTTGCTCAAGCGCTTGGCTGACCGTTTCCGTGCGGTGGCTGCGATTGAACACTTGTCTAGTTAACTGAGCCTGCAGATTAAAGCCCTTCTCCCCTTGTGGGAGAAGGTGCCCGAAGGGCGGATGAGGGGAGCGAGCGCAGCGAGTGCTGAGCCCCGAGCAAAGATCAAAATGGATCCCAGCTTTCGCTGGGATGACGAGGATTGTTTGCTGGGTGCATCACGACTCGCACGACACCTCCCGTATGGTGCGCATAAATGTGTCGCCGACCTCACCCCTGGTTAACCCGATTCCGCGCTCGCCCGGTATCCTGCACCTATGCGACCACGCCCCCTACTCGCCGCCGCTGCCGTCCTGCTGTCCGTTTCCGGCCAAGCCTACGCAGCCTCCACCATCGACAGGGTGGAAATCCGCGGCCTGAATGAGGACAACGAAACCGAAGCGTTGATGATCGAGAACATCAACGTAGCGCTGTCGCTGAACGACATCATCGGCCGCCGCCAGGGCGAATCGCGGCTGGAATACCTGATGAGCGAGGCCAAGGCCGAGGCCCGCGAGGCGCTGGAGCCGTTCGGCTATTACTCGCCCGAGATCACCGTCGACGCCGCGCGCCCGGGCGGCGAAAACGAACACATCACCGTGGTCGTGCAAGTGGACAAGAGCGAACCGGTGCGCGTCAGGCATTCGGACCTGAGCATCGAGGGCGCGGGCGGCAGCGACCGCTATCTCAAGGAAGACCTGGCCGCCTTCCGTCCGCAGGTCGGCGACATCTTCGACCACACCACCTACGAAACCAGCAAGACCCAGATCGTGCGCCGGCTGGCCGACCGCGGCTATTTCGATGCCGACTTCGTCCATCGCCGCGTCGAGGTCACCCGCGCCGAACACGCCGCCGACATCGGCCTGACCTGGGCCAGCGGCATCCGCTACGACATGGGGCCGACCACCTTCCACCAAACCAAGTTCCGGCCGGGGCTGCTGGACAAGCTGGTGTACTGGGAAGAAGGCAGCTACTTCCACCAAGGAAAACTCGATCGTCTGCGCGAATCGCTGACCGGGTTGGATTACTTCAACAACATCGATATCCAGGCCAAGCCGGAGAACGCCGTCGACGGCCGCGTGCCGGTCGACGTCAACCTCACCCTGGCCAAGCGCGACGTCTATACCACCGGCGTGAGCTACGGCACCGAGAGCGGTGCCGGCGTGCGCTTCGGCCTGGAGCGCCGCTACGTGAATTCGCGTGGCCATAAATTGTCCACCCAGCTGGACTACGCGCAGAAACGCAAGAACTTCGTCACCCAATACCGCATCCCCGCCTTCAAGTGGCTGGATGGCTGGTACACCGTCGCGCTGCAGGCTTATGACGAACAGACCGACTATATCGACACGCGGCTGCTGAAGTTCAGCGTCAGCCGCAGCGGCGAGATCAACGAATACCTGACCGCCGTCGCCTCGCTCAATACCGTGCGCGAACGCTGGGCCTATTCCCTCGCCGACGATGGCGGCGGTGCGCTTGCGCCGGTCGACTACCGCTACGCGACCTTCACTTATCCCGAGCTTTCCGCCAACTACGTGGATGTCGACAATCGTGCGTTCCCGCGGCGCGGCATCGCAGGCTCACTGACCGTGCGCGGTGGCTTGGAAGGCGCGGGCTCGGACGCCAACTTCGCCCAGGTGCATGCGCAGGCGCGCTGGTTCAAGGCCATCGGCACCAGCGACCGTTTCATCCTGCGCGGCGAATTGGGCCACACCTTCACCGACGCGCTTAACTCCATGCCGCCCAGCCTGCGCTACTACGCCGGTGGCGACCGTAGCATCCGCGGTTATCAGTACCGCGAAGTGGGGCCGCGCGTGGAAACGGATAATGGCGATTTCTCCGTCGGCGCCAAGAACGTGGTGACCGCCAGCGCCGAGTACGAGCACTACTTCAACGCTAGCTGGGGCGGTGCGGTTTTCGTCGACAGCGGCAGCGCATTCGACAACGGCAATGATTTCGACTGGCGGACCGGTGTTGGCGTCGGTGTGCGCTGGAAATCACCGGTGGGCGCGGTCCGCATCGACCTGGCGCACGGATTGGACGATCCCGACTCCTCTTTCACCATCGGTCTGGGCATAGGAGCGGAATTCTGATGGTCTTCCGTCGCAAGCCAATCGCCGATAACCTGTCGCCCGAAGAACACGAGGCGCGCATCGCCGAACTCCGCGCGCGGCGTCGCGCACGCATGCGCGTACTGGCAATCCGCAGCGGTATCGCTTCGGTCGTAATGCTTGTCCTGCTTGTCATCGCGCTGTATTGGCTGGTGCAGACCGTGGCCGGACGCGACGTACTGCTGAACCAGATCATCGCGCGCCTGCCCGCCGGTTCTTCCTTCACCTGGAAAAAAGCAGAAGGCCCGCTGGCCGGACCACTGACCCTGTATGGCGTGGATTTCCGCTACGAAAAAATCCATTTCACCGCCGAGCGGGTGTACTTGGATCCGGATCTGCGTCCACTGTTAGGCAAGCGCTTGCGCCTGGATGCCTTGCAGCTGACCAACGCGACGCTGGACATTCCCAAGAGCGACGAGCCGTTCGAACTGCCGACCTGGCCTGAGCTGCTGCCGCAAATCGAGATGCCGATCGCGATCCAGGCCGACACCCTAGGGATCGACGGCTTACGTATCACCCAGAGCACGCAGCCTTTGATCGACATCCGGCGCGCGCGCGGCGGCATCGATATCGGCGACGGCTACTTCAAGGCGGAGAAGCTGGCGATCGACAGCGATCGCGGACGCATCGACATCAACGGCAGCTACGAGCCACGCGACGGTTACGCGACCGATGTGGTGGCCACGGCCGTGTTCCCAGCCTCACTGGGCCGCACGCCCGCAAGGCTTGGGCTGGTGGCGCGCGGAAACCGCAAGAGCATGGACATGGGCCTGGCCGGCAACGCACCGGCGCCGGTGCGGGTGATGCTGGGCGTGCGTGGCGAAGAGAATCCCACCTGGAACTTCAGCGGCAAGACTGAAGCGCTGGATCTGGCATTGCTCGGCCTTGTCGACGACAGCATGCCGCTGGCCTTCGATCTGAAAGCCAACGGCGCCGGTGGCGCCGCCGACCTGCAGGGCCGTATCGCCCAGGGCGATTTCGTCGCCGTCATCGAACCATCGAAGATCCGCATCGCCGATGAAGTGCTGACCGTGGAGCCGCTGGCGGTGCGCGCCTTCGACGGACTGACGACGCTGCGCGGGCGCGCCGATTTCAAGGATCCGGAAAATCCGGTGTTCAAATTCTCGGCCAATGCGCGCGGACTGCGCTGGGGCCAGGACGCGCAGACGCAGATCGCCGCGGATGCGGACCTGGGTTTCGCCGGCCAGATGAAGGCCTGGGCGGCGATCGGCAAGGCCACGCTGGTGCGCGAAAACCAGAAGGCGACCGTCGACTTCGACGGCCGCGGCGACGGAGAGCAATTGGTGCTGAACAAGCTGCAGGCAAAAATGCCGACCGGCACGCTGGACACTACCGGCACCGTGGGCTGGGAACCGGCCTTGCGCTGGGACCTCGCCGCAAAACTGGCCGGGTTCGATCCGGGTTATTTCCTTGCCGACTGGAAAGGCAACGTGTCCGGAGATCTCGCCAGCAAAGGCCAGGCACGCGAGACCGGCGGCTTCGATGCGACGCTGGATGTGCCCAAGCTGGGCGGTAGTTTGCGTGGACGCAAACTGGACGGCCGCGGCAAGTTCGCGCTGCGCGGCAACGAAGGCGACGGCGAGCTGGCGCTCTCTCTCGGCAATAGCCGCGTCGATGCCAAGGGCAAGGTCGGCGACAAACTCGATATCGACGCCAAACTGCAGCCGTTGCATCTGGACGATCTGTTACCGGATGCCAGCGGCAGCATCGCCGGCACGCTAAAGCTCACGGGCGCCCGTAATGCGCCCAATGTGGATGCGGATCTCACGGGCACTGCACTCAAATGGAGCGGCTATGCCGCCGATGCGCTAAGCGTGCGCGGACGCCTGCCTTGGACCGGTAGCGGAGGCGAATTCGCGGTGCGCGGCTCAGCGGTGGATGTCGGCATGGTGCTGGACAGCGTGCGCCTGGACGCGCGTGGGGCGGTCGAGAACCTGCAGTTCAACGGCGATGCCAGCAATACGATGGGTTCGATTTCGCTCGCTGGCACGGCGTTGAAACGCGGCGCCAACTGGCAGGGCAGTCTCGACGCATTGCAACTCACTCCTTCCAAGGGAAGCAGCTGGCGTTTGCAGCAGGCCGCGCGCTACGCGCAGAACGGTTCGGCATTCACGCTGACTCCCGCGTGCCTGGCCGCCAGCGGCGGCGGCGCGTTGTGCGCGCAGGCCAATTGGCCGAAACAGGGAATACAGCTGCATGCCGACGCGCTGCCGTTGACGCTGCTGCAGCCGTGGCTGCCGCCGAACAATGGCCGGCCGCTCACCGTGCGCGGCGACATCAAGCTGGAGGCTTCGGTGAAGCCGGCCGGCAAGGCGTGGGTCGGCGAACTGCACCTGAGTTCGCTCGATGGCGGCCTGAAGCTGGGCAACAACGCACGCGGCGAGATCGTGCGCTACGACAACTTCACCCTGGACGCCGATTTCAATCCGCAGACCATCAAGGGCCGGTTGGGCACCGGCTTCAAGGGCGACGGTTTCGTCGACGCCACCATCGCCACCGGCTGGGACGAATTCGCACCGCTGAAAGGCGATATCTATTTCCACAACTCGCGGCTGTTCTGGATGGAATTGTTCTCGCCGGACCTGGTGCGTCCCACCGGCAAGCTGCAAGGCCATGTGGGTCTGGCCGGCACGCGCGGAACGCCGGCGCTGAGCGGCGACGCCCAGCTCACCGAATTCAAGGGCGAACTGCCGTCGCTGGGCATCACTCTGACCGACGGCGTCGCCAACCTGGACGCCCAGGCCGACGGCAGCGCGCGCATCGACGGCACGCTGAAATCGGTGTCTTCCACCGGCGGCACCGTCAACGGCGGCACTTTGAGCGTGGACGGCACGCTGGACTGGAAGGTGGAAGGCTCGCCCCTGCAGTTCAACATCCGCGGCAAGGATTTCCTGATTTCCGACACCACCGAGCTGCAGGCGGTCGCCTCGCCCGACTTGCAGGTCGGTTTCGCCAACAACACCATCCAGGTGCGCGGCAAAGTGGTGGTGCCTTCGGCCACCATCGACGTGGAGAAACTCGACGACGGCGTATCGGTTTCCGAGGATGTGGTGGTGCTGGACCCGGCGGACCCCGAGCGCTTGCCCAGCTCGCGCCTGGATTTGGATATGGCCATCACCCTGGGCGATGCGGTGAAGCTCAACGGCTATGGGCTCGAGGGCACGCTCGCCGGCACCATGAACGTGCGCTCGCGTCAGGGTCGCGAGATGGCCGCCACCGGCCGGCTCGACGTCGACGGCCGCTACACCGCGTACGGACAGAAGCTGCGGATCACACGTGGCGAACTGGTGTGGAGCAACAACGCCGTTTCCGATCCGCGCATCAACATCCGCGCCGAACGCGAAGTGGTCAGCGCGGGCGTCACCGCCGGCATCGACGTCACCGGCCGCGCCAGCAGTCCTAAGGCCACCATCTGGTCGAACCCGTCGATGGACGAATCGGCGGCGCTGGCCTATCTGGTGCTGGGCCGTTCCTTGAACACGGCCAGCACCGACGAAAGCCAGAAGATCAATGCTGCCTCCACCGCGCTTAGCGCCGGCGCTGGCCTGCTAGCCTCGCAACTGGGCGCCAAGATCGGCCTGGACGATGCGGGCGTACTGGAATCGCGCACGCTGGGCGGCTCGGTATTCGGCGTGGGCAAGTATCTGTCGCCGAAGCTTTACGTGAGCTACGGCGTGTCGATGGTAGGCAGCGGTTCGGCGATCACGCTGAAATACCTGCTGCGCAAAGGCTTCGATGTAGAGATCGAATCGAGTACGGTGGAAACACGCGGCTCGTTGAACTGGCGGAAGGAAAAGTAGACGACCCAAGGACGCACGATGAAGATTTCCCGGATCGCGCAACTGCGCCTGCAACGGCAACGCATCGCCAGCGGAAAATTGGGATCGCCGGCCGAAGTCGTCGCCTGGCTGGGCGCGATGCAGGCGCAAGACTATGCGGCCGCGCTATGGGCCATCGGCTTGCGCACGCAGGGCGCGACTCTGGAGTCGGTTGAGCAGGCGATCGCCGATCGCCGCATCGTCCGTACCTGGCCGATGCGCGGCACGCTGCATTTCGTTGCTGCCGAGGATGTGCGCTGGATGTCGGCGTTGATGACCCCGCGCGTGATCGCTGCCAACAAGGCGCGACTGCTGCGCGAGTTCGAGCTGGACGACACGGTGCTAAGCCGTAGCCGCAAAGTCCTGGTGAAAGCCTTGCGGGGCGGGCAGCGGCTGACGCGCAGTGAGGTGTACGCGGCGCTCGATAGCGCCGGCATCGTTACCGAGCGGCAGCGCGGCATCCACATCACCGGGCGTCTGGCGCAGGAAGGCCTGCTCTGTCTGGGTCCGCGCGCCGAAAAGCAACCGACCTTCGTGCTGCTGGACGAATGGATTTCCACCCACCGCGCGATGGAGCGCGAGCAGGCGCTGGCGGAACTGGCGCGTCGCTATTTCCACAGCCATGGTCCGGCAACGCTGCAGGATTTCGCGTGGTGGTCGGGTTTGACGGTCAAGGACGTGCAGCTGGGCATCGAACTGGCTGCGGACGATCTGGCCCAGGAGGTCATCGGTGGCCGACTCTACCTGCATTCGGGTGAAGAGCACGAATCGGAGGATGCTATTGCCGGCGATCCGCATCTGCTGCCTTCGTTCGACGAATACTTGGTCGCCTACAAGGATCGCAGCGAGGCGGTGGAAGCGCGCTTCAGCCCGCAGGTCATCGGCATCAACGGTCTGTTCAACGCCGGCATCGTGATCGGCGGACGCATCGTCGGCACTTGGAAGCGCAGCATCGACAAGGTCGGCCTGACGGTGGAACTGAGGCCGTTCCGCGCCTTACTCAAGAGTGAGTTGAAGGCGTTGGGTAAGGTCGCGCATCGCTACGGTGAGTTCATGGGTTTGCCGGTGCAGCTGAAACCACTGGAGCAACAGTTCTGAGAAAGACCTGGATCCTCGGCTCCATTCATGGTGGGAGCGGCGTTCCGCCGCGAGCTTTTCGTACAGCCGGCGATCACAGCAAAGCTCGCAGCGGAACGCTGCCCCCTCGCCGCTCCTGGGCCATCGGCTGTGAATTTGCGAAACCTGCAATTGCTTTTCCTGTCAACGGGTTTCCCCCGCGCGCCGCGACCGCCACAATCGAGGCCTGCCACTCATGAATTCGAATAAGGTAATGAAGGACACTCCAAAGCAGCTCGCCCAGCACATCGCCCGCACCATCGCTGCGGAAATCGGCGCTCAGACCGCGCAAGCCCTGGCCGCCATCGCATTGTTGGACGAAGGCGCCAGCGTTCCCTTCATCGCGCGCTACCGCAAGGAAATCACCGGCGGACTGGACGATACCCAGTTGCGCAATCTGGAAACGCGCCTGACCTATCTGCGCGAGCTGGAAGAACGCCGCGCCACCGTGCTGGCCAGCATCGACGAACAGGGCAAGCTGAGCGACGCCTTGCGCGCCGAGATCGAAGCCGCAGACAGCAAGGCGCGGCTGGAGGATCTGTACTTGCCCTACAAGCCCAAGCGTCGCACCCGTGCGCAGATCGCGCGCGAGGCCGGCCTGGAGCCGCTGGCCGACGGCCTGCTCGCCGATCCCACCCAGGTGCCGGAAACCTTCGCCGCCGGTTTCATCGACGCCGACAAGGGTGTAATCGATAGCAAGGCCGCGCTCGACGGCGCACGCGCGATCCTGATGGAACGCTGGGGCGAGGATCCGTCCCTGGTCGGAGAGCTGCGCAACTGGCTGGGCGAAGCCGGCGTGATCCGCGCGCGCGTGGCCGAGGGCAAGGAAGAAGCCGGCGCGAAGTACCGCGACTACTTCGAACACAGCGAAGCGCTGGCGAAGATTCCTTCGCACCGGCTGCTCGCGCTATTCCGCGCGCGCAAGGAAGAAATCCTGTATCTCGACCTGGATCCGGGCAAGGATGCGGAAGCCGGACATCTATACGGCGACGGCCGCGTAGCGCTGCACGCTGGCGTCAGCGACCAGGGCCGCGCCGCCGACCGCTGGCTATTGGATAGTTGCCGCATGACCTGGCGCGCCAAACTGCATTTGCATTTGCTGCTCGACTTGTTCAGCCAGGCGCGGGAGAAGGCGGAAGCCGAGGCCATCGCCATTTTCGGCGACAACCTCAAGGACCTACTGCTGGCGGCACCCGCGGGCGCACGCACGGTGATGGGTCTGGATCCGGGCATCCGCACCGGCGTCAAGGTCGCGGTAGTCGACCGTACCGGCAAAGTGGTGGCGACGGACACGATCTATCCGCACGAACCGCGCAAGCAGTGGGATCAGTCGCTGCATTCGTTGCACAAGTTATGCGTCCAGCATGGCGTGGAACTGATCGCCATCGGCAATGGCACCGCTTCGCGCGAAACCGACAAGTTGGCCGGCGAAGTGATCGCGAAGCACCCCGAACTGAAGCTGCAGAAGATTGTGGTCAGCGAAGCCGGCGCCTCGGTGTACTCCGCCTCGGAACTGGCGGCGAAGGAATTTCCGGAGCTGGATGTGAGCCTGCGCGGAGCGGTTTCGATCGCACGCCGTCTGCAGGATCCGCTGGCCGAACTGGTGAAGATCGAACCCAAGGCGATAGGCGTGGGCCAATACCAGCACGACGTAGATCCCTATCGCATGGCGCGCGCGCTGGACGCGCGCGTGGAGGATTGCGTCAACGCAGTCGGCGTACATGTGAATACCGCTTCGGCCGCTCTGCTTGCGCGCGTGTCCGGCTTGTCTTCGTCGGTGGCGGAGAACATCGTCCTGCATCGCGACCAGAACGGGCCTTTCAAGCGCCGCCGTGAATTGCTGAAGGTGCCGCGTCTGGGCGAGAAAACCTTCGAACAGTGCGCCGGCTTCCTGCGCATCGCCGATGGCGACGAGCCGCTGGACGCGTCTTCGGTGCACCCGGAAGCGTATCCGGTGGTGGAGCGCATCGTGAAGGACAGCGGACGCGCGGTGAAACAGTTGATCGGCGATGCCGGTTATCTGCGCGGACTGAAAGCCGAATCGTTCACCGACGAGAAGTTCGGCGTGCCCACCGTACGCGACATCCTGAAGGAACTGGAGAAACCGGGCCGCGACCCCCGTCCGGAGTTCAAGGCCGCGCGCTTCGCCGAGGGCGTGGAGGATCTCAAGCATCTCAAGGTCGGCATGATCCTGGAAGGCGTGGTCACCAACGTGGCCGCGTTCGGCGCTTTCGTCGATATCGGCGTGCACCAGGACGGCCTGGTCCACATTTCGGCGCTGTCCGATACCTACGTGAAAGATCCGCGCGACGTGGTCAAGGCCGGCGACATCGTCAAGGTACGCGTGCTGGAAGTGGATATTCCGCGCAAGCGGATTGCGCTGACGCGGCGGTTGGAGGATGCTCCGGTAGCCAAGCCACCCCAGGACACCTTGCGACGCGACGCCGGATCCTCGCGCAGTGCAAAGCCCGACCAGCGACAGCCCAGATCCGCCACGCCTGCGGTCAGATCACAGCAACTCCCCGCAAACAACGCGTTGGCGGCGGCGTTCGCGCGCGCAAAAGGTGGTTCCTGAGTCGATGCTGCGCGAATGTCGCGGGTAGATTTACGGCAAGTTTCCCCTCATGCGCCAGCCAGGCCGCTTGGCGGATTAGTTCTATCTATTCCCGGTGCCGTAGCTCTTCACTCCCCACGCGATCGTGCAATTTGAGGTCGTGCCCCTACAGATTGCCAACGCAGATTCTTCCGATTCGCCAAGAAAATATTTGCCGCTATCGCCCTGGGAAACGACCCCGTCTCCATTCGCCCATGAGCCCAATATCAGGCACTTGGCCTTTATTTTTTTCTCCTTGAGGCCCTTCTTGCAGGTTTCGAGCGCAACTTTCCTGGCCTGATCCTCGCCGTATTGGTCCCAGGACGCGAAAAGTTCTGAACCCACACTGCTGTACGCGATGGTTGCCCAGAAGTCTCTGGTTCTCTCTGCAACCCAGTAGTCCCAATCGCTCGCCCTGTCCGCAGGCACGCATATATTGCCGTTCCGGTCCGATATTTCCGACTCGTCTTGCTCGTCATGGACGATCACATATCCGTCTGGGCAATGCGGGCTCGGCTGTCCGTCCTGCGCTTGAGCGAGACGCGGGAAAAAGCTGGCTACGGCCAACGCGGAAAATAAAATCCATTTCATGTCGTGCACTTCCTTTGCTGATGTCGCCACGCGGCTCGCCCGGGTCCTACTTGGCGTCCTGAAACGTCGGCGTGGCCAGGATTCTGCTTTGTCCGCCTTCAGTAATCAACACGATCCGGCCAGCAACGACGTAATTGTGAGTAGGGCGGGCATTGCCCGCCGGCTCTTTTGCTCCCCGAAGCGCGGCGAGCAATGTTCGCTCCATTCGGAGTGGGCATCGATCAAGCCGCAACCAGCAAATAGCGCTGGCGGTCGCATCCGCTCGTGCCGAAAATCGATAGCTGCGTAGGAGCGACGTGAGTCGCGACTGAAAAGACTAGATGTTTCGCGGCATCAATGGACAACGCATGTCCAGTCGCGACTCACGTCGCTCCTGCGTTTCGTTTCATCAAGCCACGCGACTACGTCGCGCACGAGTCAGGTGCACAAGCAACAACGAAATCGCCGCAGGCGTCATGCCGGGAATGCGTTGCGCCTGACCGATGGTCTGCGGCTGCACCCGCTCCAGCTTCTGCAGCACCTCGAAAGACAGGCCACGCACGCCGACGTAATCGAAACCGGCGGGAATGGCGGTGTCCTCATTGCGCTGCTGGCGCTCGATCTCTTCGCGCTGGCGGTCCAGGTAGCCGGAGTACTTCACGCCGATCTCCACTTGTTCGGCGACCTTGGCATCTTCCACGCCTGGGCCGATCGAAGGCACCGAAACCAGCTTGGCGTAATCCAGTTCCGGGCGCTTGATCATGTCCAGCACGGTGGTTTCGCGGCTGACCGCGATGCCTAGCGTCGCTTCGACCTCGCGACCGAGTGCATTTCCCGGCGTTACCCAGACCGCGCGCAGGCGCTCGTTCTCGCGTTCGATGGCCTCGCGCTTGGTATCGAACTTCTGCCAGCGCGCTTCATCGACCAGACCCAGGCCGCGGCCGATTTCGGTCAGACGCAGGTCCGCATTGTCTTCACGTAACTGCAGACGGTATTCCGCACGCGAAGTGAACATGCGGTACGGCTCTTTGGTGCCGTGGGTGATCAAATCGTCGATGAGTACGCCGATGTAGGCCTCGTCGCGACGCGGGCACCACGCCTCCTTCTGTTGCACCAGGCGCGCGGCATTGAGCCCGGCGATCAACCCCTGCGCGGCGGCTTCCTCGTAACCGGTAGTACCGTTGATCTGTCCGGCGAAGAACAGGCCGGCGACGGCCTTCGTCTCCAGCGAGGATTTCAAACCGCGCGGATCGAAAAAGTCGTATTCGATGGCGTAGCCCGGCCGGGTGATGTGCGCGTGCTCCATACCGCGGATGCTGCGCACCAGCTCCAATTGCACGTCGAACGGCAGCGAGGTGGAAATGCCGTTGGGGTAGATCTCGGCGACCTCGAGGCCTTCTGGCTCGACGAAGATCTGGTGCGAAGCCTTCTCGGCGAAGCGTACGACCTTGTCCTCGATGGAGGGGCAGTAGCGCGGGCCGATGCCTTCGATCTGGCCGCTGTACAGCGGCGAACGGTGCAGCGCGTTGCGGATAATTTCGTGGGTGCGTTCGCTGGTGTGAGTGATCCAGCACGAGACCTGACGCGGATGCTGCGAGGCATCGCCGACGAAGGACATCACCGGCAGCGGATTGTCGCCGGGCTGCTCCTCCATTACCGAATAGTCGAGCGAGCGACCATCGATGCGCGGCGGCGTACCGGTCTTCAGGCGATCGACGACGAACAAGCCTTCGCGCAGCTTGTGCGCTAGCGCCGTGGCGGGCGGGTCGCCGGCGCGACCGGCGGCGTACTGGGTTTCGCCGACGTGGATCTTGCCGGCCAGGAAGGTGCCCGCGGTCAGCACCACCGACGGTGCATCGAAACACAGACCAGTCTGGGTAATGGCCCCGCGCACGCGGTTGTTATCGATCACCAGGTCGTCGACCGCGGCCTGGAAGATCGTCAGGTTGGGTTGCGCTTCGACGATGCGGCGGATGGCGCTGCGATAGAGCGAGCGATCGGCCTGGCAACGCGTCGCGCGTACCGCCGGACCCTTCGAGGCGTTGAGCGTGCGCCACTGGATGCCGGCCAGATCCGCGGCGTGCGCCATGACCCCGCCCAGCGCGTCGATTTCCTTGACCAGATGACCCTTGCCGATGCCGCCGATGGCCGGATTGCAGCTCATCGCGCCCACGGTTTCCACGTTGTGGGTGAGCAACAGGGTGCGCGCACCGGCGCGCGCGGACGCCAAGGCGGCTTCGGTGCCGGCGTGGCCGCCGCCGATGACGATGACGTCGTAGTGGTGGAAGGAAGCGTTCATGGGCTCAGTTTGGCACTGCGGCTCCGGACGACCTAATGCGGCCGCGCGAGGGCGGAAAAGTTGGCACGGTTTCTGCGATATCCCTCTTGCACCCGTCGTGGCAAGCGACCAGGGGCGCAGGCTGGTAATTGGAACAGGGGCCAGCCATGTGCACTGCGGGGGAGCGCCGGGGCCGGTAGTCGGGGGACTACCGGCCCCATTTTATTTGCATCCAGCGGCCAATCCAACAAAAAGCCCGGCATGGCCGGGCTTTTGCGTGAGCGCCGACGTCCGGCAGGGCCGGAACAGGGGGGATCCAGATTTCCCCACCGGACGTCGACATAGAGGCTTGTCATTCCAATCACGTCAATAAGCGACGCAACCGGTCAACCGGTCATGACAAGCCTGCGGCGTTGGGGCAACCCGTGGCAACGATCAGGGTTCTTCGGTTCTTGTCCTTACCCTTTCGCGACGCTCGGCGCGCGGGGCGGACTCGGTGCGCTCGATCGGCCGCGATCTTTCCATCGGGCGCGGTTGCGAAGGATTCGACATTCGCGGGGGCCGGTCGCCACCCTCCGGCCGTACCCGCATACCAGGGTAGCGGCCACCTTCGTTGCGGACCTGGGGCTGGCTGGGGACCTGGGGAATACCGTTGCGCGGTGGAATCATCACCTGGCCCGAATCCTGGTAGCGACCGTCGGGACGGCGCCAAGGAGGCGGACGCCCGCCCTCGCTCGGTGGCCGGTCGTCGTCGTCGTCCGGGCGCGGGTGATGCGGACGGTAGGGGTGGTAGGGATAGTAACCGCCGGGGTAATAACCGCCGTAGTAGCCATAGTTGTACGGGGAGTACCCATAACCATAGCCGCCGCCGTAGCCGTAGCCGTACGAACCGTATCCATACGAGCCGTAGCCGTAGCTTCCGCCGTAGGGTCCGTAGTACTCCACCGAAGGCCGTCCATAGTAATAGCCACCGGGTGCGCTGCCGCCGGCATAGTCGTAAGTCGCGCAGCCGCTAAGCGCGGCGGTGGCGAAGAGTGCGGTCAACAGACGCAGTTTCATGGTGTACCCCCGGTTCATATAGGCAGAATCTGCCCGCCGCATTGAATCGGTGCTTAATTCGGCCGGCTATCGCTAGATACACTGGGTTCCATTCATATGCTCGACCGGCGCGATCGCCCCTCGCCTCTCAGTGGGTCCGAGAGCGATGGGGTAATACGCTAATCTTTCGCGTATGCCCGATTCCCTGCCTTGCTTCGACGACGTTCTGGCCGCCGCCGCTCGTATTTCCCCCCATGCTTACGTCACACCGGTGCTGCGCTCGCGCTCGCTGGATGCGCTCGCGTCGGCGCAGCTGCACTTCAAGGCCGAGCATTTGCAGCGCGTGGGTGCGTTCAAGTTCCGGGGCGCATGCAATGCGGTATGGGCGCTTTCCGAGGCAGAGGCGCGCGCAGGCGTGGTCACTCATTCCTCCGGCAATCATGGCGCCGCACTAGCGTTGGCCGCCCAAACCCGTGGCATCTCCTGCCACGTGGTGGTGCCGGACGGCGCGGTGGCCGCCAAGCTGGCCTCGATCAGACGCTATGGCGCGATCGTGCACACCTGCGCGGCCAACATCGCCGCGCGCGAAGAGAAGTGCCTGCAGGTGCAGCGCGAAACCGGCGCGGTCCTGGTCCATCCCTACACCAACCCGCGGGTAATCGCCGGCCAAGGCACGGCGGCGCTGGAATTGCTCAATGCCGTAGAAGCGCTGGAAGTGCTGGTGGTGCCGGTAGGCGGCGGCGGTCTGGCCTCTGGCACCGCGATCGCAGCGGCCGCGCTGTTGCCGGATTGCCGGGTGGTGCTGGCCGAACCGGAAGGCGCCGCCGACACCGCGCGTTCCTTGTCCGCCGGTGAGCGCCTCGCCGATTTCGTTCCCGACACCATTTGCGACGGCCTGCGCGCCGCCGTGGGACAGCCGAATTTCGAACTGCTGCGGCGACACGCAGTGGAAGTGCTGACGGTGCGCGATACCGACACGCTGCAAGCGATGCGTCTGCTCTGGCAGACCACCAAACAACTGGTGGAACCCTCCTCGGCCATCGCTCTGGCGGCGGTGCTGCAATACCCAACGCGCTTCGCTGGACGGCGGGTCGGCGTGGTGCTGTCCGGGGGCAACGTCGACCTGGACGCGCTGCCCTGGAGTGACGCGTGAGCCGGCGTCGAGATCGCAAGCGGCGTGGGGTGCTGGGCTGGGCCTGGCGTCTATTGCTGTTGTTGGTGCTTTGGCTGGTGGGGGTGGCGTCTTACATCGTTTGGGTCGGCGAACGCGACCAGGCCGCGCCCGCCGATGTGATCATCGTCCTGGGCGCCGCCGCTTACGACCGGAATCCTTCGCCCGTGTTCAAGGAACGGATACGCCACGGCATCGATCTGTATCAGCGCGGCCTGGCCAAGCAGCTCATCTTCACCGGTGGTTTCGGCAACGGCGCCCGCTTCTCCGAATCGCAGGTGGCGCGCAGCTACGCCCTTAAACGGGGTGTGCCGCCGCAAGCGATCCTGATCGAAACCGAATCGCGCACCACTCGGCAGAACCTGCAGCAGGCGGCGGCGCTGATGAAGACGCACAATTTCAAGCGCGCCCTCATCGTCAGCGATCCGCTGCACATGGCGCGCGCGCTGCGGCTGGCACGGGCAATGGGCATCGACGCGCTGGGGTCGTCCACGCCCACCAGCCGCTTCCGCAGCTTCGAGACGCGCAAACGCTTCCTGCTGCAGGAGGTGTATTTCTTCCACCGCGATCTGTTCGTGGAATCCCGATAGTCCGCGAACTCCGTAGGCATGCCGTCATTGGGTGTCGGCGCTATGATGAATCGCCGTTTACGCGTCCAGGGGGGATCCCGTCCATGAAAATCGATGGCAATCGCAAGCAGGATCGCGCCACCGAACTGGTGCTGACCTACTACGCGGCCTTCAACCGCGGCGACTGGGACGGCATGCTTACGCTGTTGACCGAGGATGTGGTGCACGACCTCAATCAGGGCGGGCGCGAATTTGGGCGCGATGCTTTCGCGGTGTTTCTGGCCCGCATGAATTCCAGCTACCGCGAACAACTGCGCGACATCATCGTGCTGGCCACGATCGACGGTGACCGCGCTGCGGCCGAGTACGTGGTGCATGGCGAATACCACAGCACCGACGAGGGCCTACCGCCCGCCAATGGGCAGAAGTACGTGCTACCCGGCGGCGCCTTTTTTGAGATCCGCGAAGATCGCATTGCGCGGGTGACCAACTACTACAACCTGCCGGACTGGATCGCGCAGGTTTCGGCCTGATCCTTCAGCCTTGTAGAGCCGAGCTTGCTCGGCTGCTTTTAAACGACCAGCAAGAGCAGCCGAGCAAGCTCGGCTCTACAAGAGCGGCGCGCCTTCACTCGCGCCGACGGATCGGTATCGCCGACAGCGGTACCGCGGCGATTTCCTCGCCCTGCCCGCGGATCGGCGCTCCCGGCGGCGGCGCCCAGGCATGGGCGTAGATCACTTCCCAGGTGCTCGGTAGTTTTCCGTCTTCGCGGCGGAAGGCGTCGTAGGCCGCGCTGGCCGCGGCGAAGCGCGAACGGCCCGTCAGCGTATGCCTGCGCGACTGCAAGGCATTGGTCGCACCCATTGCGCGCAGCTCG
This sequence comes from Pseudoxanthomonas sp. P4_B2, assembly GCF_056402315.1. Lineage (NCBI taxonomy): Bacteria > Pseudomonadati > Pseudomonadota > Gammaproteobacteria > Lysobacterales > Lysobacteraceae > Pseudoxanthomonas > Pseudoxanthomonas sp. P4_B2. The sequence continues at coordinate 358,407 of NZ_JBFUHQ010000002.1, forward strand.
CGCATCAGCGCGGGCAGATCGTCGTAGGTCAGGGTGAAGCGATCGCGGTCCAGCACCGGGTCGCGGAAGCCGGACATCAGCAGCGCATCGCCGAACTGGGCGATGGGTGGAAAACGGCTGACATGCGGCGCCGCATCGGCTTCGGCGAAGGCGTCGCGCAATTCGATCAGCGTTTCCGGTCCGAAGGTGGAGCACAGCAGCAGGCCGTCGGGTTTGAGCACGCGCCGGAACCCGGCGAACACCGCTGGCAGGTCTTCCACCCACTGCAGGCACAGGTTGCTGAACAGCACATCGACACTGCCGTCGGCGAGCGGCAGCGCGCGCGCGTCGGCGCACACCCGCGCGAAAGGTTTCCACCAGCCCGCGTGCTTCTTCGCCTCACGCAGCATCGGTAAGGCCAGGTCCAGCGCCAACACTTGCGCGCGCGGCCAACGCTTGCGCATCGCCGCGGCCGCATGCGCCGGACCGCTGCCTACATCCAGCACCACCTGCGGCGTGCGTTCGCCCAAGTAGTCCAGCGATTCGAGCAGGCGCTTTTCGACTTCGTGCTGCAGAGCGGCGGACGCGTCGTAACTGGAAGCGGAACGCGAAAAGGCGCGGCGGATCTGGCGGTGGTCGAAAGGAGTGCTCATTGAGGGGATTCTGATGCAATCTCGAATGCAAATCGTAGGAGCGACGTGAGTCGCGAATAGACGCTATTCACGCGAGCCTAGTTCGCGACTCACGTCGCTCCTACGGGGGAAGGGTCGTCATGAAGTCGCGCACTTCATCGGCAACTTGATCGGCGTGACCCAGGAAGGGCGCATGCCCGCCGCCAGCGATGTCCACGTGGCGACTGTCCGGCGTCAGCGCGGCGGCGGCCTGCATGGCGCTTGGAGATACCAGGCGATCTCGATGTCCTGAGATCCACAGACTGGGAATCGACAATGCCGGTAACGACCCGCGCAGATCGCTTTGCTCCAACAAGACGAGGCCCTGCTGCAACGCGCGCGGCGACGGTTCGCCACGGGCGTAGAGCTTTTCCTTCAGCGTGCGAAGCTCGGCACGCGCGTGTTCCGAGCCTATGGTATCCAGAGCCAGGAACCGTTCCAGCGTGCCTCTGTAGTCCTGCTGAAGATCCTTGCCGAATTGCTCGAACACCGAAGCTTCCACCGCATACTGCCAATCCTGGCCACGCACGAATCGCGGCGTGACCGCGATCAGCGCCAGTGCGCGCACCTGCGGAGAGACCGAGGCGGCGTGCAAGGCGAACAGCCCCCCCAACGACCAGGCCAGCCAGACCGCAGGCGGCGTATGCGCCAGGATTTCGGCAACGGCGGCTTCGAGCGTCAGCGGGGTCTGGTCTTCGCTGCTGTAACCATGTCCGGGCAGGTCCACCAGGTGCATGCGGAAGCGATCGGACAAACGATCGACCAGCGGCGCGAACACGCCGCCATGTAATCCCCAACCGTGCACCAACACCAGCGGCGGGCCATCGCCCACGATTTCTATATGCAACGCCATCGCCCATGCCTACCGAGAATCAGGCGGCGCCGCGCACGCGTTGGATGGCGTCGCGCGAACGCGCCAGCACTTCGACCATGGCATCCACTTCGGCCGGCATGTGCAAGGCGGACAGCGTCACCCGCAAGCGCGCCTTGCCTTCGGGCACGGTGGGCGGACGGATGGCGGTGACCAGATAGCCCGCGTTCTCGAGCGCGGACGACAGGGCGACCGCACTGGCATCGTCGCCGCACATGACCGGTTGGATCGGCGAATCGGAGGGCAACAGCTCAAGTCCATAGCGTTGCGCGCCGGTCCGGAAACGGCCGACCAACCCCTGCAGTTTCTCGCGCCGCCATTGATCGCGGCGCGCATGCTTGACCGCCACCAGCGTGGCCGCGGCCTGCGCCGGCGGCAGTGCCGTGGTGTAGATGTAGGGACGCGCGGTTTCGTACAGGTGCTGGATGAGGACGTCGTCGCCCACCACCACCGCGCCATAACCGCCCAGCGCCTTGCCCAGGGTAACCAACTGCAGCGGCACTTCGGTCATGCCGAGATTGGCTTCGGCCACGCTGCCGCGCCCTTCCGGCCCACGCACGCCGACGCCATGCGCGTCGTCCACGTACAACAAGGCCTGTTGCATGCGCGCGACCAGGGTCAGCGCGCGCAGCGGCGCCACATCGCCGTCCATGCTGAAGACGCCGTCGGTGGCCAGCATCGCCGCGCCTTCGGGCGCATGCTTGAGTTGCCGCAGCGCACCTTCGGCATCGGCATGCGGATAGCGCCGCAGCCTGCACCCTGCCAGCAGCGACGCATCCAGCAAGCTGGCGTGATTGAGCCGGTCCTGCACGCAGACATCGCCGTCTTCCTGCAGCAAGGCCTGTTGCACGGCCAGATTGGCCAGGAATCCGCTGCCGAACAGCAACCCGCGCGAGTAGCCCAGCCACTGCGCGATTTCGCGCTCCAGGGTTTCGTGCGCGGCGTGATGGCCGCTGACCAGATGCGAAGCGCCCGCGCCAACGCCATCGCGTGCGGCGCCATCCTGCAGCGCGCTGACCACTTCGAACTGTTGCGACAGGCCCAGATAGTCGTTGCTGCAGAACTCGGTCAGCCAGCGGCCGTCGACCTCCACGCGCACGCCGTCGCGGCGGGTGATGGTACGGCGCACGCGCACCCGACCCTGGGCGATGCGCAGTTTGCGCAAAGAGTGGACACGTTCGCGCAGGTCGGGCCGCATGGGTTTAGGCGGCGCGTCCGCAGGCGTGGTCAGCGTTGTTGTTGAAGGTGGTTTCGACGATATCGGCATGCACGGTTCCCCCTGGCGCTGGCATGGCTGGCTCCACCGGCATGGGCCGCAGACCGAGGCGCGCGAACAGCGCCTGGTCGCGTTCCACGTCCGGGTTGCCGGTGGTCAACAGTTTTTCCCCGTAGAAGATCGAATTGGCGCCGGCGGCGAAGCACAGCGCCTGCAGCTCGTCGCTCATGGATTCGCGACCAGCCGACAATCTGACCATAGAGTGAGGCATGGTGATGCGCGCGATTGCGATGGTGCGCACGAATTCGAAGGGATCCAGTTCGGCGGTACCGTGCAGCGGCGTGCCTTCCACCTGGACCAAGCGGTTGATCGGCACCGAATCCGGATGCGCCGGCAGGTTGGCCAGCGCCAACAGCAGGCCGGCGCGCTGGGCTCGCGATTCGCCCATGCCGACGATGCCGCCGCAGCAGGTCTTCATGCCGGCATCGCGGACGTGTTCCAGCGTGTCCAGGCGATCCTGGTATTCGCGGGTATGGATGATCTCGCCGTAGAAGTCCGGCGCGGTGTCCAGGTTGTGGTTGTAGTAATCCAGCCCGGCCGACTTCAGCGCATCGGCCTGCGGGGCGCTGAGCATGCCCAGGGTGGCGCAGGTTTCCAGCCCCAGCGCCTTCACTTCGCGGATCATGGCCGCGACCTTGGGGATGTCGCGGTCCTTAGGCGAACGCCAGGCCGCGCCCATGCAGAAGCGCGAGGCGCCGGCGGCCTTGGCCTGTCTGGCCTTTTCCAGCACCGCCTCGGTGCTCATCAGCTTCTGCGCATCGACGCCGGTGTGGTAGCGCTGGGCCTGCGGACAGTAGGCGCAGTCTTCCGGGCAGCCGCCGGTCTTGACCGACAGCAGGGTGGACACCTGGACCTCGGCCGGGTCGAAGTGCTGCCGGTGCACGCTGGCGGCGCGGTGCAGCAGTTCCGGAAACGGCAGGTCGAACAGGGCCAGCAATTCGGCGGCTTGCCAGTCGTGGCGGAGAGGGCTCGTGGCGAGATTGGCGGGAGCGGACATCAGGGCCTCGCGGCGTTAAAGTCCTGGCAGTCTGAAAACCGGAAGCAAGGCTGTCAACCGCATGGATGCTTTAAAAGTTGACGAGTGGCTGCGCAAGGCCACCCGCGTGGTCTTCGCGCCGCGCTGTCTGCTGTGCGGCGAAGGCGGCGTGGACGGTCGGGATCTGTGCCGGGCCTGCACCGAGGCCCTGCCCTGGAATCGAAGCGCCTGCTTGCGCTGCGCCTTGCCACTGCACGCTCCAGGCACCTGTGGCGCCTGCCTGCAGCGTCCGCCGCCACTGGCCGAAACCCATGCTGTGTTCGTGTATGGGTTTCCGCTGGACCGGCTGGTGCCCCGCTTCAAGTTCCATAACGATCTGGCCGCGGGACGATTGCTGTCCGAGCTCATGCTCGAAGGCGTCTCCGGGCTGCCCAAGCCTTCGGCATTGGTGCCCGTGCCGCTGCACGACGCCCGTTTGCGCCAGCGCGGCTACGACCAGGCGCTGGAACTTGCCAAACCCCTGGCCCGTGCATTGCAGGTTCCTCTGTTGTCGGAGGTGCTGATCCGCACCCGCGCCACCGCGCCGCAATCCGAATTGGATGCCGCTGCCCGCCAGCGCAACCTGCGCCGCGCGTTCGAAGTCCGTGCCGACGCGGCGTTACCGGATCACGTGGCGCTGGTCGACGATGTGATGACCACGGGCGCAACGCTGGAAGCGGCGGCAAAGCGTTTGCGGCGCGCAGGCGTGGCGCGCGTGGATGCGTGGGTTTGCGCGCGGGTGCCTTAACTCGCGCCGCAGGCGGGGATTGTCAACTTCGAGAGCTCAGCCATACGCCTCCGCCAGCAAAAGCGAAGGTTGCAGTGCAGGAGCCGCCGCTTCGGCCAGAGCCGCTCCAATCAGGATTACGCCCGGACTGCCCAATCCGGCGTGGCGGGCGTCGGCGGCCAATCGGCCCAGGGTCGTTAGCAGGCGCGCCTCCTCCGGCTGGCTGGCCGCCTGCACCACCGCGGCCGGCGTATGCGCTGGCAGATGCATCAACAAAGCTGCGCTGAGCGATTCCAGCCGGTCCATTCCCATGTAGATCGCCAACGTGGTGCCGGTGGCGGCCAAGGCCGCCCAGTCCGGCTCGCTGTGATCCTGCGCATGGGCGGTGACGAAGGTGACGCCGCGGCAGTGATCGCGATGGGTCAGGGAAACGCCCAAGGCCGCTGCGGCGGCGAAACCGGAACTGATGCCGTTGACGATGACCACTTCGATGCCGGACTTTCGCAGGAAGCCGATTTCCTCGCCGGCGCGGCCGAACAACAGCGCATCGCCGCCCTTGACGCGGACCACGTGCGCGCCGCGTTGCGCGTAGCGGCGCATCAACCGGCAGATGAACGCCTGCGGGGTGGAGCGGCAACCGCCGCGCTTGCCCACGCGAATCACCCGCGCCAGGGGCGCCAGCGACACGATCTGCGGATCGACCAGGTCGTCCAGCATCAGCACGTCCGCGGTCGCCAGCGTTCTGGCCGCTTTTATCGTCAGCAATTCCAGATCGCCCGGCCCGGCCGACACCAGACTGACCTTGCCGCCGCGCGGGTCGGCATTCGCGGCGTCGTGATTCGTATTCATTAGTTCGATACTCCGAAAAGATCGTCGCCATACGCGGGTAGGTCGGGGCTACGCCCCCGACGCACGGAAGCCCTCCCGCTGCGCACGTCGGGGACGCAACCCCGACCTACCCGCTGTTCAAAAAAAGTGGTCACTGAATCAGGCCTCCCTGCGTGGACGCGACCGCATTGCCCGTTTCGCGGCACATGCGCATCAGCTGCGGCACGCAGGAACCGCAGATGCTGCCGCAACCCAGGCGTTTTTTCAGTTCGTCCACATCGGCGCCTTGGGCGATCGCGGCGCGGATGGAGGATTCTTTGACCTGCATGCACTGGCAGACCAGCGCATCGCGCGCTGCGCTTGCCAGCCGCTGGGTGAACACCGCCAGCCGCGAGCCGGTCCACGCCGTGCCGGCCAGCGCGATGTCCAATAGCGCCTCGCTGGCTGGGTCGCGCTGGCCGCCGGCCAACAGCATTCCTTCGATTCGATCGTTATGCGCGTCGCTGCCCCAGCCGACTCGTTTGAGTAGGCCGCGTCGCGCGTCGCGGTACTCCAGCACGTGTTCGCCGGGTTGCAGTTGCAACACCTCGGCCAGACGCTGCAACCACTGTGGCGGTGCGGTTTCGGCCGCGGCGCGCAACACCAGCCAGGCCTGTCCCGAGTCCGGATCGGCATCGGCGCGCAGGGTGAGGGAAGCGAACGCGCATTCGCGCAGCAGCGGCTGCACCGCGATTTGCAGCGCGAGCGCATCGCCACGCCGTGCGGCCAGCAGATTCCAAGCGAAAGTCGCTTTCTCCACCCGCACCGCCGCGTGCTTGAGTTCTGGCTGGAACGATTTGGGATCGACCGCGCCGTTGCTGACTTCATTGATGCCGCCGCTGGCCAGGAACTGTCCGCTCCAATGCATCGCCGCGAACACCGTGCCCGAACCCACTTCATCGGACACCGCCAGCGGCAGCAGCAGTTCGCCGCGCTTGTTGGTCACGCGCACCAGATCGCCGGCGCTCAAGCCGCGGCGGGTGGCGTCATCGGGATGCATGCTCAGCGTCGGCTCCGGCGCGTGCGCGAACAATCCCGGCGCACGGCCGCTGCGGCTCATGCCATGCCATTGGTCGCGCAGGCGGCCGGTCAGCAGACGCAGCGGAAAACGCGCCGAAATCGGCTCGGCTACCGGCTTGTAAGCGGTGGCGTGAAAACGCGCACGACCATTAGTGGTGGCGAACACGCCGTCGCCGTAGCGCCGCGCTTGACCTTCGCTCGCGCCCGTTGGAAACGGCCACTGCTGCGGACCTTGGGTTTCCAGCAACGCATAGTCCAGGCCGCCGATGTCGAGATCGCGTCCCACGGTCAGGCGGCGATGTTCGTCGAATACCGCTTCGGTATCGGCGAACTCGAAGAGCGGCGCCGCACCCGGCGGCGCCAGTCGCGCTTCGATGCGTCGCGCTACTTCATTGGCGATCCACCAGTCCGCCCTCGCCTCGCCCGGCGCGGGCAGCGCGGCGCGCACTCGCGAGATGCGGCGTTCGGAATTGGTCACCGTGCCTTCCTTCTCGCCCCAGCTGGTCGCTGGCAGCAGCACGTCTGCGTAGGGCACGGTATCGGTGTTGAGGAAGGCCTCCTGCACCACCACGAACTCGGCCTTGCCCAGCGCCTCGCGCACCAGATTGATATCGGGCATCGAGTGCACCGGGTTGGTACAGGCGATCCATACCGCTTTGACTTTGCCGCTGCGCAAAGCGTCGAATAACGCGACCGCCGGCAGGCCGGGGCGATCGGACAGGACCTGCGCAGGTAGCTTCCACAGGCGTTCGAGTTCGGCGCGATGCTCGGGATCGGCGATCTCGCGGTGCGCCGCCAGCATGGTCGCCATGCCGCCCACTTCGCGCCCACCCATCGCATTGGGCTGTCCGGTCAGCGAGAACGGCCCGGCTCCGGGTTTACCGATCTGCGCGGTGGCCAGATGCAGCTGGATCAACGCCAGGTTCTTGTCGGTACCGTGACTGGATTGGTTGAGGCCCATGCAGTACAGCGACAGCGCGGCCGGACTGCGGCCGAACCATTCGGCGGCCTGGACGATGTCTTCGGCCGGCACGCCGCACAGATCGGCGACGAAACGCGGCGTGTATTCGCGCAGCATCTGCTTCAGCGGTTGGAAGCCTTCGGTGTGCGCGTCGATGTAATCGGGGTCGATCAGACCTTCCCAGATCAGGTGATGGAGCATGCCGTTGAACAAGGCCACGTCGGTGCCCGGCTGCAGTGCTAGGTGCAGGTCGGCCATGGCGGCGGTATCGGTGCGGCGCGGATCGATCACGATCCACTTGGTTTCCGGATGCGCTTCGCGCGCCGCTTCCAAGCGGCGGAACAGCACTGGATGCGCATAGGCCATGTTGCTGCCGGCAAACAGCACGGTGCGCGCCTGTTCCAGATCGTCGTAGCAGGTCGGCGGACCGTCGGCGCCCAGCGCCAGCTTGTAGCCGGAAACCGTGCTGGACATGCACAGACGCGAATTGGTGTCGATGTTGTTGGTGCCGATCAGGCCTTTGGCCAACTTGTTGAAGACGTAGTAGTCCTCGGTCAGCAACTGCCCGGACAGATAGAACGCCACCGCATCAGGACCGTGCTCGGCGACGATGCTGGCGAAGCGCTCGGCCACTGTGTCCAACGCCACGCCCCAGTCCACGTCGCGGCGGACATCGCCACGCAGGCGGCGCAGTTGCGGCGCCAGCGCGCGGCCGGTGGTCTCGCGCGTGGTCTGCGGCAGATTGAGACCCTTGGTGCACAGGCGGCCAAAGTTGGCCGGATGCTCCGGATCGCCGGCGATGCCGGTGATTCGACTGCCGCGCGTATCGTGTTCGGCATCGATCAGCACGCCGCAACCGACTCCGCAATAGCAGCAGGTGGAACGCGTGCGCGTGCGCCGCAGGGCTGCGGCAGGCGAAGACGACGTGGGTGTGCGCGTATCGCCGTCCATCGTCTGCTTCAGGTCACGCCGCGAGGCGGCTTCGGATCGAATGAATCGTCTGGCGCCAACCCAGCGATATCCAGAGTCATGAACACGCTATTGGGGTCTGCCGTGTAGTTGCCGAAAGGCAGGCACGAAGTGAAACCAAAGGAGGCGTACAAGCGCCGCGCGGCCTCGAAGAATTCCATTGACCCCGTTTCCAGGCTCAGTCTTGAGTAGCCGCGGGTGGTGGCTTCTTGAATAAGGTGTTGCAGCATTTTCGATGCCACCCCTCGCCGCAGGTGGGAGCTGGCGGTGCGCATGGATTTGATCTCGGCGTGCACGTCCGTCATGTGCTTGAGCGCGCCGAATCCAGCCAGCGCCGGACCGTCCCAAATGCTCCAGAAAGTGATGCCGGGGTCGCGCAGGCCAGCCAGATCCAAGGCATGGCGACTTTCCGCCGGGGCGGTGTGCTCCATCGAGCCGAGGTGCTCCTGCAGCAACGCAAGAACCTCCTGACCTTTCAGATCGTCGATCCGAATATCAAGGCCACTTTCCATTGGCACCGCAGTGGCCGACGACGAGGCATTGCAATCTATACCAGGGCTGGCGTGGATTTCAGTGGGCCTGAGTCCCGGCGAAAGCCACACCACGCCGTCCTCCACCCGCACCGGATAAGTCGTCACGCAGCCCACGTCCGGCGCGCGCGCCTCGCCGCTATCCAGGCTCAGATTCCAGCTGTGCAACGGACAGGTCACCGTTTCCCCAGCGACGATGCCCTGCGACAGCGGCCCGCCCTTGTGCGGACAACGATCGCGCAAAGCGAACACGTTGCCGCTGGCGGTACGGAACAGGGCGATGTTGTCGCCACCGTCCCTTTCCAACACGCGCGCACCGAGCGCCGGGATGTCGTCGAGCCTGCACACTTCTACCCAGCCGGATGCGGCTGCACTTGAGGCAGGCGTGCTTGAAATGGGTATGGTCGATGCGGACATATTCGATGCAGACACGGGCTCAGGCCTCCACCGGGTCGGCCAGCATTTTCAACTTGAGCGGCTGGAACTCATGCCGCTGCGCGCCGGCGATGCGCGCCGCCCACGGATCGGACAGCCCTTCCAGCGCGAACAACAGGCGTTCGTGCAGCGCCTTGCGGTTGTCGGCATCGTCGACCACGCGCTGGCGGATGTAATCCAGCCCGACCCGCGCGATGTAATGCACGGTGCGGTCCAGGTAATAAGCTTCCTCGCGATACAGCTGCAGGAAGGCGCCGGTGTATTCGCGTACCTCGTCGCTGGTTTTCACCTTGACCAGGAACTGCGCCACTTCGGTCTTGATGCCGCCGTTGCCGCCGACATGGATTTCCCAACCCGAATCCACCGCGATGATGCCTACGTCCTTGATGCCGGATTCGGCGCAATTGCGCGGGCAGCCGGACACCGCCAGCTTGACCTTATGCGGACTCCACATGTTGGCCAGCATGGTTTCCAGATCGATGCCCATCTGCGTGCTGTTCTGTGTGCCGAAGCGGCAGAACTCACTGCCTACGCAGGTCTTCACCGTGCGGATGGATTTGCCGTAGGCGTGCCCGGACTGCATGCCCAGGTCCTTCCACACCTCCACCAGGTCTTCTTTCTTGATTCCCAGAAGATCGATGCGCTGACCGCCGGTGACCTTGAGCATCGGCACCGCGTACTTGTCGGCGACATCGGCGATGCGGCGCAACTCGGAGGCATTGGTCACCCCGCCTTTCATCTGCGGAATCACCGAGAAAGTGCCGTCCTTCTGGATGTTGGCGTGCGCGCGTTCGTTGATGAAGCGGGACTGCGGATCGTCCACCGCTTCGCGCGGCCAGGTCGAGAGCAGGTAATAGTTGATCGCCGGACGACAGGTGGCGCAGCCGTTGGGCGTGCGCCATTCAAGGAAGTCGTATGCCTCGCGATGGGTCAGCAGGTGATGTTCGCGGATCGCTTTACGCACTTCGCCGTGCGCATAGCTGGTGCATTCGCACACCGCCTTGGTTTTTGGTGTTTGCTGAAAGCTCGATCCCAGCGTATTCATCAGGATCTGCTCGACCAGACCGGTGCACGAGCCGCACGAACTGGAGGCCTTGGTGTGTTTCTTCACCTCGTCCAGGGTGAACAGACCGCTGCCGGTGATCGCCTTGACGATGGTGCCCTTGCACACCCCGTTGCAGCCGCAGACTTCGTCGCTGTCCTGCATGCTGATCGCCCGGTTATGGCCGGAATGACCGGCATCGCCGATCGCGCTTTCGCCGAACATCAGCTGGTCGCGCAGGTCGTCGATCTTGCGACCGTCCTTGAGCAGCTTGAAGTACCAACCGCCGTCGGCGGTGTCGCCGTAAAGGCAGGCGCCGACCAGTTTTTCGTCCTGGATCACCAGCTTCTTGTAGACGCCGCCAGCCGGGTCGGACAGCACGATTTCCTCGGTGCCTTCGCCGCCCATGAAATTGCCGGCGGAAAACAGATCGATACCGGTGACCTTGAGCTTGGTAGAAGACACCGAACCCTGGTAGATACCGATGCCGTAGTGGGCCAAATGATTGGCGCAGATCTTGGCCTGCTCGAACAACGGCGCCACCAGTCCGTAGGCGATGCCGCGGTGGCTGGCGCATTCGCCCACCGCGTACACGCGCGGGTCGTAGGTCTGCAGACCATCGCTGACCACGATGCCGCGATTGCAGTACAGCCCCGCCTCCTGCGCCAATTGCGTATTGGGACGAATGCCGGCGGCCATCACCACCAGATCGGCCGGCAGCTCGCTGCCGTCGGAAAAGCGCACTCCCGCCACTTCGCCGGCGGCGTTGCCGAGGATCTCGGTGGTGGAAGTGTTGAGGCGGAACGCCAGCCCGCGTTCGCGCAGCGATTTCTCCAGCAGCCCTGCGGCGACCGGATCAAGCTGGCGTTCCAACAGCCAGCCTGCCAGATGCACCACGGTCACTTCCATGCCGCGCAACTTCAAACCGTTGGCGGCCTCCAAACCCAGGAGGCCGCCGCCGATCACCACCGCATGGCGCTTGACCTTGGCCGTGTCGATCATGGTCTGGGTATCGAAGATGTCGCGGTAGCTGATGACGCCCTTCAGATCCTTCCCTGGCACTGGCAGGATCAGCGGCAATGAACCGGTCGCCAGCAACAGGCGGTCGTATTCGGCTTCGGTGCCGTCGCCGGCGATCACCTTGCGGTGCACGCGGTCGATACGGATGACCTCCTTGCCCAGGTGCAGCCGGATGCCGTTTTCGGCGTACCAGTCCAGCGAGTTGAGCACGATGTGTTCGAACTCCTGCTCGCCGGCCAGCACCGGCGAGAGCAGGATGCGGTTGTAGTTAGGATGCGGTTCGGCGCCGAAGACGGTGACGTCGTACATGTCCGGCACCAGCTTGAACAACTCCTCCAGCGTGCGGATGCCGGCCATGCCGTTGCCGACGACGACGAGTCTGGGCTTTTTCATCGGTGCTCCCATGGGTGGTTCCTCAGACTCTCGCGGTGCCGGCGGTCCACTGGCTGCGCCAGTGATGCTTGATCCCGCGCAAGCTGACCCAGGCCAGCAGAGCGACGCCGGCGAACAGCCACAGACCCAGCGCATAACTGCCGGTGTGCTGTTTGATCACGCCCAAGCCGGCCGCCAGCAGGAAACCGCCGATGCCGCCCGCCATGCCGATCAGGCCGGTCATCACTCCGATCTCGGCGCCGAAGCGCTGCGGCACCAACTGGAACACCGCGCCATTGCCCGCGCCCAGACACAACATGGTCAGTACGAATAGCGCCACCGTGCCAACGGGTCCGCCCAAACCAAAACCCGCGACCGCCACCAGCACCGACGCTGCCAGATAGATCATCAGCAGACTGCGAGTACCGCCGATGCGATCGGCAATGACGCCGCCAACCGGCCGCATCACCGAACCGGCCAGCACGCAGGCGGCCGTGGCCCAACCGGCGATCCTGGAATCGAAACCAAACTGGTCGTGGAAATAACCCGGCAGAGCGCTAGCGAAACCGGCGAAGCCGCCGAAGGTGATCGCGTAGAACAGCATGAACCACCACGAGTCACGGTTGCCCACCAATACCTTGCCGTAGTCGCGCAAGGTCTTTCGCTGCACCGGCAGCGGTGCATCGCGGGCGCATGCGGCGAAGACCAGTAGCACTACGATCAATGGCAGACAGGCCAGGCCGAATACGTTGTGCCAGCCGAAGGCGATCGCCAGTACCGGCGCGAACAGCGCAGCCAATACCGTGCCCGAATTACCGGCGCCGGCGATGCCCATCGCAGTGCCCTGATGCTCCGGCGGATACCAGCGCGAGGCCAAGGGCAAGGCGATGGCGAACGAACCGCCGGCCACGCCCAAGAACATGCCCAGCAACAGCACCTGGCCGAAGCTGTGCACGCCCAATCGCCATGCCACCAGCAGCGTCGCGATCACGATCGCCTGCGCGATCAGGCCGGCGCGGCGTGCGCCGATGCGGTCGGCCGCCATGCCCATGAACAAACGCAGCACCGCGCCGCACAGGATCGGCACGGCCACCATCAATGCGCGCTGTTGGGTGTCCAGATGCAGCGCGGTGGCGATGGGCACCTGCAGCGGCCCCAGCAAATACCAGACCATGAAGCTCAAATCGAAATACAGGAACGCCGACAACAAGGTGGGGGTATGACCGGCCTGCCAGAACGAGCGATTCATCTGTGATGCCTCCTCGCGGACCGGTGCGCGGTCCGCCAACGATGGGGTTCGGTAGGGCGCCTACCGACCGGGCAAAAAAAAGGCGTGCTTCCAGCTTTTGCTGGAAAGACGCCGTTGTCTGTGCGGAAAGCGGGCCGCCGTTGGCCGCTTACCGAAATGTGGGGTGCCGACACTTCGTTGTGCCGTCATGGATATAAGAGCAATCGCCGTGCCAACCTTTCGCGTTGTCACGAGATTCTTTGAAATTACTATATAATCAATTACTTAGACGCGAAACACTCGCGGAATGGCGTGCCTGCGGCGCGCTTCGACTGGCGCTAACGCACGTATTTGGTGCTAACCATTGTGCAATTGCACACCAGTTGTGCGGTGCAGCAGCCGCTATGGTTTATTGATCCGACCCATGAGTTGTGGAAGTGGGAATCGTGGGAGCGGCTATAGCCGCTCAACTATTTCTGAGCCTGATCTATAAGGCGATCCATCAATTAAGCAAAAGCTGGTGTCGCACGGCTCTGGCTTTGGCTCTGGCCCTATCGGCCCCGTGAGGCGCGGCAAGCGGGCCGGGATAAACCCCGCAGGGGCGGCGCACAGGGATATGCGCCGTTTCCGGAGGCGCAGGAGGCGCCTTACGGAAATTCCCGGCCTGCTTGCGGACCCAGCGGCTTCATCGCTGGGCGCGCTGTAGGGCGGCTTTCTTTTGGTTACTTTTCTTTGCCGTTCAAAGAAAAGTGACTCGCGCAACGCGCGAAACGCTTTGCTCTCTTCTCACGAAATGCGCTAAAAGCGCCCCCATCCGCCTTCGGCACCTTCCCCCGTAAACGGGGGAAGGGTTCTTCTGAGAAGGTGCACATGCAACTGACCCGCGCGCGAAACGCTGCCTGCTCTATAGAGCCTGATCTATAGGGCAAGCCCGCCGATGGCTTCAGTAAGACCACTCGACCTGTAACCACGTCTTGCGCGTGTCGGTGGCGAATTGGTCGGCCCGATAATCGGCGTGCTTGGCCAGCAGGTTGAACTTGCCGATCTTGGCGGTCGCTATCAAATTCAGCTCATCGCCGTAATCTTGCGACAGGCGATCACTGCCGAACCGGTGCCAGACGGCATTCAAACTCACGTTGCTGAGTTTTCCGAACTGCTTGCGATTCCAGCCAAGCGAAAAATACTGGTCGCGCAGGCCATTGGGAGGGGTGGTCAGGAATTTGTCGGCCCAGCCCTGGAATTTGTGCGCGGTGGCCAGCGGCGTCTGGAAGCTGGTCAGCGCCAGCCCCGTGTCCGCTCCCAATACCTCGTAGCCGGCACCCAACCGCAACGCGCCCACGTCCACGCTGGTATCGGCCAGCCAATACTCGGCCGAATAGTGGTTCGGGTTGTCGTGGTAATCGCTTTGCCCGGCGTAGCTGAGCGCGTAGTTCAATTTTGCGGCCGCGATCGGACGGGCGCCTGCCAAGCGCAAACCATAGGTCTGGCTGGACAATCGCCGCCCGGACACCGCCGCTTCGTCCTGGTCGATCAGATAGGAAAATGCGCTCAGTGTTCCCCACGCGGTCGGGTAGGAGAGGTTGCCCAGAAAATTGTCGCCATCGATCGCCTGCTGGCGCGCACCAACCCCATCTTTCCCCCAGATCGTGCGTACGCTCCAGGCGTAGCTGGCATCCAGCTTCAACTTGCCCGGGCCGGTCCATTCCACCCGCGCCGCGTCGAATGTCTGCTCGTTGTCGCGCCAGCCAGCCGCGCCGACAAAACGTTGGTCATCTAGATTGATGCGCTGACGGCCTGCGGTCAGCACGGTGTTGCTGAATCCCCTGTACTGGACTTGCACCCGATTCAATTCAAGATTCTCGGGGTCGGCCACCAGTGGGTAGGCGGTCTTGCCGTTGAGCCCACTGTTGTAGCGCTCGTCGATTGCGACTGTCCCTTCCGCTTCGGCCAGGAACGCGAATGCCCCGTTGCTGATCTCCGCGCCTGCGCGTGCACGCAAGGTGATCGCCTCTGCATCGCGGGCAAGACCCGTCTGCTCCACGCTCTCCTGGCGCAGACGCAGATCGACGATGGGTTTGATCGTGGTTTCGGCCGCGAATGCGGGGGCGGATAGCAGTAGGCCACTAGTTATTGCAAACGCTATTTTCATACCGGTCTCTCGATGATGGCCATGGGTGGGGTGGGTGATTTTCCGAATGGGCTTAGGCGGCATCGAGATGGGCGCCATGCTCGTAATCGGCGAGAAACCGCAGGACTTCTTCGCGATAGGCGTAGAACCTGGGATGTTCCAGCAGCGTCTTGCGGTCGCGCGGCCGCGGCAGATCGATCTTGAGAATCTTGCCGATGGTGGCATTGGGGCCATTGCTCATCATCACTACGCGGTCCGCTAGCAAGATGGCTTCATCGACGTCGTGGGTGACGCAGATGGCGGTGACCTGGGTGCGTTGCCATACCTCCATCAGCACGTTCTGCAAATCCCAGCGGGTGAGGCTGTCGAGCATCCCGAACGGCTCGTCCAGCAACAAAAGCTTCGGCGACAGGGCGAAGGCCCGCGCAATGCCCACGCGCTGGCGCATGCCGCTGGACATCTCCGCCGCCAGCTTGTGCAGGCTGTCGCCCAGGCCGACGCGTTGCAGGTAGTACTCGATGATGTCGCTGCGTTCGGCAGCGCTGGCATGCGGGTAGACCCGTTCCACACCGATGCTCACGTTCTGGCGCGCGCTCAGCCAAGGCATCAGGCTGGGGGCTTGGAACACCACGCCCTTGTCCGGGCCGGCGCCGTCGATTTCGTGCCCGTCCAGGACGATGCCGCCGGCGGAAATGGAACTCAGTCCCGCCGCCATGTTCAACACCGTCGATTTCCCACAACCCGAATGGCCGATCAGCGAAACGAATTCGCCGCGGTCCATCATCAGATTGAAATTCTGTACGACAGTCAGCGGCCCGGTGCCGGTGGGATAGGTCTTGCCGACATTGAACAGTTCCAGATAGCGGCGCTGCACCGCCGAACGGCTTGCCTCGGTATAGGCCTTGGGCAGGCGCGTAACCCGGATGGGCTGCACCTTGGGTAGGGCCGTCTTGGACAGGACGGTGTCGCCGGCTGCGTCGACAGTTGCATTGCGGGCGCGGTTCAAGCCGTCGAGACAAGCGACGATGCGGTTGCGCAACGCGGTGTAGGCAGGGTCGTGATTGAGTTCGGCACGCGCGCGCGGCCGTTGCAGCGGCACCTCGAACAGGTGTCCGATATGGCTGCCGGCAGGATCGGGCTGCAGGACCGCGATGCGATCGGCCAGCAACAAGGCTTCATCCACATCGTTGGTAACCAGGACGATGGTGCGTTTTTCCTGGCCGCGGATGCGCTCGATCTCGTCTTGCAGGCGTGCCCGGGTCAGGGCGTCCAGCGCCGAGAGCGGCTCATCCAGCAGCAGGATTTCCGGGCGCATGGCCAGCGCACGGGCGACGGCGACGCGCTGGCGCATGCCGCCGGACAATTGCGCGGGCTTGCGTTCGCGCGCATGGGCAAGGCCCACCAGGTCGATAGTGGCGCGGGTCAGTGCGCGCCGCTCTGCCCGATTCATGCCCTTATGCACTGCATCGACTGCCAGACGGACGTTGCCTTCCACGCTCAGCCACGGCATCAGCGAGTAAGACTGGAACACCAGGCCACGCTCGGCGCTGGGGCCATTCGACACCGCGCCTTTGACCAGGATTTGACCGCCGTCGGGTTGGATCAAGCCAGCCAGCAATGAAATCAGGGTGGTTTTGCCGGTGCCGGAGAAGCCGAGGATGGCGATGAATTCGCCTTCGTTGACTGACAGGTTTACCCCGCCCAACACAGCCTGCGACTTGCCATGGCTGGCGTAGGCTTTGCTGACGTCACACAGCTGCAGGATCGGCGCAGGACTCATGTCGTCAACTCCGCGCATCGCGGCCGACCAGCTTCTGCAGCACCAGCATGATGCGGTCCAGACCGAACCCGATCAGGCCGATTACAATGACGGCCACCATGATCCGCGACAGCGATTTTTCGCTACCGTTCTGGAACTCATCCCAGACGAATTTTCCAAGTCCGGGATTCTGCGCCAGCATTTCCGCCGCGATCAGCACCATCCAGCCCACGCCCAGCGACAGGCGCACGCCGGTAAAGATGTACGGCAGCGCGGATGGCAACACCAGTTTGGTCAGCTTGGTGCGCCACGTCAGGCGCAGGACGCGACCTACGTTGAGCAGGTCCTTGTCGATAGAGGCGGTGCCGATGGCGGTGTTGATCAGCGTCGGCCAGAGCGAGCACATCATCACCACGATTGCGGAGATAACGAAGCTCTTGGGTAAGGTCGGGTCGTCGCTGGTGATCGAAGCCGAGACCACCATGGTTACGATCGGCAGCCAGGCGAGCGGGCTGATCGGACGCATCACCTGTACCAGCGGATTGATCGCCGCGTTGAACCGCTTCGACATGCCGGCGACCAGGCCCAACGGAATGGCGACCAGCGAGGCCAAAGTGACACCCATGGCCACCGTCTTGAGCGAGGTGAAGATCTGGTCGATGAACGTCGGCGGCCCGGAATAGAGCTGGCCACTGGCCACCGCTGCTGCTGCATCGGCACGTGCGGCGGAGTATTCGATCATCAGGCCCTTGAACGCCTCCCAGACATCGCCGGGACCCGGCAGGGCGCCCAGCGAGGTGTGCACCATCGGCGCCAGCGCTGTCCACAGGCCGAGGAAGGCAAGCACTCCCAGCAACGGTGGCCAAGTGGCGTCGAACAACTCCCTGCCCAGCGGCAGCTTCACTGTCAGCTTCGGGTGCTTGCGCTTGGCTTCCTCCCCGACAAGCGCCGCAGCCGCGCTGGCAACGGCTGTACTTACAACAACCGTCCCCACCTGCGGCGCGACTTCCGCGCTCGTCGCCGCCAAATCGTCTTTTACTAACGTCGCGACCGTCATAACAGCCGCCCTCACTTGACGCCAGCAGGCGTAACCGTCTGGCCCGGCTTCAGTCCAATGGCGAAGCCCGCGGCATAAGCGGCGGGTTGCTTCGCATCGAAGGCCACGCCATCGATCGCTGGTTGGGTATAAACCCGGAAGCCATCGGTCTGGGGGAAATCGGCCGGGTCAGCCTTGCCGTCGGCGATCAGCGATTGGGCGGCCTGGGTGTACAGATCGGGACGGTATGCCGCCTTGGCGGTGTCGAAATACCACTGATCTGGCTTCGCTTCTGCGATCTGTCCCCAGCGGCGCATCTGCGTCAGGAACCAGATGGCATCCGAGTAATAGGGATAGCTGGCGTATTGGCTGAAGAACAGATTGAACTGCGGCGTGTCGCGGGTATCGCCTTCGCCAAAAGTGAATTTGCCGGTCATCGATGCCATCAGCACCTTTTCGTCCGCGCCGACATATTTCGATTGAGCCAAAATCTTGACCGCTTCGGCCCGGTTCTTGCCGTTGTCGGCATCGAGCCACTTGGCCGCGCGGATCAGCGCGCGCAGCAGGGCCTGGGTGGTCTTCGGGTTCTTGTTGGCGAAATCCTCGGTCAGACCGAAGACCTTGTCGCCGGTCAGCCCGGCGATGTCCGGATCGACGACGATCGGCACACCGATCTTCTTCGCCACCGCGGCCTGGTTCCAGGGTTCACCGACCGAATAACCGTCAATGGTGCCAGCCTCGAGCGTTGCCGGCATCTGCGGCGGCGGCGTGACCGAAAGCTGGACTTCCGCGCCGGTGGTGCCCGCGGTATCGCCGGGCAGGTAATAGCCGGGGTTCAGACCACCGGCCGCCAACCAGTAGCGCAGGATGTAGTTGTGTGTCGAGACCGGGAAGACCATGCCCATCTTGAAGGGCTTGCCCTGTGCCTTCATCTTGGCGACCACCGGCTTGAGCGCGGCAGCGGAAACCGGGTGGACGATCTTGCCGTCCGCGCCCTTCGGCAGACCCGGCGCGATCAGGTCGTAGACGCGGTTCGAAATCGTCACGCCCTTGCCGTTTATGTCGAGCGACAAGGGCGCGATGATCTTCACTTTCGAGCCGATTCCCGCCGCGGAGGCGATGGGGTGGCCCGCCAGCATGTGCGCGCCGTCAAGCTGGCCGCCGGCCACGCCGTCCAGCAGCACCTTCCAGTTGGCCTGCGGCTCCAGCGCCACGTTCAGGCCTTCTTCGGCGAAAAAACCTTTTTCCCTGGCAATGGCCAACGGCGCCATATCGGTCAGTTTGATGAAGCCCAGCTTGAGATTGGGTTTTTCGACCGCCGAGGGCGTGGCGGAGGCCGCAGGCTTGGCGACCGGAGCCGAAGCGGTGTCCGAGCCGCAGGATGTGATCAGCGACGCCGCGGCCAAACTCATGGCAAGACTGGCGATGAAGACGAATTTGCTGTGCATGTAGAGCCTCGCGTCGTGAAGAACGTCTGCTGAAAAAAAAACGGCGCCCCCCAGCTTTCGCTGGAAAGACGCCGTTGTCTGTGCGGGAAGCAGGCCGCCGTTGGCCTCTTTCCGATAGGTAGGTATGCGTGTTGCCGACACCTCGTTGTGTCGTCGCCGAAATACAACGCAAGCGCCGTGCCAACCTTTTGCGTTCTCGGGGAATTCGCGGGAATCGCTATCCAATCAATTGGTTAGGCACGAATCACTCTGCGGATCGGCGCACGCGAGCTACCCTGCGACCGCTGCTGACGCACGCATCCGGGGCTAACCCCAGTGCAACTGCACGGTTATTGTGCAGCGCAGCAGTGGAGATAGATTCTGGGAAAATCTGTAGTGAGTAGTCCGTTCGTGGTGGCTGGTCAAACCACGCACTGTGCAATGTGTTCGCTGTGCGGCGGCTCGCTTTCCCCTCGAAAAGCGTGGTTCGATGCTTCGACAGGCTCAGCACTCACCACGAACCGGGATCTTGAATAACCGGTTAGATCGTGCACTTTGGCTCGACTGATCTGACGGCGGACCCTAGTGCGCGCGGATGGCGAAGGCATCCGCATAGGCCTGCGGCGCATGTCCGTCCCAGACGATGCCATCGCACAACACGCTGCGGCGGATTTCCGCCGCCGGCACTTGCACCAACACACTGGCCGCCGCCTCCCGATAGCGCGCGGTGGCGTGCACTTCGGCCACCTGCCGCGCCCAGTCCGACTCGGTGCGGTCCTGCGTCAGCCAGCCCCAGCGGCGGAACTGGCTAAGGAACCACAGACCATCGGACAGATAGGGAAAATTCACCGCGCCGCCGTCGTGAAACGACAAACGATGAGTACCGAATGCATCGCTCGCACTCAGGCAGGCTGCGATCTGCACTTCCGGCAGGTCGATGATGTCCGGTTCGGCCAGCCAGGCCGCCGCCTGGCTGCGATTGCCGGGCTCGTCCAGCCATCGGCAGGCCTCCAGCAGCGTCGCGGTCAATGCCACCGCGGTCTCCGGCTCTAAGGTGGCGAAATCGCGACGACAGGCCAGTACTTTTTCTGGGTGGTCGGGCCAGATCTCGCCACTGGTCGCCACTCGGCGCCCCACCTGCAAGGTTTCCGCTTGCTGCGCCCAAGGTTCGCCGGCGCAGTAGCCGTCCAGTTCGCCACGGGCCAGCGCATCGGCCATCTGCGGCGGCGGCATGACCACGCTGCGGATCGCATGCAGCGGCGACACACCCTGGGCGGCCAGCCAGTAGTACAGCCACATCGCATGGGTGCCGGTGGGAAAGGTCTGCGCCAGCACCGGTGACCGCCGCAAGTCGGTGAAGGCTTCGCGCAACGACTGACCTGCGCTCAGCGCCTGGGCCAGCGGATGCGACAACACGATGCCCTGCCCGTTGCGGTTGAGGGTCAGCAGAATCGACAGGTCGGCTTGCACGCCGCCGATGCCGCATTGCACGCCGTGCACCAGTCCGCTCAGTGCGTGGGCCGCGTCCAGTTCGCCCGACAACAACTTGTCGCGGATCGCGGCCCACGAGGCTTGGCGATGCAATTGCAGCTGCAGGCCGTGCTTGCGGTCCAGTTGCAGGCGCACCGCAGCCACCAGCGGCGCGCAATCGATCAGGGGCATGAAGCCCAGCCGCAGAAGGCGCGGGCCGGCGATGCCGTCACGGTGATTAAGGGTCATGCAAGCGTCATCCCAGTAGGTCCGCCATGGCGATGATCTGGCGGGCGATGTCCACCAGCTTCAGGTTTTGCCGCATGGCCAGCTGGCGCATGCTGGCGTAGGCCTCGGGCTCGCTCATGCCGCGCTTCTCGACCAGCAGGCCCTTGGCACGATCGATCAGCTTGCGATCGGCCAGTTGTTGCTGCACTTCGCCCAACTGGCGACGGACGTGGGCTTGTTGTTCGAAGCGGGCCAGCGCCACCTGCAGGATCGGCGCCAACCTGGCGGGAGTCAGACCGTCCACCACATAGGCGGTGACCCCGGCGGCGACCACGTCCCGGATCAGCCGGTCGTCGCCATCGGCGGAAAACATCACCACCGGCCGCGGCGCATGGCGATGCATCACCGCCAGTTGCTCCAGCGTGTCGCGGGAAGGCGAATCCACGTCGATGATCACCGCATCGGGCTGTTGCGACTCCACCGCCTTGAGCAGGTCGTCGGCGCCGACGACCGCTTCCAGCACTTCGTAGCCCGCCGCCTGCAACGCCGCCCGCAGTTCGCCGATCGGCTTTTCGGTATCGTTGACCAGCAAGACGCGCAACATGACGGGCAGAGGGCTAGCCTGAGGAGTCCACTTCATGTTGCCATGCAACATGGTCGCTGGCGAGCCACCTCTTAGCAGCCGCCTCTTCAGGAATCCAAATGTCCCCCTCTCCACTGTTTCCCCTGTTCGCCGATTTGAGTGGTCGCGAGGTGATGGTGGTCGGCGGCGGCGAAGTCGCGACGCGCAAGATCGAAGCCCTGCTCCACGCCGGCGCGCAGGTGCGGGTGTACGCACATGCGTTGAACGACGCACTGGCGCAGTGGCTGGCGCAAGACCGTATTCGTCGCCTCGAAGGCGCGTTCGACCCAGCCTGGCTGGACCGCGTCTGGCTGCTGGTGGCGGCCACCGACGATCACGCCTTCAATGCCGAGCTGGCGCGCGAAGCCGGGCTGCGCCGATTGCTGGTCAATGTCGTCGACGATGCCGAACTGTCCACCTTTCAGATTCCCGCCATCGTCGATCGCGCCCCGCTGCTGCTGGCGATCTCTTCCGGCGGCGCCGCGCCCATGCTCGCTCGCCGGCTGCGAGAGCAGATGGAAACGCTGCTGGATCACTCGCTGGGCGAATTCGCTGCTCTCTTCGCTCGCCATCGCAGCACTATCCGCGCCCGTCTGCCGCAACTTGCGCTGCGCCGACGCTGGTTCGAACAGGTGATGGACGGCCCGGTGCCCGTGTTGCTTCAGAGCGGGCAGCGGCAGTCGGCCGAACAAGCGTTCCTGGCGGCGCTGGACAACACCAGGGAGGTTGCCTCCGCCGGCAGCGTGCTGCTGGTGGATGCAGGCGATGGAGATCCCGGCCTGGTGACGCTGAAAGCACTGCGCGCATTGAACCGGGCCGACCTGCTGGTGTGCGATGCGCAGTCGCACCCCGCCATCGTGGCGCTGGCTCGCCGCGACGCCGCGCGCCTGCCGTTGCCCAACGACGACGATGCCTTGCTGGCGCTGTTGGTGGAGCGCGCGCAATCCGGCCAGTGCGTGGTGTGCCTGAAACCCGGCAACGCGTTCCAATCCGCGACTGGCGACGATCTTGCCCAGCGGCTCAGCCTACAAGGCATTGCCTGCGATGTGATTCCCGGCGTGATCGCGTAGCAGTTATGCGGAGGCGATGTGTCCGCGAAGAATTCCGATCGCCGAATTTCTTCAACGCGGCGGCGGGTAATCCGCGCCGTGGTCGAAGTAGGGATACGGATAGCGGCCGCCGAAACCGGGACCGTCGCTCTGTTCGACGCGGATTTGCAGGTTCACCGCATTGGGGCGTTCGCCATCGCCGAAGGATTTGCTGACGTTGACCTCGGCCGCGTTGTAATGGGAAGTGCCGTAGCCCTTGCTATGGCCGATGCCGGTGGTGAAGCTGCCCCAGACCTTGGCCTTGCCGTCGTCTTCGACTACGGTCTGGTCCGTGCTGCGCGACGAGGGCTTGCCGCTGGTGTCGCCGTGATAAACGCCCGGAGGGTCGCCTTTGACTACCCCCTCCGTTGTCGCCGATTGCTCAGGGACGCGCAGGTCGAGCGGAGCATCGGCGCTTTGAGCGGAGGCTGCACCGGCGGCGATCATGGCCGCGCACAGCAAGACGAATCGTTTCATATGGCGCCTGCGAAGGTTAAGGAGGACCGCCTGGAACACGGAAGCCCACGGCTTCCCTTTCATGCAGCCACAGTAGCCGCGCCTGCTTGAATGCAGGCTACACCGCACGCGCCCCGCGGGCGGTCAGGGCGTTGCCGGCGCGGGCGGCGCAGCGGGCTTCGAAATTTGCGCCTTCGCGGCGCGGCCCGAACCGATGATCGCTTCCGCGCGCAGTTCCATTGGCGCATCGGCCGAGAACAGCGCCGTGGTGCCCACCGCGGTCCACGCCGGGTAGTGATCCTTGAAGAATTCCCTGTGCACCTTTAGCACCGGCTCCAGGTGTTTGCGGAAATCGTCGTGGCCGGTGGACACATGGAAGCTGGTCAGCTCCACCACGTCCTCCAGGCTGGCGCCCGCCGCTTCCAAGTGCAATTTGAGCTGGCCGAACATCCAGCGGATCTTGGCTTCCTCGGTATCGCCTTCCAGCGCGGGAATTCCGGAAACGATAACCCGGTCGCCAATCCTGACCACTGGCGAGTAGTGCAGCTCGTGATAGGAGCCTTCCCAGCCGGCGGGCGCCAGGTGTTCGCGCTGAATGGCTTCCGCCGCGAACGCATGATTGGCGAAGACGGCCAGCAGGCAGCCGATCAGGATTCTCATCGTGTTTGTCTCCGGCAAAGGGAAGTCGACTCCGACCTAGGGTAGTACGACCGTCTGCCGATCAGGTTTGCAGAACCTGGTGGATCGCGATTCCGGCGAACACTGCTGCGCCCACCCAGTTGTTGTGCAGGAACGCACGGAAGCAGGCTTCGCGTTCGCGGTGGCGGGCGATGAGGAATTCGTAGGCCACCAACAACGCCGCCACGCCCAGCGCGGCCCAGTAGTACAAACCCAGCTGCGCCTGCCGCCCCACCATCCACAGTGCCGCGAACATCAAGGCGTACAGCACCGTCTGCGCGATCAGGTCCATATCGCCGAACAGGATGGCGGTGGACTTGGAACCGGCGCGGAGGTCGTCGTCGCGATCCACCATGGCGTACCAGGTGTCGTAAGCCGTGGCCCACAAGATGTTGGCGAAGTACAGCACCCAGGCCACCGGCGGGACGCTGCCCTGCACCGCCGCGAACGCCATCGGGATGCCCCAGCCGAAGGCCAGCCCCAGGTAGACCTGCGGCAGGTAGGTGTAGCGTTTGAGGTAGGGATAGCTGGCGGCCAGGAACAAGCCGACGATGCTCAGGTAGATGGTCAGGCGGTTCAACGTGAGCACCAGCGCGAAGGCGGCGATCATCAACACCGCGAACACCAACAAGGCCTCGCGACCGGACACCGCGCCGGTGGCCAGCGGCCGCCCGCGCGTGCGCTCCACCTGCGGATCCAGCCAGCGGTCGGCGTAGTCGTTGATCACACAGCCGGCCGAACGCGTCAGCCACACCCCAGCGGTGAACACGAACAGCGTCCATAGGGACGGCACGCCCGCAGCAGCGATCCACAACGCCCACCAGGTTGGCCACAGCAGCAACAGCACGCCGATCGGACGGTCGCCGCGCACCAGTTTCCAGTATTGGCCCAGCCGTTCGCGCCAGCGGGGCTGGCCTGCGGATTGGAATCTTTCGTAACCCATGCCTCAGATTATCAGGCCGGCCGCCGCCGGTAGGTTAGAATGCGCGTCCCATGCGCCCGTAGCTCAGCCGGATAGAGTAGTGGCTTCCGAAGCCATTGGTCGGGGGTTCGAATCCCTCCGGGCGCGCCATTTCATGCGCTAAAACCGCGGTGGCCAGTCAATCACTAACGAGACATCTAGTGGTTCTCGGCTGGTCTGCCTTCGGTCACTCTAACCGGTGGTGGACTCGATGGCCGATGGCACCGACACCGACCGTGGCCGCGCCAAGATCCGCTCGCGCAACCGCAGCCCGGGGCGTTCGACGAGATAATGCAGCAGCGCGGCCGCGAGCAGCGAAGCGATGCCGTACACGGCGAAAGCCACATAGCCCCTGCCTTCCAGCGCATCGCCGACATGCGCGTACACCAGGCCGAAGATCGGCTTGTGCACGAGATACAAGCTGAAGGACACCATTGCCAGCCAACGCGCGCCGGGCAGCGTGCGGCGCCCGATCCAGCTGTCCGCTTGCGCACCGGCGAACACCAGCAACGCCAACCCCAGCGACAGCACCGGCCAACCGACGCTGTTGCCGAGCAAACCGGTACGGTCGCGGAACAGCCAGAACGCCATCGCCATTGTCGCCAGCCCGATCATCGACATGAGGTTGGCGTGCAAGGCGACGCGCGCCCAGGCGCCCGGGCGATAGGTCTTCCACACCGCGAGGACCACACCGGCGAGCAGACCGTCGAGCCTGTTCCAGGTCGGGTAGTAGATGTCCTCGACGAACCAGGCGCGTGCGGGCTGCAGCGCGTCGAAATGCAGCCAGATAGCGCTGCGCAGGGCGATCCCTCCGAGTACGATCGCCGCGCACAACGCGACGAAACCTGCGACCGATGAGCGTTTTGCGAGCAGCCACGCCAATAGCGGGAACACAAGGTAGAAATGCTCCTCGACGCACAGCGACCATGCGTGGGAGAACGTCGCGTTTTCAGCGTAATCGATCGACAAGTTGACGAAGAAGCCGGCGAACTTCCACCACGGTTCCATGCCCGGCGCTTCGCGGAACCCCGGCCACAGCAGGTACACCGCCAGCACCACCCAGAACGCAGGCAGGATCCGGAACGCGCGGCGCAAGTAGAACCCGCTAAATGAGAACCGACCGCCAGCCGCCAGCGGCTTCAGCACCTGCGAACCGATCAGGAATCCGCTGAGCACGAAAAATAGATCGACGCCCATCCAGCCGTAGCGCTGCGCCCAGGCCCAATTCTCGCCCAGTCCGCCGACGAGGAAGGAATGGAACAGCATGGTCCAGACGACGGCGAGCGCGCGCAGCAGATCCAAGCCAGGCAGATGCGCACCGTGCGCGGGCGGCGCAGGATAACGGTCGCTGTCGTCGTTCGTCGTGGTGATGCTGTTCACTGCGCTTTGCTCTGTGGGTTGCCGGGCTCAGCACTGTAATCGACGTGACCGTGCTTTGCAGACGCCAGGCGCCAGTCGGTGCCCATGCCTCGCCTAGCCGTGCCTCGGCTGGGCATGGGTCGAGATCAGACATCATCGCCGTGCAACCTGTGTACCAAGGGCTCGACGTAGGTCGGGCTGGCGCGCACGCGCGTGCCGTCACGCAGGCGCAGCAGACGCCCGGCCAGCCTGTCCGATCTTCGATCAACAAATAATGGTCTTCGAGATACTCGATCACGCTTGACTCCGGCACCGCATGGTCGGCGCAGGTACTCGTTCTCGCCGCTGACCGGCAGCGTGTGCTGGGATTCGTTTTGCGGCGGGCTGAGGGTCACGATGTTCTGTACAACCTGCATTCCACTTCTTCATGTGCACGTCGTGCCCTTCGGGCAAGCGCGAGGCCTTGCGCTTGCCCTACTTCATCGTGCCGCGCAAGCGTTGGATGCGGTAGTTGGCTTGGAATTTCTCGACCATGCTTCTGAGCAACGCCTGGGTTTCCGGCAGCTCCTCCATGGCCTTGGCTACGTCTTCCCACAAATCTTCGTGCGCCCAGCGTCCGAAACGGATGTAGATGGCGTGCCAAGCGCCGTATTCGGGTGGAATGTCCGACCAGTAGGCGTGGGTATGCGCCATCCACAATACCGCTTCGACGAAGCGGCGGGCGTTGCCGCCATTGCTGGCGCGTACGCCGATGCGGCCGGGCAGTATCGCTAGCACCCGTGCCCATTGCCCATCGTTGAGCCGCTGGCGCGCGCGCCAGTTGGCTTCGCACCGCCAAACATCAACTCGCGGATCTGATCCATCTTGTTTTCGCCAGCGTCCACATTCGCCGCTTCGGGCGCCTTGGCGATTTCCAAACGTTTGTTCGCACCCATGATTTCCCCCTCCGATGACTGCCTAGCGCGGGCAATTTGCCGCTGCGCGGAACAGCGCTGGTGCGACAATAGTCACATTATCGTGCGTTAGGAGGAAAAACGTTCATTACGCTGCAATTCGTGAGATTTCTCACGTTAACCTTCGTTCTGGTCGGCGCTTCTTCTGCACTACGCCCGGCCGATTTTTCTGCCTCAGTCGCTGTGCAGCTCGGCGACGAAGTCGTAGGCATCGCCGCGATAGAACGAGCGGGTGGATTCCACTACCCGGCCGTCGGCGAGGAAGGCGCGCCGCTCGATCAGCAGTCCGGGACTTCCGGCCGGCAAATTCAGCAGCCGGGCGGTTTCCGCGTCTAGGGCGACGGCGCGCAGGTGCTGCAAAGCACGGACCGGACGATGGCCATGCGGCTGCAACGCCTCGTACAGGGAATCGATCACGCTCATAGGATCAGGGAGCAGCGCGTGGGGCACCAGCGTGCGCTCCACCGCCAGCGGCGCATCGCCGCCGTAACGCACGCGATGGAAGCGGATCACCCCGCTGCCCGGCGACAGGTTCAGGGCCATGGCTTCCTCGGGAGTGACTTCGCCCACGCTGCGTTCGAAGAACTCTGAACGCGGATTGAGTCCACGCTCGCGCAGGTCGTCGGTGAAGCTGGTCAGGCGCGAGAACGAACGCTGGATGCGTTCGGCCACGAAGCTGCCGGCCCCGTGGCGCTGGGTCAGCAGGCCGGACTCGACCAATCCGGACAAAGCGCGGCGCACGGTGACGCGCGACAGCGACAATTGCGTGCACAGATCGCGTTCGCTGGGCAACGCCTGCCCCGGTTGCAGCACGCCGCTGTCGATGAGGTTGTGCACCGCCCGTCGCAACCGCACATAAGCCAGGGTGCGGGTGGTATCGGCGGCGCCAAGGCGCTGGTATTCGCGGGACAGGGCGGAGGACATGAGAGGAAAGTACCAATGAAATACCAATCCCGCAAGTTAGGTGACCAATCGCCATTAATCAAGGGCATGGATGGCCATCATGGTATTTCGGTGGTATTTTCTCGTTCCGCTTCCGTTCCTTTCCAAGAGACCTGATGTGACCGCCAAGACTGTTCCCGTCGACACCTTCGACCTCGTGATTTTCGGCGGCACCGGCGACTTGGCGCTGCGCAAGCTGCTGCCTGGTCTGTTTCGTCGCTACGCCGACGGCCAGATTCCCGAGGACAGCCGCATCATCGGCGTGGCCCGCGACAAACAGTCCGATGACGACTACCGGGCCAAGGTCAATGAGGCGCTGGTGTCGGTGGTGGGCAGCGAGCCTTCACTGCAGGCCAAGCTGGCGCCGTTCCTGCAGAAACTCGGTTACCACGCGCTGGACGCGACCAAGGACGAAGGCTGGCAGGGCTTCGCCGACGAACTGAAGACCCATGGCGACCGCATCCGCGTGTTCTACCTGTCCACCAGTCCCAGCCTGTTCGTCGACATTTGCACACGCCTCAAGGCGCACGACCTCAACACCGGCAAGGCGCGGGTGGTGATCGAAAAACCGATCGGCAAAGATCTGGCAAGCGCGGCGGTGATCAACGATGCGGTCGGCAGCGCCTTCGCCGAAAGCCAGATCTTCCGCATCGACCACTACCTGGGCAAGGAAACGGTGCAGAACCTGATGGCGCTGCGCTTCGCCAACATCCTGTTCGAGCCGCTGTGGAATTCCAACTACGTCGACCATGTGCAGATCACCGTGGCCGAGACCGTGGGCCTGGAAAAACGCGCCGGCTACTACGACACCTCCGGCGCGCTGCGCGACATGGTCCAGAACCACCTGCTGCAGCTGTTGTGCATGGTGTCGATGGAACCGCCGGCGGCGATGGAGGCCGATGCGGTGCGCGACGAAAAGCTGAAGGTGCTGCGCTCGCTGCGCCCGATCGACGCCGAGGACGCCGCGCAGTTGACCGTACGCGGCCAGTACCGCGCGGGCGCCAGCAACGGCGGGGCGGTGCCGGGCTATCTCACCGAGTTGGGCCGCAACGATTCGCGCACCGAGACCTTCGTCGCGATCAAGGCCGAAGTGGACAACTGGCGTTGGGCCGGGGTGCCGTTCTACTTGCGCACCGGCAAGCGTCTGTCCGAACGCGTGTCGGAGATCGTGGTCGCGTTCCGCCCGGTGCCGCATTCCATCTTCGAACACACCGCCGGGCCGGTGATGGCCAACAAACTGGTGCTGCGCCTGCAGCCCGACGAGGGCGTGAAGCTGTGGCTGATGATCAAAGACCCGGGCCCGGGCGGCCTACGCCTGCAGCACGTGCCGTTGGACATGAGCTTCGCCGAGGCCTTCGGCGTGCACCAACCCGAAGCTTACGAACGCCTGCTGATGGATGTCGTACGCGGCAACCCGACTTTGTTCATGCGCCGCGACGAAGTGGAGGCGGCGTGGAAGTGGGTCGACCCGATCCTGGCCGCTTGGGAGACCCTGCGCGAAGCGCCGAAGCCCTATACCGCCGGTTCGTGGGGGCCGAGCGCAGCTGTTGCCTTGATCGAGCGCGATGGCCGGACGTGGCATGAAGACGCGGCGTAGGTGCTTTTCCTTCTCCGCCGGGAGAAGGTGGCGCGCAGCGACGGATGAGGGAACGAAAATGACTTGCTGCGGAAAGTTCAGTACGACCTGACAGTCCACTCCCTCATCCGCCCTTCGGGCACCTTCTCCCGGGGGAGAAGGAAGCAAAAGCATGAGCACTCCAATGGCCGCCGACTTATCCAGCCAGATCCAGCTTCACACCTTTCCTGACCCGACCGCCCTGGCCCACGCCTTGGCGCTGTCCGTCGCCAACGATCTGCGCGCCGCACTCGCCGAGCGCGATACCGCAAGCCTGGCCCTTTCTGGCGGCAACACTCCCAAGGCTTTCATGCAGGCGCTCGCATTGCAGGCGCTGGACTGGCCCTGCGTGATGGTGACGCTGGTGGACGAGCGCTGGGTGCCCGAATCCAACGAACGCTCCAACGCGGCACTGGTCAGGAACAATCTTCTGCACGGCGCCGCCGCACAAGCTCGTTTCGTTCCGCTGTACCGCGATGCACCGGAACCTGAAAACGCGATCGGCGAAATCGAAGACGGCCTGGCGATGCTGCCCTCCCCCTTCGACGCGCTGGTGCTGGGCATGGGCAACGACGGCCATACGGCCTCGTTCTTCCCCGGCGGCGATCATCTGGCGGCAGCGTTGGATCCGGCCGCGGCCGCGGTGGTGCTGCCGATGCGCGCACCCGACGCCGGCGAACCCCGCATCACCCTGACCCTGCCGCCGATCCTGGCCGCGCGCCGCCTGTATCTGCATATCGAAGGCGCGAGCAAGCAAGAGGTCCTGGCGCAGGCCATCTCTGGCGAAGGCCAAGGCGCCGCTTACCCCATCCGCCGCGTGCTGAAACACGCCCGTCCCCACGTGCAGATTTACTGGACGGCTTGAGGCATTCGCACCCGCCCTGCTTATAATGGAGGCCTTGCCTGCGGCGCTTGCGCCCGGATCCGTCCCTTAAGCTGCATGCGGCAGCCCCGGGATCCTTAGATTTTTCGTAGCCAAGCACGGCCCAGGCCGTGCTGCAAAAGGTGGAAAGTGCGTAACTACGACCTCGAATTCCTCAAGCATTTCTCCATGGTCATCGGCTTCCTGATGCTGGTGACCCTGGGCCTGATCGCCGGTGCGTTCTATCTGCACGGCACCATTCCGCCGGAAGTCTCGCCCGTCGCGGCCAAGCAGACCGAGGCCCGCATCGCCCCGACCGGCGCTGTGTACGCCGGCGCTACCGGCGCCGCCGCCCAGGCAGCGGCGCAAGCCGCGGCGCTAGCGGCCGCGTCCGCCCAGCAGGCCTATGGCGGTACCCTAGACGGCGGCGTGATCTACCAGAATCTGTGCGGCGCCTGCCACACCAACGGGGTGGGCAAAGCGCCGACGCTGACCGCGGCCGGCTTCGGCGCACGCGCGGCCAAGGGCAAGGACACCTTGTACAAGCACGCCATGGAGGGCTTCACCGGTCCCGACGGCGGGGTGATGCCGCCCAAGGGCGGTAATCCAGGTCTCACAGAAGAACAGATTCACGCCACCGTCGACTGGATGCTGGCCAACGTCAAGTAAGCTTCGGCCTTGCCGATGCGCCGAAAACGCCGCCTTCGGGCGGCGTTTTCGTATGAACATATCTTCGGAGTCGTCATGACCGTATCCCGCTTCCACGCTTCCCTGCTGCTCGCGCTGGTGTGCGCCTGCGGCGCCGTCTCCACCTATGCCGCGGTCAAGCGCAGCGTCATCACCATCGGCAGGGCGCAGGGGCGCGGCGACCGCAGTCCTCTGGAAGGCCAGCAGGTCATCGTGCAGGGGACGATCACAGGCAATTTCGTCGACGGCCTGGGCGGGTTTTTCCTCCAGGATGGCGGCGATGGCGATGCATTCACTTCCGATGCTTTGTTCGTCGTTCCTCCCAAGGCGTCCAAGACCAAACTCCGCACCGGCGACACGGTGCGCGTCTACGGCCGCGTGTTCGAGGACGCCGGCGATGGCAAGTCGGTAGGCACCTCGACCACCGTTCTAGCCGAGCGCCTAGAGCCGGTGAAGCCTGCCAAGCCCGTTCCCGTCATCCCCACCGTGCTCACCGCGCCGCCGGATCGCTGGGAGGTGCTGGAAGGCATGCTGGTCATGATCGACGCGCCGCTCAGCCTCAATGGCACCGATGCGCGCTACGCCGAGACCAGCGCCAGTTTCGGCGGCCGTTTGTGGACGCCGAGCGAAATCTTCGCCCCCGGCAGCGAGCGCTTCCAGGAGGTCGGAAGATTCAACGCCCGGCGTCGAATCGTGCTGGACGATGCCAGCAACCGCCGCGATCCGAAAACGATTTGGTACCTGCCCGAGGGCGTGCCACGCAGCGGCAGCATCGCCAGCGGCGCGCTAGGCATCGTCGACCAGCGCCAGGGCAGCTATCGCCTGCAGCTGACCGCTCCGCTGGAAACCAAACCCACCGCGCGGCCGGCCGCGCCCAAGGTGACCGGCAGCCTGCGCGTGGGCGTGTTCAACATGGAGAACCTGTTCAACGGCGACGGCCAGGGCAGCGGATTCCCCACGCTACGTGGCGCCAAGACGCCGGTGCAGTTGAAGGCGCAGACGGACAAGCTGGTGCTGACGCTGAAGGGACTCAATGCGGACATCGCCGCGCTGATGGAACTGGAGAACGATGGCTACGGCCCGCAATCGAGCATCGCGCAATTCGTCGATGCCTTGAATGCGGGCGGCGGCGACTGGCGTTACATCGATGCGCAGAAAGGTCCGGGCAACGACGAAATCCGCGTCGGCCTGATCTACCGCAAGAACCGCGTGTCGCCGGTCGGCAAACCGGCGATTCTGGAAGAAGGTCCGTTCGGCACGCGCAGCCGTGTGCCATTGGCGCAGGCCTTTCGCCGCGGCAAGAACGGTCAGGTATTCGTGGTCGTAGCCAACCATTTCAAATCCAAGGGATGCACCGAAGCGACCGGCGCCGATGCGGACCAGCGCGACGGACAGAGCTGCTGGAACGCACTGCGGCTGGATTCGGCGCAACGCCTGGACGCATGGCTGAAGACCGATCCCACTGGCCAGCGCAGCGACAAGAAGCTGGTCGTCGGCGATTTCAACGCGTATGCGATGGAAGACCCGGTGCGCACCTTGCGCGAACGCGGATGGAAGGATGCCTTCACCGTGGCGAAAGTCCCGCAGCCCTACAGCTATCTCTACGGCGGCATGCTGGGCCGCCTGGACCACGCGCTGCTCAGCCCCGCCTTGGCCAAGCGTTTGCGTGGCGCCGCCGAGTGGCACAGCAACGCCGATGAACCAGAGGCCGAAGGTTACGCCGGCAGCGACATCGAAGGGCCATGGCGCAGTTCCGACCACGATCCGATGGTGTTGGGCTTCGATCTGTAACCCAATCGATGGCGCCGACGGACGCGGCGTTATCATTGAAGGCATGACCGATATCGAATTCCCCGCGGCTTCTTCCACGCTGATGCTCGCCGGGCCGGCGGGCGCGCTGGAAGCGGCCGTCGACCGGCCTGAAGGCGACATCGTCGCCTTGCCGCTGACGGTCGTGCTCTGCCATCCGCTCTCCACCGAAGGCGGCAGCATCAGCAACAAGGTGGTCACCATGACCGCGCGCAGCCTGCGCGAGCTGGGCGCCAACACGGTGCGCTTCAATTTCCGCGGCGTTGGTCAGTCGGCCGGTAGTTTCGACCACGGCAACGGCGAATTGCAGGACCTGCTTGCGGTGGTGGAATGGGTGCGCGAACAACGCCCGGACGACGATTTGTGGCTGGCCGGCTTCAGCTTCGGTGCTTATGTGTCCTTGCGCGCCAACGACACGGTGTTGCCCGATGCGCTGATCTCCATCGCTCCGCCGGCCGGACGCTGGGACTTCGACAAGATCGTGACGCCGGTCTGCCCCTGGCTGGTCATTCAGGGCGAGAACGACGAGATCGTCGATCCGCAGGCCGTCTACGACTGGATCGATACGCTGAAGCGCAAGCCCGATCTGGTGCGCATGCCGGACACCAGCCACTTCTTCCATCGCAAGCTGATCGATCTGCGCGGTGCCCTGCAGCACGGCGTGAAGCACTGGCTGCCGGTTGCGTGAGTGCTGTCGAAGCAGCGCGCGGCGCGCCGACGCCTTCGCAAACCTACGCTCAGGGAGCGGCGCGCGGCGATTGGCAGGACGATCCCGCGCAACACGCCGCGCTACGCGAACTCGACCGCATCCAAGACCAACTGCTGGAGGCCACGGACGCAGGCTGGCGCGGGAAACTCTCGTTCTGGAAAAAGCCCGAGCCGGTGCGCGGCCTCTACCTGTGGGGCGGCGTAGGTCGCGGCAAGACTTTTCTGGTGGATCTGTTCTACGACGGCCTGCCGATCCAACAGAAATACCGCACCCACTTCCATCGCTTCATGCGTGGCGTACACGAACGCCTGCGCGAACACGCCGGCCAGAGCGATCCGCTGGCCAAGATCGTGGAGGAATGGCGCGACGAACTGCGCGTGCTGGTGCTGGACGAGTTCTTCGTCACCGACATCGGTGATGCGATGTTGCTCGGCCGTCTGCTGGAACGCATGTTCGCCGAGGGGGTGACCCTGGTGACCACTTCCAATACCGCGCCGGAGAACCTGTACAAGGACGGTCTGCAGCGCGAAAGCTTCCTGCCCGCCATCGCCCTGTTGCAGAAATACTGCATGGCGCTGCACGCCGAAGGCGAGGAAGACTACCGCTTGCGTGCGTTGACCCGTTCGCCCGTATACCGCACGCCGCTGGATGCGCAATCGGATGCATGGCTGGGCGAACGCTGGCACGAACTGAGTGGCCTGGCGGAGAAGCGCGGCAACATCGAAATCGAATCGCGCAAGATCCCGGTGCGCGGTCGCGGCAAGAGCATCGTCTGGTTCGACTTCGCCGCATTGTGTGAAGGCCCGCGCGGCACCAGCGACTACATCGAGGTCGCGCGCGAATTCAACACCGTGCTGCTGGGCGGCATTCCCGCCTTCGACCGCAGCAACGAAGACGCCGCGCGCCGCTTCCTCAACCTGATCGACGAGCTGTACGACCGTCACGTCAACCTGGTGTGCACCGCCGCGACCTTGCCGACCGCGCTGTACTCGGGAGCGCGTTTGCAGGGGGCGTTCGAACGCACCGCCTCGCGGCTGATCGAGATGCAGAGCGCGGAGTACCTGGCGACGCAGCACAAGGCCTGAGCCGCCCAGCATCGATGCGAGTGCATCGATCACATGTTCCACGCGCCGTTGCTTGCAGCCTGCTGGCGTGAAACCTGAAAAACGCGCTCGCTGGACCTCGTTATTGCGCGTCTTCGGCATAAAGTTATTCCACATATAGCGTTGACGCATCATTGAAACCACACTATGTTGTGGTTGTCGGTTCCGACGGCTCATGTCATCGGATGAAAAGGGAAGCCGGTGCGGCTCTTGCGAGAGCCCATCCCGGCACTGCCCCGCAGCGGTAGGTGGAAACGAACTCGTCAAATGCACTGGGATGCTGTCCCGGGAAGCGACGGGCTAGGAGGAAGGCCAGGCCTTCCACGTCCACGAGTCCGAAGACCTGCCGACAGCCGCGCGAAGCACACCGCGCGGTGCCGGCCATGAAATCTCCGGGGGGAGAAGGCTGGTGACGCCACGCATCGCGATTCGTCGCGAGGCCTGCGACACCGCGCTCCCATCCTGCGATGCACAAGGCCCGCGTTGCCTGCGAGGGACAGGCCGCTGCGTGCATCATGATGGGAGATACACCCGTGACACAGAACGAACAGGCGCTCGCCGAAGCGGCCGACAACACTTCCTTTTTGCTGACTCCACCGCCCACCGCCACCGCGATGAGCGTGACCAAGCGCAACGGCGGCCAGGAGCCGGTGGACCTCAACAAGATCGTACGCGCGGTGCAGCGCAACTGCGAAGGCCTGCACGCGATCGATCCGATGCGCGTGGCTACGCGCACCATTTCCGGCTTGTACAACGGCGCGACCACGCGCGAGTTGGATGAGCTTTCCATCCGCACCGCCGCGTTGCTCACCGCGGAGGAGCCCGAGTACGGTCGTCTCGGCGCGCGGCTGTTGGCCAACTACATCGCCAAGGAAGTCACCGGCCAGGAAATCCATGCGTTCTCGCAGTCCATCCTGCGCGGCCACGAAGTCGGCCTGATCAACGACCGCCTGCTCGGATTCGTGCAGACCAACGCACGCAAGTTGAACGACGCGCTGGATGCATCGCTGGACCTGCGTTTCGATTACTTCGGCTTGCGCACGTTGTACGACCGCTACCTACTGCGCCACCCGCACACGCGCAAGGTGATCGAGACGCCGCAGCAGTTCTTCCTGCGCATCGCTTGCGCGTTGAGCGAAGACGTGCCCGAAGCGCTGGCGCTGTACCGCCGGATGGGCAACCTGGACTACCTGCCGAGCTCGCCGACGCTGTTCAACGCCGGCACCACCCACGAGCAGCTGTCCAGCTGCTTCTTGCTGGACTCGCCGCTGGATTCGCTGGAATCCATCTACCAGAAGTACGGCGACATCGCTCAGCTCTCCAAGTTCAGCGGCGGCATCGGCGTCAGCTTCACCCGCGTGCGTTCGCGCGGTTCGCTGATCAAGTCCACCAACGGCCATTCCAACGGCATCGTGCCGTGGTTGAAGACCCTGGACTCCTCGGTCGCGGCGGTCAACCAGGGCGGCAAGCGCAAGGGCGCGGCTTGTGTCTATCTGGAGCCGTGGCATGCGGACGTGGAGGAATTCCTGGAACTGCGCGACAACACCGGCGACGAGGCGCGGCGCACGCATAATCTAAATCTTGCCAACTGGATCCCCGACCTTTTCATGAAACGCGTGGAAGCCGACGCCGAGTGGTCGCTGTTCGACCCGCGCGTGGTGCCGGAATTCACCGACTTGTTCGGTGCCGATTTCGAGCGCGCCTACGAACAGGCCGAGCTGCAGGGCAAGGCGATGAAGTCGATCAAGGCGCGCGAACTGTACGGCCGGATGATGCGCACCCTGGCCCAGACCGGCAACGGCTGGATGACCTTCAAGGACAAGTGCAATCGCGCCAGCAACCAGACCGCCAAGACCGGCAACGTCATTCATCTGTCCAACCTGTGTACTGAAATCCTGGAAGTCACTTCCGCCGAAGAAACGGCGGTGTGCAATCTGGGTTCGATCAACCTCAGCCATCACTTGGACGAGGACGCACTCTTCGATTTCGACAAACTGGCCGAGACCGTGCGCCTGGCCGTACGCCAGCTGGACCGCGTGATCGACCTGAACTTCTATCCCATCGAAACCGCGCGCCGCGGCAACCTGCGCTGGCGCCCGGTCGGGCTGGGTGTGATGGGCCTGCAGGATGTGTTCTTCAAACTGCGCCTGCCGTTCGACAGCGAAGAAGCACGCAAACTGTCGGCGAAGATCGCAGAGACGATCTACTACCACGCACTGGAGACTTCGGTGGAGCTTGCCGAAGAACGCGGTCGCCATCCTTCGTTCACGGACACGCGCGCGGCGGCCGGCGAGTTCCAGTTCGAAGCTTGGAACGTGGCGCCCGAGCATATGGAACGCTGGGAAGCGTTACGCGAGCGCATCAAGCAGAGTGGCCTGCGCAATTCGCTGTTGATCGCCATCGCCCCGACCGCGACCATCGCTTCCATTGCCGGCTGCTACGAATGCGTGGAGCCGCAGACCAGCAACCTGTTCAAGCGCGAGACGCTGTCGGGCGACTTCCTGCAGGTCAACCGCTACCTGGTCAACGAACTGAAGAAGCTGGGCATGTGGACGCCGGAAGTGCGCGACGAGATCAAGCAGGCCGAAGGTTCTATCCAGAGCATCGCCCGCATTCCGCAAGCCTTGCGCGACATCTACCGCACCACCTGGGAAGTGCCGATGCGTTCGCTGATCGACATGGCCGCCGACCGCGGCGCTTTCATCGACCAGTCCGCTTCGCTCAACCTGTTCATGGAAAGCCCGAACATCGGCGCGATGTCGTCCATGTACATGTACGCGTGGAAGAAAGGCATCAAGACCACTTACTACCTGCGTTCGCGGCCGGCGACGAAGATCGCCAAGACAACGGTCGGCAACGCCGCCGTCGAGGCGCCGAAGCCCGCCTACACGCCCGTGGAAGCGGTGAGCTGTTCGCTGGAGAATCCGGAGAGCTGCGAGGCCTGCCAGTAAGCTGCGGCGATGCAGCGCTATCTGAATCTGGCGGGAGACTCGGGGGTGGTGGCTTATGCCACCACACCGACTTCAATACGGGTGAAGTTTTCCGGCTCCGATCGCATTTACGTTTACAGCCACGCCAGCGCCGGAAAGGCGCACGTGGAAAAAATGAAGCAGCTGGCCCAGGCCGGCCGCGGACTCAGCACCTATATCTCCCAACACGTCGCCGACGCCTACGTCCGCTAACCGGAAAACACATGTCCACCCACCCGCAGCAACTCCTGCTCGACCCCGGCTTCGAACTGACCCTGCGCCCTATGCGCTATCCGCAGTTCTACGAGATGTACCGCAACGCCATCCGCAACACCTGGACGGTGGAAGAGGTGGATTTCTCGCTGGACACCAAGGACCTGAAGGACAAGTTCGGTCCGGCCGAGCGGCACCTGATCGAGCGCCTGATCGCGTTCTTCGCCACCGGCGACTCCATCGTCTCCAACAACCTGGTGCTGAACCTGTACCAGCACATCAACGCACCGGAAGCGCGCATGTACCTGTCGCGGCAGCTGTACGAAGAAGCGCTGCACGTGCAGTTCTACCTCACCCTGCTTGACACTTACCTGCCGGACCCGAACGAACGCGCCAAGGCCTTTTCGGCGGTGGAGAACATTCCGTCGATCCACAGGAAGGCCGAGTTCTGCTTCAAGTGGATAGACTCGCTGCAGGGCATCCAGCGCATCGAGACGCGCGAACATCGCCGCCAGTTCCTGCTCAATATGGTCTGCTTCGCCGGCTGCATCGAGGGCCTGTTCTTCTTCGGCGCCTTCGCCTACGTGTACTACCTGCGTTCGCGCGGGCTACTGCATGGACTGGCCAGCGGCACCAATTGGGTGTTCCGCGACGAGAGCGCGCACATGGCCTTCGCCTTCGAGGTGATCCGTACCGCGCGTGAGGAGGAGCCGGACCTGTTCGACGACGACTTCAAGGCGCAGGTGGTGCAGATGATGTGCGAAGCGGTGGAGTGCGAGGTCGCCTTCGCCGAAGATACTTTGAGCGGCGGCGTCGCCGGCCTGTCGATCAAGGACATGCGTCAGTACCTGGAATACTGCGCCGACCAGCGCATGGCCCAGCTGGGCATGTCCAAGCACTTCGGCTCGACCAATCCGTTTCCCTTCATGGATCTGCAGGACGTGCAGGAGCTGACCAACTTCTTCGAGCGCCGCGTCTCCGCCTACCAGGTCGGCGTGCAGGGCGAAGTCGGTTTCGACCACGCGTTCTGATTCGCGGTTGTAGGAGCGCCCCATGGGCACGAGCTTTTCACTTGATTGGTAAGAGCTCGCGCCCATGGGGCGCTCCTACGGTCCATAGCTCGAACGGCTATCCGACTCTACGCCGCCCGCATTTCCTTCGCCGCAGCCACCATCGCCGTCAGCGCCGCCCGCGTCTCCGGCCAGCCCCGCGTCTTCAGTCCGCAATCGGGATTGACCCAGATCTGTTCCGGCGCCAGTACGGCGCGCGCCTTCTTCAGCAGGTCCAGCATTTCCTGCCCATCAGGGACGCGCGGCGAGTGGATGTCGTACACGCCCGGGCCGATCTCGTTTGGATAACGGAACTTCACGAACGCCTCCAGCAACTCCATTCGCGAACGCGAGGTCTCGATGGAGATCACATCCGCGTCCATCGCCGCGACCGCGTCCATGATGTCGTTGAACTCGGAGTAGCACATGTGGGTATGGATCTGGGTGGTGTCGGCCACGCCCGAGGCGGTGATGCGGAACGCTTCCACTGCCCAGTCCAGGTACGCCTCCCGGTCCGCGCGGCGCAGCGGCAAGCCTTCGCGGATCGCCGGCTCGTCGATCTGGATCACGCCGATGCCCGCGGCCTCCAGGTCGGTCACTTCATCGCGCAGCGCCAGCGCGATTTGCCTGCAGGTCCGTGAACGCGCCTGGTCGTCGCGGACGAACGACCATTGCAACACTGTCACCGGGCCGGTCAGCATGCCCTTCATCGGCTTGCCGGTCAGCGACTGCGCGTAGTGCGACCAGCGCACGGTCATCGGCTGCGGGCGGGTCACGTCGCCGTAGATGATCGGCGGCTTCACGCAGCGCGATCCATAGCTCTGCACCCAGCCGAGCTTGGTGAAGGCGAAACCCTCTAGCTGTTCGCCGAAATACTCGACCATGTCGTTGCGTTCGAATTCGCCATGCACCAGTACGTCGATGCCGATGCCTTCCTGGAAGCGCACG
The DNA here is from genome assembly GCF_056402315.1 of Pseudoxanthomonas sp. P4_B2. NCBI lineage: Bacteria > Pseudomonadati > Pseudomonadota > Gammaproteobacteria > Lysobacterales > Lysobacteraceae > Pseudoxanthomonas > Pseudoxanthomonas sp. P4_B2. The sequence goes on from NZ_JBFUHQ010000002.1 coordinate 398,461, forward strand.
CATTTTTCGGTTTCCGCGGCTAGGAACGCGTCGTAATCGGCATCGGAAAGCGTGCCGGACTTGTTCTTGGCACGCGCCTCCCGCACTTCCAGCGTCTGCGGGAACGAGCCAATAGTGGTGGTGGGATAAGCCGGCAGCTTCAGGGCCGTCTGTTGTAGCGAACGTCGCGCCTGATAGCCGGAGCTGCGCTGCGCGGAGGCTTCGGTCAAGGCGGCCAAGCGCGCGGCCACTTCCGGCTTGTGCACCCGGGAAGACTGCCGCCTGGATTCCAGCCGGTCGCGCGCGACGCTCAACGCCGCCTCCGCTTCCGGTCGACCTTGCAGCGCATCGGCGAGAGTCTTGAGTTCCTCGATCTTTTGGCGTGCGAACGATAGCCACGAATGCAGATCGCCAGGCAACGATTTCTCGCTGGTCAGATCGACAGGCACGTGCAGCAGCGAACATGAGGGCGCGAGCCATAGATTGTCCGCGCCGACATGGCCTCTGGCGTATTTGGCTAGGATCAGCGCGTTGTCCAGATTGCTGCGCCAGACGTTACGGCCGTCGACCAGACCCAGGGAAAGCACGCGTTGCTTGGGCAAGGCTTTCAACACCGCATCCAGCTGTTCCTTGCCCCGCACTAGGTCCACATGCAGGCCTTCGACGGGCAAGGAGGTCGCTAGGGCGAGGTTATCGTTGAGCGCGCCGAAGTAAGTGGCCAACAGCAATTTGGGACGCGGTACGTTCTCAAGTGCGGCATAGGCGGCGCGATAGGCCGCATGGTCGTCGGCGTCCTGGTCCAGCACCAGGCAGGGCTCATCGATCTGCACCCACTCGGCGCCGGCGTCTTTCAGCTGGCCGAGGAGTTCCGCATACACCGGCAGCAAGCGGTCGAGCAGATCCAGACGGTCGCTTCCGTCCACTGCCTTCGACAGCAACAGAAAACTGACCGGTCCCAACAATACGGGCCGCGCGTCGAAGCCCAACGCCTTCGCTTCCAGGAATTCGGCCACGGGCTTGTCGCCGCGCAACCGGAACTGCTGGTTGCGATGCAGTTCCGGCACGAGGTAGTGGTAGTTGGTGTCGAACCATTTGGTCATTTCCAGCGCGTGCAGGTCTACGCCGTCCTTCTGCAGGCCGCGCGCGAGCGCGAAATAGCCGGCCAGCGGATCGCGGTCGGCCAGATCCCTGTAGCGGTCGGGGATGGCGTCGAACAGGAACGCGGTATCCAGCACGTGGTCGTACAGCGAGAAGTCGTTGCTGGGCACCACGTCGGCGCCGGCCTCCTTCTGCAGCTGCCAGTGGCGCTGGCGGAGATCGCGCGCGGTGTCTTGCAGCTGGACGGTGGAGACCTCGCCGCGCCAGCAGGCTTCTAATGCGCGCTTGAGTTCGCGTTTGGCGCCGATGCGTGGGAAGCCCAGATTGGTAACAGTTGTCATGTTGCGTGTCCTCATGCGGTTTCGGATGAGGAACGAAGGAGCCGCGGGCGATCCGCACCGCAATGCGGCCGGTCTCGCCACGCCAACGACCTTCGCCCCCGCGGGCGAACCGGACTTCGATTGAAGAAAGGCAAGAGGACACGTCCGGGACGATGCCGCGGACGTAAGCTCCGGCCACTCCCCCTCGGAAGTTCCAGGTCATGCGAAGAGCGTTCTTGCTCTCCGGCCAAGGCAGGTCTTCGGGCTCATGGACGGGCGCACGGATGCGAGTGCGCTGGCCTACTTCCCGCCGCTTCCCGGCCCGTCAGGACCAGTGCTATGGCGAGGTTCGTTTCCAAATACCGCTGCGGGGCAGCGCCGGAATTGGACTCTTGCGGAGTTCGTACCGGCTTCCCTTTTAATTCCATCGCTATATCCGTATAAAGCGATGGAAACCTTGGCAAGCGCAAAGTACGCCGTCGGCAACGAGGCGTCAAGCCATGCCATCCAGGAGTCGGGGAGCGACCTTGATGCTTCGCTTGGAAACCTATCCAATGCCGGTGATGCCAGTCAGCCCGCCTCCTCACTCGCCAGCTCGCCGCCATTTCATGGCGTTGGGCGCCCTGTCGGGCATTGCGGCCCTGGCGCCGATCAGCGCCATTGCGGCCGCATGCAGGACGCAATCCGGCACGTGGATTCCTTCTGATGACTTCCTTGCCGAGCTGCCGCGGATCATGGAAGCGTTCGCCGTACCCGGTGTCGGCATTGCCGTGGTCGAAGAGGGCGAAGTTGCATGGAGCCGTCCATTCGGCGTGACCCATGCGCTCATACGTACGCCCGTGGATGCGCGCACGGTGTTCGAGGATGCCTCGCTCAGCAAACCGGTATTCGCCTATCTGGTGCTGCAGTTGGTGGACCAGGGCCTGATCGATCTCGATCGCCCGCTGGTGCGGTACCGGCGTCCGGATTACCTAGCCGACCATCCCTGGATCGAGTTGATCACCACGCGCGACGTGTTGCGTCATTCCACCGGTCTGCCGAACTGGCGCAAGTCGCCAGCGATGGAAAAACTGGTGCCGATGGTCAAGCCGGGGACGCGCATCGATTATTCGGGCGAGGCGATATTCTGGCTGCAGCTCGCGGTGGAAACGATCACCGGCCAAAGCCTGGACGATTCGATGCAGACGCATCTGTTCGGCCCGGCCGGCATGAAGGACAGCGGCTACACCTGGAATACGGACTTGGCCGCTCGCTCGGTCTACGGCCATCGCAGACACGACCAGCCCGGAACGGGCATGCCGCCGCAGATGTTCCGTGAGCAATGGAGCATCGCCCAGCAAGTCGCCGAGCGTTGGGGAAAACCGCTTTCCTCCTGGAAATACGACGATGCCGCTCGCGCCTTGCCGGAGGTGATGGCGCTGGCGCCGACTGGGCTAGTGACCTGGCCGGGCGACATCCTGGCCAACTCGGCGGCCAGTCTGCGCACCACGGTGCAGGACTACGCGACCTTCCTGACCTTGATGATGACGCGTCGGCGGCGCGCGAGCTGGGAAATCAGCGAGACCACGCGGCAGGCGATGCTCACCCCCCAGATCAAGATTCCCGGACGATGGACGGAGAAAGGGCTGGGCTGGAACATGGAGGCCACCCGCGACGGGCCGGTGTTCTACCACTCCGGCAGCAACGGCGACATCTTCAAGAACTTCGCGGTCGGCGATGCGCAACGAGGGCGCGGCATCGTGGTGCTGACCAACGGCGGCAGCGGTTCCTTCGTTCACCAGCGTGTCGTGCGCGCGGCGACTGGATACGACTTGCTGTCCTACGACCTCTAGCCTGCGTCGGCAGGGGCCGACAGGCTAGTATTCATGCATGCGCCCCGACTACATCCTCACTCTGTCCTGCCCCGACCGCACCGGCATCGTCTATCGCGTCACCGGTCTGTTGTACGAACTCGGCTGCAATATCCAGGACGCACAGCAGTTCGGCGACGAAGAGACCCGGCGTTTCTTCCTGCGCGTGCATTTCGATCTGCCGGAGGCGACCGATGCGGAACTGCTGCGGGAGAATTTTCGCTCGCTGGCCGAGAGTTTTGGCATGGTCTGGCAGATCCACGACGCGCGCCGACGTGCGCGGCTACTGGTGCTGGTCAGCCGCCAGGGACACTGCCTCAACGATCTGCTGTTCCGTGCGCATAGCCGACAGCTGGCGGTGGATATCGCGGGCATCGTCTCCAATCACGAGGATTTCGCCGCGCTAGCTGCGTCCTACGGGATTCCTTTCCACTACCTGCCGGTGACTGCGGCAACGAAGACCGCCCAGGAGCAACGGATCGCCGGTCTGGTGGAGGACGAAGATATCGATCTGGTGGTGCTGGCGCGCTACATGCAGATCCTGTCTCCGGAGCTGTGCGATGCACTGGCCGGACGCGCTATCAACATCCATCACAGCTTTCTGCCCAGCTTCAAGGGTGCCAAGCCCTACCATCAGGCGCACCAGCGAGGGGTCAAGATCATCGGTGCTACCGCGCACTACGTGACCCGCGATCTCGATGAAGGCCCGATCATCGAACAGGATGTGGCGCGTGTGGATCATGCGATGACGCCCAAGGAATTGGTGCGGGTAGGCAGCGATACCGAGTCGCAGGTGCTGGCGCGCGCGGTGCGCCGGCATGTGGAGCACCGGATCCTGTTGAATGGACACCGGACGGTGGTGTTTCGATGAAGCGAATTAATAAGGAGCGTCGTCATCCCAGCGAAAGCTGGGATCCATTTTGACTTTGGCTTTGGCTGTTCACGCCAAGCAAAGAGCAGAATCAAGATGGATCCCAGCTTTCGCTGGGATGACGGACGGGATTTTCGTTATTAGGAGTGGATGCCGACATGCCTGCCAACTACCACATCATCGGCAATTACATCTCGCCCTACGTGCGCAAGGTACTTGTGTGCATGGAATTGAAAGGCCTGGACTACAGCATCGACCCGATCGCGCCGTTCGTGGGCAACGAGCGTTTCAGCGAGTTGAGCCCATTGCGCCGTATCCCGGTGCTGATCGACGGCGCCCGCGTCATCAACGATTCTTCGGTGATCTGCCAGTACCTGGACGAACTCCATCCGCAACCTTCTCTGTATCCGGCCGATATCGGCGACCGTGCGCAAGCGCGCTGGCTTGAGGAGTACTGCGATTCGTGGCTGGGCGATGTGGTGATCTGGGGCATGTTCTACCAAAAGGGCGTCAAGCGTTACCTGTTCGGCGAAGAGCCAGACGAAACCGTCATCGCCCGCGCGCGCGACGAGCAGCTTCCCGTTGCGCTGGACTATCTGGAATCGCAGATGCCGGCGGAAGGTTTCTTGTTCGGCGAACTCAGCGTGGCCGACATCAGCATCGCCAGTTTCTTCCGCAACGCCGCCTTCGTGCGTTATGCGGTGGATGCGCAGCGCTGGCCGCGTACGGCGGCGCTGTTGGAACGTATGTGGGCATTGCCCGCCTTCCAGAAGCTCGGTGAATTCGAGCAGAAGAGCATGCGTACGCCCTTGCCGGAGCAGCGAAAGGTTCTGGTGGAACTGGGCGCGCCGGTCAGCGCGGAAACGTTGGGAACCTCGCCGCCACGGCGCGGGGTGATGCGGCTGGAATGAAGTCCAGCCGCGGGCAAGGCCGGTGCCCTGCCCGCGGCCTGCTCATGCGCGAATGCCGTGGCCAGCGCTAACGCGCGGCATTGCTGTTCATCACTCCATTGCGGCCGGCATCCAGGTACTGGGCTGGATCGCGCATGCCGGTGGTATGGCATTGTCCGGTCACGTGCCCCTGGTTCACCGCGCCGGGCAACTGCCCGTAGGCCTTCTCGGTGGTGCCGTCCTCCGGATCGGAGAGCACCAGGTCGGAGGCAAAATTGCAGTAGTCGTTGGTCCACCAGTTGGTGCTCTTGAATGAGGTGGTGTAGTAGTTCACCTTGGCCCGCGCCCAACTCGGAATGCCCGCCAGCCAGGCCGAGGCGCCGTCGTAGGTCATGTCGTAGTTGGAGCCGCAGGCCACACCAAACCAGGATCCAACCGTGGCGATGATGCCGGACAGGTTGGTGCCCTGATAAGGCGTGCCCACCGATTGCATCAAGCGGTTGCCGGTCGCGTTGTCCAGGCCGCTCCAGTAGTAGGCGTATAAGTGCAGCGCCGCGGCACCGCCCTGGCTATGGGCCACTGTGCCGAACGAGTTCCAGGCACTGCCGTAGTTTTTCAGCAACTGTGCGAACTGGTCGTGGCTGCGATTCTGGTTGGTATCTAGGAACGCGGAAGCGTTGGTGAACTGCGATTGCGGCCAGACCCCGCCGGAGCAATAGCCATGCACCAGGATCAAGCGCGAGCCGGTGCCTGCCTTGGTCTGCATAAGGGCCGGGCGCGGGCCCATTACCATCGATTCATCGACAACCGCGCTGCGCTTGGCCAGCGTCGCGATGCTGCTCGGCAGCGCGAGGCTCAGGCTTCCTGCGCTGGCCACGGGGATGAAGTAATCGGCATCCTCGATGCGTACGTTGCGCAGCGAGAATGGCGCACGCGCGCCGGCGCGTTGGATCCAGCGCTGGTCGAAACCCAACGGCAACTGCCGGCCCTTGGCCGAAGCCATGCCGCCGATCCAGGCCACCGGCACCTGCCTGCCGTCCGTACCCCGACCCCAGACCTCGGCGAACACGCGGTAGCGACGTGCGGGATCCAGATTGCCCGTCACCGGAATACCCAGGCTCATGCGCGTGCCGCCTGCCGACACCGCGCCGACCTGCGACGCGACAAGCTTCAATCCGGGCGCAATCACCGGCACCACATGCTCGGCCGTGCGCATGAACGCAGCACCATCGCGGTCGATGCCATGCGCTATGACCTGGACAATGTAAGTACCCGTTGCGCTCGGCGTGAACGTACCGCCATAAATCCCGTCGCGCGCGACCGCATCGCCACGGCGTCCATCGTCGGACATCGGCCATCGGCTCTCGCTGCCATCCGGTGCGATCACCCGCAGGCTACCGCGCTGAATACGGCCGGCCGCCGCACCCATCACAGTGCTCTTCTGCGCGCTGCCACTGAGCACCGCAGTGAAGCCCAAACTGTTGCCGACCCACTGACGTCGATGCACGGGATACGACGCCAGCTCGGTACTGGCTTCGCCTTCCATCAACACATAACCGCGTTGCGCTTGGCTGCTCTTGGCTAGACGGTTAGCGGACCGCAGGGTCAGCGTCCATTGACCGCGCTGCAGCCCTTCCAGGACGTATTCCGTGGCTGGATACGCATTGTCGGCCAGGCCCAGTCGGGTCGCCTTGGCGCTGCCGGCCATCTTCTGCGCGATCAACGGGCGACCGGAAGGCGAAGCCAATTCCGGTTGCCAATCGGCGCCACCCGAGAACAGCGCGAAACGCAATTTGCCGTTCTCTACCGGCAGGCTGATCGCCGCAGCGCTCTTGCCGCTTAACTCGATCGGCAGCAGCGCGCTCTTGGAGATCACTGCCGACTGCGCCGGATCGGGCGCGCGCATCTGCGCGAACTCTTCTGGCGGGCCGGACAACTGCTTGGGAATCAATGCGGTCTGAGCCTGGGACACGGACGCGGACAGCGATAACGCGAACAACAGCGACAGCTTCATTGCCTTGGACATGATGCCTTCCCCTTCCTTATGGTCATGGACACGTCGGTCGGCGCGGCAAATTACGGCCGGCCGGACGACGTGGATGGGCACACCCGCAGATCCCTGCTTCCCGAATGGCAAAGCCGGTTATACGGGTTCCGGGGGGCGGTTCAATGTGCGCTGCAGCAGGCCGCAGCAGATTTGGAAGGCAACTGTGCTGCGCGTCTCAGCGACGGACGACGCGAAGCATCCCGTAGGTCGCGACCAAAGCCACCAGGGCAATGCCGATCGCCAGCCATTCCTTGCCGGTCAAGGTGGTTACGATCAACAGCATCGCCACCACCGCCAGCAGCGGCACCAGCGGTCCGCCCCACAACACGAAGGGCTCGCCGCGTTCGCGCAAACCGATCCTCTGCCCGCGCCATGCCGCAAGACTCACCAACGCATAGACCAGACAGATCGCGCCGCCGGAAATGAGCGCCAGCGCATCGAAGGTGCCGCCCAGCGCCAGCAGCCACGCCAATACCGCGTGCGTGGCCAGCGCCAGCAACGGCACGCGATGGGTGGCGCTGACGCGGCCGTAGGCGTGCGGCAGATAACCGTCGCGTCCCAATGCGAACAATAGCCGCGACGAACCGAGAAGGTTGCCGAGCAGAAATCCGGCCATCGAAATGCAGGCAGTGACCAGCAACACGATGCGACCCGTCTTCCACAGCACGCCAGCCGTATCGGCGATGGGTACGCCGCTCGCTGCCAACACCGGACCCAGCAACCCCTGACTGACGATCTGCAGACCCATGTACAGCAACACCACCAGCAGGATCGCCACCATGGTCGCGCGCGGTACGCTGCGCGAAGGATCGCGCACTTCGCCGGAAGGAACCAATGCGGTTTCCATGCCCGAGTACGCGAACATCACCAGCACCATGCCGGTGCCCAGTGCGGTCCATGACGGAAGATCGCCGACCGCGAAACTCACCTGGGTCCAATCCACGAAGAACAGGCCGATTCCCACCAACGAGAACAAGGGCGTCAGTTTCAACGCAGCCAGCGTGGTAATGGCGCGGGCGCCCAACTTCACCCCGAAAGCGTTCAAGGCGAACAGCAGCAGATAGAGGATCGTCAGCAAGCCAATGCGCGGCAACGGTTGCGTGAACAACGGCACTAGATTGGCCATCTGCACCGCGAACGCGGCGGCCACGCCCGCGCTGGAGGCCACATTGCTGATCCACATCAACGCGCCGGCGATGAAACCGGCGAAGCTGCCGAAGGTCGCTCCCAGATAGCTGATCGGTCCGCCGGTGGCGACCGCGCGGCTGCCGATGGCGGCGAAGCACAAGGCGACCGGAACGATGGCCAGCGCACCGGCGATCAGCGCCAGCGGTGCGGCTGTACCCAACTGCGCGGACAATGCGGCCGGCATGCGGAAAATGCCGCCGCCGACGATGATGTTCATCACTGCGGCGGCGAGCGCGAACGAGCCGACCGCGCGGATCAGAGCGGCGTCGCCTTCCAGCGGCTTGGTTTGGGCAACAGGTTCGGCGCTCATAGGTGTCCTTAGTCGGGGCGCAGGCAGCGTCGCATGACTGGCCCATGGATTGCGAATCGTGCGCAGGTTATCGATATTCCATCGGCTTATGTAGAGAACCGCGCCGGTCGCGATACCATCGCGACATCCCGTGTGGAGTCTCCGGATGTTTTCCGTCAATCAGTTTGCGATGCTGGGTTTGTCTTCCCTTCTGGGCCTGAGCGTTGCCGTCTCGGCACATGCACAGGACTCCGACGCCGCCAAGGAGCTGCAACGCCTTCAACCCAAGATCGTCGAATGGCGTCGCGACCTGCACGAACATCCCGAGCTCGGCACCCATGAAGTCCGCACCGCGAAACTGGTCGCCGATCAGCTGCGCGCGCTAGGCCTGCAGCCGAGAACCGGCATCGCGCAAACCGGCGTCATCGCCATCCTCAAAGGCGGCAAACCCGGCCCGCGCATCGCCATCCGCGCCGACATGGACGCGCTGCCGGTGACCGAGCAGACCGGCCTGCCCTTCTCGTCGAAGGTGACCGGCGAATATCGCGGCCAGCCGGTCGGCATCATGCACGCCTGTGGCCATGACGCGCACGTGGCGATGCTGCTGGGCGTGGCTTCGGCGCTGGCGGCGATGAAGGATCAGTTGCCGGGCGAGGTCATGTTCGTATTCCAGCCCGCCGAGGAAGGTCCGCCCAACGCGGGTGAGGAGTTCGGCGCCGCGTTGATGTTGAAGCAGGGCATCTTTACCGACTTCAAACCCGACGCGGTGTTCGGGCTGCACGTCTGGGCCGGCCTGCCGGTCGGCAAGGTCGGCACCCGCAGCGGCGCGCTGATGGCCAGCGCCGACGAATGGACGCTGACCGTGCATGGCAAACAGACTCACGGTTCGCGACCCTGGGATGGCGTAGACCCGATCACGATCGGTGCGCAGATCCTGCTGGGCACGCAATCGATCATCGCGCGTCAGGTCAATATAGCGGCCACGCCGGTGGTGCTGACCGCAGGACAGTTCCAGAGCGGCGTGCGCTTCAACATCATTCCCGATGAAGCCAAGTTGGTGGGCACTCTGCGCACCTTCGATCCGGTGGTGCGTCAGGACGTGATAGATCGTTTCCGCCGCACCGCGGAAGACTTCGCCCATGCCGGCGGCGGCAAGGCGGAACTGCAGGTGGTGAACAATGCACCGGCCACGATCAACGATCCGGAACTGGCACAACGCGGCCGCGCTTCGCTGGAGCACGCGCTGGGCGAAGGCAACGTGGTGGAGATGCCGCTGGTCACCGTAGCCGAGGACTTCTCGCAGTACGCCACCGCCGCGCCGACTTTCTTCTTCTTCGTCGGATCGACTGCCCCCGGCACCGACCCCGCGACCGCGCCGATCAACCATTCGCCGCAGTTCCTGCTGGACGAACAGTCGCTGCAGGTCGGCAGCAAGGCGATGCTGCAGGTGGCGCTGGATTACTTGAATCAGCCGAGCCGGTGATGAGGTTACATACCAAGCCAGACACGTAGCGGATGGCTTGGATCCGCCAACAGCCTGATGGCCAGTGCCACCGACACGATCACCAGCAGCGGTTTGATGATCCTGGCGCCCTTCTTCATCGCGTAGCGCGAACCCAGCTGCGCGCCGAGGAACTGTCCGGCGCCCATGATCAGTCCGACCTTCCACAAGATCGCCCCGTGCACCAGGAATACGGCAAAGGCGCCGACGTTGGAGCCGAAGTTCAAGAATTTGGTGTGCGCCGTCGCCTTGAGCACGCCGTAGCCCGCCAGTGCGATGAAGCCCAGCATCAGGAACGAACCGGTGCCGGGGCCGAACACGCCGTCGTAGAAACCGATCGCCGGCACGAAAGTCAACGCGAAGGCCGTGGCGCTCAAGCGCCGATGGCGATCCAGTTCTCCGACATCCGGCTTGAACCCGAAGTAGAGGGCGATGCCGATGAGAAGGAACGGTAGGACCGCTTTCAGGACTTCGGCCGGCACCACCGTCGCCAGCAGCGCACCCGCCACCGCGCCCAATGCCGCCGTCAGCGCCATCGGCAATTGAGCCCGCAGGTTTACATGGCCGTGACGCGCATAGGAGAGACTGGCCGAGCCCGAGCCGAATAGCGATTGCAGCTTGTTGGTGCCCAGCACTTGCAGCGGCGGAATGCCCGCCAGCAACATCGCCGGAATGGTGACCATGCCGCCGCCGCCGGCAATGGCGTCTATGAATCCCGCGAGCATCGCGGCGATGAACAACAGCAGCAGAATCAGCAGACCTAGCTCTTCCAAGTGATCATCCGGTGGCATGGAACGGGACGCAGGCACCACGTCGGGCACCGAATGCGAAGCCGATGATATCCCCACCGCGGCCCACGGATGCGCGTCGCGGGTTAGCATCGCGCAAACCCATGGAGTACATCGATGCCCTTCCCTGTCCGAATCGTTCCGCTGTTCGCCGCGTTGGCCATCGCTTTCAACGCGCACTCGCAAGAAGCGCCGGTCCAGCGCGCCGAGATCGCCGCTGCGGCGAAGAACCTGGACGCGAAGATCGTCGCCTGGCGTCGCGATTTCCATGCACACCCGGAACTCTCCAATCGCGAGGAGCGCACTTCGGCCAAGGTGGCCGAACACCTGCGTGCACTCGGCTTGCAACCGAAGATCATGGCCGGCCACGGCGTGGTGGCGATAGTCGCCGGTGGCAAGCCGGGACCGAAGATCGCCCTGCGTGCGGACATGGACGCGTTGCCGGTGACCGAACAGACCGGCCTGCCGTTCGCGTCGAAAGCGACTTCCACCTATCGCGGCGAGAACGTCGGCGTAATGCACGCCTGCGGTCACGACGCGCACACCGGCATCCTGATGGGCGTGGCCGAGGCGCTGGTGGCCATGCGCAAGGACTTGCCCGGTTCGGTGATGCTGATTTTCCAACCCGCCGAGGAAGGCCCGCCACCGCCGGAGGAAGGCGGCGCTTCGCTGATGCTGAAGGAAGGATTATTCAAGGACTTCAAGCCGGAAGCGGTGTTCGGACTGCATGTGTTCTCCAGCGTGCAGGCGGGACAGATCGCGGTACGGCAGGGGCCGCTGATGGCCGCCTCGGACCGGTTCTCGATCAAGGTGACCGGCCGACAAACGCACGGCTCGGCGCCATGGAACGGCATCGATCCCATCGTAGCTGCGGCGGACATGATCGGCACCGCGCAGACCATCGTCAGCCGCCGCACCAATATCGCCAAGCTGCCGGCGGTGGTGACCTTCGGCGCCATCAAGGGCGGCATTCGCTACAACATCATTCCCGATGAGGTGGAAATGGTCGGCACCATCCGCACCTTCGATCCGAAGATGCGCCAGCAGGTCTTCGCCGACTTGCGCAACGTGGCCGAGCACACCGCTGCCGCGCATGGCGCTACCGCGCAGACCGATATCTACGAGAAAGACGGCAATCCACCCACCGTCAACGATCCCGCGCTGACCGCAAGGATGTTGCCCAGCCTGCAGGCCGTGGTCGGCAAGGACAATGTGTACGAGCCGCCGCCGCAGATGGGCTCGGAGGATTTCTCGCTGTATGCGCTGGAAGTGCCGTCGATGTTCTTCTTCGTCGGCTCGACCTCCAAAGGCATCGATCCGGCCACCGCGCCCAGCAACCATTCGCCGAAATTCCTGCTCGACGAAGCCTCGCTGGATATAGGTTTCCGCGCGCTGATGGAAGTGACGCTGGACTACCTGCACGGCGAAAACGGCTAACGCACCGGCGTTATTCCACCACCACCCGGTAGCTTGCGGTCCGCACCGGCTCGACTCCCTGTTCCCAGGAACGCCGGTACACCAGGCGCAGGGTGGTCGTTCCGCTCTGCACGGCGCGGTAACGCCAGCGCGAGGTTCCGCCGGCTCCCAGCATCGGCGGAGCCGCCGGTGCGGCGCTTGCGGGCACCGGCGCCGGTTCGAGCACCGGGCTGCCGTCCTCGACGACTTCCCAGGCGTAGCCCGTGCTGGCATTGCTGTCCAGTGCGATCGCCAGCAGCTGGCCGCGCCGCAGGCGGGTTTCGTCGCCTGCGCGCGCGTCGACCACGAGGGAGTCCGACGCGTTCCCGGAAGTTTCGGCCTTGTCGCTCGATTCCGTGGCGCATCCGGGCAAGGCCATGGCGCACGCGAGAAGGACGACGACTTGCGGCTTTAAGGACATGACTGGATCCTGTGGCGGAGGGCGGAATTCGCAGTTTTATACACCTGACCTTACCGGCGCGCCCGTAAAATGAAAGCCATGAATACTCCACAAGATTCCACTCTGGGCCAGGAAGTCGCCTACCCATCGCAATATGACGCTGGCTTGCTGTTCCCGATTCCGCGCGCCACCGGACGCGCAGAGATCGGCATCGCCGGCGACGCGCTGCCCTTCATCGGTCATGACCGTTGGCAGGCCTATGAGCTGAGCTGGCTGGATGCGCGCGGCAAGCCGTGCGTGGCCACCGCCACTTTCACCGTGCCCTGCGATTCGCCGAACCTGGTGGAATCCAAATCGCTGAAGCTTTACCTCAACTCGTTGAACTCGGAACGTTTCAACAGCGATGAGGCCGCGCGCGAACGCATCGCCATCGACCTGTCGGCACGCGCAGGCGCGGACGTGACGGTCGCGTTCGGCTTGCCGGAAATGTCGGCAGCGGATGAAGGCGAATCCATCGACGCGCAGGACATCGAAATCGGCGATTACGGTCCGCCGAACCCCTCCTACCTTTCGTCGGATGAAGCGCAAATCGTTGAAGAGGTATTTGTCTCACATTTGCTCAAGTCCAACTGCCCGGTCACCGGCCAGCCGGACTGGGGCAGCGTGGTGTTGGCCTATCGCGGACCGCGTATCGAACGCAGCGGACTGCTGCGTTACCTGGTGAGTTTCCGCGAGCATGCCGGCTTTCACGAACAATGCGTGGAGCGCATATTTCAAGAGGTTTCGACGCATTGCCGGCCCAGCCGGTTGTCGGTCGAAGCGCGTTATACGCGGCGCGGCGGATTAGACATAAACCCCTGGCGCGCGACGCACGGATCCGCTTCGCCTATCGCTCTGCGCGAGACCCGCCAATAGCGTTATGAACCGGGAAATTGTGGTTTCACCTGCAGGCGATGAATTCTTAACAATGCATGTGTAGATTTGGCGTCCCAGCACCCCACTCCCTCAGGGAGGAGCCCCGCATGAGCACCGAAAAGAAAGCTGATTTTTCCGATGTCACCGCCAAGGTCGACAGCACCGAGCAGAAAGCGGCTGATTTTTCTGATGTCACCGCCAAGGTCGACAGCACCGAGGAAATCATCGGCGAGCGCACCTACACCATCGAGAAAGGCGACACCCTTTCCAAGATCGCCAAGGAACAGCTTGGTCACGCCAGTGCGTGGAAACAGATCTTCGAAGCCAACCGAGATGTGCTGGACGATCCCGACCGCATTTTCCCGGGTCAGGTGATTAAGTTGCCGCCCGGCACCGATACGACCGCCTGATCCTGCTTCTCTCTCCCAATCAAACCATTCAAGGACCGACATCATGAAACCCAATCGCATCTCCTACGCTCTGATCGTCGCTTTGGCCGGCACCGTTGCCCTGGCCGGTTGCAAGAAGAAAGAAGAGGCCGTCGCGCCGGCACCGGTCGTGACCGAGCCCGCGCCCGCTCCCGCCCCGGTTGAGCCGGCTCCGGCTCCGGTCAGCGCCACCAGCGTCACCGTCGGCAACACCGCCGCCGCAGACAAGTCGGTCGCTGCCGTCAGCACGTTCGGCGTCAAGGACAAGATCATCGTTTCGGTCAAGACCGATGCCGCCACTGCCGCCAACGCCGCCATCGATGCCAAGCTGACTTATCAGGATGGCCAGGTCGCCGGGCAGCAGACCGCCAACGTCAAGGCAGAAGACGCCGGCACCACCAATGTCGAATTCACCAAGGCCACCCCGTGGCCGGCCGGCAAGTACAAGGTCGACGTGACCGTCAACGGCCAGCCCGCTGGCATGACCCAGGAAATCGAAGTCAAGTAAACCGCCCTCTCTCCAGGGTGGCAAGCTCGGGCGCGGAGCAATCCGCGCCTTTTTTTGTCCGCGACAAAAGTCGGCTTTGCCCTGCGCGCCGCTAAGCGCGACAATGCCGGTCCGCTTCACACGCATCGCGCGCGGCCCCCGCGGCGCGCTCCGTTCCAACCCCAGGAGCAACTCCATGGCAGAACCCGTCCTCACCCCGCCCGCCGGCGGTGAAACCATCACCATCAGCGGCGGCAAGCTCAATGTGCCCAACCACCCCATCATTCCCTTCATCGAGGGCGACGGCACCGGTCCCGACATCTGGCGCGCTTCGGTGCGCGTGCTCGATGCGGCCGTAGAGAAAGCCTATGGCGGCGCGAAGAAGATCCACTGGCTGGAAGTATTCGCCGGCGAAAAAGCCAACAACAACTACGGCACCTGGCTACCCGAATCCACCGTGCAGGCCTGCCGCGATTATCTGGTGAGCATCAAAGGTCCGCTGACCACGCCGGTCGGCGGCGGCATCCGTTCGCTCAACGTGGCGCTGCGCCAGATGCTGGATCTGTACGTCTGCCTGCGGCCGGTGCGCTGGTTCGAAGGCGTGCCTTCGCCGGTGAAGAAACCGGGCGACGTGGACATGGTGATCTTCCGCGAGAACACCGAGGACATCTACGCCGGTATCGAATGGGCCGGCGGCAGCGCCGAGTCGCAGAAGGTGTTGGACTTCATCGCCAAGGAATTCCCGCAACCGTTCGGCAAGATCCGCTTCGGCACCCAGGAAAAAGTCGACGAATGGCAGAAGGCGCTGGAAAGCATCGGCGCGCCGCACCGCGACATGACCGTGGAAGTCGGCATCGGCATCAAGCCGGTCAGCCGCCTGGGCACCGAGCGCCTGGTGCACAGCGCCATCGGTTATGCGATCGAGAACAAGCGCAAGTCGGTGACCCTGGTGCACAAGGGCAACATCATGAAGTACACCGAGGGCGGCTTCCGCGATTGGGGCTACCAGGTGGCGCGTGATTTCTACGGTGCGGTCGAGCTGGACGGTGGCCCGTGGATGATCATTCCGGAAGGCAAGCCGGGCGCCGGCCTGATCATCAAGGACGCCATCGCCGACGCCTTCCTGCAGCAGATCCTGTTGCGTCCGAAGGAATACGACGTCTCGGCGACGCTGAACTTGAACGGCGATTACCTGTCCGACGCTCTGGCGGCGCAGGTCGGCGGCATCGGCATCGCGCCTGGCGCGAACATCAACTACGTCACCGGCCATGCCGTGTTCGAAGCCACCCATGGCACCGCGCCCAAGTACGCCGACCTGGACAAGGTCAACCCGGGTTCGGTAATCCTGTCGGGCGAGATGATGCTGCGCTACCTGGGCTGGACCGAAGCGGCCGACGCCATCATCGAAGGCGTCAACAAAGCCATCGCCAGCAAGCGCGTCACCTACGACTTCGCCCGTCTGATGGAAGGCGCCACCGAAGTGAAGTGCAGCGAGTTTGCTGACGAGATCATCAAGCACCTTTGAAACAGGTGCTCTGAAACAGGTGCTCTGCGAAACGAAAAAGCCCGGCACCTCCGGGCTTTTTTCTTGGCTGCCATGAAAACGCCGGAGAGACCCCTTCTCCCGCGAGCGGGAGAAGGTGGCCGCAGGGGCGATGGCGCGGCCATCTGCTGATACACGCGAGGTCACAACGCAAGAAACCTTCATGACGTAACCGCCCGGTCGACAACGAAATCCTCCTGCTTCGCTCTTCCCTCACCCGCCTTCGGCACCCTCTCCCGCTCGCGGGAGAGGGGTTTGATCCACTCATCATGATGCTGACACGCTGTCTCTCCGGACTCGCGACTTACCTCGCTCCTCTCAAGTCCTGCGCTTTTCTACGTTTGTTCCAAGGCGTAGTGCTCCACCCTCGGCTCGAACTCGAGCAGGAAGTCGCGGTCTTCGGGGTAGTACTTTGCCAGCGCGATGTCGCTACCCGCGAAGGCGGTGATGGCTTCAGCCGATTCCCAATGCGTGACGATCAGGAAATGAGTCACATAGCCCGCGCTGCGATGCAGGATTTCCACCGAGACGTTGCCCGGCGTGGAGCGATAGTCGGGAACGGCGCGTGCCTGCAGGAAGGCCAGGTATTCGGTGGATTTTTCGGCCAGAGTGACGCCATGCCAGAGACGCGCGATCACGACGGCACCTCAGCGCACTGCCAGCGCATCAAAGGAAGTGGCCACCGCCACCCGCCTGTCCAGCAGGGCCGATGGTGGAGAAACCGACACGTGAACGATGCGCACCGAGTCGGTCGCCAGGAACAACGCCAGGTCGGTCGATTCCGGATACACCGTAATCCGGGGGAGATCTACGATGCGGTGCGCCCGGAAATAGGCGACATCCTGCGGCGATGCGCGCACGCTGACGACGGGCAGATCGACGATGCGGCCATCGACCGCTACGTTCGCTGGGAAGCTTATGCGACTGGCCGCCGCGGTGGCCGTTGCCAGCACTGCCAAAGCGGTCAGTGGAATAACGAAGTTGGTATTCATGGTGTGGACTCCATGCATTCCTGCATGGCGGTCTGCCGCTTGTTCAGCAGGTCGCGCAGGTTTGCGATTGGGTGGACTTCCCGTAGGGGAACGAAGCGGATCGGTGGACGTGACCCAGTTGCTCTGGCGCAGGCTCGTCGTCGTCGATCTGCGGGAAGGGTTCGTCGATGTCGTCGTTATGGCCGGTGCTTGCCGGACGCCCGCCCAAAAGCAGGAGATTCCGGTACGCGCGACTAGCTTGTTTCCGAAGCCCGACGGAGATCGCTAGAGGTCGATCCTCAGGTCGATCCTCCGCTCCCCCGACCTGTCTTGCGGCCGGCGCGGTACGATCCAGCGATGCTGGGTCGGCGAGATTGCCTTCGATGAACATCATCCCGCGGCTGATGGCGCCCATTTCCCGCCACCAGGATTTGTAGAAGCTGCTAGCCATGATCTTCTCCTTCGCCGGCCCATCCGGCTTGAATGACAGCAAAGTTAGGCTCATCCTTAGCCTTGAAAAAGCGAAACTTCAGCAAGTCAGACTTGAGGCATATTCAAGATGAGCCGGCCACCACTGGACCAAATAGATGCTTTTGTCATCGCCGCCCGTCTCGGCAACCTGACCCGCGCGGCCGAGGCGATGCACCTGACCGTCAGCGCCCTCAGCCATCGCATGCGTCTGCTGGAGGAACGTGTGGGCCAACAGCTGTTGGCGCGCGGCCCGCGCGGCGTGGTCCTGACCCCGCAAGGACAGCGGCTGTTCGATGCGGTCGCCGAACCCATCGACGCCATCGAGCACGCGTTACGCCGGGTCAGCGCGCGCACCGACAACCTGCTCACGCTCAGCCTGATTCCATCGATGGCCACGGCGTGGCTGGTGCCGCGGTTGCCCGGATTCCTATCGCGCCATCCGGAACTGGGCCTCAGCTTGCAGGCGAGCACGCACGTGGTCGACTTCGAACGCGAGCCCGTCGATGCGGCCTTGCGCCTGGGCGCCGGCAAGTGGACGGGAATCACCGCGGAATTCCTGTTCGACGAATGGATCACGCCGGTCGCCAGCCCCGCCTTCGTGCAGCAGCACGGCAAACCAGCGCTGGCCAAGATCACGACGCTGCCCTTGCTCGGCGATCCGGCCAATCGCTGGAAGGACTGGTTCGCGGCCTTCGGCGGCAACGTGCCGGTGCGGTATGTCGCCGCCTTCGACGATACCGAAACCCTGCACCAGGCCGCAGCGCAAGGCCTGGGTGTGGCGCTGGCGCGATTGACCTTGGCCCAGCCGCTGATCGATAGCGGGCGCTTGGTGCGGTTGACGAGCAAGCGGCTCAAGGCCGAGTTCGCGCACTATCTGGTGTATCCGGAGCGCAGCCTGCAGCTTCCCGGATTCCAAGCCATGCGCACTTGGCTGTTGGAGCAGGCGACTGCTCGGTAAACGCAGACGCGACTGCCTGCGGACCGATTGAGATTACGATGCGGTCATGGAAGCCGCCGACATCTACGCCACGATCATCCGCGACGCGTTCGAGGACTATCACGCCCGCTTCGCCGATATCAGCCGGCGAGCCAAGCTGCGTTTCGAGACGCGCGACTGGGCCGCGGCGCGTATCGACGCGGTCGAGCGCATCGAGCTGTACGACCAATGCATCGCCGAATGCATGTTGCGCCTGGAGGCGACCCTGCAGGGGCGCGCGCACGATCATGCCTTGTGGTCTTCGATACGCGACGCCTACGAACGCCTGATCGGCGGCCTGATCGACCGCGAACTATTCAAGACCTTCTACAACACGCTGACTCGTCGCTTCTTCAGCACTAAGGGCGTGGATTCGACGGTGGAGTTCGTGGCCCTGGACATCGAGCCCACCGACGCCATCACCCATCCGGTGGAAAGGCATAGCTATGCAGTGTCGGAACTGCGCCCTGTCGACACCTTCACCCGGGTGCTGGGCGACTACCGTTTCAACGTGCCTTACGCGCACCGCACCCGTTGCGCGGCGGCGATTGTCGTTCGCCTGCAGGACGATTTGGCGCACTGGGGACCCAATCCGCTGCGTTCGGTGGAACTGTTGGACACGGTGTTCTACCGCGAGCGCCGCGCCTACCTGATCGGCCGCGTGTTCGGCGAGCACCGTTTCTCCCCGTTCGTGATCGCGCTGGTCAACGACGCCGGCGGCCTGCGCGTGGACGCAGTGCTGACCCATCGTGCCGACGTGGTGCACCTCTTCAGCTATTCGCGCAGCTATTTCCATGCCGACCTGGGTACGGTGGGCGATGCGGTGGTGTTCTTGCGAACGCTGCTGCCGGGCAAGCCGATCGATGAAATCTACACCGTGCTGGGCCGGGCCAAACAGGGCAAGACCGAACGCTTCCGTACCTTCTTCCGCCACTTCGCTACCCAGCGTCAGGAACAGCTGACCCAGGCCGAAGGCGAACGCGGCATGGTCATGGCGGTGTTCACCCTGCCCAGTTATCCGTTGGTGTTCAAGGTGATACGCGACCGTTTCGCGTACCCGAAAGAAATGAACCGTGCGCAGGTGGAAGCCAAGTACTCGCTGGTCTTCCACCACGACCGTGTCGGCCGGCTGGTGGACGCGCAGCCCTACCGGTTCCTGCGTTTTCCGCGCGCGCGTTTCGCGCCGGCGTTGCTGCAGGAGTTGCGCGAGAGCTGCGCCAACGGCATCAGTGAGGACGGCGAAGACGTCGTCGTGCATCTCTGTTACGTGGAGCGGCGCATGCGCCCGCTGAACCTGTACGTGCGCGAACAGAAGCCCGAGGCAGCGCGCCTGGCCGCGATCGACTACGGGCAGGCGATCAAGGACCTGGCCCGCAACAACATCTTTCCTGGCGACTTGCTGCTGAAGAACTTCGGCGTGTCCGGACACGGCCGCGCGGTGTTCTACGACTACGACGAGCTGTGCCTGATGACCGAGTGCAACTTCCGCGCCATCCCGCAGCCGCATCACCACGAGGAGGAGATGGAGGACGGTTGGTTCTATGCGGCGCCCAACGACATCTTTCCGGAGCAGTTCCCCAAGTTTCTCGGCCTGTCGCCTCCATTGATGGAGGCGTTGAAGAGCGCGCATGGCGAGATCTTCGATGTGCAGTGGTGGAAGGAACTCCAGACTCGCTTGAAGGCCGGCGACTATCCGGACACACCGCCGTACCCGGACGCCTTGCGGCTGGCCTGATCGCGCAACGCGCGTTTACCGGAGCGCATGCTAGGCTCGCCGCACTTTCAACGCGGAGTCCGCTGCATGAATCGTCTCTCCCTTTTTCTTGGTGTCGCCGTAGCCCTGTCCGCGGTGACCGGTGCCCACGCGCAGGGCGCGCCCGCACCCGCAGCGAAGAGTGAAGCCACTGCGGCTTCCGCCCTCGATACCGCGCTGGCGGGTAGCTGGCGCGATCCAGCCAATGTTGCGCGCGACGGTTACCGCCACCCGAAGGAAACGCTGTCGTTCTTCGGCCTTTCGCCTGCGCAGACGGTGATCGAGATCACTCCCGGCGGCGGCTGGTATTCGGAGATCCTGGCGCCCTACCTGCACGACAGTGGCCAGTACATCGCCGCGGTGGTCGATCCTGCCAGCGTGGCCGAAGGCAAAAGCCGCGATTACCAGCAGAAGAACAAGACCACGCTGGAGACCAAGTTCGGCGCCGCGGCGGCGCAGTACGCAAAGGCGAAGATCGTCGGCTACGATCCCAAAGCGCCGGTGTTCGGTCCTGCCGATTCGGCCGATTTGGTGCTGACCTTCCGCAACGTGCACAACTGGCGCAGTGCGGGCCAGGCCGAGGGTATGTTCAAGGGTTTCTTCGCCGTGCTCAAGCCGGGTGGGATATTGGGCGTGGTCGAACATCGCGCCAAGGCCGACGTGCCCGCCAACGACAAGAGCGGCTATGTGGGCGAGGCGCAGGTGATCGCGATGGCCGAGGCGGCAGGCTTCAAGCTGCAGGAAAAGAGCGAGGTCAACGCCAATCCACGCGACACCAAGGACCATCCCAACGGCGTATGGACCTTGCCGCCGGTGAACGACCACGAACCCGCGGACGATGCCAAGTACAAGGCAATCGGGGAAAGCGACCGGATGACGTTGCGGTTCGTGAAGCCCGCCAGTTGACCTCTTCCTTCTCCCCTTGGGAGAAGGTGCCCGAAGGGCGGATGAGGACATGGGATATCAGCTTGTAACGTAGTTTCCGTGAGCTTGAGTTCTCCCGCCCTCATCCGGCGCTACGCGCCACCTTCTCCCGGAGGGAGAAGGGAAGCCTATGCTCATCGCCCTCAACAAACCCTTCAACGTCCTCTGCCAGTTCACCGACCGCAGCGAACCCGCGCGGCGAACGCTGGCCGAGTTCGGGTTGCCGGCCGGCGTGTACGCCGCCGGTCGCCTGGACTACGACAGCGAAGGCCTGTTGCTATTGACCAATGACGGCGCGCTGGCCAATCGCCTCACCGATCCGCAGCACAAACAACCCAAGACTTACTGGGTGCAGGTCGAAGGCATAGTCGACGACGACAAGCTGGCGGCCTTGCGCGAAGGCGTACAGTTGAACGACGGCATCACGTTGCCGGCACAGGCGCGCGCACTGGAAACACCAACGGAACTATGGCCGCGCGATCCGCCGGTGCGATTCCGTAAAACCATCCCGGATGCCTGGATCGAACTGACCATCACCGAAGGCCGCAACCGGCAGGTGCGGCGGATGACGGCGGCGGTCGGGCTGCCGACGCTTCGGTTGGTCCGAATTTCGATCGGCGACTACAGCCTGGGTGCACTCGCGCCCGGCCAATGGATGCCAATGTAGGAACGCCTCATGGGGCGCTCCTACGAAGGCTTCGATCAAGCTTCGGCGGAAGGCGTCGTTGCCTTGCGCGGGCGCGGTGCGCGGGTGGTGGTGCGGGAGGTCGACGTCGTGGTCTTGCGTGCCTTGCCGGTACCGTTCACACGCTTGGCTTCGATGCGCTTGGAACGACCCTCGATCGGCGCATTCGCCTCATCTCTCTTGCGCTTGCGGTGTGCGGCGTAAGCCAGCACGCCCACGCCGAGCGCGGCGGCGACCGCCACGATCGGGTTGCGGCGGACGAACTTCACCGCCACGCGGCCACCGGTCTTCACTGCACCTAACGCGGCACCGGTTTGCAGCAGTTTGCTGGCGCTGGGCCCGACGTGCTTGAGGCTGGTGCCGGCCTGACTGACCAGGTCCATGGCACGGTCGGTGATGGTGGTGAGCTTGCTCATGCGGGTGCTCCTTGTGTGCATGTCGAGGAGGGCAGTGTCCGCCGCCGGATGTTCAGGACATGTTAGCGCCCGTACCGCTGACCGACCGCGCGCTGAATACGATGCGCTACGTGCCGCGTGGCTTGGCGCGATGCGTAGCGATCGCCGACCATGGATCATCGGGCCGCGCCATAGGAGACCTTTCGCGACCTTTCGGCAACACCGTCGCCACGGGTGGGGCATGCGGACGCCGACGATTACGTGCCTCTGGGCTTGGCGCGATGGGTTGCTTGTGCGGTCCAGGGATCGTCCGGCCATGGATGTTTGGGGTAGCGTCCCTTCATTTCCTTCTTCACTTCCGGATAGGTGCGCTCCCAGAAGCCGCGCAAGTCCTGCGTGACCTGCAACGGCTTGCCGCCTGGCGACAACAGATGCAGCGTCACCGCGATGCGTCCTTCCGCCACGCGTGGCGTGTCGGCCAGACCGAACAGTTCCTGCAATTTCACCGCCAACACCGGCGACTGACCGTGGCTGTATTCGATTCTGCGTTCCATGCCAGAAGGCACGACGATGCGTGGCGGCGCCAGCAAGTCGATACGTTGCCGCTGGGACCATTCGACCCGGGATTTCAACGCATCGGCCAGTTCGTCTTCGCCCAACGCTTCCAGGCGGGTCTTGCCCACGAAAGCAGGTTGCAGCCAGTCGGACAGCGTCTCGAGCAGGGCTTCATCCGACAGATCGGGGAATCCTTCCCCCGGCACCCAATCGCGAAGGCAACGTGCGCGTTGCCGCCATTGCGCCAGTGAATCGCTCCACGGCAACGATTCCAGGCCGAGTTCGCGCACCGCCTCGGTGAGCGCGGCGGCGGCATGCTGGGGATCGACGCGACCGGCCGGCTTGGTTTCCAGCACGATCTGGTCGAAGCGGGTTTCGCGCTGCGCCGATAGCGCGCGCTTTGCCGCGTCCCAGCGCACCGCATCTTCGGTGACGAAACGTTGCGGGAATTCCTGCCGTAGCCGCGCCTCATCGACCGGCGCAGCGCGCAGGATCAATGCGTCTTTGGCTTCGTAGCGCAGCTCGCTGGCCACGAGCCAGGGCTCGCCGAAAATAGCGCTGTCGTCGAACACCCGCGCCATGCGTCCATTCGCCAGCTGATAGCGGCGCGGGTCGAGCGGATGCTGATGGCCGATGCGGTCCGGAAAAGCATGCGCCAACAGATCGCCGAGGCGATGCGCTTCGATTTCGCGCGGGGCCGTGCCGTCGACCCGCAATCGGCGGCGCCATTGTTTGGCTGCCGCATCGATCGCGGCCAGGCCGGAACGATGCGCATCGCCGGCAACTCGGCCCTGACGAAAGGCGGACAGCGCGCGCCAACGCGCGGCGAGCGCGTCGCCGCCGCTGCGCAGCGGATCGCGCGCTTCCACCAGCGCGGCGAGATCGCAGGCCAACGCTCGGTCTTCTTCGCCCTGCGCCGACAGCAGCATCGCCGCCAATCGCGGATGCGTACCAAGCGTCAACATGCGTTTGCCCAGTGCGGTAATGGAATTCGAATCGGCAAGCGCGCCCAAACTGCGCAACAGATCGCGCGCTGCCGACAGGGCGCCGGCGGGCGGCGCGTCCACGAAACGCAATTCGTCGCTGCCCCAAGCGGCGAGTTCCAGCACCAGCGACGCCAGCTCCACCTGCGCGATCTCGGGACGGCGTTGCGGTTCCAGCCGCTGCGATTGCGGCCATAGGCGATAAGCCCAACCTTCGGCGACACGGCCCGCGCGGCCGGTACGCTGATCGGCCGAAGCCTGCGAAATATTGACGATCTCCAACCGTGCGAAACCGCTGCTGGGGTCGTAACGCGGCTCGCGCGCCAGGCCGCTGTCGACTACCACACGCACGTCGGGCAAGGTCACGCTGGATTCGGCGACGTTGGTGGCCAGCACTACGCGGCGACGGCCTTGCGGGTCGGGCTGCAGCGCTTGGGATTGCTGTTCGACGGAGAGTTCGCCGTGGAGGGGAAGGAGGACAACCTCTTTCCCTTCTCCCTCCGGGAGAAGGTGCCCCGAAGGGGCGGATGAGGGTACGGCGGAGTCAGCTATGTCCGGACCATCGCTACTCCGCCGTACCCTCACCCCAACCCCTCTCCCGAGGGGAGAGGGGCTTAACGCCGCCTCCACTTTGGCTATCTCGCGTTGCCCCGGCAAGAAAACCAGCACATCGCCTGGATGTTTTTCCAGCGACTCCTCCACCGCACGACGGGCCCGCGACTCAAGAGACTCATCGCGTCGTCCCAAAAAGTACGCGACCGTCACCGGATAATTGCGACCTTCACTGCTCAACCTGGGTGCCTCGAGAAAACGCGCCAGCTTTTCGCCATCCAGCGTGGCCGACATCACCACGATGCGCAGGTCTTCTCGCAACTCCTTTTGTACGTCGAGCGCCAGCGCCAAGCCCAGATCGCCTGCGAGGTGGCGCTCGTGGAATTCGTCGAACAGCAAGGCGCCTACACCCTCGAGCATGGGGTCGTCCTGCAGCATGCGGGTGAGGATGCCCTCGGTGACTACTTCTATCCGGGTACGCGCGGAGATCTTGTTCTCGAAACGGATCCGGTAACCCACGGTTTCGCCCACCGCTTCGCCGAGCTGTCCGGCCATGAAGCCGGCGGCGGCGCGCGCGGCCACCCGGCGCGGTTCCAGCATCACGATCTTGCGTCCGTCTAGCCATGGCTCATCGAGCAGGGCCAGCGGCACCTGGGTGGTCTTGCCGGCGCCGGGTGGCGCTTCCAGCACCAGGCGCGAATGCGCGGCGAGCGAGGTGCGGATCTGCGGCAGCAGGGCGTGGATAGGAAAAGACGGCGAACTCATCGACAAAGGCTAACGGGAACTCGCGCATATTGCTGGGCCGGAGTGCGACGGAGTGCGGTAGCAGCTGTCATCGGCATGAGCTAGATTGCGGCCAGACCCCTTCGAAAGGATTCGCCGATGTCGTCTACACGCGCTTTTTCCCGCCTGCTCGCCCTCGCCCTGCTTCCGCTGTGCGGCTACGCCCACGCCGAAGTCTTCATCAACGAAGTGCATTACGACGACGCGACCTCCAGCGGCGATGTCGGCGAACGCATCGAGGTGGTCGCCACGGCTGGCGAGAGCCTCGGCACCTACCGCATCTACCTGTACAACGGTTCCTCGCCGAGCGCGGCGACCACTTACGACAACGACCTGGTGCCCGCCGGCAGTCTGGTGAGCTGCGGCGGCAGCGTGCGCATCGCTACGCTCAGCTACCCCAGCAACGGCATCCAGAATGGTTCGAACGACGGCATGGCGCTGGTGAACGGCAGCGGCAACGTGGTCCAGTTCCTGAGCTACGAAGGCGCCATCACCGCCAGCAATGGCCCGGCCGCGGGCCTCACCAGCAGTAACTTGCCGGTATCGGAGACCGGTAGCACCGCCGCCGGTACTTCACTGCAGCTGGGCGGCAGCGGCAGTCTGGCCAACTTCACTTGGCGCAATTCGGCGACGCAGACCTTCGGTGGCTGCAACAACAATCAGACCTTCACCGCCCCCAATCCGCCGCCAGTGGTGACCGCCACCACGCCTGTGCAGGGCGCGACCGATTTTCCCGCCGCGGGCGATCTTTCGGTCGGCTTCAGCGAAACGGTGACCCTGACTAGTGGCGCCTTCACCCTGGTTTGCGGCACCTCGGGCAATGTGGCGCTGACGCATGCCAGCTCGGGCGGCAGTTTCCTCGTTTCCACCAACACCGCGCTGTACGCCGGCGAAAGCTGCACCTTCCGCGTGGTGGCCAGCAAGGTGTCCGACGCCGGCGGCGCGCATCCCGCGCAGGACACGGCGATCGATTTCAGCGTGGCCAGCGGCAGCGGTGGCGGTAGCTACTATTCGCACGTCAACGCCAGCAGCGCGCCGCAATTGCGCTGCTCGCTGCATGCCACGATCAAGGGCCACACCGCGTATCCGTACAGCGGCGGCACCACCAACACCTGGACCATTCTCGAAATCGCCGACGAAGACCCCAACAACGCCGGCCGCATTCTCGATGTCTATCGCAATCGCAGTTATCTGAAGGGCAGCGAGCGAGCGGGCACCGGCACCGGCATCACCTACAACCGCGAGCACACCTGGCCCAATTCGCTCGGCTTCGGCAGCGCCACCGGCGATCTGGGCCTGCCGTATGCGCCGTACACCGATACCCACATGCTTTACCTGAGCGACACCGGCTACAACTCCGACCGCGGCAACAAGCCGTACGCGGCCTGCGCGCAGTCGTCCGGTTGCAGCGAGCGCGCCACCGAGTCGAACAACGGCTTCGGCGGCGGCAGCGGCACCTATCCGGGCAACGGCAACTGGTTCAAGGGCCCGGACGGCAACAGCGGTTCGTTCGAAGCCTGGGGCCATCGCCGCGGCGATATCGCTCGCGCGGTGATGTACATGGCGATCCGCTACGAGGGCGGCACCCATCCGGGCAACGGCCAGTCCGAACCCGATCTGGAGCTCACCGACAATCGCAGCCTGATCGTCATCACCTCCGCATCGCCCGCCTACATGGGCCTGCTTTCCACCTTGCTGGTGTGGCATCAGGCCGATCCGCCGGATACGGCCGAGCGCGAGCGCAATGAAGTGATCTACAGCTTCCAGGGCAACCGCAACCCCTTCATCGACCATCCGGAGTGGGCGACCTCGGCGCTGTTCACTTCGAGCCAGCCGGCGTCCTGCCAGTTGAACTAATCGCCGACCGAAACCTCTCTCCCGCAATGCGGGAGAGGGACGCGCGAAGCGCAGGGTGAGGGCCTCGCTTTTCGCGAAGAGCCGAGTCTTAACCTCTCTCCCATCATCGGAAGGGAGACCCAAAGTTCACCACGCGCTCTAAACTTCTCCGCATGCAACTCATCGATATCGGCGCCAACCTCACCCACGACAGCTTCGACCACGACCGCGACGCCGTGCTGCAACGCGCGCGCGATGCCGGCGTGGTGCGGATGATGGTCACCGGCGCCAGCCGCGAGCATTCGCCCAAGGCGTTGGCGCTGGCCCAGGCCCATCCCGGTTTTCTGTTCGCCACCGCCGGAGTGCATCCGCACCATGCGGTGGAGTACACGGACGAATGCGATGCCGAGCTGCGTGCCCTGCACGCGCACCCGGAAGTGGTGGCGGTGGGCGAATGCGGACTGGACTACTTTCGCGATTTCTCGCCGCGCCCGGCGCAACGGCGCGCGTTCGAGCGCCAACTGCAGCTGGCGTCTGACCTCGCTGTCGAAGGCTTGGGCAAGCCACTGTTCCTACATCAGCGCGACGCGCACGCCGATTTCATGGCGGTGATGAAGAGTTTCGAAGGACGGATCGGGCCGGCGGTGGTGCATTGCTTCACCGGTAGCCGCGAGGAGATGTTCGATTATCTGGACCGCGACTGGCATATCGGTATCACCGGCTGGTTGTGCGACGAGCGCCGTGGCCTGCATCTGCGCGAACTGGTGAAGAGCATTCCCGCGAATCGGTTGATGATCGAAACCGATGCGCCCTACCTGCTGCCGCGCACGGTCAAGCCGAAACCCTCGCACCATCGCAACGAACCGAAGTATCTGGCGCATATCGTGGAAGAGCTGGCCCGCGACCGCGGCGAAGACGTGGCGGCCACGGCAGCGGCCACAACCGCGACCGCGCTGGCATTCATGCGCCTGCCGCTCGCAAGCGCCTAAGGGTCTACAACCCCGCGACGAATGCGTCCGGGCCACCCTGATATACCAACAACGCCCCGTAGGACCTTAGACCGGTCCGCGAGCAATCTGTTCGGCCGCCCTTTCGCCGGTGCAAGCCGGCAGGTTTTTGCCGTCGCTGACCTGCTTTCCCGGGCAACTCCGGCTGGATCCACAGCCATTCCGTAATCAATATTACGCTATCTTCACGATTCTTTAATGTTAGAGGCAATTCGGGCTAGGATCGGGTTTCCTGGCGCTCCTTGCATATGGCGCTCAGGTAGGGGATCCATTTCACAGATAGCACTCATTCGGGGATAAACAATGAATTGCAAAACCACCAAGCTGCGCGACGCTATCGTCGTCGCGCTCGTTCTGGGGACCACGGCAGGGGGAGCATACGGACAGGAAGCGGCGAAGGACGATACCGCCACCACGCTTGACCGAATCGAAGTCACCGGCACCCGCATCCGCCAGGTCGACACCGAAACTTCGCAGCCGGTCTTACTGATCACCCGCAACGATATCGAGAAGCAGGGCTTCCAGTCGGTGGCGGACATCCTGCAGAACATCACCGCAACGGGTACGCCGCCGATTTCGCGCGCATCCCCGCTGTCCGCCGGCGAGAACGCGGGTGGCACCTTCATCAGCCTGCGCAATCTGGGCGCAGCGCGTACCCTGGTTCTGCTGAACGGCAAACGCCTGGGTATCAGCACCAGCGGTCTGTCTGATATCTCCACCATTCCCATCTCCGCCGTCGAGCGCATCGAAGTGCTGAAGGACGGCGCTTCGTCCATCTACGGTTCCGACGCGATCGCCGGCGTCATCAACGTGATCACGCGCACCAACTTCGAAGGAGCGACCGGCAGCGCCTACTTCGGACAGTACGGCCAAGGCGATGGCGCGATCACCAAGGGCGACTTCGTGATGGGCTTCACCGGCGACCGCGGGTCGCTTACCCTTGCGGCAGAATGGCGGGACGAAGAAGAAGTCAAGGCCAGCGCCCGCGACTTCAGCGCCTTTCCGCGCTCGTCCTTGCACCCGACCGACAACTGGACCACGGTTGGTCAATATGGCGGCTTTGTCACTACCGCGACCACGCCGATTCCCGGCGTTCCCACCGGCACCCGCGTCGTCCTCCGCGATGGCGGCAATCCGCGCAATCCGGCCGATTACCGTCGCCAGGACATCAACACGGGTACTTGCGTAGGCGCTACGGTGGAAACCGGTTGCGCTCCGGGTTCGATCGCCGACAAGAGCAACACCAACCAGCAGACCGACCTGCGCACCCCCTTGGAAGACAAGGCGCTGTGGGTGGATGGTGTGTTCGACATTACCGATCATGTCCGTTTCCGCGGCAATTTCCTGTACAGCAACCGCCTCTCGACGCGTACCGTCGCTGGTTATCCTCTACAGGCAAGCTCGGCTTCCCGTGGCGGTAATGCGGTACTCGCCGCAACCAGCTATTTCAATCCGACCGGCGCGGCGATCTCGAACTGGTGGCGTCGCACTTGGGAAGTGCCGCGAGTTTCGGATTCGGAACTCACCACCTATCGGTTCGTCGGCGGTTTCGAAGGAAGCTTCGACTTCATCAATCGCACCTTCGATTGGGACGTGTCCTATCTCAAGAACCAGAACAAGCTGGTGCAATCGACCTTTGGCAACACCAATATCCCGGCTTTGCGGGCTGCTATCGGTCCGTCGTTCCTCAATGCCCAAGGCCGCGTGCAATGCGGCACCGCAGCTGCGCCGATCGACTTCGTGAATTGCGTGCCGTTCAATCCCTTCCTGCCGTACGGACGCGAAGGCCAGGGTGGCCTGACCAACAACACCGATCTGCAGAATTTCCTGTTCCAGCAGGAGCATGCGACTGGGCAAACGGACACGACGGTCATCTCCGCCAACCTCACCGGTTCTCTGTTCACCCTTCCGGCCGGCGAGCTGGGCTTCGCCTTCGGTCTTGAGAACCGCAAGGAGTCGGGCAAGTTCGTACCCGATGCGCTAGCGGTGACCGGACAGTCGACCAACCTGTCTTCCGGACCGACCCACGGTGGTTACACCGTGGACGAGGCTTATCTGGAAATGCAGGTTCCGATCCTGGCCGACATGCCTTTCGCGCAGGAACTGACCGTGAATCTGGCCAGCCGGTACTCCGACTACGATACCTTCGGCGATACCACCAACAACAAGATCGGGCTGAAGTGGAAGCCGTTCGAATCGTTGATGATTCGTGCAACGGCGGCAGACGGATTCCGTGCTCCGACCATCGCCGACCTCTATGGCGGCGGTTCGCAGACCTTCACCAACTTCACCGACCCTTGCGACGTGGTGTTTGGGCAGTCGACCCCGGGCTCGACCACGCGCGCCAATTGCGTGCGTGACCTGGGCGCACTGGGTAATACCTACCGCCAGTTGGGACAAGGATTGGTGCCGGTCGGTGCGCCGAACGCGCAAACGCCAGTGCCCTTCACCTCGGGCTCCAACCCTACCCTGCTGCCTGAGCAGTCTAAGTCGCAGACCATCGGCGCGGTCTGGAGTCCTTCCTTCGCCGAAGGCCTGAATCTGGCCTTGGATTGGTGGAAAGTGCGCATCGCCGACACCATCGTGGCCGATTCGCCCAACAACATCCTCAACGACTGCTACGTGCAGGGGATCGCCAGCCGTTGCTCTTCGGCACTGTTCACGCGCGATCCCGTGTTGGGAATCCCGGTGGTGACTTTCGGCGGACAGAATGCCGGTTTCCGCAAAATCGAAGGCTATGATTTTGATGTCAGCTATCGGTGGAGCACCGACAACTGGGGAAGCTTCTCGGTCGTCTCCAACAGCACCTACACGTCCAAGGATTTCTTCGTCAGCACGAATTCCCCGACGTACGCGACTTCCGCGGTTGGCTTCGGCAGCCAGTTCCGGCTCCGTTCCAACCTCAATCTGGGATGGGAATACGGGGCTTTCGGTATCAGCTGGATGGCACGCTATTACTCCTCGATGAAGGAAACCTGCACCTACTTCGTACCGGGCGCAGCCAATATTGAGGGTCTGGAATGCAACCATGTCTCCTATGAGCCCACCGGTGGGTTCCTGGCAGACGGAAGCCCGGCCAGCGCGGTATTCCGCCGCAACCGTATGGGCTCCAACACGTTCCATGACGTGCAGATCCGCTGGCAGGCGCCTTGGGATGCCACCATCTCGATAGGTGCCAACAACGTATTCGCGCATTATGGGCCGGTCATGTACACCCAACCGAGCGCGAACGTTTCGTACTACGGTGGTTTCGACATCGGACGTTTCGTGTACATGAAGTACACGCAGAAGTTCTGACCCTAACGGGTAATACGCTCCTCTCTACGGCCCTCTTCGGAGGGCCGTAGTTTTTTGTGTGCCGAAACGGCGCTACGGCCGCTAGTTCGAATCAACGCGGTCAATCGGCAGAGACTTGGCTCATGCTCAGTTCGTAGGCTTGCAGATTGCACCAGGCAGCGTTGAGTAGTGGCGTCTCGATACCGGAAGCGCGGGCGCGATGAAGCATGTCGCCGACGATGTGCGCTGCTTCGACTCGTTGTCCTGCTTCCAGATCACGCAGCATCGATGCCTTCACCGGCGAGTCGGCTTGCGTGAGCGTGGCCAATGCCGTCGTCTGCGAGGTTTCGGGAACGGACTGCCCCACCGCTTCGGCCACGGCCAAGCATTCGCTGTACAGCGCATGCATAAACTCGCTGCCGCCCTCGCCTGCGACGATAGCGCCGACGCTCGCGCGCATCAGGCAGGTGCCCGCAGCGAGCGCGGTCAGGAAGCTATATTTGATCCAGAGTTGCTGACTGATGTTTGGCGAGGCCAGATGATCGAGCCCGGCCTGCCCGCACAGCCGCGCGAAGTTGCGTACGCGGGCGCTGTCGGGGTTGCCTTCACGCTCGCCGAAGGTGATCGATGCCGGTTTTCCGAGATGCAGCACCTCGCCGTCGGGACCTTTCATTGCGCTGATGAAACACAACCCGCCGAGCACGCGTTCGCAGCCGAAGCGCGCGTCCAGTGCCGTGTAATGCAGCAGGCCGTTGAGGATGGGCATGACCGCGGTCTGCGGGCCGACCGCCGGAGCGATGGCGTCGAGCGAGCTGTCCAGGTCATAGGCCTTGCAGCTGAGCAACACCAGGTCGAATGACTTTTCGGTCGCCAGCGTCTTCAGTTCTTCGGCGACAGCATGCACAACCGGGAAATCCGCATCGCCGAGCGAACTGCGGATCTGTAGGCCATGCCGTTCGAGCTGCGTCGCGCGTGCCGGGCGTACGAGGAAAGTAACATCGGCGCCGGATTGGGCGAGACGGCCTCCGAAATATCCGCCTGTACCGCCGGCGCCCAGGATAAGAATGCGCATGGAGAATTCTCTCTTTTGAGTGGACTGCCGAATTTCCAGGGCTACCGATCCACCGTTGCCGCTGCCGCGCCCGCCGCCAGGACCTCATCGATCTCTCGCTTGATCTCGAGGCAGTCCTCGTCGTAGCGGACTTTGCGATCCTGATCTTGCACCGAATGCGATTGCGATTCGTATTGGCTGTTACCCATCCGCATCAACTCTGCAGTGCTTCGAAAACCGGCTTCCATGCCCTCCAGGTACATCTTCTGGTCCAGCGCCACGCCGGTGCGGCGCACGACGCGCTCCGCCCGGTTGACGAATGCAACGGCCAGCGCGATTCCGGTCTCCCGGGGCAGATCGCAGTAGCGGGCCTGTGCCAGCTGCGTGCCGTCGACTTTCGCCTGTTGATAAAGGTCCGCGCCAGACTGCTCGGCGGCACTTTCGGTGCTTTGTGTCGGACCATCCTCTGCGGAAGCAGCAATCGGGCTTTCGTCGTAATCGGTCCGGTAGATTTGGTGCAGCGAATCGAAATCAATTCGAGCCAGTCGACAGGCCTCCGCCTGCATTTCCGGCGCGGTCTCTAAAGTATCCACGGCCAGCCTTTCCTGCATCGCCGATACGCCCGCCTGGAATGCGTCCGCGTATTCGGCCGCATCGAAGGACTCGCTGGCGGCGGCCGTCCGCGCGATCTCTTGCGCTTTCATCTCCCGCTCCAGACGTTCGATCTCTACTTCCGGAAACCTGCAACTGCGGGCCGTGGCGATTATTTCGCCATAGGCCTGGATCAACGAGGTTTCGCCTTCCTGAGCATACTGACTGAGCCGCGTCTCCAGCGACTCCTCGGGCACCTGTGCCTGCAGCAACAGCAACAGCCACCAAGCACTCACACCGTCAGCTCCGCAGCCCCACGCCCCGCTTCAACAACCACAATCCCAACGCTCCCAACACCGCCACGAAAATCAGCATCAGCGCATAAGCCACCCATACCGGTACGTCGCTGGTGCCTAGCAACCCGTAGCGGAACGCGTTGACCATGTAGAAGATCGGGTTGGCATGGGTGGCGGCTTCGGCCCACGGCGGCAGTAGCTTGACCGAATAGAACACGCCGCCCAGGTAAGTCAATGGAGTGAGGATGAAGGTCGGCACGATGGCCACATCGTCGAACTTCTTCGCGTACACCGCGTTGATGAAACCGGCCAGCGAGAAGATGGTGGCGCCCAGCAGCACCGTGGTCAGGGTGATGAAGGGGTGCGGCACGCGCACCTTGGTGAAGAACATGGCGATCACCAGCACGATGGCGCCGACCATCAGCCCGCGCAGCACCGCGCCGGCCACGTAGCCGCCCAGGATCACCCAATTGGGCATCGGGCTGACCAGCAGTTCCTCGATATGGCGGCCGAACTTAGCGCCGAAGAAGCTGGAGGAGATGTTGCCGTAACTGTTCTGGATCACGCTCATCATCACCAGGCCGGGGACGATGAATTCCATGTAGGTGTAACCACCCATATCGCCGATGCGCGAGCCGATCAGACCGCCGAAGATCAGGAAGTACAGCGTCATGGTGATCGCCGGCGGCACCAGGGTCTGGCCCCAGATACGCAGGATGCGCATGATCTCGCGGCGCACGATGGTGCCCAGGGCGACGAAGTTTTTCTGCAACGCGGTGGTCTCGTTCATGCCGCCTGCTCCCGCTTGGCCGCCGCTTCATCGCCGGTCAGGCGCACGAACAGCTCCTCCAGCCGGTTGCTCTTGGTGCGCATGGAGCGCACGCGGATGCCGGCCTCGCCCAATGCGGCGAACACGCGGTTGAGATCCATCGCGCGCGGCATGTCCAAATCCAGGGTATGGCCGTCGGTGGCCATCAAGGTGGTGCCTTCGATCGCCGGCAGCTGCGCCGGCAGTTCGCCATCGATATCGAATACGAAACCTTCCACGTCGAGCTTGGCCAGCAACGCGCGCATCGGCCCCTGCTCGACGATGGTGCCGCGGTCGATAATCGCCACGTTGCGGCACAGGCTTTCCGCTTCCTCGAGATAGTGCGTAGTGAGGATGATGGTGGTGCCCGCAGTATTGATGTCCTTCAAGGTCTTCCACATGCCGCGGCGGATCTCGATATCCACGCCGGCGGTGGGCTCGTCCAGGATCAGCAAGCGAGGACGAGTCATCATGGCCCGGGCGATCATCAGCCGGCGCTTCATGCCGCCTGACAAGGTGCGCGACATGCTGGTGGCCTTGTCCCAGAGCTGGGCCCGCTTGAGTTCTTCCTCGGCGCGAACCAGCGCCTCGGCGCGCGGCAGCCCGTAGAACCCTGCGTAGTTGACCAGGATGTCGAGGGGCTTTTCGAACATGTTGAAGTTCAGTTCCTGCGGCACCAGGCCGAGCAGGCGCATGGCGCTGTCGCGGTCCTGGGACAGATTGACGCCGAACACCTCCACTTCCCCGGCCGTCTTGTTGACCAGCGAACTGACGATGCCGATCAAGGTGGACTTGCCGGCGCCGTTGGGGCCGAGCAGAGCGAAGAAATCGCCTGGCGCGACCTGTAGCGACACGCCTTTAAGCGCTTGCACGCCGGTGTCGTAGGTCTTGCGCAGCTCGGTGACGGAGAGAGCGGGGGTGGCCGCGGAGGGCGCGGCTTGAGGAGCAACCATATTGGGCCTTGCGGCGCCAACGGGGCGCCCGGAGTATGCAAGCGCTTATTATAGGCGTCCCGTCGGGCCGTCCCCGGCACCAGACTGTTCCGGTTCCGACCCTTGGCCATCGTCCATTTCCCGCTCAAGTTGGTAGAACGCCGCATGCTGGCGCCCTCCGTCGGTCACTACGTGTTCGCGCGTGGCGACGGCCAGCCGCTGGATTTCATCCCCGGCCAGTTCATCCAGGTGCATTTCAGCTACGCCGACGGCACCTCCACCAAGCGCAGCTATTCGCTGGCCACCATCCACGACCACGCCATCGGTCCTGGCGAAAGCGTGGAAATCGCCGTCAGCTACGTGGCCGGCGGCGCGGCCACCGCTTTGTTCGAAGGTCTGGAGATCGGCGGCAGTATCGACGCCAGCGGCCCGTACGGGCGTTTTTGCCTGATGCCGGGCGACGCCAACAAGCGTTATCTCTTCATCGGCACCGGCACCGGCGTCACCCCTTACCGCGCGATGTTGCCGCAAGTGGAAAAACTGATCGCCGAGCGCGGCATCGAAGTAGTGCTGCTGTTCGGCGCGCGCACCCCGGAAGAGTTGCTGTACGGCGATGATTTCCGCGCCTTTGCCGACGCCCACCCGCGGTTCCGCTTCGTCCCCTGCTTCTCGCGCGAGTTGCCGGAAAACCCCCATGCCGACGTGCGCCGCGGTTACGTGCAACAGTTCCTGGCCGAGTTTTCGCCCAACCCGGAAACCGACATCGCTTACCTGTGCGGCAATCCCAATATGGTGGACGCCTGCTTCGAATCGTTGAAGGCCGACGGCCTGCCGATTCCGCAGATCCGGCGCGAGAAGTACGTTTCGTCGAAATGACCGCTTCCCTTCTCCCATCGGCGCCCGAAGGGTGTGCACGGCTGAGAAGGTGCCCGTAGAGCCTGCCCCGTACTTGATACGGGGGCGGATGAGGGCGGGGAGTGACTTGCCGATACGGGTTTCAGAAAGTGATGACGGCCGGTATTCAAAGCTTTACTACAAGCTGAGAGTTCACGCCCTCATCCGTCGCTTCGCGCCACCTTCTCAGCCTTGCACACCCTTCGGGCGCCGGCGGGAGAAGGAAAAACCACTGCCCTGCCTTTGGTCACATCCGCCGCCCGTCTCCGTCGTGACAACATAAGGGTCTGGAAGACCGCTCACCGGAGACGCCATGCGTCGGATACTGATTGCTGCTGCCCTGCTGACCCTCGCCTGCGCCGCTGACGCGCAGACCCGCAAGCTGGGTTCCCTGGAGTTCAAGACCTGCTCGCTGAGCACGCCGTTTTCCGGCGATGCGCTGGCCGCGCAGTGCGCCACGCTGCAAGTGCCGGAAAATCCGGCCGCCCCGAACGGCCGCAAAATCGGCCTGAAAATCGCCTGGATACCCGCCGACAAAGACGATGCGGCCGAACCCGATCCGGTCTTCATGCTCGCCGGTGGGCCCGGGCAGTCGGCGCTGGAAAGCTATCCGCAAACCGCCGGCGCGTTCGCCGAAACCCGCAAAAAGCACCACATCATCCTGGTCGACCAGCGCGGCACCGGCGCCTCCAATGCGCTGACCTGCCAAGAGCCTTTCGACGAAACCCAACTGCCCACGCCGCAGGCCGCCAGCGATTACACCAAGCGCTGTCTGGCCTCGCTGTTCAAACGCGCCGATCCGCGCTTCTACACCACTAGCGAAGCGATCCAGGATCTGGACGCGGTGCGCAAAGCGATCGGCGCCGCGCAGATCAACCTGGTAGGTATTTCCTACGGCACGCGCGTGGCCCAGCAGTACGCCGCCCGGTATCCGACCAGCACGCGCACGATTGTGCTCGACAGCGTGGCGCCCAACTCGCTGGTGCTGGGCAACGAGTTTTCGCGAAACCTGGAAGACGCGCTGGATCTACAGTTCGCGCTCTGCGCCAAGACCCCGGCCTGCGTGCAGCGCATGGGCAACCCACGCGAGAAACTGCGTGCTTTGATGACGAAATTGGAAACCGATCCGCCGCTGGTGACGTATCGCGATGGCATTACCGGCGAAAGCAAGCAGGAAAAGCTCACCCCTGCGCTGGTAGCCGGTCTGGTGCGCATGTACGCCTACATGCCGCTGGCTTCGTCGTTGCTGCCGCTGCAATTGAACGAAGCTGCGAACGGGCGCTACGACGCGCTGATGGCGCTTTCGAAAATGTTGGGCGACCAGATGGCAGACAGCATCACCATCGGCATGCAGCTGTCGGTGATCTGCAGCGAAGACGGCAGCGAACTCAAGGCCAACCCCGCCGACGAAGGCACCCTGCTCGGCAACGACTTCTCCCTTTACCTAACCGCACAGTGCGCGGTTTGGCCGAAGGGAACGCGTCCGGCGGGTTTCCGCGCGCCACTGAAGACCGCGGTACCGGCGTTGCTGCTATCGGGCGAATTCGACCCGGTCACCCCGCCACGTTACGGCGATGCGGTGGCAAAGTCGCTTCCAAACGGACGCCATCTGATATTGCGCGGACAGGGTCACAACGTGATCGGCATCGGCTGCGTGCCCAAGCTAATGGGGCAGTTCATCGACACCGCTGATGCCAGCAAACTCGACGCCAAATGCCTGGCCAAGCTGGCCTATACGCCGCCGTTCACCGGCTTTTACGGATGGGAACCATGATCGACGTACAAGCTCTGCATAAATCCTTCGCTTCCGCGAAAACGGTGGTCAAGGCCGTCGATGGCGTCAGCTTCGAAGCGCGCGATGGCGAGATCACCGGCCTGCTCGGCCCCAATGGTGCCGGCAAGACCACCACCTTGCGCATGCTTTATACGCTGATGAAGCCCGACAGCGGCCGCGTGTTGGTCGACGGACACGATACGGCGACCGAAGCCGAAGCGGTAAGGCGAGCGCTGGGCGTACTGCCCGATGCGCGCGGCGTGTACAAGCGCCTGACCGCACGCGAGAACATCGCCTATTTCGGCGAACTGCATGGATTGGATGCGGCCACGATCGCGACTCGCACCGAGAGCCTGGTGCAAGCGTTGAACATGCAGGACTTCATCGACCGGCGTACCGAAGGCTTCTCGCAGGGTCAGCGCACCAAGACCGCGATCGCGCGCGCACTGGTCCATAACCCCGGCAACGTGATCCTGGACGAGCCCACCAACGGCCTGGACGTGATGACCACGCGAGGCCTGCGCGAATTCCTCAAGCAGCTGCGTGCGGAGGGGCGCTGTGTGGTCTTCTCCAGCCACATCATGCAAGAGGTCGCCGCGCTGTGCGACCGCATCGTGATCATCGCGCGCGGACAGGTGGTGGCCTCGGGCACCGCCGACGAACTGCGCGCGCTGACCGGCGAGGACAATCTGGAAGACGCATTCGTGAAAGCGATCGGCTCGGAAGAAGGACTACTCGCATGAAATCCCTTCGCGCCCTGATGACCGTGATGCGCAAGGAATTACGCGACATTTTCCGCGACCGCCGCACCCTGCTGCTTGCGCTGGGGCTCAGCCCGTTGCTCACGCCGCTGTTGATCATCGGCCTGGGCACGCTGGGAGAAAGCCGCGCGCGCAGCCAGACCGAAAAGCCCTTGGAACTGCCCGTGGTCGGACGCGAGCACGCGCCCAACCTGATCGCCTGGCTGGAAGGCCAGAACGTCGTCATCAAGACGCCGCCGAAAGACGTCAATGCGGCCATCGCTAACCAAGAGGAGGACGTAATCCTGCGGATCGGTCCGGAATTCCCCGAGCAGTGGCGGAAAAGTCTGCCCGCTCCGCTGGAGATCATCCAGGACAGCACACGCCAGGATGCCGAGATTCCGGTGCGGCGCCTGCGCGGACTGCTTGACGCTTATGGCGGACAGACCGGGGCGCTGCGCTTGCTGGCACGCGGGATCAGTCCCGGCACGGCGACGGCCTTGCAAGTACGGCAGACCGACTTGGCCACGCCCGAAGCGCAACGCGGTCGCATGCTCTCTTTTATCCTGCCTTACTTCCTCATCATCAGCGCTTTCCTCGGCGGCGTCTCGCTCATCCTTGATGCGACTGCGGGCGAGCGCGAACGTCAATCGCTGGAGCCTCTGTTGGCGACACCGGCACCGCGCGGGGCCATCGTCAGCGGCAAGATCGCCGCGGCATGCGTGATCGCATTGATCTCGCTGCTGCTCACCTTGCTAGCGTTCAAGTTGGGGGCCTTGCTGTCGCCGTCGGTAGGCCGACAGATGGAGGTCAGCTTCATGGCCATCGCCAAACTGCTCCTGATTCTGGTGCCGATGGTGTTCATCGGCACTACGCTGCTGACCTATCTCGCCGCTGCGGCCAAGAGCATGAAGGAAGCGCAGAGTCACATGACCTGGCTGATGCTGCTGCCGATGCTTCCGACCATCGTGCTGATGGTGAACCCGGTGAAGACCCAGCTCTGGCAGTTCGCGGTGCCTTTCCTTGCGCAGAACCAGTTGATCCTGAAAGTGGTCCGCGGCGAAATGATCACGATGCAGCAATGGGCGCTCTACCTGGCAGCCGGCTTTGGACTGGCGGCGATCCTGTGGTTCGCGGCGACGCGGCGGTATCAGCAGGAACGATTGGCTATCTCGGGTTAGTTCCAGCTCAATCGGCCGAGCAAGCTCGAGCGGCCGAACAAAAATCGGATCGTCATCCCGGCGCATGCCGGGACCCAACTTTAGGTTGATGCAATGTCGGAACGAGCGCTAAGTCAACCGGCATATGCATGATTGATGCGCACTGGAATGCGTCTTCAGAACACTTCCATTACTGCCGCTGACCAATCCGCCCAAGCGCTGTGAGTTGGGTCCCGGCATGCGCCGGGATGACGGTCTTTATTAGAACAGGCTGCTTTCGTTTCCTGCCCGGAACACGACTTCCGTTACCGCATCTGGTGCGTCCTCGCCCTTCACTTCGTCCCTACTCAAACAAAGAAGGCCGGCTTACGCCGGCCCCCCCGAAAGAACTTGCCTTCGTTACTCAACCCGGATTGAAGGCCAACGTACGGCGCGTGGTGGTCGGCGCGTCGATGGGTTCGAACTTCCAGCGACGCACGGCATTCAACGCTTCGCGATCGAAGACGCGCGGCGGGCTAGCGCGCACCACACGTGCATTGGTCACCGAGCCGTCGGTACCCACGGTGATCTCCACCAGCACTTCACCGGCGGTGCCGGCGCGCAAGGCTTCGGGCGGGTAACGCGGCGACGGCGAACTGACCACCTTCAGCGAGGTGCTGCTGGCAGCTGGTTTGGCCGTGGCCGGCGTAGCAGCAGCGGTGCGGGCAGCGGCTTCACGCTGAGCAGCGGCAGCGGCTTCACGCTGGGCAGCGGCGGTGCGCTCGGCTTCAGCCGCACGTGCAGTGTCCTGCTGCTGCTGAGTCGCCAGAGCCGCGGCAGCGGCGCGCTGCTGTTCGGCCTGTTGAGCCAGACGCTTTTCTTCCAGCACCTTGGCTTCGGCGTCGGTGACTTCCTTGGTTTTTTCAGTTTCCGCGCGTGCCGCCACCGCCAGCTGCGCGTTGGCGATGGTTTGCTTCAGACGCGGCAGCGCTGGCGCCTTGGGATCGGCTTTTTCGAGCAGCGCCGAAAGACGCTGGGCTTCGACGAAGTCCTCACGGCCAATGCTTTGTTCGGTAGCGATCAGCGTATAGGGCATCAGATCGGTCAATGCGCTGGTCACGGCCGGGTCGCTGGGCAGTTTGTCGCGCAGCGCCAGGTAGTACTCCATGGCGTTGTCGCCGCCCGGAGCATAGATGCGGTTCTCGCTCAGCGCCTTGGTGGCCGCGGCACGCAGTTGTTCGGCGCTCATCGCCTGGACCTGCGCCGATACGGCCGGTGCGGGTGCGGCCGCTACGGGTGCAGCGGTGGGCGTTGTCGTGGTCGCTTCCGTGCCGGCCTGCTCGTCCTTGGAACAGGCCGCCAGCGCGACCACCAGCGACAGCGCAATCCAGCGCGACTTCTTTGAAATCGTGACAACAGACATTCGTTTACTCCCCAGACAAGCAGCAATTGGAAAAAACCCCATACCAGCCAAGCATGAAGCATGCCAGCGCATTTGTCGGCTTCCGTAGGCTCATTTGCCGATGCAGAAAGTGGAAAAAATGCGGCCCAGCATGTCATCCGGCGAAATCCTCCCGGTGATTTCGCCCAAGGCTTCGTGAGCCAGCCGTAATTCTTCGGCGGCTAGCTCCAGCCTTTCGTGATCTAGTTCACGGTTTGCCGTATCCGCGTGTTCCTGCGCTCTGCGTAAGGCGTCGACGTGGCGGCCACGCGCGGAGAACTCCCCCGCACCGGCCTCCTGCGCATTACCCATGGCCAGACCGCGCAGGCGGGCGTGCAGTGTTTCCAGGCCTCGCCCATCGAGGGCCGACACATGTACCGCGGCCTCGGTGTCTGCTGGTGGCGAAGCCAGCAGGTCGCTCTTGTTATGGATCAACAGGCGCAGGGGCACCGTCGCCAGCACCTCCGCCACCGCCGACAGCCCCGCGGCGGGGTCGCGCGCGTCCAGCACCACCAGGGCGAGATCCGCGGTTTCCAGTTCGGCGCGTGCGCGGCGCATGCCTTCGCGTTCGATGGCATCGCCGCCCTCGCGCAAGCCGGCGGTGTCCACCAGCGTCAGTTCCAGACCATCCAGGCGCATGGTTTCACGCAAAACATCTCGGGTGGTGCCAGGAATATCGGTGACGATGGCGCGATCGCCGCCGGCCAGGGCGTTCAGCAAGGAGCTCTTGCCGGCGTTAGGCGGACCCACGATCACCGCATGCAGGCCATCGCGGAGTTTGCGGCCGCGTTCAGCGTCGGCCAGCAATCGCGACAGGTCGGCCTGCGCCGCTGCCAGTTTTTCGCGCACGGCTTGCCCGCCGAGCGTGTCGATGGATTCGTCGGCGAAATCGATGGCCGCTTCCACATGCACGCGCAAGGCCGACAAGCTATCGGCGATGGCCTCTACGCGTTGCGAGAACACGCCCTCCAACGCACGCCGGGCCGCGCGCGCCGCGCGCGTGTCGGAGGCGGCGATCAGATCGGCGATCGCCTCGGCCTGGGCCAGGTCCAGCCGGTCGTTGAGGAAGGCGCGTTCGCTGAACTCGCCCGGGCGCGCATGCCGCGCCCCCAGCGCGCAGGCGCGCATCACCAGTTGCTGCAACACGACCGGACTGCCGTGCGCCTGCAACTCGACCACGTCTTCGCCGGTGAAGCTGTTGGGCGCGGGAAAGGACAGCGCCAGGCCATCGTCGATGGGCTCGCCGTCATGTTCGGAGAAGCGCACGTAATGCGCGTAGCGCGGGCGCAGTTTGCGCCCACATATGCTCTCGGCGATGGCGCGCGCGCGCGGACCCGACAAGCGCACGATGCCGACGCCGCCCGCGCCCGGCGCAGTAGCGACAGCGACGATGGTGTCTGCATTCGGATCGATCGTGGGCGCGGGAGCAATCATCGGGTAGAAGTCTTGCATATTCCCGGACGCGGGTTCGTTCAATAAAAAGAACCCGCCTTTCGGCGGGTTCTTTAAGTGTTGCCGATACGAGCGATTACTTCTCGGTCGTCTTCTTTTCTATCGCCTTGCCCTTAGCTTCGGGCGCGGCCGCCGGCTTGCCGTGCTTCTTGCCGACCCACCATTGCTGCAGCAGGCCCAGGCTGCCGTTGGTCACCCAGTAGAGCACCAGGCCAGACGGGAAGAAGGCCATCGTCACACCGAACACCAACGGCATGAACTGCATCATCTTCTGCTGCATCGGATCCATGCCCACGGCAGGCGTCATTTTCTGCGTGGTCCACATCACCAGCATGTTCAGCGCGGGCAGGATGAAATACGGATCGCGCGCGGTCAGGTCGTGGATCCACAGGAACCAAGGTGCCTGCCGCAATTCAACCGATTCGTTGAGCACCCAGTACAGCGCCAGAAAGATCGGCATGGTCACCAGGATCGGCAGGCAGCCGCCCATCGGATTGACCTTCTCCTTCTTGTACAACTCCATCATCGCGGCTTGATGCTTGGCGCGATCGTCGCCGTAACGTTCCTTGAGCTGGGCCACGCGCGGCGCCAGCGCGCGCATCTTGTTGGCGCTCTCGTACTGCTTGTTGGACAGCGGATACAGCGCCAGCTTCACCAGCACCACCAGGCCGATGATCGACCAGCCCCAGTTGCCGATCAGCGTATGCAAGTGGCTGAGGATCCAGAACAAGCCCTGGCCGATGATGGCGAAGATCGAGAACTGGCTGTAATCGACCGCGCGGTCGAGACCGGGCACACCCTGCGCCTTCATCTGCTGGATCAGCTTGGGACCCACGTACAGGCGCGCGTCGGTGGCCACGCGCTGGCCGGGCGCGACATGGAAGCCCGGGCCCAGTTCGCGGATCAGCGCTCGGCCGGAAATCTGATCGGTCTGCAGTTTGACCTCGGCCTTCTGGTCAGGAATCCAGGCGCTGAAGAAGTGGTGCTGCAGCATCGCGATCCAGCTGCCCGTTGCGTCCTGGTTGAGCTTGCCGTCGTCCATGTAATCGGCGAACTTCAGGCGTTCGTACTGTTTCTGCACGCTGTACCAGGTAGCGCCGCTGAAGCTGAAGGATTCCGGATTGGTCATCCCGGTCTTGATCACCGGAGGTTGACGTTCCAACTGGCGATAGATCGTGCCCTCCCAGGGCGCTTTACCGTTGTTGATCACTTCGTCGCGCACATCCACTGCGTAGTTGCTGCGCTTGAGCGTGTAGGTGCGGCGGATCACAACGCCGTCCGGTCCGTTCCATACGAAGGGCACCGTCACTGACGCTGCCCCGGACGCCAGATTCACCGCGCCGGCGCCGTTCTCCGGAACGAAGTCGCCCAAGTGGCTGGGCGCCGGATTCTTGCCTTTGGCCCAACCGCTTTGCGCGGTGTAGTAGTGCGCCGGGTCCTGGGTGAACAACACCACCGGCGGACTGCCAGCGGCCTTGGTCTGCGGATACTTCAACA
Organism: Pseudoxanthomonas sp. P4_B2; assembly: GCF_056402315.1. Classification (NCBI taxonomy): domain Bacteria; kingdom Pseudomonadati; phylum Pseudomonadota; class Gammaproteobacteria; order Lysobacterales; family Lysobacteraceae; genus Pseudoxanthomonas; species Pseudoxanthomonas sp. P4_B2. Next base: position 442,292 of record NZ_JBFUHQ010000002.1, read on the forward strand.
GCACCGCTTCCAGCACGCTGCCGCCATCGATGGTCAGACGCAGCAGGTCACTGCTGACCACCACGCTCTGTCGCGCAGGCGTCGCGGCGGTGTTGGCATTACTGGCAGGCACGCCGACAACGGGTGCCGAGGGCACGCCCGCATTGGCCCCCGTTGCCGCTGGCTGCGGTACCGGCGAGGCGGAAGGCACCGAGCCGACGCTTGCAGGTTGCGGCTGGCTCGTGGCGGCCGGCAGATCGGCCGACTTGGGCGCATTGAACTTGCCCCACTCCATCCACAACAGGGTCGCCACCATCAGCCAGGCGAAAAACAGGAAGACACGGGTCTGGTTCATCAGGCAGGCATTCTCAACCGGCGGAAACGTCCGGTTTGGGCGTGTTGCGGAAAAGGGAAGGAAGCGGTTTCGTGACCGGCGGCATTGTGCCGGGCGCGGCCGACGCGGGCAATGCACCGGCACGCACCAGCGTGCGCAGAAAAGTCTCGCGCAGCTGCGCATTGTCGGCTTTGCGCGCGGCTACACGGGCGACCACCACATACTCGCCGGCGGGCAACTGCGCGCGCAGCTTTCGGAATTGATCGCGGAATACACGTTTGATGCGGTTGCGGCCCACCGCATTGGGATCGACCTTGCGCGAGACCGCCAGGCCCAGTTTCGCCGGCGTTTCGCCGGCCAGCCAATGCAGACTCAGGATCGGATCGGAAGTGCGGCGGGCCTGTTCGAATACGCGTGCGTATTCGGCGCCCGTGCGTACTCGTGCAGAGGGCGGGAAGGTGGCGTTCATGGGGTCATGCTCATGACCGCGTGCTCATGAAGACGTGCTCATGCCGACATGAACATGCGGACATGAAAAAGTCCGCACAAGGGCTGCGCGGACTTTTTGCAGAAGACAGACATCGATGGACTCGGCCGCAGACGCGGCAGAACCATCAGGCGCTCAGGCGAGTGCGGCCCTTGGCACGACGACGGGCCAGGATCTTGCGGCCATCGGCGGTCTTCATGCGGGCACGAAAGCCATGGTCGCGCTTGCGCTTGAGGTTGCTGGGTTGGTAAGTGCGCTTGGTGGCCATGGGGCCCTCGGGCGGTTTGCGGTGGAAAGAACCGGAAATTCTATAGGCCCAACCCGGTCGCGGTCAACCATGGCGAGGCTTGAGTTGAGAGCGGTCGCTAGCGAAGCTCGTGGCTATTCAGGTCCCCGACGTTTCTCGACGCTGTGGATAACTACCGTGCCGGGTGCCGTCGCATGATAATGTGGCCGACTGTATTTCACCCGCGTCCCACGCTGTTCGATTGCCGCGTGCACGCCCTCTTGAAGAACCGACCGCCACCCTCGATGGATGCCTGGCCCCGCTGCCTCGAACGCCTGGAAGCCGAACTGCCGGCCGAAGATGTCCATACCTGGCTCAAGCCCTTGCAGGCCGAACAGCGCCTCGATGCCATGGTCCTGTACGCGCCCAATGCCTTCATCGTGGAACAGGTGCGGGAGCGCTACCTGTCGCGCATCCAGGATCTGCTGGGGCACTTCGCCGGCCATCGCGACGTATCGGTAGAAATCGGATCGCGGGCGCGCATCGCGGAGCCCGCGCCGGCGGCTTCCGCGGCGGCGGCGGCGAGTTTCGCCGCCAGCGAGCCCTACGCCGGCAATCTGGATTCGCACTACAGCTTCGACAACTTCGTCGAAGGCCGCAGTAACCAGCTGGGCCGCGCCGCCGCCTGGCAGGCCGCGCAGAAGCCAGGCGACCGCTCGCACAATCCGCTGCTGTTGTACGGCGGCACCGGCCTGGGCAAGACCCATCTGATGTTTGCCGCCGGCAACGAACTGCGCCGGCAGAACCCGAATGCGCGCGTGCTGTACCTGCGTTCGGAACAGTTCTTCAGCGCGATGACCAAGGCCCTGATCGAGAAATCGATGGACCAGTTCAAGCGGCGTTTTCAGCAAGTGGACGCGCTGCTGATCGACGACATCCAGTTCTTCGCCGGCAAGGACCGCACCCAGGAAGAGTTTTTCCACACCTTCAACGCGCTGTTCGACGGCCGCCAACAGATCATTCTCACTTGCGACCGCTATCCGCGCGAAGTGGAGGGCTTGGAGCCACGATTGAAGTCGCGGTTGGCCTGGGGCCTGTCGGTGGCGATCGAGCCGCCGGATTTCGAGACCCGTGCGGCCATCGTGTTGGCCAAAGCGCGCGAACGCGGCGCGCAGATTCCCGACGATGTCGCCTTCCTGCTGGCCAAGAAGATGCGCTCCAACGTGCGCGATCTGGAGGGTGCGTTGAACACGCTGACCGCGCGCGCCAACTTCACCGGCCGCGCCATCACCACCGAATTCGCCCAGGAAACGTTGCGCGATCTGCTGCGCGCGCAGCAGCAAGCCATCAGCATCCCCAACATACAGAAGACCGTGGCAGACTATTACGGTCTGCAGATCAAGGATTTGCTGTCCAAGCGACGCACGCGCTCCCTGGCGCGCCCGCGACAGGTGGCGATGGCCTTGGCCAAGGAACTGACCGAACACAGCCTGCCGGAAATCGGCGACGCCTTCGCCGGTCGCGACCACACCACCGTTTTGCATGCCTGCCGGCAGATCCGCAACCTGATGGAAACCGACGGCAAGCTGCACGAGGACTGGGACAAACTGATCCGTAAGCTCAGTGAGTAACCATCCTCAGGCTCTGTGGATAAGTTGGGGATGAAAATCGCCTCCAAAGTTATCCACAAGTTGCACCAGTGCTCCAGCGTTCTTGATACACGGCTTCGAGTCACCGAAAAACAAATATGATTCAAAGGGTTGCGTAGCTTCTCCACCGAAATCTGCGAAACCATCACCACCAGTTTTTGATTTAATACTCTTTCAAGATCCAGTGCATAAGGGGCCAGCACCACATGCGTTTCAGTCTGCAACGCGAAGCATTCCTGAAGCCGTTGGCGCAAGTCGTCAACGTGGTCGAACGCCGGCAGACGCTGCCGGTCCTCGCCAACTTCCTAGTCCAGGTGCAAGGCGGGCAACTCTCGCTCACCGGCACCGACCTGGAAGTCGAGATGATCGCGCGCAGCGCGGTCGACGACGCCCAGGACGGTGAAACCACAATCCCGGCACGCAAGTTGTTCGAGATCATCCGGGCCCTGCCCGATGGCAGCAAAATCACCGTCAGCCAGACCGGGGACAAGGTCACCGTCTCGGCCGGACGCAGCCGCTTCACCCTGGCCACGTTGCCGGCCAACGATTTCCCTTCGGTGGACGAAGTCGAAGCCACCGAACGGGTCAACGTGCCGGAAGCCGCACTGAAGGAGCTGATCGAGCGCACTGCGTTCGCCATGGCCCAGCAGGACGTGCGCTATTACCTCAACGGCTTGCTGTTCGACCTGGGCGACAAGCTGCTGCGCTGCGTGGCGACCGACGGCCATCGCTTGGCGCTGTGCGAAACCCCGCTGGAAGGCGCCGCCGGCGCCAAGCGTCAGATCATCGTGCCCCGCAAGGGCGTGACCGAACTGCAGCGCCTGCTGGAAAACGGCGACCGCGAGTTGGAGCTGGAAATCGGCCGCAACCACATTCGAGTGAAGCGCGACGATGTAACGTTCACTTCCAAGCTGATCGACGGTCGTTTCCCCGATTACGCCGCGGTGATCCCGATCGGTGCCGACCGCGAGGTCAAGCTGGACCGCGAGGTTCTGCGTGCGGCTTTGCAGCGCGCGGCCATCCTGTCCAACGAGAAGTACCGTGGCGTCCGCGTCGAGGTGTCTCCGGGCCAGCTGAAGATCAGCGCACACAACCCGGAGCAGGAAGAAGCCCAGGAAGAGATCGAGGCCGACACCAAGGTCAGCGACCTGGCCATCGGCTTCAACGTCAATTACCTGCTCGATGCCCTCTCTGCCCTGCGCGACGAGCACATCATCATCCAGTTGCGGGACGCCAATTCCTCGGCTCTGGTGCGTGAAGCCAGCAGCGAGAAGTCCCGACATGTGGTGATGCCACTGCGCCTGTGATTCCATTTGCGTTCCACGTGAAACATTCTCGACGCCCGGAACTCTCCGGGCGTTCTGATTTTACGAACAGGGGTTTCTCCATTTTCAGCAGTGGCCTTCCGGCCCGGCGCTCTCCTGGAAAAGTCGAACCATGCAGGTGATCCGCCTTACCGCCGCCGGCTTGCGACGCTTCGAGAGCGTGGCGATCGAGCCTGCCGCAGGCCTCAACCTAATTACCGGCGACAACGGCGCTGGCAAGACTAGCCTGCTAGAAGCGCTGCACCTGATGGCCTACGGACGCAGTTTCCGCGGGCGGGTGCGGGACGGGCTGGTGAGGACGGGCTCAGACGCCGTCGAAGTCTTTGTCGAGTGGCGGGAAGGTCCCGACGCCCGCCATCGTCGCGCCGGTCTGCGCCATACCGGCCAAACCTGGGTCGGGCGTCTGGACGGGGAAAACGTGGCCCAGCTTGGCGAACTCTGCGCCGCTTTGGCCGTGGTCAGCTTCGAACCGGGCAGCCATGCGTTGGTGACTGGTGGCGGTGAGCCGCGTCGTCGGTTCGTGGATTGGGGGTTGTTCCACGTGGAACCCGATTTTCTACCGCTGTGGCGCCGTTACGCCCGCGCCCTGAAACAACGCAACGCCTTGCTAAAGTCCGGTGCCGGCGGGCAGCAGCTGGACGCTTGGGACCACGAGCTGGCCGAAGCCGGTGAACCCCTGACCCGTCACCGCCGGCAATATCTGGAGCAGCTTCAGATCCGCCTGTCCGCAGTCGCTGCAGACCTGGTGCCGGCGCTTGGCGTCAGCAATATCGAGTTCCAGCCCGGATGGCGCAGCGGTGAGCTGTCGTTGGCCGATGCCTTGTTGTTGGCGCGGGATCGCGACCGCAGCCTGGGCTATACCTCGGTCGGCCCGCATCGCGCCGATTGGCGGATCGACTACGCCGGCCACCCCAACCGAGAAGCCCTGTCGCGAGGCCAAGCCAAGCTGTCGGCCCTGTCCGCGCTGTTGGCGCAGGCCGAGGATTACGCCCAGCGCCGTGGTGAGTGGCCAATCGTCGCTCTGGACGATCTTTCCTCGGAGCTGGACCGCAAGCACCAACAGCGCGTCCTGCAACGTTTGCTGGGCAGCGGAGCGCAGATCTTCGTTACCGGCACCGAAGCTTCTGCTGCATTGGAAACTCTGGGAGTGACGCCCGCTTTGTTCCACGTGGAACAGGGGCGGATCCAGCGCTGCTAATCCGTTGTCCCGCAGTAGGTCGGGGCTACGCGCCCGACGCATGGAAACTTAAATTCTGCGCGCGTCGGGGACATAGCCCCGACCTACCACATCTCTCGCCATTTGGTGGTTTTGGAGTTGTGGAAAGGGGCTTCAAACCTGCCGAAATGCTATAATTTCTGCTTCACTCCCTATAGCTAATGTGTGGCACAACAGATTCGCGAAACACCCGCGAATCCGGGCCGCACAGGAGCGCAGCAGGCGATACGAAGCGCATGACCGAAGAAACCACCCCAGTCCCCGCCCCCAACGGCAATTACGATTCCAGCAAGATCACCGTCCTGCGCGGCCTGGAGGCCGTCCGCAAGCGCCCCGGTATGTATATCGGCGATGTGCACGACGGCACTGGCCTGCACCACATGGTGTTCGAGGTGGTGGACAACGCCATCGATGAAGCCCTCGCCGGCCATGCCGACGATGTGGTGGTGAAAATTCTGGAAGACGGCTCGGTCGCCGTTTACGACAACGGCCGCGGCATCCCGGTCGACATCCACAAGGAAGAAGGCGTTTCCGCCGCCGAAGTCATCATGACCGTGCTGCATGCCGGCGGTAAGTTCGACGACAACAGCTACAAGGTTTCCGGCGGCCTGCACGGCGTCGGCGTCTCCGTGGTCAATGCCTTGTCCGAACATTTGTGGCTGGACGTGTGGCGCGATGGCTTCCACTGGCAACAGGAATATTCGCTGGGCGAACCGCTGTATCCGCTCAAGCAGCTGGAAGCTTCGGACAAGCGCGGCACCCTGCTGCGTTTCAAACCAGCGGCCTCGATTTTCACCGACGTTGAGTTCCACTACGACATCCTGGCCAAACGCCTGCGCGAACTATCGTTCCTCAACTCCGGCGTCAAAATCACGCTGAGCGACGAGCGCGGCGAAGGTCGTTCGGATCTGTTCCAGTACGAAGGCGGCATCGCTTCCTTCGTCGAACATCTGGCGCAGTTGAAGACTCCGCTGCACCCCAACGTGATCTCGGTGACCGGCGAGCAGAACGGCATCACCGTCGACGTCGCCTTGCAATGGACCGACGCGTACCAGGAAACGATGTTTTGCTTCACCAACAATATTCCGCAGAAGGACGGCGGCACCCACCTAATCGGTTTCCGCGCCGCGCTCACCCGCACGCTGACCAATTACATCGAACAGAACGGCATCGCCAAGCAGGCCAAAGTCGCCTTGTCCGGCGACGACATGCGCGAAGGCATGATCGCCGTGCTGTCGGTCAAGGTGCCCGATCCCAGCTTTTCCTCGCAAACCAAGGAAAAGCTGGTCAGTTCCGAGGTGAGGCCGGTCGTTGAGAGCACGTTCGGCGCACGTTTGGAGGAGTTCCTGCAGGAACACCCCAACGAGGCTCGCGCCATCGCCGGCAAGATCGTCGATGCCGCCCGCGCCCGCGAGGCCGCGCGCAAGGCCCGCGACCTGACTCGCCGCAAGGGCGCGCTGGATATCGCCGGCCTGCCCGGCAAGCTCGCCGACTGCCAGGAAAAAGATCCGGCGTTATCGGAACTGTTCATCGTCGAGGGCGACTCCGCCGGTGGCTCCGCCAAGCAGGGGCGCAACCGCAAGAATCAGGCGGTGTTGCCGTTGCGCGGAAAAATCCTCAACGTCGAGCGCGCGCGCTTCGACCGCATGCTCGCCTCTGCCGAAGTCGGCACGCTGATCACCGCGCTGGGCACTGGCATCGGCCGCGATGAATACAACCCGGACAAGCTGCGCTATCACCGCATCATCATCATGACCGACGCCGACGTCGATGGTTCGCACATCCGCACCTTGCTGCTGACGTTCTTCTACCGTCAGATGCCGGAGCTGATCGAGCGCGGCCACATCTACATCGGCCTGCCGCCGCTGTACAAGTTGAAGCAGGGCAAGCAGGAGATGTACATGAAGGACGATGCCGCGCTCAACGTCTACCTCGCCAACAGCGCGGTGGAAAACGCCGGTCTGATTCCCGCCGAAGGCGAGCCGCCGATCACCGGCGAAGCGCTGGAGAAACTGCTGCTGTCCTTCGCCGGTGCGCGCGAAGCGATCGCGCGCAACGCGCATCGTTACGATGCGATCCTGCTGGAATCGCTAATCGATTTTTCGCCGCTGGACGCCGCGCATCTGGCGCAGAACGTCGACGAGCGCCAGGAGCTCGACTCGCTGGAGAAAAAGCTCAACCGCGGCGGTATCGGCAGCGCGCGTTACGCATTGACCCTGCAGGAAGCCACCGAACATCGTCCTGCCGCGTTGCTGTCCACTCGCAAGCATATGGGCGAGGAACTGACCCAAGTGCTGCCGCTGTCGGCGTTCGAAGTGGGCGAGCTGCGTCCGTTGCGCGAAGCCGCGGCCGTGCTGCACGGATTGATCCGCGCGGGCGCGCAGATCGTGCGCGGCAACAAGACCCAGCCGATCTCGAGTTTTGCGGAAGCGCAGGCGTGGTTGCTCGATGAGGCCAAGAAAGGTCGCAGCATTCAGCGCTTCAAGGGCCTGGGCGAAATGAATCCGGAGCAGTTGTGGGATACCACGGTGAATCCGGATACGCGTCGCCTGCTGCAGGTCCGCATCGAGGACGCGGTCGCCGCCGACCAGATCTTCAGCACGCTGATGGGCGACGTGGTGGAACCGCGGCGCGAGTTCATCGATGCCAATGCGTTGAAGGTTTCCAATCTCGACGTCTGAGTGAGCGGGGATCCAGCAATGGAATCGCACGACACATCGCCGCCGCGACCGCGAGTTGTGCATCCGATGGTCAGGTTCTTGCGGGATCTGGGAACGTTCCTTCTGGATCTGGTAATCGCCATCGGCGCGTTGCTGATCCTCTCGCTCGCCTGCGGCGCAGTTTGGGCCGCGTACAAGGGCGTGCAGATTGCGATTCGAGGAGGCGCGCTCGATCCGGCCAGCCTCACGCGGCTGCTGGGCGAGCCCGGCGCCATCGCGGTGATCTGGATGACATTGATCAGTACCGGCGGCGCGGCGTTGCTGGTCTATTACTGGCGTCGTCGGGCCACTCGCGAAGAACGCGCTGTCTCCCGCCAGGCCGCCCGACGCATCGGCACCTGGGGCTGGGTGGCGACGACTGCCACGGCCACCTTTGTGGTCAGTTCGGCCATCAGCTTCCTGGGCCAGCATTTCGGCATCAGGCCTCAACCCACCAACCTGGCGGTGATCGAAGCGGCTTACGTCGCTAGCCCGGTATTCATGTTGCTGTTCGGCGTGCTTATCGCCCCGGCTTACGAAGAGTTGCTGTTTCGCCGCGTGCTATTCGGCAGGCTGTGGGCGTCCGGACGTCCCTGGCTGGGTGTGCTGCTGAGCAGCGCCGCCTTCGCATTGATGCATGAAATCCCTGGTACCACGGGCAACAGCTGGCAGGCGACGAGCATGCTCTGGCTGACTTATGGCTTCCTGGGCGCCGCCTTCGCGTTCGTGTATTGGCGTACACACACGCTATGGGCCGCGATCGGCGCCCACGCGCTGAACAATGCCATAGCGCTGGTCCTGTTGAACCTGTCCGCAGGCAGCTGAAAGCCCGAAGTTTGACGAAAAGTTAAGACGCCACTCGCCACACTCTGTCTTCATCAGGAGGGGCGTTGGATGAAGCACTGGATACTATCGGCGGCGATCATTGCCGGGCTGGCGGCCTGCGCCACGACGACGTCCTCCACAGGCCGCAGGCAATACGTGGGCGGCGTTTCGGAACAGCAGCTCAACCAGCTGGGAGCACAGGCCTTTGTCGAGGCCAAAACCAAGGGCCCGCTGAGCAACGACGCCAAACAGAACGCCTACGTGCGTTGCGTGGTCAATGCGCTGGTCCGCCAGTTGCCGCCGCAGGCCCAGGGAACGAGCTGGGAAACGGCGCTGTTCGCCAATAACGAACCCAATGCGTTCGCGTTGCCCGGCGGCAAGGTCGGCGTCAACACCGGAATTTTCAGCGTCGCCAAAAACCAAGATCAGCTAGCGGCGGTGCTGGCGCATGAGATCGGTCATGTGGTCGAGCGCCATCACGACGAACGCATCACCCGGCAGATGGGCGCCTCAGGTGCCGTGCAACTGCTCGGTGCTCTGGCAGGCGATTACGGCAGCTTGGCGACCCAGGGCGGCAGCCTGTTGGCGCAAACGGGTTTCTTGCTTCCGGGCTCGCGCGCGCAGGAAACCGAAGCGGACGTGGTGGGGCAGCGTCTGATGGCCGAAGCTGGATTCGATCCCGCCCAGGCCGTCAATCTATGGCAGAACATGATCGCTTCGGGCGGTGGCCGTCCACCCGAATGGCTGTCCACCCACCCCAACCCCGAATCGCGCATTCAAGAACTGCGCAGCCGCGCCGGAACGCTTGCGCCAACGTATCAGCAGGCGCGCGCTTCCGGGCGCGTTCCAAAGTGCGGGTGAATGCAGAATTTGCTGCTTTGCACCACCCAACCCATTTTCTCAACCCTGTTCCCGAGCCCTAGCCGTTTCTGTTAGCTTTGCCGCCCCTGTGCCTGGGCCGGCGGCATTCGAATCGGTCTTTGCAGTCCCCAAGAGGTGATCTCCATGTTGTTCCGCAATTGCAAACAAGCCTTGCTTTCCTTGGCCATCGTCAGCCTGCTGGGCACTGCCGCCGTCAGCAACGCAGACGCCCAGACGCGCGAGCGCACGGAGCGCAGCAGCAAGGGCAAGCAGGAAAACATGTATCCCAACGCCACCCGCGAGGAGCCGAAGGCCAAGGGCGCGGCTAAGCTGCAGTCGAAACTGCAGAAGCTGGTGGAGGTGTACAACAAGGACGACTTCGCCAATACCCGCAGCCAGGCCGATGAAATCCTGGCCAATCCGGCGGCCACCGATTACGACAAGGCCGTCGCCGCGCAGCTCGCCTCGCAGGCGGCCTACAACCTGGACGACACCGCCGCCACGATCGCCTACCTGAAGCAGGCGCTGCAGCTCAATGCCCTCGACAACAACGGCCACTACCAGCTGATGTACATGCTGGCCAGTCTTCAGTTGCAAGAAGAACAGTACGCCGACGGCATGGCCACGCTCGATCGCTATTTCGCCGAGACCAAATCGCAGAAACCCGAGGATCTGGTGCTGAAAGGCCAGGCTCTTTACCAGCAGGAAAAATACGCGGAAGCCATCCCGGTGCTGAAACAGGCCATCGAAGCTTCACCGGAGCCCAAGGACAGCTGGCAGCAGTTGCTGATGGCTTCCTACGCCGAGGCGGGCCAGCCGGCCGAGGCCACCCAGTTGGCCGAGAAGATCGCGGCCAAGACGCCCGGCGACAAGAAGGCGCAGTTGAACCTGGCCAGCGTGTACCTGCAGGCCGACAAGTTCGACCAGGCCGCGGCCATCCTCGAAAAACTGCGCGCCTCCGGCCAGATGACGGACGAGAAGGAATACCGCCAGCTCTACACCACCTACGCCAATATGGACGGCAAGGAAAAGGAAGTCATCGCCGTGATCAACGACGGCATGCAGAAGGGCGTGCTCAAGCCGGATCAGCAGACCTACTTGGCGCTGGCCCAGTCCTACTACTACTCGGACCAGATCGCGCCGGCGATCGACGCTTGGCAGAAAGCCGCGCCGATGTCAAAGGACGGTGAAACCTATCTGAACCTAGCCAAGGTGCTGTGGCAGGAAAACCGCATTCCCGAAGCCAAGCAGGCGGCCAAATCGGCGCTGGAAAAAGGCGTCAAAAAGCCCGAAGAAGCAAAGAAAATCATCGCTTTGCCCTGATTGTGAGAACCGGGAATTAGAGTTCCGGCGCCCTGAAAAGATGGTACAGGCGTGGAAGATTGGTATAAGCTCGACACCCCCGCGCCGGAAACGGTTGCGGGCCCCAAATTTTGATGGTGCCGCATCGTCGGCCCAAGAACTGAGCTCACTGGCGCATGGCTGAACAACTGGTCATTAACAACAGGTACCGCGAAGAAGAGCAACCAGGCTTGAACTGGTCGCGCATCATCGGTATCGCTTTCGTCATCGCGCTGCACGTAGCCGCATTCTTGTTGCTGCTGATTCCGGCCGTGGCGCCGCCCGCGGAAAAAGAGCAGGAGCAGAAGACGATCGTGACCATCGTCGATGCGCCGCCGCCGCCGCCGCCGCCGCCGCCGCCGCCGCCGCCGGATGAAACCCCGCCGCCGCCGGTCAAGAACTTGGCGCCGCCGACCCAGACTCCATTGCCGCCGCCGCCGGAAGCGCCGCCCATCGATATCGCTGAGCCGCGCCCGAACGACGTCTACACCCCGCCCGCGCCGCCCGCGCCGCCGGCCCCGGTGCAGAACATCGGCGCCAGCGTCGACATCTCGTCCAAAAACATGAATCCGCCCAAGTACCCGCCCGCCGCCGCGCGCGCAGGCATCCAGGGCACCGTGATTCTGATCATCGACGTCGATGCCAGTGGCAATGTCACCAACGTATCGGTCGAGAAGTCCAGCCGCAACCGCGACCTGGACCGTGCCGCCATGGATGCGGCGCGTAAATGGCGCTTCAATCCCGGCAAGCAGGGAACGCAAAGCGTCGCCGGCCGCGTACGCGTGCCGGTTGACTTCAAGATGTAAAGCGCGGACAAGCTTTAAGCCACACTAGAGTTTAGTCACACCCGCTTTTAGTTGCCCCGCTTTTAGTCGCATGCTCCAAACCAATCCATAAACCGCATCATTCTCATCATCACAAATAAAAGGTAAGCGTCATGCTGCAGGAAACCACCGCCGCTGCTGGAGGCACCAACGCCGCCCAGGCCCTGAACAACATGGGCTTTGAGCACCTTATTAGCGAAATGACCGCCACCCCCGGCTCCTATGTTGTTTCCTGGGTTGTGTTGATCACGCTGCTGATCATGTCCGCCCTGGCCTGGTACTGGACGATCATCAACTTCATCAAGAGCATGCGCCTGAAGGGCCAGGCCGAACGCGTGACCGGAACCTTCTGGGACACGGCCAACGCTCAGGACGCCATCCGCCTGATGGAAGAACAGCCGCGCAACGAGCCGTTCTCCAAGATCGCGCTTGACGCCGCCCAGGCCGCCGCTCACCACCAGCGTAGCGAAGGCTCCAAGCTGGCCGAATCGCTGAACCGTTCCGAGTTCGTCGACCGCGCCCTGCGCCAGGCCGTCACCCGCGAGAGCTCCAAGTTGCAGGCCGGTATGACCGTGCTGGCGACCGTTGGCGCGACCGCACCGTTCGTGGGTCTGCTGGGTACGGTGTGGGGCATCTACGGCGCCCTGATCCGCATCGGCGCGACCGGTCAGGCTTCCATCGACGCAGTGGCCGGCCCGGTGGGCGAGGCGCTGATCATGACCGCGCTCGGCCTGTTCGTAGCGATCCCGGCGGTGTTGGCGTACAACTTCTTCAACCGCACCAACAGCGCCACCAACGCCAAGTTCGACACCTTCGCACACGACCTGCACGACTTCTTCGCCACCGGCTCGCGCGTCCGCTAAGCCTGCGTCGAATTCGAACAGATCAATAACGGAGCCCGAGAATGGCCTTCAGTAGTGGTAACGATAGCGGCGGCCCCATGGCCGACATCAACGTCACGCCCCTCGTGGACGTGATGTTGGTGCTGCTGATCATCTTCATCATCACCGCACCGCTGATGTCGCATAAGGTCCAGATCAAGCTTCCCGAAGCCAACCTGGATAAGAAGGAAGACCCGACCAAGCCGCGCGCGCCGCCGATCAATCTGGCGGTCAAGGAAGACGGCACCCTGTACTGGAACGACGAGCGCATCACCAAGGAGATCCTGGAGTCGCGGCTGTCCAGCGCGGCCCAGCTGACTCCGCAGCCGCCGTTGAACCTGCGTGGCGACCGCACCACCAAGATGCGCACCATCAACGAGGTCACCAAGATCGCGCAGGAGCAGGGCATGCTGGATATCGGCTTCGTCGCCACCAAAGACAGGGGTCAATAAGCCATGGCATTCGCAACCGGTTCCGGCAAGGGCCAGCCGATGGCGGACATCAACGTCACCCCACTCGTGGACGTGATGTTGGTGCTGCTGATCATCTTCATCGTGACCGCGCCGGTCATGACCTACCCGATCGACGTCGATCTGCCGCAGCGCGTGATCAACCCGCCGCCGCAGCTGCGCGAACCGCCGCCGCCGATCGAGCTGAAGATCGACGCGTCCGGTCAGGTGACCTGGAACAACAATCCGGTCCAGGTCTCCGCGGTCCAGGCCATGATGGAAAACGAAGTACAGCGCGATCCGACCAACCAGCCGTTGTTGCAGATCGACGCCAATCCCGATGCGCAGTACGACGTCATGGCCAAGGTGCTCGCCGCGGCCAAGAACGCGCAGATGCAGAAGATCGGTTTCGTCCAGCAGGAGTGATTCCAGGCAGACGGCATCAAAAGAACGCTTCCACGCCGCCTACGGGCGGCGTGGTCGTTTGAGGGATAGGGAGGAAGAGCAGGCCGGCCGTCCTGCTTGCGGGGCGCCGAAGGCGGGAGTAGCGTGGCCTTGCCCACCGACGCAAAGGAGTACGCCATGGCTTTCTCCGCTACCGCTCGCGATTCCGTCGTTGCTGAAATGAACATCACGCCGCTGGTGGACGTGATGCTGGTGTTGCTGGTGATCTTCATGGTGTCGGCGCCGTTGCTGACCAAAACGGTCGATGCCAGCTTGCCCCAGGTGGTTCCGCCCGATCGGGAAATAATCAAACCACTGCAATTGCAGCTGGACATTGCCGACGACGGCACCTATCGCCTGGATGGACGCCTGTTGACGCCGTCCGAATTGGGCGCTCGTCTGGGCGATGCGGCGATCTACGATCCCCGCGCCGTGCTGCGCGTGCATGGCTCGTCCGGGGCCGATTACCAACAGGTCGTTACCGTGCTGGCCGAAGCGCGCAAGCAAGGAATCGTCAACCTGAGCGTGCAGCACTGAGCTGAAGTCGGAACGCGCGGCCGCACGTTGCGGTCGTTACTGTGAGGCGGAGAGGATCTGCAGGTAGTTGTGCACCGTGCGCTGCAGGCCCACATACAACGCTTCGCTGATTAGCGCGTGGCCTATGGAAACCTCCAGCAGCTGCGGTACGGCCTCCAGAAATTCAGGCAGATTGGCCTGGCTGAGGTCGTGGCCGGCATTCACGCCCAGACCTAGCGTCTGCGCTTCTCGTGCGGTATCGATGCAGGCGGCGAGGGCGGCACGCGCATCGCCCGCCGCCTGCGCCTGGGCGAAGGGTCCGGTATAGATCTCGATACGGTCCGCACCGATCTCCCTGGCCAGGGCCAGGTCCGCGCCGCCGGCGTCCACGAACAGGCTGACCCGGCAGCCCAGGGATTTCAGTTCTGCGATCAACGGGCGAAGGCGTTCGGCGTCGCGGTCGAAATCGAAGCCGTGGTCCGAAGTGAGCTGACCATCGCTGTCGGGCACCAAGGTGGCCTGGGCCGGACGCACCTGTTCGCACAGCGCCAGGAAACCGGGATAGCCCTCGCGCGGCGGAGCGAAAGGATTGCCCTCCAGATTGAATTCGACCTCGTGCTCCAGGGTCAACGCGGCCAGCGCCAGCACGTCATCGGTACGGATATGGCGCTGATCCGGGCGCGGGTGCACGGTGATGCCATGCGCTCCCGATTGCAGACAGGTGCGGGCGGCGCGAACCACGTCGGGCTCGTTCCCGCCCCGCGAGTTGCGGAGCACCGCGATCTTGTTGACGTTGACGCTTAGCGCCGTCATCGCGCGCCGCCCGCTACCGGGGAGAGTCTGGTTTCAAGAGCTGGCGGCTTCAAGAATTCGCCGGCGGCTCGACGGGCGGCTGCATGCCTGCCCTGCGGGCTTCTGCGATCTCGCGCAGACGACGCAGCTCTACCGGATCGATCATCTGGCTTTCGTCGCGGCTGTTGCTGCCGACGCGCGCTGCGTACCAGCCCATGATCCAGGCAACGAACAGGCCCAACGAAGCCAGCAAACAGACCAGCATCAATGCCATCGATGAGGTCTTCAAAGCAATCCCCATCGCCCCCAGGGCCAGCAGCAGAAATAGCCAATGCATGTTGTGCATCCCCTCCAGACAATGGGCAAAGTTTACTATTTCCGCCACGGCGAAACGCCAACCCGTTCACAGCAACAGCTTCATGACAGCCAGGCTCATAAACGCAGGTTCATAGCAGCAGGTTCATAGCAGCGGCGACATCAGGCGGGCCAACGCCTCGGGCAGCCGGTTGCGCCAGAGCGAGCGATTGCGCTGGCCGTGAACAGGCGCGGATGCGGCGATCTCGCCTTCCAGAAGCTGGGCCAAGGTCGCGGCGATCACGCGGTCGCGAAACAACATCGAAATCTCGAAATTGAGGCGGAAACTGCGATGGTCGAAATTGGCGCTGCCGATGATGGCCAGATCGTCGTCGCAGAGCAGCGCCTTGGTATGGAGCAAACGCGGACCGTATTCGTAGACCTTCACTCCGGCCGCCAGCAGCTCATCGAAATAGGAGCGCGCCGCGTAGGTCACCAGACGCGAATCGCTTAGTTTGGGCACCACCAGGCGAACATCCAAGCCGCCCAACGCTGCCGAGGTCAGGGCCATGCGCGCGGCCTCGCCGGGCACGAAGTACGGAGTCACCAGCCAAACCCGCGTGCGGGCTTCGTGGATGGCGGCCACATGAGCACGGTGGATCGCTTCCCAAGAGGAGTCGGGCCCGGAGATCAAGGTCTGCACGGCGATGCCGCCCTCGATTTCGTGTTCGATCGCCCGCCACAACGCGGTGCCCTCAAAATCCTTGCGTTTCTGCCCGGTCGCGTAAGCCCAGTCCTCCACGAACACCAGCTGCACGCTGCGCACCACTTCGCCCTCCAGACGCAGGTGCAGGTCGCGGTAGGCGGTGTCGCCCAATCGCTCATCCTCTTCATCGGTGATATTGATGCCGCCGGTGAAAGCGATCCTGCCGTCCACCACCACGATCTTGCGGTGGGTGCGCATGTTGACCCAGCTGCGGGTGAACGGACGGAAGCGGGTAGGGTGGAACCAGGCCAGCTCGCCGCCCGCTTCCAGCAACGGTGCCATGAACCGACGCGTGATCTTGGACGAGCCCACTGCATCCAACAGCAGGCGCACCTTGACGCCTGCGCGCGCGCGTTCGGCCAAGGCATCGCGCAAGCGCGTGCCGATACCGTCCGGCATGTAGATGTAGTACTCCAAGTGCACATGGTTGCTCGCCACGGCGATCGCATCGATGATCGCGTCGTAGGTGCTGCCGCCGTCCACCAGCAACTGCGCCGCGGTCGCACTGGACGGAGGCAGGCCGGTGGTGGCCTGGCCCAGCAAAGCCAGCTCCGAAGACTTGTCGTTGCCCTGATCCGAGACCTCGTGCGATTCCATGCCGTTGCGCGAATGATGGCGGCGCAAGCGGTGGCGCTTGATCTTCTGCGGGCCCAGCAGGAAATAGATCAGATAGCCCAGGTAGGGCAGCAGCGCCAGCGAGAGCACCCAGGTCAGAGTCGCAACCGGCTCGCGTTTCTGCAGCACGATCCAGCCGCACAGCAGCACGATGTACAGCAACCAGGCCAGGGTCAGGTACAACTTGAGATGCGGAATCGCCCACAACGCGTGCCACAGGTGCTGGAGGGTTTCGAGCATGCGTGAATACTAGCCGGTGTCGCCCGCCGTGAGACGCCGCGGCGCTAAAATTGGCCGCATGGGCGAGTTGATCAAAGGTCGCGGTTCCACCGGCTATTTGCCGGGCCGCTTCGAAGTGACGGTCAGCCAGACCGTCGATGACGGCTGGCATGGCGGAGAGGAAGAGGAGTTCGCCTCGGTACTGCCACGCACCCAGGTGCGCGAGGAAACCGCGCGCAGCATCATCAGCCGCAACAAATCGCCGGATATCCCCTTCTCGCAATCGCTCAATCCGTATCGTGGCTGCGAACACGGATGTTCGTACTGTTTCGCGCGTCCCTCGCATGCCTACCTCGGCTTGTCGCCGGGGCTGGACTTCGAAACCAAGATCTTCGCCAAGACCAATGCCCCGGAACTGCTGCGTCGTGAACTGGCCAAACCTGGCTATCAAGTAAGCCCGATCTCGCTAGGCATCAACACCGATGCCTACCAACCGATCGAGCGCAAACTGGAATTGACCCGGCGCATTATCGAAGTCCTCGCCGAAACCCGGCACCCGTTTTCCCTGATCACCAAGAATGCGCTGGTCATACGCGATATCGATCTGCTGGCGCCGCTGGCGCGCGAAAACCTGGTCAGCGTGCATTTTTCGGTCACCTCGCTCGATAACCGCCTTTCCGCAGCGCTCGAACCGCGCGCCTCCGCACCGCACTCGCGCCTGCGCGCCATCCGCGCGCTGCGCGACGCCGGCGTGCCGGTCGGCGTGATGGTGGCGCCGGTGATTCCGTGGGTGAACGACAGCGAGCTGGAAGCGGTGCTCGAGGCCGTCCGCGAAGCGGGCGCCGGTTCGGCGGGCTACGTGCTGCTAAGGCTGCCGCATGAAGTGGCGCCGCTGTTCCGCGATTGGTTGCAGACCCATGTGCCGGACCGTGCCGCGCACGTGATGAGCACGATCCAACAGCTACGTGGCGGCAAGGATTACGATTCCGCTTACGGCAAACGCATGCGCGGCGAAGGAGTGTATGCCGATCTATTGGAACGACGCTTCTCGCTAGCGTTAAAGCGCTACGGTTTTCCCGCCAAACGTCCGCGTCCGCTCGATTGCAGCCGCTTCCTCGCGCCGCGCGCGCCATCGCCTCAGGGCGAGTTGTTCTGACTCTTGAGAGGCCGAAGGCAGAGGGCGGCGAGTCGCTCTAAGCTTGATCAGTCTGGTGCTTTGCTGTTGGCGATCGGGCGTGCGGAAGGGCGGGGAACCTTTCCGAGAAGCGCCGCCTGCTGTACGCAAGCGGCGTCGTGTCCGAGGAAATGAGCGATTTGCAAGTGTCAGTCAGTGCCAAGACGTTTCCGTCTGGTCCATCCATCAAGGGGAAAAACAAATGAAGCTTCGTTCCATTGCAACGGCAGCCCTGCTGTTCGTTTCGTGCATTTCGGCCAGCCACGCAGCGCAGAAGGCCCAACCGTCCCAATACCGCAACAAGGAAAACAAGCAGGCCGCTCATGCGCTGCTGGAAGTGGCCAAGATACAAGCCGGCAACGGCAGCTGGGAACAGATCGCCGTCGGCCGGATCTATTATTTGGGCGGCTCCAAGCCGGAAGGGCAGGCGATCTTCGACGACGTCCTGGCGAATGATCCAGAAGGAACCGACCTTTTCCGCATCGCCCGAATCTACCGTGAGGCCGGCGAATGGGAACGAGCCAAACCGCTGTTCGAACGTGCGCTGCAGGAGAATCCGAAGGACAGCAAGGGCATGGCCGAGGTCGGCACCTATTACTTGTTGCTAGGCGATTGAGCCGCGGCAGAAGCTCTGTTCGACCGTTCGTTCAATCGCGAAGACGAATTGTGGTCGACGGTCGCGGCGGCAGGCGGCTATCTCGGCGTAGCGCCGCAGGAATAGAACGATTTGAAAATCGGCGAAGAGCGCTAGGCACTGATTCAGGCCTCTCTATTCAAGCCTATCTATTCAGGCCTACACGAAGTTCGTCATCCCAGCGAAAGCTGGGATCCATCTTGATCTTCGACTAGTGCATAAAGCAAAAGCAAAATGGATCCCAGCTTTCGCTGGGATGACGAGGCTTTTTATCTCTATTTGGACCGAAACCACCCGAATGAGAACTCACATTAAGCGGTCACTTAGGCGGGCAGAACGATCACCAATTCGTGTGGCTTCAAGCTTCCGGAAATGTGACATATCAGTACTGCAATTGTGAGAGGTCAGCGGGAAAGATTGCCTTTATAGTCGGCCGCCTCCGCAGGCAACGCTGTTCCATGCATGGTTTCTCAAAAACGCGAATCGGCAAGATCGCTGCAACTGCTGCTCATCGGCGGAACAAGTTCTTTCGCAGAGGAAGTCGCCGGCCTGCTCGAACTTAGCGGACATCAAGTGGATTACGCCGCCAGCGGCAGGCTTGGCCTGCGGTTGGCGGCAGAACACCGCTTCGATGCAGTGGTCATTTGCACGCACGTCCGTGGAGCGCTGGACGGTTTCCAGCTCTGCGAGACGATGCGCGACAATCCACATTACGATGTTCCTCTGGTCATGTTGGGCGAAAGCACCGAAGCGACGATAGCGGCCTTCCGTGCGGGCGCCGATGCCTATATGGCACGGCCTTTCGCCCGCGAGGAGGTGGAGGCGCGCCTGCATGCATTGCTGCGGCGGACCCGCGCGACGTCCTCCACGACGACCCTGCGGGTCCACACGCTGGAGCTCGATCTCACTACTCTGGAGGCCCACCGCGAAGGCCAACGCCTGGCCGTCACCCGCACCGGCATGCGGATCCTGCGCCTGCTCCTGGAGGCCACTCCCAACCTGGTGACCCGACGCCGTCTGCACGAACGGCTGTGGGGCGGCGATTATGACCACCAGTCCGACGCCAAGGTGCGCGCGCATATCTATGTACTGCGCGGGATCGTGGACAAGCCGTTCGAACGGCCGCTGATTCACACCCATCGTTGTTGCGGCTATCGGATCTCAGCGTAGAGTTTCTCCGCCGACTGGAACAGGATCCAGCTGGTAGCGATGAACTTGTCGCCATTCTGCGGGCGGTTGCCGCGATGGGTGTGGGTGAAGGCGGTGGGCGCGATCAGCAGGCTGCCGGTGCGCGGTGTCACCTTGCGTTGTTGGAACAGGAATTCGGTTTCGCCTTCCTCGAACCCGTCGTTGAGATACAACGTCCATAGCAGATGCCGGTGTAGGGTTTCGGCACTGGCATCGCGCGGATACAGCTCGCAATGCCAGTACGGATAACCGCCTTCGCCCGCCGAATACCATTGCAGGTTGATCGCGCCCGGGCGCAGGCAGACGCGCGCCAATTCGGCGATTGCCTTGTCGTCCATCGCAGCGAAATCCTCGGCTTGCAGGCGGCGCAAGCCCCCGCGGGGATCCGGTTGTTGCAGCATCAGCGGCGAGATCAGCGCTTGCGGGTATTTCCGCAGATACGCCAGCACCCCGGCGAACACGGCCTGCTGCAGACGCGCATCCACTTCGGCCCAGTTTGGATTTCCGCTGATGCGCAGGTCGCGACTATGTTTGAGTTCCGGGTGTACGCCTCCGCCCACCCGGCCCGGTTGCAGTCCTTCGCTGCCGCGCAGGCGCGACACGATCGCCGCGCAGGTGTCGCGGTCGACAGCGTCGTCTATGACTTCGATGAAATCCATGTGCGTGCAGGAGTTCTGGAAAGACCTGCGCGCAACTGTATCGCGGAATCGGTGGCAGCGGCGTTCCGCCGCGAGCTGTTGCCTGTGTTCTAACAAGGGCTCGCGGCGGGACGCCGCTCCCACGCGGTCGCATCTACTTCAGATTATCCGCAGCGTGATCGCCTTCAACACCGCGCGGGTACGGTCGCGGGTGCCCAGCTTGTCCAGAATGGTGGAAACGTAGTTCTTAACCGTGCCCTCGGCCAGGAACAGGCTGCGCGCGATTTCCTTATTGGAATAGCCGCCGGCCAGCAAGCGTAGGATCGCCACCTCACGGGTGCCAAAAGTTTCGGTGGGCGCGGATTCGTCGCGGAAGCGGAAGCGTGCGCGTACCGGGTCGGTGCTCACAGGCTGCAGCAGGGTCTCGCCCGCAGCCACCCGCACGATGGCGTCGCGCAGGTCTTCCGGCGCGGCGTCCTTCAGCAGGAAACCCTGCGCTCCCGCATCGGTCGCCCGCAGCAGCAGGTCGCTGTCGTCGAAGGTGGTTAGCAGCAACACCGGCGTGTGGTCGCCGCGCTCGCGCAGGCGCAGCAGAGCGTCGATGCCGTCCACGCCGGGCATGCGGATATCGCTGAGCACCACGTCGACGGATTCGCGTACCAGTTTGTCCAACAGATCGCCGCCGTCGAGGGCCTCGAAAACCACCACGATGCCCTGGTGTTCGAGTAGGGCGCGCAAGCCGCCGCGCACCAGCGCTTGATCGTCGGCCAGGGCGACGCGCAACGAAGGCGCGCTCATCGGCTGCGTGCTCTTCGACGGCGTGCTCATGCTGGCAACCTCGCTTCGATGCGCAAGCCACCTTGCGGCGTGGTTTCCAGCCGCAACGAACCCCTCACGGCGTCGATACGCTCACGCATGCCGGCGATACCGTTACCTTCGCGCAGCCGCCCTTGCAGACGGCCATCGTCTTCGATACGCAGCAGCACGTCATTGCCCTCGCGGCTCACATTGACCGACAGCATGTCGGCGTCGGCGTGGCGCGCGCTATTGGTCAGCGCTTCCTGGACCAGCCGCAAGATCGTCTCGGCTTGCACCGGGTCGGCGATTTTCACTTGTTCGTCGATATGCAACCTCAAGACCGGTTTGGGCAAAGGTGCGGCCAGCGCGCGCAACGCGGTATGCAGATCCAACCCGCGGGAATCGCGCAAGGCCTGGACCACGTTGCGGATGTCGTCCAGCAGCTCGGACGCCAGCTGTTGCGCAGTGCGCACTTCTTCGCGCCCGGCCAGATCGGGTTCGGCGGCTAGCGCGCGCAGATTGAGTTTCATCGCGGTCAGTTTGTGTCCGGCGACGTCGTGCAGTTCGCGCGCTACACGCAGACGTTCGGAGTCGCGCGCGCTGTCGGCCAGCAGGGCGCGGGTGGCGAGCAGATCGGCGTTGACCAGGGCCAGCTGATCGCGCGTCAGTTCGGCATTGCGAGCGTAGTACACGCACAGTCCGGCCAGGGCCTGGAAGCCAAGATTGATCAGCACCATGGTCAACGGCGAATTCAACTCCGCCTGCAGCAGCAGCAGATAGAACACCACGTCCGCCAGCAGCACGACCGTGGCGGCCAGCTTCGGCAGCCAGACACTGAAGGCCACTGCGGTCCACACGACCAGCAGCACCTGCGCGGTCCCCAGCCGCGGCGTGTACCAGGTCAGCGTCAACGCCACCGCCGGCATCAGCAGCAGCGAAACCACGCGCGTGCGCCGCCAGTGTTCCGATCCGGCGCTGATCACCACAAACAGCGCGCTGAAGGCCGCCAGCAGCGCGGCGGCGACGATGAGCTGCGGCAGCGGCAGGAAGCGCAGCGACAACCCGACCGCGGCCAGGGTGAACAACCCGGCCAGATTCATCGGTTGGCGCAGCTCGCGGAAGAATTCGTGCATGTCGCCATGCTGCGGGTTGCCTCGCGCGCTGGCAATGCGTCCGGTGCAGGAAGTGACTTCCGGCACCCTCGATCGATGACCAACGGCAACTGATCCGTCTGTGGCCCGATCGCACACTGACCACGCCATCCCACCCGCCAGAGGAAATCGACATGACCCGCATCCCCACCCCGCGCATCGCCTCGCTCGTCCACACCGCGATAGGACTCGCTCTGCTGGTGAGTGGCCCCGCCTTCGCCGGCGATCTCACCGTCAAGCTGCATGGCGTACGCGCGCAGACCGGCCTGATCAAGGCGGCGGTGGTCGATTCGCAACAGGCTTGGGACGGCAAGGCCGCGCCGGTACAGGCCGATGGAGCTCCTGCGCAGACTGAAGAGGCGACCTTCCTCTTCAAGGATCTCAAGCCTGGCAGCTACGCAGTGATGATCACCCACGACGAAAACGGCAACGGCAAGCTGGACACCAATGTCGTGGGCATGCCGCTGGAAGGCTAC
Source organism: Pseudoxanthomonas sp. P4_B2 (assembly GCF_056402315.1). Taxonomy (NCBI): domain Bacteria; kingdom Pseudomonadati; phylum Pseudomonadota; class Gammaproteobacteria; order Lysobacterales; family Lysobacteraceae; genus Pseudoxanthomonas; species Pseudoxanthomonas sp. P4_B2. The sequence goes on from NZ_JBFUHQ010000002.1 coordinate 465,093, forward strand.
GGCTTCAGCAATAACCCGCAGGTGATGCGCAAGCCGACCTGGGACGAAGCGCGCTTCGACGTCACCGCCACCGGCGCGGCCATCGACATCGACCTGCGCTGAGACGCACCACGCCAGCCGCCATCACGCCAGGAGCATCGCCATGAACACTAGTGCCAACAGCCGCCGCCGTTTCCTGCGCAACCTGTTGTCCGGCGCCACCGCGCTGGCGATCGCCCCTTCGCTGCTACACAGCGAGACAGCGCTGGCCGGCGATCCGGCCGAATTCGCGCGCGGACTCCAGGAACGTCCATGGCTCGCGGGTTGGCGCAGCGTCGGCGCCGAATCCCTGGGGCCCACCGCGATCGAATTGGAAGGCCGCCTGCCGGAGGGCTTCGCCGGTACTTTGTACCGCAATGGTCCGGCCTGGACCGAACGCGCTGGCTTCCGCTACGAGCATTGGTTCGACGGCGACGGCATGGTGCACGGATGGCGTTTCGACGAAGGCCGCGTCATCCATCGCGGGCGCATGGTGGCAACGCCCAAGTTCACCCGCGAGCGGAGAGCCGGTCGCTTCCTGTATCCGACCGCCGGCACCACGGTTCCGGACACGCAAGCGGTACGCAACAACGACGATGCCAATACCGCCAACACTTCGGCGATGACGATCGATGGTCGTCTGTTCGCCCTGTGCGAGGCCGGCTCCGCTTTCGAACTGGATCCCGATCAGTTGGACACCTTGGGTCCGGTGACTTGGCGTCAGGATCTGGCTTCACTGCCGTTTTCGGCGCATCCGCTGGTCGACCGCGACGGTTCGGTGTGGAATTTCGGTTCCGTCGCGCTGATGGGCGGCGCCGGGCTGTTGGTCTGGCACATCGGTGCGGACGGCAAATTGATCTCGGCCGATATCATCGAGACGCCGGTACGCGGCTACCTGCACAGCTTCGCCATGACCGACCAACATCTGGTCTTCACTTTGATTCCCTTCGCTTTCGCGGAGGGGCAGGGCGCGTTTTTCCGCCGCCTGCGCTTCCAGGATCAGCAGGCGCTGCGCGTGGGTGTGATCGCCAAACACACGCCCACCGTCGCACGCTGGTTCGAAGCCGAATTCGCGGCGATCTACCACTTCGGCGACGCTTACGAGCGCAACGGGGAGATCGTGATGCGCGCCGTGCAGCACCCGGATATCGAAGAAGCGCGTTCCCCCATGCGCGACGCGATGAACGGACATGCGGGAGCACACGGCGGGCAGGGACGCTTGCGCGAGCTGCGCGTGGATCTGCGCAGCGGCACCGCTCGCTGGGAAGAAACCGGGTTCGACGGCATCGAGTTCCCGTTGTTCGATCCGCGCACGCGAGGGGACAGAGCGGCGGTGCTTTACGCACCCACTAACGAAGGGGAAGCTAGCGCGCCTTACTTCAACGCGGTCGCATCCCTGGAGGTACGTCGCGGCAAACGCCAGGTGCATCGTTATGGCCGCGACATATTGGCCGAAGAACATGTGTTCGTGCCCCGGTCCGGCAGCTCGCGGGCCGGCGATGGCTGGTTGGTCGGCACCCTGCTGGACAGCGCGCGCGGACGCAGCGGCATCGCGGTGCTGGATGCCGAACGCGTCAGCGAAGGTCCGCTGGCGCAGGCGTGGTTGCCGTACTCGTTCCCGCTGGGTTTCCACGGGCACTTCGCAGCCGGCTGAGGGCAGGGCAAACCCTTCGCTGTGGCAAGCAAATCCTGTGCAAGGCACGAAATAGATCGAGACTGCTGACAACAGGCTGTCAGCAGCGGACGCGCAAGCTAGCGGCGTGCGATCGGCACGCGGCGCGGACAGATCATGCAACAGCACGCAATTCGATCCGATGGCCTGGTTCCCCGGTTGTGGCACGCCTGGCTGGATCGGGTGAACCGCAGCGTCGTTTGTGGTGATCAGCTCATCTACGGCAACGGTATCGCCCGGCCGCAAACCGCAGCTGACATGATTGCCGACGACGGCCGGCACGATTTCGATTTCTATCATGGCCGCTGGCAGGTGCGGAACGAACGCTTGCGCGAACGACTGCGCGGCCGCGACGAATGGGAAACCTTCGAAGCCATACAGGAATGCCGCCCGATCTTGGGTGGCCTCGGCAATCTCGATGACTTCGTGACCAACTGGGGCGATGGTTTCCGCGGCATGACTTTGCGCCTGTTCGATCCGCAAACACGGCAATGGAGCATCTACTGGGCGGGCAACCGCAGCGGTGTGCTGGAACCGCCGGTGGTGGGCCGCTTCGACGACGGCGTAGGCGTCTTCTTCGGCGACGGCCGGCATCAGGGCCAGCCGGTGCGGGTGCGCTTCCTGTGGTCGGACATCACCGCGTACGGCGCGCACTGGCAACAGGCATTCTCGACCGACGACGGGCGCAGCTGGGAAACCAACTGGCATATGTACATGACCCGTTGCGACGATTGATCCACTTCGGCAAACCGGAAGGAACCAGCATGAAACAAACGGTGGAAATCCGCAGCTACAACCTCAAACCGGGATCGCGCGAGCGCTTCGGCCGGACCGCTACCGAGACGGTGATGCCGATGCTGGCGCGCTGGGGCACCGAGGTGGTTCGCCATGGGCCTTCCGAGCACGACCAGGATAGTTACTTCCTGATCCGTGCCTACGCCAGCCTCGAAGACAGGCAACAACGCCAAGACGCGTTCTATGGGAGCGATGAATGGAAATTGGGACCACGCAATTCCGTGCTCGAACTGATCGAGAACTTCACCTCGGTGGTGCTGGAACTGGACCCGGCCACCATCGCGGGGCTGCGTGGCGAAATGAAACAAGGAGAAGAGGAACAAGCATGAATACAAATACAGCGAACGCCATCAGCGAAGACGTCATCGAACTGCGCCAGTACACCCTGAAACCCGGTCGCCGCGACGAGCTGGTCGAATTGTTCGAAAGCGAACTGCTCGCAGGCCAGCAAGCCGCCGGCATGCGCATCATCGGCCAGTTCCACGACCTGGACGATCCGGACCGTTTCGTGTGGCTGCGCGGCTTCGCCGACATGGCCGCGCGAAAACGCGCGCTGGCCGATTTCTACGGTGGGCCGGTATGGCAGGCGCATCGTGCCGCCGCCAACGACACCATGATCGATTCGGACAACGTGCTGCTGCTGCGGCCGGCGTATCCGGGCTCCAACTTCGACTTGTCGTCGTCGGTGAACGCACAGGGCGAGGGACGCATTTTCGCCACCGTGCAGTATTTCGATGCGCCGATCAGCGACGAGGCGCTGTCCTTCTTCGCGCTGGTGATGGTGGCGGTCTGGTCGCGCATGGGCGCACCGGTGCTGGCGAGCTTCGTCACCGAATACGCCGACAACACTTATCCGGCCTTGCCGGTACGTGCCGATGAGCATGTGCTGTTGTGGTTCTCGCGCCACGCCGACGAGGCCGCGCACCGACGGCACGTGGAACAGCTCGCGCAGTGGCCGCAGGTCTCGGCCGCGTGGGCGCGTCTGGCGCCGCGCCCTCCGGAAGTGCTGAAGCTGCAGCCGACAACGCGTTCGTGGCTGCGTAGCTGAAACCATGACCACCGACCTTTGCACGGCATGGCGCGCACGCGCGATGATGCGCGGATGCGCCGCGCCGACCGCCTGTTCTTGATCGTCCACGCCCTACGCGGCCGCCGTTCGGCGATGACCGCGCAGGCCCTGGCGGAGACTCTGCATGTTTCCCTGCGCACCATCTACCGCGACGTCGCCGACCTGCAACAGTCCGGAGTGCCGATCGAAGGCGAGGCCGGAGTCGGTTACGTGCTGCGCAAGGGTTCGGATATCCCGCCGCTGATGTTCAACGCCGAGGAACTGGAAGCATTGGTGGTGGGCACGCGCTTCGTCCGCGCATTCGGCGGCAAGCGCCTGGGTCTGGGCGCCAGTGCCGCCTTACTGAAGATCGAAGCGGTGTTGCCGCCGGATTTGCGCGAACGGTCGCACCGCACCCGTATCTTCGCGCCGGAGCTGGACAACCGCGTCGAGGCCAACGGCATGATCGACCGCTTGCACGAGGCGATCGGAACCTGCCGGGTGCTGCATTTGCGGTACTGCGATCCGTCGGGCAGCGAAACCCTGCGCGAAGTGGAACCTCTGTGCCTGACGTTCTGGGGCGGAAGCTGGACCTTGGGCGCCTGGTGCCGGTTACGCGCGGACTTCCGTAATTTCCGCCCGGACAGGATCGTCGGCGTCGAGGCGACGGGAGAACTATTCGTCGAGATCACCGGCCGCGATCTGGATGCGTATCTGCAAGCCGTCGGTAATCCGATGCGGAACGGGGCGTGATTGTCGGGATACCTCGGCAGCTATAGCAGTGCTGGCGCAGAGCGTTCTTTGCCTCCCCTTTTGCAGCGCTTTTCAACAGCCGAATGGCTGGTCAAAAGGGGGATTGAGGGGGAATTGCTTTGCTCTTGTCTTGTTTCTTCACTTTCACAAAGCAAGATCAAGATCAAGGGCAAATCCCCCGTAGCCCCCTTTGACAAAGGGGGTAAAGCAATCTCAATGCGACCACGTCCACTGCGCGCCGACCAGGAACGTGCGGCCGGGTCCGGGCTCGTAGAAGCGTCCATTGCCTTCGTTGACGATCACCGAACCGATGTAGTTCCGATCCAGCGCATTGTCGATGCGGGCGAAGGCCCGCAACCCGCCCGCGCTGAAACTCCATTCGCGCGCCGCCTCCAGATGCAGCAGGAAATAGCCCGGTGCCGACTCGCTGGCCACGTCGTTGACCACCACTTCGCTCACCCCTTCGGCTTCCGCCGCCGCGCTCCACGCGCTCCAGCGCCACTGCAGGCGACCGAAGAACTGCTGGCGCGCGACGCCGGGAATGCGCGAACCGGCCGCCACTGGCGTCGCCGGCACGGTGCAGCCGGCGCCAGTGCAGACCAGGTAGGCGCTGCGGAAAGTCGCGTCCAGCCAGGTATAGGCCAGCTGCAGGCGCCATCGATCGGATAACGCGGTCTCGAACGACGTCTCGAATCCCTGCCGCCGCGCCCGACCCACATTGCGAAAACTGCTGCGTCCGCCGACGTTGCGCACCACCGCCAGCTCGTCGTCGGTGTCGGCGCGGAACAGCGCGGCTTCCAGGCGCGCGTCGCCCTCGCCACGCCATTTCATTCCCAGCTCGAGGTTGCGGCTGATCGCCGGTTGCAGATCGAAGGCCAAGCCCGCGCCGCCGTCGGCGCGGTATCCCAGTTCGTTGAAGGTCGGCGTCTCGAAACCGCGGCCCGCCGACACATAGACGCGCAGAGCTTCGCCCGGCGCGAACATCAACCCGGCCACCGGCGTGGTGTCGCGATAGCGGACGCTGCCGCTGTCGTCGGGATTGTTCGCGGTGACGTAATGATCGTGGGCGTCGAATTCCACCTCGCTATGGCGCACCCCGGCCAGCAGCGACCAGCGCGGCGCGAACCGCCACCATGCCTGCGCGAACTGGTCCACGTTGCGCACGCGATTGCTCTCATCGCGCCGCAGCGCACCCTTGACGCCCAGCGTGCCGCCGATGAAATTCTCGTAGCCGCGGCGCGCCTGGTCCTGCCGGTCGACATTGGCACCAGCGGTGAACTCGAATGGCTTCGACGCCAATTCGCCACGCCAGCTCCAGCGTAGATCGGCGCCGCCGTAATCGCTGTCCAGGTCGATCACGCCGCCAGCGTTGAGCGGATTGGCTTGCGCGGCGACCGGTAAAGCCAGGAATTGCTCCACCGCGCGTCGTCCCGCATAGACCATCGCGCGCCAGCTCTGCGCGTCGCCCACTTGCTGTTCGTAGGTCAGGCCGCCCTGGCTCTGGCGCACCGATTTGCGCGTATCGAACTGGGTGGCGACCGAGGTGGCCTGGCGCGGATCGGCCCGGTACTGCGCACGCGTCAGTCCCAGCGGATCGTCGGCATCGGGCAGGTCGATATGGTTCAACACCAGGGTCAATTTGCGCGAAGGATCCAGGCGGAAATCGAAGCGCGCGTTGAGCGAATCGCGCTGCGCCGCGCTGTGGTCGCGATAACCCTGAGTATCGAAATGCGAGGCGGCAATGTTGTAGCCCAGATCGCCGTTGGCCCCTCGCAACTGCGCGCCAAGCGTGTAGGCGTCATCGTTGCCGGCGGTGGCGCGGATCCGCCAAGGGTTGCCTTGCTTACCTTCGGCGCTCCACAACTGCACCACGCCGCCCGATGAATTTCCGTATAGCGCCGAAAACGGGCCGCGCATGATTTCGATGCGTTCGCCACCCAGCACGTTGAAATGCGAAAGCTGGCCTTGTCCGTCCGGCATGGAGGCGGGAATGCCATCGGAGAACAGGCGCACGCCGCGTACGCCAAAGGTCGAGCGCGCGCCGAAGCCGCGGATCGAGAGCTGCGTGTCCTGGGCGTAATTCTGGCGGTCGCGAGCCAGCAGTCCGGGAACGCCGCCCAATGCATCGGAAACGTTGACGGCGTTGCCGTTGTCGTCGTCGCGCAGCTCCACGGTATTCACCGACGCCGGCGTGTCGAAATCGTCGACGCCGATCAGGCGTGTGGCCTGCACGCGGATGCGGTCGAGGGTGACCGGGTCGCTGTCGGGCGATTGCGCGTAGGCGCTCGCACTGCAGGCGAGCAAGGCGAGCAGGGTCAGGGGGGCGGATTGTTTCGGAGTCATGCGCCAATGATCGCGCATCTCTTAACAAAGGGTCGTCATCCCGGCATTCGCCGGAGTGACGACCTATTTTTCATGGCGACCGGTTTGGCCGGACGCAGCAAGCCTCTACAAGGACTTAAACGTCGGCGTCCATGGCCCAACCCTCGCCCGTGCCGCGAGTGAATACCTGATCGGTTTCCAGCACTTTGCCTGCCGGGTACGCTTCGCCCTTCGCCAATCGCGCATAGATCGGCGTGAAGTCCGGCTCAGTCGCAGCGATCAGCTGCTCGAAGCTGTCGATGACGAAGTAGGTCTTCTGAAACGTATCGATGCGGTAGCGCGTGCGCATCACCCGCTCCAGGTCGAAGCCGATGCGGTTGGGCGCGTCCGATTCCAGCGAGTAAAGCGATTCGCCCTTCGACGAGACGATGCCGCTCCCATAGATGCGCAGACCCCGCGGCGTGTTGATCAGGCCGAACTCCACCGTATACCAGTACAGACGGGTGAGATTGACCAACGCCTCGGCGCCGATACCGTGCGCCTTCACCCCACCGCGGCCGTAGGCCTGCATGTAGTCGGCGAACAGCGGGTTCATCAGTAGCGGCACGTGGCCGAACAGATCGTGGAAGAGATCGGGTTCGGCGATGTAATCGATCTGCTCCGGGCGGCGTATCCACCAGGTCACCGGGAAGCGGCGGTTAGCCAGATGGTCGAAGAAATCCAACTCCGGCAGCAGGCCTTCTACCCCGATCAGGGTCCAGCCGGTGGCCGCGCCCAGCACTTCATTCAACTGGTCGAAGCGCGGGATCGCATGCGGAGTCATGCCCATCTCGTCCTGGGCCTGCAGGAATTCATCGCTGGCCCGGCCCACCAGCAGTTCGCGCTGGCGCTGGTACAGCGCACCCCAGGTGGCATGGTCCTCGGCCTTGTAGTCCTCCCACGGCTGTTCCACCACGGCGGTGGTGTAGACCGGCACATAGCCCTTGTCGGTCTGGCGGCCCTCGACAGGCTTGGACTCGACGCGGCGTGGCTCGTTCATGGGTTCTCCGAGGAGGTTGAAGCGGCGTTCGATGTTAGCGCCGCAACCGCGCAACAGGGTTGCGAAGTTGCAAAGATCCACTGGAACAGCGCAATATTCTTGCTTGAAACCAAGAAATTGAGCATGAAATGGCCGAATCCGTCTCTCTGGACCGCATCGACCTGCGCCTGCTCGCGCTCCTGCAGCAGGACGGGCGCGCCACCAATGCCGATATCGCCGCGCAGGTGAACCTGTCTCCCTCGGCCTGCCTGCGCAGGATCCAGCGGCTGGAATCCTCGGGTGTGATCCGCGGTTACGCGGCCATGGTCGATCCCAAGCGGGTCGGCCTGGGTCTGCAGGCCTTCGTGCGGGTGCAGCTGGAGAAGCATGGCCAGCTGGGACTGGATCGGTTTATCGAGGGCGTAAACGATTGGGATGAAGTGGTCGCCTGCCATGCACTCACCGGCGACATGGATTACCTGTTGCAGGTGGTCGTGCAGGACCTGGAGCATTTCTCCCGCTTCCTGCTGGACAAACTGATCAACGCCACCGGTGTGGCCGATGTGAATTCCAGTTTCGTCCTGCGCACGGTGAAGCAGACGCGCGCGTTGCCGCTTGGGCATTTGGGGTAGCGAACCGAAGGAGCGCCCTTGTCTGCGCTCCGTTTTTGCTCTTGCTATTGCTTGCCCCCTTTAACAAAGGGGGCTACGGGGGATTTGCTCTTGATCTTGCTGTTTTGCTTTTTTGAAGATGAAGAAACCAAGATCAAAATCAAAAGCAAATCCCCCTCGATCCCCCTTTTGACCAGCCATTCGGCTGTTGAAAAGCGCTGCAAAGGGGGAGGCCCGTGCGCCAAAAAAACGGCCATCCGAAGATGGCCGTTTGGTATCGCGGGAACTGCGAAGATCAGAAGCGGTACTCGAAGCCGAGCGTCGCGGTCTTGAGCTTGGCGTCGACATCGAAGATGTCCGCCTGTGCGTAGTCGTAGTTCAGGCTCAGGCCGAAATTGTTGGTGAAGTCGTAACCCGCGCCCACGCCGACGTAGCCTTCGGTGGAGGTGTCCTTGGCGTTGCCCACGCCATCGACGCCCAGCTTGGTTTCGATATGCACCGCGCCGACGCGGCCACTGATGAAGAAACCGGTGTGCGCATCGGGACCGAAATTCTTCTTGCCGACCAGGCCCACGCCGTAGCCGGAAGCCTTAATCGAAACGCCGTCGCCGGAGTCGTCGCCGTAGTTGGTGTAGAAACCTTCCACCGCCACGTTCGGGGTGAAGAAGTAGCCGCCGCGTGCGCTGAAGGTGTCGTCGTCGCCTTCAGAACCGTCGATTTCGAGGGTGGTGGTGCCGGCTTCGCCGCGCACGTACCAGCCTTCGGCGGCCGCGGCGGAAGAAGACAGACCGGCCAGGACCATAGCGGAGGCTAGCAATACAGACTTGTTCATCAAGATATTCCCTATTTTGAAGTTCCACCCGTCATTGGGCGGCCGGCAGGATTATCCGCACGCCCCTTTTTGTCAAATATTCGTTAAAGAGTTAGGCTAAATGGGGCCTGAGTCCATTGCCTCGTCTGTTGCTGTCCTGCAACATGCAGGTGCTAAACGCCCGCCTCCTTCCACCACCCTCCGGAAGCCAACATGCCCTCTAGCCGCTCCTCGTCCGTGCGTCCGCATCGACTCGCCCTCGCCATTGCCGCCCTGTTGCCGTTCGGCACCGTTTACGCCCAGGACACCGCCACGCCGGCAGTCCCGGCCAGCAGCGAAGCCACCACGCTGGACGCGGTCGAAGTCACCGCACAGCGTCGCGTCGAGAACATCCAGGATGTGCCCGTGTCCATCAGCACCGTCAGCGGCGAACAGCTGAACGTGCTGGCCTCGGGCGGCACCGACATCCGCTTCCTGTCCGGACGTGTGCCCAGCCTCAATATCGAATCCTCCTTCGGTCGCGCCTTCCCGCGTTTCTATATCCGCGGTTATGGCAACACCGACTTCCGCCTCAACACCTCGCAACCGGTGTCGCTGGTGTACGACGACGTGGTTCAGGAAAACCCGATTTTGAAGGGCTTCCCGTTGTTCGATCTGGAACAAGTCGAAGTGCTGCGCGGACCGCAGGGTTCGCTGTTCGGCCGCAACACACCGGCGGGCGTGGTCAAGTTCGAGTCCGCCAAGCCGTCGCAGGAAACCACGGGTTACGCCAAGGTCGGCTACGGCAGCGACAACATGTGGAATGTGGAAGGCGCCATGGGCGGGGCATTGAGCGAACGCTGGTCGGCGCGCGCCGCACTGCTGTACCAGCGCCGCGACGATTGGGTGGAAAACACTTATCCGGGTCCGAACGATGGCTACGAAGGCTATGACGAGTCCGCAGGCCGCGTACAGTTCCTCTACGAAGGCGACACCTTCGAAGCGCTGTTCAACGCGCATGCCCGAAAATTGAACGGCACCGCGCGCCTGTTCCGCGCCAACATCATCGAACCGGGCACCAACAACCTGGTCGATGGCTTCGATGTGGACAAGGTGTCGCAGGACGGCCTGAACTACTCCGAGCTCGAATCGCAAGGCGCCAGCGCGCGACTGCGCTGGGACCTGGGCGACTACAACCTGTACTCGATCACCGGCTACGAAAGCGTCGAGACGATCAATCGTGGCGACATCGATGGCGGTTCCGGACCTTACTTCACCCCGGAACTTCCGTTCGCGTCCGAAACGGCCGACGGCATCCCCGACCATTCGCAGTGGACGCAGGAATTCCGCATCGAGTCCGATTACGCCGGCAAGGTGAACTGGCAGGCCGGCTTGTTCTACTTCAAGGAAGACTACAAGGTCGAAAGCTTCAGCTACGACACGCTGGCCGGCAGCGCGCAGGACGGTTACGAACGCATCCGCCAGACCAACGATGCCTGGGCGGTGTTCGGCGCGGTGACCTGGCAGGCGACCGACAAGCTCGAACTGCGCGGCGGCCTGCGCTACACCGTGGATGAGAAGGATCTGACCGTCGAGGATTACTGGAACACCGGTTTCGTGCCGTGCGTACTGCAGGGCAAATGCACGCTGACCCAACTGGCGGCATTGGAACCGGACGGCGATCTGTCGGCTTCGCCCGAGGACAAGAAGGTCAGCTGGGACCTGTCGGCCACCTATGCGGTCAACGAAGACGTGAACGTCTATGCGCGCGCGGCCACTGGTTTTCGCGGCAGCAGCATCCAGGCCGCAGGCGCCTTCAACGCCAAGTCGGTGGCCGACCCGGAGACGGTGACGTCGTTCGAAACCGGAGTGAAGGCCGACCTGTTCGACAAGCGCGCGCGCCTCAGTGCCGGTGTCTTCTTCTACAAGATCAAGGACCAGCAGCTCACCGCCGTGGGCGGCGCTGCCAACGCCAACATCCTGCTGAACGCGGAAGAGTCGGTAGGCAAGGGTTTCGAGCTGGACCTGCAGGCCTACGTCACCGACAACCTGCTGGTCACGTTGGGCAGCAGCTACAACGACACGGAGATCAAGGATGCCGATCTGGCGGTCGCCGTCTGTGCGGCCTGCACCGTAACCGATCCGTTGAATGGCGGCGGTCTTGCGCTGATCGACGGCAACTCGCTGCCGCAGGCGCCCAAGTGGGTGCACAACGTGACCGCGCGCTGGGCCATGCCGGTGGGCGAGGGCGGCGAGTTCTACGTGTTTACCGATTGGGCCTACCGTAGTGAGGTGAACTTCTTCCTCTACGATTCTATCGAGTTCACCGGCAAGTCCTCGCTCGAAGGCGGCCTGCGCGTCGGCTACAACTGGAACCAGGGCGATTACGGCGTGGCGTTGTTCGGCCGCAACATCACCGACCAGACCCGCATCGTCGGCGGTATCGACTTCAACAACCTCACCGGCTTCATCAACGAGCCGCGCACGGTGGGCGTGGAGTTCAACGCCAAGTTCTGATGCGGCAAAACCGCGGCCTGTCCCGCCAGGGGCAGGCCGCTCATTCCACCGGGTAGGGCCCGTCCTCGAAGCTCCGCTCGTGGTAGCCCTTCGTGCCGACTTCGATGGCGAGCGGGCTGCGCGGATCTTCGCCGGTGCGCAAGCATTCCAAGATGCGGGCGAAATCGTAATTAGGTTTCCATCCCAGCGCCTGCCGAGCGGCCGCGTTGACGTACACGCGCTCGATACCCGCGAACATGCGCCATCCGCGGCGCGCGTATTCGGTTTCGTAACCGGGAAAATGCCGCGCTACCACGGACGGCGCATCGTCGTGCAGCGGTTGCTGGTCCTCGGGACCGAAAGGCGTTGTCGCGCTGACGATGAAACGCCCGAAGCCTATTTCGGCCGCGCGCTCCATCGCGCAGAGGTGCGCGTCGACCACGTCTTGCAGATCCGCGCGCCGGTACAGGAACTCGTTGGCCTTGATGTTGGCGTCGGCGAAACTCTCGCGCACCTGCCTGCGGTCGTCGGTCTCCGGAAAGAAGCGCGCAGCGCGCAGCACCACGCAGGGCAGCCGTTCGTTGCGGTGGAACAGCTGGCACAGATTCTCGGCTGCGATCTTGGTCGCCCCGTAAATGTTCTTCGGCACCGGCACCACGTCCTCGGTGATCCATGCCGAAGGCGCGCCCGGCGGTGGCACCAGCGCGTCGCCATAGAGGCTGGTGGTGCTGGTGAACACGAAAGCGCGCACGCCATTGCGCTTCGCCGCTTCCAGCAAATTGAGCGTCCCGGTGATGTTGGTGTCCACGAAGTCCTGGCGCGTGTGCGTGGCCACGTGCGGTTTGTGCAGCGTGGCCGAATGCAAAACCGCGCCGATGCCGCGCATGCAACGGTCGACGAAATCGCGGTCGGCGATGGAGCCGACGAAATCGGTATGCGAAGAGGGCGAGATATCGATGCCGACGGCGTCGCGGCCTTGCGCGCGCAACGTGCGCATCAGCCCTTCGCCCAGGTGTCCCGCGCTGCCGGTGACCAGTATCCGCATGCCGTATGCCTGCAATCAGGAAACGGCGATTATATTCACTCGCGCTGCGGTGGATCCCTGGGCGGAAACTTCAGTACGACACCCTGCGGATCTTCCACGCGACGCCACAACACCGGCACCTCGCGCGGCGCCGGCGGTTCCAGTTCGTCGTCCAGCGGCGCGAGATTTTCTTCCTCGTCTTCCCAGCTGTAGCGCTTGCGCGGCAAAGCCGGATCCAGTCTGCGGAACAGTAACGCGGCGAGAATGCCGCCCACTGCGCCGCCCAGGTGCGATTGCCAGGACACGCCGGGTTCGTGCGGCAACACCGTCAGCAACATGCCGCCGTAGAACAGGAACGCGATCATGCCGGTGGCGATGGCGGGCCGGTCGCGGCGCAGCACGCCCAGCATGAAGATGAGGAACATCAATCCGTGGGTCACGCCGCTGGCGCCGAGATGGCGCGATCCCTCATCGCCCAGCCACCATGCGCCCAGCCCCGAGCCGAGCCACAGCAGCGGCAGCGACCACAAGGTGGCGCGCGGATACACGCTGCCGGCCAGTGTGCCCAGCATCAGCAGGGCCACGCTGTTGGCGGCGATATGTTCCACCGAGCCGTGCAGCAGCGGCGCGGTGAGAATACCGAGCAGGCCTTGCACGCTATGCGGGGCGACGGCGAACGGCGCCCAGTCGAAACTGCCCTGCGCCGAATACATCATGACCAACCCCAGCACGAAGGCCAGACTGACGTTCAACGCGCGGATCAGGCGGCGGCGGTCGACCTTGGCCTGTGTTTCGGCGTCGTAGCGCGGATCGTCGGGATGATGTGGGTCCATGCGAAAGGGATGGCGACGGGTCGCGGGAATGCAAGGGTGGGGCGGGCCGGGATAATGAATCCCGCAGGTACGGGGGAATGCCATGGTGTTTCCTTCTCCCACCGGGAGAAGGTGCCCGAAGGGCGGATGAGGGAATGGACTTTCCCCGTGCAGCGAGCTTTCCCAGTGAGTAGTTCTCCTTCCCTCATCCGTCGCTGCGCGCCACCTTCTCCCGGAGGGAGAAGGGAACAGCAAGTAGAATATCCACATGAATACGCCTCTCCCCACCGTCCATCTCAAGAACGCCTGGCGTTCCAGCCATCCCTGGATCTTCCAGAAACTGGTGGCCAAACCCGAACAGAAGCCCAAGCCCGGCACGATCGTCGACGTGATCGGCGTGGAAGGCGAATGGATCGGCCGCGGTTTCTACAACGGCCATTCGCGCATCGCCGTGCGCATCCTGGAAACCGACCCCGACGTTCCCGTCGACGCCGGCTGGTTCTCGCGCAAGATCGCCGCAGCGGTTTCCCTGCGCCGCGACGTGCTCAAACTCGACCAAGTGTCCAATGCCTGGCGCGTGGTGCATGCCGAAGGCGACGGCCTGTCCGGTCTGGTCGTGGACCGCTACGACGATCTGCTGGTGGTCGAGTTCTTCAGCGCGGGCATGTTCCGTCACCGCGAGTGGATCTACGAAGCGCTAACCGAACAGTTCCCCGGAGCGCGCTTCTACAGCTTCGCCGAAGAGCATGTGCAGAAGCAGGAATCGTTCGATTTTCGTGGCACCGAACCACCAGCCCCGGCGATCATCACCGAATACGGCGTGCGTTTCCGCGCCGATCCGGCTGGCGCGCACAAGACCGGCTTCTTCGCCGACCAGCGCGAGAACCGCGAGTGGCTTTCGCACCAGGTCGCCGGCAAGCGGGTATTGGATCTTTGCTGCAACACCGGCGGCTTCGGCGTGTACGCGAAGGTGCGCGGCGCCGAGGAAGTCGTCGGCGTGGATATCGACGAGGACGTGATCTCGATTGCCAAAGGCAACGCCAAGCTCAACGACGTGCGCCTGAAATTCGTGCAGGCCGATATCTTTCCGTGGCTGCGCGATGCCGGCAATGCCAAGGATCTGTACGACGTGGTGATCCTGGATCCGGCCAAGATGACCCGCGACCGCGAGCAGGTGATCGCCGCGCTGAAGAAATACCTGGATATGAACAAGCTGGCGCTGGGCGTGGTGAAGCCGGGCGGATTGTTCGCCACGTTCTCCTGCACCGGCTTGGTCGGCGAACAGGAATTCCTGGACATGCTGCGCCGCGCGGCTTATTTCTCCGGCCGCACCATCCAGATCCTGAAAGTCTCAGGCGCGGGCGCCGATCACCCGTTCATGGCGCATGTGCAGGAATCGCGATATCTGAAAGCGGTGTTCTGCCGGGTGTTTTGACTGTAACCAGGGCCGCGACCCTGGTTTGGATCCCCGAAAAAACGACTCGTCATCCCAGTGAAAGCTGGGATGACGACGGTAGGGTTTCCGTTGTCGTTAAGCATCGCCGCCTTTCGCCAGCAGACTCGCGCGCCGCCCGTAAGCCAGATACGCCACGATGCCGATCGCGTTCCACACCAGGAACCACAGCTGGGTCTTCTGCGGCAGGCTCCAGAACAGGTACAAGCAGCCCAGGATCGCGATCGGTCCCACTACCCACGCCAGCGGAGTGCGGAACACGCGGCGGCGCGAGGGGTCGCGCTTGCGTAGCACCAGCAAGCAGACCGACACCGCGATGAAGGCGGCCAGCGTACCGGCATTGGCCAGCGCGGCGATTTCGTCCAGACGCGCCACACCGGCCAGTGCGGCCACCAGGATCGCGGTGAACAGCGTGGTCGCAATCGGCGTGCCGGTGCGCTTGCTCACCTTCGACAGCCCGCGCGGCAGCAGGCCGTCGCGCGACATCACGAAGAAGATGCGGCTCTGGCCGTACAGGAACGCCAGCAGCACCGTCGGCAGCGCGATGACGGCAGCGGCGGCGATGATCGTGGCCGCATTGCCCTGCTGCAGTTCGCGCAGGATCAGCGCCAACGGTTCGGGGCTGTTGCCGAACACGGTGTAGCTCAACGCACCGACCGCAGCCAGCGCCACGACCATGTAGATCAGCGTGCAGCCGACCATCGAGCCGACGATGCCGATGGAAAGATCGCGTTCCGGGTTCTTGGTTTCTTCGGCGGCGGTGGAGATCGCATCGAATCCGTAGAAGGCGAAGAAGATGATCGCCGCCGCCGCCATCACCCCGCGTTCCACGCCGTCGGCGCCCATCGACTTGGCGAAACCGAACGGCATGAACGGGTCCAGACGCGAGGCGTCGAAGTGCGGCAGCGCGATGGCCACGAAGATCGCCAGCGCGATTACCTTCACCACCACCAGCGCCGCGTTCAAGGTGGCGCTTTCGCGCGTGCCCGCCATCAACATGCCGGCGACCACGAACACGATTCCCACCGCCGGCAGGTTGATGAATCCGCCGGCGTGCGGCCCGGCGGTCGCCCACAACGGCAGATCCACGCCCAGTCCTTTCAGGAAGCCCACCGCGTAGCCGGACCACCCGACCGCCACCGTGCTCACCACCAGCGAGTACTCCAGGATCAGACTCCAGCCCACGATCCAGGCCAGGGTTTCGCCCAGCACGATGTAGCTGTAGGTGTAGGCGCTGCCGGCGGCCGGCATCATCGTGGCCATTTCGGCATACGCCAGCGCCGCGCAGGCGCAGACGATGCCGGCGATGGCGAACGAGAGCAGCACAGCGGGGCCGGCCAGGTTGGCGCCGACGCCGATCAGGGTGTAGATACCGGTGCCGACGATGGCGCCGATGCCCAGCGCTATCAGGTGCGGCCAGCTCAGGGTGGGGACCAGCCGCCGCCCTTCCTCGTGCACGGTCACCTGGTCGATCGATTTGCGCCTGAGCCAAGTCTGCATGCGTGCCCCTGAGTTTCGAAAGGAAAAGGTGGCACATAGTGGCGCATCGGCTGCAACGATGCGATGTGCGCTGCGGCGATCAGCCGCCGGGCGGCGTGTACGGCCCCTTGACCTCGCCCCAGCCCCAACGCGGCATCGGCGCGTTCTCTTCCGCCTCGGCGCCGCTCTGGGAGTTGATCACCGCCAGCCGCGATCCCCATTCCAGGTAGCCGACCAGGGCGGAGCGGAACTCCGGATCGTCCGGCAAGCCGAGTTCGTCGGCGGTATCCAGCAGCAGCGCCACCCAGGCGCGCCGCTGCGGCTGGGTGAGATGGCGGTTGAGGTGCTGGCGGATCATGTGCGGATGGCCGCCATGGCTGGCCGAATACTCCGCCGGCCCGCCCAGCACTTCGGCCAGAAACGCGGCCACATGCTGCGGGTGCTCGCTATCCATGTGGGCGAAGATCGGGGCCAGGATTTCGTTGTCGTGCACGCGTTGGTAGAAGCGCGCGGTCAGGCGGTTGAGGGCGTCGATGCCGCCAGCCCATTCGTAAAGGGTGGGAACGGGGTCGCTCATCGCTGGCGCTCAGGCGGCAGTGGCGCGATTGAACAGGCTTTGCACGCTCGGCTTGCCCAATACTATAAACGTCGCCACGCCGAGCGCGGTGCCGAAGGGAATCGACAAGCAGGTAATGCCGGCGATCACCTGGCAGAAGGTCCGCGACCGGCGTTGCCGTAGATATTTGCCGGTGAGGAATTTGGCGATCGCCATGCTCGCGCCGAACAGGAAAAACAAGCCGCCGAAGATGCCAAACATCCAGCCCATCATGTGCGGGGGCATGGCATCGGCATGCTGGCCGGTCTTGGCCGCGGACGAGAGGATCGACCCCATCGTCACGCCCATGAACATGTACATCAGGCCGAACAGGGAAAAGAACGCGCTGACGCCGGCCGAGATGAAGTAGCCGATGGAAAGCAAGCGCAGATGTTCGTCGTCGAGGATCGATTGCTTCAGGGCGAGGTCGGTCACGGGTGCCGCTCCTTGGGTAGTGGCCGGGATGGTATAGGGAATCCGCGGCGTAGCGGCAGGCCGGGCTTGATCCGCCTTGCGGAACAAGCCTGGAACCAGTCACTTGATCCGAGTGGTCTGAATATTCACTACCCGCCAGCCGCCGCTCTCTTTGACGTAGATGTCGGTGTAGCGGTAATGGCTGGTGAAAGGCTGGCCGCGGTAGGTGCCGTGCATCAATGTGCTTCCGTTGATGATGGCGGTGTTTCCGTAGATGCGGATCTTGAAGTCGTCCACGGTGTAGGGCTGGATGGTCAGGTCGTCCGCCGCGATTTCCTCGATGAACTTCGCTTTGTCGGCGGTATTTCCATCGCTGTCGATCTGCAGGAAAGAGTCGGCCATGTTCGCGGCGATGGCTTGCTTGTCCTTGCGAACGATCGCGACATCCCAGGCATCGGCCTGCGCCTTGAGTGCGGCAGCCAGTGCGGTGTCTTCGGATTGCTGTGCATCGGCGGCCGGTGCGGCAAGCAACAACCCCGCCATCAGGACAACGGTGTGCCAGTGCTTCATCGCTTTCATCCTCATCGCGTGGGCGTTTCGTTGGTCACGTTGTAGGCGCTGCCTTTCTGCGGGTCTATCGGGCGGATCTCGTAGAACAGGCCGTACTGCATGCACGGATTCTGCGCGGCGAGTTGTGCGGCTTCTTCCAGGCTGTGGGCCAGGATGAACCAGTAACCGCCCACGACTTCCTTGGATTCGCCGAAAGGTCCGTCGGTCACCACGCCCTTCTTCTTGGAAACCGTCGCGCCGGGCGTATCCAGGCGCTGACCGGTCTTCATTTTTCCTTCGGCGATGAGTCCTTCCAGCCATACATAGAACTGGTCAATCGCGACCTGGATGTCCGCAGGCGCGGCATCCGTGTCCCATTGGCCGCGGGAGAGGACCAGGTATTCTGAGGGTTGAGCTTGTTCGGTCATGGTTTTTCCAGTGAGGTGACACTGATTCGTAGGTTATGAACGTATTGGGTGAATCCGAATCTGTAGGGCGGGTTTTAACCCGCCTTACGGCGGCCCAAGTTATCGCTTTCTCGGCACGGAAGGCGGGTTGAAACCCGCCCTACGAGATCTAACCATTACAGAAGGTGATAGGTTTTTGAAGAATGGAGCTTGATTAGCCAAGGCAACACAAAATACTTCTTGCGATGAATGGAGGCATGCCTGCCTGTGGGGACGGAATACGACGTCTCGACAATAAAGGGAGCTGTGGCGCGTGCGGTAACATCCTTGCCAGTAATCAGAACCTCCCGTCCTGAGAAATCTTGTCCAACCACCCTTCGCTGCGCGAAATCTTGGTTCGTAAGCGCAACGCATTTGGAGACGGAAAGCCAAGCAGTGCAGTAGCCAATTGCCAATACAATCGCTGCGCCGGTCAGCACGACGAATGCAACCTTCCTTAAGGCCATTGTGCATCTCCTGACGTCTAACCCTGAGTTGCGCCCGTTTGTGAAACAGACGCCGCCCGATTTATTTTTTTGGTACTGCAGTGCGAAGCGCATGCACTGGATTATCACGGATGAAGGTTTCAACTTCCGACAGTCGAGTTGGAAGCGGAGGTTCTGAGGTGCCGCGATAATTGAAAAAACGGAAACCCGCGTTATATAGAACCTGCACTTTTGTCCATTGTTCGATGTCCCGCATAGGAGGAGCTTTGAACGAGCGGCCCATCTCGTGCAATTTACCTCCGCAGGATGGGCAGACCGCAGCATAGTCCTGGCGCGGCGCAACCTTGAAGCTCTTACGGCAATCGAAGCATACGTGGGCAATAAGATACTGAGGAGCCAGGCGGGGTGCCTCTGGTGCTGAAGTCTTGCGATTGCCGATACTTCGCCGGATTTCCATGCGCCGATTTTTTTCTGAATCAGACATCGGGGCCTCACAAAAAAACAGATTTCAGGCTCACGGAGTGGGTGAACGAAATGGGCATCAACATCGTGACCTTGAATTGATTCTCTCGCGAAGTAGCGTAGCCCAGGTGGAGAGTAGCGAAACTCGGGACATCCGGTATAGCGATGAAACGACTGGCAACGACGCGTGGGGCAAATCAACCATGAGCGGCAAAGGGGCCGGTCAGAGTCCCCGGGTTTCGCTACGCTCTACCCGGGCTGCGTCACTTTGAACGCGCCGCATCAGCATCTGGAGTGTTGCGACTCGAAACCTCGAACGGTAGATCGCGGAGGTCCACATTGGGCAGCCTTTCCAGGGCAAGCCTCTCAAGGCCGATCCACGAACCACTGAGTTGCTCATCTGAGAGTGGGGGCAACCGCCAAACCTCGTAATGATCCAAGTAGTCATCTAGGCCCTCATCAAAACGCGAATCGAAGAAAAACAAATCGGAATCGCGACGCGCGACAACCGCTCGCGGGACATCCCAGAATTCTCGATACGCAATTCCAAACCATTCGGACATAGGCGCCTAACAAGAAATAGACCTCAGAAATGAGGCGTAGCGCAGTATGCAGCGTTATGCGAGCCAGGCAACGCCCCAAGACTCAACCCCTGAGACCGACCCCGCTACACTGTCCCTATGGATACCAACACCCTCCTGCTGATCCTCCTCGTCCTGGCCGCCGCCGCCGTCCTCCTGCTAGTCGTGCTGCTGCTACGCCGCCCCGAACAGCGCATGGAGCTGGCCCTGCGCGAGGAACAGCGCAGCGGGCGTAGCGAATTACGCGAGCAGCTGGACAGCCTGTCCAAACAACAGGAAACCCGGATCGAAGGCTTCGGCCGCAACCTCACCGAACTGAGCACCCGCACCGACCAGCGCCTGGACCTGCTGCGCGAAGCCCTGGGCGAAGACGCGCGCAAGGGCCGCCTGGAAAGCAGCGAACAGCAACAGCGTTTCAGCGATACCCTCAGCCAGCGTCTCAACGAACTGACCCAGCGCAACGAACTGCGGATCGGCGAACTGCGCGCCACCCTGGAATCGCGGCTCAAGGAACTGCAGGCCGACAACACCGCCAAACTCGAACAGATGCGCCAGACCGTGGACGAAAAACTGCACGCCACCCTGGAAACGCGCCTGACCGAAAGCTTCGGCAACGTCACCGCCATGCTGGCCCAGGTGCACCAGGGCCTGGGCGACATGAACAAACTCGCCGCCGACGTCGGCGGACTGCAGCGCGTACTCAACAACGTCAAATCGCGCGGCGTCTTCGGCGAAGTGCAGCTGGCCGGCCTACTGGAACAGGTGTTCGCCCCCGACCAGTACGCGGCCAACGTCGCCACCGTGCCCGGCAGCAGCGAACGCGTCGAATTCGCCGTGCGCTTCCCCGGTTCTTCGGTCGATTCGGTGGTGTGGCTGCCGATCGACGCCAAATTCCCGCGCGAAGATTACGAACGCCTGCTGGACGCCCAGGAAAAAGCCGACGCCGAAGGCGCGCGCGCTGCCGGCGACGCGCTGGAACGCCGCGTGCGTCTGGAAGCGGCGCGTATCCGCGACAAATACGTCTCGCCGCCCAGCACCACCGAATTCGCCATCCTGTTCCTGCCCACCGAAGGCCTATACGCCGAAGTGCTACGCCGCCCCGGCCTGGTCGACGCCCTGCAGCGCGACCAGCGCATCGCCGTGGCCGGACCGACCACGCTGCTCGCTTTAATGACCAGCTTCCACATGGGCTTCCGCACCCTGGCCATCGAAAAGCGGTCCAGCGAAGTGTGGAAGACCCTGGGCGCGGTAAAGACCGAATTCTCCAAGTTCGGCGATGTGCTGGATTCGGTGAAGAGCAAACTGGACCAAGCCAGCACCCAGATCGAAAAGACCGGCGTACGTACGCGCGCGATCGAACGCAGGCTGCGCGAGGTGGAGTCGCTGCCTAGCGAAGGGGAGCCGGGGTTGTTGGGTAGCGAAGCCGAGGGTCCGCAGGAATAGCTTAGCAACCCGACGACGTCATCCCAGCGAAAGCTGGGATCCATCTTGATCTTGGTGGGCGACGCGGAAAAGCAAAGGCAACAGCAACGTCAAAATGGATCCCAGCTTTCGCTGGGATGACGTTGTTCCCTTCTCCCCTGCAGGCACCGCAAGGAAGAAGGGAATAAGCGGATCAACCCCCCGGCGTCGGCACGATCACCGGCATCGCGTCCATCGGCACGGTGGGATTGTCTTCTTCTTCCATCAGATAGTCGGGTAGATTCTCGTCGTCCGACTTCTTTCGATCGTCGCTGATCTGGTAATTGCGGCGCTGCAGCCAGGAATCGCGGAACAGCGCGTATTCGTCGACTGCGCCTTCGCGCAGCGCGTCGATCGACAGCAGTTGCGCGCGCACGTCGACCAGCTGCAAGCCCTGCAGGAAGAAACGCGTCTTGTCGTCTTCCACCTGGCGGATAGGCGACAGCGGCGCATCGCCGATCAGACCGAACACGTCGCGGATGGTGCGCGGTCCGAACAGCGGCAATTCCACGTAGCGCGAGCGCTTCCATCCCCACACGCCCAGGGTCTGGCCGAAATCCTCGTTCTTGCGCGGCAGCTTGGCGTCGCTGGCCGGATCGAAGATGCCGCCGATGCCCAGTGTCGAATTGAGCAGGAAACGTCCCAGCGATTGCCCGGCCTGTTTGGGTTTGCCCTGCAGCAGGCTGTTGAGCGCGGTGATCGGCTCGCCCAGGTTGCTGAAGAAATTGCCGACGCCCAAACGCACCGGTCGCGGCACCACTTTCACGTAACCCTTGGCCAGCGGCCGCGCGATGGTGCGGTCCACCGCGTTGTTGAAGGTGTGCACCTTGCGGTTGAGCTTTTCCCACGGGTCGTACGACTTCGGCATTTCCACGCCGGGCGGCAGGGTGGGGTCGGCGACTGCGTTGTATTCGTCCTGGCCGTAGATGGCGGTGAAGTCGTCTTCGGCGGCGGTTTCCCCGCCGGTGGAAGTCGCTGCCGGCGACGTCGCCGCGACTGCGTTGGCGTCGGTGCTGGTGTCGCTGCCGGTGTCGCTAGGCGCGGGCGCTTCGATAGGAGCCGCCGGCGGAGCTTGTCCGACGACGATGGTTTCGGCCGGCGGCGCGGTGGCGGCGGCGGGCTTGGTCGACGCGCAAGCCGATGCCAACGCAGCGAAGACGACCACAATAGCGATGCGTAACAGGTTCATCCCGTTTCCCTGGGTACTACGGCGTGGGGGTGGTGCCGGGGAAATCCAGCCCGGACGTCAAGCGATAAGCGGTGCGCAACTCGGACAAGCCGGCGGGCTCGCCCTCTATTTGGGGGACTGCACCTGCCGCGCGCAAGCGTGCGGCGAGTTCAGCCAACAATGCCAGCCCGGCACTGTCCACGGAAGTGACTTTGGTCAGGACAATGCGTTGCGCGCCAGCCAGCATTTGGCTGACCGATGGCCACAAACCGGCGGCAGCGGCCCGGTCGAGCGCGCCGGCGAACACCAACGCATCGCCGTCGCGATCGACGCTGGCCGTATTAATGGCGTTACTGGCCGCCATTGGCCTGCATCTTGCCGGCGCGCAGATCGGCGGCGACCTGGGCGATGGACTTCTGCCGCAGCGGCGCGTCGAACTGGTTCTTGAAGGTCTGCACGTAGGAAATGCCTTCGATCATCACATCGAACGCTTTCCATTGGCCGCCGACGTTGCGGATCAGATAGTCCACCGGGATCGGGTCGCCACCGTCGCGCAGCATCTCGCTGGAGACCTTGACCCCGCGGTTGCCGGGCAGCGGCGACTCGGATTTGATGCGTACGCGCAGCTTGGTGTTGAAGTCCAGCAGCGAGGTGCCGTAGCGGGACATCAGGTTGTCGGCCAGCGCATCGGCGAACAGCTTTACGTCGGCATCGGAGGCGCCGCGGCCATGCACACCCAGCACCAGGCGGGCGGCGTAATCGCGGTCGAACGTGCGGTTGAATTCGCTGGTGATAAATTGCTTGAGCGTGGCCGGATTTTTGCGGAACTCGGCGCGGCGCTGTTCCAGCGTGGTCAGGATGCGGGTGCTGCTGTCGAGCACCACTTTGCTGGCGCTGCCCTGGGCGGCGGGCGCGGCGGCGGCGGGCTTGGTCGCCTGTGCGGTGGCCAGCAGCGGAGCGCCGGCGAGCAGGGCGGAGGCGATGACGAGCGAAAGCAGTGACTTCTTCATTTGGCGGGTTCCTCGGAGGGCGGAGTAGCGGCAGACGGGGCGCTGGCGTCGGCTTCGGCGCCGCTTGCCGGCGGCTTGCCGCCGCCGCTGAACATGTATTTGCCGACCAGTTGCAGCAGGTCGACCGCGGGTTGGGTGTAGGCGATCTCTTCGCCGGGCTTGAGCACTTCCGGGTCGCCGCCGGGGGAAAGGCCGATGTAGTTCTCGCCCAGCAGGCCGCTGGTGAAAATGCCGGCGGAGGTGTCGGCGGGCAGATCCTTGTATTGCTTGTCGATATCCAGGGTCACGATGGAATCGAATTTGACCGGGTCCAGCTGAATACGGGCCACCTGCCCGACCACCACCCCGCCGATCTTCACCGGTGCCTGCGGCCGCAGCTGGCCCAGGTTGGTGAAGCGCGCGGTCAGCTCGTAACTGCTGCTGCCGAAACCGAACTTCTTGTTGGTGGAGGCGATGGCCAGCACCAGCAGCGAAGCCAGCGCCAGGAAAAGGAAGGCGCCGACGGCGAATTCGAGACGGGGTCCACGGACGGCCATGGCATCAACTCCTGAACAACAAGGCGGAAAGAACGAAATTGAACATCAGCACCAATAGCGAGGCGTTCACCACCGCGCGGGTGGTGGCGACCGAGGTGCCTTCGATAGTGGGCTCGGCATGGAAGCCTTCGTAAGCGGCGACCAAGGCACAGGTGCCGCCGAACACCGCAGACTTCAACAGGGCCACGCCGAAGTCGTCGTAGAAATCGACGCTATTGCTCAGCGCCGACCAGAACACGCCGTTGTCCAGGCCCAGCACGTGCACCGCTTCCAGATAACTGGCGCTGATGGCCAGGCTGCAGAAGAAGCCGGTCAACAGCGGCACGGTCAGCACCGCGGCCCAGAAACGCGGGGCTACGGCCTTGGCCACCGGGTCGATGGCCATCAGCTCCAGCGCCTTGATCTGGTCGGTAGCGCGCATCAGGCCCAGCTCGGCGGCGATCGAGGACCCGGCGCGGCCGATGAACAGCAGGGCGGTCAGCACCGGTCCCAGTTCGCGGTAAAGCGACAGGCCCAGCAGGGTGGAGAGCGCATCGGAAGCGCCGAAGGTGGTCAGCGTGCGCCAGCCCTGCAGGGTCAGCACCAAGCCCACGAAGGCGCCGCCTACGGCGATGATCGGCAGCGAACGTGCACCAACTTTGTAGATTTCGCGGGTAAGTTCGGCGAAAAAGTCCTTGGTCGGCTTCGAGGACCGGAATACCGACAGGGTGAACAGGCCGGCTCGGCCCACCGAACGGATGGAGGAGGCAAGGGGCATCAGGCGGCCTCCGTCCGTGGGGTGGCATCGAAGGCGATGGGCCCATCCGGCTGCCCGCGCAGGAACTGCAGCACCAGCGGGTCGCTAGTGGCTTCCAGTTCCGCCGGAGTGCCGGAGAAGACGATGCCGCCATTGGCGATGACCACCGCCTGATCGGCAATGGGCAGGGTCTCGTGCACGTGGTGGGTGACGATGACGCTGGTCAGTCCCAGCGTGTCGTTAAGGCGTTGGATTAGGCTCATGATCACGCCGCTGGCGATCGGGTCCAGGCCGGTCAGGGGTTCGTCGTAGATCATCAACGGCGGGTCCAGCGCCAGCGCGCGCGCCAGCGCCACCCGTCGGGCCATGCCGCCGGAGAGTTCGCGCGGATAGGCATCGGCCGCGGCCAGCAAGCCGACCGCATTGAGCTTGAAGTTAACGATACGCTCCACCAGCATCGCCGGCAGTTTCGTGTGCGTGCGCAGCGGCAGGGCGACGTTTTCGCCCACGCTGAGATCGGTCAGCAGGCCGTTACCCTGCAGCAGCACGCCGATGCCCTTGCGCATCTCCAGCAGATGGCGGGTGCCCCGGGGCACCGGCTTGCCGAACACCTCGACCGTGCCTGCGGTCGGGGGCAGTTCACCGGTCAACGCCGCCAACAACGTGGACTTGCCGCTGCCCGACGGGCCCAGCACCGCGGTGATGCTGCCGCGCGGCACCGACAGGTCGATATCGCGCAGGATCGTGCGTCCGCCCCGGTCGAGCCGGGTGTTGGACAGGCGCACTGCAGGCGAATCGGGGGAGGTCATCGGCACGGGCAACTCCAGAACAACCGTGGAGCATCAGGGTAGACGGCTGAACAATAGTGCACTACCCAGTTTCATTTTATGTCCTACGGCGCAAACAGGCGACCGGCTGGACCTATTAGTGAGGAGGATATGTAGCGTGGTCGCGATGGCTGCGACCAGTCTGCGGCAAGATGGGCCGATGCCCGGGCCTTCCTCCGATTTCCGTCTGTACCACTCCAACGCGCTGGACGTGCTCGCCGGTTTGCTGGCGGCCGAGTTGCGCCAGCCTGTTCCCGGTCAGCCGCTATTGGCGCCGGATATCGTGCTGATTCCGCAGGTGGCGATGCGGCGCTGGTTGCAGGCCACGCTCGCGGCCGAACACGGCATCGCCGCCAATCTGGAATTCCTGACGCCCGGCGAGTTCGTGCAGCGCGCGCTCGACGCCAATGTTGACGGTGCCGCAGACGACCTGGGCGCGGACGCCTTGCGCTGGCAGTTGTACGCGGCGCTCACCGATGCGGCGGTCCTGCGCGAACCGGCCCTGCAGCCGCTCAGGCGATACCTGGGTAGCGACGATGCGCTGAAACCGTGGTCGCTGGCGGGAGAGCTGGCATCGGTGTTCGAGAAATACCAGGCCTGGCGCCGCGACTGGCTGCTGGGCTGGGAGGCAGGGCAGGCGCCGCGCGATCCGCAGGCGGCGCTGTGGCGTCGTATCGCCGGCGGGCGCGCGCACCGGGCGCGCCGCATCGACGACTATCTCGCGCGCTTCGGACAAGCGGGCGGCGGCAACGTCACGCTTCCGGCCGGGTTGCCGCCACGGCTGTTCGCCTTCGCCACGCTCAATGTTTCGCCTGACGTCCTGCGGGTGATCGCCACTCAGGCCCGGGTCGGTGTGCTGCATTTCTATATGCCGACCCCGACCCGCTCGTACTGGGGCGATCTGCAGACGGTGGCTCAGCGCCTGCGCGCGGAGGAAAGCGATCCGTTCGGCGCGGTCGAATCCGACAACCCGCTGCTGCAGGCCTGGGGCGCGGCCGGCCGCGATTTCATCGGCGTGCTCGGCAGCTACGAAGTGGTGCACCCCTCCGGCGAGATCGCGGCCTACGCCGATCCCGAACAACGCCACGACGACCGCCCGGACCGCGACAGTCTGCTGCAGCGCCTGCAACGCGACCTGCTGCATCGACGTCCGCCACCTTCGATGCCCTGGCGCGAGGCAGTGGACATCCATGACCCCAGCTTGCAGATACATGCCTCGCCTACGCGCCTGCGCGAAGTACAGGTGCTGCACGACCAGTTGCGCGGCCTGCTCGAAGACACCCGCTACGATCCACCATTGCAGCCGCGCGAGATCGCCGTGCTGGCGCCCGATATCGATCCGTACGCGCCGCATATCGAGGCCGTGTTCGGCGGTCTGGCCGGCAGCACGGATTTCATTCCCTATGCTCTGGCCGATACCAGTCCGTTGGCGAGCGAACCGCTAGCGGAAGTTTTCCTGCATCTGCTCACACTGCCAATCTCGCGCTTCGGCCTCAACGAAATCCTCGACCTGCTGGCTTGCGCGCCCATTGCCAGCGCCGCCGGCCTGGATGCACCCGCGCTGGAGCGACTGCACGGCTGGCTGTCCGCGGCCGGCGCGCGCTGGGGCATCGATGCCGATCATCGCCAACGCCATCGGGCGCCGCGCGACGATGCCTACACCTGGACGTTCGCGCTCGACCGTCTGTTGCTAGGCCACGCCAGTGGTGCCGAAGACGAAATCGCCGGCGTAGCGCCGTGGCCAGAACTGGAAGGCAGCGCACTGGCCGCGCTCGATGCCTTGATCCGCCTGCTGCGTGTGCTTGCACGCAATGAACGCATGCTGGGCGAAGCGATGACGCCAGCGCAGTGGCGCGAAAGATTGCTGGGCCTGCTCGAAGCGATCCTGCCGCAGGCGCCGCAAGCGCTCGCCGACCAGCGCGCGCTGGAACGTTTGCGCAACGGCATCGATGACTTCGCCCGGGCCGCGCATCGCGCCGGCTTCGACAAGCCGGTTCCGCCGGAAGTGGTGCGCGCGCATTTCGCCACGCAGCTGGCTGAGGCGGACACCCGCGCGCCGCTGCTGACCGGTGGCGTCAGCTTCGGCCGTATGGTGCCGATGCGCTTGTTGCCGTTCCGCGCGATCTGCGTGCTGGGAATGAACGATGGCGATTACCCGCGCCGCGATCCGGCGGCCGGACTCAATCAGCTCACCGCCGAACTGGGAACCGACAAGCGCCGTTACGGCGACCGCTCCCTGCGCGAGGACGACCGCTATCTACTCCTGCAGCTGTTCACCGCTGCGTCCGAAGTGTTCTACCTGAGCTATCTGGGCGCGGATCCGCGCGACGGCAGCGCACGCGAACCGTCGGTATTGGTTTCCGAGTTGGCCGACATCGCCAGCCGCTATCACTCGCAACCGCAGATCGCTGCCGAAGTCCTTGTCGTGCGCCATCCCTTGCAGCCATTCGCGGCCGCCGCCTTCGGTGCGGGCGACGAAGGCAGCGACGAACACACCGAACCGCGCCGCTACAGTTATCGCAGCGAATGGCGGCCGGCCGCGGCCGCTGCGCCGGCGTCGCGCAGCGCACTCGCGCGCTGGTTAGTCGATCCGTTGCCGTCGGGCGAAGTGGTGGAATCGCTGTCGCTCTCCGACTTGAGCAGTTTTCTGCGCGATCCCGCCGATGCTTTCCTGCGACACCGCCTTGCGCTGCGCTTGCCAGAGATGGGCGAGGCGATGGAGGACTGCGAGCCATTGGCCGCGCCTGGCCGCGG
Source organism: Pseudoxanthomonas sp. P4_B2 (assembly GCF_056402315.1). Classification (NCBI taxonomy): domain Bacteria; kingdom Pseudomonadati; phylum Pseudomonadota; class Gammaproteobacteria; order Lysobacterales; family Lysobacteraceae; genus Pseudoxanthomonas; species Pseudoxanthomonas sp. P4_B2. The sequence continues at coordinate 493,369 of NZ_JBFUHQ010000002.1, forward strand.
TCTGCGGCGCTGGCAGTTGCAGCAGGCATTGTTCGAAGCTTGCGTGCGCGGATCGGTCGACGATGCGCAGCTCCACCGCGAACTGCGCGCACGCGCGCTGCTTCCGTCCGGACCGCTAGGCGAGCGCCAGTTGAAAGCGTTGCGTGCACAGGTGCAGCCTTACGCCGATGCGTTCGCCAGCTGGCGCAACGGGCAGGAAGCGCAGCCGGAAGTGTTCGAACTCGATTTGGATGGCGTGCGCCTGTACGGCCGCATCGAACAGTCGTACGCCAACGGATTGGCGCGATTCCGTTTCGACAAACTGCATGGGCCTTCGCAGATCGCGCACGGGCTGGACTGGCTGGTGATGTCCGCGCTTGGACGCGCAAGCACGTTGTTCCAGTTCTACGAAACCGGAAGCGGTCCCGGTCCCCTCTTGCGCGCTCCGGTACAGGTGGATGCCGCGCGCGACGCGCTGCGTGCGTTGCTGCGCCTGCGCACGCAGGGCTTGCGCGAACCCCTGCCGTTCGCTCCGCGCGCGGGCTGGATGTTGTACGACGGAGAGAGCCGGCTCGCCGCAGGCGAGAAGCCGCGCGCCAACAGCAAGACGCCGTGGGAGCGCGCCCACGATCAATGGCAGGCCGAGCGCGGCTTCAGCGAAGGCGACACCGGTAGCGCGCGGCTGGCGCTGCGCGGACGCGATCCGTTCCAGGACTCTGAGTTGGAAGAGGAATTCCGCGCCATCGCCCGAATCGTTTTCGACGCGGTGATCCTGGGACGCGATGGAGAGGCCGTATGAGCGCGCCACTCGATACCTTCGCCCTGCAAGGCGCTACCGACGCCTATCTCGATGTCCCTCTGCACGGCGTGCGACTGATCGAAGCCAGCGCCGGCACCGGCAAAACCTTCACCCTGGCCACGTTGGTCATGCGCCTGCTGATCGAGCGCGGCCTGCGCTTGGAGCAGGTGTTGGCGGTGACTTTCACCGACGCAGCGACGCAGGAGTTGCGCGCACGCCTGCGCAAGCGTCTGGCGCTGGCGGCCGATATCGCGCGCGAACTGCTGGCCGGTACCGATCCGACTCGCCCGGAAACTCCCGAAGTCGCGTTGACCCGGCAGATCCTCGAACGCCAGCTGGCTTTCGAGGACGCTGCGACACTGCATGCGCGTTTGCGGCGTGCCGAACACGAAATCGACCTGGCCTCGGTGTTCACCATTCACGGTTTCTGCGCGCGCCTGCTGGCCGAACACGCGCTGCAGACCGGCCAGGCTTTCGATCCGCCGGAAATGATCGGCAGCGAACGCGAACTGCACGACGAACTCGCCACCGACCTGTGGCGCGCGCACGGCGCCGATCCGCGCGATGCCGAACTGCTGCAGACGCTGTGGTCGTCCCCGGATCAGCTGGCCGGCGATCTCGGCGCGCTGCTGCGAATTCCCGTGCTGTCGCCGCATCGGCCCGACGATAGCCCCGATCCGCTTCCCGCATTGCAGGCCGCCTTCGATGGATTGGGCGTGGCGCTGGCAAGCCACGGCGCGGACGCGCGCGCCAAGATCGGCACCGCGTTCGCGGCCAAGCATTTCGATGGACGCAAGGCGCGTGCGGCCAGTTTCGAACAAGCCTGGGATTCGCTGGAACGCGGCGTGGCCGGCATCTGCCTGACCTGCGACGATCCGCACCTGGACAAGCTCACGCCCGAGCGTTTGCGGAGCTTCGCCAAGGCGGGCAGCGAAGATCGCGTGCCGACCTCGCCGTTGTTCGACGCGCTGGGCGAATGGTTCGCCGCCGACCGGCTGCGCGCGCAATGGCTGGCGGAGCAAGCGCTGATCCTGCTGTACCGTATCCGCGACGACGCGCATCAGCGCCTGGACCTGCTCAAGCGCACGCGCCGCCTGCAGACCTACGACGATCTGATCGACGACGTCGCCGAGGCGCTGGACGGACCTTATGGCGAAACGCTGGCCCGTAACCTGCGCAGCCAATACGCCATCGCGCTGGTGGACGAATTCCAGGACACCGACGCGCGGCAATGGTCGATCTTCCGGCGCGTGTTCGGGAGTGCCGATGAGCAAACCGCGGAATCCGCTGCACCGGCGCCGGTTCAGAGCGGGCTCGTCCAAACCGGACCGGTTCAAACCGGGCTGTTCCTGATCGGCGATCCCAAGCAGGCCATCTACGGTTTCCGCGGTGGCGACGTGCACACCTATCTCGCCGCAAAGCGAGAGGCGATTGCCGCGCCGCCGTTGACGCACAACTTCCGTTCGCGTCCCGGGGTGTTGCGTGCGATCGAGGCGCTGTACGCCCAGGCCGGCGAGCATGCGTTCGTCGACGAAGGCATCCGCTTCCATTCCGTATCGCCAGGCGCGAGCACCGCCGATGCCGATTACCAGCGCAACGGAAGCACCGCACCGGCATTGACGCTCCGCGTTCTGGAAGCCCCCGCAACCGATGCCGAAAGCAGATCGGCTCCCTTGAGCGCGCCGGAATCGCGCCGGATCGCCTGCGAAGCCTGCGTCGAGGCGATCCATTCGATCCTCAGCGATGCGCGTGCAGGACTTGCGAGTATCGACGGCAAGCGCGTGCAAGCCGGCGACATCGCCGTGCTGGTGCGCAGCCATGCCGAAGCCACGCGCATGCGGATGGCGCTTTCGACGGCCGGCATTCCGGCGGTAGCCGCTGGCAAGCAAAGCCTGTTCGAAACCGAACAGGCCGACGAGCTGCTCGCTGTGTTCGAAGCCCTGCTACAGCCCGCCGACGAAGGCCGCTTGCGCGCCGCACTGTCGACGGTGCTGCTCGGGGCCGACGCGTCTGCCATCGATCGCCTCGACCACGACGACGACTGGCGCAGCGGCAAACAACTGCAGGCATTGGCGTGGCGCGAACGCTGGCAGCGCCACGGCCCGCTGGCGCTGGTCTCCGATCTGTGCGCGGCCAACGCCGAACGCCTGCTGCGGCTGGGCGATGGCGAACGCCGGCTGACCAACCTGATGCAACTCGGCGAACTGCTGCAGGAAGCCGATGCGCGCTCGCTCGGCATGCATGGCCTGGTCGACTGGCTGCGCGCGCATATCGCCGATGCCGATGCCAACGACGAGCAGCAACTGCTACGGCTGGAATCGGATGCGCGGCGGGTGCAGATCCTGACTCTGCACAAAGCCAAGGGGCTTGAGTTCCCCTTGGTGTTTCTGCCTTTCGTTGGCGTGGGCAAGAAGGAAGACAAGCCCTCGCGCCATTGCCAGGTGCCCACCGCGAGCGGGCGCGTGCTGCACTGGAAGCTGGGCAAGAGCGACGATTCACAGCGCTGGCTCGAAGCCGTCGCCGCTTGGGAGCACGAACAGCGTGCCGAGGATGCGCGTCTGCTCTATGTTGGATTGACCCGCGCCGAACATGCACTGTGGCTGGCAGCTGGCGATTTCTACAAGAGCGACACCACCGCTCTGGCGCCGATGCTGGCGCGATGGGACGAGCTGCGCGGATACGCCGACATCGCCGTCGATGCGCGCGCGCCGCAAGGACTGCCGTCGCCGCTGCCGCACGAATCGGTGCCGGAAGTCCCGCCTGCGCGCCAGTCGCGCCGCATCGTCTCGCGCGACTGGTGGGTCTACAGCTTCACCCAGCTCAGCAAGGCCGACGCCGGCGAATATGGAGTCGCAGCGACCACAGGTGAGCGAGGCGCGGAGGACGAACCGGAATCGGTGGTAGGCGAAGAGTTGGACGCACCCGTCGCCATCGACTATCGCTTCAGCGGCAGCCGCTTCGGCAACGTGCTGCATGCAGCACTGGAACATGTCGACTTCGCCGCCTGGCGCGATTGGCGTGAGCAAGCCGCGCCAGCCGGACAGGACGAGCCGCTTCGCACTGCGCTGCGCGGCGGCGGTTATGTCGAGGCAGAACTGGAGGACGGCCTTGCCGAGCTCACCCGCCTGGTCGGGCGCACGCTCACCGTGCCCCTGCCCGAAGGCGGGCGCCTGTGCCAATTGCCAGCAGAGGCGCGTCGCGCCGAACTCGATTTCCATTTCGCGCTGAAGCCGACTTCGGTCGAGGCCTTGCTGGCGACGCTGCATGCGCATGGCGTGCTGCCAGGGCGACGCGCATTCGGCTTGCGCCGCCAGCTAGAAGGCCTGATGACCGGCAAGATCGATCTGACCTACCATCGCGACGGACGCTGGTATTTGCTCGACTACAAATCCAACCGTCTGCCTGCCTACGACGCGGCCAACCTCGATCTGGCCATGACGCATAGCGAGTACGATCTGCAGGCGCTGATCTATACCATCGCCCTGCATCGCTGGCTGCGCTTCCGCTTGAGCGATGCTTACGACTACACGCGAGATTTCGGCGGCGCACGCTATCTGTTCTGCCGCGGCCTGGACACGCAGGGCGATACGGTCGACGGCATCCATGCGTGGAAGCCGCCGCTGGAACTGGTCGCCGCGCTGGATGCGCTGTTCGCCGGAGACGGCGCATGAGCTTGCTCGACGACCTGTTCCGCAGCGGAACTCTGCGCGTGATCGACCATGCACTGGCACAGAGCCTGCGGCGTCTCGATCCCGCCACGCCCGACACCGTGCTCGCCGCCGCTGCGTTGGCCTCTTACGCGGTCGGGCAGGGCAATGCGGCATTCGATACGACGCGGCCGCAGCTACTTTTCGATGCCGACATCGACTGGCCGAACCCCGAGACCTGGAATCAGGCGCTGTCCGATTCGCGCTGGGTCAGCACGCCGAATACGGAAGACTCTGCCTCCAGTGCCGCACCCCTGGTATTGGAGAACGGACTGCTCTACCTGCGCCGTTACCGGCAGTACGAATACCGGCTGGCCCTGCGCCTGCGGCAGATCGCGGCGCAGACCCTACAAGCCGACGACCTCGCAGCGTTGGCGCCGTTGTTCGCAGTATTGTTCCCCGAGGCCCGCGACAGCGACGACCGCCAGGCGCGCGCGGCCGCGTCGGCCTTGCTGCGTCCGCTGTTGTTGGTCACGGGTGGTCCCGGGACCGGCAAGACCACCACCATCGCCCGCTTGCTGCTGTTGCGGCTGGCGCAAGCGCGGCACGCCGGCGAAACCCAGCCGCGCATCGCACTCGCAGCGCCGACCGGACGCGCCGCCGAACGCATGGCCGAAAGTCTGCGTACCGCAATTTCCGCTTTGCGCGGAACGCCGGGCGTCGATGCCGCGCTATGCGATGCGCTGCCGACGCAGGCCAGCACCCTGCATCGCTTGCTGGGGACGATCCCCGACAGTCCGCGCTTCCGTTTCGACGCGCAACATCCGTTGCCGTTCGACATCGTGGTGGTCGATGAGGCGTCGATGGTCGATCTGCCGCTGATGTGCAAACTGGTCGAAGCCGTACCCGACCGTGGACAGCTGGTCCTGCTCGGCGATCCCGACCAGCTGCCTTCGGTGGAAGCAGGCGATGTGCTTGCCGCCATCCTCGATGCGGCTGGCGATAGCGTCGATGCCGAGCGCTCGCTCGCGCCCCTGTTTGGGGAAGGCGATACCGATTCAGCTCGCGCCCCATCAACGCAACGTCCCGCTTCGCCCCTGGCTGGACACCACGTGCGACTGCAACGCGGCTATCGGCAGGATGAAGCGTTCGGGCTCGCGCCGCTCGCGCTCGCCGTACGTGAAGGCGATGCGGATGCAGCGATCGCATTGCTGCGTGACGGCCGGTTGGCTGGCGTGCATTTTCACGAGAACCTGCTCGATCCGCTGCTGGCGCATCGCGACGCATTGCTCGTGCACTGGCGTCGCCTGGCTGAGATCGACGATCCCGAATCCGCGCTAGCGCTGGCGGCGCGTTTGCGTCTGCTGACCGCCGTGCGCGAAGGCCCGCAAGGCGCGCGCGGCCTCAACGCGCGCATCGAGGAAGCGTTGGGAGCAAACCGCGGCCAGGGCACTGCATATTTCCATGGCCGCCTGCTGCTCGTCACCGAAAACAGTTACCGGCAGCGCCTGTTCAACGGCGACATCGGCATCTGCCTGCGCGGCGACAAGGGTGCGCCGGTGGTGTGGTTCGCAGGCGATGCGGAAGGCGGGCCGCGACCCTTCCATCCGGCTGCCTTGCCCGCGCACGAAAGCGCCTTCGCCATGACCGTGCACAAGGCGCAAGGTTCGGAATTCGACGAGGTCTGGTTGCAACTGCCACGTCAGCGAACCCGCGTGCTTTCGCGAGAGCTGATCTACACCGCACTGACTCGCGCGCGCCGTGAAGTGCATGTCTGCGCCAGCGCAGACTCCTTAAGGCAAGCACTGGCCCACCGCGTCGAACGCGTATCGGGCCTCGCTGCGCGCCTGGCATGAGCGCTTCGGACACTCAGGGCGGAAGCTCGGCCGCTGGGTTACGATGCGCGTCCCCACAGGGAAACCGATCCCATGAGCAAGTCCGCGAAAAAACCTAGTCCGCACAAGGTCACCCAGGACCAGGCCGAAGACGCCGTGCGCACGCTGCTGGCCTGGGCCGGCGAAGACCCGACCCGCGAGGGCCTGCTGGATACGCCCAGGCGAGTGGCCGAAGCCTACGGCGACTGGTTCAGCGGCTACCGCGAGGATCCGCAAGAGTACATGGCGCGCACCTTCAAGGAGGTGGCCGGCTACGACGAACTCATCGTGCTGCGCGATATCGAATACGAAAGCCATTGCGAGCACCACATGGCGCCGATCATCGGCAAGGTCCATGTCGGTTACCTGCCCAATGGCAAGGTGGTGGGCATCAGCAAACTGGCGCGTGTGGTCGAAGCTTATGCGCGCCGCTTCCAGGTGCAGGAAAAAATGACCGCGCAGATCGCCCAGTGCATCCAGGACGTGCTGCAGCCGCTGGGCGTTGGCGTGGTGGTGGAGGGCGCGCACGAATGCATGACTACGCGCGGCATCCACAAGCGCGGGGTCAGCATGGTCACTTCGAAGATGCTCGGCAGTTTCCGCGAGGATGCGCGCACTCGCGCCGAATTTCTGCGCTTCATCGAAGTCGGTAACGGCAAGCGTTGATCGATGGCTGCCGCGTCGCCGTGTCCTTGCGGCTCTGGCCGCGGCTATGCGCACTGTTGCCGTCCGTTGCATGAGGGTGCGCCAGCCGCCGATGCCGAAGCGCTCATGCGTTCGCGCTACAGCGCCTATGCGCTCGGGCTGGGCCAATATCTTCGCGTTAGCTGGCACACGAGCACGCGACCGGCGGATTTCGATCTCGACGCTTCGGGACAGCGGCCGACCTGGCTGGGTTTGAGCGTCAAGCGGCATCTGGATACCGGTGCCGACAACGCTGAAGTCGAATTCATCGCGCGGTACCGGGTGGGTGGCGGCAGCGCGGTGCGACTCCATGAGCGCAGCCGCTTTCTGCGCGAACATGGGCGCTGGTTCTATCTGGATGGCCAGCACCTATAGTTCGGCGAGGGTGGGCTGCGAATATTCCCGCTAAACTGCGGCCTTTCTGTCGACCGGCCTTCCTGTGAACGCAGCTCCCCAGACTCCAGGCAAGCGCAACGCCGCCTTGATCTTCATCTTCGTGACTGTGCTGATCGATGTGTTGTCCTTCGGCGTCATCATTCCGGTGCTGCCGGGGTTGGTCCGCCAGTTCACCGGCGGGGACTACGTGCAAGCGGCCGGATGGATCGGCATCTTCGGTTTTCTGTTCGCGGCGATCCAGTTCGTCAGCTCGCCGATCCAGGGCACGCTGTCCGATCGTTATGGCCGCCGCCCGGTGATCCTGCTGTCGTGCCTGGGCTTGGGCATCGACTTCATGCTGATGGCGCTGGCCCAGTCGCTGCCTTGGCTGCTGGTGGCGCGCATCTTCTCGGGTATCTTCTCCGCCAGCTTCACCACCGCCAACGCGTACATCGCCGATGTCACTCCGCCGGACAAGCGCGCCAAAGCATTCGGCATGATCGGCGCGGCGTTCGGCCTGGGGTTCATCCTGGGACCGGCATTGGGCGGTTACCTCAGTACCTTCAACCTGCGTGCGCCGTTCTGGTTCGCCGCGGGCTTGGCCACGTTGAACTTCCTTTATGGCTGGTTCGTGCTGCCGGAATCCCTGCCCAAGGAAAAACGCACCGCCCGCTTCGACTGGGCCCATGCCAACCCAATCGGCTCGCTGGTGCTGTTGAAGAAGTATCCGCAGGTGTTCGGTTTGGCCGCGGTGGTGTTCATGGCCAACTTCGCCCACTACGTGTATCCCAGCGTGTTCGTGCTGTTCGCGGAATACCAGTACCAATGGACCAACCAGCAGGTGGGCTGGGTGTTGGCCATCGTCGGCGTCTGCAGCGTGATCGTGCAGGCCGGCTTGATGGGGCCATTGGTGAAGAAGTTGGGCGAGCGCCGCACCTTGCTATTGGGGCTAGCCTGCGGAGTCGTCGGTTTCATGATCTATGGCGCAGCCGAAGCAGGCTGGATGTTCCTGATCGGCCTGCCGATCTCGGCGCTGTGGGGCGTTGCCGGTCCGGCAAGTCAATCTTTGATCACGCGCCAGGTCGATGCCAGCGCGCAGGGTCGCGTGCAGGGCGCCTTGATGAGTCTGATCAGCCTGGCCGGCGTGTTCGCACCGCTGGCCTTCGCCGGCACCTTCGCCTTGTTCATCAGCGACCGCGCCCCGACGCACCTGCCCGGCGCGCCGTGGCTGCTGGCGGCAGGCTTGCTGTTCGGCGCTCTGTTAGTGGGATGGCGCTATGCGCGCGAACGCCCCGCGCCTGCCGGTGCCTGGTCGCGCGCGGAGCAGGAGCCGTGACGATAGGAGCAGGCGAGTTTCAGGGCTTTCCCGTATTACGGATCGAGACGCCACTGGCCAGCGCTGCGATTTCGCTGCATGGCGGCCAGCTGCTGTCGTACTCACCGCGCGGATTCGACGATCTGTTGTGGCTCTCGCCGGTCAGCAAGCGCGCGCCCGATGCGATCCGCGGCGGCGTACCGGTGTGCTGGCCGTATTTCGGTCGCGAGGGACAATCGCCGGAAGTGCCGCAGCATGGATTCGCACGCAACACGCAGTGGACCCTGGTCGATTCGCGAATCGATGCCGAAGGCGAAGCCACGATCGAGTTGGCGCTGCCGCAGAAAGCGGGCGTTCCGCTGCGCCTGATCCAGACCCTACGCATTGGCAACGAGCTGCATCAGTCGCTGACCACGCACAACATCGGCGTCGCGGCCGTCTCGCTCACGCAGGCCTTGCACAGCTATTTCCGCGTCGGCGATGCGGAGCGCACGCACGTGACCGGACTGGAAGGTCTGACGTACGCCGACCGCTACGACGGCCAGCAACATGCGCAATCGGGTCAGTGGAACCTGCAGAATCCGCGCGATCCCGGGCGCAGCGACCGCACTTATCAGCGCGCCGGCAATCGTTTCGCACTCGTCGATCCGGCTCTGAATCGCCGCATCGAGTTGACCACCTCAGGCAGCCGTTCCCTGGTGGTGTGGAATCCAGGGCGGACCGGCATCGCCGCAATCGGCGATGCTCCAAGCGATGGCTGGCGTCATTTCGTGTGCCTGGAAGCGACCAATGCAGGCGAAGACGTGATCGAACTGGAGCCCAATGGGAGCCACACGCTGCAACAGATCGTCAGCGTGTCTTCTCTATGAAGGTTTACAGGCCTTGCTTCACGAATTCCGCGTTCAATGCGTAGACCAGCTTGCCGACTTGCGGCGTGAGACAGGTGTTGAACGTTGCTGGATTGGCACAACTCGCATCCACGTCCGCGGAAATTTTCTTCAGTCCGTAGTTGGCCAGGATCTGGCGCGCCTTGACGAAGCAGGCTTGCCCCGGCGACCCGGTCTGCAAGTTGGCGTACTTGGTACTGCAATAGGTCATAGCGCTGGCCAAGGCCGCCGAGTTGATTGCATAGAGCGACGGGCTAGGCTTGGCGGGCGCGGCGACTTGGGCGGCAGCGGGTCCGCACATTGCGAGCAACAGCACTGCGGCGTAGGCGTTTTTCAACATAGGCATTCCTCCGGGTGCGCGCATTGTCGACTGCAAACGCAGGCCGCGCCAGTACCATGACCGAATGCCTCAGGATATCGACAAAGAAGAGGGCCGCATCGCTGCGGCCCTCTTTCTTTGGTCGAACGGAGAACGACTCAATCGTTCTCGACATGCAAGATGTGACCGTCCTTCGGATCGAGGTGGATTTCCACATCGTTGCCGTCGGCGCGTTCGGCTTCGGCCTTCCATACGCCGTCGTCGAAATCGACATCGTGCACCTTGGAGTAGCCGGCTGCCGACAGCTTGGCCTTGACGTCGTCCTCGCTCAACGTGGACACCAGCGCTTCGGCATAGATGCGCTTGCTGGCCGGATCCACACGCACGTCGACGCGATTGCCGTCGGCGCTGGTGGCGTCGGTTTCCCAAGCGCCATCCTCGAAGTCGAGATCGTCGATGCGGGTGTAGCCTTTCTCCGTCAGCAACGCACGTACCTGCGGCTCGGTCAGCGCATCGGCCTGGGGCGCTTGCGCCAGGGCGGCGCCGGACGCGATCAGCGCCGCAGGTAACAACAACATTCGTAGTTGGAATTTGCGCATGGATATTCTCCCGCGTTGGATTGAGCAGGGAGTGTGCAAGCCCGCACCTCACTGTCGCGTGAACTCACGGCGCCTGGACAATGCTGACTCGCAGGCAACGCGTGCGCGCATTACGCTCCCATGCGGCGGCAAAGCCGTCAGTGCGCCTGCGGTGCGCCTCCTCCTCTGGGGCCCGCGGTCGTCGGTGGTTCTCCATGCATGCGGTTGGCGAGGCCTAGGCCCCATACCAGCAACGCGACGACGACGAGTTGATACACGATGTCCGCACCGGTACTCGGACCCTTCCCGGCGAAAATGGCGAATATGCCGATCAGAGTTCCCAGCAACGCAATTCCCTGCGTGGCCAGCGCATCGCTCCGCGTCCATGCAGGCTTTATCCAGCTCATCACCGCCGCCGCATACAGGACCAACGCAAGCACGGCTTCGACGATGCTGGCCTGACGGTGTTCATAGCCGGCCATCAGCAGCCCGGAATGCACTACGCAGCCGATCAGGAACGTGGTCGCCTGGGCCAGCAGCAGTGTGCGCATGGCCGCTCTTTCGTTCATATGGATCATGGTTTTGATATTCATTTGTGCAGCTCCCGGAGTCGCGTTGTCCACGCGCGCGCCTACAACGCGCTTGCGCGGTGCGCGCCGGGCACTTCGGGTTTCTGCGCTGGATTCGTGCCGGATTGCGGCAGTGGGCGGATGCCCGTTCGCCCCGGGAAGTGCCCGAAATACTCAGCAAAAAGCGCTGGAAGCGGGGCGGGGTGGCGGTCCAGCCGATAGGCGAATCCACGCATCGTCTGGAGTGAATTGGACTCCAGTAAAGATTAAGTTCGTGAGAAGAATCGGCCGGCGCGAAGCTCGGTTCAGTTCCGGCGACGCCACACAAGCAAGGTAACCGCGCCGGCGACCAGCCCCCAGAATGCCGAACCGATCCCACCCAGCGAAATGCCGGACGCCGTCACCAGAAAAGCGATCAATGCCGGCTCGCGGTCGCTTTCCTCGCGCATCGCCGCCGCCAGGCTATTACCGATGGTGCCGAACAGGGCGAGCCCCGCGATGGCCATCACCAGTTCTTTCGGGAACGCCGCGAACACCGCGGCGACCGTCGCGCCGAACAGGCCGACCAGCACATAGAACAAGCCGGCGAATACCGCGGCCATATAACGGCGCTCCGGATCGTGGTGCGCTTCGCGGCCCATGCAGATCGCCGCGGTGATCGCGGCCAGGTTCAAGGCGAATGCGCCGAATGGCGCCAGCAGCACGTTCGCCACGCCAGTCCAGCCGATGACGGGAGAGATAGGCACCGCATAACCCGAAGCGCGGATAACGGCCACGCCGGGCACGTTCTGCGAGGTCATGGTGACGATGAACAACGGCAGTGCGATGCCGAACACGGAAGCCAGCGACAGGGACGGCGTGGTGAAGACCGGGCGTGCGAATTCCAGCCGTACGCCGTCGGTATGCAACAGGCCCGTGGCACCGGCGATGGCGATGCCCAGCAACAGCGTCGCGATCACCGCATAGCGTGGGAACAAACGGCGCCCGCACAGATAGGCCACGAACATCGTCAACGCCATGCCCAGCTGCGTCTGCATGGAGACGAATACATCCAAGCCGAAGCGCAGCAGTACCCCGGCCAGCATGCCCGAAGCCAGCGAAACAGGAATACGATTCAACGACCGCTCGAACACGCCGCTGAAGCCTGCGATGGCCATCAGCAACGCCGACAGCACGAACGCGCCGATCGCTTCGGGGTAGGGCAGGCCGGCGGTGCTCGCAATCAGCATCGCCGCCCCGGGCGTGGACCATGCCGTCACCACCGGCATGCGGTAGCGCAGCGACAGCACGATGCAGGTGAGGCCCATGCCCAGCCCCAGCGCCCACATCCATGAAGCGATCTCCTGTTCCGAAGCGCCCAACGCCCGCGCGGCCTGGAACACGATCACGGCGGAACTGGCGAAACCGACCAACACCGTGACGAAACCGGCGGCCACTGCGGAAAGAGAAAAGTCGCGGGCGAAACGGTGTAAGAAATTCTGGCTCATCGCCTCATTGTCACCCAACTCATGACCGTAGGGAGGGTCTTGACCCGCCATTACCTTTCATCAATCTCGCGACGAGACCGCGTCCGCGCCTTTTCCTCAGCTGCCATCGCAACCGGAGAGATGGCAATGGCGGGTCAAGACCCGCCCTACGGGGATGGTAGGTGATTCGCCAATCCCGAGACCACGCCCAGCGACGGATCTCCATGAACCATGCGCGCATGCGGAAATGCCTCGCGCACCACGGCCTGCACATACGGCGCACGCGACATGCCGCCGGTCAAGAAGATACTGTCGGGCGGGCTTTCCAGTGTCTCGCTTACATCGGCCAACAAGCGGGCGAGCCGGCCCAGGAAATCCACGCTGGCCAGCTGCAGGTCATCGCGACTTGCCGCGACCGACAGTGCCGCATCGATGTAGTCCAGCTCGTGCCGGCTGGCGTCGTGTTCGCTGAGCCGCATCTTCATCGCTTCCACGGCGCGGTACAGGCGGGTGGTGCCGCCATCGAGCTGCAGCGCCTGCAGGCGCTCGTTGTAGGGCGTCGCTACTTCGCTGAAATCGCGCTTGTGGAAGGCGCGCTGACGCGGCATGTCCTGGACCATGGCCGCATCCACGAAATGGTGCGCGGGCACGCGGGTGTCGCCGCGTCCGAACAGCGGCATGAAGTGGGCCATGCTCAAGGCCAGATCCACATCGGTGCCGCCATTGGGTAGGCCCCAGGCGCGATGGATCACCGGCGCCTCGCTGCCGCCGACCCATGCGTGGGCGATATCGGTGGTGCCGCCGCCGATATCCACCACCAGCGTGGAATGCCGAGTGTCGCTACCCACGTGGTAATGCAGCGCGGCGGCGGCGGGTTCCTCCAGGAAATCGACCGCATCGAAGCCGGCGATCTGCGCCGCTTCCGCCAGAATATCCAGCGCCTGTTCGCCGCCGGCCGGGCCCAGCGAGCTGCGGAATTGCACCGGTCGCCCGATCGTGGCGATGCGCACCGACGCGCCCAGCTGCTGGCTGGCGGTCAGGCGGATGTGTTCCAGGATGTGCGCAGCGATGCCGGTGATGGTCTGTCGCGCGCGCGGCAGCAGGTCGTAGCCCAGCATCGATTTGGGCGACTGCACCAGGTGGCCGCTGCCCTCCAACAGATAGCGGTCGATCGCGTCTTCGCCGAACACGGCATCGTCCAGATCCGCTGCCGCGTCCTCGGCCTCTTTAACCTGCGCTTCCAGCCATTGCCGACGCACGACCTGCACGGCATCGCGGTGCAACTGCGCATCGCTGCGCGGCATCACGCCGCTGCGGGTCTGCTCGGCCTTGGCTGCGCGCACTAGCACCGCCACTTCGCCTTCCAACGCGGTGGTCAAGCGGAAGTCGGCAGGGTCGGGCAGGCTGGTGGGGAAGAACACCGCGGTACGGAACTGCGGCAGTCCGCCGAAACGGATGTGTTCCAGCCGGTCGCCGATGCGCGCGGCCGCAGCGGAGTAGCTGGTGCCGAAGTCGATGCCGATTCTCATGCGGGGAGCGATGCTTGCGCGCGGGGGCCGGCGATTCTACGTGTTATCGGCGCGTCCGGAAGCCATGGCCGCCCCGCATGGATGAATGGGAGACCGTAGGGCGGGTCTTGACCCGCCATCGCAATGCCCCGCCCTCACGACGCTCCGGGCCTGCGTGTCGTCGTCGAGTGCCGCCGCAATCTGAACGTTGGCAATGGCGGGTCGAGACCCGCCCTACAGAAAACGGAACATCACGTAGGCGTCTACCAGACCGAGCTCTTTATGCCGGAATGCCTTCGGCAGTGTCCCCGCGATGGCGAACCCAAGTTTCCTGTACAGCTCCACGGCTGGCGCGTTGGTGCTCACCACATAGTTGAACTGCATCGCCATGAAGCCTTCGGCCCGGGCCTGGGCGATGCTGTGCAGCACAAGCGTGCGTCCGATGCCCTTGCCTTGGGCGGCGTGGCTGACCAGATAGGTGGCGCTGGCGACATGCGATCCAAGGCCGGGATAGTTCGCGCCGAGCTTGTACATACCCAGCACCGCCGAGTCGTCGACAGCGACATAAGAGGTCTGCGGACCGAACCAATGAGAATGGAACGTCTCGCGATTGAAGTCCGAGGAAAACGGCAGCGCATCGCCCGTGGCAATAACGGACTGGAGAATGTCCCACATCGCGTCGAGATCGGCGGCCGTTGCTTGTCGAATTTGCATTGTAGTTGGAAGATCCTTAGCGCTCGAACAGGGATGGTGAGGCGAAGCGAGCTTTTAAGCTCTGTAGCCGTCGAGCAGAACGGGGGCGAGACCCGAAGCCTCTTGCATCCATTCTTTTACGGAATCCCTGCACAGGAGCAGCTCGTACCAGGCCTGCGTCAAAGGCCACGCGTCCGAATCCGGCCCATGCGACATGATGCGGATCAGAGTTGGGACGAACGCGAGATCGGCGAGCGATAGCGCACCCGCAAGAAAAGGCCCGTCGCTGCGTTGGAGTGTTTCCTCCAGAACATCGAACAACCGCTTCGTATCCGCCGCTTCCTCGGCGCTCAGGGGACGTTTGTCCGGATAGAACGAGCTTTCGAAAGAGAGCCGCGGGCACAGATTGGAAAGGCCGGAATGCTGCCAAGCGACCAAGGAGCGGATTTTGGCCCGAAGCTTGATATTCGCCGGTAGAAGGGAGCCATCGCCCAGATCGTTGGCGTACTCCATGATGGCGAGCGAGTCGTAGATGACTGCGTCGCCATCCACCAGCACGGGCACGGCGCCCGGCGGCGAGAACTCGGCGATACGCGCAAGATTGGCGAAGCGTTGCGGTTTGCGAATATCGACAACGCGTTCCTCGAACTCGATGCCCTGCTCTCTAAGCGCCAGCCAGGCCCGAAAGGCCCAACTGGACGCATTCTTGGTGCCGGAGTAGAGGATTCTGTTCATGCGACTGAGCCAATGGTTTGTTTCCTACCCGACCAACGTTCGAATTGAGCCGCGCTAGGCAGGTTCGGTTTTATTGGATTATTAAGCGCCACGGCCAGCCTAAATGCCCTTGGCGTCTGCGTAGGCAATCCAGAGGCCGCAGACCAAAACAAAATAAATCAAGCCGGCCAAGGAAATAATTTGCGACCGACGCAATTGCGGATGACGCTCGCCAACGCTGGCTAAGTACATCAGCAAGCCGATCTTTCCAATGCTATGGCCGTCGGCAGCGGCTTGCTCAGCAATCAACATGAAATGATGGATGGCGAAGATGAAAGGGAACAGAAGAATGGCTTGAGCTACCGCGACGACCCAGACGACCGGGAATCCGAACGGTGCGGCGCCAAAGGCTTTGGCAAGAACAGGCTGGACGTCCGGCGAAAATGCGGTGCCGATGAGCACGGCGTAGATCACCGCCGGAAGTGCATAGCTCATTTTGCTTTTATTGAACATCGCCGATGATCCCAAGGCCATCTATGCCTCAAAGTCGGCACTATGGATTGAGCGCCGTTCCACATGCCGCTTCAGGATTTCCAATGTTCCGCTCCAGTAGAACTGCAGATGCTTGAAGATGGTATCCGAAGGAAAACCGGTCGCCGCAAAGGCGATAGAGGCTGTATCGCCGATGGACTCAAGAGTAAATTCGAGAGTCGTGTAGTTCTCAGGCACGTCGGGAAGCCGGGATAACGAACTCAGATGCGTATAAGCGAGCCTCGCCATCGGTTCGAATTCCAAGACCGCGCCGGTATTTTCGAAAGGAACGTGGTGAAATCCCCGCACGACAATCGGGCCGCCAACTGTCCAGCCGGTTTCGACTTCAATCGCCATTTCAGGCTCGCCCATCCACTCCTTCATCAGGTGGCTGTGGGTCAAGCTTTCCCAAACGACGTTAACCGGTGCGTCGATGAATATGCTCTGTTCGAATGACTGCATGATATTCCTGTGGCCCGTTGGCCCGACAGTCTAGGCCGAGCCACGAAGCGTGTTCGGACCGAACCAACTAATTGCCGGTGCCGCTCACACTCCATTCCTGAATGGGCACGTCGGTGCGCTGTACGATAAGTTCTTCGATGATCTGCTGTTCCGTGGTCAGTTGCGTCTTTGCCTGGGTAATTGGCTCCAAGGCGCTGTCCGCGTCGCGCCAGGCGACAGTCACCCGCAGATCCCATTGATCATTGGTGGCGTTGAAGGGCGGTCTGGACAAGCGCACCCACAGCACGCGGCCTTCTTTGATCTTGGCGCGCAGGAGAGGAACTCGATTCTTCTCGAACAAACCTATGAATTGCAGCTCTTTGCCGGCTTTAATCCAATAAGTTTGCTCGACGACAAACGGAGGATGTGCCGCGGGAGGCTGCGCCACGACAGTCTGCTGTGCGACAGCATTCAAAGACATCGATGCGAGAATAAGCATCAGTGAGGTAATAAAGCGCACGCGATTTGTCTCCTTGGCGTCTAACGCTTGAATAAACCGATCCGAGAAGCGGATTCGGCTTGAATGGAGTATTGGCTCGGGTCTCAATATTCGTCGGGTTCACCCGGAAAAGAAGCGGACCCATCCGGCAGGATGATGCCTGGAAGCATGCGAGACGTCCAAATATGGACGGCCTGACCGAGATCAATAGGTTCATCCAGCGAGCCGCCCTTGATGCTCAATATGTCGGCAGAGCCGCGACGCCGGTGCCAAAGTCTCGAGCCGCACTCAGGGCAGAATGCACAGTCAAGCGTGTGTCCGGTCTCAGTGGGGCGAGACCAGAGTTTTGGCTCTCCTTGTGTAACGCGCAGTGCGGTCAGCGGCACGATAAAGGAAATGCCGAAAGCCGATGCGGACTGTTTGCGGCACTCCCTGCAATGGCACACATAAAGCTGCAACGGACCGCCGGATAGCGCATAGCGGATTGCGCCGCATTGACACCCGCCAAGAAGAATTTCGTTTTCGTTTGGCATGGGTCGCAAGCCTTGTTGATGGGTCAGCGCCCTAACGGCTGAAGTTGGTTCGGATTGAATTATTTGTCAGATGGCGAACTAATGCTTCGTATCGACAGGCCCTACGTCCATCCCATCATACGACTCAAGACCATGATCATCCGCAAACTTGTACAGCTCCATGTTCCTTTGGTTGAGTGAATCAGGTGTATGAATCTCGACTTTCTCGATATGCAGCCACCACAAATCAGGGTCCTTAGGGCTTTCCTTGTCGGCAAGATACATGTCCACAAACCTATATCCCTGAGACTCTAGGAGCGGCTTGACGGCTTGTAGCCGCTCCTTAGAACCGTCAGTAAAAAAGTACCCCCAAAGCATAGGCTTGGAGAAGTTCCAAGAACTGTCATGAGACATGCTGTCGAACATCTCAATAAGCTGACCCTTTGTGATCCTGTCTTCATTCTCTGTCGGGCCACAAGCTGATAGCAGCAACGCTAGCAGGGTGACCTTTAGCAATTTCCGCATGAGATGTATCCAACTAGCTCGAATGGACTTTCAGGCCGCGCACCGACGACTTGGGACGATCACCGAATTGCATCTTCGGTTATTCGAACGTGCGCATCGGTGATATGAACACCGTACGCCTCCAAATCGCGCAGGCAGTCATTAACGTCCACGCCAGGAGTGGGAATGTCATTCTGCAACTCGACCGTCTTGAAAGCGGTCCAAGGGGCGTACATGGGTGGGAGGTTGGCTCCCAACGGATCAGCTGTAAAAGCGAATACCCGATCCGGACCTTTAAAAATGTGTACTTGCATACCGCTCATCCTTTGAAAATGCCGGCCGCGAAACGGCTTCGGCTTGAATGATTGTCAGGTCGCAGTGAGCGCACTGATCATGACGTAATACCCGTCAGGGTCACGCAATGCGAACTCCATGGTACCTGTGTTCGGACTCACGTTAGGCTCCTCCTCCAGCGCTGGAACCAGAGCACGCGCCCGAGGCAACACTTCATCGAAATCATCGACGCGGAAGAACAAAAGCAGCCCGTTTCCAGGCTGTGAGTGGTCCGGACTGTTCAACGATGGATGCTCGTGAGCGCCCCACTGGTGCAGGCAAAGCAGGACCGTCCCATCCGTATCGACGATTTGCCCGAAGTAGTCGTGGGCGGGACGCGTGGCCGGCTGGCCAAACAGCGACTGATACCACGCGAAGCTGCGAGCGACGTCAGCTACACCTATGATTGCCCACGTCCGTTTCATCGCTTATTCCTGCAGCTTGACGCCTGAACTACAAACCGATCCACAGCGGGAACGGCGAATGAGAGCGACTGTAGCCGAAGGCGCGCGCTCAGGTGCCGCTCCGATGCGGATTCGGCTCGAATGGATTGTCAGGCTTGCCTTTCGAAGCGCTGCTCATTGACTTGCTTCCCCCACTGGTTGCCGGCTTGTTGGTGAACCAACCGAAAGCCATGCTTTTCATAAAGACACCTGGCGGCCTCCAGGCCCTCGAAGGTATGCAGGTAAACGCGACGAAATCCCTGCGCAACGCAATGCCCCATGGCGTGATCCATCAGTCTGCTTCCGATTCTTGTCCCACGCGTTTCTTCGGACGCGATAAACCAACGAAGGTGCGCGCCTTCTTCCTCGGCATGCGAGCCGTCTATAGCGATGGATCCCAGTATTCTGCTTCCCTCGAGAGCCAGCCAAATTCCGTCGCGCCCAACTTGGTATTGCTCAAAGAAAGCAACCAGCCCACGGGCAACCCTAACTTCGAATGGCAGACCGAAACCGACCAGGCGACTATAGAAGTCGGCGTGGAGCTCGGTAATGCGTCCAATGCAGCCAGGCGCGTATCCCTGTTGTATGGTGAGCTCCATCGATGCGTCCTTTGCAAACCCAAGGTAACGCAGCCCTCTTTCGGATCAATCCGTAACCTGGTGCGCCCTCTTCGAGAGCACCGGCATCTGCGGTTTCTCGTTGCCTTCCTTATCCGGCTGCACATTGAACGGATAGGTCAGGTTCCACCAGCCGCCGCCGGCCCAGTAGGTCCAGCCCAGCCATACATCGGCGTTGGCGTGGATGTGCTCCAGCATGGCGTCCAGCGCGGCCAGACAGACCGGGTCGCTACCGGCGGCGAATTCGCCCAGGAAACCCTGCTTGTGATGCCGGCGCAGCCAGTCGGTGAAAACCTGCAGCTTCTGCGCGCCGATCTGCTCGCCCTGGCAGTCGCCGGACGTGCCGGAATAATCCGCGTCCAGATACTGATGCGCCTCGAACGCGATATGGTCGGCCGGATCGGTGATCGCAAGCAACGCCTCGCCATTGGAGGTTCCCCCGTAACCGGTACTGCTCCAACTGTGCGCGCCGCTGTACGCCGTGCCCGGCACCAGTACCAGATTGCGCGCGCCAGTGGCGCGGATGGCGTTCAAACCGGCTTGCGCAGCAGCAGCCCATTCGTTGGCGTCGATGCCGTTGGGCTCGTTCATCAGACCGAAGATGACCGCGCCGTCGTCCTTGAATTCGGTAGCGAGCTTGCTCCAGAAATCGACGAAGACCGCGACCGGCGTTTCCGCTGTGCCGATCCGCTTGCCGTTGTACTTAGCGTAGTTGTGCACGTCCAACACCAGGCGCAGATTCTGCGCCTTGGCCCGGGTCACCGCCGTGTGCAGCAGGGACAACTGCTGAGGGTCGAGTGCCCCGTTAGCCTGCGGCTGCAGACGTTCCCACAGGAACGGCAAGCGGACCACGTTCATGCCCTTGGACGCGTAGTAGGTGTAGTCCGACTCGCTGGGGTAGGTGTAGTCCTTGTAGAGCGTGCCGGGCTTCTTCGAAGAATTGAATTCGGCGCCGGCCAGATTTACGCCGGCGTACTCTAGTACATGCGTGGTTTGCGCCGAGGCCGGACTCAGGCTGACCGACAACAGAACCAGACAGGCCACGAGGGCGGTCCGGCAAAAGGGAAGAGCATGCAAGCGCAAGCGCATGATCGATTTCTCCGTTCACGACGCAACGACCTTAGCATCGTGGACTACGACGGGCAGTGGAGCCCGTCGCAGAGTTTAGGAAAGCAGCATCTGCGCGATGCTTCCGGCCGCATCGCGGCCTTCGGCCACCGCAGTCACCACCAGGTCCGCACCGCGTACCGCATCGCCACCGGCGAACAACTTCGGATTCGTAGTCTGGAACGGAAGACGATCGTCGCCGCCGGCGACGATGCGACCGTTCGGACTGCCTTGCACGCCTTGGGCAGCCAGCCATTCCGGCACCGTGGCCGAAAAACCGAAAGCGATGATGACGATGTCCGCTTCCAGCAACGACTCGCTGCCTTCGATCGGTACCGCGCTGCGACGCCCGCGCGCGTCGGGCTCGCCCAGTTTCGTCTCCACCACCTGCACGCCGATCACGTGGTCGTCACCATCGCTTTCGATCAGCAAAGGCTGGCGGTTGAACAGGAAACGCACGCCTTCCTCGCGCGCATTTGCGACCTCGCGCGCGGAACCGGGCATGTTGGCCTCGTCGCGCCGGTAAGCGCAGGTGACCTTGCCCGCGCCCAGACGGATGGCGCTGCGCACGCAGTCCATGCCGGTATCGCCGCCGCCCAGCACCACCACGCGCTTGCCGCTCATGTCGGGCAGCTGCAGGGTGTCTTCCCAGCCGGCGATCGGCCGGCCCCAGGGATCGTTGCCGCCGACGATGCGTCCGTTCTGCACCAGGAAAGGCAGAGCGGGCAGCACGCCTTTCAGGTCCTGTCCGGGCAGGCCGCCATCGGTATAGCGGTAGGCGCCGGTGCCGAGGAATACGGCGTCGTAGTCGCCCAGCAATTCCTCGATCTGGATATCGCGGCCGATCTCCACGCCCAGGTGGAATTGCACGCCCATGCCTTCCAGCACCTCGCGGCGGCGCGCGATGATGCTCTTCTCCAGCTTGAAGCTGGGAATGCCGAACTGCATCAGCCCGCCGATCTGTTCGTAACGGTCGAACACCACCGCCTGGATGCCGTTGCGCGCCAGCACGTCGGCGCACGCGAGCCCCGCCGGGCCGGCGCCGATCACCGCGACGCGCTTACCGGTGGCGACCACTTCGCTCAGATCGGGACGCCAGCCTTTTTCCAGCGCCGCATCGACGATGTATTTCTCCACCGCGCCGATGGTAACCGCGCCGAAGCCGTCCTCCAGCGTGCAGCTGCCTTCGCATAAGCGGTCCTGCGGGCACACGCGGCCGCACATCTCGGGCAGCGGATTGGTGGTGTGGCAGAGCGCCGCCGCTTCTTCCAGACGGTTTTCCTGCACCAGCTGCAGCCACTGCGGAATGGCGTTGTGCACCGGGCACTTCCAGCTGCAATACGGATTGCCGCAGTCCAGGCAGCGCCCGGCCTGATGCTGCGCCTCGGGCAGGGCGAATTTACCGTACATCTCGCCCCAGTCGCCATTGGTACGCAGTTCCAGGGGAATGCGCTGCGGCATCTGGCGGGGGAGTTCTACGAATTGGAAGACTTGTTTGCGGCTCATGAAAATATTTCCGACGTCATCCCAGCGAAAGCTGGGATCCATTTTGCTTTTGCTTCTTTCGTTTGGGACGGCGCGAAGATCAAGTTGGATCCCAGCTTTCGCTGGGATGACGTCGTTAGAAATCTGCACTGGGACGGACAAATACTCATCACGCCGCCCGCCTCAACGACTCCGTCAACGACTCCAAACTCGCCGCCTTCGGCTTCACCAGCCAGAATTTACCCACGTAGTCGCGGAATTCGTCGAGGATCTGCTGCGCCCAGATGCTGCCGGTCAGTTCGCGGTGGCGAGTGACCAGGGTGTGCAGGTGCTGGCGGTGGCTTTCGAAGCCTTCCGGCGAAATACGATGGATGTCGATCAGTTCGTGGTTGTAGCGGTCGACGAAATCGCGATCCAGGTCCAGCACGTAGGCCAGGCCACCGGTAAAGCCGGCGCCGAAGTTCAGGCCTACCCGGCCCAGCACCATGACGATGCCGTCGGTCATGTACTCGCAGCAGTGGTCGCCGGCGCCTTCGATCACCGCCAACGCGCCGGAATTTCGCACCGCGAAGCGTTCGCCGGCGCGGCCGGCCGCGAACAGCTCGCCGCCGGTCGCGCCGTACAGGCAGGTATTGCCGAGGATCGCCGTGTTGCGCGCTTCGAAACGCGCGCCGCGCGGCGGACGCACGACCAAACGGCCGCCGGCCATACCCTTGCCCACGTAGTCGTTGGCCTCGCCTTCCAGCTCCATCAACAGGCCGCCGGCATTGAATGCGCCGAAGCTCTGTCCGGCGGTGCCGCGAAAACGCAACTGCAAGGGCGCGTCGTCCATGCCGTGGTTGCCGTGCGCGCGAGCGATGGCTCCCGACAGACGAGTGCCGATGGAACGGTCGGTGTTGTGGATGAGGAAGCGCTGCTCACCACCGCTCTTCTTCGCGATGGGGCCGGCCATCAGTCCATCGAGCTGCGTGGCCAGGCTGTCCGGCGATTCGTACAGGCGTTGCGCGGCGCAATGGCCGGTGTCCTGGTGTACGTGCTTGAGCAGACGCGACAGATCGACATGCACGCCAGGCCTCGGCGACACCTTGAGTTGCTGCAGCAGGTCGGTGCGGCCGACGATCTCGTCCAGCGAACGCGCGCCTAGGTACGACAGCCACTGGCGCACTTCCTCGCTGAGCAGGCGGAAGAAATTCTCCACGCGTTCCGGCAGGCCGGTGAAATGCTTGGCGCGCAGGTGTTCGTCCTGGGTGGCCACGCCGGTGGCGCAATTGTTCAGATGGCAGATGCGCAGATATTTGCAACCCAGCACGATCATCGGCGCGGTGCCGAAACCGAAACTGTCCGCGCCCAGCAGCGCCGCCTTGACCACGTCCAGACCGGTCTTGAAGCCACCGTCGGTCTGCAGCACGGTGCGGTCGCGCAACTGATTGGCGACCAGCGCCTGGTGCGATTCGGCCACGCCCAGTTCCCACGGCACGCCGGCGTAACGGATCGAACTCAACGGACTGGCACCGGTGCCGCCGTCATGACCGGAGATGGTGATCAGGTCCGCGCCCGCCTTCACCACGCCGGCGGCGATGGTGCCGACACCGGCGTGCGAGACCAGCTTCACCGAGATCAGTGCCGACGGATTGACCTGACGCAGGTCGAAGATCAGCTGCGCCAGATCCTCGATGGAATAGATGTCGTGGTGCGGCGGCGGCGAGATCAGGCCGATGCCCGGCTTGGCGTAACGCAGCCGCGCGATCATTTCGTTGACCTTGTGGCCGGGCAGTTGTCCGCCTTCGCCGGGTTTGGCGCCCTGAGCCACCTTGATCTGCAGCACTTCGGCGTTGACCAGGTATTCCGGGGTCACGCCGAAACGGCCCGATGCCACCTGCTTGATCTTGCTGCGCTTCTCGGTGCCATAGCGGGCGGGATCTTCGCCGCCTTCGCCGGAGTTGCTGCGCCCGCCCAGACGGTTCATGGCGATAGCCAGCGCTTCATGCGCTTCGGGCGACAACGCACCCAGGCTGATCGCGGCGGTGTCGAAGCGGCGCAGCAGGTCACCGGCTTCGGCGACTTCCTCGAGCGGCATGGGGGTGTCCGCTTTCTTCAATTGCAGCAGATCGCGCAACGCAGAAGGCGGACGCGCATGCACGAAGTCGGTGTACTTCTGCCAGTCCGCAGGTTCGCCGGTGCGGGTGGCGTGCTGCAGCGACATCACCACGTCCGGGTTGTACATGTGGTACTCGCCGCCGTGCACGTACTTGAGCAGGCCACCGATCTCCTGCTTGTGCAGCTCGTTCCACGCATTGCGGGTCAACTGGCGCGCTTCCACGTCCAGTCGGGCCAGGTCCACGCCGCCGACGCGCGAAGCGGTGTCCGGGAAACACAGGTCGATCACGTCCGGTTGCAGGCCCACGATCTCGAACAGCTGCGCGGCGCGGTAGCTGCTGATGCTGCAGATGCCCATCTTGGAAATGATCTTCGACAAACCCTTGTAGATGCCCTTGCGGTAGCTGCGCCCGATCTGCGCCTGCTCGCCGCCTTTCTTCAGATGCAGGATGCCGCGGCGGCCCAGATCGAACAGGGTCTGATAAGCCAGATACGGATACACCGCGGTGGCGCCGAAGCCGAGCAGGCAGGCGATGTGGTGCGGGTCGCGCGCGGTGCCGGTTTCGATGATCAGATTGACGTCGCAACGCAGGCCTACGCGCGCCAAGTGGTGATGCACCGCCCCGGTGGCGAGCAGGGCATGCGCCATCGGCCGCTCGGCGACCGGATAGCGGTCGGTCAGCAGCAGCATGACCATGCCGTCGCGCGCCGCCTGTTCGGCTTCTGCGCAGATGCGCTCGATGCCGGCCTTCAGGCCTTCCTCGTGCGAATACGACAGATCGATCAGCCGGTTCTTCTCGTCGTACGGCTGCATCTTCAATAGCTGGCGCAATTTGCGCTGCGAGAGCACCGGCGAGTTGAGGATCACGTGGTTCACCGTTTCCGGGCCCGCGTGGAAGATGTTGGTCTCCTTGCCCAGCTGGGTCGACAGCGACATCACGCAGTCTTCGCGCAAGGGATCGATCGGCGGGTTGGTGACTTGGGCGAAGGCCTGGCGGAAATAGTCGTACAGCGGACGCGTCTGCCGGCTCAGCACCGCCATCGGCGTATCGTCGCCCATCGAGCCGGTGGCTTCCTGCTCGGTCTCGGCCAACGGCCGCAACACGAACTCCACTTCCTCGTTGGTCAGCTGGAACAGCTTGTGATAACTGCGCAGGGTCTTCTCGTCGAACGGTTCCTCGACCAGCGACGGATCGATGAGTTCGGTCTGCAGGTAGGTCACGCCGTGCTGCAGCCACTGCTTGTAAGGCGCGCGACCGCGGTTGATGCGATCGATCGCCTCGCTGTCCAGCAGGTCGCCGCGCTTGAGGTCGATGGCCATCATCTCGCCCGGGCCCAGCTTGCCCTTGCGGGTGATGCGTTCGGCCGGCAGTTCCCACACGCCGGCTTCGGAGGCGACCAGGAAATGGCGGTCGGAAGTCAGCAGCCAGCGGGCCGGGCGCAAACCGTTGCGGTCCAGCATGCACGCCGCGTAGCGCGCATCGCACGCGACGATGCCGGCGGGGCCGTCCCAGGGTTCGCTGTTCAAACCGTAGAACTCGTAGAACGCGGCGAGGTCGGGGTCCTTGAATTCCAAAGACTGCGTGGCCGGCGGAACCAGAATGCGCAGCGCCTGCAGCAGATCCATGCCGCCGGCGATCATCAGTTCCAGCATGTTGTCCAGACTCTGCGAATCGGAGCCGTGCATGGAGATGACCGGATCGAACTCGGCGATATCGAAACGCGGTGTCTTCCACACCTTGCTGCGCGCCTGCGCCCAGCGGCGGTTGCCTTCGATGGTGTTGATTTCGCCGTTGTGCGCCAGCAGGCGGAACGGATGCGCCAACGGCCAGCGCGGCAGGGTGTTGGTGGAAAAGCGCTGGTGGAACACGACTGCACTGGCGGCCAGATCGTTGCGCTGCAGATCCGGGAAGAAGGTGGACAGCTTGTCTGGCAGCACCATGCCCTTGTAGCCGATGGCGTGCGGGCTCAGCGTGACTACGTAGAAATCGGCGGCGCTCTCGCCCTGTAGTGGCTCGCGCAGGCGTTGTTCGGCGCGGCGGCGCGCCAGGAACAGAGCCAAGGCGAAGGCATCGTCGTTCTGGCTTTCGCCAGCATCGACGAAGACTTGTTCGATACGCGGCAGCGTGTCTTTGGCCAGTTGTCCGCATACCGAATCGTCGGTAGGCAGTACGCGCCAGCCTTGCAACTTGACGCCGACGCGTTGGAATTCCTCCGCAAGAATGTTCCGGCAGAGCGTCGCCTGTTCGGTGTCGTGCGGCAGGAACACCAAGCCGGCGGCATAGCGTTCGCCCACGGAGATACCGGCTTCTTTCGCCAGTGCGCGCAGGAACGCATCGGGTTTGCGGATCAACAGGCCGCAGCCGTCGCCGGTGAGGCCGTCGGCGGCGACGCCGCCGCGATGGGTCATACGCGACAGCGCAGAAATAGCGGTATCCACCAGCGAACGCGATGGCTGGTCATCGAGCTGCGCGACCATGCCGAAACCGCAGGCATCGCGTTCGTCGTTCGGATCGTAGAGCCCTTGCTGAGTGCGGGCCTGGCGACTGCGGGGGACCATCTTTGCCTCAACCAATGCGGTGCTGGCCGGCTCACGCCGATCAGCTGAAGTGACGGCGACACCGCGCCCTGCGCAAAGCGGCGCTACTGAATGTCTCCGGAAACCCGACTAGAACATAGATGCTGCGGTGCCGCAACACGAACGTCATGCAGCCTGGTTAGTTACAACAGCAACCGTTTTTCTCGATGTTGCCGGACCCGAATCAACTGCAGTTGATGCTGGCGATCCTGCCTTCCGCGTCCAGCACCAAATTCAGCCGGCCCACTCTGAATTCCTTGGTAATGGGCTGGTTGTGCCGGAGCACGCGCACCACCTCGGCCCCCGCATTGGTTCGTGCCCGTTCCTGCGTTTCCGGCGTCGGCAGTTGGCCGACCGCCTCCGAAGCTTTGCCGGCATCGCAATGCGCCGGAACGGGGGCGTCGACGACCGGCGTTGGCGGTGGAGCTGCGTCGGCCGGCGCGGGAATCTGCGCGCAGGCGGAAAAGGACAGGATCAAACTCAGAGCGATGATGATCGACCTTGCCATGGGAATGCCTCCTCCGTGAAGAAGCGGGCTGCGGATATCAGCCGCAGCGGATCGCGGTCACCTTGCCGGTTTCGTCCAGGTCCAGGTTAAGGCGGTTGGCGTTGAATTCCATCGTCACCGGCTGGTTGGGTTTGAGCGTACGCGCGGTCTGGGCGCCACTGTCCTTGCGCGCCTGCTCCACATCCGCGTCGGTTACTTTCTTGCCGACCGCCCATTGCGCCTGTGAGTCATCGCAAGCCGTGGCAACTGCCGGCGGTGTTGGCGGCGCTGGTTGCGCGGCGGCTTCCGCACGTTCCTCGGACTGGGCCACGGCTTGTTCCTGTTCGTCCGGTTTGGAGGTGCAAGCGGCGACGCTCAGGGTCAGCAAGGCGATGGCGGGTAAGAGGAATCGGGACATGCGTGGCTCCGGCGACGGTGGTGGGCTGATTCAAGCATCCCGCATCTCACATTCGCAAGGCGTTAACCGGGCCGCGACATGATCCCATGATGGCCTCTCAGCGCAACGCCTCCTCCGCGGCCGGGTCCAGCGAAGCCGCCGCGCAGGCGATCGATGCGGGCCTGGTCTACGTCAGCGACAGCGAACCGGGCATCAGCCGCCGCCGCTCCGGCAAGGGCTTCAGCTATCGCGCGCCCGACGGCTCAGTGGTGCGCGACCAAACGACCTTGCAGCGCATCCGCGCGCTGGCAATTCCGCCGGCCTACACGGACGTATGGATCTGCCGCAATGCGCGCGGCCACTTGCAGGCGACTGGACGCGATGCGCGCAAACGCAAGCAGTACCGCTATCACGCGCAATGGAGCGCGGTACGCGGCGACGGAAAATTCGATCGCATCGTGGCCTTCGGTAGGGCCTTGCCGAAGTTGCGTCGCGCCCTTCGCCGGGATCTCGCGCTGGCCGGCTATCCGCGCGAAAAAGTGTTGGCGATCGTCGTCGCGGTGATGGCCGAAACCCTGATGCGGGTGGGCAACACCGGCTATGCGCGCGACAACAAATCCTTCGGTCTGACCACGCTGCGCAACCGACATGCCGAATTCGTGCGCGACGGCCGCGTACGCCTGCGCTTCAAGGGCAAAGGAGGGCAGGACAATGACGTGGTGCTCGACGACAGGCGCCTGGTCAAGCTGGTGCGTGGCGTGCAGCAGCTGCCGGGACAGGCGCTGTTCCAGTATCGCGACGACGAGGGCAGGGTGCAGCCGGTGGACTCGGGCGAGGTCAACGACT
Source organism: Pseudoxanthomonas sp. P4_B2 (assembly GCF_056402315.1). Classification (NCBI taxonomy): domain Bacteria; kingdom Pseudomonadati; phylum Pseudomonadota; class Gammaproteobacteria; order Lysobacterales; family Lysobacteraceae; genus Pseudoxanthomonas; species Pseudoxanthomonas sp. P4_B2. The sequence goes on from NZ_JBFUHQ010000002.1 coordinate 521,653, forward strand.
ACCTACGTTTGGCGATGGGCGAAAGCTTCACCGCCAAGGATTTCCGGACCTGGGGCGGCACGCTGGCTGCGGTTCAGCGGCTGGCGGCGACGGTGCCGCCCGCCGAATCCGCCGAGCGCGAGCTTCAGCAACTGCAGAACGAGGTGATTGAGTCGGTCGCCGAGGCGCTGGGCAATACGCCGGCGGTATGTCGGAAGGCCTATATCGATCCGTGCGTTTTCGCGGGATGGCGCGACGGTGGCCTACAGCGTGCGACTGCTGAATCGCGGGGCGAACGGCAGTGGGAGCGGGCCGCTTTGAAGTTTCTGGCGCGAGCGCATCGCGCGCAGCAGCCACCGTCGACACGGAAGAAAGCTAAGAAAAGGTCCACATGACAGCGCCGCGATTTCACCCTGCGTGAAGCGCCGGCACCGGAAACTGCCGTTCCAAACGTTATCTGGAGAACGCCATGGCGGTCTGCGATGTTTGCGGCAACGATTACGACAAGGCTTTCACTCTCACCCAGGGCATCCGCAAAGGAACCTTCGATTCCTTCGAATGCGCCATCCATGCATTCGCACCCAAGTGCGAACACTGCGGTTGCATGATCATCGGCCATGGTGCGGAGAGCGACGGCAAGTTCTTCTGCTGTGCCCACTGCGCGAAGAAGTCCGGCGTGTCCGGAATCGACGACCGCAATTGATCGAGGAGAGGGAGATGGCAACCGCAAAGAAAACGGCGCCCGCGCAGGTGGCGAAGAAGCAACAGTCGATCCAGCGCAAGGTCGACGCCAAGGACGCCAGCGACGACAAGCCCAAGAAGTCGAAGGACGACAAGGCGCCGGTGCAGGCCGGCACCCGCAGGCAATCGCCTAACCCGATGCCCACCCAGCACCTGCGCAAGCCCGGCAACGAGCATGAGCTGGAACTGCCGCCGCGTTTCCTGGCGCCTGACTACAAGGGCAGCGGCAAGCTCAAGGGCATGGCCGCCATCGTGACCGGCGGCGATTCCGGCATCGGCCGTGCCGTCGCGGTGTTGTTCGCGCGCGAAGGCGCGGATGTGGCCGTGCTGCATCTGGACGAGGACAAGGACGCGCGCGAGACCAAGAAGTACGTGGAGGCAGAAGGCGGCAAGTGCATCGTCATCGCCGGGGACGTCAAGGACCCGAAGTTCTGCGAGGCCGCGGTTAACAAAGTGGTCAAGGCGTTCGGCCGCCTCGACATCTTGGTCAATAACGCGGCTTTCCAGCTGCACACCGAAAAGCTGGAGGAACTCACCGACGAACACCTGCAGCAGACCTTGCAGACCAACATCGGCGGCTACTTCCACATGGCGCGCGCCGCGCTGCCGCACCTGCCCAGCGGCGGCAGCATCATCAATTCCGGTTCGGAAACCGGCCTGTTCGGCAGCAAGCACCTGTTGGACTATTCGGCCACTAAGGGCGCGATACACGCTTTCACCTTGTCGCTGGCAAGCAATCTGCTGGAACGCGGCATTCGCGTGAACGCGGTCGCGCCCGGCCCGGTGTGGACGCCGTTGAATCCCGCGGACAAGCCTGCCGAAGACGTCGCCGATTTCGGCAAGGACAGCGACATGGGCAGACCCGCGCAACCGGAGGAAATCTCGCCGGCTTACGTGTTCCTCGCTTCGCCGGTGACCGCGTCCTACATCAGCGGCGTGGTGTTGCCGGTGATGGGTGGGCCGCGCGGGTGACATAACCACCTCTCCCCTTGTGGGAGAGGTCGACGCGCTTGCGCGGCGGGAGAGGGCAGAGCGGAGTCGGATACTTTCAGCTACAAGAGATATTGCAACGAACGCAGCTGCTTGTTGAAAATCCACTCAAACTTGGTTGCTTCAACTCCGCTCACCCCCTCTTCCGCCCCCGTATCAAGTACGGGGCAGGCTCTTCGGGCACCTTCTCCCACAAAGGGAGAAGGGAAGCTAAGGCGCTTCGACGAAGGGAGTCGTTTCCTCCCCAGCCGCCTCCACTTCCACCAGCCGCAGCATCAACAGCGCCAGCGTCACCACGTCCTGGTGGTTGTGCGCGGCCACGCGACGCAGATTGCGCGCCGACCCTCCGCGCAGATAGCCGAGCCAGGCCGCAGGCGCCTCTGATCCGGGCAGATCGTCCTCGCGCACGATACGCAGCAGCTCGCGCTCGATCGTCGCCAGCCGGCAGTTTTCCCAGGTGCCGCGGTATCGGCGCCGGGCGGGGAACAGCAGGTCCACATGATCCAGCGGCGTGATCGGATCGCCCTTGCGCGCCAGCCGGTAGCGCGTCTTCAACAGCGGCGAGTCGTAGCAGCGGCCGTTGTAGCTGGACAGCACGGTGTTCTTTTCCTGCAGCCAGCCGGTAAACACGTCGAGCATCGCGGATTCGGCTGCCATCGTGGTCATCAGCAGCTGGCGCACGCGCAATCCGTCGCCGTGCCGGCTGTCGATATGCCAATCCGCGGCGCCGATCATGAAGGCGCGCGTGCCGGTGCCGCCGGCCAGACCGGTGGTTTCGGTGTCGAAGAACAGCAGGTCGCGTGGATTCACCGACTCGCCTTCGCGTTTGGCGAAGGCCAGCGACAGCGCGTAGTCCGGCGCGGGCATCGGTAAGGTGGTTTCGATTAGGCGCAGGCCGGGGGAGATCTCCTCGCCGGGGACTTCGCGGTCGATGGATTTGCGCGGGCGTGGCGGCGCGAGGGTTTTTTCGCGCAGGCCAAGCAGCTTACGCAGCGCGCCAATGGATTGGGAGGTCGAGCGTGTCGCCGCGATACGCGAAGTGTCCGCAAGCGGCACACCAGCCTCCTCCCTTGCGCGCAGCGCAGGGGAGGATCGAGGAGGGGTGCTTTTGATCTTGCTTTTGTTCTTCCCATCATCCGCCGTAAAGTCTCCGGACGATTCTGCGCCAACAGCACCCCTCCCCAACCCTCCCCTTGCTTCGCAAAGGGAGGGGGCAAAAGCGACCGCACCCGACTCGCGCTTCAAAGTTCTGAGCTTTTCCAGCGAAACGCTCATGCAAAAGCCCGCCATGTCGTCCGTAGGAGCGACGTAAGTCGCGAAACGCCAATCCCTTTGTAGTTCGATCCGCACGCCCGCGAGTTTCTTTCGCGACTTATGTCGCTCCTCCCGGCATCACGCATGCTCGCGGTTTCCCAATAGTCCTAGCACCTCCAGCGCCAGCGATTTCGGCGTCGCCAAGTGCTTGCCTTCGCTAGTCGCCAATACCGGTCCCACGCAGGCCGGGCAACCGGCGACGCAATCGCAGCGCTGCACCAGCTCCCGCGCGCGCTGCACCAGTTCGGCCTGCCGCTGCCATAGCGGCTCGCTCAGGCCCACGCCGCCGGGGAAGTTGTCGTACAGGTACACGGTAGGTACGAACTGCTGCACCTCGATCGATGAACCTTCCAACATCGGCACTGTTTTCCCGTCATCGTCCTGCGCGCGCCCATTGCCCTTGCCGTCCTGGGTGGCGAACCACGCTCCGTCGCCATTGCCCACCGACTGCTGTAGGTCGCGCGCGTCGGCCATCACCGCCACCGTCGCCACCACGTGCAGGGCATAGGCGGCGCCGAGGAAACCATCCAACGCATCCTGCTTGGACGAAAATGCCTTGAACAAGACCGCCTGCGGCAGTTGCCACCACACCGCGGTGGTGTGCAGCTCCTGGTCCGGGAGATTCACCGGCCCGTAGCCGATGTTCTCGTGCGTGTAGTAACGGATCTTCTTGTAGCCGGCCACGCGCCGCACCACGTGTACCTCGCCGTGGATACTGTCGCCGTCACCGGCTTCGCATCCGTCGAACCGCTCCAGTGCCTTGAGCTTGGTGAAATCGATGCTGTCGGTGTAGTAATCCACATGCGTGCGGGTGACGTAGGCCTTGCGTCCTTCCCAGTCCAGCCGTTCCACCTGGTAGGGCGTGCTCTGCACCATGTGGATCGCGCCTTCGTACAGAGTCAGCGCAGCGGCGGAGTAGTCCACCTCGCACAAGATCGTCTGTCGTCCCTCGGTCTTGTCCACCACCACGAAGTTGCCGTCGGCCACCGAACGCAAACTCACCGCTTGCGCCGGATAGCTGTCGGCGATCCATTCCCAGCGCTCGCCTTCGCGATGCACCACTTCGGTTTCGGCCAGCGCTTCCAGGTACACAGAAGGATCGATCGGGCCGAACGCCTCACCGACCAGAAATGGCAGTTCGAAAGAGCCGCAACGGATATGGTCGAACAGGATCAGCGGCTGGTCCGGTGCGATGCGCGCGTGTTCCGGCGGCGCGTCGGCGAAGAAATCCGGATGCCGCACCACGTACTGGTCCAGCGGCTGCGAGCTGGCGACCAGCACGCCCAGCGAAGGCTGCTGGCGACGTCCGGCGCGGCCGAAGCGCTGCCAGGTGGCCGCCACCGTGCCGGGATAGCCGTTCAACACCACCACGTCCAGGCTGCCGATATCCACCCCCAGTTCCAGCGCGGAGGTGGCGATGATGCCGTCGATGCGGCCGTCGCGCATGGCGCGTTCGGCTTCGCGGCGTTCGGTGGGCAGGTAGCCTCCTCGATACGCACGGATGCGCGGGGGCTTGCGCGGGTCGTGGTCGAACACATCCTTCAGATACTTGGTCAGCACTTCCACCATCAGCCGCGTCTGCGCGAACACCAGCGTCTTCAGTCCAGATTTGATGGCGATGCGGGCGATGCGGTTGCTCTGCGAACGCGCCGACGCGCGCAGGCCCAGGTCGGCATTGACCACCGGCGGATTCCACAGCAGCACGTGCTTGTCGCCGGTGGGCGCGCCCGATTCGGTGATCGCATGCACGCGATCCTCGATCAACGCCTCGCAATGCGCCTGCGGGTTGCCGATCGTCGCCGAGCACAGGATGAATTGCGGTCGCACGCCATAGAACGCGCAGATGCGTTTGAGCCGGCGCAGCACGTTGGTGACGTGGCTGCCGAACACGCCGCGATAGGTATGCACTTCGTCGATCACCACGTAGCGCAGGTTCTCGAAGAACTGCGCCCACTTGGTGTGGTGCGGCAGGATGGCCTGGTGCAGCATGTCCGGGTTGCTGACCACGATGTCGCCGTGCAGGCGGATCGCCTGGCGCGCATCGCCGGGGGTGTCGCCGTCGAAGGTGAAGGCCTTCACTCCCAGCTCGCCGGCGCGATTCAATTCCAGCAGTTCCGCCACCTGGTCCTGGGCCAGCGCCTTGGTCGGGAACAGGTACAAGGCCTTGGCGTTGCCGGTCATCGCTGCAGCCACTACCGGCAGCGTGTAGCACAGCGACTTGCCGGAGGCGGTCGGGGTGACGATGGCCACATGTTCGCCCGCCTGCGCCGCAGTCCACGCTTCGGCTTGATGGCTGTACAGCTGCTCGATACCGCGGGCTCGCAACGCAGCCTTCAGCGCTTCCGGCACGTCATCGGGAAGGGGCGCATACCGTCCTTCGCGCCCCGGAATCATGAAGTTGCCAGTGATGCGGTCGGCGTAACGCTTTGAAAGTCGCTCCGTCAATAAGCTGCCGTCGCGGCTCAGTTGCCCATCGGAGAGAGTGGAAAGGCGGCGTTCGTCGTCTTCGGTACGTTTGGCGAGGGCCTGGGCCGGCGGCATGGCGATGACTGCTAGGAAAGGATCATCAGTTCACCGCGTCGCTTTCTCACTTAGTGAGACTGCGGCTTCTGTCGTGGGAGCGGCGTCCCGCCGCGAGCTCTTAGCCTTTCAAATCAAAGGGCTCGCGGCGGGACGCCGCTCCCACCCTGTGTTGTGGTTGGGTCCCGTTACCGAGGTGTTCTTGCTCAGACTGCGGCGCTGGTCCGACCCGCACGCGCCCGTTCCAGCCACCACAGCGCGCCAGCGCTGGCCAACCAAGCGAGAAACCAGGGCCAGGAGGGTCCGTGCCGTCCGGGTGCGGCGTGGCCGTCGGGCTTTCCGGCGGCGCTGATCGGTGCGGCTTGCAGGCGCAATGTCGCATCGCGCAGTTTGGCGGCGCGCAATCCGGGCGCGGCGTCGGTTGCGTAGACGTAGAACGGCCAACTGCGTTCGCCTACTTCGGCATCAGTCTGCACCAGCAGGTGCCAGCCGGAGTGTCGCGGCCAGTAGGCGGCGCAAGCAGCATCGCCGGGGGCCGGATCGGGCAACAGCGTGCTGGCTTGTCCATCGGGCGCCACCACGCGAGGTTTTCCACCGAGCCCGCACAGCGCGAGACGCTGCTGCTCGCGTGGTTGCGGATCGATGCGTGGGGCGGAATCGGTTTGTGCGCGGGCCAGGGTGGCAAAGGCGCTGCTCCACAGCTCGGCATGACGCGCACTTTGTCCGGATAGGACCAGCGCGAAGCTGTCGGTCACGCTCCAGACCGCGATGCGTCCGCGCTGTTCCGCGCGCCAGACCGCGAGCACATTGCCGTCGGCATCGCGCAGCAGAGGAGCGGCGTCGACACCGCCCAACTTCAGTGCGCGACGGGCCAGCGCGGGATTTTCATCCTGCGCGCCGTTCGGCGCTGCAGCCGTATCCGCCGTGCCCGGTCCGCGGCGTGCGCGCAACGCTTCCTCGTCGATCGATTCGGCGGGAAGGCGAACCGCCGCGGTGTCGGCGCCTGCGGAAAGCGCGAAACCCAACGCCTGCCACTGACGGCGTGTGGCATCGGGCAGAGGTCCGGTGACGCGTAGCAGGACACCCAGGCCTTTGCGCAAGGCTTCAATCAGCGCCGCGCGTTCGCCCGCGCCCAGCCCCGTCCAACTGCGTTCGTCCAGCACCACCAGATCGAAACGCTGCAAGGTGGTCGCATTCAACGGCAGCGGCGCATCGCCGAGTTGCAGGCCGCCACCCACGCTGAGTTGGACATGCAACGAAAGTCCAGCATCCGTGGCCCAGCGGCGCAGGTATTTCAACTCGGGCGAAGGTGCGCCAGCCAGCAGCAACACGCGCGGCGGCGGATAGGCCGCGATCCACACCGGCACCGGCACGTCTTCCAATGGTTTGCGTTGGGCATCGCGCACGCGTACGGTGAAAGTCGCCAACCCTGGCACCCGCGCGGTGCCGGTGAGAACGAAATCCCCGGTCTTGGGCAATGGTGATGCGTCCACGCGCCGACCCGCCGGATCGATCAGTTCCACCGAACCTTTGTCCACGCCGTTCACCTGCCCACCGACCTGGAATGCAGCGCCGGCCGCAACCCGTTGCGGTCCGTCGAGGCGCACCATGCCGCGCGGCAAAGCCGGTGCATCGAAGAGCAACGACAAGCCGTGCATGGCTTCGCGATCGCGCGGTTCCAGACCGGCTCCGACGAGGCGCAGCCGCTGCGTACCAGGATGCCGGCGTAACGCGGTAGCCAGGTCGGGCACGCGCTCGGCATCGGGCAAGGCCGGCGCTTCGGGCAGTGCGACCACATGATCGCCCGTCGCCTGCGTGCCGGTGCGCGCAGCGCTCGCGGTGGCGACCACCAGCGTTCCTGATTCCGTGGGCAGCGTGGGTGGCGACAGCGTGAAGTACAGCAGCGCCGCGCACACCGGTTGCAGCAACCACAACACCGCTAGTCGCCAGCCGCGCGATCGCGAGCCGGCCGGCGCATGGCGTTGCCACAGCCCCAGGCGACCCCAGGCGAGCACGACCGCCAATCCCAGCAATGCGGCCAGCCATAGCGACAGATTCATGGTGTGGCCTCCTGGCGCAACGCCTCCAGGTAGCGACGCCCGTCTGCGCCCGGTTCGCCGCGCCGCGACACATTGACCGGCGGTCGTGGCAGCACGGTCCACAACAACCCGCGCAAGCTGCGTCGGCATTCGACGCAGGACGGATCACGTCGCACCGCGTCGATCGCGCTGACGAAAGCGAGCGGGTCGGGAACGCGCGCTTCGTTCGCATGCAGCCAGCGTTCGAGCGCATCGAGCGGCAGTTCGGTGGCCTTCGCCGCGTCCGGCGATTCGGCAAGCAGGCGCCATGCATCGTCGGGTGCGGCATCGGCGTCGGTGTCCTTTTTCGTCAGCGCCAGCTCGCGACGTGCGAGCCCTGCACGGTCTCCGCTCAGCCGTCGGTTTTCATCGATGGGCGGAAGCTCGGGGCCGACTCGGGCCAGGAAAATACGCGTGGCCTGCTGCACTTCCTTGATGAAACCCAGCGCCTTGTACGCGTACGGCAGCGCTTGCTGCGGGTTGCCCTGGCGCAAGTGCAGCTCCGATTGCCACATCTGGTCCAGCGCTTTCTTCAGCGTGGCACGGGTTTCCGGATCGAGCAGGGTGGCGGCTTCGGCGTGGTCGTGCGTGTGGCCGAATTCTTCCAGCACATTGGCATCGGCGCCAAAGGCGGGTTGCGCCACCTCGCTGGTGGCTGCATGGTCATGCTCGTCGTGGCTGGCTGCCTCCGCCTGCGTCTCGGCATGCTCGTCGTCATGCGTCTCGGCGTCGTTGGTCGGTGGCGGTTTCGCTCCGCCTTCGGCTTCCTCGCCCAGGAACTGGCCGTAGCGCAGACGCAGAATGCGCTGATCCACACCGATGCTGTCGGAACGGGCGACGAAGCGCTCCGCATCGAGTTTGCGTTTCTCTTTCAGCAGCGCCTCGGCATCGATGATGATCTGGCGCTGGCTGCGGAAATACGCGGGCATCACCTTCTTCACCATGCCTTCCAGGCCGGTGCTTTCGGTGCCCAGGTCCGAAGGCCAGCGCAGGATCAGGCTGGGACTACGGACCTTCTGGGACTGCGGGGCGCGGTTGTCGCTGATGGTGAGCTGCGCGATCAGATCGTCGCCGGTCGCGAATCCCAATGAGGCCAGGTCCAATTGCGGCGAGAAGCGTTTGAGCTTGCCGCCGCCGATGCCGCGCACGTCGAGCGTACGTTCGCGGAAAGTGATGTTCTCGCCTTCGCCCTGGGCCAGGGTGATGCGCAGCTGCCCGTTCGCGGCCACACCGTAGTCGTCGCTCGCTTCGAAGACCAGCGGCCAGCTGCGTTGGGCCGGCGTGACCAGGCTCAGGCTGCGCTCGGGAGCCAGCACCTTGATTTGCGGCGGCGCGTCGGCGAGGGCATCGAGCCGGTGCAAGGGCGGCGCGGGCTGCGTCTCGGCCCCGCGCGGCACTACGCGATATAGGACCGATTTATCCAGGCTGCGGTCGACGCTCCAATCGTTGCCGTCGCGGACCAATGCGAGACGCGCGCCGTCATGGAAGACCAGGTCGGCAGCCGTGGCTTGCGGTTCGAAACGCAAGGTCCAGCGAAGCTGCGAACCTTGCGGCGCCTTCGTATCCAGACTGGCTTCGTCGCGCGCCGCCAGTCCGGTATACGCAGGCGGAACGATGCGCAGGCGTTGCGCTACCAGTCGCGGCACGCCGGCCACCACCGGCAGGTTTTCCGTGCTGGGCGCGAGCGCCGTGGTCGCTTGCCGGCTCGGCCAGAAGACGAGCAAGGCGACACCCAGTGCACCCACTATCCAGGTCGCGGCGATGCGCGACGACGACCAGGCCGGCCGCAAATCGGGCGCGGCAGTCGTGGCCAGGCGCTGTTGCAAGCGCGCACGCTGCAGTTGTTGCAAGGGACTCAATCGTGCGTCTTCGGCGAACAGCAGATCGGCGCTGTCTTCCATGTCAGGACGCTGTGCATCGAGTTGCCGGATAAGCCACTGTCGGTCGAAGCGACGTGCGCGTCGCCACGCGAATATCGTCAGTGAGAGAAAGCCGGCGATCGCGACCAGTGATGCGGCCAGCGTGCTGTGCCAACGCCAGACTGCGGCGGCAACCAGCAACGGCAATGGCGACCAGAGCAGCAGATCATCGACAAGACTGCGCACGCGTGCCGGTTGCGACAGCTGCAAGAACCCGTTCGCGATCATGGCCCGACCTGCGCGAACACTTCAGCGGCCAGCGGCAGCGCTTTTGCCTCCCCCTTTGAAAAAGGGGGATTGAGGGGGATTTGCTCTTGCCTTGAAGCAAGATCAAAAGCAAATCCCCCGTCGCCCCCTTTGCCAAAGGGGGCAAAGCAAAGGCGACTCGTGGCCGCACTCTGCTCGTGAACGTGCAGCAAGAACAACGAGTGCGCGTTCAAGGCGAAACTCCCCGGCTACGCTGCGTCGCCAGCCAGCGTTCGATCAATAGTAGAGCTGCGATCAGCAGCGCTAACCACGGTTGCAGATCGCGCGGAGGCTGTGCGTACGACGCTCCTCCGGTAATCGGCGCGTAGTCGCGCGCGGCTACGCGCGCCGGAGCGGGCGCGGGCGTTGCGAACAGGTTCCGCAGATTGCGCGGGAACTCGGGTTGCAGCAGCTGCGGCATCGCCGCCGGAGAAAATGCGCGCGTGAAGCGAAGCACTCGACCGCGCCCCAACGCCGCGCCTTCGACCAACGGCGCGCCGACTTCGTCGCGCCAGTAGACGCTGCTCGTGGCAGGAAATTCGTATTCGGTCTCCGTCGCCAGCAGCGCGGTTCCGCCTTGGCGGATCCAGTCGTCGACTGCTGCGGGCAAAGGACCGGACGCAAGCCAGACCAGGTTCCGCGTCTCGGCCGGAAGCGCTTGCGCGAGCGGCGCCGCTGCGAATGCCGTCGTTGCCGTATCGGGCCGCCAGGCGATAGTCGCCGCGCGCAGGTAACGCACTCCTTCCTGGTGATCGACGGAATAGCGCACGGTAAGCCCGGGCGCAGAAGTCGCCAGAGGCTTTGGCGCAGGCATCGCTCCGGGAAGTACCTTCCATTCGACCGCACGCGACAGCTGAGGTCGTTGCGCATCCGCACCCTGCAATTGTTCCGGAACAACGACGCTCAACTTCACCGCCGCAGGAAGTTCCGAATCGAGCTGGCGCAACAGACTGGCGAACGGCAGCGATCCGGCTGCGGGTGACGGTTGGTCCAGCGCAGGGAAGCCGGGTGCCAGCCAATGCAAGCGCGCCTTCTTGTCGTCGACGGCCGCGCGCGCCTGCGTGGCATCGATGCCGGGCATCACCGCCACCCACGGCTTTTCGCTGGCGCTGCCGAATAACACCGGCCTTGCCAGCCACACCGCCAGCAAGGCGAGCAGCATCAGCCGCAGAATCAGCAGCGGCCATTCGTCGAAGCGAATGCGATGGCGCGGTTTGGGTTTCTGTCGTAACCAGCGCAACGCGGCGAAATCGGTAGGGCGCTGTTCGCTGCGCCGGGCCAGATGGATCAGCAACGGCAACAGCAGCGCGGCGAGTGCCGCCAAGGCGGCCGGCAGCAACAAGGCCGCGTTCATGCGTACTCCGCGGCGTCGCGCGAACCGAACAGGCGACGCAACGGCACGTCCAACTCCTGGTCCAGCACGTAGCTCGCGTGGCGGATGCCGCTGGCATCGAGTTGCGCGTGCAATAGATCGCGCGCTTCGCCGAAACGACGCAGGAAATCGGCGCGTAGCGCAGCGCCATCGCCCAACAGTTCCTCGCCGGTTTCCGGATCGCGGAAGCGATGACCGCCGCGGAACGGAAAGTCGCGTTCCTCTACGGTCAGCAACTGGATCGCCAGCACTTCGCGCCGCGCCGCCGCCAACTTCTGCATCAACTCCAGGCAGGCCGGATCGAAGCAGTCGCTGAGCACGATCACCAGATCGTGCGCGCCAACCCGGTCCCACAACGGCGTCAACTGCTGCACGCCGGGAAAACCGCCGCGCGCCGACAACCCTTGCATTTCCAGCAACAGGCGGTCGCGCTGCCGTGCGCCGGCCGCGGGAGAAACCAGCTGCAAGCCCTCATCGCGCAACGCCACCCAGCCGAAGCGATCGCCCTGGCGCATGGCTAACTCGCCGACGCACGCGGCCAGCGCCTTGGCCGCGCCCAACCGCGACCAGCCGGGGCGCGCCGCATCTTCCTGCGCCATCGAAGCGCTGGCGTCGATCAGTATCCACACCGCCAGCGGACTTTCGCGCTCGGCTTCACGCACGAAGAAGCGGTCCGAGCGCGCATAAAGTTTCCAGTCGATCTGGCGCAGTTCGTCGCCGGGTTCGTAGGCGCGGTACTGGGCGAACTCCAGTCCGGCGCCACGACTGCGGCTGTGGTGCAGGCCGATGCCGTGCAAACCGATCGCGCGCCGCGACGTCAGCCGCAGGTCTTTCAACCGGCTGCGAACCTGGGGCGGGATCAGCTCGTACGACACCGCGCGCGGCCGTTCAGGCGGCAGGCAACGGCACGCTGCGCAGCAGCGCGGCGATCACGTCGTCAGCGCTCTTCTGTTCGGCTTCGGCGGCGAACGACAGCAGCAGACGGTGACGCATGACTGGCGCGGCCAAGGCGACGATGTCTTCGCGCGTCGCGGCCAGTCGGCCATGCAGCAATGCGCGCGCCTTTGCTGCCAGCACCAGCGATTGCCCCGCGCGCGGGCCTGCGCCCCATTTGACGTACTTGCGTACCTCTTCAGGCGACCCGCTTTCACTAGGCGCGCCGCCGGGCCTGCTCGCGCGCACCAGTCGGGTGATCCACACCAGCAGATCTTCTCCGAGATGCACTTCGCGCACCCGCGCCTGCAGCGCCAGCACTTCGTCGCCATGCATCACCTGCGGCACTTCGTTGCTACGGCTGCCGGTGGTCTGGGCCAGGATATCGTGCTCTTCGCGTTCGCTGGGGTAATCCACGCGGATATGCAGCAGGAAGCGATCCAGCTGCGCCTCGGGCAGGGGATAGGTGCCGGCCTGTTCCAGCGGATTCTGCGTGGCCAGTACGAAGAACGGCGCCGGCAGCGCGTGGGTTACACCGGCATAGCTGACCGTGCGTTCCTGCATTGCTTCCAACAAAGCGGCCTGGGTCTTGGGCGGTGTGCGGTTGAGTTCGTCGGCCAGCAGCAGATTGGTGAATACCGGGCCGGGCTGAAAACGGAAATGGCGATGGCCGGTGCCGTGGTCTTCCTCCAGCAACTCGGTTCCCAGAATGTCGCTGGGCATCAGATCGGGGGTGAATTGCACACGCCGGAACTGCAGTTCCAGCGCCTGCCCCAGCGATCGCACCAGCAGGGTCTTGCCAAGACCGGGCACGCCTTCGAGCAGACAGTGACCACCGGCCAGCAGGCCGATCAGCAACTGTTCGACGACTTCATCCTGGCCGACGATGGCCTGGGCGATGGCTTGGCGCAATTGGCCTAGCTTGGCGAGTTGGGATTGGATGTCGGATTCAGTGAGGGGGTTGCTCATTGGGGATTTCCACAGTGCTGATGCGAATGATTTCTCTTTGTCGTCATTCCCGCGAAGGCGGGAACCTAGCGACTTGACGCTTTCGTACTTGTGCCGCGCATTCTGAAGTCACTGGGTTCCCGCCTTCGCGGGAATGACGGCCGAAACAAATACGTCGTCCCATTGTTCGTATTCGCCATGGAACTACGCCGTCAACGCATACATGACAATATTCACCGCGAATTTGGTGTTGTCCTCGGCCAGAAAGCGCTTGTTGCGCCAGTCGTAATCCCATTCGCAGCCGTAGTCCTTGTTGCTGTAGAGCAGGCCCAGGCGGCCGTCTATCTCGATGCCCTGCAGATACTCGTGCACCAGGTCGTCGCCCCAGCCGTTGAGTTCGAAACCGGTGGCCGGCGGGCCGTCGAACTTGAAGAAGCTGCGGTAGATCGGGTGGTTGTTCGGCAATTTCTTAAGCGTCTTGGCGCCGAAGATCGCCGCCATCTGCGCTTGGAAAGACTTGGCGAATAGGCCGTCGATGTCGTGATTGCAGTCGTCCACCAGCACGAAGCCGCCATTGCGCACGTAGCGCTCGAAATTGCGGCGCTCGGCCGGATTGAACTCCACCAGCTTGTGCCCCGCCAGATAACAGAACGGCGCGGTCAGCATCTTCGGATCGGCCAGGGCCAGCACGTGTTCCTTCGGGTCCACGCGCAGGTTGGTGTAGTCGATCAGCGAGGTGATCAAGTTCGCCGGCATGCGCTGGTCCACGTCCCAATCGCCGGAGTCGTACTTCAGGCGGGTGAACCAGAAGTCGTAGCTCGAGACCGCTGCGCTTGCATTGCGCAGCGGCCCGGCGACTAAAGCACCAGCCAGGCCGCCGGCCATCAACCGCAGGAACTGCGCGCGATTCATGGTCTGCCGATAGCGTTTATTGCATCGGTAGGAGCGCCCCATGGGCGCGAGCTCTTCGCGAAGGGTCCGCCAAAAAAAGCTCGCGCCCATGGGGCGCTCCTACCGTGAATCATCGGCTATACCGCATCCGACAGCGAGGTGAAGGTGAAGTCGCGCAGCTTCATCGGCGGGATCATCATCACGAACGAGGACTCGTCGCCGGCCACGCGCACCGGCTTGCCCAATTCCTCGATGTTGTTGAGCATGATCACCGGCGATTCGTTGAAGCGGAAATTCTTCACCGGATACTTGATCTCGCCGTTCTCGATGTAGAAAGTGCCGTCGCGGGTCAGCCCGGTCAGCAGCACGGTCTGCGGATCGACCATGCGGATGTACCAGGTACGCGTGACCAGAATGCCCTTCTGCGTGCTCTTGACCAGCTCTGCGGTGGACTTGGTGCCGCCGGACATCAGCAGATTGCCGGCCGCACCGGTCGCGCGCTTGCCCTGTTTCTGCGCCCAATAGCGCGAATACTCCAGATTGACGACCTTGCCGTTCTCCACCACCGAGGTCTTCTCGCGCGGCAGGCCCTCCTCGTCCCACGGCATCACCGGCGCTTCCGGGTGCCAGGGATCGGCGGAAATATTCACGCGCGAGTCGTAGACCTGTTCGCCGATCTTATTGCCGCCGCCTTTCTTGGACAGGAAACTGCGGCCCTCGTCGGCCTGGCGCGCGTCGAAGAAATTCATCATGAACGAGATCAGGCCCGCGGCGGCGGCCGGTTCCAGGATCACCGTGTACTTGCCGGGTTCCAGCGCCTTGGCCTCGGCCGACTCGCTGGCCTTGCGCATGGCGGTGCGGACATCCTGGCCGGCCTTGAACGGGGTGGCGTCCTGCAGATTGCGGCCGACCCAGCCAGAGCCGCGCGCGTCCTCGGTGCGCACCGTGCAGGTGTAGTCCAGGTTGGTGGCCTTCTGGTAGCCGAAGTTGCCCTTGCTGTTGGCGAAGGCGACGAAGCTCTGGCCGTCTTCCAGGAAACCGGCCGCGATCAGTTTCTCCGCGCGGCACGGGCCGATGGAATCGGCCGCTACCTGGGCGCGGTATTCCGGAGTGATCGCCGCGGTGGCTTCGCTGAAGGTCTCGCTGGCTTTGTAGGTTTGCTTTTCCACCGCCGGCACGAACTCCGGGTTTTCCGGCGCCAGTCTGGCCAGGTCTTCGGCACGGCGGACCACGCGCTCCAGCGCGTCGTCGTCGTACTCATTGATGGTCGCCACGCCCACGCGCTTGCCGAAGGCCACCTGCACGGCTAGATCGGTGTTGTCGACGATGCCGGCGGTGGAGACGTTGTTCAGGGCGAAGCGGATGTTGCCGGAAATGGAACCGGACAGTTGCGCGGTGCATTCGTCGGCCTTGGACAGGGCGATGACCTTGTCGAGGATGGCCTTGGCTTGCTCTTCGGTGAAGATGCTCATGTTCTTGTGGTCTCCTGGATGCGATCAGCCGAGCGAGCGGGCGGTGTTGATGACGTTGATGCCGTTGAAGCGCGCGGTGCTGGACCCGTGCGAGACCGCCGACACCTGGCCGGGCTGGCCCTTGCCGTCGAAGAACGAGCCGCCCATGCGGTAGTCGCTCTGGTCGCAGATTCCCGCGCAGGCGTTCCAGAATTCGGGCGTACGGATTTGGTAGGCCACGTCCTCGATCATCGCGCCGATCTTGCCGTTCTTGATTTCGTAGAACAGCTGGCCGCCGAACTGGGCGTTGTAGCGCTGCTGGTCGATCGAGAACGAGCCGTCGCCGATGATGTAGATGCCGTTCTCCACATCCTTGACCATGTCGGCCACGCTCAACTTTTCCTTGCCTGCCTTGAGCGAGATGTTGGCCATGCGCTGGAACTGCACGCTGGACCAAGAATCGGCATAACAGCAGCCATCCGATTCCTTCTTGCCCAGGATGTGGGCCTGATCGCGGATAGCCTGGTAATCGACCAGTTTGCCGTTGCTGATCAGGTCCCATTGCTTGGTCTTGACGCCTTCGTCGTCGTAACCCACCGCGCCCAGGCTGCCGACCTGGGTCTTGTCGGCGACGATGTTCACAATGTCGCTGCCGTACTGGAACTTGGCTTCGCGCTTGTCCAAGGTGGCGAAGCTGGTGCCCGCGTAATTGGCCTCGTAGCCCAGCACGCGATCCAGTTCCAGCGGATGGCCGACCGATTCGTGGATGGTCAGCCAGGTATGCGAAGGATCCAGCACCAGGTCGTACTTGCCGGGCTTGACCGAAGGCGCCTTCAATTTCTCGCGCGCCTGCTTGGCTCCGGCGATGGCGTCTTCCTTCATGTCGTAGGACAGGCCGTAATTGACCACGCCATTGGGCGAGACGAACTTGCCTGAGGCGGCGCCGTCCAAGTATTCGAAGCCCATTCCCATCGGCGAGGACAGGCCGTCGCGGGTGCGGAACTTGCCGCTGGCCTTGTCGATGGCGGTGACCGTGGTCGGCGCCCAGATGCGATGCACGTCCTGGTCGATGTAGGAGCCGTCGGTGCTGGCGAAATATTTCTGTTCGTTGACCAGGAACAACATGGAATTGACGAAATCCGCGCCGGCATTGATGGCTGCGGCATTGACGCCCAGCAACAGATCCACCTTGTCCTTGATCGGCACTTCCATCGCGTTCTTCACGATCGGCGTCTTCCACGCCACCTCGCCCGCGCCCTTGACCGGCGCCAGTTGCACCTTGGCGGTCTGGATCTTCGCATTGGCTTTGGCGATGGCCGCGGCCTGGCGCGCGGCCCGGGCCACGCCGTTGGTGGACAGGTCGTTGGTGGCCGCGAAACCCCAGGCGCCATCGGCGATGACGCGGACGCCGGCGCCGGTGGATTCGGTGTTGACCACGTTCTGCACCTTGTCTTCGCGGGTGATCACGAACTGGCGCAGATAGCGGCCGACGCGTACATCGCAGTAGCTGGCGCCGGCATCGGTGGCCGCGGCCAACGCGGCATCGGCCAGACCTTTCTTGAAACCGACGTCCAGCGTGGTCTGCAATTGCTCGGCGGCGATCGCCTTGCCGAGGAAGGACGGCACCATCAGGCCGCCAAGGCTGAGGCCGCTGATGGCCAGGAAGTCACGTCTGTGCAAGGCTGCTCTCCATCGGTAGAGCCCGCGCGGATCGCACGGGACGGGGAAACTGGGTCGGACTACATGGATCGGACGACCGGGACGCGCATGCGGCGCAACGCCATGGCCGCCAGCGATCATTGCCGCCGACGGAAACGACGTCAAATGACTTTTGGCATAGATGAAGCGAAGTGTTTCAACATTTTTTCTGTGCGAGTGAGCTGCAGCCGTTCTGCTAAGCGAACAAACCAATCAGTTGGAAGTGCATGACCTGCCCCCTCCCTTGCGAAGCAGGGGAGGGTTGGGGAGGGGTGCTTTTGGCGCGTAGCCACGACGTCCAAGCGCTACGTCGAAGAGCACCCCTCCCTAGCCCTCCCCTGCTTCGCAAGGGAGGGGACTAAAAGCCTGCCTCGGCAGCGCTCATTCCACCGGCCTGACCACACTCAACCCGGAAACTCCCACCTCGTTGAACGCTTCGACCGCCATCGCGTAGGACTGGTCGACGTTCAACGCGCGCAGTTCCAGGGTCGTGCCCCTGTCGGCGAACACCTGATAGCTCAGGTTCAACCGATCCGCACGCAAACCCCAGCGCACGTTGTATCCCACTGCGCCAGGAGCGGGTTTCCAGGTCACCACCGCATTGCGGCGATCCTGGTCGCGCTTCACGGTCACGTCGCGCGGCGCAATCGGCGGCTTTCCCTCCGCATTGCCGAACACGCGCAGGTCGCTGATGGCCAGATTGGCCGCGCCCACATGTCCGTGCACATAGCGGAGATAACGTAGGCGGACCGGTTCCGGCAGCTGCAGGTAAGCGTTGGGGCGGTCGCGGCGGTCGGGTCCTTCGCCGACTTCAGCCAACGGCTTCCACTTCTTTCCATCCGTCGATTGCTGCAACTGGAACGTGGTGTAGATATCCGGCGCATCGGCGAAACGTCCGGACTGGTAGTCGGCGTAATTGACCTGCACGGCGCGCACGGTTTTTTCCGCGCCGAGATCGATGGTCAGGGTCTCGCCTGTTTTGTTGCTGCCAGCGACCCAGAACGTACGCGGATTTTCATCGGTGACCCGGCCCGCACCGAACTCGCCCTGCGTGGACGAGGCCACCGCGGGTTTGCGATAGGACAGCAACATCCAACCAGTGAAAAGCGATTCGGGATCGTCGATCCTGCCCTCCGGCATCCAGTGCGGGAAATCGCCGAAACGCGCGGACACGCTCATCTGTCCGTCTTCGGCGAACGCCGCCGGGAACATCGCGATGCGGCGTTCGAAGGTCCAGTTGTAGCCGATCCAGGGCGTACCGGTGTTCCACCAGTTGCCGTATTCGTCCTGGAAAGTGGAGCCGTGACCGGCGCCCTGCACGAAACCGCCGGGCTTGTACGCCACCGGATTGTAGGGCGCGTATTCGAACGGGCCCAACGGATTGTCGCCAACATAGGTGCCGTTGGCGTAGGCATTGTATTCCGTGCCGGGAGCGCCGTATTGCAGGTAGTAGCGGCCGCGTACCTTGGTCATCCACGCGCCTTCCAGATAATTGCCGATCGGTTTGCCGTCGGGGAACTTCGCCCCGCGGTGGTCCTGACCGAAGCGCTCCCAGCCATGATGCTCGGGATCCAGGGCGATAAACGCCTTGGGTTCGCCGCGGAAAGCGAAGCCGTTCGGGACGCGGTCCATGGCGATGCCATAGAGCGGATAGGTATCCGATGAATTCCAGTACAGGTACCACTGGCCATCGTCATCGATGAACAGATCCGGATCCCACGGTCCCGGCGGAGTCTTGCCCGCCGGCAAGGGCAATAAGTCCTGACCCGGCGGCACCGCAGTGGGAATGCGCGGCAGCAGGCGGGTAAGGAAGTCGATCTTGCCGTTGGCCGGATCGGTGGATTGCAGCAGCGGACGCGGGCCGAAGGCCGACTGCATGATGATCAGGCGATCGCCATCGGAGGTCACGGCCGGCGCAACGATGCTCTCCACCGGCCAGCGACTGGGCGTGACGAAGCGCCAGTCAAGCAGGTTGGTGGAACGCCAGTAGCCATCGGCCAGGGTCTGGAACAGATAGTAGGCGTCCTTGTGCCGCACGATCACCGGGTCGGCGCCGGTACGGTAGGAAATGCCTTCGTTGAGCTGCTCGAAGTTGTAGCGATAGTCCAGATCCATGGGATTGGCGTAAGTGCGGCGCCCCGGCGGTTCCGCTGCCGTCGCCAGGCCTGCTGCGCTGAGCGCCACGAGCAGCAGCACGCTGCGCGGTATCGATGGGAAATATTGCATGCGCCTTCTCCTGCCGGTCTGGCGATGCCGGCTACCTTACCGCGCCTGACCACGTCTGTTTTTCTCGCCGCAGTTAAACTGGCGCCTCTCCGCGGATCCGGCCATGCTCCGACTCACCGACCTGAAACTTCCTCTGGACCACGACGAAGCGGCGTTGCCTGCCGCGATCGTCGCCCGCCTCGGCATCGCCGCCGACGAGCTGGTCGGCTTCACCGTGGCCAAGCGCAGCTACGACGCGCGCAAACGCGGCGCGATCGTGCTGATCTATGCGGTGGACGTGGAGACCCCCCGCGAAACGGACATCCTGCAGCGGTTGCAGGTGGACGAAGAGGCGGTGGACGGAAAGGAGGACTTGAATAAGGTCGGGCCGACGCCGGATACCACCTACAAACCCGTGGCCCGTGCAAAAGAAACGACGGCTTCGTCGGAGGTGCCGCTATCGGTGTGCTCGGAAGACGCGCGCGTGGTGGCCACCACGGTCGAGGAATCCGTGCAGGCCGCCCCGCATCCGGCGGCGCTACGGCCGCTGGTCATCGGCATGGGCCCCTGCGGTCTGTTCGCTGGACTTATCCTGGCGCAGATGGGCCTGCGGCCGATCATCCTGGAGCGCGGCAAGAACGTGCGCGAGCGCACCGTGGACACGTTCGGCTTGTGGCGGAAGAAGATCCTCAATCCCGAATCCAACGTGCAGTTCGGCGAAGGCGGCGCGGGCACGTTCTCCGACGGCAAGCTGTACAGCCAGATCAGCGACAAGCGCCACTACGGGCGCAAGGTGTTGACCGAGTTCGTCAAGGCCGGCGCGCCGGAGGAAATCCTCTACGTCAGCAAGCCGCACATCGGCACTTTCCGTCTGGTATCCATGGTGGAAAACATGCGCGCAGACATCGAAGCGCTGGGCGGGGAGATCCGTTTCTCGCACCGTGTCGACGACGTGCTGATCGAAACCGATGCGTCTGGCGCACGCGCGGTGCGTGGCGTGGTGCTGGCGGATGGAGAGGAAATCCGCGCCGACCACGTGGTGATGGCGCTTGGGCACAGCGCGCGCGACACCTTCTTCATGCTGCACGAGCGCGGCGTGTTCCTGGAAGCCAAACCCTTCTCCATCGGTTTCCGCATCGAACACCCGCAATCCCTTATAGACCGCGCCCGCTTCGGCCCGCAGGCCGGGCACCCGATTCTCGGCGCCGCCGATTACAAGCTCGTCCACCACTGCCGCAACGGGCGTTCGGTCTACAGCTTTTGCATGTGCCCAGGCGGCACCGTGGTCGCCGCCGCCAGCGAACCGGGACGGGTGGTCACCAACGGCATGAGCCAGTACTCGCGCAACGAACGCAACGCCAACGCGGCCATCGTGGTCGGCATCACGCCGGAGGACTACGCCGAGTTCGACCCCAGCGGCAGTCCGCTGGCCGGCATCGGCTTGCAGCGGCACTGGGAGGAGCAGGCCTTCCGCCTCGGCGGCGAAAGCTACGACGCGCCGGGACAGTTGGTCGGCGATTTCCTGCGCAAGCGCGCGTCCACCGAATTCGGATCGGTCCAGCCCTCGTATACGCCGGGGGTGAAGCTCGGCGATCTCTCCGCCGCATTGCCGCGCTACGCCATCGAAGCGATCCGCGAAGCGCTGCCGGCCTTCGACCGGCAGATCAAGGGCTTCGCGATGGACGATGCGGTCCTCACCGGCGTGGAGACGCGCACGTCTTCGCCGGTGCGGATGACCCGTGGCGTGGATGGGCAGAGTTTGAACACGCGTGGGCTGTTTCCTGCCGGCGAAGGGGCTGGCTATGCGGGTGGGATCTTGTCCGCGGGCGTGGATGGCATTCGTGCGGCAGAGGCGGTGGCGATGCAGATGATCGCAGTCGGCACCGCGACCGTGGCTTAGCTTTTAGTCCCCTCCCTTGCGAAGCAGGGGAGGGCTAGGGAGGGGTGCTCTTGGCGCAGTGCTTGGACGCGGCAGTTGCGCGCGAAAAGCACCCCTCCCCAACCCTCCCCTGCTTCGCAAGGGAGGGGGCAGGTCATGCGCTCTGCAAGATCGAAGGAGTATGTTGGGATCAGTTCTTTGGCACGCCAGGAGCCAAACCCCCATGAAATCCAGAAACAACGGCAAGTCCGACAACGATGACGACCAGCCGCGGCTGGCGGTGCTGATCGATGCGGATAATGCCCAGCCGTCGGTGATCGAGGGCCTGCTTGGCGAAGTGGCCAAGTACGGCGTGGCCAGCGTAAAGCGCATCTATGGCGATTTCACCAGCCCGCGCATGACTCAATGGAAGGCGGCGCTGCTCAGGCATTCGATCAGCCCCGCCCAGCAGTTCGCCTACACCAGCGGCAAGAACGCCACCGACAGCTCGATGATCATCGATGCCATGGATCTGCTGTACACGCAGCGCTTCGACGGCTTCTGCCTGGTCTCCAGCGATAGCGACTTCACCCGTCTGGCCCAGCGCCTGCGCGAAGAGGGTCTGACCGTCTATGGCTTTGGCGAAAAGAAGACGCCGGATGCGTTCGTGCGAGCCTGCGACAAATTCATCTATACCGAAGTGCTGCGCATGGAAGCGGTCAGCGCGCCCGCGAAGCCGGCGACGAGCAAGCCCGCAAAGAAAGCCGCCACCAAGTCCGCGCCGGCGAAACCGGCTTCGGTCGCGATGCCGGTGCCGGCAGCGGATGCCAAGGATAAATCCACCGAGCCCTTGTCGCTGGCGCTGATCCGCCAGGCCATCGAGGAGGCCTCGGACGAAAACGGCTGGGCGTTCCTGGGCGCGGTCGGCAGTTACCTCAACAAGATCCAACCGGACTTCGACCCGCGTCTGTACGGGCACCGCAAGCTGAGCGATCTGCTGAAGCACCATCCTCGCTATTTCGCCATCGAGGAGCGCGGCGCGAGTGGTTCCAACAAAATGATCTACGTCCGCTCGCTGAGCTGAAAACCACCGTGGCTTCGGAAAAAAAGCCGTTCTCTCCCGCCAGCGAACGCAACCGCGATCCGATCCTGGACGTGTTGCGCGTGCATTTGGCGCAAGCGCACGAGGTGCTGGAGATCGGTAGCGGCACCGGCCAGCACGCAGTGCATTTCGCCGCGGCGATGCCCTGGCTGAGCTGGCAGTGCTCGGATCGCGCGGATTATCTGCCCGGTATCCGCACCTGGCTGGGCGAGGCGGCGCTACCGAACACGCCGGCGCCGATGGAGCTGGATGTCGCAGAGGGGCCTTGGCCGCTGCAATCTTTCGATGCCGCGTTCAGCGCAAATACGCTCCATATCATGGGATGGCCGGAAGTCGAAGCTTGCTTCGCGGGCCTGGACGGAACCCTCGCCGCCGACGCGACGCTGGTCGTGTACGGGCCCTTCAATTACGACGGCGAATTCACCAGCGACAGCAATCGCGCCTTCGATGCCTCGCTGAAGGCACGCGACCCGCAGATGGGAATCCGTGATGCCGAAGCGGTGGACGCCCTGGCGCAGGCGATCGGATTGCGTTTGCTGGATGACGTGGCGATGCCGGCCAATAACCGCTGCCGGGTGTGGCGGCGCGGCCTTGGCGCAGCGTTGACATCGCCGCGCTAAATTGCATCTACGGGCAAGAGCCCGCGCAACCGGGAGCATCGCAATGGCGCACAAGGTCACTTTCAGCGTTCCCGAGCGCACGCTCGGGCGCGAGGATGTCGAATTCGTGGTGGAGAAGGACGGCGTGCGTTTCGGCACGCTGCTGGTATCGAAAGGCGCCGTGGAGTGGCGGCCGACCAATAAGGTGTATCGGCGGCGCATGCGCTGGGACCGCTTCGATGCCCAGATGCGCGAAAGCGGGCGGCGGGTCTAGCGCGATGGTTCAGCGCGCGGCCGCTTGCTGCTGCCCGGCTTCTTCGCCCGCGAACTCGCTTTCGACAAGCGGCGCCAGCGCGGTGGTAAAGCGCTTGGCGTCGGCGGCGGTCAGGTGCGACCATTCCGGTAGTTCGTAGCCTTGCAGTTGCGGGTGGTCTTCGAAGTGAATGCCAGGCGTGCCGGTGCGCTGCAATAGCACGTCCCAGGTCCGCGCACGCGGCGTCGTTTTCTGCTCGAACGCGTAGTACTCGCCATCGCTGGGCGGGCGCACGAACACCACGCGCACGCCGCGCGCGCGCAAGGTGGCGATGGCCTTGGCCGCGCGCTCGATCTGCGTCTCCATCAGCTTCCGCGCCTTCTCCGGCGTATCCATCATCGGCGGCGGCGGACCGATAAACTTCTCGGCCCAGATGCTGCGCGCCAGCGCGCGATATTGCGGATCGACCTCGACCTTGCGCCAGATATGCGTGTTGCGGTCGCCCTCCTGCACCATCAGCTTGCGCACGCTCGTGTCCTTGAGCAGGCCTGGGCGCGGCGGCCAATCCTGGCGCCGGACCACCGTGGCCAGCGCGAAATCCGGGTCGTAGAAGGCGAAATACGGTTCAAGCAGGCGCTTGGACAGCCAGTGGCCGCTGCGCTGCGATGGCCCCTGCTTGTGATAGCGCGAAATCGCCTCGCCCCGGTAGGCGAAGCCGCTGAAGAACAGGCCCGGGGTGACGTCCACCACCAGACGGCCGGTGAAGTCCGGATCCGCGGCCAGGTCCTCCAGCGCCGGCACCGCCGAAGTGCCTTCCAGCGCGAGCTGAATCGGGCGCTCGCCGGTCGCGCGTTCCCACTCCGGCAGCTGCAGGTCGAACAGCATGCGCGAGCTGCCGATCAGGACGGTCTTGCCGCCTTCACCTTCATTGATGCGGCGGCGTTGCTCGGCCCATGCGCCATCGCTGTTGCGGTAACCCGGCGTGGCGCCGAACGCACGCCAATACCATTCCCATCCGGTCATCAGCAGCAGGAACAGCACCAGCGCGCCGAGCAGGATTCTTCCCCACGGCTGCGGTGGAATGTCGCGTTCCGGTACCGGCTGGGCGACACCGGGCCGGTCTGAGGCGGTCAGGCGAACGAAACCGGGACGCTCGAAGCGTTCGGTCGTCCCAATGGCGCCATCGCTAGTCATGGTCATTTCCCCGGCATCAGAACTGGAAGTAGATGAAGGCATTGCCCGCGCCCTGTGCCGCAACCACCGCGAACGCCATCGCCCCCAACGCCGCCGACAACGGCACCGGGTGCTGCCGCGTGAGCATCGCTTCCAGCGTCCGGCTGCGCATCAACCAGTGGGCGATCACTATCCCGCCCACGATCAGCGCCACCATCGCCAGATGCGCGGTGGTCAGGATTGGATTCGCCTCCGGATTGCCGCCGAACATGCCGCGAAGAACTATCCACGCCTGCTCGAAACCCTTGGCGCGGAAGAACACCCAAGTGATGTTGATCAATCCATAGGTCAGCAAACCCAGGCCGACCAGCGCCAGCGGCCCAGGCCGATAGCCCTGGAAGCGCGCGCGCAACACGCGTTCGGTCGCCAGATACAATCCGTGCAAGCCACCCCAGACCACGAAGGTCCAGCTGGCGCCGTGCCACAGGCCGCCGAGCAGCATCGTGGCCATCAATGCGAAGTAAGTGCGCGCCTCGCCATGACGGTTGCCGCCGAGCGGGATATAGAGATAGTCGCGCAACCACGCCGACAAGGTGATGTGCCATCGTCGCCAGAAATCGGAAAAACCTATCGCAGCGTACGGAAAGCGGAAATTGTCCGGCATCGCGAAGCCCAGGCACATGGCTGCGCCGATGGCGGTGGTGGAATAGCCCGCGAAGTCGCAGAAGATCTGCCCGCTGAAGGCCAGCGTGCCCATCCATGCATCCAGCGCCCCGGGTATCCGGCCCGGCGCGTCGTAGACCGCTTCGGCCGCAGGCCCCAGAAAACCATCGGCCAGCACGATCTTCTGGAACAACCCCAAAACCATCAGCGCCAGGCCGAAACGCAATTGGTCGGCGCTGGCGCGGCGTTCGCGCGCGAACTGCGGCACCAGTTCGGTCGGGCGCATGATCGGACCGGCGACCAGATGCGGGAAGAAGGTGACGAACAACGCGTAGTCGAGGAAGTTGTCGGCCGGCTTGGCGCGGCGCAGATACACATCGAGCGTGTAGGACAGGGTGGCGAAGGTATAGAACGAGATGCCGACCGGCAGCACGATGTCGAGCGCGGGCGGTTGGTAGGCCACATCCAGCGCGGCCATCAGCGTCTGGAAGTTCTCCATCAGGAAGCCGCCGTATTTGAAGTAACCGAGCAGGCCGAGGTTCACCACCACCGACAGCAACATCCATGCGCGCCGCGCCGCCGGCTTCTCCGCATCGACCAGTTTCTTCGCCGCCCACCAGTCGACCACCGTCGACACCCACAGCAGGATCACGAACGGCGGGTTCCAGGCCGCATAGAACAGGTAGCTGGCGACCAGCAGGTTGGTCTTCTTCGTGGTCCAGCGGAACGGCATTGCGTGCAGCGCAAGCACCAGCGCGAAGAACACAATGAAAGTAAGGGAGTTGAAGACCACGCGGGCGGACCTCGCCGGCGGGGGCCGGATATGACCTGCAACGCGGTTAGCGGACAGCGACGGCCAGTACGGCGACGAATGGCGGTGAGTTCGTCGCCCTGTCGCGGGCTGGGTGGGAGCCCATGGCCCTATCCGACTCCGCTCCGCTAGTCGTTCTCGCGCACCCTACCCGGAGCTGTACCCATGAAGATGGGTTGCATGCCTCCGTATAAGGAGAACCCGCACCGCAAGCCCGCGAGCGTCTACGCAATCAGCTGCCACTTATCCCGCTCCGAGCATTCGTGGCGAGATTCAAGATCTTAAGATCGTTCAAGGGTTCGGCAACGCGGGCTCCATCGGCGCGCCGCTGGCGATCGTCGCGTGCTTTTGCCGGAGCCACATGCCGAATGCGGACAGACTGATGATGGCGGTCGTCACCAGCTCGCCGCCATCTTCGATCAAGGTCAGCAAGGTTTGCGACACATTCTTTCCCAGCATCCCATGCACGGCATCCACGCCGACACCGAAGAAAATCAAGGTCGCGAAGTATGCGGTGAAGATGAGATAGGGAAGCCAGTCGTCCTCTTCTTGAATCAGGCGCGTGCCGGCGAGCCAGAACACGATCGACAACAATCCCGTCGTGGAAAATCCGATCAGATCGCCGACGACCGGCGATAGGCCCAATCCGACATTGAACATGTGCCCAATCGCTTCATGCAGTTCGAACGCATCGTCCAGAAACGTTACGAACAGGATCGCCGCGAACGCATACCACTGTTTCTTGCCATACACACGGGCGGACATCGCAAACAACGCGCAGGCAGCCAGTTCCAGGCCGTAGCCGAAAATTTCGGGATAGCCTCTGTCGACAAAGGAAAACTGAAGGCGATCATAGAAGAAGCTGTCCGTTAGACGATACCTCTCCACATACGCATACCTTACGAAGCAGGCAATCAGAACCGCAATCGTGCCGGTAACGGCCGCGACAGACCATCGATGCGCGCGATCCGGAAGGATCAAAAAATCCCGCGCGAGCCGCAGGCCGCGAGGGACAAGATAGGGGAGGGAATGGGTTTGATGGCCGACAGCGACGTGCATATGACCTCCGAACGGATGACTTGCTGCCGTCCGCGAAGCCGGGCGGTGGGCCTGTCATAAAGGCGTCATATATTGCTTGTGTAATTGAGGGCTTTGCAATTTTTTTGCGGCGTATTCAGCAAGAAAAAAACAATGGATTCATTTCCCCTCTAACCGGCGTTAACGTAGGTGATAGCGGCGTGACGCTGATGCCACGAGAGATCGGGACGGTAATTTTTCTTGAAGGGATAGAGGCAGAAGCAAAGATCGAGGAAAGCCAATCTCTCTCGCGTCGGAAAAGCCAAGATCGCCAGCGCATCCGATCGGTGTTTGATGTTCATACCCACCGTTCCTACTACCGTAGGCAGCAGCGACGCTCGCGCTCGTTTCGCGTGCCTAAGAGACCAGTCGGCGATTCCTCGGTAGGGCCGAGACCGGCCGCAAGCTTGTCGTTTCCCGCGGGGCATGCCCAGAATGCCGGCTTCCCACGTAACTGGAACTCGCATGGCGCGGCTCGTGATCCTGTTGTGCTGTTTGCTGGGGCTGCCGTTTTCCGTGCGGGCACAGGCACTTACCGTCGCGCCCGTGGATGCCGACCATGATTACCCGGGAGTGATATCGCTGGCGGTCGATGCCACCGACCTGTCGCGCCGCATCTACCAGGTGCGCGAGCACATCCCGGTCCAGCCGGGTCCCTTGAAGCTCTGGTATCCGCAATGGATACCCGGCAACCACGCGGCCACCGGTCCGATCAACCAGTTCGCGGGTCTGGTGATCGTCGGCAACGGCCAGCGTATCGAATGGCGGCGCGATCCCTTGGACGTCTACGCCTTCCATCTGGAAGTGCCCGCGGGCGTGTCGGCGCTCGAGATCGAATTCCAATCGCTTTCGCCCACCGCCGACGATCAGGGCCGGGTGGCGATGACCACCGAGCTGATGTCGGTGCAATGGTCGCGATTGTTACTGTATCCGGCCGATTACGATGCGCGTCGTATTCGCTTCGAACCCAGTCTGCGGTTACCTGCGGGTTGGCAGTTCGGTAGCGCATTGGAAACGGCCGGCACGGATGGCGACGTGATTCGCTTTCAGGCGCTGGCCCTTGTCGATCTGGTCGATTCTCCCGTTTACGCCGGCCGCTATTTCAAGCGATTCGATCTGGATCCAGGCGCGAAAATACCGGTGCGCCTCAACGTGATCGCCGATGCGCCGGAACTGCTCGATGCCAAGCCGGAAATCCTCGCCGCGCACCGTGCGTTGGTGAAGCAGGCCGATCGCGTGTTCGGCACGCGCCCGTTCGCCCACTACGATTTCCTGCTGGCGCTGTCGGACCAGTTCAGCGGCATTGGCCTGGAACACCACCAGTCGAGCGAGAACGGCACCTTTCCCGGCTATCTGACCGGCGATGCGCCCTTCACCGACAACTACCTGCTGCCGCACGAGTACGCCCACAGTTGGAACGGCAAGTTCATGCGTCCGGCGATGCTGTGGACGCCGCACTACAACACCCCGATGCAGAGCGACCTGCTGTGGGTGTACGAAGGGCAGACCGAGTTCTGGGCCTGGGTGCTGGCCGCGCGCGCCGGGCTTTATAAGCCGGAACAAGCGCGGGAAGTGCTGGCCGCCAACGCTGCGATGTTCGAGCATCGCCCCGGCCGCGGGTGGCGCAGTCTGCAGGACACCGTCTACCAGGGCATCGTCGACTTCAACGATGCGCCGCAGGCGTGGGAGAGCTGGCAGCGTGGCTACGATTTCTACGACGAAGGCACGCTGGTATGGCTGGATGTCGACAGCAAACTACGCGAGCTGTCGAAGGGAAAGCGTTCGCTCGATGATTTCGCGCGGAGCTTCTTCGGAGGCTATGCGGGCGAAGTGACGGCAAGACGATACGGTTTCGACGAGGTTGTCCGGGCGCTGGACCGCGTGCAAGCGCACGACTGGGCGAAGTACCTGCGTGAGCGTGTGGACAGCCATGGCCCGGCAGCGCCTCTGCAAGGACTGGCGCGCGCTGGCTGGCAACTGGTCTACGACGAAACGCCCAACCTAGCCATCGCCGATGCGGAAGGCGACGGCGAGTACGACGATTTCCGCTACTCGCTGGGCCTGCAGGTCGCCCACGACGAAGGCACGGTCAACGACGTGCTTTGGGACAGCCCGGCTTATCGCGCGGGCATGGCCAAGGATATGCGGCTGATCGCGGTGTCGGGCATGGCCTACAACGCCGATCGCCTGAAGCGCGCGATCACCGCGGCGCACACGGATCCGCAACCGCTCGAACTGTTGGTGAAGCAGGGCGATACCTATCGCACGCTGCAGCTCGACTATCGCGATGGCCTGCGCCATCCGCATCTGCAGCGTATTGCGGGAACACCCGATCGTCTGACGCAATTGCTTGCGCCGAGGAAGTAATCGTCACGACTTCGACCGGGGTATGCGGGAGGGCATAAAACCTCGCGACGACGGTGCTTCACCGCAATGTCACGCGCCGTTGCGGAAGGATGCGCAATACTCCGATGGAGAGGGATCGGGTCCGTCGGAAGGAGAAGAGGATGTCCATGAAAACACTCCTGTGCGCATCGCTGGCGCTCGCGTTCTGGTCGAACGCGGCCCGCGCCGACGACATGGTCTTCAACGATTGCCTCGCGGGCTTACGTGGAAAGGCCGAAGCGGCGGGCATACAAGGAGCGAACTTCGACGCCGACACGCGCGATCTTGTTCCGGACATGGGCGTGCTAGACCTGCTGGACGCGCAGCCCGAGTTCACTACTCCGATCTGGGACTATCTGGCCGCGTTGGTCGACGACCAGCGCATCAGCGATGGCCAGGCCATGTTGCAAACCAACGCCGCGACCCTCGCCCAGGTCTCGCAGGAGTACGGCGTGGACCCGCAGACCGTGGTGGCGGTGTGGGGCGTGGAAAGCGACTACGGCAAGACCTTCGGCAAGCGGCCCCTGCTGGTTTCGCTGGCGACGCTCTCGTGCTTCGGGCGTCGCCAGGAATTCTTCCGCGGCGAATTCTTCGCCACACTCGATCTGCTGCAAAGCGGTGACTTGAAACCCGAAGGGTTGACCGGTTCCTGGGCCGGCGCATTCGGCCATACCCAGTTCATGCCCACCACTTACCAGCGCATCGCGGTCGATGGCGACGACGATGGACGCCGCGATCTGGTCGCCAGCATTCCCGATGCGCTGGCCTCGACCGCCAACTACCTCAAGCAAGCCGGCTGGCGCACGGGCGAACCCTGGGGATACGAAGTGAAATTGCCCGCAGGTTTCGATGCCGCCTTAGCCGGCAGGAAGAACAAGCGTCCGGTGTCCGACTGGATAGCACGCGGCGTGACCCGCATCGACGGCACGCCGCTGCTGGCATCCGATGCGCAGGCAGGCGTGTTGCTGCCCGCGGGCGCGGCGGGCCCCGCGTTCCTCGTGTTCCGCAACTTCGACGCGATCTATGCGTACAACGCCGCCGAGAGTTATGCGCTGGCCATCGCCACCTTATCCGACCGCCTTCGCGGCGGCGGTCCGTTGATCACGCCGTGGCCGACCGACGATCCGGGACTGGGTCGTGGCCAGCGAAAACAATTGCAACAATTGCTGCTGGCGCGCGGGCATGCGATCGGCGAAGCGGACGGCATGATCGGCACGCTTACCCGTCGGGCGATCGTGACCGAGCAGCAACGGCTGGGGTTGCAGCCGCAGGATGGGCGTGCGGGGAAGAAGATTCTCGATGCGTTGCGGCAGGAGGCGTCGCTACAACCGCCATTGCAGTAGCCGTCATCGCAGCAGGCAACTTCGCCGCCGATGCAGCCGCCACCAGATCCTAAAACGCCTTAGACACGTAGGGCGGGTTTTAACCCGCCATTGCCATGCACGATCTTGCGATAACGTTGGAAGTTGCGGCTTTCGTCAATTGCCATCGCAACGGAATGATGGCAATGGCGGGTTAAAACCCGCCCTACGCGGCCTGCACCAGCGGGATCTCGCGCGGATTGTTCCACTTGTCCAACAACGCCGCTTCGCGCGTCTTGGCCTTGTGCAGGTGGGCTTCCTTGACGTGTCCGTAGCCGCGGATGTGCTCGGGGATGCTGGCGATTTCGGCGGCCAGGGGCAGGTTCGACGAGTTGAGCGAACTCAGCAGCCCGCCGATCGTGCTCTCGTAGTCGCCGATCAGGCGGCGTTCGCCCTTGCGCTCTTCGGTGTAGCCGAAGATGTCCAGCAGGCCGCCGCGCAAGAACCGGAACTTCGCCATCAGCTTGAACGCGCCGAACACCCACGGACCGAATTCCTGCTTGATCAGCCGACCCTGCGCGTCCTTCTTCGCCAACAGCGGCGGCGCCAGGTGGAAGTGCAGTTTGTAGTCGCCTTCGAACTGCTGCTCCAACTTGCGCTTGAAATCGCCGCTGGTGTACAGGCGCGCGACTTCGTATTCGTCCTTGTACGCCATTAGTTTGAAGAAATATCGGGCCACCGCTTCGCTCAACGCGGTCGAACCCGGGGCGCGCACATGCTCGGCATCGCGCACCTTGTCGACCAGGGCGCTGTAGCGCTGCGCATAGGCCGCATTCTGGTACTCGGTGAGGAAGGCGACGCGGCGCTGTATAAGTTCGTCCAGCGAGCGCGACAGACGCAGATCGTCCAGCGGCAGGAAGGCGAGGTTGCTGTCGCCGCTGTTGGCGTCCTGCAGGCCGCGCACTTCATGCTCGTTGTCGGGAGTGCGCGGGGCGCTGGGGCTGGCCCACTCGCTGGTTTCCCATTCGCCCGGCGGCAGGATCTGCAGGTTGTGCGGGGTGCGCTCGGATTCGGTCTGCGCGTTGTGGATCACGCCGGCCGCTTCGGCGACGGCCACTGGATTGACCACGGCCAGGCGGCCCCAGGCGAAAGCCTGGCGATTCATTTCTATCGCCGCGCCGTTCAATTCGACCGCGCGCATGATCGCCTCGAATGAGATCGGCACTAATCCCTGTTGCCAGGCATAGCCCAGCATGAACAGGTTCGCCGCGATCGCATCGCCCATCAGTGCCGTCGCCAGCACCGTGGCGTCGACCTGCAGCGGCGCCCGCCCGCCGAGCGCCTGCGTCACCGCCGATACGATGCCGGCGGCGGGGAATTCCATATCCGGGCGCGTGGTGAAGGTGCCGGGCATCGCTTGATAGGTATTCAACACGACTTGCGAACGCTCGCCGCGTACTTTCGACAACACCCAGTAATCGTTCACCACCACCATGTCGCAGCCCAGCACTACGTCGGCTTCGCCGGCGGCGATGCGCACGGCGTGGATGTCCTCGGGCGTGCGCGCGATGCGGATGTGGGTAGTGACCGCGCCGCCTTTCTGCGCCAGGCCGGTCTGGTCCAGCACGCTGGCGCCCTTGCCTTCCAGGTGGCCGGCCATGCCCAGCAGCGCGCCGATGGTGACTACACCGGTGCCGCCGACGCCGGTGATCAGGATGTTCCAGGGTTGCTGGAAATCCGCCTTGAAAACGGGTGCGGGCAGAGTGGCCAGCAGCTCGGCCGGATCTTTCTTCTTGCCCTTGCGTGGACCGCCGCCGTGCACGGTGACGAAGCTGGGGCAGAAACCGTTGACGCAGGAATAGTCCTTGTTGCAATTGGACTGGTCGATCTCGCGCTTGCGCCCGAATTCGGTTTCCTTCGGCAGCACCGACACGCAGAAGCTCTTCACCCCGCAGTCGCCGCAGCCTTCGCAGACCAGCGTGTTGACCATGACCCGCTTCTGCGGATCGGCCAGCTTGCCGCGCTTGCGACGGCGGCGCTTCTCGGTGGCGCAGGTCTGGTCGTAGATCAGGATGCTGGCGCCCTTCACTTCGCGCAATTGCTTCTGCACTTCGTCCAGGCGTTTGCGGTCGTAGAATTCGACGCCAGACGGGAAGATCTCCGGCTTGGACCACTTCTCGATTTCGTCGCTGACTACCACTATCGTCTGCACGCCCTCGGCGCGCATCATGTGCGCGATCTGCGGCACGCTGAGCGTGCCGTCCACCGGCTGTCCGCCGGTCATGGCGACCGCGTCGTTGTAGAGGATCTTGTAGGTGATGTTGACGCCGGTGGCGACCGACTGGCGGATGGCCAGCGAGCCGGAATGGAAGAAGGTGCCGTCGCCCAGGTTCTGGAACACGTGCTCGGTTTCGGTGAAGGGTGCCTGCCCCGACCAGGTCACGCCTTCGCCGCCCATGTGGGTGAAGGTGTCGGTGTCGCGGTCCATCCACGTCACCATGTAGTGGCAACCGATGCCGCCCAACGCGCGCGAACCTTCCGGCACCACGGTCGAGGTATTGTGCGGGCAGCCGCTGCAGTAATGCGGCACGCGCGGGAAGTTGGCCCGCGGCAGCGCCATTTCCGCTTCCTTATCTTCCATCCAGCGCAAACGTTGCTCGATGGATTCGGTGGTGAAGAAACGCTGTATGCGCTTTCCGATCACTCCGGCAATCGTTGCCGGAGTGAGTTCGCCAGTCGAAGGCAAAATCCATTCGCCGGCCTCGTCGTACTTGCCGACGATGGATGGACGCGGGCCCGCGCTGACGGGCCAGTTGTAGAACTGTTCCTTCATCTGCCGCTCGATGAAGGCGCGCTTCTCTTCGACCACCACGATGTCTTCCAGGCCGTGGGCGAAGTTGGCGATGCCCACCGGCTCCAGCGGCCAGGTCATACCGACCTTGTACACGCGGATGCCGATATCGGCGCAGGCGGCCTCGTCCAGGCCCAGGTATTCGAGCGCCTGCAACACGTCGAGATAGCTCTTGCCGGTGGTGACGATCCCCAGCCGCGCGCGCGGCGAGTCCAGCACGATGCGGTCCACGCCGTTGGCGCGGGCGAAGGCCTGCGCGGCCTTCACCGCATAACGGTGCAAACGCATTTCCTGATCCAGCGGCGGATCGGGCCAGCGGATGTTCAAGCCGCCGACCGGCATCTCGAAATCCTCCGGCAGCACGATGCGGCGCGCGAACGGATTCACTTCCACCGAGGCGGAGGATTCCACCGTTTCGGCGATGGTTTTGAAACCGACCCAGCGCCCGGTGTAGCGGCTCATCGCCCACCCCACCAGACCCAGATCCAAGATGTCCTGCACGCCGGCCGGGTTCAGCACCGGCATCATCGCGCTGACGAATTCGTCTTCCGAGCCGTGCGGCAGGGTGGAGCTGCGGCAGTTGTGATCGTCGGCAGCCATCGCCAGCACGCCGCCGTGCTTGGAAGTGCCGGCGGCGTTGCCGTGCTTGAACACGTCGCCGCAGCGATCCACACCGGGGCCTTTGCCGTACCACATCGAATACACGCCCTCGACCTTGGCGCCGGGGAACAAGTTGGTCTGCTGGGTGCCCCAGACCATGGTCGCGCCCAGATCCTCATTCAGGCCGGGAATGAATTTCACCTGCGCCTCGGCCAGGTGCTTCTTCGCCCGCCACAGCTCCAGATCGAACCCGCCCAGAGGCGAGCCGCGATAGCCGCTGATGAACCCGGCCGTATTCAGTCCCGCGGCCTGGTCGCGCAGGCGCTGCATCAGCGGCAGCCGGACCAGCGCCTGCACGCCGCTCAGGTAGATGCGGCCGTCGGTGCGGGTGTACTTGTGTTCCAGGGTGTAGTCGTTGTCCAGCACGTCGATCTGCGGGGTATTGGCGGACGACGGCGAGGTGAGTTCGGCGGTGCTGGTCATGGCTGGCCCGGGGGTGTCAGAGGCGGCTGGCGACGTCCGGCGAACGCCGGACGCGTGGTGGCGAATTGTATCAGCGCGGTATTCTGTGACCTTACTCACTCCCCGGATGTGCGCTGCAGCGGTTAGGATGGCGGCGGGGAGGTTGCTATTCGTGGTTGGGGACGTCACATGACTACTGTTCGAGTTTTTCTGGCCATCCTGTTGGCCATCCATAGCTTTGCCGCGCAGGCGCAAGTCCTGCCTAAACCAAAAGAGTTCTATTTCGACGCCGATGCCAGCACCACGCGCAAGATCGTAGCGGCGCAAGGCGAGGGCGATGCATTGGCTGCCGAGCTGGTCAAAATGCGCGAGCGCGGCCGCAAGTCGATGGAAGCGACGGCGCAGTTGGCGCACGTGGCGATGTCCGACAACCGCACCGATCTGGGCAAGACGCTGTACACCGAGGCGGTGGGAGCGACCCAGACAACCGGTACTCTCGGCCGCGCGATCCGCTGGAACTATGCCTGGGACTTGTACAAGCACGGCGAAGTGGCGCCCGCGCTGGCGTTCTGGGCCGAACTCGCCGGTGGCTTCGGTCAGCCGGCCTGGGTGCCGCCCACGCTCGCGTTGGCGCTGTGGAGCGCGGATCGCAAGACAGACGCGGTGAAATGGTATGCCGCCGCAGTGCGGACGGAGCCTAATCTCTGGAGCGACCCGGCCAACTACCCAACTTTGCTGCCGGACTGGCGCGAAGAGGATCGCAAGCGTCTGGCCGAGGTGTATGCGGCCTGGGCAGCCAATCCCCCCGCCTGGCCGTAACATGCAGCGGGTGGGTCGGCGCCGTCGCCGACTTTTGCGAGCCCTTCCAATGCGCTATCTATTGACGCTGCTGTTGCTGTGCGCGGTGCCGGCTTACGCCGCCGACCGCATTACCGGGCGCGATTTCGCCACTCGTTCGGAAGTCATCGCGCCGCATGCGATGGCAGCCACTTCGCATCCGCTGGCCACCCAGATCGCGCTGGACGTGATGAAGCAGGGCGGCAGCGCGGTCGACGCCGCGATCGCCGCCAATGCCGCACTGGGATTGATGGAACCCACCGGCAACGGGATGGGCGGCGATCTGTTCGCGATCGTGTGGGATCCGAAAACGAAGAAACTCTACGGTTACAACGGTTCCGGCCGCTCGCCGAAGTCGCTGACGCTCGATTACTTCCAGAAGCAGGGCCTTACCGACATTCCGCCATTGGGTCCGTTGCCGGTCAGCGTGCCGGGCGCGGTGGACGGCTGGTTCGCCCTGCACGACCGCTTCGGCAAGGCGCCGATGAAGAGCGTGCTGGCGCCGGCGATCCGTTATGCGCGCGAAGGCCATCCGGTCGCCGAAACCATCGCCTACTACTGGGGTCGTTCGGTGCCGCGCTTGTCCAAATACCCGGGCTTCAGCGAACAGTTCACTGTCGGCGGGCGTGCCCCGCGCACCGGCGAGTTGTGGAAGAACCCCAACCTGGCCGACACCCTGCAGAAAATCTCCGATGGCGGTCGCGATGCCTTCTACAAGGGCGATATCGCCCACACCATCGACGCCTATTTCAAGGCCAACGGCGGGTTCCTCAGCTATGAAGACCTAGCCGCGCATCACGGCGAATGGGTGGAGCCGGTCAGCACCAACTATCGCGGTTACGACGTATGGGAGCTGCCGCCCAACGGCCAGGGCATCGCCGCGCTGCAGATGCTCAATGTGCTGGAGGGTTACGATTTCTCGAAGATTCCGTTCGGCAGCGCCGAACACGTGCACTTGTTCGTGGAAGCCAAGAAGCTCGCCTTCGCCGACCGCGCGCGTTGGTACGCCGATCCGGCGTTCCAGCCCGCGCCGGTGGCCAAGCTGATCTCCAAGGCGTACGCGAAGCAGCGACGCAAGCTGATCTCGGAAAACAAGCCGCTGCAGGAAGTGCAACCCGGCACGCCGGCCGAACTCGATCAGGGCGACACCATCTACCTGACCACCGCCGACGCCGACGGCATGATGGTGTCGCTGATCCAGTCCAATTACCGCGGCATGGGCAGCGGCATGGCACCGCCGGGGCTGGGTTTCATCCTGCAGGATCGCGGCGAAATGTTCGTGCTCAAGCCCGGTCATCCGAACACCTTCGAACCCGGCAAACGTCCGTTCCAGACCATCATCCCAGCGTTCATCACCAAGGACGGCAAACCCTTCGTCAGCTTCGGCCTGATGGGTGGCGCGATGCAGCCGCAGGGGCACGTGCAGATGGTGATGAATCTGGTCGATTTCGGCATGAATCTGCAGGAAGCCGGCGACGCGCCGCGCATCCAGCACGAAAACGACACCGAGCCCACCGGCCAGAACACCGCGATGAGCGATGGCGGCGTGGTGCAGTTGGAGTCCGGTTTTCCCTACGAAACCGTGCGCGGCCTGATGGACAAAGGCCATCACATGGAATGGGCGCTGGGCCCGTACGGCGGTTATCAGGCGATTCGCCGCGACCCGCAGACCGGCGTGTACTTCGGCGCCTCGGAAAGCCGTAAGGACGGACAGGCCGCCGGTTATTGATCGGCGGAGAGCGCCTATGGGCGCTGCTTACCAAAGCGCATACGTATTCCCAGAATTTGCAACGCTGGGTTTGGCGAAACCGGATTGCCGATACCGTTGCTGCACTGCACAATATCCTTGTCCGATGCATCCGTGCCGATAGCGCATGGACC
The DNA here is from genome assembly GCF_056402315.1 of Pseudoxanthomonas sp. P4_B2. Classification (NCBI taxonomy): domain Bacteria; kingdom Pseudomonadati; phylum Pseudomonadota; class Gammaproteobacteria; order Lysobacterales; family Lysobacteraceae; genus Pseudoxanthomonas; species Pseudoxanthomonas sp. P4_B2. The sequence goes on from NZ_JBFUHQ010000002.1 coordinate 558,791, forward strand.
TCACAAGGAATCCCATGCGTCTGCCCCTTATCGCGCTGGCCGTCAGCGCCTTCGCTATCGGCACCACCGAATTTGTGGTGATGGGCCTGCTGCCGCAGATGGCGGCGGACCTGGCCGTCTCGATACCGTCGGCGGGCCTGCTGGTATCCGGTTATGCGCTGGGCGTGGTGATCGGTGGGCCGTTGCTGGCCATGGCCACGGCCCGATTGCCGCGTAAAACGGTGCTGCTGGTGCTGATGAGCGTATTCGTACTGGGCAACCTGCTGTGCGCGCTGGCCCCCAATTACGAAACGCTGATGGTGGCGCGGGTGATCGCGTCGTTGGCGCATGGTTCGTTCTTCGGCGCGGGCGCGGTGGTCGCACGCCATATCGCGCCGGAAGGAAAGGGCGCGCAGGCGATCGCGCTGATGTTCACCGGGTTGACCGTCGCCAATATCCTGGGCGTGCCGCTGGGCACCCTGCTGGGACAGGCGTTGGGTTGGCGCGCCACGTTCTGGGCGGTGGTGATCCTGGGCGTTGCCTCGTTGCTGATCATCGCCCGCAATATCCCCTCGCTGCATGAACTGACCCCGCCGCGCCTGCGCCAGGAACTGCGCGTGTTGCGCCAGCCGCAGGTGCTGTTGGCGATGGCGATGACGGTGTTCGGCTTCGGCGGCATCTTCACCGTGTTCACCTACATCGTGCCGATCCTCACCAGCGAAGCGCATCTGGGCGAATCGACGATCAGCTGGGTGCTGATCCTATTCGGCCTGGGCGCCACCGGCGGCACGCTGCTGGGCGGGCGCCTGGCCGACTGGAAGCTGATGCCCGCACTGGGAGTTGCCCTGGCGACCTTGTGCGCGTTCTTCCTGCTGTTCGCCGGCCTCATGCACCTTCCGGCATTCGCGGTGGCCAGCGTGTTCCTGATCGGATTCATCGGCTTCCTGGGCGGTCCGGCCCTTCAAGCGCGTTCTGTGCAGCAGGCCAGCGAAGCGCCGTTGCTGGCCTCCACCTTGAACCAGAGCGCATTCAACCTTGGCAACGCCGGCGGCGCATGGCTGGGTGCAACCCTGCTGACCGACGGCCACGGTTATCCCCATCTGGCGATTGCCGCCGCGGCAGTCACTGTGGTGGGTTTGGGTTTAACCGGTTTCAGTGCATGGCTGGAATCGCGTAACCGGCAAATATTCGTCTGCGACGAAGGTGCGGGTGCGTAACCGGCGCAACCCGGGATAATCGTTGGCGATGGCCTTCGACGCGTTCGCCCTGATCCTGACCATGCTCGCCCTGGGCATGGGGTTCGCACGTCTCAAGTTGCTGCCTGCCAATGCGGCGGAAACGCTCAACCTGGTGGTGCTGTACGTATGCCTGCCGGCGGCGGTGCTGATCTACGCGCCGCGCTTGCATGTGGACATCTCACTGGCGGGGCTGATCGCAACGCCTTGGCTGCTCGCGGCCGCGACCTTGCTGCTGGTCGCGCTGGCCACGCGCCTGTTCAAGTTCCGCCGCGACGAACACGCCGTGCTGCTGTTGTGCGTGGCGCTGGGCAACACCAGCTTCATCGGCTATCCGATGGTGCGCGCGCTGCTCGGCGAGCATGCGCTGCCCTATGCGGTGGTCTACGACCAGTTCGGCACGTTCGTGCTGTTGTCCACGTTCGGTTTGTACGTGCTGGCGAAGTACGCGGGCGACGAGGCGCCAACGGCGAAGCTGATACTGCTGCGAATCCTGAAATTCCCGCCGGTCTGGGCGTTGATACTTGGCCTGACGGTCATGCCCGAACAGCCGCCGCAATGGATCGCGTCCGCGTTGCAGAAGCTCGCCGACGCGTTGCTGCCGCTGGTGATGCTGGCGGTGGGTCTGTCCATCCAGTTGAAGCTGCCGCGCGATGAAGTGAAGCCACTTGCCACTGGCCTGCTGCTGAAGCTGCTGGTGATGCCTGCACTCGCGCTGGCGCTGGCCTTGCTGTTCGGCATGCGCGGCGGAATGCTGCAGGTCAATGCGTTGCAGTCGGCTATGCCGACCATGATTTCCGCCGGTGCGTTGGCCATCGCCCACAACTTGGCGCCGCGGCTGGCGGCGGCGTTGGTGGGCTATGGAATACTGTTGTCGCTGGTTACGTTGCCGGCGTGGGTGTGGGCGCTACGGACACTGATCGAATGACTACGCTACGCTGCATCGGTCTTCTTATTTCAGGAGCGTGGATGAAGTCCATATACCGACGTCACTCTGCGGTGTTATGCGCGCTGCTACTCATGTTGCTGACGCCAAGTGCATTGGCTTCGGACAAGGCTGACCGTGCCGAGGAACGCGCCATGCGCGCCTACTTGGAACGGGTCGCGACAGAACTGGTTTCACGCGGCGATGCCAGAAGCCTGGCCCTGGCAGCAGTGATCAAAGAGAACCAAGCGACAAGAAGCTGGTTCGATGGGAAGTCGTTCGTCTTCGAGGAGAGAACTGATGGCGCATCGACCGCATCAGCGCTGAGAAAGTCTGCGATGGCGTTGGCAAAGGATGATGTGTTGGTCTACATCCTCTTGATATCGGGCAACTCGGAAAGCGGGAAGGAATCGAGGTTGGAGGCTGCCGACCGCTGGGCAGCACTGGAACCGGACAACCTTGCGCCTTTCCTCAATTCGCGAGGCGACACGGCAGTGCTGCAAGCCCCGCATGCCGAGTTCGCTCGGATGGATGTGCACTATGTACAGCAGTTGCGCTGGATTGCCGGTGCGCTACTCGCGGACCCGCCGACGGCTGCAGAAGCGAAGGCCTTGTACCGAGGCGAAGTGGACACCGCCGAAAAGTTCGCCAGCGCGTTGGCGACGTCACTGTGGGCCGTGACCTTAACGCCCTTCGTCGATATCGTCCATGCGTGCAAGGGCACTGCCTTGGACGTCGAGCCAGGCAGGCGCACACGCTGTAGAGCGATTGCCGATGTCATGAGTGCAAAGTCCGACACCTTGATTGGGAGGTCGATTGGTCTGGCGATGCTGGCTAACGTAATGACGGAGGGCGAGAAGCCTTTTGTCGCTGAACGTCGCCGTGAACACGATTGGCAGCTGAAGCAGTGGTCTCTGGTGTCCGCGGAGAACGACAATAAGAACAGAAACGAATTTTTGCGACTGATCAACGACACGCGGAACTCAAGCGAGATCGAAGTCATGCACGCGATGTTGGCGGAGGCCGGCATACCTTCCGATCCACCAGCGGGCTGGAAATCGGAGCGCACGCTTCCGTAAAGATCAGTCGGCTGGCACGGTCCGCTCTCCGGCCCACGCCCGCAGTGCCGAGACCTGTTCGGCCATGATCACCGACAGCGGACGCGAGTTGCGGATTTCCTGCATCAACAGGTCGGTGTCCAGCGGCTTGCGCTCCGCGTGGGCGGTGTACAGCGCGGCGACGATGACCTGTTCGATCTCCGCACCGGAGAAGCCGTTGCTGGCCGCGGCCAAGGCGGGCAACGCAAAATCCTCCGGCTCCAGTTTGCGCCGCGCCAAATGCAGACGCAGCAGTTCCACTCGGGTGTCCGGATCGGGCAGGTCGACGAAGAAAATTTCGTCGAAGCGCCCCTTGCGCAGCAGTTCGGGTGGAAGCTCGTTTACCTGATTGGCGGTAGCGACCAGGAACACCTGGCTTTTCCGCTCCGCCATCCAAGTCAGCAGATAACCCAGCACACGACGCGATACGCCGCCGTCGCCTTCACCGCTGCCGCCGGCCAGACCTTTCTCGATCTCGTCTATCCACAGCACGCACGGCGCCAGTTGCTCGGCCGAGGCCAGCGCGCTGCGCAGGTTCTTCTCGGTCTCGCCGTGGTACTTGTCGTACAGGGTGCCGAAATCCAGGCGCAGCAGCGGTACGCCGAAACCTGCCGCGGTGGCCTTTGCCAGCATCGACTTGCCACAACCCTGCACGCCCAGCAGCAGCATGCCCTTGGGCGGGTCCAGCCCCGGCGGCGCGTTGCCTGCGACGAATACCTCGCGGCGTTGCTCGACCCAGCGCTTCAGGCGTCTGGCCCCGGCCACATCGGCGAAGCGCGCGGTGTCGTATTCGTAGTGCAGATGACCGCTGCGATTGAGGAGCTCGAACTTGAGCTTGGACAACTGCGGCAGATCGGCGGCGCTGAGCGCGCCGTCGTCGTAGATCAGCTGGCGAGCGATGCGGCGCGCATCGGGCAGGCTCAGGCCCTGCAGATTGCGCACGATCTGCTGCACCGCCTCGCCGTCGGCTTCGACCCGTCGGCCGCCGTTTTCGCGGGCGTATTCGCTGGCTTCCTCGCGCACCATCTTCAGCAGGGCGTTGGCGTCGGGCAGGCGCGGGTTGAAGCGCACTGCGATGGCTTCCAGTTCCGACGGCAGCTCCACCTTGGCGCCGACCAGCACCACCACGTGCGGCTGGCAATGGCGACGCTGCACGATATCGCGCAGCTGGCGCTGGCTGCTGGCGTAGCCCAGGTAGGGGTGGAAATCGAGCAACAGATAGATGCCGCGTTGCTCGGCCTGCTTCATCGCCTGCAAAGCGGCGCTGGCGTCGGGCGGGCCTTCGGCCTCGTCCTCGCGGTCCATGTCGATGCGGCGCAGGCCTTCGGTGATGGACCACCGATAGAGCGCGCGCCAGACCTGGGATAGGGCCTGGCGGAACAGTTCGACCGCGCGGCCCTCATCCTGGGTTTCGATGACGATCAACGGGGTATTGGCGCGGATCAGCGCGGTCAGGTCCTGCAGTTCGCTCACGATCGGTCCGGGTCCTTGGCAGCGCGCACGATAGCAAAGCGGGAAACAGGTAATGGATGGTTTGCGTTTTGCCCTTCGAAACTAGGTCTACCGAGGATTCGCTTTTGATCTGGAGCAAAGGAGCAAGAGCAAATCCCCCTCAACCCCCCTTTTCCAAAGGGGGAGGTTTGGAGGCCGTTCCCCGTTAACCGTCGCCGGTGTACCCTGCGGCTTCCCGGTAACGAGGCGTGCGCATGAAGACGATTCTGGTCGCCAGCTCCAAGGGTGGCGCGGGCAAGACCACACTGGCCACTAACCTGGCCGCGCATTTCGCGCTGGACGGTAAGCGCACCGTACTGGTGGACGCCGACCCCCAGCACTCCTCCACCCGTTGGGCCGAGCGCCGGGCCGAGCTGGAAACCGCCGTACTTCCCATCGATGCCAGCGGCAAGCGCGCCTGGCGCGCCTGGTTGCCGGATGACGCCGAACGGGTGGTCATCGATGCGCCGGCCGGAGCGATGGCCGACGACCTGCCGCATTTCATCGAGCATGCGGACGCCATCGTGGTCCCGGTGCTGCCCTCGGCGCTGGATATCGAGGCCACCGTGGGGTTTCTGAATTCCCTGTCCAAGGTGGCGCGCGTGCACAAGCGCAAGCTGCCGGTAGGCCTGGTAGTCAACCGCAGCAAGCCGTGGACCAACACCTCGCAGCAGGCTGTGGAAATGCTCAAGACCTGGCCTTATGACGTGGTCGCGCAGCTGCGCGACACCCAGGCCTACGTGGTTCTGGCTGGGCTGGGCCGCAGCCTGTTCGATTACCGGTCCGCGCAAGTGCGCGACCACCAGGCCGACTGGGATCCCTTGCTGAAGTGGATCAAGAAAGCTTGAGCCTGCTTCTGAGCTCGCTCCAACCCGAAGGGATGCCATGCGTGAACTGATACTCCTGCGCCATGCGCATGCCGAACCCGCCGCTGCCGGGCAGCCCGACCTCGATCGGCCTCTGTCCCCGGACGGACTGGCCGAGGCCGCCGCCGCCGGCCGCTGGCTCGCCGAACAAGGCTTGGTGCCGGACCGGGTGTTGTGCTCGCCGGCCCGCCGCGCGCGCGAAACCCTGGAAGCCGTCCTGGAAACCATCGGTTACGTCGAGCAGCGTCTGGAAGATCGCATTTACGAAGCCACCGCCGGCACCCTGGCGGAATTGGCCGACGCGCATCGCGAGACCGAGCGCTTGCTGCTGGTCGGCCACAATCCGGGTTTGGAACGGTTGGCGGCGCTGATGCACAGCGGCCAGTCCGGCGACTACCGCGGCATGCCGCCGGCATCCGTAGTGGTGCTGAAGCTGCCTGCGGACGCCAGCATCGAACCGGGAGTCGCGACCCTTTCCGCCTTCTGGTGGCCGTGACGGCTCCAATGTTCGGCTGGAAGCGTTGGGGATGGTGTGGCCTGGCCGTGCTGTGCCTCTGGCCTGCGTTCGCGGCGAGGGCCGAGACCTTCGATCCGACTGCGTCGCGTTTCGGCTTCGAGCTGCGCACGCGCTGGGGCATGAAACTGGAAGGCGAGTTCACACGCTACGAAGGCGAAGTGAAACATCTGCACGACGGTCGCCATCAGGTGGTTCTGCGCATGTTCACCGACTCGGTGGAGATCATCGGTCATCCGCGCTATTCGGAGTGGACCCGTGGTCCGCAGTTCTTCGAAGCCAAACGTTATCCGGTGGTGGTGTTCGTCTCCAGACCCTACGACGAGCAGCTGCTGAAATACGGCGGCGACCTCGCAGGAGACCTGAGCATTCGCGGCATCACCCGGCCCAAGACGCTGACCGTGGAGCCTTCCACCTGTGCGCGTCCGGCTCGGGATTGCGATGTGGTCGCCACTGGCGCGGTGCGGCGTAGCGATTACGACATGGACGACTGGATGATGGCGGTCAGCGATCGAGTGGTGTTCGTGCTGCGCGCACGCCTGAAGGCGGAGGTCGCACCATGAGCATGCTTTTTCGCGGCCCGCTGTTTCGCAGTTTGTTCTTCCGCGGTCTGGTGGTGTGGCTGGCGCTGTCGTGCGCGGCCTGCGTCAGTCTGTCCGAGACCCAGCGCAACCGCGCCGCTTCCATCGCCGTGGCGGCGCGTTCGCGGATCGTGGACTGCAGCGCCGCCAATGCTTGCGCGCAGCCGTCGCCATTGCATGCGCTGAGCGATCGCGCCTATACGGAATCGAGCCCGCAGACCCCGCGCCACTACGCGCTGATCCTGGACCACGGCCGCGACGCGTTGCTGGCGCGCATCAATCTGATCCGCAGCGCGCGCAGCCGTATCGACGTGCAGACCTACATCTTCGATAAGGACGACAGCGCACGGCTGGTGCTGGACGAGCTGTTAGCCGCCTCGCGCCGCGGGGTGAAAGTGCGGCTGCTGATCGACCAGCTTTCCGCGATCCCGGACTTGGGCATCTTGGCGGCTTTGTCGGGCTCGCACGTGAATTTCGAGATCCGCATCTACAACCCCAGCTTCCGCAAGGCCAAGCTCAACTACTTCGACTACGCCGGCAGCGTGCTGTGCTGCTTCCGCCGCTTCAACCAGCGCATGCACACCAAACTGATCCTGATCGACGGGGCCGTCGGCATCACCGGAGGGCGCAATTATCAGGACGACTATTACGATTGGGACGCCGAGTACAACTTCCGCGATCGCGACGTGCTGGTGGCAGGACCGGCCTCGCGCGAGATGGCGACCAATTTCGAAGCGTTCTGGAACGCGCGCCGCAGCATCCCGGTGGAGCGCCTGAACGATGTCGGCCGCAAGCTGTTGAAGGAAGGCGTGCCGGCGATGCCGCCGGACGCTTTCCTGCGTCCGGATCGGGTGGCGGCGCTGTCGGCCGAAGCCGACGACGAGGCGCTGGTGCACGACCGCCTGGCGCAGGCGGCGATGCCGGTGGGGGCGGTGAAATACGTGGCCGATCTTCCGCAGAAGCACCGCCGCGAACGCCCTGTGGATGCAGCGCCGGCGGTGCCGGAATTGAAAGCGCTCATCTCCGGCGCGCAATCGGAAGTGCTGATACAGACACCTTATTTGGTGATGTCCGACGCGGCTCAGAACCTGTTCCGCGAACTGCGCGAGCGCAAGTCGCCGCCGCAGGTGATCGTGTCCACCAACAGTCTGGCCGCTACCGACAACGCAGTCGTCTATTCGATGTCGTTCAAGTACAAGCGTCGCTATCTGCGCGAGTTCGGTTTCCGCATCTACGAGTACAAGCCTTTTCCCGAAGACGCCCCGGTGGACTACGCAGCGCTCATGCCAGAGGGACCACCATTGGACATGGAGAACGAGGAGAGTTTTCGAGGTCCGTCCGGTTCGGTCGGCCCGTCCTCCGGAACGGCCGGCGCAGGCGAAACCACACGCAGACTGCAGCGCACCGAATCGCGCCCCTCCTTCCTCAGCAGCGGCGCCGCTAGTTCGCCATTGCCGCTCAAGCGCGCCGGCGTACGCATCGGCTTGCATGCGAAATCGATGGTGATCGACAACCGCATCGGCGTGATCGGCACGCACAACTTCGATCCGCGTTCAGAGAACTACAACACCGAGAGCGCAGTAGTCATCGACGATGCCGCCTTCGCGCAAGCATTGGCCGCCAGCATCCGTCGCGATACGTCGCCGGAGAACGCATGGGTGATCGCGCCGCGCGCCAAGCCGCCGGTGCTGTCGGGGCTGGATTACAGCATGGCTAAGGTCTCCGAAGCCTTGCCCCTGTTCGACCTCTGGCCGTGGCGTTACGCCACCAGCTACGAGTTCAAGCCCGGCCCCGACTGCCCTGTGCCGGTGCCTGCGAACGACCCCGCATTCCATCGCTGCTATGAAGCCGTCGGCGATTTCCCCGAGGTCAACGTCGGTCCCAAGTGGTTGTATACGCGTCTGCTGACCGCCTTCGGCGCCGGTCTGGTCCCCATTCTCTGAGAGGAGCCGTTATGGCCTTCCGCAATTCCGTCGATATCGACGCCCTCAACGCGCGTGCGCGCGGATCCATGGTCGAAGCCCTGGGAATCCTCATCATCGAAGCCGGCGACGACTGGCTGCGCGGCACCATGCCGGTGGACGCGCGCACCAAGCAACCCTATGGACTGCTGCATGGCGGCGCCTCGGTGGCGCTGGCCGAAACTTTGGGCAGCATGGCCGGCGGCCTGTGCGTGGACAGCGCCACCGAAGCCGTGGTCGGATTGGAAATAAACGCCAACCACCTGCGCGCCGTACGCGAGGGCACGGTCACCGGTACCGCCCGCGCCCTCCACGTCGGACGCAGCACGCACGTCTGGGAAATCCGCATCGAGAACGAAGCCGGCAAGCCGGTTTGCATTTCGCGGATCACGCTGGCGGTGGTGGCGGCAAAGTAGGTCGGGGCTACGTCGGCGACGCGCCTGCGACATCGGACTCCCCGCGTCGGCCAAGTGAACCGAGCTACGGAAGGCTGCAGCCGTTAGTAGCCGTACTCCAGCGCCATCCGGTATTGTGAGGGGATGATTTCCCCCCTTCCTCACGCCACTTCAGGCGGCGGACTGGGGCGCGCGTTCCGTTACCTATACCGCGTTCCCCTGCTGCTGATCCACATCCTGGTGCTGTTGCCGCTGGTGCTGCTGAGCATGGTCCCGCTGTGGTCGGGAATCCGCGTAGCCGGTTTGCGTATCGAGCATCTGGCGATCCGCCTGTGGTCGGCCGGGTTGATGCGCATCTTCGGTTTCCGCCTGCGCCGGTTCGGCACGCCGTTGCCGGATCCGGCGATGTTCGTGGCCAACCATGTCAGCTGGGTAGATATCGAGATGCTGCACAGCCAGCGCATGATGGGCTTCGTGGCCAAGCAGGAAATCCGCGGCTGGCCGCTGGTGGGTTGGCTGACCGCCCGCGGCGAAACCATCTTCCACCAGCGCGGCAGCCAGGAATCGATGGGCGGGGTGATGCACGCCATGCTGGCGCGCCTGCAGGCCGGCCGGCCGGTCGGAGTGTTTCCCGAAGGACGTACTCGCGACGGTGCCGAGGTGGGTCCGTTTCATGCGCGCATTTTCCAGCCGGCCGTGGAAGCCGGCGTGCCGGTGCAGCCGGTCGCCCTGCGCTACGGCCCGCGCGGCAGCGCGCAGACGTTGGTGGCGTTCGGCGCCGGGGAAAGCTTCTTCGCCAATTTCATGCGCCTGCTGGGCGAACCGGCCCGCAGCGCCGATATCTGTTTCCTGGCCCCGATCGCGGCGGGCGAACTGGAAGGTCGCAGCAAGATCGCCGAATTGGCGCGCGAGCGCATCGTCGCGGCAATGGAATCGGATCGGTGAACGTATTTGGAAGCAAAGCTCCAAACAACGCGAGCATGCTCGCCCCCATGCTGACCGCAGACGACTACCATCCGCCCAAATGGCTGCATAACCCGCACTTGCAATCGGTGCTGAGTTCCAGTGGCCTGCGTCGCCGACGCGGCCTGCGCGCGCTGAACGCCACCGGCGCGGTGACCACCGAACACATCTTCGACGGTGGCGATGGCGTACGCTTGCAGGGCTGGCATAGCGCGGTGCCGGGCAAGACTTCCAGCGGCTTGGCGCTGTTGTTGCACGGCTGGGAAGGCAGCACCGAATCCAGCTACATGCGTATGACCGCCGCGCGCTTGCTCGAAGCCGGCTTCGAGGTGGTACGGCTCAATTTCCGCGACCACGGCGGTACCCATCATCTCAACGAAGAAATCTTCCACTCCAACCGGCTGGATGAAGTGGTCAACGCGGCCGGCGACGTGGCCAGGCGCTTCCCGCACCGCAGGTTCGTGGCGGCCGGTTATTCGCTGGGTGGCAATTTCGTCTTGCGCTTGGCCTTGCGCGCGCCCCAGGCGGGGTTGCCGCTGGCGCGAGTGGCCTCGGTCTGCCCGGTACTGGATCCTTCCGCATCGCTGATGGGGATGGAAGAAGGGCTGCCGCTGTACCACTGGTATTTCCAGCGTAAGTGGCGGCACTCGCTGGAGCGCAAGCGCGAGCTGTTTCCCGAACGCCACAACTACGACGACGAAACCCTGGCCAAGAGCGTGCGCGAACTGACCCGGTGGATGGTCGAGCGACATACCGATTTCGGCACCATCGACGACTATTTCGAAGGTTATTCGATTGCCGGCGATCGCCTCAGCGGCCTGACCATACCGGCCGATATCCTCATGGCCGAGGACGATCCGGTCATCCCCTTCGCCCATTTCCAGGCCTGGCAACTGCCCGCGCTGGCTCACTTGGAAACCGCGCGCTGGGGCGGACATTGCGGATTCATCGAGAACGCGGCCTGCGACGGATTCGGCGAACGCTGGGTGACCGAGCACCTGCTGGCGGCGGATTCGCTCTAAGCCCCGAAAGCGCGAGGCTACAATAAGGGTTTGATCCGGCAAACCTCACTCATGTACGACGATATCATCGATGCACTGCGCCGCAAGGCGACTTCCGAAGCGCTGGCCGCCGCACACGAACTGGTGGCCGCCCAGCCTGAGGACGCGCAGGCCCACCGCTGGTTAGCGGCGGCGCTGCAAGAGAGCGGCGAAGCGGAAGCGGCGCTGATCAGCATCGACCATGCGATCTCGCTGTCGCCCGAAGACGCCAGGCTGCATCTGGCCCGTGCCGGCGTGCTGCTGAGTTCGCGGCAAATGGAAGCGGCGCAATCGGCACTGGAGCAAGCGACCGGACTCGACCCTAATCAGCTGGTGTCGTACCTCATGCAGGCCCAGCTGGCTTTGGGCCGTGGGGATCTGGCAGAGGTCGAGCGCCTGCATCGCCTGGCCGTGCGCGTAGCCCCCGAGCATCCGCAGCTGGCTGCCATCGAAGGCATGTTGGAGCTGCAGCGTGGTAACGCGGATGCCGCGCTGCGCATCGTCACCCGTGGCCTGCAGCAGGCCCCTGCCGATGAGCAACTGCGCTATGCGCTCGGATTCATCCACATGCAGAAAGGACATCTGGCTTTCGCCGAACAGGCGTTCCGCAGTCTCTTGGAGAGCAACCCTGCCGCCGCCGGCCTGCGCAGCCTGATTGCCGAGTTGGTGAACCGCCAGGGCCGCCCGGACGAAGCGGCCGAACTCGTCGCCCCCTTGCTGACCGATCCGGCGACCACAACGCCCGGCTTGCAGCGTTTCGCCGGTCAGATGCATCTCGCTTCGGGACAGCCCGAACAGGCGATGCCCTTGCTGTACGCCGCCCTGGCGGCCTTGCCGAACGATCGCGCCACGCTGGAGACGCTGGTCGGCGTCTGGCATCAGCGAGGGGAGCTGGAAATCGGGCGCAATGCGCTGGATGCGGCATTGGCTACCACTACCGACGCGCCCAATCTTTGGATCGCGCGACTTGCGCTAGAAGTTTCCGGTAGTCCGCTCGAACTTCCCCTGGCGAACCGCTGGGCGTCGTCGATGCCCGGTTCGCTGCAAGCGCTAGAGGCTCAGATGGAAGCCTATGCCGCACTGGGTCAAGCCGAAAAGGCCGAGGAGATCGCCCAACAGATCGTCGCTCTTTCGCCTGGCCACAGTGCTGCCGAAGCGTACCTGTTCAATTTATTGCTGGCGCGAGACCCGGCTGCGGCCGTAGCGCACGCCCAGTCGCTGCTGGCGCAGGCTCGCAGCGAACAGTCGCGTCAGTTGCTGTTGGGTTGGTTGGGTCTGGCCCAGGACAAGGCCGGCCGACACGCCGAAGCGGTCGCCAGCTGGAGTGAGCGGTCGGCTTCGCTGGCGCCGAACCTGCTGCCCCCGCATCGCATAACCTCCCCGTACCAGGAATGGCCGCAGGTCGGCACGATCCCGCCGGAAACCACGGCCAGGCCACTGTTCCTATGGGGTGCGCCCGGTTCGGGCGTGGAGCGCGCGGCCCTAGTGCTCGGCGCAGCCGGCGCTCCTTTGCTTGCGGACCGCTTCCGCGCGGATTGGCCGGGCGACCTCCTCCAGCATTACGACAGCATCGAGGCGTTGGGATCGGGCGCGATGGATGCCGCCGCTATGGTCGCCAGTTGGCGCGCCAACCTTCCCGCACGCGGCATAACCGACGGCAAGGTGGTCGACTGGCTGGTCTGGTGGGACAACTCTTTCCTGAAGGCGTTCCGTCCGCATCTGGCCGATGGCGTGCTGCTGGTCGTCTTGCGCGATCCCCGTGACATGCTGTTGCGGTGGTTGGCGTTCGGCGCTCCTTCGCAGATGGCGTTGCCCTCGCCCAATGAAGGCGCGCAGTGGCTCTCGGAAATGTTGGGGCAAGTCGTCGTACTGAGCGAAGACGAACTTTATCCGCATTTCCTGCTTCGTCTTGACGGTTTGGAAAACGATGCGGCAGGACTTGCCGATGCGCTGGGCAAGGCCTTGCGCGCGCCTGCCCTGCCTGCCCCCGCAAGCCTCGGACCGGCCTACCTGCCTTCCGGTCGCTGGCGCGACTATGCCGAGGCGTTGGCGGAGCCTTTCGCAAGATTGGCCCCGGTCGCCGTACGCCTGGGTTATCCGCAAGACTGATTGCCCCAACCGAAGAAGGATTCCGCATATGCGCATCCGCAGCGACAGTTTCGAAAACGGCAAGCCGATCTCGAGTGAATTCGCGATGGGGCGGCTCGACGGTTTTGGCGGGAATCGCAACCCGCATTTGGCTTGGGAGGACGTTCCTGAAGGCGTTCGTTCGTTCGCTTTGCTGTGCGTCGATCCAGATGCGCCCACGGTGCCGGAAACGGTGGGTCGCGACGACCTGCAGATTCCGGTGGAACAGCCGCGGGGCGATTTCGTGCACTGGGCGATGATCGATATCGCCGCCGATGTGCGCCTGATCGAAGCGGGCAGTTGCAGCGATGGCGTCACACCAAAGGGCAAACGGAATCCGCCGGGTCCGTCAGGCGCGCGACAGGGATTGAACGATTACACCGGCTGGTTCGCCGGCGATGCGGACATGGGCGGCGACTACATCAGCTACGACGGTCCGTACCCGCCGTTCAACGACCTGCGTACGCATCGGTACTTCTTCAGATTGTTCGCGCTGGATGTGGAAAAGCTCGATGTGCCGGAGCGTTTCACCGCGGCGCAGATGCTACACGCGGCACAGAGACACGTGCTGGGCGAGGCGCTGGTGCACGGCACCTATTCGCTGAACGCAAAAGCCGGCGGCTGATATTCCGTGTAGGAGCTGCGTTAGCTGCGACCGTAGCGAATACAGCTCAAAGAGTCCCTGCAGCGGATGCTTTCCGGTCGCCGCTGACGCAGCTCCTACAACAGCGTATGCGTTACGGCTTTACGGTTTCCGACTCCACCACCATGTCCAGTACATAAGCCAGCGAACTGCCGTCGGCCGGCGGGTTCTTGATCGCGTAACGCTTGGCCCGCACTACGTTGCGTATGCCCGGTTCGTGGCTATATCCCTCGATGTTGCCGTAGAAGTTCTGGAACTCGCCGTCGGTGCCGGTCTTGATGCCCTTGTCGTCGTACTTGAGCTCGCGCACCTGCAGGCATTGCATGTTCGGGATCAACGGATGATTGCAGGGCTTGGTTTGGGCGGCGACTTCGAGGAAGGCGGTTTCGCCCGGACCGCCGTAGCGGGTTTCGGCGGTGGGATCGCCTTTGAACGTCAATACGTCGCCGTTTCCGCCGGTCAGCGTCAGGCTCGGTGCATCGCCTGATTGCAGCGCAAACGTCGACATGGTTTCCAAGCGCTTTCCGATCTCTTGGTCCAGCGCCATCAGTTTGGGATCGGTGCAAGCCATCAGGGTCGACGCCAGGCGGTCGAACTTCAACTTATCGCCTGCGACCGAATAGGCACCGCCCATATGGTTGCAGGTGTTGCTGACACTGACGCGCCCGTCCGCGAAATCAAGTTGCAACGGTTTGTCCGCGCTGACGAAAAGCGCCTCGATGCGTTTGCCGCTGGCGTCCTTGGCGTCGTTCAATCGCCAGTGATAGGCGGTCAGAGCAGTCGTATCGGCCGGAGCGGCTTGCGTTGCAGCGGGTGCGGCTGCTGCGGGTGCGGCTGCTGCGGGTGGCGTGGCCGGCTCACCCTGAGGGGCCTTGGCGCAGGCAGCCAGTGCGAACGGCAGCATCAGGATCAGGCAGCGTTTCATTTCATTCTCCAGTGATGAGCTCAGGCAAACGCATCAATGCAACGAACGGGGTGAAGCTGCCGGATTGGCTCCTACGCGCAGGATCAACTACCGGCAGGCACCATCAGCAGCAATGCCACGCCCAGCACGAAACGGTAGATCGCGAATGCGGTGAAGCGGTGGCTCTGGATATAGCTCAGCAACCATTTCACTGCGATGAAGGCGGTGATGGCCGAGGCGATGAAGGCGACCGTGAACGCTGCCCAATCCTCGTTGGCCGCCTGACCCGACTGCAGCAGAGCGACCAGTTCGTAGGCGGTGGCCGCGAACATTGTGGGAATGCCGACCAGGAAGGCGAACTCGGTTGCCGCTGCGCGGTTGGTCGTGCCCGCCAGCAGGGCCACGAAGATCGTTGCCGCCGAGCGCGAGGTGCCAGGGAACACGCCGGCAACTACCTGCGCTATCCCGACCAGGATCGCCACTGTCCAGCTGATCTCGCTGCGCTCGCCCAAGGCTTGTGCGCGCTTGGTGGCGAAATATTCGGCGGCGACCATCCAGATGCCGCCCAGGATTAGCGCCCAAGCAATGGGGATGACTTCCTCGGGTAGCTTGAAGCCCAGTTTCTTCACCAGCAGGCCGAGGACGGCGGTGACGCCGAAGGCGACCGCTAGTTTCAGCGCATAGGTGCGCGCTTGCGCCGGGCTCAGCTTCATGCCGGCTGGGTCGTGTTCGGCGGGCGCACCGCGGCCAAGGAATCCCATCGCCAGATCCCACAGCCGCTGCCGGTAGATCAGCACCACGGCCAGGATCGCGCCGGCCTGGATGCCGATGTTGAACAGATCGCTGCGGTGGCCCAGCCCCAACAGGCGTTCGGCGAGCAACAGGTGCCCGGTGCTGGAGATGGGCAGGAATTCGGTGATGCCTTCGATGATGCCGAGGAGCAGGGCTTTGAGCAGATCGATCATGGGTTGGGGTCTGAATGGGGTAGGGACAAGCAGCGAAAGGGCGCGGCCGTCTTAAAAAGCTATGGCCTAAAAGGATCGTCATCCCAGCGAAAGCTGGGATCCATTTTGACTTTGCCTTTCGACTGAGTCGCGCCGGGCAATGCAAGATCAAGATGGATCCCAGCTTTCGCTGGGATGACGATGTTTTTCGCGCGCCCGGTTGAGCAACACAGTCCAAAGAATAGTGGATTTACAAAGCACCAGTAAGGTGCGCTGACTGCGCGATATTCCCCAAAAACGTGCAATCTGTCCGTATCCGTGACGCGTCGCACCATATAAATCAGCCACTTACGGTGCATTAAACCTTGGCACGCGGCTTGCAATAAGGACCTCACTCAATTCCAAACCGAGGTTCCAAGATGTCTGCGGACAAAGTCGAAAAGCTGATCAAGGACAACAAGGTCGAGTTCGTCGACCTGCGCTTCGCCGATGTGCGTGGCATCCAGCACCACGTGACCTTCCCGGCCAACATCGTCGATGAATCGCTGTTCGAAGACGGCCGTATGTTCGACGGCAGCTCCATCAGCGGCTGGAAGGGCATCAACGAATCCGACATGGTCCTGCTGCCCGACGCCAGCACCGCCTACCTCGATCCGTTCACCGCCGATCCGACCGTGGTCCTGACTTGCGACGTGCTCGACCCGGCCACCATGCAGGGTTACTCGCGTTGCCCGCGCGGCATCGCCAAGCGTGCAGAAGCCTTCCTCAAGTCCAGCGGCATCGCCGAGCAGGCGTTCTTCGGCCCAGAACCGGAATTCTTCATCTTCGATTCGGTGCGCTACGCCAACGACATGGGCAACACCTTCTTCAAGATCGAATCGGAAGAAGCGGCCTGGAACAGCGGCACCAAATACGAAGGCGGCAACAGCGGCTATCGCCCCGGCGTGAAGGGCGGTTACTTCCCCGTCGCCCCGGCCGACACCCTGCACGACATCCGCGCCGAGATGTGCAAGACGCTGGAACAGGTCGGCATCGAAGTCGAAGTGCACCATCACGAAGTGGCCACCGCCGGCCAGTGTGAGATCGGCACCAAGTTCAATTCGCTGGTGAAGAAGGCCGACGAATTGCTGACGATGAAGTACATCGTCAAGAACGTGGCCTTCCGTAACGGCAAGACCGCCACCTTCATGCCAAAACCCATCGTCGGCGACAACGGCAGCGGCATGCACGTGCACCAGTCGCTGGCCAAGGGCGGCACCAACCTGTTCACCGGCGACGGCTACGGCGGCCTGTCGCAGCTGGCGCTGTGGTACATCGGCGGCATCTTCAAGCACGCCAAGGCGATCAACGCTTTCGCCAACTCCGGCACCAACAGCTACAAGCGCCTGGTGCCCGGCTTCGAGGCGCCGGTGATGCTCGCGTACTCCGCGCGCAACCGTTCCGCTTCGTGCCGCATTCCGTGGGTGTCCAACCCGAAGGCGCGCCGCATCGAGATGCGTTTCCCCGATCCGCTGCAGACCGGCTACCTGACCTTCACCGCGCTGATGATGGCCGGCCTGGACGGCATCAAGAACCAGATCGATCCGGGCGAGCCGTCCGACAAGGATCTGTACGACCTGCCGCCGGAAGAAGAGAAGAACATCCCGCAGGTCTGCTCCAGCCTGGACCAGGCGCTGGAAGCGCTGGATGCCGACCGCGAGTTCCTCAAGGCCGGCGGCGTGATGAGCGACGACTTCATCGACGGCTACATCGCGCTGAAGATGCAGGAAGTGACCAAGTTCCGCGCCGCCACCCACCCGCTGGAATACCAGCTGTACTACGGGAACTGAGCAAGCTTTCGTCGAGTTTTTAGCGGCGATAGCGACGGAGTTACCCCTCCCACACGTCGCTATCGCCGCGTTTTCCCTTCGTAATTTTCACCGGCAACAGAAAGAAGAACAGAAACAGAGAACCGCAGCTCCCTCTCCCACGTCGAATGCGGTTTCTGTTTTGTGTACGAAACCCACCGGTCGCCTCGCGAGACCGGTTCCATCCACCCACGGGGAATGCGCATGAAACTGATCACCGCCATCATCCGGCCGTTCAAGCTAGACGAGGTTCGAGAATCCTTGTCGCAAGCGGGCGTGTCGGGCATCACCGTCACCGAAGTCAAAGGCTTCGGCCGGCAGAAGGGCCACACCGAGTTGTACCGGGGCGCCGAGTACGTCGTCGATTTCCTGCCCAAGATCAAAGTCGAAACCGTGGTCACCGACGAACGCCTGGATGCCGTGATCGAGGCCATCCAGCAGGCGGCGGGCACCGGCAAGATCGGCGACGGCAAGATTTTCGTCACCGCCATCGACCAGGTCATCCGCATCCGCACCGGCGAAGTCGGCGCGGACGCGCTCTAACCCCTACTCGGAGTTCCCCACATGAAGACGCGTTTTTTCTCCGGGTGGAAAACCCGACTGCAAGTCATGAGCTTGGCGGCATTGTGCTGCGTAGCGTTGGGTACCGGATTCGGCGCGATGGCGCAGGACACCGCGGCGCCGGCTGCAGAAACCGCTGCCGCACCGGCCGACCCGGCGGCCGCTCCCACCGCTGACGCAGCCCCCGCTCCGGCGCCTGCCGAAGCTGCCGCGACGGCCACTACCGAGCCCGCCGCTGCTGAAGCCGCCCCTGCCGAAGAAGCCGCTGCGCCCACACCGAGCATCAGCAAACCGGACACCGTCTGGGTGCTGATGTCGGCGGCGCTGGTGATCTTCATGACCTTGCCCGGCTTGGCTCTGTTCTACGGTGGTCTGGTGCGTTCGAAGAACGTGCTGTCGATCTTGGTGCAGAATCTGGCGGTGTTTTCGCTGGTGGCCGTGCTGTGGGCGCTGTACGGCTACAGCATCGCCTTCACCGAAGGCACGCCTTTCATCGGCGGCTGGGATCGCGTGCTGTCGCACGGACTCGATGCCGCTTCCATCGGCGCGACCTTCACCAAGGGCGTGTACATTCCGGAACTGGC
Source organism: Pseudoxanthomonas sp. P4_B2 (assembly GCF_056402315.1). Taxonomy (NCBI): domain Bacteria; kingdom Pseudomonadati; phylum Pseudomonadota; class Gammaproteobacteria; order Lysobacterales; family Lysobacteraceae; genus Pseudoxanthomonas; species Pseudoxanthomonas sp. P4_B2. The sequence continues at coordinate 577,448 of NZ_JBFUHQ010000002.1, forward strand.
GTTCTTCGTGTTCCAGGGCGCATTCGCTTGCATCACCTGCGCGCTAATCGTCGGCGCCTTCGCCGAACGCGTTAAGTTCGCCGGCGTGATGCTGTTCACCGTGCTGTGGTTCACCTTCGCCTACCTGCCGATGGCGCACATGGTCTGGTTCTTCCCCGGCCCGGATGCGTTCACCGATGCAGCGGCGGCCACCACCGCGCTGTCCAAGTCGGGTTTCCTGTTCGCCAAGGGCGCGCTGGATTTCGCCGGCGGCACCGTCGTGCACATCAACGCCGCGGTCGCGGGCCTGGTCGGTGCGTATGTGATCGGCAAGCGCACCGGTTATGGGCGTGAGGCGATCAAGCCGCACAACCTGACCCTGACCATGGTCGGCGCTTCGATCCTGTGGTTCGGCTGGTTCGGCTTCAACGCCGGTTCCGCACTGGAAGCCGGCGGCGTGGCCGCGATCGCCTTCGTCAACACCTTCCTGGCCACGGCCGCGGCGGTGGTGACGTGGACGCTGATGGAGTGGATCTTCAAGGGCAAGCCTTCGTTGCTGGGCGCGGCTTCGGGTGCGGTGGCCGGTCTGGTCGCGATCACCCCGGCGGCCGGTTTCGTCGGTCTTAACGGCGCACTGGCCATCGGCGCCATTGCCGGCGTGCTGTGCCTGTGGGGCGTGACCGGGCTGAAGAAGCTGCTCGGCGCGGACGATAGCCTGGACGTGTTCGGTGTGCACGGCGTGGGTGGTATCACCGGCGCGCTGCTGACCGGCGTGTTCGCGGCTCCCTCACTGGGCGGCGCGGGCATCTGGGACTATGTGACCGAAACCGCGCTGCCGGAATACGACATCGCCGGCCAGGTCTGGATCCAGGCCCAGGGCGTGCTGACCACGATCGTCCTGTCCGGCGTGGTGGCCTTGGTCGCCTTCCTGATCGTGAAGTACACGGTCGGCCTGCGCGTTAGCGAAGAAGCCGAACGCGAAGGTCTGGACATCTCCTCGCATGGCGAAGCGGCGTACGAGGCCTGATGGCACACCGGGGGCGGCCTTGCACTAAACTGGTGCAATGTCGCCCCTGACCCTCAAAAGCTTGGCTACAGACGGACCTTCCGCCGACGTGCTCAGCACGGCGGTGGCCTGGGCGGACGCCGGGGGCAACCTGCTCGGCGTCAACCCGGCCTTTGCGCGCTGGATGGGCGTCAGCCCACGACGCCTGCTCGGCCAACCCCTTGCGGCATTGGAAATGGATGGCGATGCCATGGCGCGTTTCCTAGAAAACACCGATCGCGATGTGCTGCGGCTGCACCGCATGGCCCTAGGTCTGCCGGGCGAACCGCAACGCTTCGCCGAAGGCTGGCTGTCGCGGCTCGATGACGGCGGCTGGTTGCTGGAGGCGCACCCGCTGGACGAATTCCCGGCGTTGGATCCGGCCCAGGTACTGCCCAGCGCCTTGGGCGCGGCATTGAAAGGCCTGGCTCACGAACTTCGCAATCCGCTCGCCGGCCTCAAGGGCGCAGCGCAGTTGCTGGCGCGACGTGCGCTGCATCGCGACGACAACGACGACGAACGCGAGCTGATCGGCCTGATCGAATCGGAGATCGAACGCCTCAACGGCCTGCTCGACCAACTGCTTTCCCCTTCCCCGCAACGCCCGCATACGGCTCTAAATATCCACGTGGTGCTGGAACGCGTGCTGCGCCTGGCCGAGACCGAAGGCGGCTGGTCGGTGCGCTTGCAACGCGATTACGACCCCAGCATTCCCGAATTCCCCGGCGACGCCGACCGCATGACCCAGGCGGTCTGGAACCTGGTGCGCAACGCGATCCAGGCCGGCGCCGCCAGCGTGACCCTGCGCACCCGCGTCGAGCATGGCGTCCGCATCCATGACCACCTGCACGCGATGGCGCTGCGCGTGGAGATCATCGACGACGGCAAGGGCGTGCCCGAAGAATTGGCCGAACATTTGTTCCTGCCCTTAGTCAGCGGCCGCGCAGAAGGCAGCGGCCTGGGTCTGGCGCTGGCCCAGCAGGTGGCGCGCGAACACGGCGGCTCGCTGACCTACCGTTCGCGCCCGGGGCATACCGTGTTCACCCTGCTGCTGCCGCAGCCGGACGAGCATCGCTCAGAGGGGCAGCGCCCCGAGGAGCAGCGCCATGTCCATTGACCCGGCCTCCTTCGCGCCCGCCGCGCCCAACGCGCAACGCATCTGGGTGGTGGACGACGATCGTTCGGTGCGTTTCGTGCTGGCTACCGCATTGCGTGATGCCGGTTATGCGGTCGATGGTTTCGACAGTGCGGCTTCCGCTTTGCGGGCTTTGGATGCTCGAGGCGCGTCCGGCTTGCCGGCTCCCGATCTGATTTTTACCGACGTGCGCATGCCCGGCGACGATGGCTTGGCGCTGCTGGACAAGTTGAAACTCGCGCATCCGCAACTGCCGGTGATCGTGATGTCGGCTTATACCGATATCGCCAGCACCGCCGGCGCGTTTCGCGGCGGCGCGCACGAATTCCTTTCCAAGCCCTTCGATCTGGACGACGCCGTCGCGCTGGCCGCGCGCGCCTTGCCCGATGTCGCCGCGAGTTCCGCATCGGAACCGGTTGCCGAAGCGTCAGGCTCCGAGGTCGGCGGCACCGAGCTGATCGGCGATACGCCGGCCATGCGCGCGCTGTTCCGCGCCATCGGCCGCCTGGCGCAGGCGCCGCTGTCGGTGCTGGTCACCGGCGAAACCGGCACCGGCAAGGAACTGGTCGCCCACGCGCTGCACAGCGAGTCGCCGCGCGCACGCAAGCCGTTCATCGCGCTCAACACCGCGGCGATTCCCGCCGAGTTGCTGGAAAGCGAACTGTTCGGCCACGAGGCCGGCGCCTTCACCGGCGCCCAGCGCCGGCACATCGGGCGTTTCGAACAGGCCGACGGCGGCACGCTGTTCCTGGATGAAATCGGCGACATGCCGCTGCCTTTGCAGACCCGCCTGCTGCGGGTGTTGGCCGAAGGCGAATTCTTCCGCGTCGGCGGCCGCGAACTGATCCGGGTCGACGTGCGCGTGATCGCCGCCACCCACCAGAATCTGGAAGCGCTGGTCGCCGAAGGCCGTTTCCGCGCCGACCTGCTGCACCGGCTGGACGTGGTGCGTCTGCAGCTTCCGCCGTTGCGCGAACGCCGCGACGATGTCGCTCAGCTGGCGGAGAATTTCCTCGCCATCGCTTCGCGCAAACTCGGCGCGCCAGCCAAGCGTTTCGCCACGCCCGCACTTGAGGCCTTGCGCGCCTACGACTGGCCGGGCAACGTACGCGAGCTGGAAAACGTGTGCTGGCGCCTGGCAGCGATGGCGCCGGGCGAAACCATTACTCCCTTCGACCTGCAGGGCGCGCTCTCCACCAACGTCACCACGTCGGTGCCGCAGGCAATGGAATGGCACCAGGCGCTCGCCGTGTGGGCGCATGCGCGGCTGGATGAAGGCGCCGAAGGTTTGCACGCCGAAGCCCGCGAGCGCTTCGATCGCACCCTGCTGGAAGTGGCGTTGCAGTTCACCCATGGCCGCCGCGCCGAAGCGGCCAGCAAGCTGGGCGTCGGCCGCAATACGGTGACGCGCAAGTTGGGGCCAGGCCGCAAGCGGCGTTGATCGCCAAATAATCTTGCATGGGAGCGGCGTCCCGCCGCGAGCTTCTGCAGTTGACGTTTCAAGCGCTGGATCCGGAACGCCTCGGGATCCCCGCCTCAAGAGCTCGCGGCGGGACGCCGCTCCCACGCGCAGCTCCGACAGGCTCTCTGCGTCCACTTTCATCGCCCGTAAACCGCCGCGCGGTTAGCTTGGCTGCGAACCTCTACGGAGTATCCCCATGCGTACCGCCCTGATGGCCGCCGCTACTGCCGTTTTCCTCACCTCCTGCGGTACCGCCCCGCCGCCGAAGCCCGCCAAGGTCGAAATCCCCACGCAAAGCACCGCTAAGCAGGCGGTAGTGAACCTGGCGTCGGCCTCCGGCAGTCTGGTCAGCGGCAAGGCCACGTTGGTACCGATGAGCGGCGGCGTACACATCACCGGCACCGTCGGCGGATTACCGCCCAACAGCACGCATGGATTCCACATTCACGAAAAAGGCGACTGCAGCGCGGTCGATGCCAGCAGCGCCGGCCCGCACTTCAATCCTTTTGCTGCCGCGCACGGCAAAGCCGAATCGGGCCCGCACCATGCCGGCGACATGGACAACGTGGTCGCCGACCGCGAAGGCGTGGTCAAGCTGGATATTCACATCAGTGGTGTCACCTTGGGCGGCGGCGCGGTCAACGACATCGCCGGGCGTGCCCTGGTGGTGCATGCCGCACCCGACGACTACAGCAGCCAGCCCGCAGGCAATGCTGGCGCGCGCGTGGCTTGTGGCGTGATCAAGGTGACGCAGTAGCTTCAGTTCCCTTCTCCCTTCGGGCGCCCGAAGGGTGTGCAGGGCTGAGAAGGTGGCGCGAAGCGACGGATGAGGGCGGGAGAATTCCAACCCACGGAAACTTATCCGTCAATTTGAAGGTACATGCCCTCATCCGCCCCCGTATCAAGTACGGGGCAGGCTCTGCGGGCACCTTCTCCCAATGGGAGAAGGAAAATCAAACGCTAAGCGTCTCGCGCGCATCCTCTGCGCCTGAGCAATACGCAAACGTCACCGGAATCCCGTGCGCTTCCAGCACCGCCGCAATTTGTCGCTGGCGCGCCTGGAAGTACTCGTAGGCCCGTTCCAGCCGCACCGCATCGCCGGAGACGTGATCGGCATGACGCTGCCGCCATGCGACAGGGTCCAGCAGCGCTATCTGTACCTCGCCGCCGGCGTAGCGCAGCAACGGTTCCGGCGGTTCGTCCAGCCATTCTTCGCCGTTCGGGTCCAGCAGTGCGGTCTCGATGATCGGCCATAGGCGCTGCAGGCCTTGGTTCTGATACTGCATGGCCATGATCGCGGCCAGGTCGTGCGCGGTCAGGTAACGCGCATGTTCGATCTGCGCGCCGAAGGCTTGCTGGGCCAGCAACGCGGTATCGGCCCCGGCCATGCCGCGGTCCAACAGCACTTCCTCGAAATCTTCCTGCAATGCGCGAACGGTTTCCGACGCCCCGCTGAGCAGGAAGGGCAGCACGCGCATCTGTCCGCCTTGCAACCCGGTCTCGGCGGCGAACGGCAGCGGCACCTTGCCTTCGCCGTCGGCACCGAACGCGATCACTCGTGGCCCTTGCTCGCGTCCCGGCGCGCGCTGGCGCAATTCGTCCAGCCGCCGATGCAGCGGCCAGCCCGGGCGCAGCACTTCGGCCGGATCGAAATGGGCGGCAGCGAAGCTCAAGTCCAGCGCGCTCGCGCCCGGCACCAGCTTGCTCAGGTCGCGCGCCAGCAGCTCCACCAGTCCGCCGGCCTGGGCTTGCGGCAATGCCGCAGCGGCGGGAGAACTGCCGCCGACGAGCTCCAGCGCGAACACTCCCATTACATGCTGGTCCATTACATGCTCGCCCATCACATGTTCGCCCATCACATGAACACCGAAGTCGGATTGAGTCATCGTTAGGTTGGCCCGGTGCCGTCACCGCATTACACTTTCGCATTATGCCCGCTGCGCGTTAACGGGCCGCTTATCCCGCCCTCACTCCGCGAGGTTACCCATGCCAGCAGCCCGTCCCGTCGCCATCCTCGGCGGCGTCCGTATTCCGTTCTGTCGGCAGAACACGGCTTATTCGGACGTGGGCAATTTGGGCATGTCGGTGCGTACGCTGGGCGCGCTGGTGGAGCGCTTCGGCCTGCACGGCCAGCAGTTGGGCGAAGTGGCGATGGGCGCGGTGATCAAGCATTCCAGCGACTGGAACCTGGGCCGCGAAGCCGCGCTTTCCTCCGGCCTGTCGCCGCTGACGCCGGGCATCACCTTGCAACGCGCCTGCGGCACCAGCCTGGATTCCATCATCACCGTCGGCAACAAGATCGCGCTGGGCCAGATCGAATCGGGCATCGGCGGCGGTTCGGACACCACTTCCGAAGTGCCGATCGTCTACGGCAAGAAGCTGCGCGCGCGCCTGTTGGCCGCCAATCGCGCCAAAACCACCGGCGATAAGGTCAAGACGCTGGTCAAAGGCTTCAAGTTCGCCGAACTCAAACCCGAATTCCCCGGCGTGGCCGAACCGCGTACCGGCAAGAGCATGGGCGATCATTGCGAAGACATGGCTAAGCAGTGGAGCATCTCGCGCGATTCGCAGGACGAGCTCGCGGTCGCTTCGCACCACAAGCTGGCCGCGGCGTACGAGCGCGGTTTCTTCGAAGACCTGATCGCGCCGTTCCGCGGCCTGCAACGCGACAACATCCTGCGCGCCGATACCTCGCTGGAAAAACTGGCGACGCTGAAGCCGGCCTTCGACAAGACCTCCGGACGCGGCACGCTGACTGCCGCCAACTCCACTCCGTTGACTGACGGTGCCGCCGCGGTGTTGCTGGCTTCGGATGAATGGGCTAATGCCCATGGCCATGAGCCGATGGCGTACTTGCGCGATGCGCAGGTGGCGGCGGTGGATTTCGTGCACGGCGAAGGCCTGCTGATGGCGCCGACTATCGCGGTGCCGGAAATGCTCAAGCGCCACGGCCTGACCCTGCAGGATTTCGACATCTACGAAATCCACGAAGCCTTCGCCGCGCAGGTGCTGTGCACGCTGCGTGCGTGGGAGAGCGAGGAATACTGCAAGAACCGCCTGGGCCTGGACGCCCCGATGGGCCGGATAGATCCGGCCAAGATGAATCCGAACGGTTCTTCTCTCGCCACGGGACACCCCTTCGCCGCCACCGGCGCGCGCATCATCGCCACCGTGGCCAAGGAACTGAAGCAGCGCGGCGGCGGCCGCGCGCTGGTGTCGATCTGCACCGCAGGCGGCATGGGCGTGGTCGCCATCGTCGAACGCTGAGCGCGGCGCCACTGGGTTGCGCATGAATGTCGCAACGCGGATCTCCCGGTGGATGCTGTTAAGCGCGATGCTGGCCGCATGGCCCTCGGCGGCCAGCGAGCCGCAACGGCCGCTGCGCGTGCTCTTCGTTGGCAATAGTTACCTGTATACCAACAACCTGCCGGGCGCTGTCCAGGCGCTCGCAGCCGCGCGCGGCGTGACGATCGAAGCGACCATGCGCGCCGAACCGGACTATTCCCTGTCCGATCATCTGCGCAATCGCCGCCTTGCGCCTTTGCTGGAGGAGTCGTGGGACTGGGTGGTGTTGCAGCAGGGACCTTCGGCATTGCCGGAGAGCAGGCGCGATCTGGTCGATAGTGCGCGCCGGATCGCGGCGCAATTACAGGACAAGCCCATACGCATCGCCCTGATGTCCGCCTGGCCAGCGCAACGCAATGTCTCGATGTCGTTGCAGGCCGAAGCCAGCTACCGCGAAGCCGCGACTGCCATCGAAGCCTGCGTGCTGCCTGTCGCCGGTGCCTGGCGCATCGCCCGCGCACAAGCGAACCCGCCTCCGCTGTACGAGAACGATCGCTTGCATCCCACGCCCCTAGGCACATTGTTGTCGGCGATGACGGTCGCGCGCGGCCTGCTTGGCATGGAACCGGAGCAGTCGTTCGACGTGCCGGACGGCGCGAACGAAGTGGATCTGGCCGGATTCCGCCTTTTGGACGAGGCCGCCCGCGCGGCGCAGGCGCGGGAAACCGCGCGCTGCCTCACCACAGACGAAGTTTCGGGCGCATAACCCCGAATCATTCGCTGCGCCGTTATGAGACATCACTCCGCGTCTCCCGCGCGATCTCTGGCGATTCCTTCGAGGACAACCAAATGCAATCCCGTCACCTGGTTCGCATCACGCTGTGCGCGGCACTGATTACCCTGCTGATCGCCTGTTCCAAACAGGAACGAGCGGCTGAAGCATCGATGGGCTCGGCGGCGCCGGCACCTGCCGCCGCTCCTGCAATGGAAATGGAAGCCGCCGCCACCGATGCCGCGAAGGCATCGGTGGGAGGTCGCTTGCAAAAGGACGCTACCGCCGACGCGCCTTCCGCAGCGCCGCCGACCCAGGCGCAACTAAGCTCCAGCGCCGCCACCTACACCGATGCGCAGCGCAAGTTCATCCGCACCGCGCAAGCCAACTTCCGGGTCAAGGACGTGTATCAGTCCGCGCTTGCCATCGAGGACGCGGTGGCGGCGCAGGGCGGATTCGTGGTCAGGAACGAGATCGCCGCCGATGTGCAGGAAGTGCAGCGCCGTCCCAAGGGCGACGGCAAGCTGATCGAGCTTGCCGAATACACGGTGCGCGGCAACCTATCGGTGCGTGTGCCCAGCGACAAGGCGCAGGCGTTCCTGCGTAGCATCGTCAACCAGATGGAATTCCTGGATCGTCGCAACTTCGACGCAGCCGACGCGCAGTTTGCGATGCTGCGGCAGCAGTTGGCCTATCAGCGTAATCAGGAAACGCAGCAGGAGCTCGGCCAAGCCACTCAGCAAGGCGGCAAGCTGGGCCAGAAGGTGGAATCGATAGCCGCACGCGATGACGCGAAATCCGGCCGGGATGAAGCGTTAGTGGCGCAGAAGGAATTCGAGGACCGGGTCGCCTTCGCCACCATCGACCTGTCGCTATACCAGCTGTCGAAGATCCGACAGACCGAACTGACCGACGTGGAAGCGGTATTCGAAGCCAACAGTCCCGGCTTCTTCCCTCGCTTGGGCAGCTCGTTGCGGATCGGCTGGTATGGCGTGCTGGAGGTGTTCATCCAACTAATCGCGCTGTGGCCGCTGTGGCTGTTGATCGTGTTGGCCGTTTGGGGTTACCGGCGGCTACGTAGAAAATAAGTAGATCGGCAGCGACAGAAACCTAAAGTGAAAGGGCCGTCATCCCGGCGAAAGCCGGGACCCAACTCAACGAGCTCGGAAAGATGGGTCCCGGCTTTCGCCGGGATGACGGCACTATTATTGAACTGATGACTCGCCACGGCCATGCGCTCATTCACGCGCGCATCACTCCCGCAATCGCGGCACGCCATGCTCGTCGCGTTCTTCCACCACGGCTTCATCGAAAATCTTCTGCTTGAGGTCGCGACCGGGCAGTTCGGTCGCCGCCACGCCGCGTTTTGCGGCCAGCGCATTGGCATAGCTGCGGCGGGCCAGCATTTCCTCGCCCGCAGCGGCGAAGCCATGGCCCAGTTCTTCCCAGGCGTCGGCGCTAGCGCCCTGAGCCAAGGCGCGATGCAGGAATTCCTGCGCCTGCGGCCACTGACCCTGCAAGCGGGCCAGCTGCGCCAGCGTAACCAGTAGCGGCGGGCTGGCGGGATGCGCCTGCAACCAGCGTTGCGCGCTGGCGCGACGCGAATCGAGTTTGCCGATCGGCAGTCGGCCGTACAGCGCGACCAGCGATTCGTCCCAGCGGGCGTCGATGGCCTGCTCCAGACTGCGTGCGGCCGCGTCTTCCCAGCGTAGCGCCGCCGCGCGTTCGGCATAGGCGGCGACGATCGCGGCATCGGCACGCAGCGGCTTGGGCAGGGTCTCCCAGCGTTCGGCCAGGACATTGGCGTCGCTGGCCTCGCGCATGGCCTGCGCGGCAAGTTCCGATTCGAGCGTCGTGTATCGAGCCGACGATAGCGCCTGTTGCTGTTTCAACGGTCCCAGCATGCCGTAGGCATCGCCGGCGCGGCCGCTGTCGGCCAGTGCTTGCACGCGCAAGGCCAGACCGCGCGGCGGCAACGGCTGCGCGGCCGACGCGTCGAGCGCGGCCAGCGCTTCGGCCGGTTGCTGTCGCGCCATGGCTCGATCGGCCACGGCCAATGCATGCGCGCTGGCGCTGCGCTGGGCCAGCGCGCTCAGGTGCGATTGCACCGCGGCTTCATCGCCGCGGGCATCGGCCGCGCGCACGGCGGCGGTGCGGGCGATGGTGCCGACCTCGTCGTCCTCGGCGGCGAGCTGCAGTAATTTTTCCGCGCGTTGCCAGTAGCCGCCATGCAACGCCTCCAGGCCTTCGGTCAGCCGTGCGCGCGCCTGCTTGCGGCGGTAGCGGCCCCAGGCGCGGAACGGCAAGGTCAAAAATTTCCAGCCGATCCACAGCAGTAATGCGCCCGCGGCCAGCGCCAACAGCGCGCCAGGCAAGGTCGCTTCGAAATTGTAACCACCCGCATGCACGACGACTTCGCCCAGGTCGCGGGCGCCATCGCGGGCCAGCCATTGTGCGCCCAGCACTCCCAGTAGGATCATCAGCAGCAGCAGGATCGCAGTGCGCAATATTTTCATCGTTCGATCTCCGCAGCGGCGGGCAGTCGGGTTGCGGTGGCTTGCGGAAGTGGGGGCGTGTAGCCCGAGTTCCGCAACTGCCGCAGTTGCTGCAAGGTACTCCCCAACACCGGCAACGAAGGTTGCAATGCGGCGGTCCGCAGCACCTTCAATTCATTGCGGCGTTGCTGCAAGGCCGGCGACTCCGGCCATAGACGTGTCAACCACGCCTCCATGCGGACGATTCCGGCGCGAAAACCGGCGGCATCGTCGCGTTCCAACGCCGCACGCGCCAGACTCAGCTCGATCTGCAGGGCGGCTTCGCCTGCGGCGCGCTCGCTGGGCGCGATAATGGTCCTGCTTTCGGTTCGCCGTACCTCTACCAGAGGGGAAAGAAGGCGCTGCCAGAGAGCTTGGTTACGGCCTTCCGCGGCGGGTACACGATCCGGAAGTTTGTCCAATGCGGCAGCGAAGACGTCCAGTTGCCGTGCGATGGCGGCATGCGGGCCGTTGCCTAATGTATCCAGAGCGGCACGCTCCTGTGCCAGCGCCTGGCGTAAGTTGAGCAGCCGCGGGTCGTCGATGCCCTGCAAGGCGCCATCGGCCAGGGTATAAGCGCGGCGGGCGCCATCCAGGTCATCGGCGATGGCCAGACGCTGCTGGGCTTGGCTCAATAGCAATTCCACTTCATCCAGGCGCAAGGCTTGGGCGCCGTGACGGGTGGGGTCGGCAAGTTTGGAAACGCTGTCTTCCAGCAACGCGCCGCGTTGGCTCAGGCCCAGTACCTCGTCGCGTAGCACGCGGTTGGTGGCTGCGGCATCGAGAATGCGTTGGGTCTGCGCACGCTGGTCGCGGCGCAGGGCGTCGATGCGTTGCTCCAGCGCGCTGATGCGCTGTTCAGTCTCGGCCGCACTCGCCCGCGCGTGGGTTTCGCGTGCCTGCCACATCGCCCAGCCGCGCCAGCCCAACAGGCCCAGCAACAGCACCGCCAGCAGCATCACGATCAATCCGGTGCGGCCGCGCTTGGGGGTGGAAGGAATTGTTTCTTCTGTCACACCAGCGTCCCGGTTCACAAGCAGTCTGTTCACAAGCAGTCATTGCAATGCGAATGCTAACGGAAGCAGCGCGCCATGGCGGCAATCAATTGCCTCGGCAAAGGCCCCTCCGCCAGCTTTACTTCAGCAAAGCCGGCATCGCGAGCGAGCTGTTGCAATCGGGCGCTGGCCGCCACCACGGGCTGATTGCGAAGTTGTTGGAGCAAATCGGCCGGTGCCTTGTCCAGCAATTGTTTCAATGCGCCGCCGCTGCTTAGCGCCAGCGCGGCGGGCGCGTCGAGCGTACGCAGCTTGCGCAGCGCCTGCGCCGACAGCGCGACCGGTTCGCGCGCATAGACATCCGCGCGCAAGACTTCGGCGCCGCGTTCGCGCAATGCCGACGAGAGGATCTCGCGGCCTTCGGGCGCGGTCACCAACCCGATCCGGATGCCCTGCAGATCCTTCAATACGGGCAATGCCAGCAAGCCCTCGCTGTCCATGCGCGAAGGAGAGTCGACCCCATCGATTCCCGATTTCTGCAGCGCCGCCGCGGTTCCGCCGCCGACGGCGATCCAGATCTGGCCCGGCTTGCGCGCCAACGGCAGTAGCGCTGCGGCTGCGCGTACGGCATTGGGACTGGTGAACAGCAGCCGCGGCGCCGACAAAGCACGCGCCAATGCCTGACGCGCCTGATCGTCGCGGCGCAGCACTACGCGCCACGGAGACAATGCGATCAATCGCCCGCCTTGCACGGCAGCGGCACGGCGCAACGAAGCATGCCCGCCCTGCGGGCGCAGCGAGATGACGTACCATCCGGGCGGTTCGGCGAAAGCCATGGGTGGATCATCTCAGATGGATGCGATTTTGAAGAATGCTGCTTTAAAGAATGCGATTCTGGAGAATTCGGTTTGAAGCAGGCGACTACGCGCGAATCGGCTCTGGAGGCGCTGCGCGTTTATACCCGCGAACTGGTGCCGCTTGCCGCGATGCGGGTACGCGTTGGCGAATACGACGGTTTGCGTCTGCACATGGACGCGCCGCTGGCGGCCAACATGAACGACAAGGGCAGCGCATTCGGCGGCAGCATGACCTCGTTGATGACCTATGCGGGCTGGGGACTAGTGACGCTGCAGCTGCACCAGGCCGGGTTGCAGGCCGACGTGTTCGTCGCCGACAGCGCCGTGCGCTATCGAAAACCGCTGTATGCGGACTTGCGCGCCGAGGCGGAGCTTGTGCCGGAAGAGTCGTGGGCGCCGTTCCTGAATACGTTGGCCCAACGGGGTCGGGCACGCATCCAGCTGCAGGCGCGGATCGCCGGGCCTGAAGGCGAACTCATGGCCGACCTGAGCGGTCGCTACGTGGCCATTGCGAGAGGGTAGGATGCAGCGCTTGGGAACGGTGGGGTCCGATATGCGTAAATGGCTGAATCTGTTGGCAGTGCTGCTGTTGGCGCTTGTGGTCGCGGCGCCAGCCGACGCTCTGGGTAAGCGCAAGAAGGGCGGCCAGCTCGAAGCGATGCAGCTGGCGTACGCCACGGCGATCCGCTGGGGCGAATTCGAGGAAGCCTGGCAGCTGGTGGATCCGGCCTATCGTGAAGCGCATCCGATGACCGAACTGGCGTTCGAGCGCTACAAGCACGTCGAGATCTCGGGCTATACCGACAAGAACAGCTCCGTAAGCGAAGACGGCAACGTGTTGCGCAACGTCGAGCTGCGCGTGATCAACAAGCACAATATGGCCGAACGCAGCCTGCGCTACCGCGAAGAATGGCGTTGGGACCCCGAAGCCAAGCGCTGGTGGCTGGTGGTGGGACTGCCCGATTTGTGGAACGGCGAATAAGGCCCTACCTGCCGGCAAGGGTTCCTTTGCCCAACAGGCACGAACTTGTCCTGGGCCTATGCGACAATCGCGGCCCGTTTTGCAGCTATCCATACCGTGAACTTCGAACAACTGCAGGCCTTCGCCAGCTCCTCGCCCATGCTGTCGCTGGCCTTGGTCGGATTGACCCTGGCCATCATCGTCACCGAGATCGCCCGTCTGTTCCGCGGCTACAAGGCCCTGCGCCCGGCCGAGCTGACCGGCCTGATCAACCGCGACAATGCCCTGGTGGTGGACCTGTCGGCCAGCGCCGATTTCGAAAAAGGCCACATCGCCGGCAGCCGCAACCTCGCTCCCAGCCAGTTCGACCCGGAGAACAAGGTGCTCTCTGCGGCCAAGCAACTGCCCGTGGTGGTGGTCTGCCGCAACGGCCAGGCTTCGGCTGCAGCCGCCAAACGCCTGAAGAAGGCCGGTTTCGAGCAGGTGTACTGGCTGGACGGCGGTGTCGCCGCCTGGCAGCAAGCCGACCTGCCGCTGGTCAAAGGCCGCTGAGCCGCGTCCTTCAGCGGCCGGCCCTTGAAGCCGGGCCGGCCCGCCGCCATCCCATGCAATAATTCCTCTCTTTCGCGCCCTCTTTTCCATACAGATCCACGGAGTACGTTCATGTCCGACGAAATCACCAACGGCGCCGCCGCGCCCGCCGAAGCCAACGCTCCCGCCTTCACCGTGGAGAAGATCTACGTCAAGGACGTATCCTTTGAAGTGCCCGGCGCGCCCGCGATCTACAGCGAGAATGTGCAGCCCGAGCTGCAGCTCAACCTCAACCAGCGCGTGCAGCGCCTGGGCGAGAACGCGTTCGAGGTTGTGCTTGGCGTGACCCTGACCTGCAAGGCCGGCGACAAGACCGCCTATGTCGCCGAAGTGCAGCAGGCCGGCGTATTCGGCCTGGTCGGCCTGGACCCGCAGTCGGTGGACGGTCTGCTCGGCACGCAGTGCCCCAACATCCTGTTCCCGTACATCCGCCAGTTGCTTAGCGATCTGATCCAGGCCGGCGGCTTCCCGCCGTTCTTCCTGCAGCCGATCAACTTCGACGGCCTGTACGCCGAAACCTTGCGCCAGCGTGCGGCCCAAGGCGAAAGCGAGCTGGCCAATAGCGAGCCGGCCGGCAACGTCTAATCTTCGCGACCCGATCCTGTGGTTGAATCGCCGCGGTAAGCGGCGATCTGGCGGGCCGTAACAACCGGCCCGTCGTTGTTTCCAGGAGGGACGAAGCTTGGCCGAATCCTTGAAAATCGCGGTATTGGGCGCGGGCTCCTGGGGCACCGCGCTGGCCGCGTTGATGGCGCGGCATGGACACGCCGTGATCTTGTGGGGCCGTGATGCGCAGGCCGCCCAGTTCATCGACCAGAACCACGAAAACGTCCGCTACCTCCCCGGCATTCCGCTGCCGGACACCTTGCGCGCTACCACCGATCTGGCTACCGCCCTGCAGCAGGCGGATCTGGTGCTGGTGGTGGTGCCTTCGCACGCATTCACCGAAACCCTGCGCCTGCTGGCACCGTTACGGCCGTCCGCTGCCGGCGTGGCCTGGGCGACCAAGGGCTTCGAGCCGGGTTCCGGCCGATTCCTGCACGAAGTGGCCGAAGACATTCTGGGCCCGACAGTACCGCTGGCCGTGGTCACCGGTCCGTCTTTCGCCAAGGAAGTGGCGCTGGGCCTGCCCACTGCGGTGACCGTGCACGGCAGCGATGCCGAATTCGCCCAACGCGTGGCGGAGGTCCTGCATGGCCCGGCGTTTCGCGCCTACACCGGCGACGACATGGTCGGTGCCGAACTCGGCGGCGCCATGAAGAATGTACTGGCGGTGGCCACCGGCGTGGCCGATGGCATGCAGCTGGGCCTCAACGCACGGGCTGGCTTGATCACCCGCGGGCTCAACGAAATGTTGCGCCTGTCCGCAGCCATCGGCGCCAAGCCCGAGACCCTAATGGGCCTGGCCGGGCTGGGCGACCTGGTGTTGACCTGCACCGGTGATCTTTCCCGCAACCGCCGCCTCGGCCTGGCCCTGGGCCGCGGTCAGTCGCTGCAGGATGCGGTACGCGAAATCGGCCAGGTGGTCGAATCGGTGCAGACCGCCGACGAAGTGATGCGCCAGGCCGATCGCCATGGCATCGATCTGCCCATTTCCAGTGCGGTCCGCGCCGTGCTGCATGGCGATCTGGCGCCCGCCGCCGGTCTGCAGCAATTGTTGGCGCGCGAACAGAAACCCGAATATCCGCAAACCCTGTTCAAGGATTGATCGCTGCAATCGCTCCGCGCCGCAATCGATGCGGCCTGTCGCATAGCTGAGCTTGCGCGGTAGCGCTTTGCCCTTTGGCAAAAGGGGGCTACGGGGGATCCGCCCTTCGCGCCAAAAGCAAATCCCCCTCAATCCCACTTTTTCAAAGGGAGAGGCCAAGCCATAAAAAAAGCCCGGCACTAGGCCGGGCTCAGGGTGCGACGCGGAGAGAGAGGGACGCGTCGCGTTACTCGATGGCAGTGGACACCCGTTGACCTTATTACCAGGTGAAGCGCGGGCCCACGAACCACTGTGTATCGTTATCGGCGAATTTCACGTCGCCGCTGATGCCCCAGTTCGGGTTGAACTTCACCTGTGCGCCCAGGCGGCCGTAGAAATCGCCGTCGTAGTCTTTGCCGTCTTCGTAGCCGGCCATGGCATAGCCTTCCAGGTTCGGGATCAGTGCGGCACGCACGCCGACCTCGGCGCTATAGCCGTCCAGGTCGTCGCCGGGGAAGCGCACATCGCCGACGGTGAAATCGTCGCCTTTGAACTTTTCATAGGCCACGCGGGTGACCAGGTCGACCTTCTGCGAAATTTCGTGGTTGTAGCCGACGCCCACACGCCACTGGTCGTAGCCGTAGTTCGTGTCCTTCAGGTCCTGGTTGTTGTAACCGGCGAAGACATGGAAGTTGGGTGCGATGGCGACCGAGCCGTTCAGGCCCCAGCCGTCGGAATCGGGTGCATCTTTCAGGTTGGTGGCGGTATAGCCGCCTTCCACATAGTTGTACGACACGCCCTCTGCAGCCGAAGCGGCAGCGCTCAAAGTGAGCGCGGACAGGAGCGAAAGAGCAAGCAAGGACTTCTTCATTGCAATGAGCCTCTAAGGTTTATGGTTATTAGCCAGCGCTGAGGCGTAAGCCGTTCGCAGCCGGTGTGTGAAGTATCCGTAAAGCGCTGCAATGCCCACTGAATACCAAACTGAGCGGTACATAAATTCAGCGCAACTTTGAGGAACTAATTGAAGCGCGCGAAAGCTGCGCTCAGTTGCCGCCGGCGAAGCCGATCTGTCGCCAGGCTTCGAACACCACCACGGCGATGCTGTTGGAGAGATTCAGGCTGCGGTTGTCGGGCCGCATCGGCAGGCGCAGGCGCTGCTCCGGCGGCAGGCTTTCCAGCACCTCGGCGGGCAGGCCGCGGGTTTCGGGGCCGAACAGGACCGCATCGCCGGCGGCGTAGCGCGGTTGGTCGTAGCGTTGGCGGCCGCGCGTGCTGAGAGCGAACAGGCGTCTAGGCGCGATCGCAGTCAAGGCCGCTTCGAGCGAAGCGTGGACCTGCAGCGTGGCGTATTCGTGGTAATCCAAGCCGGCGCGTCGGAGCTGCTTGTCCTGCAAATCGAAGCCCAAGGGCTCGATGAGGTGCAGCCGCGCGCCGGTATTGGCGCAGAGGCGGATCGCGTTGCCGGTGTTCGGTGGAATCTCCGGCTGGTACAGCAGCACGTCCAGATCTAGTGCGCTTGCGGTGTCGTTGCTCATCGCACGGATTCTACGGGGCGCTGGCTCTACAGGCGCGATGCCGCACGTGGTTCCGGTGATGCTTGAAGCGGGTTATTCCATTAACGCAGATACATTCAAAAGGTATTGCGCTTCAAGCGATCAACGCGAAGCCAGCTGCTGGGCCAGGGTAGCGGCACCGACGGCCACGATCTGCACGTCTTCCACCGACGGACGCACGGTCACGACCGGCATATCGACGATGCGAGCGGTGTTGTCGGCCAGGAAATAGGCCACGTCTTCAGCGGCAGGGCGTACCGTCACGGTGGCCAGATCGACGATCTTGTGCGACTGGTAGTACACCGCGTCTTGGAACGACGGGCGAACCGTGACGGTCGGCATGTCGACGATGGGGTTGGAAACCGGGGCGGAGGCCTTGGCGTTGGCTTCGGCATAGGACTGGCTGGAGATCAGCATGGAGCCGGCGCAGACGGCGAACAGGGCGGCGGCGGTCAGCGGGAGGAAGGTCTTGGTGTTCATGGTGTTGTGCCTCTTTAGTGTCGTTGTTGGGTGGTGTGGTAGTAATGTAGTACACCTAATCAGATCGGTCAAGTAGAACTTGCATTTGCAGTTCTTTTATTCAGCTATCAGTCAGATTCGATTGGGTCGGTTGTGCTTGCAGAGTAGTAATGCAGACGCCGTGCCAACTTTAAGTTATTGATTCAATTGAACTTGAGTTCAAGAAACTGGTGTCCGTCCGTCCGCCCGGGTGTCCGGTGGGTGACCGGATCGTTGTCAATGACGCTCGATCCCGCCGCATGTGACCCCCTTCTACGGACGAAGGAAAATCACCCGGCCAGCTTTCTGGACAGTGGTTGTGATGCGCTTCAGGGAGAAAAGGTTGAACGCAGGGGCCGAATCCGCGTCACCAGGGCAGGGTTTGTCCTTGCCAATCCAGGAAAGCGCCGGAGTCCTGCGCTTTCAGCCCGCCGATCACTTGCAACAGGCCGTGGGCCGATTCCTGCGGGCTGAGCGCGGCGCGGTCGGTGCCCATGTCGGTGCGCACCCAGCCGGGATGCAACGCCACCACCACGATGCCGCGCGGTACCAGCGCTCGCGCCAGCAACGAGGTCGCCATGTTCTGCGCGGCCTTGCCGATGGCGTAGCTTGGGGTGCGGAATTCTTGATGCGAGCCGGTCTGGCGCAGGCCGATCGATCCGATCTCCGAGGAGATGTTCGCTACGCGCGCTCCGTCCGCAAGTTGTGGAGTGAGGGTCTGCACCAGCAGAAACGGCCCCAGGGCATGGGTGCGGAAGCTGGTTTCCAGGTCGGCGGCCTGCACCTCGCCGTAGCGCTCGCCGCCGCGCAACACGCCGGCGTTGTTGATCAGCAGGTCCAGCGGTTCGCCTTCGGTCAGCAACGGCAATTCGCGGGCCAGCGCTGCATGGCTTTTGGGTTCGGCCACGTCCAGCGGCACCACGTGCAGGCGTCCGGGATATTCACCGGCCAGGGTATTGAGCGCGGTGGCCTTGCCGGGATGTCGGCAGGCAGCAATCACCCGGCCTCCCGCCGCCAGCAACTGCCGGCAAAGCTCCAGCCCCAGCCCGCGGTTGGCCCCCGTGACCAGGCTACGTTGCGCTGCCTTGCGTTCCATACCAGCACCTGCCTTACGACCATGCCTTGTGGCCTAGTGTAATGACCAGCCGTGGCCGCTAGCATCACAAGCCGACCTGCTGACCTATCTTTATATAAGGAATATCCGATGCGCCTTTCCCACCGTCCGCGTGCCGCTCTGCTCGCGGTTGCCCTGTCGACCGCCCTCACCGGACTGGTGGCGTCGCCGCAAGCCGCCCAGGCCAAGCCCGCCGGCAGCGCGCAGGTGGAGATCAAGTACGACGAATTCACCCTGCCCAACGGCTTGCGTGTG
The DNA here is from genome assembly GCF_056402315.1 of Pseudoxanthomonas sp. P4_B2. NCBI lineage: Bacteria > Pseudomonadati > Pseudomonadota > Gammaproteobacteria > Lysobacterales > Lysobacteraceae > Pseudoxanthomonas > Pseudoxanthomonas sp. P4_B2. The sequence goes on from NZ_JBFUHQ010000002.1 coordinate 596,171, forward strand.
ATCGTGCATACCGACCGCAAGGCGCCGGTGGTGGCGGTGAACCTGTGGTACCACGTGGGCAGCAAGAATGAGCAGCCCGGCCGCACCGGTTTCGCCCACTTGTTCGAGCATCTGATGTTCCAGGGCTCGGAAAATCACAAGGCCGAATACTTCGAGCCCTATGAACTGGTCGGCGTGACCGACCAGAACGGCACCACCAACCAGGATCGCACCAACTATTTCCAGAACGTGCCCACCACCGCGCTGGACATGGCGTTGTGGATGGAATCGGACCGCATGGGCCATCTGCTGGGCGCGATCGACCAGAAGTCGCTGGATGAGCAGCGCGGCGTGGTCCAGAACGAGAAGCGCCAGGGCGAGAATCAGCCCTACGGCCGCCGCATCAGCGCCAAGATTTTCGAAGCGCTGTATCCGGCCGGCCATCCGTACAGCTGGCAAACCATCGGTTCCATGGCCGACCTGGATGCGGCCACGCTGGACGACGTGAAGACCTGGTTCAAGAGCTGGTACGGACCCAACAACGCGGTACTGGTGCTGGCCGGCGACATCGACCTGAAAACCGCCAAGCAGAAGGTCGCCGAATACTTCGGCGACATTCCCGCCAGCGCCACCCTGGCCGACATGCCCACCAACATCCCCAAGCGCGACAAAGACACGCGCGAGACCGTACCGGACCGGGTCCCGCAGGTCCGCATCTATCGCGCCTGGCCGGTGGCCGAGCTCGGCAGTAAGGACGCGACCTTGCTGGACCTGTTCGCGCAGGTCCTGGGCGGCAGCGCGTCCTCGCGTTTCGACACGCGTCTGGTCCATCGCGACAAGATCGCCGACAACGCCAGCGCCTATGCCTGGAGCAGCGAACTGAGCGGCACCTTCTTCCTGGTGGCCACGGTCAAGGACGGCGTGGATACGGCCAAGGTCGAGAAGACCCTGGACGAGGAACTGCAACGCCTGATCAGCGAAGGTCCGACCGCCGAGGAACTCGAGCGCGCCAAGGTCACCACCCGGGCCAGCTTCGTGCGCGGCATCGAACGCATCGGCGGTTTCGGCGGCAAGTCCGACGTGCTGGCCCAGTGCGCCGTCTATTCCGGAAGGCCGGACTGCTACAAGACCGATCTGGCCGACATCGATGCGGCTACCCCAGCCAGCGTGCAGGCGGTGGCGAAGAAATGGCTGGGCGTCGGTTCACACACGCTGGTAGTGCAGCCCAGCGAAACCCCGGCTTCGTCGCTGCCGGAAACCGTGCAGGCGGCGCCTGCCAGCAAGCCCGCGGAAGTACCCGCAGTCGACCCGAAGTTCAAGACGGTCAAGACCGACATCGACCGCAGCACCGGCGTGCCGAAAACCACCCGCTTCCCCGCACTGAAGTTCCCCGCGCTGGAACGCGCCACGCTCTCCAACGGTATGCAGGTCGTGCTGGCCGAACGCCATGAGACGCCGGTGGTGCAGTTGTCGGTGGAATTCCCCGGCGGCTACACCGCGGACCTGGGCAAGAAGCTGGGCACCGCCAACTTCACCATGCAGATGCTCGACGAAGGCGCCGGCGCGTACAGCGCGCTGGAGCTGGCTGCACGCCAGGAGGATTTGGGTGCGCAGATCGGCGTCGGCGCCGGGCTGGATTACGCGGCCGTCGGCTTGTCCGCGCTCAGCGACAAGCTGCCCGAGTCGCTGGACCTGCTGGCCGACGTGCTGCGTCGTCCGACTTTTTCCCCGGAAGAGATGGAGCGCGTACGTGCGACTTGGATCGCCGGCATCAAACAGGAGAAGGCGCGGCCGCAGACCGCGGCGATGCGGATCATGCCGCCGCTGCTCTACGGCGAAGGCCATCCGTACGCCATTCCGTTTACCGGTAGCGGCACCGAGGCCTCGATCGCCTCACTGAGCCGCGACGATCTGGTCGCCTTTCACGACAACTGGCTGCAGCCGGACAAGGCCCGCATCGTGGTGGTCGGCGACACCACCCTCAAGCAAGTTCTGCCGTTGCTGGAGCAGCGCTTCGGCGACTGGAAAACGCCGACGGGCGCACCGGCCCTGCCGTCCATCTCTCAGGTCGCGGCGCCCACGGCCAACCATGTCTATTTGATCAATCAAGCGGGGGCAACCCAGTCCAACGTCTACGTCGGCCAGTTGGTTCCGCCGACCGGCGACGCCGGCACCATCGACTTCGACTTCGCCAACGGCGTGCTGGGCGGCGAATTCACTTCGCGCCTCAACAGCAACCTGCGCGAGGACAAGCATTGGGCCTACGGTTCCTACAGCAACGCCAGCAACACCCTGGGCCAGCGTCCGTGGTTCGCCTCGGCTGCGGTACAGACCGACAAGACCGCCGACTCGATCAAGGAGCTGCGTTCGGAAATCACCGCGTTCGCTAGCGGCCAGAAACCAGCCACCGCCGCCGAGATCGCCAAGATCCGCGCCAGCAACACGCTCAGCCTGCCCGGCGGCTACGAAACCGCATCGGCGGTGCAGGGCCAGATCAGCAGCAATCTGCGCTACGGCCGTCCGGACGACTACATCGTCCAGTACAAGGCCCGCAACGACGCGATGACCATCGCCGAGGTACAGGCCGCGGCCAAGACCCTCGTTCCCGGTTCGCTGATGTACGTGGTGGTGGGCGACCTGTCCAAGGTTGAGGCGCCGGTACGCGCCCTCAACCTGGGCGAAGTCAGCGTGCTGGACTCCGACGGCAAGCCGGTAAAACCTGCGAAGTAAACTCCTGCCCCCTCCCTTGCGAAGCAGGGGAGCTCGAAGCCGCCTTCGGGCGGCTGAGGGGGAGGGGTTGCTCTTGATTTTGCTTTTGCGGGCTTTTGTTCTTCAAACTTCCGCCAAACGCACTCTCTCCCAGCCCCTCTACTGCCACGGGGCAAGGGAGGAGACCAGCGTGGCTTCCTCCGAAGTTCAGAACTCTCGCCACATACTCCAACGCGCACCCCCGCAAACAGGATTCCCCCATGCGTCTGCCTTTGATCGCAATTTCCCTGATCCTGACCGTTTCCGGCTGTACTTGGGTGCAGATGGCTCCCGAAGCCAGCGGTGTGCGCGTGATCGCGGCCGGCGCCGCCCCTGCGGGCTGCGAGAAGCGCGGCGAGGTTTCGGTTTCGGTCAAGAACAGCGTGGTCTTCTACGAGCGCAACGCCTTGCGCGTGCGCGACGAACTGGAAACCCTGGCCCGCAACGAAGCTCCTGGCATCCAGGCCAATACCGTGCAACCGCTGGCCGATCCGGTCGACGGCGAACAGCGTTTCGCCGCCTACCGCTGCGCCAGCAGCTGACCTCTAAGAGCCGGCCCTGCCCGCAAGCTCTTCTTGCCGGGTAGGCGGGAAAAGCTCGCGGGCAGGGCCCGGTCCTACAGAGGCGCACTACGGCCTAGCGCCCAAAGGTGCGATAAGACACGGAAGCCGGTACCCTTGTCGCCCCTTCGGCCAGCCTCGGCGCTCACTTAGATGCTCTTCCAGAACGTCTCCATCGCGGGACTGGCGCATATCGATGCGCCGCACACCCTGACTTCCAAAGCCATCAACGAACAGTTGAAGCCCACCATGGACCGTTTGGGCATCCGCACCGACGTGCTGGGCGACATCGCCGGCATCCACGCCCGCCGCTTATGGGACGACGACCAGCAAGCTTCCGACGTGGCCACCCTGGCCGCGCGTCTGGCGCTGGCAGACGCCGGCGTGACCGCCGATCAGATCGGCCTGCTGGTCAACACTTCGGTCAGCCGCGATTTTCTGGAGCCGTCCACCGCCAGCATCGTGTCCGGCAACTTGGGCATGGGCGAGGACTGCCAGAACTTCGACGTCGCCAATGCCTGCCTGGCCTTCATCAACGGCATGGACATCGCCGCCCGTATGCTGGAACGCGGCGAGATCAACTACGCCCTGGTCGTGGATGGCGAAACCGCCAATCTGGCCTACAAGATGACCCTGGAGCGCATGCAGTCGCCGGACGTCACCGAAGAACAATTCCGCAACGAATTGGCCACCCTGACCCTGGGTTGCGGCGCCGCGGCCATGGTCATGTCGCGCAGCGAGCTGACCCCGGACGCACCCCGCTACAAGGGCGGCGTGACCAAGGCCGCGACCCAGTGGAACACCCTGTGCCGCGGCAACCTGGACCGCATGGTCACCGATACCCGCATGCTGCTGATCGAAGGTATGAAGCTGGCGCAGAAGACTTTCGGCGCGGCTAGGGTTGCGTTGGGCTGGGTGGTGGACGAGCTGGACCAGTTCGTTATCCATCAGGTCAGCCAGGTGCATACCCAGGCGTTCATCAAGGCCTTCGGCATCGACCCCAAGAAAGTGCTGACCATCTTCGGCGAGCACGGCAACATCGGACCGGCCAGCGTGCCGATCGTGCTGAGCAAGCTCAAGCAGCTGGGCCGGCTGAAAAAGGGCGACCGCATCGCGCTGCTGGGCATCGGTTCGGGTTTGAACTGCTCGATGGCCGAAGTCGTCTGGTAAGACGGCGGACCAGTATTCCTCGGGGCCGGTTCGCCGGCCCTTTCATTTTCTGCGGTAGGTCGCGATGAATCTCCCCGGCTATCCCTTCACGCCCAAGCGGTTCGAGGTGCGTCCCGGCCTGTCGATGAGTTATCTCGACGAAGGTCCGCCCGAGGGCGAAATAATAGTGATGCTGCACGGCAATCCGTCGTGGAGTTATTACTGGCGCAACCTGGTATCGGGGCTCAGCGACCCAGCCCTTGCGAAGCGTTACCGTTGCATCGTTCCCGACCACATCGGGATGGGCTACTCCGACAAGCCCGACGACCGCGACTACGACTACACGCTGCAATCGCGCATCGACGACCTCACCGCGCTGCTCGACCACCTTGGCATCGCCGGCCCGGTGACGCTGGCCGTGCACGACTGGGGCGGCATGATCGGCTTCGGCTGGGCGCTGACCCATGCCGCGCAGATCAAGCGGCTGGTGATCACCAACACCGCTGCCTTTCCGTTGCCGACGGCGAAGAAGATGCCGTGGCAGCTGTCGCTGGGTCGCCACTCCAAATTCGGCGCTTTCGTCATCCGCGCCTTCAATGCGTTTTCCAGCGGCGCCTCCTACCAGGGCGTAGAAACGAAAATGCCGGCCGACGTACGCCGTGCCTATGTGTCGCCCTACAACAATTGGGCCAACCGCATCAGCACGCTGCGCTTCATGCAGGACATCCCGCTGCATCCGGGCGACAAGGCATGGGCGCTGGTGGAAGCGGCCGGGCAGCGCCTGCCGCAGTTCGCCGACCGTCCCGCATTCATCGGCTGGGGGCTGCAGGATTTCGTGTTCGACAAGCACTTCCTCGCCGGTTTCACGAAAGCCCTGCCCAGCGCACAAGTGACCGCGTTCGAAGACGCGGGCCATTACGTGCTGGAAGACAAGCAAGCCGAGCTGGTGCCGGCAATCCGCAATTTCCTCGATACGCACCCGCTGGCATGAGCCGGATCTGCAACATCGCCGCCACGCTCCCGCACCTTGCGCGCGAGCGGCCCGAGCAGATCGCAATCCGCTGCCCCGGTTCGCGCGGCAGCGACGGTTTCGGCAAATACGATGTCGCCCTGACCTACGCCGAACTCGACGCGCGCAGCGATGCGATCGCCGCGGGCCTGGCCAAGCGCGGCATCGTCCGCGGCACGCGCGCGGTGATCATGGTGCGGCCGTCGCCGGAGTTCTTCCTGTTGATGTTCGCATTGTTCAAGACCGGCGCGGTGCCGGTGCTGGTCGATCCCGGCATCGACCGCAGCGCGTTGAAGCAGTGCCTGGACGAAGCGCAGCCGGAAGCCTTCATCGGCATTCCGCTCGCGCACATCGCAAGACTGGTACTTGGTTGGGCACGCAGCGCGAACAAACTGGTCACAGTGGGTTCGCGCTTCGGCTGGGGGGGAACCACGCTGGCCAAAATCGAGCGCCTGGGCGCGGGCGCAGGTGCGCAGCTTGCCGACACCCAGCCCGACGAAGTGGCCGGTATCCTCTTCACCAGCGGGTCCACCGGCGTGCCCAAGGGCGTGGTCTACCGGCACCGCCATTTCGTCGCCCAGATCGAACTGTTGCGTAACGCCTTCGGCATGCAGCCAGGCGGCGTCGATCTGCCGACGTTTCCTCCATTCGCCCTGTTCGATCCTGCGCTGGGACTGACTTCGATCATTCCCGACATGGATCCGACCCGGCCCGCCAGCGCGGATCCGCGCAAGCTGCTGCACGCGATCCGAACGTACGGGGTGACCCAGTTGTTCGGCTCGCCCGCGCTGATGCGTGTACTGGCCGATCACGGCGAGAACCTCGTGGGCGTGCAACGCGTCACTTCCGCCGGCGCCCCGGTGCCGCCGGAAGTGGTGGAGAAGATCCGCGCGCTGCTGCCCGACGAGGCGCAGTTCTGGACCCCCTACGGCGCCACCGAATGCCTGCCGGTCGCGGTGATCGAAGGCCGCGAACTGCAAAGCACCCGCACAGAAACCGAGCGTGGCGCAGGCACCTGCGTCGGCCGCCCGGTCGCGCCTAACCAAGTGCGCATCATCGCCATCGACGATGCGCCGATAGACCAATGGACGGACGGATTGCTCGTCGTCGACGGCGGAGTGGGGGAGATCACGGTGGCGGGCCCCACCGCGACCGACAGCTACTTCAACCGCGAATCGGCAACGCGCGCCGCGAAGATCCGCGAATCGCTACCCGATGGCGGCGAACGCGTAGTGCATCGCATGGGCGATGTGGGCTATTTCGATGCGCAAGGCCGGCTGTGGTTCTGCGGACGCAAGACGCAGCGTCTGGAGACAGCGGACGGCCCGTTGTACACGGAACAGGTCGAGCCCATCTTCAACACGCACCCTGACGTGAAACGAACCGCATTGGTTGGCGTCGGCGTGCACGACCGGCAAGAGCCAGTGCTCTGCTACGAACTTCAGCCGGGCGTTTCAGCTGACCATCGCGCCAGGGTCGTCGATGCGCTGCAGGCAATCGCGGCAGGTCATGCGCACACAGTAGGCATCCAACGATTCCACTGCCATCCGGCCTTCCCCGTCGACATCCGCCATAACGCGAAGATCGGGCGAGAGAAGCTGGCAGTGTGGGCGGCTAGCCAGAAAAACATCTGACGATGCAGCGCTTTCGCCCCCTCCCTTGCGAAGCAGGGGAGGGTTGCACTTGATCTTGCTTCTGCTTTGCTGCGGAATAGTCAACCAAGATAAAAAGCCAAGGCAGGACGCCATGGATGCACTTCGCCAAAGAGCACGCAAGCTCCGTAACTCGGCCACGGACGCCGAGCGCCACCTCTGGCAGCATCTCCGACTGAAACAACTGGGTCGCTTCAAGTTCAGAAGACAAGTTCCGATAGCGGGCTATATTGCTGACTTCCTATGCCACGAGTTGAAGTTGATCGTGGAATTGGATGGCGGTCAGCATGCCGAACAATCTGCGTACGATAAGCAGAGGACTCTTGTGTTGGAAGCTGAAGGTTATCGAGTCTTACGGTACTGGAATGACGATGTGTTACTGCGGACTTCCTATGTGCTTGAGGATATTCTGAGGACTTTGGAATTGACCCATAGCAAAAGCAAGATCAAAGGCACCCCTCCTCAATCCTCCCCTGCGCTTCGCGCAAGGGAGGAGGCTGACAGCAACAGCAACAGCAACAGCAACAGCAACAGCAACAGCAACAGCAACAGCAACAGCGAAGGCAACGACTAATGAAGATTCTGGTCACCGGCGGTGGTGGTTTCCTCGGACAGGCGCTATGCCGCGGCCTGATCGACCGCGGCCATCGGGTCATCAGTTTCAACCGTGGCCATTATCCGGCGTTGGCCGCGCTCGGCGTTGGCCAAGTGCAGGGCGATCTGGCCGACGCGCATGCGCTGATCCATGCGGCCGATGGGGTGGATGCGATATTTCACAACGCAGCCAAGGCCGGTGCGTGGGGTAGCTATAAAAGTTACTACTCGGCCAACGTGATCGGCACGCAGAACGTGCTCGATGCCTGCCGCACGCACGGGATCGGCAAGCTGGTCTACACCTCCACGCCCAGCGTCACCCATCGCGCTACCCATCCGGTCGAAGGCGGCACTGCCGATAACGTGCCGTATGGCGAGGACTTCCAAGCGCCTTATGCCGAGACCAAGGCCATCGCCGAGAAAGCGGTACTCGCCGCGAACAGCGCTGCGCTCGCTACCATCGCCCTACGCCCGCGCCTGATCTGGGGTCCGGGCGACCAGCAAATTCTGCCGCGCCTGATCGAACGCGCCAAAGCCGGACGCCTGCGCATCGTCGGCGATGGCAGCAATCGCGTCGACACCACTTATATCGACAATGCCGCACAGGCGCACTTCGACGCGTTCGAGCATCTCGCGGTCGGTGCGGCCTGTGCGGGCCGGGCTTACTTCATTTCCAACGGCGAACCCAAGCCGATGGGCGAATTGCTCAACGCGCTGCTGGAGGCCGCCGGCGCACCACACGTGGAAAAGCATCTCTCATTCAAGGCCGCCTATCGCATCGGCATGGTGTGCGAGACGCTGTGGAAAATATTGCCGCTGAAAGGCGAACCGCCGATGACGCGCTTTCTCGCCGAGCAACTCAGCACCGCGCACTGGTACGACATGGCGCCTGCCACGCGCGACTTCGGCTATCGGCCGCGGGTGAGCTTTGACGAGGGCCTCACAAGGCTGAAGCGCGCGTTGAAATAAAGGCGCCGCCATCACCTGAAAGCAACCTTTGCCTGCCGATGATAATCGTGTCGCCAATCCGGCGCGTCGATCAACGGAGGACACCATGCTGAACTACGCCATCATCTTTCTAGTCATCGCGGTCATTGCCGCCGTGCTCGGCTTCAGCGGCATCGCTGGCGCCGCCAGCAACATCGCCTGGATCCTGTTCGTCGTGTTCCTGATCCTGGCGGCGGTTACGTTCTTCCGCAAACGCGTCTGAGCCATTCGCGAGGGGCGGCCGTGGCGCGTCCTGCTTGACGACGCGCCACGGCCTGCCGCGCCAGCCGGTTAGAATGCCGGCATGGCGACTTCTCCTTTCGACTCCCTCAAACCGCTGGCGGGCCGTGCGCTCGAAGCTGCGCTCAACCGCGCCCTGGCGCTGGATCCCGACACGCGCGAGGCGTTGAAGCCGCTGGATGGCCGCAAGATCGCGCTCTCCCTTGAGGCCCCCGCACTGGCATTGCAGATCGACGTAGTCGGCGAGCGCCTGCGAGTGGGGCCGGTCGAGTCGTCGCAAGAGCCCGACTTGGCCGTGCGCAGCACTCTGGGCGGTTTGTTGGCGCAGCTTCCGGCTTTTATGGGAAATGCGCTGCGTAAGGACAACGCCGTGCCAGTCGGACGCGTGCGCGTTTCGGGAGATGCGGAACTCGCCCGTCGCCTGCAAACTCTGGCCGAGCGTTTCGATCCGGATTGGCAGCAGCCGTTCGTTGCCGTGTTCGGCGAAATCGTCGGCGTGCAGATCGCCCACGCCGCGCGTGGCGCATTGCGCCAGCTGCGCAGTGTGGGCGGGAACCTGGCCCAGAACGCGGCCGAGTTCGTCACCGAGGAATCGCGCGATGTGGTCGGTCGCGCCGAACTCAATGCCTTTCACGACGATGTCGATGCCTTGCGCGACGATGTGGAGCGTCTGCAGGCCAAGGTAGACCGCTTGCGTGGGAGCGTTGCGTGAGGGCCGCGCTGCGTGCGAGCAAGATCGGACGCGTGCTGCTGCGCTATCGGCTGGACGACCTGTTCGAAGACACGCCGGCTGAGCGCTGGTTGAAACTGGCGCGCCCGTTCGTGCCGCGCGCGTCTGCTTCCATCGCCGCGCAGTCGCGCGGCGCGCGTCTGCGTCTGGCGTTGCAGGAGCTCGGCCCGATCTTCGTCAAGTTCGGACAAATCCTGTCCACTCGCCGCGACCTGGTGCCGCCAGACGTGGCCGACGAGCTGTCGCAGCTTCAGGATCGGGTCAAGCCGTTCGACGGCGAAACCGCACGCACCATCGTGGAACAGGCATTGGGATTGCCGATCGGAGAGGCGTTCGAGACCTTCGACACCACTCCGCTGGCTTCCGCTTCCATCGCCCAGGTGCATGCGGCGACGCTGGCGGGCGGGCGCGAAGTGGTAGTGAAAGTGCTGCGCCCGAAGATCGAGAAGCAGATCGCCGCCGATATCTCCTTGCTCAGCTCGATCGCCGCACTGGTGGATCGCGCGCACCCCAGCGCCGACAAGATCCGCCCACGCGAGATCGTCGCCGAGATCGAGACCACGCTGGCCGCCGAACTCGACCTGCAGCGCGAGGGGGGCAACGCCAGCGTGATGCGGCGCATGTGGCTGGATTCGGACGACCTGTACGTGCCCGAGATCGTCTGGAGCCACACCGCCGAGCGCGCGCTGACCATGGAGCGGGTGCGCGGCATTCCGTCCGACGACATCGCCGCGCTCGATGCCGCCGGTATCGACCGCAAGGCGCTGGCGGCCAAGGGCGTGCGCGTGTTCTACACGCAGGTGTTCCGCGACAACTTCTTCCACGCCGATGCGCACGCAGGCAACATCTGGGTCGACGACGATCCGGCGCGCAAAGCCAATCCACGCTTCATCGCGCTGGACTTCGGCATCATGGGCCAGCTGTCGCAAGAAGATCAGTACTATCTGGCCGAGAATTTCATGGCCATCTTCAATAAGGATTACCGGCGCATCGCCGAACTGCACGTGGAAGCGGGCTGGATGCCGGCCACGGTGCGCATCGACGAGCTGGAAGCGGCGGCGCGTTCGGTGTGCGAGCCGTATTTCACCCGTCCGCTTTCGGAAATTTCTCTGGCCGAAGTGCTGGTGAAGCTGTTCCGCACCGCGCAGAAGTACGAGCTGACCCTGCAGCCGCAGCTGATCCTGCTGCAGAAGACCTTGCTCAACATCGAAGGCGTCGGCCGCCAACTGGATCCGCAGCTCGACATTTGGGCCGTGGCCAAGCCGGTGCTGGAACGCATCCTGTTGGAGCGCTACAGCCCGCAGCGCGCCGTGCAGGAACTGCGTAAGCGGTTGCCGGAAATCATGACCCATGCGCCCGACATGCCGCGGCTGGTGCACGCCTGGCTGAAGCAGCAGGTGGAAGGCAAGCACGAGCTCGCGTTGCGTTCGCGCGATCTCAACGAGCTGGCCCAGACCATGAAGGGCATGCAACGGCGCATCGTCGCCGCGATCCTGGGCACCGGCCTGTTGATCGTCGCGGCAGTGCTATACGGCTTCGAAGCCGGTGGGCCAAGCCTCATGTCGGTCCCCGCCTCGTCCTGGATCGCCGGTATCGGCGGTCTTTGGGCCTTGTTGGCGGCGTGGCCGCGACGCTGATCGTTTGCCAAGGCTAAGCAGCGGGACGCTCTGCCGGCAACGGAAAATCACCGTTACCTCCGTACCATGGGTATAGCATTGCCCACCCCGTCCGATGGGATCATAGCGATGACCCAGGCGTCCTTCGAGATCGTGTTTTCCGCGCATTCGTTCGGGTTGATGGCGCGGGTCACCGGCGAGGCCACATTCGAGAATACCGTGGCTTATTGGCGCACCATCGTGGCCGAATTGGACAAGCGGCCCTCGTCGGCGCTACTGCTGATCGACGAGATGACCGGCACCCCGTTGTCCGAAGAGCACTGGCGACAGCTGGTCGAAATGATGAAGGGCGGGCCGCTGGAACGGTTGCGGATCGCGCACGTCAAGCCGATGGGGCTGGAACGAATCGAGTATTGCGAGATATTCGCACTGGAAGCCGGCATGCACGCGCGCGTTTTCACCGACCAGACCGAAGCGATCATATGGTTGCGGCATGGCCTGAGCTAGCCGTCGGCGCCGGTCGACGAAGCCTGTAGAAACGAAAGAAGAGGTGCGTTACTTGGCCGTAGCCGGAGTAAGCTGCGCCGCCTTGGCAAAGTCGCCGCATCCAGACCGGAGAACCTGTGCAAGAAACGACCTTGGCGCTGCCGACGCTGTTTTTCGACGAATGGCTGGCGGTGATCGATAAGCCGGCCGGACTGATGGTCCACGACAGCAAGCTCGCGCGCGGCGAAACCGATTTCGCTGCCGATCGTCTGCGCGAGCAGTTCGGCAAGCCGATCTTCCTGATCCACCGGCTGGACCGGGCCACCAGCGGTTGCCTGCTGCTGGCATTCGATCGCGAAACCGCTGGCGCGCTGGGCAAGGCGTTAATGACGCAGGAGGTGGACAAGGAATACCTCGCCGTTTGCCGCGGCTGGCCGCAGGAAACTTTCACCGTCGACCATGCGCTCGATGGCGGACCTGGCAAGCCGGAAAAAAAGCCCGCGGTGACGCATTTCACCCGTTTGGCGACCGGAGAGCTGCCGGTCCCTTCGGCCGGGTTCGAAACCTCCCGCTATGCCCTGTTGCGTTGTGCGCTGGAAACCGGGCGCTTCCGCCAGATCCGCCGGCACCTCAAGCACGCTTTCCATCACATGATCGGCGACACCAGCCATGGCGATGGCCGCCACAATCTGCAGTTCCGGATGCGCGGCGTGCATCGCATGCTGCTGCATGCTTCGCGGCTCTCGTTCACGCACCCGGCCAGCGGCGAACGCATCGCCGCGGCGGCCCCATTGGATGCGGAATTCCGCAAGGCCTACGCCCTATTCGATTGGGACGAAAAAATCTTGTAGGAGCGACGTAAGTCGCGAAACTGAAAGTCCCTGGCCTCGCGACTTACGTCGCTCCTACAAAAGCGGCGATCAGCCCACCTTCAGCGCTGCCAGCACCATCAAGGCGCTAGCGCTGGCGAATCCGACCAGCCACACCAGGCTACGCAGCGCCTGCACATTGGCCAGGTAGAAAACGCCGTGCAGCACGCGTGCGATGACGAAGACGATGGCCAGCAGATTGATGGTGCCGACACCGACGCCGGCCAGTTGCGCCATCAGCACGCCGGCGACGAAGACGGGAAAGGATTCGAAGCCGTTGAGATGCGCGGCATGGGCGCGATTGGAGCGGGGATTGGTCTGTTTGGCCTGCCAGTCGCGCGGATCGCGGTTGTTGTAGCGTTCGCCGGACTTCTTGGCGACCGACACCCACACATAGGGCAGCAGGGCGGCGATCAGGATGCACCAGTAGGCGATGGACATGTTTTTCTCCTCAAGGTTGCGCCATAGCCTAGCCGAAGCATCCGCAAAAAGAGACGGCGCCTTGCGGCGCCGTCTGTGTAGCTCTTCGCCTTGAAGGGGAGCGCTTAAAGCTTCACTTAGCCGGCGTAGCCGCCGGCTTGGCCTTCAACATCGCGTCGCGCGCGCTCTTGAACGGATTGCCGGAATACCAGTTCGGCCAACGCTCGCCGTTGGCTATTTCCAGGCCTACGCCATAGACGGCGGACAGTTCGTCCATGGTGCCGTCCAGCTTCCAGGTCGCTGCGTCGTACTGGTCGCCGGGCTTGTGATAGCGGTTCTCGTTGTAGTCCTTGGCCGCCGCTTCGCCCGCGGCCTTGCCGCCCTCGATCAGATCGTCGCCTGCGTCCACGTATAGCGCCGGTACGCCCGCCTTGGCGAAGTTGAAGTGATCCGAGCGGAAATAACTGCCGGCTTCCGGACGCGATTCCGAATGCAGCGTGCGGCCCTGCTTCTCGGCGATGGGCTTGAGGATATCCTCAAGCTCCGAACTGCCCATGCCGACCACGGTCATGTCGCGAGTCTTGCCGGCAACGCCCATCGCATCGAGATTGATGACGGCAACGGTCTTGTCCAGCGGCACCATCGGGTGCGCCACGTAGTATTTGGAACCCAGCAGGCCCGATTCCTCCAGCGTCACCGCCAGGAACACCACCGAACGCTTGGGCTTGCCGACCTTGGCGAACTGCTCGGCGATCTCCAGGATGCCAGCCACGCCGGTCGCGTTGTCCACGGCGCCGTTGTAGATGTTGTCGCCGGTTTCGTCCGGGTGCTTGCCCAGGTGGTCCCAGTGCGCCATGTACACCACCGCTTCATCGGGCTTCTCGCTGCCAGGCAGGATGCCGACCACGTTGCGCGACTGCTTCTCGGTGCTGGTGCTCTTCAGGTCCACGCTCATCTTCGCCGGCAGCGGCACGGCTTTGAAGCCGCGCTTGTTGGCGTCGGCGCGCAGCTTGTCCAAGTTCAGGCCGGCGTCGGCGAACAGGGCCTTGGCCTGGTCGCCGGTGATCCAGCCCTGCAGCGGCACGCGCGGCGTCGGATCATCGGCTGCGCGCAGGTCGTACTGGGCGCCCGACCAGGAATTCTTCACCACGTCCCAGCCGTACGACGCGCCTTCGGTGTCGTGGATAATCAGCGCGGCGGCGGCGCCTTTGCGTGCGGCTTCTTCGAACTTGTAGGTCCAGCGCCCGTAATAGGTCATGCGCTTGCCTTCGAACAGCGATTCGTCCTTGGCGTGGAAACCCGGGTCATTGACCAGCATCACCACGGTCTTGCCCTTGACGTCGAGGCCGGCGTAATCGTTCCACTTCTGTTCCGGCGCGTCCACGCCGTAACCTACGAACACCAGATCGCTGGCGTCGATCTTCACTTCCGGCTGGCCGGTACGCGTGCCGATCACCATGTCGCTGCCGAACTTCAGCGTGTGCGCCTTGCCCTTGACGTCGATGGTCATCGCCGTGTTTTCGTCGGCGGTGGTTTCCATCATCGGCACGGTCTGGAAATAGCTGTCGCCGTTGCCCGCCTTCAGGCCGATGCGTTCCATCTGCGCCTGGATGTACGCCACTGTCTTGTCTTCGCCGGGCGTGCCGGGGCCGCGGCCTTCGAACTCATCGGAAGCCAGCGTCTTCACCAGTTCGGAGAAGTCGGCCGGATTGATCTCGGAAGAGAAGGCGTGTGCGGGTGCTGCAGGTGCGGCTGGCGCAGCAGGTTCGGGTGCCGTGGTTTCAGGCGTCTCGCGCTTGCAGGCCGACAACGCGGCGAGCAGGGCGAGGGACAATAGAAGAGGGGAGCGCATCCGGGATTCCTCATTTCAGGAACCCCGGATTCTAACGCTTATGGCCCGGCGTGGTCGTGCGCGGGTTGGTCAGTCCTTGGGAGCGGTCGGGCCGTCGAAAGATTGCGCGGTGGCGCCGGTGACCGCGCCGATCTTCGCGCTCTTGTGCACATACAGCTTGACCGGGCGCTCGAAGATCAGGGTGCCTTCCACCACGGCGTTCGGGCCGATGATGATGCGCGGGTCGCGTTTGGGTTCGATGTTGAACATGCCCCGCGACTTCTGCACGCGCAAGCCGCCGCGCACATGCGAATCGACGCCGACGGTGATGTCGCCGCGGACGGTTTCGATGCCGCCGCCGATCTGGGTGGCGACCAGGCCGATCGCGCCGTTCACGGTGGCCACGCCATCCTTCACCTTGCCGCCGCGATCGACGAAGATGCTGCCGTTCACCGTTTCCACGCCGCCATTGACGGTGACGTCACGCTCCAGCTTGATGCCACCGTTGACGGTTTCCAAGCCACCGGTGACGGCCTTATCGTCCACCGCGATGCTGCCGTTGACCGTGCTGGCTTTATCGGTGGTCGCGCCGCCGTTGATGCGGATGCTGCCGTTGACCGTTTCCAGATCGCCATAAGTCTGGCCGGCTTCGGCGGTGATGCTGCCGTTGACCTTGGAGACGTCTTCGGCGGCGAAAGCGGGGCCGGCGCTCAGCGCCACGGCCAGGAACAGTGCGGTGCGTACTCGGGACATGGTTTTTTCCTGTCTGGGTGTGATGGCTGTGATGCGCCGGGCGGGACGAAGGTTTAAACCCTGTCTGGTTGCTTGCGCGTGAGGACAGAGGGCAAGCATCCATTGCACCACGCTTCGCTACAATCCTCACCTGCCTGAAGTCATCGCTGCCCCTCATCGGCCGCCCTTATCGGAGTTCCCCCCGTGTCCGCATCCCCCGCACGCCCCAAGCCCGTCGTCCTGCTGATCCTCGATGGTTGGGGCCACCGCGAAGAAACCGCCGATAACGCGCTGGCGCAGGCCACCCTGCCCAACTGGCAACGCCTGCTGGCCACTGCGCCGCATACGTTGATCCATACCGAAGGCCGCCATGTGGGCCTGCCGGAGGGGCAGATGGGCAATTCCGAGGTGGGGCACATGAACTTGGGCGCGGGCCGTATCGTCTATCAAGATCTGACCCGTATCGATGCGGCGATCGAGGACGGCAGCTTCTTCGAGAATCCGGAACTGGTCGGCGCCTGCGAAGACGCCAAGGCCGACGGCCGCACCCTGCATGTGTTCGGGCTTTTGTCGCCGGGTGGCGTGCACAGCCATCAGACCCACATCTTCGCCATGCTTGAGCTGGCCAAGCGCCAGGGCGCGCCGCGCGTGGCCGTGCATGCGTTCCTCGACGGGCGCGACACGCCGCCGCGTTCGGCCGAAGCCAGTCTGCAGGCATTGCAATCGGTATGCGACCAGCTGGGCAACGCCCATATCGCTACGATCAGTGGCCGCTATTACGCGATGGATCGCGATAAGCGTTGGGACCGCTTGCGCCTGGCCTGGGACGCCATCGTGGAAGCGAACAGCGAACAGCATGCCGCCGACGCGCTATCCGCGCTGCAGTCCGCGTACGCGCGCGGCGAGAACGACGAGTTCGTGCTGCCCACGGTGATCGACGGCGCGCAACCGATGCGCGATGGCGACGCAGTGGTGTTCATGAATTTCCGCGCCGACCGCGCGCGCCAGATCACTGCGGCGTTCGTGTCCCCGGGCTTCGATGGGTTCGAGGCGCGCCGGCCGAAGCTCTCGCGTTTCGTCTGCCTGACCGAATACGACGCCAAACTGCCGGCGGCCGTCGCCTTCGGGCCCGACGATCTGAGCCATACGCTGGGCGAATTGCTGGCCGATGCCGGCCTGAGCCAGCTACGCATAGCCGAAACCGAGAAATACGCGCACGTCACTTTTTTCTTCAGCGGCGGACGCGAAGAGCCTTTCGCTGGCGAGGAACGCATCCTGGTGCCCAGCCCGAAGGTCGCCACATACGATCTGCAACCGGCGATGAGCCTGCCCGAACTCACCGGCAAACTCGTCGAAGCCATCGGTTCCGCGCGCTTCGACGTGATCGTGTGCAACATCGCCAATCCGGACATGGTGGGCCATAGCGGCGATCTGCAGGCGGCGATCCTGGCCGCGCAGGCGGTGGACATTGCGATTGGCGCTGTGGACGCCGCGGTGCATGCGCAACAAGGCGCGCTGATCATCACCGCCGATCACGGCAACCTGGAAATGATGCGCGACCCAGTCACCGGACAACCGCATACCGCGCATACCGTAGGTCCGGTGCCGCTGGTGTATGTCGGCGCCCGTAAGGCGACGCTGCGCGCGGGCGGCGCCTTACGCGATGTGGCGCCGACCCTGCTCGACTTGCTGGGCATGCCGCAGCCTGCGGAAATGACCGGCCGCAGCCTGTTCGACCACGCCGGATGAGGCCTCGTTTCGTCCTGGCCTGTCTTGCGTTGGCGCTCGGCCTGACGGTCGTTGCGCCTTCTCCCGCACAGAGCCAGCGCGAAGCCGAGAAGAAGCTGCAGAAGCTGCGCGGCGAGCTGAAGAGCATCGCCCAAGAACGCCGCAAACTGGAGGACGCACGCGGAGAAGCGGCCCGCAAGCTGCGCGAGGCCGACGAGCAGGTCGGAAAATCCAGTCGCTCCCTCAACGACACCGAAACCGCGCTCAAGCGCGAAGAAGCTGCGCTCGCGCAATTGCAGCAGCAACGAGACGAGATGCGTGCGCGCCTGGACCGACAGCGCCAACAACTGACCGCGCTGGTGCGCGCTTCCTACCAACTGGGTGGCGATGCGCCGTTGAAGGTGTTGCTGTCGCAGGACCGGGTGGCCGATGCGAATCGCGCACTGGCCTACCATCGCTACATACAAAGCGACCGTGCGCAGAAGATCGCAGCGCTCTCCACTGAACTCAAGGCGCTGGATGAGGTGGAACGCGAGATCGCCGCGCGCCGCGCGCAGCTCGATGCCACCCGCAACCAGCAACGCGCCAAGGTCGCCGCGCTGGCGAAGGACCGCAAGACCAATGCCGCGCTGACCGCCGATCTAGACGAGCGCTACAAAGACCGAAGCGCGCGCGAGAAAGCGCTGGGCCAGGATGCGCGTTCGTTGGAAACCCTGCTGGCCAACCTGCGCGCTGCCGCCGCACGCGCCGAGAGGGAGCGCCGCGCCGAAGCCCGTCGATTGGCGGCGCAAGCGGCCGCGGAGAAGAAAGCCGCGGCCGCTTCGCCACGCAGTGCCGGCGATAAAACGGCGACGGCCACGCACACGCCGCGCCCTGCCGTGGCCAATGCGCCAGCGCTGAAAGTCGGTGGCCTGGGCTGGCCGCTGTCGGGCAACCTGCTCGCGCGTTTTGGCGGTCGCATGCCCGACGGACGCACCAGTTCCGGTGTGCTGATCGGTGCGCCGGCCGGCAGCACGGTTACCGCGGTGGCCGACGGCAGCGTGGTGTTTTCCGAATGGATGACCGGCTACGGCCTGATCCTGATCATCGACCACGGCAACGGCTACATGAGCCTGTACGCGCACAACGAAAGCCTGCTGCGCGACGCCGGCGACCGGGTCAAGCGCGGCGACGCGCTGGCCAAGGTCGGCACTTCTGGCGGCCAGGGCACGCCGGCGCTATATTTCGAACTGCGCCGCAATGGCCAACCGGTGGATCCTTCCTCCTGGCTGCAGCGCCGCTGAATCGCCAGGCCTTGGGGAGCGGCGGTTAAACGCGGGTTTACGGCCGCTTCGCGCATAATCGGTGGAAACTTCGCGCACTGGTGCGGGGTCGATCCTTAGAAGCCTCCCCGGAGCGATTGCATGCGTTTCCCCCTGGTCCTGTTGTTCGCTTTGTGCTGCATGCCCGCCTTCGCCCAGGAGACGGAAAAAGAGCCGCCGCTGGCCGCTTCCAGCGACGACCCCGATGCGGCCGAGACCGCGCCTTCGAAAGTGCCGCTGGACGAGATCCGCCGCTACGTCGCGGTGTACAACGCGGTCAAGGACGCCTACGTCGAGCCGGTGGACGACAAGAAGCTGATGCATTCGGCCATCCGCGGCTTGCTGCTGGACCTGGATCCGCACAGCACCTATTTCGACAAGGAAGATGCCGAGGCCTTCGACGAACAGGCCACCGGCGCCTACGACGGCGTGGGCGTGGAGCTGCTGCAGCAGCCCGATAACACCTTGCGCGTGATTGCGCCCATCGACGACACGCCTGCGGCCAAGGCCGGCATCAAGTCTGGCGATGTGATCATCGCCATCGACGGCAAGCCGATCAGCGGCGAAGACGGTATGGAACCCTTGCGCGGCGAGCCGGGTTCGAAGCTCACCCTGACCATCGCGCGCGAAGGCAAGCCGAAACCTTTCGACGTCACCCTGACCCGCGAAACCATCCGCGTCGCTAGCGTGCACAGCCGGGTGCTGGAGCCGGGCTATGGCTACGTGCGCATCAACAGCTTCCAGGCCGACACCGGCGCCGATTTCCAGAGCAACCTGGACAAGCTGCAGGCAAATGGAAAGTTGAAGGGGTTGGTGCTGGACTTACGTAGTAATCCAGGCGGCCTGCTGATTTCTGCGGTGCAGGTGGCCGACGATTTGCTGGCGAAAGGCAACATCGTCAGCACACGCGGACGCATCGCGATCAGCGATTCCAAGTTCGACGCCACGCCTGGCGATCGTCTGCAGGGCGCTCCCCTGGTCGTGCTGGTCGATGCGGGTTCGGCGAGCGCCGCTGAAGTGCTGGCCGGCGCGCTGCGCGACAACAACCGGGCGCGCGTGGTCGGCAGCCGCACTTTCGGCAAAGGCTCGGTGCAGACCGTGCTGCCGCTGGACAACGGCGACTCGGTGAAACTAACCACCGCGCGCTACTACACGCCCAGCGGAAAATCGATCCAGGCCAGCGGCATCGTGCCGGATGTGGTGCTCAAGCCGGACGCGCCCGCGACCAAGGAATCATCCGCTCCCTACGACTACAGCGAAGCCACCTTGCCCGGCCATCTGCGCGGCGACGACGAAGGCGCCGAAGGCTACAGCGCCGGCGACGTGCTGGACGGTGACAAGCCGATCAATGCGGCGCTGGCGGAACTGAAGAAGAAGATTCCGGTCGCGGCACCGACAGCGTCCACCAAGCCCTGAACCGCAATCGGTGGGAGCGGCGGATGTCGCTCCCCCGCTGTATCAGCGCGGCTTGGAAGGCAACGGAAATGGCGTCACCACCCGTTCGCCGCTCTCCGCATCGCGGATCACCGATTGGCCCTTACGTTCCACTTCCTCGATACGCACAATGCTCTGCATCGGCAGATGCAGCACTTTGGTGCCGGCGAACTCATCGCGCAGGCGCTCCTCGGTCGGGTCCACCACTATGCCGTCGTGCACATCGAACACCAGTTCCCCTACCTCGGTGAAACCCCACAGGCTGCTGGCCGCGACATGTCGGCCATACAGTTGGTAGATCTTGCCGTGGTTGAGGAAAGTGATTTTATAGAGGGACTTGGCCATGGACCGATTATAAGAGTCGGTTGTCGGTCGGTGGCTTTTGGCGGGCAAAAGCGGACGGGCGCCACAACGGCCGTTCAGTACCCTTGCCGCTTGCGCAAACGCCGCGCGATCGCCGCGCGCACGAACAGCGCGAACACGATGCCGAACAGGAAACCGGCGATATGCGCCGACCACGCCACCGCGCCGAAGGCGGGACCGATGTAGGCGAAGATCACCTGCAGCAGCGCCCAGATACCGATCAACAGCGATGCGGGCGCCTTCACGAATTCCAGGAACAGCCCCAGCGGCACCACCACGCCCAATTTAGCGCGCGGAAACAGCGCCAGATAAGCGCCGATCACCGCCGAGACCGCCCCGCTCGCACCGATGATCACCCGGTCCGGGGCGCCGATCGCCAACACCGCGGCCAGATTGGAGAAGGCCCCGCCCAGCAGGAAAAGAATCAGGAACCGCCATGGACCCATGGTGCGTTCCGCGGGCAGACCGAAGATCAACAGAAATACCAGATTGCCCAGCAGGTGCGCCCAGTCCGCATGCAGGAACAGGGCGGTGAACAGGCGCAGGGCGCTGCCGTCGCGGATGGCAGCCATCCAGTCCTGAGGCGAGGACAGGCCGCCGGACAAGGCGCCCCAATCCAGCAACAAGCTGTCGTGGGCTGCGACCGGTCGTGTCGCCGCCCACAGGAAAGCCACCCACAGCACCGCGAACAGAACCGGTGTGGCCCAGCGCAGGGCAGGTTTCTTACGCGAAGGGAGGGAAACGAACATGGCGGGAATGTACCCGTTCCTCAAACTGAGCGCTGCCAGTGACTTGCATCACAACCATGAACCCAAGTCTAACCAGCAGGGTCGTGGATTGTTAGCTTTTGGTTATACCCTGAATGTATACTGCATACGGCGTCGTATGTCGGGAGGGGATTCCGGCACGTGGTAGCAGGGCTAATCATTGTCCTCGAACGACGCAGTGAGCTTTTTCCCACGTCCTTCCGGAGCAGAGAAATCATGGAATTCGTAAGCAAAGTAACCCGCATCTCAGCGTTGGCCCTCGGCATCGCCGGCGCCCTCGCTTGTGGCCAGGCCCAGGCCTCGGCTTTCCAGCTGAAAGAAAACAGCGTCAAGGCCCTGGGCCGTGCCACCGCCGGCTCGGCTTCGGCCAAGGGCGACGCCTCGGTCGTGGTCAACAACCCGGCCGTCATGTCCACCTTCACCGAGAAGACGGTGCAGGCCGATCTCACCGCCGTCGACCTGTCGTTCAACTTCAGCGGCGGCGGCACTGCCGCGGCGGGCAGCCCGCTGGCGCGTCCGCTCACCGGCGGCGACGGCGGTAATGCGGGAGGCGTGAGCGTCGTGCCGGCGATGTCCTTCATTCTGCCGCTCAGCGGCAGCTTCGAGGACCTGACCTTGGGCGCCATGATCAGCGCGCCGTTCGGCCTGAAGACCGACTACGAAAGCGACTGGGTCGGTCGTTACCACGCGCTGGAATCGGACGTGAAGCTGGTCGACCTGACCCTGGCCGCTTCGCTTGCACTGGGCGACCATTTGTCGGTCGGCGCTGGTTTGGTCTATGAGCGCGCCGATGTGACCCTGTCCAACGCAGTCGATTTCGGTTCGGCCATCTGCCGCATCAACATCGCCGCCTGCATCACCCCCAGCCCGGCGACTGCTCCGTATGGTCCGCAGAAGAATGATGGTCTGGCCAAGATCCACGGTACCAACAATGGCCTGGGCTGGATCGTCGGCCTGAACTTCCGCCCGACCGACAACCTGTCGCTCGGTTACTCGCACCGTTCGGAAATCGACCACGATCTGCGCGGCACGGCCGAATTCACCGTTCCGGGCAATGTGCGCGCGCTGCTCGGCAACGCGGTGTTCCTGCCGACCGACGGCGGCGGCGCCAAGCTCACCACGCCGAGCATCGACATTTTCAGCGGCACCTGGCAGACCAACGAACGTCTGGCGCTGATGGCCGAAGTGGCGCGCACCGACTGGCATTCGCTGCAGGAAATCCGCATCGAATTCGACAACCCGCTGCAGGCCGATTCGGCCGAAAACTACAACTGGAAGGACAGCTGGTTCTATTCGGTCGGCGGCGAGTACGCGTTCAGCGACAAGTTCACCTTCCGTGCCGGCGTGGCCCGCGACGACTCCCCGATCAGCCGTCCGCACCGCACCCCGCGCATGCCCGATCAGGACCGCATGTGGTATTCGCTGGGCCTGACCTGGAAGGCGACCGAAAACTTCGAACTGAGCGCCAGCTACGTCAAGATCGACCTGGTCGATACGCCGGAAGTGGATCTGCTGTCTTCCAGCGGTTCGCGCCTGGTGGGCGAATACGACGGCGGCGCCGATCTGTACGGCGTCTCCGCGCAGTACCGCTTCTGATCGCAACGGCATCGCATCAAGAAAAACCCCGCTACGGCGGGGTTTTTTTATGCGGCGATCTCTCTCATGTATGCAGGCGCATCTGCACCTGATTGCGCCCCAGCCGCTTGGCCTCGTACAGGGCCTGGTCGGCGATCCGCATCAGCGCCGGAAATACCTGCGGTTCGCGGGAAGCGCCCACGCCCGCACTGACCGTCACCCTCACTTTTACCAGCGAATCGCGCGCGGTGAACTCCAGCGCCGCCACTTCGATGCGGATGCGTTCGGCCATGTGCCGCGCGCTTTCGGCGCTGCTGTCGGGCAGCACCACCACGAATTCCTCGCCGCCGATCCGCGCGAACAGATCGTCGCTGCGGATGCAGGCGCGCACGGTATCGGAGAAGCCCTGCAGCACTTCGTCGCCGGTTTCGTGGCCATGCACGTCGTTGATGATCTTGAAGTGGTCCAGGTCCATCGCGATCACGGCCAGACCCTTGCCGATGGGGACGGCATCCACATGCGTACGCAATTCGCTGCTCAAGCCGCGCCGGTTGAGGGCGCCGGTCAGCGGGTCGAACAATGCGCTCAGCCGTAGGGATTCGCTGGCGCGGAAACTGGTCAGCATGAGCATGCAGAAATTGAGCAGGAACCAGATCGAGAGATCCAAGTTGACCCAGGCATCGTTAGGGCCGTACTGACTGGCGAACGCATGCAGCAGGTCCTGTGCGTACAACATCAGCAGTACCGCGCAACCCAGCATCATCATGCGTGCGGGCACGCGGTCGGGCGCGGTGTTGAGATGGCGCAGCTGCGCGATCACCAGCGACAGCACCAGCACTTCGGTGGCGCTCATGGCCGCGCCCTGCGCATCCACCGTGCCCCAGAACCACCAACCCGCCAGCGACAGACCCAGGCACAGCGGCATCAGCGCCCATTCGTAGGCGCGCAACGGACGTTGGCCGACGAACTGCATCATCGACCAGGCCAGGCCTACCAGTCCCGCACAGGCCAGAAGGCCGCCGAGGCCCGCGGTCCAGTACGCCGAATGCCATTCGCCCGAGCGTTCAAGTTCCTGGGTGGTGCCGTCGAGCATGGCGGCGCCCAACGAATACACCAAATGGGCCGCGCCCCACAGAGCGATGCCGCGCAGACCGCGCGAAATTCGTTCCAGGTACCAGAACAGGCCCAGTAACACGACCGCAAGACCGCAGTCGCTCAGCAGCAGGTTGTAGAAGTCGGTGGTCATTGCCGCCGATAGTATCGGCGGTTATGGCTAACCGTCAGTGCTGCGCCGATATCGACCCGCAAGCCGCCCAATGCGGCCAAGCAGATTCGCGGCCTTAGTCGCCCAGGGTCAGCAGCGAGGCGTTGCCGCCTGCCGCCGTGGTGTTCACGGTGACGGTCTTCTCGGTGGCGAAACGGGGCAGATAGTGCGGACCGCCGGCCTTGGGACCGGTGCCCGACAGACCCTGGCCGCCGAACGGCTGCACGCCGACCACCGCGCCGATCTGATTGCGGTTGACGTAGACATTGCCCACCTTCACCCGTGCCGCGATGCGGTCGATGGTTTCGTCGATGCGCGAATGCACGCCCAGGGTCAGGCCGTAACCGGTGGCGTTGATGGCGTCGATGACCTTGTCCAACTCCTCGCCCTTCCAGCGCACCACGTGCAGCGCCGGGCCGAAGACTTCCTTGTGCAGCTGATCCAGCGAATGCAGCTCCCAGGCGCCGGGCGCGAAGTAGGTGCCGTGAGCGACGGAAGCATCCGTATGCGCGCGCTTGATTGGTTTCGCTTCCCGGTCCATGCGCGCGGCATGGTCTTCCAGCAGCTTCAAGGCATCGGCGTCGATCACCGGACCCACATCAGTGGAAAGCAGGCCGGGATCGCCGACCTTCAATTCGTCCATCGCCCCGGCCAGCATGCTAATCACCTTGTCGGCGATGTCTTCCTGCACGAACAGCACGCGCGCGGCCGAGCAGCGTTGTCCTGCGGAGGTGAAAGCCGAACCGATCGCGTCCTTGACCAGTTGTTCCGGCAATGCGGAGGAGTCGGCGATGAAGGCGTTCTGGCCGCCGGTCTCGGCGATCAGAACCCCGATGGCCGCGTCGCGCGCGGCCATCGCGCGGTTGATCGCGCGCGCGGTGTCGGTGGAACCGGTGAAGGCGACGCCCGCCACGCGCGGATCCTGGGTCAGCGCCGCGCCGACCACAGCGCCGTCGCCGGGCAGGAACTGGACCACGTTTTCCGGCACCCCGGCTTCGTGCAGCAGCTTCACCGCGGCGTGGCCGATCAGATTGGTCTGCTCGGCCGGCTTGGCGATCACGCTGTTGCCAGCGGCCAGCGCCGCGGCGACCTGGCCCAGGAAGATGGCCAGCGGGAAATTCCATGGACTAATGCAGACGAACACGCCGCGTCCGTGCAGTTGCAGTTCGTTGGATTCGCCGGTCGGTCCGGGCAGGCGTTCGGGCGCGCCGAACTGCGCGCGCGCCTGCGCTGCGTAGTAACGCAGGAAGTCGACCGCCTCGCGCACCTCGGCCACGCCGTCGGGGATGGTCTTGCCGGCTTCCTTCACGCATAACGCGATGTATTCGGGCATGCGCGCTTCCAACAAGCTGGCAGCGTGTTCCAGGATCGTCGCGCGGCCGGCGGCCGGCGTGCGGTCCCAGCCCGGTTGCGCGGCGACCGCGTTCTGCAGGGCTTTTTCGACGATGGCGCTGTCGGCCGCATGCCATTCGCCGATGGTCTGGCGGCGGTCGGCGGGGTTGGTCACCGGCAGCGCGCGGGTGGACAGCACTGCGCCGGGCACCAGCGGCGCGGCGCGCCAACCGTGCGGACCGGCCTGGTCGAAGGCGGCGTTGACCTGCTCGGCGAGCGCGCGCAGGTCCTGATCGTTGGCGAGGTTGGCGCCCATGGAATTCTTCCTGTTGGTGCTCAGGCTCGGCGCCTGGTTCTGAAAAAGTTGCGCCGGCAGCGGGATGCGTGGGTGCGGAATGGAGTCGAACGCGGACACAGTTTCCACCGGGTCGCGGATCAGATCTTCGATGGCGACGTTTTCATCGGTGATGCGGTTGACGAAGCTGGAGTTGGCGCCGTTCTCCAGCAGGCGTCGGACCAGGTACGGCAACAGATCTTCGTGCGAACCCACCGGTGCGTACACGCGGCAAGGGACGCCCAGGCGGTCGGCGGGAATCACTTCGGCGTAGAGATCGTCGCCCATGCCGTGGAGTTTTTGGAATTCGAAGTGCGGCTTCCCTTCTCCCTCCGGGAGAAGGTGCCCGTAGGGCGGATGAGGGCGTGGACTCTCCGCTTGCGATGCAGTTTCCGTGGGCTGGAATTCTCCCGCCCTCATCCGCCCCTTCGGGGCACCTTCTCCCGGTGGGAGAAGGGAAAGGGCGCGAATCGCGGCAATCGTCTGCGCATTGTGGGTAGCGAACATCGGATACAAGGCATCGATGTTGGCGAACAGGCGCCGCGCATTGGCCAGATACGACACATCGGTATTGGGCTTGCGCGTGAACACCGGATAGCCCGGATGTCCTTCCACCTGAGCGCGTTTGACTTCCGCATCCCAGTACGCGCCCTTGACCAGGCGCACCGGCATGCGCCGGCCGACGCGTCGGGCCAGGTCGGCGAGGAAGTCGATCACATACGGCGTGCGCTTCTGATAGGCCTGCACGGCCAGGCCATAGCCTTCCCAGCCGTCCAGCGATTTGTCCGAGAAAGTGGCTTCGATCAGGTCCAGCGAAAGTTCCAGGCGGTCGGCTTCTTCGGCGTCGATGGTGAAACCGATGCCGTAGGACTTGGCCAACTGCGCCAGCTCCAGGATGCCCGGGGCCAGTTCGGCCATGACCCGGGCGCGCTTGGCATGTTCGTAGCGCGGATGCAGCGCGGACAGCTTGATCGAGATGCTGGGGGCGGCGAAGACATCGGCGAAGGGCCCCGTCTTTCCTATCGCATGGATTGCCTTGCGATAGGCCTCCAGGTAGCGTGCGGCATCTTTCGAAGTCAGCGCGCCTTCGCCCAGCATGTCGAACGAATAACGGTAGTTGGCGTTGTCGCCCTTGCGCGAACGGGTCAGCGCCTCGGCGATCGTCCGCCCCATCACGAACTGGTGGCCCATGATGCGCATGGCCTGGCGCACGGCCAGGCGGATGACCGGTTCGCCCACGCGGCCGACCAGGCGCTTGAACGCGCCGCGCACATCATGGCGGGTCAGGTCGTTCAGGCTGACCAGCTTGCCGGTCAGCATCAGCCCCCAGGTCGAGGCGTTGACCAGCACCGAGTCGCTTTCGCCCATGTGCTTGCGCCAGTCGGCGTCGCCCAGCTTGTCGCGGATCAGCTTGTCGGCGGTGTCCTGGTCGGGGATGCGCAGCAGCGCCTCGGCCACGCACATCAGCAGCACGCCTTCCTCGCTGCCCAGGTCGTACTGGCGCATGAAAGCCTCGATGGCGCCCTGATCCTGCGCGCGGGCGCGGACCCGGCTCACCAGATCGGCGGCGAGCGCTTGAGCCTTGGCCTGGTCTTCGGCGGGCAGGCGGGCCTGCTCCAGTAATTCGCGCACATGTTCAGTTTCGTCGCGCATCCAGGCCGCGGTAATAGCGCGGCGCAGGGGCGTCGGTTCGCCCGGCAGTTCGGAGGACAGGATCGGTGCGTCGGCGGCGGGGCCGCTGGCGGCTTGGGGAATGGCGGTCATGAGGCCCGCAGAGTACGTGTCGGAGCCGCCTAGTGTAGTGCGTGGCGAACCTGCGAGAACCCCCTTCGGCTTGCCGCAATGCGGCACGGGAGCTACCATTTAGTGGTTTTCCGCGACAGCTACGGCGCGGTGGCGACATGATCGAAGTGGTTCCGTCTTTCCCGGTTGGGCATGGCGCGCAGCTCAGCCTGCGACCGCCCCGGGCGTTGACGGCCCACCAGTTCAGGGCGCTGTTCGCCGTGCTGGCCGGGACGATGTGGTTGGTGGCCAGCGCAGGCTGGCTCGCCGGCAATGTGTTCGCGCCGGCCTTCGCGCTGCTGCACAGCGCGATCGTGGCGGCAGCGCTGCGTTGGTTGTGGCGCAGCGGCGAACGCGGCGAATGCATCACCATCGATCCGGAGGTGGTGGAGGTCAGCCGCAGCGCCGGAAACGGGGCCGAGGCACAGCCGATATTCCGGGCGCATCCCTATTGGGTGCGTCTGCGTATCGAAGAGGAAGGCGAAAGGATTTCGCTGGTTTCCAGCGGCAGGCGGGTCGAGGTGGGCAACTTCCTCGGACCGGCCGAACGCCGGGAGCTGGCAAGGCAGTTGCAGGATTTACTGGCGGCGGCAAGCCGCTACCGATGACGCACAAGGGTCTAGGCAATGACGCAAGCGAAAGGTTTCTTCAAGCGGGTCACGCGGTCTTTGGGTGCGGCCTGCGCATTGTTGCTGGCGCCGGCTCTGGCCTGGGCGCAATCGGCCGATCCCAAACCCTGGCAGCTCAACATGGGCAGGGGCGTCACCACGTCCGCGCAGCACGCCTACGACGCGCACATGGTGGCGCTGTGGGTCTGCGTGGTGATCGGCATCATCGTGTTCGGCGCCATGGCCTACGCCATGGTCAAGTTCCGCCATTCCAAGGGCGCAGTCGCGGCGCAGTTCAGCCATAACACCACCGCCGAAATCATCTGGACGGTGATCCCGATCCTGATCCTGATCGTGATGGCCTGGCCGGCCACGGCCAAACTGATCGCCATGTACGACACCCGCGATTCCGAGATGACGGTGAAGATCACCGGCTACCAGTGGATGTGGAAATACGAATACCTGGGCCAGGATGTCGTGTTCACCAGCCGCCTGGACCGTGAATCCAACCGCATCCGCCAGAGCGGCACGCGGCCAACGGTGGCGGCCAATCCGCACTACCTGCTCGATGTCGACAACCAGCTGGTGTTGCCGGTCAACACCAAGATCCGTTTCGTCATCACCGCCGACGACGTGATCCACGCGTGGTGGGTGCCGGCGCTGGGCTGGAAGCAGGACGCCATTCCGGGAATCATCAACGAGGCCTGGACCGACATCCAGACCCCCGGCATCTATCGCGGCCAGTGCGCCGAACTGTGCGGCAAGGACCACGGCTTCATGCCGATCGTGGTGCGCGCGGTGTCGAAGGAAGAATTCAAGCAGTGGATCGCGTCGCGTAAGCCGGCCGCGCCTGCGCCTGCGGCCACCCCTGCTGCTGCGCCGGTAGAAGCCGCACCTGTCGAGGCTGCGCCCGCCGCCGCACCGGTCGAAGCCGCTCCCGCCCCCGAACCCGCCAAGGCTTGATCGCGTCGAACCGACGCTGATTCGTCCACGCCATCCGCATTTCACTAGCACCGATTTTCTGAGGTAACACCCCATGGCCTATTCCGAAGTCGCCCACCATGACGATCACGGCCACAAGCAAGGCTTCGTCGAGCGTTGGTTCTTCTCGACCAATCACAAAGACATCGGCACGCTGTATCTGATCTTCAGCTTCGTCATGTTCCTGATCGGCGCGGCCATGTCGGTGATGATCCGTCTGGAGCTGATGACCCCGGGCCTGCAGTACGTGAAGCCCGAGTTCTTCAATCAAATGACCTCGATGCATGCGCTGGTGATGATCTTCGGCGGGGTGATGCCGGCGTTCGTCGGCCTGGCCAACTGGATGGTGCCGCTGCAGATCGGCGCGCCGGACATGGCCCTGCCGCGCATGAACAACTGGTCGTTCTGGATCCTGCCGTTCGCCTTCACCATGCTGCTGCTGACCCTGGTGCTGCCAGGCGGCGGACCGGCCGGCGGCTGGACGCTATACCCGCCGTTGTCGCTGCAGGGCGGCTACAACGTGGCCTTCACCGTGTTCGCCATCCACATGATGGGTGTCAGCTCGATCATGGGCGCGATCAACATCATCGCCACCATCCTCAACATGCGTGCGCCGGGTATCGACCTGCTGAAGATGCCGATCTTCTGCTGGACCTGGCTGATCACCGCGTTCCTGCTGATCGCGGTGATGCCGGTGCTGGCCGGCGCGGTGACCATGCTGCTGACCGATAAATTCTTCGGCACCTCGTTCTTCAATGCGGCCGGCGGCGGCGACCCGGTGATGTTCCAGCACATCTTCTGGTTCTTCGGACATCCGGAGGTCTACATCATGATCCTGCCGGCGTTCGGTATCGCCAGCGAGATCCTGCCGACCTTCAGTCGCAAGCCGCTGTTCGGCTACCAGGCCATGGTCTACGCCACCGCGTCGATCGCTTTCCTGTCGTTCATCGTGTGGGCGCACCACATGTTCACGGTGGGCATGCCGCTGGGCGGCGAAATCTACTTCATGTTCGCGACCATGTTGATCGCTATCCCCACCGGGGTGAAGGTGTTCAACTGGGTCAGCACCATGTGGCGCGGTTCGCTTTCGTTCGAAGTGCCGATGTTGTGGGCGATCTCGTTCGTGATCCTGTTCACCATCGGTGGCTTCTCCGGGCTGATGCTGGCCATCGTGCCGGCGGACTTCCAATATCACGACACCTATTTCGTGGTCGCGCACTTCCATTACGTGCTGGTCACTGGAGCGCTGTTCGGCATCATCGCCGCGGTCTACTACTGGTGGCCGAAATGGTCGGGCCGCATGTACAGCCAGTTCTGGGGCAAGGTGCATTTCTGGTGGACGATGGTGTTCGTCAACCTACTGTTCTTCCCGCAGCACTTTCTGGGCCTGGCCGGCATGCCGCGCCGCATCCCGGACTACAACCCGGTGTTTGCGGACTGGAACCTGATCAGCTCGATCGGCGCGTTCGGCATGTTTGTCACTCCGTTCCTGATGGCGGCGATCCTGTTGAGCTCGCTGCGTAGCGGCGCCAAGGCCGAAGCGCGCGCCTGGGAGCACGCGCGCGGACTGGAATGGACGGTGCCTTCGCCGGCGCCGCACCACACCTTCACCACGCCGCCGGTGATCCGCCCGGGCGACCTGGCCCACGACGACGTGACCCACTGATCCGCCATGACCACGCCGCTTCGCCCTACTGACGACTTCACCGCGCGCCGCAAGCGCGCGGTGCGCACGGCGTTGGTGATAGGCGCGATAGCGGTGGCGATCTATATCGCCTTCATCCTGTCCGGCGTGGCCGCGGCATGAGCGCCAACAAATCCAACGCGGCCGGACTGTTCAAGCTGGTGGGCGTGTCGCTGGCCGCCTTCGCCTTCACTTTCTCGCTGGTGCCGCTGTATCGCATCGCCTGCGAGAAGGTTTTCGGCATCCGTCTGGAACAGGGCCCGGGCGAAGCCCAGGCCGCAGCGCTGGCACCGAAGGCACGCACGGTGACCGTGCAGTTCGATGGCGGCGTGAACTCGAAACTGCCGTGGGCGTTCCATCCGGAACAGCTGACCATGCAGGTGGTGCCGGGCGAATTGAACGAAGCGCTGTACTTCGCGCGCAACGACAGCAAGAACACCATTGTCGGCAGCGCCGTGCCCTCGGTCGCGCCGTCGCGCGCCTCGGGCTACTTCACCAAGACCGAGTGCTTCTGCTTCACCGCCCAGACCCTGCAGGCAGGCGAAACCCGCGACATGCCGGTGCGTTTTATCGTCGACCCCAACCTGCCGGCTGACGTGAAAACCATCACCCTGTCGTATACCTTCTTCCGAAACGATGCCTTGACCGCGCGACTCGGCGCGGCCAAGACAGCGCATACGCCGCTCGCGGCGCCGTAAGCAACCCAATAATCCGCAATCGATCGCACCACATCACAGCATCAGGATCAGGAAAGACCCCGCCATGGCCCAAACGCATTCGCCGGACGCCAACGTCTACTACGTACCGCATCACAGCAAGTGGCCGTTCGTGGGCTCCATCGCCATGTTCACCACCATGCTGGGCGTGGCCAGCTGGCTCAATGAGACGGTGTGGGGAAAGTGGGCGTTCTTCGCCGGCATCTTCATGCTCTGCGCCACGCTGTTCATGTGGTTCGGCGACGTGATCCGCGAATCGATCACCGGCAGCTACAACAAGCAGGTGGACGTGTCGTTCCGCATGGGCATGGTGTGGTTCATCTTCTCCGAGGTGATGTTCTTCGGCGCGTTCTTCGGCGCACTGTTCTATGCGCGCAACCTGGCGTTGCCGTGGTTGGGCGGCGAAGGCGATGGCGTGATGACCAATGCGCTGCTGTGGGATGGGTTCAGCGCGGCTTGGCCGACCTCGGGTCCGGCGCAAGTGGGCGGTGCGTTCCAGACCATCCCGGCCTGGGGCCTGCCGTTGGTCAACACCCTGATCCTGTTGAGCTCGGGCGTAACCCTGACCATCGCCCACCACGCGCTGAAAGCGGCCAACCGCACGCAGGTGCTGATCTGGCTGGGCCTGACCGTGGTGCTGGGCGGTCTGTTCTTGACCTTCCAGGCGGAGGAGTACATCCACGCCTATAAGGAATTGAACCTGACTTTAGGTTCGGGCATCTACGGCTCCACCTTCTTCATGCTGACCGGCTTCCACGGCGCGCACGTGTTCCTGGGCACGCTGATGCTGCTGATCATGTGGCTGCGCGTGCTCAAGGGCCATTTCACCAAGGACAACCATTTCGCCTTCGAAGCGGCCGCGTGGTACTGGCATTTCGTCGACGTGGTGTGGCTGGGCCTGTTCCTGTTCGTCTACGTGCTCTGATGCATTTCCTTCTCCTTCGGGAGAAGGTGGCGCGCAGCGCCGGATGAGGGAGTGGACTCTCAGCTTGTAGTGGACGTCCAGCACGTCGGTTCCGAATCTGACGACTGCGCCCCCCGTCTGGAATCCTTCCAGACTTCTAACTTGCACTAACGCGGATAGGCCATTCCCTCATCCGCCCTGCGGGCACCTTCTCAGCTCTGCACACCCTTCGGGCGCCGGTGGGAGAAGGGGAAAACATCAGCCGCCAATCCCATGCGGCTTGATCACTCCGGTATAGATGCCCAGCGCCACCAGCAGGATCAGCGCCACCGAGAACGCGATGCGCCGGGTCAGGGCATTGACGGTACGCTTGCTCTGGCCCTTGTCGACCAGCAGGTAATACAGGCCGGCACCCAGGTTCCACAGGATCACTATCAGGAACGCGATGATCAGCAGGGTTTTCAGCGAGTCGTTCATGGTGCTTTCGTCCGGCGGTGAGCGCGCAGTATTAAGGCCCGCATTATCGCAGGCGCGAGATAAGCGCGCGTGAGTCGGCCCAGAGGACGTCTGTTCGGCTGGAGCCTCGCCTTGCTGGCGATGGCGCTGTTCTGCAGCCTCGGCGTCTGGCAGTTGGATCGCGCCCAGAAGAAAAAGGCGATGCTGGCCGAATCGCGAAGCGTTCTGGCCGTACGCAAGCCGCTGCCGTTGCGCTCTGCTGCGGATCCGTTGCGCAGGGCCGCCTACGACTGGGCGCAAGGCGAGGGCCGTTTCACCGAGGCACCTGCCGTGCTGCTCGACAACCAGACCCGCGAAGGCCGTTCCGGAGTGCGCATCTATCGCGTGTTCCAACCGGCTGCCGCGGCCGCACCGCCTTTGCTGGTGGAGCTGGGGTGGCTGCCGCTTGCGGGCGATCGCAAGCTTCCCCGGATCGAATCCTTTTCCGGCACCTTGCAGGTGACTGGCCTGCTGGCGCCGCCGCCGTCCGCGGGTCTCGCCAGTGCGATCGCTTCGCCGCAGGCCGATGGCAATCTGTTGGCGACCAGCCTCGACCATGCGGTGCTGTCGAGCGCGCTCAAACTGCCGACGCTCGCTCCGCGCGTGCTGCGCCTGGATCCCGCGCTCAAGGTCGGCTACCTCCGCGACCTGGATATCCTTCCCAACACCCTGCCGCCCGAACGCCACCTCGGCTACGCGGTGCAATGGTTCGGGCTGGCGTTGACCGTGCTCATCACCGCTTTGGTGCTGACCTTGCGCAAGCGCGAGAGGCGTTCGAAGGCGGCGTAGAGCCGCTGCGCATGAGAAAATGCCGCCTATGAATTCGAATCCCCCTCTTCCGAGCTCCTCCGAGGCGGCACGGATCCGCCGCGGACGCTGGATCCTGGTGCTGATCTTCCTGCTGTTCTTCGGCACCATCTTCGGTGCGGGCGTGCTGCGGTTCAGCGGCTGGCAGCCGCAGGGCACCAAGGCCCATGGCGAGATGCTGCGTCCGGCGGTGGATGCGCGCGCGGTGGTGCCCAAGCTCGCGGATGGCAGCGACTACGCGTGGCAACCGGCCGAACGCATGTGGCGGATCGTGGTCGCGCCGCCGGCCCATTGCGCCAGCGAGTGCCTGAAGCTGGCCAAAGACCTGGACGTGGTGTGGCAGCTGTTCGGCAACAACGCCGACCATGTGGAAATCCTGTGGGTCGGCCCGCGTCCCGCTGGCTCGCCCAATACCGCGTCGTTGCGCCAGTTACAGTCGACGCCCGAGCTGCTGGCCGCGTTGCCGCGCGTGAACGATCCTGCGGGCGTGCCGGTCTACGTGATCGATCCCAACGGCTTCGTGATCCTGCGTTACGCGCCGGGGACCGATCCGGGTTTCATCCGTACCGACGTTTCCAAATTGCTGAAATTGATCTGATGAACCTGTTAGCGCGACCCGCCGTATACAAGCCTGCTCTATACAGGCACTTTCACCGCTTCGCCTGGCTCGCCGTCGCGCTGACGCTGTGCGTGGTCGTATTCGGCGCTTTCGTGCGCCTGTCCGATGCAGGATTGAGTTGTCCGGACTGGCCGACCTGCTACGGCCGCGCCGCGTGGCCGCAGGCCGCCAGCGAAGTGAACGATCATGCCGCCAGCGCCATCCGTCCCTTCGAAACGCATAAAGCCTGGCGCGAGCAAGTGCATAGGATGCTGGCCGGTTCGCTGGGCGTGCTGGTGCTGCTGCTGGCGGTGCTGGCCGCGCGCAAGCGCCGCTACGGCATCGCCCAGATCGCCGTCGCCTCGCTGCTGGTGGTCGCCGCGATTCCGCTGTACATGCGCGGCGAACATGGCGCGGCTTCCGCGCTGGCGATCCTCGGCGAAACCTTCCTGCTGTTCGCCGCGCTGCGCTGGTCCAATACGGATCTCGCCCGCACGGGTGCATTGACTCTGGCGGTGATCATCTTCCAGGCCCTGCTGGGCATGTGGACGGTGACCTGGCTGCTCAAGCCCATCGTGGTCATGGGTCATCTGTTGGGCGGACTGACCACCTTCGCCTTGCTGACGTGGATGGCGTGGCGCGCGATCGGCCGCCCGATCATCGTCGTCGAAGCCGGCATCCTGAAGCGCTGGGTCATCGCGGGCCTGCTGTTGCTGGGGCTACAGATCGCGCTCGGCGGCTGGGTCAGCGCCAACTATGCGGCCCTGTCGTGCGGCGCGGGCAGCTGGTCGGCCGACAACTTCCCCAAGTGCGTGGGCCAGTGGTGGCCGCCGCACGACTTCCGCGAAGGCTTCGTGCTCTGGCGCGGCGTCGGAGTGGACTACGAAGGCGGCGTGCTGGATGGCGCCTCGCGCATCGCCATCCAGATGGCGCACCGCATCGTCGCAGTCGTCCTCGCCTTGTACCTGCTGACGTTCGCCGTGCGGCTGTTGTACACGCCGGGCATGCGCAGTTGGTCCACTGCATTGATCGTGCTGGTCGTCGCCCAAGTCTCGCTGGGTATCCTCAACGTCAAGCTGGCCTTGCCGCTGCACGTGGCGGTGGCGCACAACGCCGGCGCCGCGCTGCTGTTGTTCGTGCTGGTCTCTTTGCTGGCGCGTTTGCGCAAGCCGGAATAGCGATGTCGGTCATCCGCCAGTACTGGAGCCTCACCAAGCCGCGTGTAGTCGCGCTGATCGTGTTCACCGCGCTGGTGGGCATGTTGCTGGCCATCGACGGCATGCCGGACGCGCAACAGCTGAAGCACGGCGCGCTCGGTTTCCTCGGTATCTGGCTGGCGGCTTCCAGCGCGGCCGCGATCAACCAGATCCTCGATGCGCGCATCGACGCGAAGATGGCGCGTACCTCGTGGCGTCCCCTGGTCGTCGGCCAGCTGAAGCCGTGGCAAGCATTGGTGTTCGCGCTGGCGTTGGCCGCCGTCTCGATGACGGTGCTGGTGGTGTGGGTCAACACGATCACTGCCGTGCTGACCTTCGCCTCGCTGATCGGTTATGCGGTCGTCTATACCGTGTTTCTCAAGCGTGCCACGCCGCAGAACATCGTCATCGGCGGCGTCGCCGGCGCCGCACCGCCGTTGCTGGGCTGGGCCTCGGTCACCGGTATGACCGGCGAATGGGACTGGCCGTATGCGCTACTGCTGGTGCTGATCATCTTCGTATGGACGCCGCCGCATTTCTGGG
The DNA here is from genome assembly GCF_056402315.1 of Pseudoxanthomonas sp. P4_B2. Classification (NCBI taxonomy): domain Bacteria; kingdom Pseudomonadati; phylum Pseudomonadota; class Gammaproteobacteria; order Lysobacterales; family Lysobacteraceae; genus Pseudoxanthomonas; species Pseudoxanthomonas sp. P4_B2. Next base: position 632,185 of record NZ_JBFUHQ010000002.1, read on the forward strand.
CACTGGCCATCTTCCGTCGCGACGACTACGCGCGCGCGTTGGTGCCGATGCTGCCGGTGACCCACGGCGTGACCTATACGCGCTGGCAAATCCTGTTCTACACGGTGCTGCTGGTCGAGGTCACTGTGTTGCCCTGCATCTTCGGCATGAGCGGGTTCTTCTATCTGGGCGGGGCGCTGGTGCTGGGTGCGGTATTCCTCTGGTACGCGTGGCGATTGCTGGACCCGCCGGACGAATTCTTTCCGATGCGCGTGTTCAACTATTCCATCGTCTACCTGATGGCGCTGTTCGCGTTCCTGCTGGCCGACCACTGGCTGATGCCGTTGCTGCAGCCGGCGGCCCTGATCGAGTTCGCGCCGGGCTGAAACGGCCACCCGGCTATGCCGGGAACGACCTCATTTCCGGTCGCCCAGCAGATACTCCTGCCAGAACCGTATCGCCGCCGCGCCGTAGTAGTCGTTGTTGGTCTTCTTCTTGAAACCGTGTCCCTCGTCGGCGAACATCAGGAACCACACCGGCTGCCCGTTGCCGCGCACCGCCTTCACGATCTGCTCGGCTTCGGTGTACGGCACGCGCGGATCGTTCCTGCCTTGCGCGACGAACAGCGGCGAGGTGATTTTCCCGGCGTTGTTCAACGGCGAGATACGGTCGAATACGGCCTTCATTTCCGGCAGGCGCTCGTCGCCGTATTCGGCGCGTCGCAAGTCGCGCCGATAGCTTTCGGTGTTGTTGAGGAAGGTACCGAAATGCGAGATGCCGACCGTCTCCACACCGGCGCGGATGCGGTCGCTGTAATGAGTCAGCGAAGCCAGCACCATGTAGCCGCCGTAGCTGCCGCCGGTAACTCCTATGCGGTTCGCGTCGAGTTCGGGTTGAGTCGCTATCCAATCCAGCAGCGCGCCGATGTCTTTGACCGAATCCTCGCGCTTTTCCGCGTTGTCCAGGCGCAGATAGGTCTTGCCGTAGCCCGACGAGCCGCGCACGTTGGGCACCAGCACGGCAACGCCCAGTTCGTTGGCCAGAAACTGATAGTTGGGATTGAATGTTGGCAGCGACTGGCCTTCCGGCCCGCCGTGAATGCTGATGATGACCGGGAGTTTTCCGCCCGCCGCTGCGCTGGCGGGCTTGTAGTAGAACGCCGGAATGGTGCGCCTGCTTCCCTTCGAAGTGTCGCCGTCCACCTGGTCGAAGGTGGGAAAACGCACCAGCGTCGGTGCGATGAACTTCGACGCATCCAGTCCGCCGATCTCGCTGCGCGTCCAGCGCGCGAGCTTAACGCCGTGCAGGTCGACCACATAGATATCGCTGGGCGAAGTCGCGGTGTTCATCTCCAGAGCCAGATGTTTGCCGTCCGGCGAGAAAGAGATGCCGCCAACCGCGCCCACCGGCAACTCCGGAAGCTTCACCGGTCGGTGATCGGGCAGCGAAAGCACGTGCAGCTTGTCGATCCCATCCTCATTGGTGACGAAGGCCAGATGCTTGCCGTCTTCGGCGATTTCCAGTCCGTCTACGTCCCAGGGAATACCGCCGCTCAGCCGCTCGAACTTGCCGGCTTCCGGATCGTGGAAGCGCAAGGTCTGGAATTCGCTGGGCTTGCCGTCAAAGGGTTCATCGGAGACGAAGTACACGGACTTGCCGTCCGACGCGAACTTGAAACCGGCGAACGCCGCCTTGTCGCCATCGACGGGAAACAGGTCCAGCTTGCCCGTAGTCAGATCCACCACGCCGGGGTAGGACTCGTTCGCCGACACGTATTTCATCACCAGCAGGCGCTTGCCATCCGGCGAGAAATCCATCGCGCTCCAGCTGCCGCCCGCCGTCACCAGCGGATGCGAGGTGCTGGCGCGGGTGTCGCGCACCCACACGTCGCGGTCCGTGCCATTGCGTGCGTTGCTGGTGTAAGCCAGCAAGCCGCCGTCGCGGCTCATCGTCGCGCTGTCGTTTTGGGTGCGTTTGCCATCGGTTAGCAGCGTGATGGAGCGAGTCGACTCGTCGAACCAATACAGCTGCGAGAATTCGTCGCCGCCTTTGTCCTTGGCGAAGACGAAGCCTTCGCGCCACGCTTCGGCCGGCGACGGCGTCAGTCCCGAAACGGGCTCCGGGTAGAACGTCAGCTGTTCGCGCATCCCCATCGGTTGGCATACGCGATGCGCCTGCGTGGTCTCGGCGAAGCGAGTGCTGATCAGCAGGCAGCCTTCCTTGGTCCAGCCGGCCAGGCTGGCGCCGCGGGTGTTCTGGTAGCGGTTGAGTCGCTCGATCAGATCGGCCGGTATTTCGGGAATATTTTCGCTGATGCGGTTGCCCACTTCCTGGCGTTTCACCTCGGGCGCGCCTTGTGCCGAAGCGGGCAGTGTGGAAAACAACAGCAGGCCGGCGCAAAAAGCGCAGGAAATAGGGCGCATCGTGGCTCTCCGGGAATCGAGGCCTGACTGTAACCCGCCCAACGCGCCCAAGCTCGTGACTAATGTCATGTCTTGTAAAGCCGAGCTCGCTCGGCTGCTCTAGGCACTGAATCAAAAAGCAGCCGAGCAAGCTCGGCTCTACAAAATCGCCCCGCTCAACCGCGTCCTATCCGTGCCTGCAGCAGGGCGCGTAATTCGTATTTGTCGGCTTCGTCCAGTCCGCCATCGCGGTTCTTGGCCTGCAACTCCTCGATGCGCTGCTCTACCGTCTGTCGTTCCAGCTGCACCACCGCGTCCAGCAACTCCATGCGCCAGATCGTTTCATTGCCGGGCAATGCATGCGACGCCAGCTTCTGTAGTGGAATCAGCTCATCGCGTTCGGCGAAATGCTGGAGCAATGCGCCGGTGGTGATCTCTGGGCGCGAATGCACTAGCGAAAGCAATTCCACCAATAACTCCACCCCGGGTTGCTTCAGGTCCTTGAAGCCATAAGGCGGCTCCAGCGACAAACCAAGCGACGGTTGCTGCAACAGCACCGAGATCGCGCCGCGCACCAGGCTGCGTCTTTGCGTGGCCGCCGGAGCGCGCGACACGGGTTTGGGTTTTTCAGGTAACGCAGCCTGTTGTTGCACGCCCACGCCGGTAATCTCGCCCAGGCGCTGCCGCATCAGGTCGCCGAAGGCGCCGTCGGGAATCTGCGCCAGCAGCGGTTTGGCGCGCTCGGCCAATCTTGCCTTGCCGTCCAGCGTCGAAAGCTTCACGTCCTTGCCCAGTTCGTCGTAGAAGAACTGCGACAGCGGCGTGGCTTGCTGCAGGCGCGTATCGAAACCCGCCGCGCCTTCGCTGCGCACGATGCTGTCCGGATCTTCGCCATCGGGCAGGAACAGGAAGAACGCCTGGCGTCCGTCCTTCATGCGCGGCAACACCGACTCCAGCGCCTTCCAGGCGGCGCGCTGGCCGGCGGCGTCGCCATCGAAGCAGAAATACACGTCCGGCGAATTGCGGAACAACAACTCGGCATGATCGGGCGTGGTCGCCGTGCCCAGCGTCGCGACGGCTTGCGTCACTCCGTACTGGAACAGCGACACCACGTCCATGTAACCCTCCACCACCACCAGTCGCTCGATCTTCTGGTTGGCTTGCCGAACCTGCCACAGACCGTAGAGTTCGCGCCCTTTGTGGAACAGCGGCGTTTCCGGCGAATTGAGGTATTTCGGACCGTCGTCCTTAGCCAGCACGCGACCGCCGAAGGCGATCACCCGGCCGCGACGGTCGTGGATGGGGAACATCACGCGGTCGCGAAATTTGTCGTAGACGCGGCCATTGTCGCTCCTGGACAGCATGCCGGTCTTGTCCAGCAGTTTGATCCGGCGTTCGTCGGTACCCAGCGCATCTTTGAGCGCGGAAAACCCATCCGGCGCATAACCGATGGAGAACTGCGCGCGGATGCTGTCGTCTACGCCACGCTGGTCGAGGTAAGCCTTTGCTTTCTCGTTGCCCTCCAACTGCCGTTGGAAGAACTTCGCCGCCGCGTCCAGCGCCGCGTACATGTCGCGACCGTCGTCGGTCTCGTTCCGTTTTTGGGTTTCCTTGGGCACTTCCATGCCCACGCGCTTGGCCAGTTCGTCGACCGCATCGAGGAATTCCAAACGGTCGTAGTTCATCAAGAACGAGATGGCGGTACCGTGCGCCCCGCAACCGAAGCAGTGGTAGAACTGCTTGGTCTGCGACACCGTGAACGACGGCGAACGCTCGTCGTGGAACGGGCAGCGCGCCGAATACTCCTTTCCCTGCCGTTTCAACGGCACGCGCGTGCCAATCACCTCGACGATGTCGGTGCGCGCCAGGAGGTCGTCGATGAAAGCGTCGGGGATGCGGGCCATGGAACGACTAGGATGCCATGCAAGGGCAGGCGAAGGACTATTCAGCCAGGGGAGGCTCGGATGGCCTGGCTTTTCCGGCGCGCGGCAGCGGCAGTTCGGCTGCTTCCAGCGTCGTCCGGGCCCGGGCGCGTTCGTCGATCACGGCCGTGAGCAGCGCGCCGACGAAGAACACCACCGTCGCGTAATAGATCCACACCAGCAGGATTACCAGCGCACCGGTCGACCCGTACGCGCTGCCCGGGTCGGCCTGCGCGATGTACAGGCCGATCAAGTAGCGGCCGCCCGTGAACAGCAGTGCGGTGATCGCCCCGCCCATAAAGGCCTGGCGCCAGCGCACATGACGGTCGGGCAGGTAGTGATACAGGAAGGCGAAGGCGACCACGTAGACCGCCAGGCTCGCGGTGGTGCCGATGGCCGGCAAGAGGGAAGGGACATTGGCGAACATGACCTGCAGCACCGTGCTCAAAGTCATCGATACCAGCAGCAGGAAGCCCAGGGCGAAGATCACGCCGAAGGAAAAGATGCGCTTGCGCAGCCAGGCCATCAGCGTTTCCAGGCGCTGCGCGTCGGTGCGAAAGATGAGATTCAAGGCGGCCTGCAGCCGTGCGAACACCGCCGTTGCGCCGACGAAGAGCAGCAACGTGCTCCACAGGCCCGCCAGCGAACCGACGCTGGGCCGTGCCCGCGCGTTGTCGATGATGGTATCGGCGATGGTTTCGGCCTCAGCCCCCGCCAGTTGCCCGACCTGGCGAATCAGTTCGTCCTGGGCGGTCGGATACAGCGACGCCGTCAGCCATAGCAACAGCACTAGCAGCGGCGCCAACGACAACACGGCATAGAAGGCGAGCGATGCGGCCTGCGTCATCAGGTCGATCTCGATGAAACGGGTCACCAGCGCGACCGGCAAACTCTGCTGCAAGCGTTGCAGATGGCGTTTGATCTTGTCGGGGGAAGGCTTATGCATGCGGTTAGGATGCGTTACGACGCGTCGAGCATGCCAACGGGAAAGTTCGAGGCTTGTGAGCGAGAAGTGAAGCCTCAGTCTTCGTGGTGGCCACGCGCGGCCAGTGCCTTGAGCGCATCGCCGGTGACGCGCTGCACGGTCCACTCATCCAGCGGCGACGCGCCGAGTTCGCGATAGAAATCGATGGCGGGCGTGTTCCAATCCAGCACCGACCACTCGAAGCGGCCGCAGTCCCGTTCCACCGCCAGTTTGGCCAGGTGGATCATCAAACGTCGGCCCAGGCCCAGGCCGCGGTACTCGGGCCTGACGAAGAGGTCTTCCAGGTAGAGACCACGCTTGCCGACGAAGGTGGAGAAGTTGTGGAAGAACAAGGCGAAGCCGGCCGGCTGGCTGTCGACTTCGGCGATCACTACTTCCGCGGCGGGATGATCGCCGAACAATTGCGTCGCCAGCGTAGTTTCGTCTGCCACGGCTTCGTGGGCGAGCTTTTCGTATTCGGCTAACTCGCGGATGAAAGCAAGGATTTGAGAGATGTCGGCGACTTGCGCTTGGCGCAAATGGATTTCCGGTGTGGAGCTGTGAGTGGGAGTCATCAAACTACCTGGCATACACTGGTTTTCCTTCTCCCATCGGGAGAAGGTGCCCGTAGGGCGGATGAGGGAATGGCATGTCCGCTTGTAATGGAGTTGGATAGGAAGTCACTGACATTCCCTCATCCGGCGCTTCGCGCCACCTTCTCCCGAGAGGAGAAGGAAAGCAATCAGCCCGCGAACTTCTTCTTCACCAGCGCCGAGACCAAGCCCATGTCGGCCTGACCCGCGAGCTTCGGCTTCAGCACGCCCATCAGCTTGCCCATGTCGGCTGGACCGGTAGCTCCGGTTTCAGCGACAGCGGCGTCGATAGCGGCCAGGATTTCGGCTTCGCCCAGCTTGGCCGGCAGATACTTTTCGATCACCACGATCTCGGCGCGTTCGATGGCGGACAAGTCTTCGCGGCCAGCGGCGTCGAATTGGCTGACCGAATCCTTGCGCTGCTTGACCATCTTTTCCATCGCTGCGATCACGGCGGCATCGTCCAGTTCGATGCGCTCGTCCACTTCGCGCTGCTTGATGGCCGCATTGATCAGGCGCACCACGCCCAGCGTTTGCTTGTCGCCGCTCTTCATCGCGGCCTTCATGTCTTCGACCAACTGCTGTTTCAGTGACATGTGGAATCTCCTAGAGCTAAAAACACAAAAAGCCGGCTACGCTCGCGCGTGCCGGCTTCTGGCGAAGCGACGCGGCTCAGTAAAGGCGCTGGCGCTTGGTGACGTCGCGCGAGCTGCGACGCAGCTGACGCTTCACCGCGGCAGCGGCCTTGCGCTTGCGTTCCTGGGTCGGCTTCTCGTAGAACTCGCGCTTGCGGGTTTCGGCCAGAACACCGGCTTTTTCGCAGGTACGCTTGAAGCGACGCAGAGCAAACTCAAAAGGCTCGTTTTCGCGGACTTTGACGCTGGGCATGGAATCTCCGGGACACAAACAACCGGGTCAGTCCCGGCGAGCCGCGTATGATAACGGCAGCCCGGGTCCGCCTGCAACCCGCCTGGGCGCTGGATTACCGCTTCCGAGCCCCCATTTCGAGTCCCATGCGCGTCCTTGGCATTGAAACCTCTTGCGATGAAACCGGTGTGGCCGTCTATGACACGGCCCTGACGGGCAGTGCCGGCCTGCGTGCCCATGCGGTCTACAGCCAGATCGCCCTCCACGCCGAGTACGGTGGCGTGGTGCCGGAACTGGCCAGCCGCGACCACGTCCGCAAGCTGTTGCCGCTGGTCAGACAGATCCTGGCCGAGGCCGATCTGAAGCTGGAAGACCTCGGCGGGGTGGCCTATACCGCCGGTCCAGGACTGGTCGGTGCCCTGCTGGTCGGGGCGGGGGTGGCCCGCTCCCTGGCCTGGGCGTTGGAGATCCCAGCGGTGGCCGTCCACCACATGGAAGGTCATTTGCTGGCTCCTTTAATGGAAGACGACCCGCCGGCAGCGCCGTTCGTGGCCTTGCTGGTTTCCGGCGGCCACACCCAGCTGGTGGCGGTGGACGCCATCGGCAGCTACCGGTTGCTGGGCGAAACCCTGGACGACGCGGCCGGGGAGGCCTTCGACAAGACCGCAAAGGTCATGGGCCTGCCGTATCCAGGCGGTCCGCAGCTGGCCGCCCTGGCAGAGACCGGCAGGCCGGGCGCATACAAGTTCTCCCGGCCGATGACCGACCGCCCGGGCCTGGATTTCAGTTTCAGTGGTCTGAAGACCCAGGTGATGCTGGCTTGGCGCGACAGCGACCAGTCCGACATCACCCGTGCCGATATTGCGCGTGGTTTCGAGGATGCGGTGGTGGACACGTTGGCGATCAAGTGCCAGCGCGCGCTGGACGCGGCGGGCAGCGACACGCTGGTGATCGCCGGCGGCGTAGGCGCCAACAAGCGTCTGCGCGCGAAATTGCACGACATCGCCGGCAAGCGCGGCGGCCGCGCCTGCTTCCCACGCCCGGAGTTGTGCACCGACAACGGCGCGATGATCGCCTTCGCTGGTGCGTTGCGGCTGGAGGCCGGTCAGCATGAGACCGCCGCTGTAAAAGTCACGCCGCGCTGGGACATGGCGACGTTGCCGGTGGTGCGGGATGGCAAACTGGAGTCGCAACCGTAGTGGCGAAAAAATAGACGTCGTCATCCCAGCGAAAGCTGGGATCCATTTTGATTTTGTTCTTGCGTTGAGCTCTCCTTCAAACGAACGGCTAACAGCAAAGTCAAGATGGATCCCAGCTTTCGCTGGGATGACGAGCAAAAAGTTACGCTCCTCCCATTCCCCATTCCCCATTCCTCATTCCCATCCAATGGACAAAGTCTTCATAGAAGGTCTGGAAATCGACGCCCTGATCGGCATCTACGACTGGGAGCGGCGCATCCGCCAGACCCTGCGCTTCGACCTGGAAATGGGCTTCGACAATCGCAAGCCCGCGGCCAGCGACGACATCGCCGATACGCTCAACTACAAGGCGGTCAGCAAGCGGCTGGTCGAATTCGTCTCGCAATCCGACTACGGCCTGGTGGAAACCCTGGCCGAGCGCTGCGCGGAAATCGTATTGGCCGAATTCGGCGTGTCCTGGCTGCGCCTCAAGCTCAGCAAGCCCGGTGCGGTGCGCGGCGCGGTGGCGGTGGGTGTGATCATCGAGCGTTCGCGCCCCTGATGGGCAAGGCCTACCTGAGCCTGGGCAGCAACGTGCGGCCGGAGGCGAACCTGGCGTCGGCTCTGCGCGCGCTGCACGAAAGATTCGGCGCCTTGCTGATCTCGCCGATCTACCGCACCACCGCGATCGGTTTCGACGGCCCTGATTTCCTGAATGCCGCCGCCATCCTCGATTCGGATCTGGACGTGTACGCGCTCAACGATTGGCTGCACGCGCTGGAAGACGCGCATGGCCGCGACCGTAGCGGCCCGCGTTTCGGCGATCGACCGCTGGATATCGACATCGTCTTCTACGACGACCTGGTGACCGCGGGGCCGGGCAACCCCGGATCGGGTCCGAGGCAGGCTCTGCGCCTGCCGCGTCCAGAGTTGAAGCACGCCTTTGTGCTGAAGCCGCTGGCCGAGATCGCGCCCGGCTTCGTCGATCCTGTCTCGGGCAAGACCTTGGCCGAGCTGTGGGCGCAGTCGCCGGAACGCGGCCTGCCGTTGACGGCCGTGGAATTGCCGTCCGGCGCCTGACGGTCACTTCCGCCGCGCAGGCGGCGTCCAGATGACTTCCGGCAGCTTGCGGCAGGTGCCCGCAGGCCGCACGCTATCCACGTCAACTTGGGGAAGGAACATGCTCGATAAATTTTCGCGTAGCTGGGAACTGGTCAAGGCCAGCGCAAGCGTTCTGCGTTCGGACAAGGAACTGATGCTGTTCCCGCTGATCTCGAGTCTGGTCACGCTGGTGGTGATGGCCACTTTCATGATCCCCGTGTTCGCGCTGCGCATCTTTGAGAATGGCGTCGGTGTGGGCGGCGCTGTGGTGGGCTTTTTGTTCTACTTCTGCCAATACAGCGTGATCATCTTCTTCAACTGCGCGCTGGTCGGTGCGGCGATGATCCGTCTCGACGGCGGCGACCCCACTTTGCGCGACGGTTTCGATGCGGCGAAATCGCGCCTGCCTTCGATCCTCGGCTACGCGGCCATCGCCGCGACCGTCGGCGTATTCCTGCAGGCGTTGAAGAGCGAGGACAACTTCATCGTGCGCCTGATCGGCAGCGGCCTGGGCGTGGCGTGGACGTTGGCGACCTTCCTGGTCGTGCCGGTGCTGGTCAGCCGCGACATCGGCCCGGTCGATGCGTTGAAAGAGAGCGTCACCCTGCTCAAGCGCACCTGGGGCGAGAACGCCATCGGCAACGTGGGTATCGGTGCGGCGTTCGGGCTGATTACCTTCGCCTTTCTGCTGCTCGGTGCGGGTCTGACCTTCCTCGCGTTTCAGGCATCGCCGGTGCTGGCGGTCGGGGTGGGGGTGGTGTTCGTGGTCGGCGTGCTGCTGCTGGGCGTGTACCAGGCGGCGCTGAGCGGCATCTATTCGGCCGCGCTGTATCGCTATGCGGTGTCGCGCGAAGCGCCAGCGGCGTTCCAGGGCGCGATGCTGGAAAACGCGTTCAAGCCGAAGGGCTAAGTCGCCGAGCCGATGTGATCAGCCAGCCAACGTGCGTCCGCCGTCCAGGTGGATCACCTGACCGGTGGTATAGGTCGCATCGCGCAGCAGCCAGCGCACCGCTTCGGCGATTTCCTCCGGCGTGCCGGTGCGCGCCAGCGGTGTGCGTCCGAGCATGGTTTGTTTGGCGGTGTCGCTATGGTCCTGCTCGGGCCACAGGATCGCGCCCGGCGCGATCGCGTTGACGCGTACTTCCGGCGCAAGTTCCAACGCCAGCGATTGGGTCGCCATCAACAGCGCGGCCTTGGCCATGCAGTAGACGGTGTGTCCGGCCAACGGTTTTTCGGCGTAGATATCGACCAGATTGACGATGGCGCCATGCGAGACCTTCAGGTGCGGTGCTGCCGCCTGGGCGAGGAAGAAGGGCGCGCGCGCATTGGAGGCGAACAGCTCGTCCCACTGCTGCGGCGTGGTGCTGCCGATGGTGGTCGGTCGGAAAGCGGAAGCGTTGTTGACCAGCGCATCGAGCCGTCCGAAGTGGCCGACCGCCTTGGCCACGAGTTCGGGCAGGCGGTCGAATTCGGACAGGTCGGCCTGCAAGGTCAGCACGCTGTGCCCGCGAGTCGATTCAAGTTCGGCCGCCAATGCCTGCATTTCCGCCGACGAGCCGCGGTAGTGCAGGGCCAGGTCATAACCCGCTGCATGCAGATGTCGCGCGATGGCCGCGCCGATACGGCGAGCGCTGCCGGTGATAAGGGCGACGGGTGTCGATGCGGACATGGAATTCCTGAAGATGAAGGCCAAAGACATTGGCGTCTCCTGGCATTGTGTCTCCAATCCAGCACCGCGGGCCAATGCTTGACGGCCATCCCGGTTCCGGGCATGTTGCAATGCATCACCTGCGAGGAGGCACGCTCCGGCGCAGGACAACGGAAACGGAGCGAATGGACTGGGCGAAGTACCGCACTACCACTTTCGACGAGCTGATCCAGGCTGACGGCCAGCCACGACCGGCGGCGCGCCGTCTGGTCGAATATCTAGGCGGCCTGTCCGGCCGCGAGATCGCCGAACGCCAGCTCGCCGCTGATGTCATCGCCCGGGTCATGGGCATCACCTTCACTGTGTATTCCGATGGCCGCAACGTGGATCGCACGCTGCCGTTCGATCTGATCCCGCGCGTCATCCCGCGCACCGAATGGCAGCGCACCGAAGCCGGCCTCAAGCAGCGCATGCGCGCGCTGAACCTGTTCATCGGCGACATCTACGGCAGGCAGCAGATCGTCAAGGACAAGGTGTTTCCGGCGATGCTGCTGAAGGACTCGGTCAATTTCCGCCCGCAGTGCGTGGGCGTGAAGCCGCCGCTGGGCGTGTGGGCGCATATCTGCGGCTCGGACCTGGTACGCGACGGCGATGGCACCTTGTACGCGCTGGAGGACAATCTGCGTATTCCCAGTGGCGTGTCCTACATGCTGGAAAACCGCATGGTGGCCAAGCGGGTGTTTCCGGAACTGTTCGAGACCAGCTCGATCCTGCCGGTGGACGAATACCCTTCACAGCTTTACGACACACTCGCGGCATTGTCGCCACGTCCAGGCGACTCGCCGACCATCGCCTTGCTGACGCCGGGCGTGTTCAACAGCGCCTATTTCGAACACGCCTATCTGGCCCAGGCGATGGGCATCGAACTGGTGGAAGGCAACGATCTGTTCGTGGCCGACGACGACTGCACCTACATGCGTACCGTGTACGGCGCGCAGCGCGTTGACGTGATCTACCGCCGCGTGGACGACCTGTTCATCGATCCGGAAGTGTTCCATCCCGAATCGGTGCTGGGCGCGCCGGGCCTGATGCGCAGCTGGCGCGCCGGCAAGGTCGCGTTGGCGAATGCACCGGGCGCGGGCGTGGCCGACGACAAGGTGGTGTTCGCTTACGTGCCGAAGATGATCAAGTACTACCTGGATGAGGATCCGATCCTGCCCAATGTGCCCAGCTATCTCTGCCACAACGCGAAGGAGCGCAAGTACGTGCTGGAGAACATCGAAAAATTGGTGGTGAAGCCGGCCAACGAATCGGGCGGTTACGGCATGCTGATCGGTCCGCGCTCGACCAAGCGCCAGCGCGACAAGTTCAAGAAGCTGATCGAAGCCGATCCGCGCAATTATATGGCCCAGCCGACGCTGTCCCTGTCGACGGCGCCTATCGTCACCGATGAAGGCCCCTCGCCGCGGCATCTGGATCTGAGGCCTTTCGTGCTGTCACGCGAGGACATCTACGTCACCACCGGCGGGTTGACGCGGGTGGCGATGGAAGCAGGATCGTTGGTGGTGAATTCCTCGCAAGGCGGTGGCGCGAAGGATACGTGGGTCGTAGATCTGGATGAGGAGGCCGACTGATGCTCTCTCGCGTCGCCGACAATCTCTACTGGTTCAGCCGCTACGTGCGCCGCGCCGAGAACACCGCGCGCCTGGTTGGTGTCGGCAGCCTGCTGCAGCTGGACCTGCCACGTTCGGTGCGTTTCGCCTGGCGGCCGATGGTCGATACGGTGGGCGCAGGCGATGCCTTTGCCGAACTGTTCCCGAGCACCGGCGACGATGCCAGCGACGCCGAGGTGGTGCGCTTCCTGCTGCTGGACGAACGCAATGCGTCCTCATTGCGCAGTTCAGTCGATAACGCGCGTGAGATCCTGCGTGGCATCCGCGACACCCTGCCGCAGGAAGTGTGGGAAGCCATCAACGATCTGTATCTGTACATCGACGCCAATGGCGAGCGCGGTGTGAGCCGGCGTTATCGCATGGAGTTCATCGCCCGCATCGCCGATGGTTGCCTCAAGGTTTCCGGGCTGCTCACCGCGAACGTGAGCCGCGATATCGGCTTCCAGTTCCTGCGCCTGGGCACGGCCATCGAACAGGCCGACATGACCACGCGCATCATCGATGCCGGTGCGTCCGGGCTGGTGACGCCGCGCAACGAGGACGATCGCGAGGCTTTCCAGAACATGCAATGGATGGCGGTGCTGCGCTCGCTGGCCGCCTACCAGATGTATCGGCGCCATGTGCGCCAGCGCGTCAGCGCCGAGCATGCGCTGCGCTTCCTGCTGCAGAACAGCGAATTCCCGCGCAGCGTGCAATTCTGCCTGGCCCGCGCGCAGAGCGTGCTGCCCACCATGCCGGCGCGTCCCGGCGTGGACCGCGGTTTGAACAGGGTGGTCGGACTGATCCGCAATGCCGACCCGGCGCACCTAGCGGTGAAGAATCCCGCCGATTTCATGGACGAGATTCAGGTGCATCTGGGCACGTTCCACGCGGCGCTGGCGGACGGCTATTTCTGCGGTTAGGCGATCGCACGGGATTAGCGTACGACCCGTTTGCCGATTTCCGCCACGAATTCGTCGGTATCGGCCCGCCCTGCGTTGCTCAACAAGATGATCGTGGTGTCATCGTCCAAGAAGCGGTACAGCTGCGTCTGTGCGCCCATGATCCGCCCCGGACGTTTGGCGACCCGATGCTTGCGGCCGTTGATCTTGGTTTCGTAGACCCAAAGGCCGTCGCCGTAGTCGTCCAGGCCTGGGCGGGTCATCAACGCAAGGGTTGTCGGCTGAAGCAGCCGGCCCGCGAATAGCGCGTCGGAGAACTTCGCCAAGTCGCGCACGGTGGAATACATCGCGCCAGCGGCATACCAGTTTTCCGGATACACCGGCAGATCGTTGGACAGGGTTTTCAGATCATCGCGGTAGAAATAGCTGTCGGACAGTCCTTCGACGATGTCGTTGTGGCGCAGCATGCCGGTGTCGGCCATGCCGAGGGGAACGAGCAGGCGTTCCGCCAACACCTGCTCGAACGGTTTCGCGTACATCTTCTCCACGATCTTGCCGAGGAGGATGTAGTCGCCGTTGTTGTATTCGAACACCGTGCCGGGCGTGTGGATGAGTTTTCCGCTGCAGAATTTCTGCACCAGCTGGTCGCTGGTGTAGGGCGTCTGATAGGCGGGTAGCCCGCCGGCGAGGGCGGCTTCCATGCTGCCTACCTGATCGAAATTTTCTAGACCCGAGGTATGGTTCAACAGTTGCTGCACGGTGACCTTGTCGGCCGCTTCGCCGCGGTATTCGGGAAGGTATTGGCCGATGACCCCGTCCAGGTCGAGTCTGCCGGCTTCCTGCAACTGCAGGATCAGAACGGCGGTGAACGTTTTGGTGATGGATGCGATCCGGTATTTGGTCTGCGGCGTGTTGGCTGCCTTGAACGGCAGGTTCGCCAGCCCGAAGCTTCGCTCGTAACGGATCTTGCCGCCCGTTTCCACCAGGATCGTGCCATTGAAGTCGTGCGTTTGGGCATAGGCGGCGATGAACGGGCCCAGGTCTTGCGGCATCGTCTGCGCCAGTACGGCCGCAGGCGACCAGGCAAGCGACAGTGCCAGCAATCGGAAAAGTGTCCACGGGAACGAAAAAATCTGACGACGGGCCATGAGGGAATCCCCTGGATTGGACGGCCCGGCAGGATAGGCAGGTTCACCCCGTGTGTCGTATGCAATCCGACGAAAACCCGAAAAGGCCGACGAACCCTTGAGCCGGCGGTGCGGACGGGCCGCGGGTTATTGCTGTTGCTGCCCCGAAGCGTCACCCGGATCGGGTCGCGGCGCCACGCGGCGTGGCGGCAACGGGGGCAGCGCACTGGCCTGCTCTTCCGGCGCACGCGGCGGCTCCCATGGGAAGCGCGGCAGGCTGTGCACGGCGGCTTCGAGTTTTCGCGACCAGGTCTCGTGGATTTCCGAATACAGCGGCGTATCGCCTTCCATGCGCATCTTCTGGGTGATCTTCAGGTCGCCGGCGCGTATCAGGGCGATATCGATAGGCAGACCCACCGACAGGTTGGAACGGATAGTGGAATCCAACGACACCAGCGCGCAGCGTGCGGCGTCTTCCAGCGTGGTCTGCGGACGCAAGATGCGGTCCAGGATGGGCTTGCCGTATTTCGATTCGCCGATCTGCAGGTACGGCGTCTCCGGCGAGGTGGCGATGCAGTTGCCCAGCGGATAGATCATGTACAGGCCCGGCCGTTCGCCGGCGATCTGCCCACCCAGGATCAAGGTGGACTGCACGCTGACGCCGCTCTGCTGCGCCTCGTCCTTCATTTTGACTTGGCTGGCCACCAGTACCTCGCCAACGTATTCGGCGACCTCGTACAGATGGGTGAAAGTGCGCAGGCTGCGGCTGGCCGCGGGATCCTCGGCATCACGCATCAGGCGCGAAATGGTCAGCTGCGTGGTCGCCAGGTTGCCCGCCGACATGATCACGAACACGCGATCGCCCGGATACTCGAACACGTGCATCTTGCGGTACACGCGCACGTCGTCGAACGAGGCGCTGGTGCGCGTATCCGCTGCGAAGACCAGGCCTTCGTCCGTTTCTATGCCGACGCAATAGGTCATGTGGCCGTTTGTGCTGCCATTGTGCTGTGCATCAATGATTCTATGCGGGCCATCCACGCTTGGCTAGCGCCGCCGCCTGCCGCGTAAGATGTGACGCTCGATTCTCTTTATTCCTCCTACATGGCAGATCTTCCCACGCCCGATCCGGACGCAGCCCACCACAGCGAAGGGTTGGCGACGGCGATCCGCAACGAAATCGCCGGATCCGGCGGTGGTATTCCGTTTTCGCGTTTCATGGAGCTGTGCCTGTACGCACCGGGTCTGGGCTACTACAGCGCAGGCAGCGCCAAGTTCGGCGCCGCCGGGGATTTCGTCACCGCGCCTGAACTCGGCCCGTTGTTCGCCGGTTGCGTCGCCACCGCCGTGGCGCCGGTGCTGCAGCAACTGGGACCGGAAGCCGAGTTCCTGGAAATCGGCGGCGGCAGCGGCGCCTTCGCCGAGATCATGCTCAAGCGCCTGCTGGCGATGGATGCGTTACCGGCGCGCTATGCGATCCTCGAACCTAGCGCGGACCTGCGCGAGCGCCAACGCGAACGCCTGGGCCGCAGCCTGATTCCGCCGGTGTTCGATCTGGTGGAATGGCTGGATGGTCCTCCGGAGCAATCCTGGAACGGAGTGCTGTTCGCCAATGAAGTAGTCGATGCGTTGCCGACCCCGCGCTTCACCCTGCGCGATGGCGAAGTGTTCGAAGAAGGCGTAGCGCTGGAGGAAAACGGCCGCTTCGTGCGCAGTGACCGACCTGCCGATGCGCTGCTGGCGGCGGCGGTGCGCCATCTCGAGCGCACCTTGGGCGCGCCTTTCCCGGACGGCTATCGCTCTGAACTCCTGCCTCAGCTGCCTTACTGGGTGCAGGCGGTCATGGGCGGACTGCAGGCAGGTGCGATGCTATTCGTGGACTATGGTTATCCGCGCCGCGAGTTCTACCAGCCGCAACGTGACCAAGGCACGCTGCGTGCCTTCTACCGTCACCAGACCCATAACGATGTTTATGCCTGGCCCGGGTTACAGGACCTCACCGCATCGGTCGACTTCACCGCCCTGGCCGAAGCGGGCACGCATGCCGGCTTCGATTTGACCGGCTACTGCACCCAGGCCAGCTTCCTGCTGGGCAACGGTTTGCCGCAATTGCTGCAGGAGGCCGAAGCGCGCGCCAGCCAGGTGCAGTTGCAACACCTGCGCAATGAGGCGAAGCAACTGACCTTGCCCAGCGAAATGGGCGAAAGGTTTCAGGTCATGGGATTCGCGCGCGAGGTGGAGTTCGGAACCGCCTTCCTGACCGGCGACCTGACGTGGCGTCTGTGAGGATGAAACCGCTCCGGCATCCGCGACTATGGATGGCCCTATGGTCGCTGGCCATCCTGCTGGTGATAGCAGTCTGTCTGCTACCGTCTTCCGATCTGCCCGATCTGCCGGACAACAGCGACAAGATCGAGCATCTGCTCAGCTATTTCCTTCTGGCATCCGGCGCGGTGCAGTTGTTCCTGCGCGGCCGTACGTTGTGGCTGGCCGCGATGGGGCTGGTGGCGCTGGGCATCGGCATCGAGGTAGCGCAGGGCGCATTCACCAGCGACCGCTCCGCCGATCCTTTCGATGCATTGGCCAATACGGTGGGCGTGCTGTTGGGCATGGCCACGGCGCTGACGCCGTGGCGCGATCTTCTGCTGTGCATGGAAAAACGTTTGCGCTGGTAGGCGAGCGGCGATTTTTCTGCGGTTTTATCGCGGTTTCAGCGTCACCCGGTCCAGCACCCACATCGTCGGACGCGTGTCGCCGGTGAAGAAGATGCACAGGTTCTGCAATCCGTTGGTCGCTTTCAACGGCGCTTTCAGAGTTAAGAAGCCATCGGCGTCCGGTGCGGCCGGCAACGGCACCGTTGCCAGCACTGCGCCGTCGCAACCCGCGCGGATTTCGAGTTCGCCGTTCGCACTCTTCGCGGGCTTGAACTTGCGCGCGGGTTCGTCGTGCGCCAGCTGGAAATAGTACGGCAGGCGTCCGGCGCGCACTTCGATGGAAGCGATGCCGTCGAGATCGGCGGCTTTCCACTCCCAGCACGGATTGAAGATGTCCGCGTTGAAGACGGCACGTTTGCCCTCGGCCGGGCCATCGTCCTCCAGGCGCAGCATCAGCGCACCGGTGCACATCGCCAGCTCTTCGTCGCTGCGGGTCAAGAGTGAGGCCGCGTCGATCTTTCGAGTCGCAGCTTTCGTCAGCGGTTTTCCGTCGACGAATACCGAGGCGCGTAGTTCTGCGGGCAATGCCAGCGAGAAGGGGCCTTTGTAGGCAGCCGAACCAGAGGAAGGCTCGCTGCCGTCAGTGGTGTAACGGATATCCGGATAGCCCAACGAATTGGACAGGCTGACCTCCACGCTGCTGCGCTTGCGGTCTTCAGCCACCGCACTGCGCACTTCGAACGGCGTCTGCGCGTAGCCGATGCCCATCGCCTGGTAACGCTGTAGCTGCGCAGGCAGGCGGGCGACGAAGCCGTCCCAGTCCTTCTTCTGCGCGGGCGACCATGCGGTTTCAGCCAGCGCGGCGATGCGCGGGAAAACCGCATGCTGCACGCGCGCGAAAGTGCGCATGTGCTCGGTCCATACGTTGGCCTGCAGGCCCAGGATGTGCGAGCGCTTGTCGGCGGCCAGCGCCGCAGGAACCGGCTCGAATGCGTACATCTGTTTGAGGGGGATGGTCGCCGGACGCCCGGGCGGTTCATTGGGTGAATCGGTTTGCAGGTAATCGAAGTACAGCTCCGACGAAGGCGACATGATCACATCGTGGCCCTGATTGGCCGCTTCGATACCGCCCTCGATGCCGCGCCACGACATCACCGTGGCCTCTTCGGGCAGACCGCCCTCCAGGATTTCGTCCCAGCCGATCAGACGCCGGTGTTTGGCCACCAGATATTTTTCCAGCCGTTTGATCAGGTAACTCTGCATCCCGGCTTCGTCCTTGACGCCCAATTCGCGGATCCGCTCCTGCACGCGGGCCGACGCTTTCCACTGGTCTTTCACCGCCTCGTCGCCGCCGACGTGAACATAAGCGCCTGGGAACAGCGCGACCACTTCGCCCAAGACATTCTCAAGGAAAACGAAAGTGCTTTCCTCTGCGTTGAAGAGATTGGTGTTGACGCCCCATTCGTTGGAAACTACCAGCGGCGTGTCCAGCACGCCCAGCTGCGGATAAGCGGTGATCGCCGCGGTGGCGTGGCCGGGCACGTCGATTTCCGGCACCACGGTAATCTGCAGCGCCGCCGCATAGCGCACCACGTCACGAATCTGTTCCTGCGTGTAGTAACCGCAATAGGGTTTCGGCTTACCCGCGGCATCAAGACCGCCATCTCCTGCGGGAATACGGCAACCGCCGACCTCGGTTAACTTCGGGTATTGCTTGATCTCGATACGCCAGCCCTGATCGTCGGTCAGGTGCCAGTGGAAGGTATTGAGTTTGTGCAACGCCATCGCATCGAGCATCTGCTTGATTTCAGCGACGCTTTGGAAATGGCGCGCAGAGTCGAGCATCAGCCCGCGCCAAGCGAAACGCGGCGTGTCGTCGATGCGCAGCGCCGGTACAGGCAGCGACCGGGCATCGCCGGGCCGCAGCAGTTGCCATAGCGTCACCGCGCCATAGAACAACCCGCGCGGATCGCGCGCGGATACGATCGCGCGCTGCGGATCGATGTCCAGCGTATAGCTTTCTGATGCCGTGCCGATCGCCTTCGGATCGATGCGGAAGTGGATCGCGCCTTTATTGGCGCCTGTTGCGTCGCGTACTTTCAGCTTCAAGCCATGGCTGTTGGCGACGAAGCCGGCGAACTGCTGCGCAGCGGCGCGCGCCTGCGGATCCAGCGGCATGACCTGCGTGGCCGAATCCACCACAAAGCTGCCGTCGTTAATCTGCATTGATGCGGGCGCGGGAATCAACATTGGATCCGATGGCATGCCGGTCGCGGCCATCGCGCCGAACGGGCCTATGGCCAACAGCAGTATTGTTCCCAACGCAACAGGTCGCAGGCAATCGGAAATCGTCATCATTTCATCCTCGCAATAGTGTCGATCCTAACCGACAGTCGTGGGAGCGGCGTGCCGCCGCGAGCTCTGGCTCCTGGCTTCTGGCCGCAAGAAGCAAAAGCTCGCGGCGGGACGCCGCTCCCACGGGTGTTTCGACATTCGGATCAATCGTTGGCGGTCGTCATCCCGAAAAAAAATCGGGCCCGGACAAGTCCAGGCCCGTGAGGGAAACACAGCAATCGGTATTGCGTCGCTTAGAACTTGAAACGCATGTTCAGGTAGTACTGACGGCCGTTTTCGTAGATCGAACGCGGACGGTCGCGGTTCTCGGCGTAGTACTTGGTCTTGGGGTTGTTGAGGTTCATCAGGTCCAGGGTGAAGGACAGATTCTCGTTGATCTTGTAACCCAGCGAAGCCGAGACGTTGTCGATTTCGTCCTGATAGAACGCCGAAGCACGATCCAGACCGCTGTAGAACTCCGAGCGGTAGGTGTAGTTAACGCGCGCGTTGAACGTGTCGTTCTCGAAGTAGGCGCCCACGTTGTAGGTGTTCTTCGAGGTGCCCAGCATGGCCGTACCATCGTCGGTGTCGCCATCGGCGTAGGTGTAGTTGGCGAACGCGCCGAAGTTTTCACCAATAGGAGCTTCCCAGGCCAGCTCGAGGCCCTTCACCTTGGCGCCGGAACTGACCGGCACGGTTAGGTCATAGTCGATGAACGCGCCATTGGGGTTGTTGGAATCGATGGTGAAATAGGACTGGCGGTCGGTACCGAGGGCCACGTAGTTGTCGATGTTCATGTAGAACACGCCGACCGAGAACAGCGAACGCTCGGCGTAGTACCACTCGAAAGTGGCGTCCGCGTTGGTAGAGAGGATCGGTTCCAGGTTCGGGTTGCCGCCCGAACCCGTACCCACGCCGCCGACAGCCGCAGGCGGGCTGAGCGAAACCGCACCCGCCAGCGCCGAGAAGTCCGGACGCGTCAGCGTCCGCGAAGCGGCCAGACGCAGCACCATGTCGTCGTTGAGGTTGTACTTGAAGTTCGCGCTCGGCAGCCAGTCGTTGTAGGTGTTCTGGGTGCGCACGGTCTTGAATGCGCCGAACAGCGAAGTGGTGATCGCGTCGGGATCGGTAGGGTCTGCGTTGACGTAGTTCTTGACGTCTTCTTCGGTACGCACGTAACGCAGACCGACATTGCCGCTCCACTTTTCGCCGGAGAAGTTCAGCTGTGCGTAGGCGGCGGTGCTGCGCTCTTCCAGGCCATAGGCGCCCGGGAAGTAGAAGCGCGCTTCCTTGTCACGATTGGTAAACGCATTGAGCGCGGCCAGTTGCTCCGGTGTGTGGTACCAGATATCGCGCGGGAAATTGCCGCCCAGGCCGTCGCCGAAGTCACCCGGGTAGTTCTGGAAGCCGCTCGGCCAGTTGGCCGCATCGAAGGGAGAAGACGAACCGACCGGGCAGGAGGTATCCACCACGCCGTTGACGAGGCAGGCCGGGCCTTGCGCGGTGACCTGGTCGAGGTTGCGCTCGTGCTTGGCGCTACGGACACCGAAATCCAGCGAGCTCAGCGTGCTGTTGCTGTCGAAAAGGAGCTCGCCATCGATCTTGGCCCAGTCTTCCTTGTCGACTACGTCGATATCCTGGAATCCGAAGATCCAGTCCAGGCGATAGTCGACATTGGCTACGCCCGGCGCGCCGGTAACCGCGTTGCCCAGATGCCAGTCGGCCGCGCCTACGCCATGCATCGCCCAGCCGGCACCACTGTTGAGGCCGACGTCCCATTCCGCCACGTCCTGCACGGGGCTTTCGCCGTGGCCTTCGGAAGTGCCGGCCTGGCCGGAGAAAGTCAGGTTATCGCTGACCGTCCACTTGCCGTCGACGCTGAAGAACTCGGTGCTGGATTTGGCGCCGGGGCGAGAAATCTCATCGTAGATGCCGAATGCATTGCTCGGAGCGGCGCCCGGCGTCGGCGCGAACTCGGCGGCGACAAGCGTGTTGTTGCGAACGACGTAGCCGGCCAACGGTACCTGACCGTTATTGCCGGCGGTACCGTTGATGATGCGCGAACCCCACAGCATGTAGTTGCGGTTGTAGTTGTCGGCCTTCATGTCCGAGCGGAAGTAGTTCGCCTCGATTTCCACCGAATCGCTGGGCTTGAACTGCATGGTGACCATGCCGCCGGTGCGCTTGCGCTCCTGTTCGAACAAGGCCGAGCCGATCAGGGTCGGGAAGTAAACACCCACGAGGTCCGGATGCGCTGTGCCCGCCGCGGTGCCTGCGCCGATGGTGTCGTAACCCAGCAGCTCCTGGCCGTCGCGGCGCAGGTGACGTTCTTCGCTGAAAGCTTGGACGGACAGGCCGAAGCTGCCATCGGCATTCTTCCAGTTGCCAAGCACGGAAATCTGCGGGTCCGTGTTGCCGGGAAGTTCAGCATATACCGCGCCCACCGAACCGAAAATGCTGAAGCCTTCCTCGAAGTTGAGCGGGTTGCGAGTGATGATGTCGATGCTGCCGACAGCGCCGCCTTCAACTATCTTGGCTTCCGAAGATTTACGTACCACGACCTTGTCCACGAGCTCGGCGGGCAGCAGCGAGTAGCTGACGCTGCGGCCGACGGTGCCGGTCTGGTTGAGCACGAACCAATCGCCGGTGCCGATATTGTGGCCATCGATCAGGGTCTGGGTGAGGCTGGGACTGGTGCCGCGCATCGAGACGCGGTCGTTTTCGTCGAACGCGCCTTCGTTGGCGCTGGCGGCGCTGATGTTGACGCCGGGTACGCGGGCCAGGGAGTCGGCGACGTTCTTGTCGGGCATCTTGCCGATGTCTTCGGAAGTGATGACTTCGACGCGGGAGTTCTCCTCGCGCTTAGCGTCCAGCGACTTCTCGATGCTGCCACGGATACCCACGACGACGACCGTGTCGAGGTCCGTCGCTTCCTGGGTGGACGTGGTGCTCGTCGTTTCCTGCGCGTGCAACTGCGCAGCGAAGCTGAGGCTCGCCACGATCGCAGCCGAAAGGATTGATTTCTTACAGTTCATGATGCTTCCCCATCGCTGGTTGAGTTGTGGCAACGAAGACCGCTGCCGTGCCTATGCCTGTTGTTGCTGATCGTTTGCTGTTGGACCGCGCCTGCCCCAAGCAGGTGGCCCGTGGTCGCTCCGACGACTTTTCTCCTACCCACCCTCACATTGGCCGAGATACCAGTTCGCGGCGCCGATGACGCCGAGTTGTCCGTGCTCGACCAACCGCACGGGTATACGTTCCAGCGCCGCACGCATCGGTCCCTTGTTGAGGAACCGTTCGACGAAGCTGCTGTTCAAAAGGAATTCGCGGATCTGCGGCAGGATGCCGCCGGCCAGGTAGACGCCGCCCTGCACGCCGTAAAGCAATGCCATGTCGCCGACCGCGCTGCCCAGCAAGCCGCAGAAAATCTCCAGACTCTCGCGGGCCAAGGCGTCGCTGCCGGCGATCGCGGCGGCGGTGATCTCGCCAGGAGTCTTGTATTCGTTGCGCGAACCGCGCAGCGCGCACAAGGCGGTATGCAGGTTCATCAGGCCGGGACCGGAAAGGGCGTATTCGACCGGCACGTGGGTGCGATGTTTCAGCATCTCGGCCAGCAGCGCCATCTCGATGGTGTTGCCGGCAGTCAGCGCGGCCTGGCCGGCTTCGGTCGCGAGCACCACGGCACGCTTGCCGGTGGGAATCCACACCGCTGCGCCCAAGCCGGTGCCGGGGCCCAATACCAGTGTGGGTCCGACGACCGGGGCGATTTCCGGGCCGGTGAGGCGCAGCACTTCGCTGGCATCTACATAAGCGGCGGCATGAGCCACGGCCTCGAAGTCGTTGACCAGGCGGAATTCGCGGAAGCCCAGGCGTTCGCGTATTTCCTGCGGCGACAGGCGCCAGGGCAGATTGGCGGTGATGACCGTGCCGTCTTCCAACGGATAGCCAGCGCTGGCGATCACTCCGCGGCTGACGGTCTCGCCTTCGAGGGTACCGAGGAAATCCTCGATGATTTCGGCCAGTCCCGGATATTGGGCGCAGACGTATTTGCGGTACTGAAGCACGACGACCGGGTGGGCGGGATCGTCGCTGCCCTGCACCAGCCCGATACGTACGTGGGTCCCGCCCACGTCGGCGGCGATGAACCGCTCATGCAGCGTGTCCAGGGGGCTTACCGGCATTGGATTGGCGTTTGCGACCACACATCTCCCCATGTCTTCGCGAGCCGCGGCGCAATAATCCGCAGGGCCATTGCGCCGGAGTGTGGGAGTGCTCTGACAACGTTGTCAACAGTCGGTCATGAAGAACTGGCAAGGCGACCCAGAATGGTTACATCGGTATCGATGTCAGTAACAATTCTGACCAATTCGGCGCATTTTCGAATATTAATGTTCATATTCATGCACATATGGCTGTCCTCCATACGGCCTTCTTGCTGCAGCGCAAGAAACGTCGGACCAGGATTTAGCGCTCTCTCTGGCTGCGACGTGCCTTCAAAGTGGCCCCGGAGAGAAAAGTATGACAACGTTATTCCCAGCTAGAGCCGCAGATCTACTCCGGCGTCGCTTATCCACCGGCGTCGTTGCGGCCACCGTCCCCAGGGAGTCCATCGTCATGACCGCAGTACCCGCCAACGCCGCTGCCGCCGCCAACCGGCACGTCGGCTCCATCGCCATCATCGGCGTGCTGTTCTTCATCATCGGATTCTTTACCTGGATCAATGGACCGCTGATTTTGTTCGCGAAGGTCGCCTTCGATGTGAGCGATGCTTATGCGTTCCTCATCCCGAGCGCGTTCTACATTTCATACTTCTGCCTAGCTTTGCCCGCGTCGGTGATCCTGAAGGCAACAGGCATGAAGAAAGGAATCGCGTTGAGTCTGCTGGTAATGGCAATTGGCGCGGCCATCTTCGGTCAGTTCACAACCGGTCGCTCCTACGCCGGAGCAGTCAGCGGAATCTTCATTCTTGGCGGTGGCTTGGCGCTGTTGCAGACCGCCATCAACCCTTACATCAGCATCCTTGGCCCGATCGAAGGCGCGGCACGTCGGATAGCGATCATGGGGATATGCAACAAGGTAGCAGGCGCGCTAGCGACATACGGACTAGCGCGAGCAGTGCTGCACGGCATGGAAAATATTTCCGTGCAAATTGAAAGCGCGTTGCCGGCGGAAAAAACGGAACTCCTGAACGAATTCGCCGGCCGCATCCACGGGCCCTATATGGCAATGGCTGGCGTGTTGGCTGTGCTGGCGATCGCGATCCTGTATTCCTCACTTCCCGAGCTGAAGGCCGAAGACGTCAACTCGTCCCCGGAATCGGTCGACGAGCAGCGCAACAGCATTTTTTCGTTCCCGCACGTTTGGCTTGGGGCGCTATGCATATTCGTTTACGTGGGTGCTGAAGTCATGGCCGGGGATGCGATCGGCATTTACGGCAAAAACCTCGGTCTCTCGCTCGACTATGCCAAGTATTTTACGATTGGCACCCTCGTTTGCATGCTGATCGGCTACATCGTCGGCTTGCTGCTGATCCCGAAGTACGTTTCCCAGGAACGTTACCTTTCGGTTTCGGCAATATTGGGAATTGCCTTCTCGTTCGCCGCCATGTTCACAGACGGCTACCTTTCCGTGGCTTTCGTGGCGGCGCTCGGCTTTGCGAATGCCATCATGTGGCCAGCCATATTTCCCTTGGCCATCAAGGGGCTGGGGAAATTCACCGAGAAAGGATCGGCGCTGCTGATCATGGGCATCGCGGGCGGTGCGGTGGTTCCTCAGCTCTTTGCGCATTTCAAGGAGCAGTTCAACTTCCAGGTAGTCTTCGCCGTGCTGATGGTGGCGTGTTATGCCTACGTTCTGTTCTTTGCCCGGCGTGGGCACCGTATCGGCATGAAATAGTGCGACTCTTACCGCCCAGCGTTGGCTTCGCCAAGCGAGTCTCCCTATGAACCAACCGAACACCCGGCGACCCACCATCAAGGATGTCGCCGAGCGCGCCAAGGTCTCGTTGAAGACCGTCTCGCGCGTCATCAACAACGAGCCTTCGGTGATGCAGGGCACGCGCGCGCGCGTGCTGCATGCCATCGCCGAACTGGATTACGAACCCGACCAGTCCGCGCGCAACCTGCGCAGCGGCACGCCGTTCGTAGTCGGCCTGATCTACGACAATCCCAATCCGTACCACATCATCGGCATGCAGAACGGCGTGCTGGCCGCGTGCCGCGAAACCGGCTTCGGCCTGCAGATCCATCCCTGCGATTCCACCTCGCCGCTGCTGGCCGAGGAGCTGTCCGAACTGGTGCAGCGTTCGCGCCTGGCCGGCCTGGTGCTGACTGCGCCCATGTCCGAAAGCATGGAGCTGGTGCATGCGCTGGCCGCGCGCGGGGTGAAGCTGGTGCGCATCATCGCCGCGACCGAAGACCCCAACGACGGCTATCCCTGCGTCTACGTGGACGACCATGACGCGGCTTACGAGATCACCGAACACCTAATCCAGCTCGGCCACCAGCGCATCGGCTTCCTGTGGGGCGGGCTAGCGCACCGTTCCAGCATCGAACGCTACAACGGTTACGAAAAGGCGCTGAAGGATTACGGCATCACCCTGGACAAGCACCTGATCGTGCCCGGCGACTACACCTTCGACGACGGTTTCCGCGGTGCGCGACGCCTGCTCGCCTTGCGCGAACCGCCGACCGCGATCTTCGGTTCCAACGACGAAATCGCCGCCGGCGTGCTGGCCGCCGCCAAATCGGCGGGCATGAACGTGCCCTACGACTTGTCCATTGCCGGTTTCGAGGACAGTCCCTTTTCCAAACAGTCCTGGCCCGCGCTGACCACCGCCAAACAAGCCACCGAAGACATCGCCCGGCAGGCCGCGCGCCTGCTGATCGCAGGGCTACGCCACGACGCCTACGACGACAACCCCACGCCGTTGCACAACCAGGGCTTCGTGCCGCAACTGGTGGTGCGCGGCTCCACCGCGCCGGTACGCCCGCGCAACGATTGAAGCCAAACCATTCGCATGAGCACCGCATCCATCAACGACATCCGTTTGCCCGACCCCCACGACACCCTGATGTACGCCGAAGCCGCACAGACCGCCGAGGTGGTCGCCACGCAGTTCGCGCGCAACGCGTCGGTCATCGCCACGCTGGCCGAAGATCTGCGCCGCAACCCGCCGCCGTTTGTGGCGACCTGCGCGCGCGGCAGTTCCGATCATGCGGCCACCTATGCGAAATACCTGTTCGAAACGCAGCTGGGCATCGTCACCGCGTCGGTCTCACCCTCGGTCGGCTCGGTCTATGAAGCGAAACAGAAACTGGAAGGCGCGCTGTATCTGGTCATCTCGCAATCGGGCAAAAGCCCGGACCTGTTGCGCAACGCCGAAGCCGCGCGCGAAGCCGGCGCACGCGTGATCGCATTGGTGAATGTGGAGGATTCCCCGCTGGCGCAACTCGCGCATACGGTCGTGCCGCTGCATGCGGGACCCGAACGCAGCGTCGCCGCGACCAAAAGCTATCTGTCGTCGCTATCGGCCATCCTGCAACTGGCCGCGAACTGGAAAAACCAGGCGCCGCTGCTCGACGCGCTGGACACATTGCCCGACGATCTGCGCGCCGCCTGGCAGGCAGACTGGTCGCCGCTGACCGAAGGTCTGGTCGATGCGCATAACTTGTTCGTGCTCGGCCGTGGGCTCGGCCTGGCGGCGGCGCAGGAGGCCGCGCTCAAGTTCAAGGAAACCTGCGGACTGCACGCCGAAGCCTACAGTTCGGCGGAAGTGAAGCACGGGCCGATGGCGCTGGTGGGACCAGGCTTCCCCGTGCTCTGTTTCGCGCAACCGGATGAAACCGAGGCTGGAATGCTGACCTTGGCCAAGGAATTCCGCGCACGCGGCGCCGAGGTCTGGGTATCGTCGGCGCACGGCGAGCTGCCGCTGGTGAAGGCAACGCATCCGGCCTGCGCGCCGCTGCTGACTATCCAGAGCTTCTATCGCGCCATCAATGCATTGGCGTTGCGTCGCGGGCACAATCCCGATGTGCCGCCGCATCTGAACAAGGTCACCGAGACGGTATGAACGGCATTCCGACCAACAGCAGTCTGGCCCTGGTCAATGGCCGTGTCCTCACCGATCGCGGGATCGAGGAGGGCGTCGCGGTGTTGATGGAAGCGGGAAGCATCGCCGCGGTCATTCCCGAGCACGAGGCATTGCAGCGCGCGGACGATGCGCACGACCTGCAGGGCGCGATCCTGCTGCCGGGCTTCATCGATTGCCAGGTCAACGGCGGCGGCGGCGTGCTGTTCAACAATTCCCCGGATCCGGAATCGCTGCGGCGTATCGGCGCGGCGCACCGAAAGTTCGGCACTACCGGTTTCCTGCCTACCCTGATCAGCGACGATGCCGACAGGATGCGCGAGGCGATCGCCGCCACGCGCGCGGCGATCGCGCAGGGCGTGCCTGGTGTGCTGGGCATCCATCTGGAAGGCCCTTACCTGGCGCCTGCGCGCAAGGGCACCCACGACGCCAGCAAGTTCCGCGTGCCGGATGCGCAGGAGATCGAATTCGCCGCCGCCCTGGACAACGGCATAACCCTGATCACGCTCGCGCCCGAGCGAGTGGGCGCGGAAACAGTGCGGACGTTCGTGAATCGCGGGGCCATCGTCTGCGCCGGCCATACCGCCGCCAATTACGACGAAACCCGCGCCGGCATCGACGCGGGAATCAGCGGTTTCACCCATCTGTTCAATGCGATGTCGCCGCTGACCGGCCGCGAACCCGGCGCGGTCGGCGCGGCGATGGAAGACGCGCACTGTTGGTGCGGCGTCATCGTCGACGGACATCACGTGCATCCGGCGAGCCTGCGTGTGGCGCTGGCGGCCAAGCCGCGCGGCAAGATCTTTCTGGTCACCGATGCAATGCCGCCCGTGGGTGCGGACGATCCCAGCTACGAACTGTACGGCGAGACGATCACCGCGCGCGACGGCGTGGTGCGCAATGCGGCCGGCACGTTGGCCGGTTCGGCGCTGGACATGGCTACCGCGGTGCGCAACAGCATCTCCCTGCTCGGGGTATCGCTGGAAGAGGCCGCGCGCATGGCTTCGACCTATCCTGCCGAATTCCTTGGCATCGGCGATCGTTACGGACATATCGCGCCGGGCTATCGCGCCGATCTGGTGGCGCTGGACGATTCGTTGCAGGTGGTCGCCACCTGGATCAACGGCAGGCGATGAAGGCGAACACGCCGCAGCGCTTCGATTCCGTCGATGCGCTGCGCGGAATCACGGTCGCGGCGATGCTGTTGGTCAATAACCCGGGCGATTGGGGTCACGTGTACGCGCCGCTGCTGCATTCGGAATGGAACGGCTGCACGCCGACCGACCTGGTGTTTCCGTTCTTCCTCTTCATCGTCGGCGTGTCGATCGCGCTGGGCATCGTGCCTCGCGTGGAAGCAGGCGCCGACATGGCATCGCTGCGCCGTGTGGTGATGCTGCGCGCGGCGAAGATCATCTGTTTGGGTTTGCTGCTGCACCTATTGGCGTTCTGGCTGCTGGACAAACCCTGGTTTCGGCCATGGGGCGTGCTGCAGCGCATCGGCCTATGTTTCGCGGCAGCCGGGATGCTGGTGACCCTGACCCGTGCGAAGGCCCAATGGACGATCGTCGCCGTTCTGCTGGTGGGCTATTGGGCGTTGCTCGCGGCGGGTGGTTCGTTCGCGCCCTGGGACAATCTGGCCAGTCGCGTCGATGCCGCCCTGCTGGGGCCGATGGCCTATCAGTTCGATCCGGCTAGCGGACATGGCCACGATCCGGAAGGCTTATTGAGCACACTGCCTGCCATCGCCACCACGCTGTTGGGAGTGCGTGCGGGCCAATGGCTGCGCGATGGGGATACGAAGGGACTGCTGCTGGCCGCAGCGATCGCGCTGCTGGCGGGGTTCGTGTGGTCGCAGTGGTTTCCATTCAACAAAAACCTTTGGACCTCTTCATATGTGCTGTGGACGGCGGGCTGGGCCATGCTGGCGCTGGTCCTCTGCCATGCGCTGATCGATGAAAGGAAATGGCCTGCGCTAGGCCGCCGTTTCGGAGTGAACGCTATCGCCGCCTACGTCGGGTCGGCGGCGATGGTCTATGCGTTCGCAGGGGTTGGAAGGTGGGAGCCGATCTATCGCGTCGGCTTCAGTGGTTGGATGACGCCGCGCTTCGGGCCGTACCTGCCGTCGCTGGCTTTCGCTCTCGCATTCGTAGCCCTGTGGTGGGGCGTGGTTCGCTGGATGGACCGCCGCCAGTGGTATCTCAAGCTCTAAGGTCTCTCCAATCTCTTCTGCTTCAGATCACAGCTTTCTCCACTGCATTGGAGTAGAAAGGCAGGGCATCCCTCGGTGTGAGTCCCGTCATGAATCCGTCTTCGTGCCTGCTTGCCTGTTGCCTGTTGCTGTTGACCGCGTGCGATTTGCCCGGAGCTACCGAGGAAAGCAAACGCTCGGCGCAGAAGGCGCCCGAACGTCCTGCAAGCCGGCTCGTGGCCTCGCGGCGTGTCGTGCCGGCGAATCGGCCGGTCGGCGTGCAAGCCAGCGCCGTCGCGCAGGCCGCTGGGCAACCCCCTTCGATGGGAGGCGTGCTGCCAGCCCGGCAGATCCCCAACCCGGCCTTTAAAAGCACCGAAGTCGCGCGCTTCGACCAACCCTGGGCGATGACCTTCCTGCCCGATGGGCGTCTGTTGGTCACCGAGAAACCGGGCAAATTGCGCTTGATCGATGTCGCCACCAAACAGATCGGCGAGATCATCGGAGTGCCCGCCGTTGCCTATGGTGGCCAAGGCGGTCTTGGCGATGTGGTGCTGCATCCGCAATTCGCCAGCAATCGCCTGGTCTATCTGAGCTATGCCGAATCGGGGACCGGCGGACGCGGTGCCGCAGTGGCGCGCGCGACCTTGAATCTGGATGCCAGCGGCAACAACGGCAGCCTGTCCAACCTGCAGGTGTTGTGGCGGCAGATCAAGGTTAGCGGCGAGAATCACTACAGTCATCGCATCGCTTTCGATCGCGACGGCAAGCTGTGGATCAGTTCGGGCGAACGCCAGAAGGGTGCGCCAGCACAGGATCTGCAATCCAATCTGGGCAAGATCCTACGCCTCAATGCGGATGGTTCGACGCCTGCGGACAATCCTTTCGTCAACGAGGGCGGCGTTGCCACGCAGGTGTGGTCATTGGGCCATCGCAATGTGCTGGGCATCGTTTTCAATACGCAGGGCCAGTTGTGGACGCACGAAATGGGTCCTATGGGCGGCGACGAACTCAACCTGATCGAACGCGGTTCCAACTATGGATGGCCTATCGTTTCCAATGGCAGCAACTACGACGGCAGCGACATTCCCGACCATTCCACGCGGCCGGAATTCAATGCGCCCGAGGCCTGGTGGACACCGGTGATCGCACCGGCGGGTTTTATCATCTACACCGGCGACCTGTTCCCCTATTTCCGCGGCAACGGTTTCATCGGCGGCTTGGCTTCGACGGCACTAATCCGCATCCAGTTCGATGGCGACACGGGCAAGGAAGTGTCGCGCTACCCGATGGGCCAGCGTATCCGCGAAGTGGAGCAGGGTCCGGACGGCGCGATCTGGCTGCTTGAAGATGGTTCGAACGTGCGCTTGTTGAAGCTGACGCCGACTTGATCGCCTAGCGCGTCGGCACACACTGCGATCAGAGGTCGATTACGGCTTCCACGCTCACGTAACGGTAGGCATAGCGGTCGGTGCCGGTTTCGTTGAGCACCGGAGTGTCCTTGTATCCCGCACTGGCGCGCAGCCACGCTTTCTTCCAATGCGGAGTGTCCACGCCGACTTCCAGCATGCGCGCATTGCTCCAGCCCTCGCTGTCGCTGCGCTGGCGGCCGAAGCCTGCTGCCGCACGCCATTGGTAGCCATGGTAGCGGCGCCGAAGCGCGACTACGCCCAGGACTTCCCCGTACCATTCCGGGGAGTAATAGTCCCCTTCGCGGGCTTCGCTGTTGCGGAAGTAGCGGCTGCGCAACTGCACGCTGATGCCCTGTTCGGGCAAGGCCGCGAAGATCAGATTGCCGCGCAGGTGCGTACGCAGATTGTTTCCGGAACCGAAATCCTGCAGGCCGACCAGGCCGGTGGCCGTCCAACGCTCGCCCATCGGCAGATCCACCGCCGCGCCGGCGAAAGTCTGCACCAGGCCGCGTTCGGCACCCTCGCGGGTCTCCAGAACTTCGCGCTCCAGGAAGAACTCTTTGCGACGGGCGTCTTCGCTATGCAGCGAAGCGCTGCCCAGCAGCGCGTCGCCGTTGGTGCCGACGTCCACTTTCCATCGCCACAGCTCGCTGCCGCCCGCGGCGCGGACATACAGGCGTTCTTCGCTCTGCGACCAGCCGTCGCCGGCGAAGCGCGCGCGTTCCACCTTCATCCCCAACCAGCGATCGTCGCTGTAGCGACGCAAGTCCCACCCCAGCCCGTATTTCTGCGTCTCGTTGCCGTCGGCGTCGGAGGACAGCCACAGCTCCGGTCGCAGCGCTTGTTTCGGCGACGGTTCTTCGCCGGCGATCGCCATGCCCGACAGCGCCATCAACAGCGCGAAAGCCAATGGGCCGCGCTTCATTTCGTGCCCCAGGTCTTGCGCAGGCGCAACAGTTCGGCGGCATAGCCCAGCACGCATACCGGTTGCAGCAGCATGGTGTAGCCGATCGAATAGAACAGGAAACCGCCGACGTTGCGCCGCACCTGCAGATCCTGTCGTTTGAACATGCGGGTCTGCACGCTGAAGATGACGACGTTCCACAGCATGGCCAGCGGCAGCACCAGCAGCGTCATCAGGCCTGCAATCCAGAAGTAGCCGAACAGCGCCAGCACCAAGCCGGGCAGGAACGCCAGCGTGTAAACCAGGTCTAGCGGCAGGAACAGCAGGTTCCACCAGATGAAGAGCGTGCTCATGCGTGGCGCGAACAGCAGGCGGCCATGCCGCGCGAAGGCTTCCATCAGCCCGCGCGACCAACGCTGGCGCTGGCGTGCGAATTGCCCGACCCCGGCAGGTACCTTGGTGAACAGGCAGGCGTCCTCGCAATAGCCGATGCGCGCGCCGGTGGCCAGCAGCGCCCACGACACCACGATGTCTTCGCCGACGCACTCGGGCCAACCGCCGACGTCTGCCAGCGCCTGCCGTTCGTACAACGAGAACGCGCCTTGCGCCACCAGCGTGCCGTGATACATGCTTTGCATGCGCTTCACCGCGGCGATACCGTGGAAATAATCCCATTCCTGCGCGCGGGTCAGCCAGTTGTCGCGCGAATTGCGGACCAGCACCGCGCCGGCGACCGCCACCGTACCGACGGGATCGGAGAGGTAGCGCTGCACGATCTTGCGCAGCGCGTCGGTGCGCAGATAGGAATCGCCATCGACGGTCAGCACCAGCCCCTGTCGGGTCTCGGCGAAGCCGCGATTCAACGCCGCCGATTTGCCGCGGTTACGCGGCTGCGCCAGTACGCGGATCCGCATGCCCGGGCGCGAGAGCCGACCGGCGGCCGCCTGCGCGATGGCCAGGCTATCGTCGGTGGAGCCGTCGTCGATCACCACCACCTCGACCTGGCCAACGTAGTCCTGCAGCGAGAGGCTGAGCAGGGTGTCGTCGATGTTCTCGGCTTCGTTGTAGCAGGCCACCAACACGCACAGATCCGGATACACGGCGAACTCGCGCCGCGAGGGACGGCGATCGCTGAGGATCGAGCCGATCAGAAAGGCATTCATGAAACCGGGCACATAGGCGATGAAGGCGATCACCATCAGCGCCACGGCGAATCCGGTGACCTGCGACAGCTCGCCCAGCCACGACTGCGACAACCACACGCTGAAAGCCATCCAGGCCGCGGCCAGGGTCAGGACCAGGGTGAATTTGAGTCGCAACGGCACGTACAGACCGCGACGCGACGCCAATACGGGTGCCGCCGAAGAGAGTTGCTCGCCGGTCAGTTCGGGAAGAGGGTCGGCCGATGGGCCTGCCGGTGCTGTCGAATCGAGGTTGTACATGCCAAGTGTCCAGGTGCCACGGAGTGGCCGCACTGGAGTAGCCGCAATTATCGTGCCAAATGTGAGATCCCTCACCTGTTCGTCTGGCGAGTCCGGATAAGGCAATGAAATGGCCGCATATGGCGCACTACGTCACATTTTTACCGGCCTGTCTGGCCGGCCGGCTCGGCGTCAGCTTTCGGAACGCCGGGCGTGCTGGATGGCCAGCAGGCGCGCCTTCTTCAGCGCCAGTCCGATCTCGGGCCCGGCAGGAGTCCCCTCGGCCAGGTCGCGGGCATTCACCGCCCCCGCGGCGGCGTGCAAGCGCTGCAGTTCGCGACCTTGCGGATAGTCGTGCTCGCTGCTGCCCAGGCGGCCGCGTTTGTCGGCTTCGCATACCCGGGCTAGCTGGGCGATGCGCTCCGGTTTGCGGAAGGCATCGCAACGGGTCAGCAGCTCCAGCACGGTCGCGTCGCGCAGCTCGTCCAGCCGGTGCACGTTGAGGTGCTCACGGCAGGCCATGATTGCCAGCTCGCGATGCGCGGCCGGCACCTTGAGGCGTTCGCACAACGCTTTCAGCGGGGCCAAGCCGGCGTGTTCGTGGCCGATGTGTTTCGGCAACGCCTCCGTCGGCGTCAGCGCCTTGCCCAGGTCGTGGGTCAACGCGGCGAAGCCGATTACGTCATCGCCAAGTGCCAGCCGCGCGGCCATGTCACTGACCAGTTCCTGATGCAGGCCGGTGTCTATTTCCGGATGAAACTCGGCCCGCTGCGGCACGCCGTACAGCGCGTCTATTTCCGGCAATATTTGGCCCAATGCGCCGCACTCGCGCAAGGTGCGCAGGAAAGCCGAGGGGGTGGACGAACGCAATGCGCGTACCAGTTCCTGCCAGACGCGCTCGGGCACCAGCTCGCCCAGCTCGCCGCCCTTCGACATCCCCTGCATCAGCGCCAGCGTCTCCGGCGCGATCTTGAAGCCAAGGTCCGCGAAGCGCGCCATGAAACGCGCGGCACGAAGCACGCGCAGCGGATCCTCGACGAAGGCCGGTCCCGCATGCCGCAACAGGCGCGCTTCGATGTCGCGCACGCCGCCCAGCGGATCGGACAGGTTGCCGTCTTCGTCCTCTGCGATCGCATTGATGGTGAAGTCGCGACGCGCCAGATCGTCCTCCAGCGTTACCGACGGATCGGCGTCTACCACGAAACCGCGGTAACCGCGCCCGCTCTTGCGTTCGGTGCGGGCCAGCGCGTATTCCTCGCCGGTGCGTGGATGCAGGAACACGGGGAAATCGCGGCCGACCGGCTTGAATCCCTGCGCCAGCATTTCCTCCTGGGTGCTGCCGACCACGACATGATCGCGGTCGCCGGGCTCCAGGCCCAGCAATCTGTCGCGTATCGCGCCGCCGACTAGGTAGGTTTTCATGGGGGAAGATGATGCCTTGGTTTCCCTTCTCCCATCGGGAGAAGGGGACAACCAAACTCAGCTCTTCGGCACCTGCGCCGTCGGACAGGTAAAGGATTTGCGTTTGGCGTCGACGCGGCCGAGCATGCGGTCGGTCACCGGCAAGGCTTTGCCGTTCAATCGCCAGTCGTAGATCACGCTGAAGGCCAGCACGCGCGCCACGTACTCGCGGGTTTCCTTGTAACTGATGGTCTCGATCCAGAAATCCGGATCGTAGTTGGGGCGTTGCGACTGCCAGCGAGCGGTGGGGGCCGGGCCGGCGTTGTAGGCGGCAATGGCCACGTACGGCGTACCGTATTTGTTTTCCATCTGTCGCAGGTAGGCGGTGCCCAGCATGATGTTGGTGTCCGAGTCGTACAGGCTGGCCGCACCGCCCCAGGGCAGGCCCAGGCTCTTGGCCGTGGCCGCTCCGGTGGTCGGCAGGACCTGCATCAGGCCCATGGCGTTCGCACCCGAACGGGCATTGGGGTTGAACACGCTTTCGGCGCGGATTTCGGCCGCCACCCAGGCCGGGTCGATGGCGTTCTTGGCCGCTTCGCGCTTGATCGTTTCGCCGTGGTGGAGTGGGAAGCGCAGTTCGTAGAGACGCTGTTCCTCCGGCCGGCTTTGACCAGCAACACTGCCCAGCGAGAAAACCGCGCGGTCGAACCAGCCGTTGTCGCGGGCCACTTCTACCGCGAGGCGGCGCTGGGTGTCGTCGAAACGCGCCAGGGCGCTGTTCCATTCGCTGGTGGCCCAACCGGGGCGCTCCAGTTTCCACAACTCCATCGCGCGGACGATTGCCGGGTCTCGAGCGACCGCGGCGCGCGCGGCTGCGTCGTCGTTGGGAATCCAGGCGCACAGCGCGTAACCCTGATCGATGCGGTCGGCAGCCATGAAACCGTGGAAGGTCGCCGACTTGGCGGCTTCGCGGAACAGGCGCTGGGCTTCGGCCTTGTCGCCGGCCTTTTCCGCCAAACGCGCTTCGAAATAGCGCCAGCGCGAATCCTCGCGCTGGTTTTTCGGCATCTTGCGTATCGCCGCCAGCGCCGCGCGCCAGTCACCGCGCGCCATGGCTTCGCGCGCGCGCCATTCGTGCAGCTTCTCGTCGTAGACGGCTTCGGGCACGGCGTTCAAGCGGCGCGCGGAATCGGGTTCGTAGGACGCCACCGTCCACAACGCCGCTTCGTACAGCACCTTGCCGCGTTCGGTTTCGCTCATGCCCAGTGCCGCCGCGTACTGCGGCAACTGCACTTCCGCGCTGGCTGGCGAAGACTTGGCCAGACGCATCAGACCGTACATCGCCATCTTGCGGCTGCGTTCGGTTTTCGGCCAACCGAGCGCGCGCGTATGCACGGTGTCCAGGAACGCGGCGTAGTCGTTGGTCAGGGCGGCATCGGCCGCTGGTAGTCCGCGCGCTGCGCTGCGCATCACGGCGGGTTGTTGTTCGGCGGCGGCCTTGTCGATGCGCTCCCAGCGCAGCGCGGGCGGCAATCCGCCGTTTGCGCCTAGTAGGGCGAACACGGGGTCGCAGCTGTCCGGCAGGGCCTTGCCGGTGCTGGTCCATATCTTCTGTGCATCCAACGTCCATTGCGCATCGGCCTTGCCCAGGGCCTGGCGCGCATTGAGTTCAGCGCACTGCAGGCCGACGTTGGAAGTCGGTTTCCATACCGCACGCAGCGTGGGCCAGTCCTGTCGCCGCGACAGCGCCGGAAGCCATAGGGCACGGAAAGCGTCGGCCACAGCCTGACCGTCGTAGCGCTTGAGGAAGGATTGCGCCTGCGTGGTGGACAGAGTGTCGATGTCGCGTTTGAGATCGGCGAACTCGACCCAGCCGTAGAGCGGATGTGCGGTAAGCCTCGGGGAATACTGGGAGGCGTCGAAGCTGCCGTTTTCCGCCGCTTGCAACGCCGCCTGGATTTGCGGACGTTGCGCGTCCAGGTTTTGCGCTTGCGCGGCGCGGAACGGCAATAGGCCGCAGGCGGCAGCGAGTACGATAGCGAAACTCGATCTTGTCATGGCCGAAATACTAAAGGATGGCGGATGAATCGCATGACCCGCCGCACGGGCGCGTGAACTGCGCATCACATTAGGTTGGAGAGAACGTGTTCGAAGGAATCTGGATGTTCCCCTTGCTGGGCGCGGTAGCCGGCGTACTGGCGGGTTTGCTCGGCGTCGGCGGCGGATTGGTGCTGGTCGGTGCGTTGGCCTGGTTGTTGCCCTTGTACGGCATTCCCAAAGAAGCGGCGATGCATGCGGCCCTGGCCAGCTCGCTGGCCAGCATCGTATTGACCGCCGCCTCGTCCGCGTACGCTCACCACGGCCGTGGCAGCGTGCTGTGGCCCACGGTGAAATGGATGGTGCCGGGTTTGTTGCTGGGCGGATGGTTGGGCAGCGGCATCGCCGTGAAGCTGGACGATCAGGTGCTGCGCTGGGTGGTGGCCGGTTATTGCTTGCTGGCCGCAATGCAGTTGCTATTCGGCAAGACCCGTGTCGGCGCCGAGGGCGTAATGGCGCCGCCGCCGACCGGTTTGCCTATGACCGCAGCAGGCACCGGTATCGGTGCGGTGTCGGCGGTAGTCGGCATCGGTGGCGGCAGCATGACCGTGCCTTTATTGGTGTGGCGCGGGATCGCGCCCGTGCGCGCGGTTGGCACTTCTAGTGCCTGCGGAGTGGCGATAGGCCTGGCCAGCGCGGTGGGGTATGCACTGCACGCGCCAACAGGCGCGTTACCCGAATACTCGGTGGGCTATGTCTATCTGCCGGCCGCTATCGGGGTCGCAGTGGCCTCGGTGCTGTCGGCGCCTTATGGCATGCGCCTGGCGCACCGGATCAGTGGTTTGGCCTTGAAGCGGGTATTCGCCTTGTTCCTGATAACGGTTGCAGTCACCTTATTGATGTGAATATGAACCGAAAGAAGAATTACATTCAGCCAAATCTCACATCATTCGCTTGCCGATTTTTACGATTCGTTTACAAACTGGCGCCAAGCCGTTCTGGTGCAGGGACTGGACGGTCTTACCTCAATAACTCTGGAGAGAGACCATGAAACCGCGCCATCGATCCTTGGCAATCGCCATCCATCTCAGTTTGCTCTTGACTCTGCCCGGCGTCGCCGCCGCGCAGGAGGAGGCCAAGACGCTGGATACCGTCACCGTCACCGGTAGCCGTATCAAGCAGACCGACATCGTCACCGCCCAGCCCGTGTTCGTCATGGACCGGAAGAAGATCGAAGCCACGGGCGCACGCAGCGTAGGCGACCTGCTGCAGCAGCTCAGCTCCAGCGGCAAGGCGCTCAACGCCAAGTTCAACTCCTCGGGCAACTTCGGCTATCCCGCCGACGGCGGCGGCATCGGCGCCGGTTCGGCGCAGGTGGACCTGCGCAACCTGGGCTCGCAGCGCGTGCTGGTGCTGGTCGACGGTATCCGCTGGGTCAACGAGTCCTCCGCCTCCGGCGTGAGCGGCAGCGCAGACCTAAACACTATTCCACTGGCCATCGTCGAGCGCATCGAAGTGCTGGAAGACGGCGCCTCGGCCATCTACGGTTCCGATGCCATCGGCGGTGTGGTCAATATCATCACCCGCAAGGATTTCGAAGGCGTGGAAATCTACGCCAACGGCGGCAAGTTCGAAGAAGGCGGCGACACCAAGGAAGCGGCGATCACCATCGGCGGCAAGGCCGACCGGTTCTCCGGCGTTTTCTCCGCCAGTTATTACGAACAGGACCCAATCAGTGCTTCCAAGTGGATGCAGGCGGCCGAAGCCGCTACTCCCGGCGGTGGCGTGGGTTCGGGCAGCTCGGCCACGCCGCAGGGCCGCTTCACGTTCTGCGATCCGGCGCGTCCGGCAGGTTCGTACGGCTCCTGTTCGGCCGACGAAGCGTTCTTCTACGACATCACCCTCAACGACGGCACCACCACACCGGTCTGGAACCCTGCCGATCCTTCCACTGGCACCTACCACGACTGGAGCGGCGCGGATCGCTTCAACTTCGCGCCCTACCAGCTGCTGTTGACGCCCAGCAAGCGCAAGGCGCTGTTCGGCGCTGTCAATTTCGACATCACCGATAACACCCGCATCCACGCGAAGATGCTCTACAACAACCGCCAATCTACTAATCAGGCGGCGCCGGAGCCGATTTTCGTCGGTCCCTACGCGGGTACGGGCGGCATCGCCGACACCATCATGATTTCGGCGGCCAACCCGTACAACCCGTTCGGTATCGACCTGATCCCGGGGCAGAATTTCGGCTGGATCACCAAGCGTCCGCTGGAAGTGGGTCCGCGCATCTTCCACCAAGATGTCGACACCTATTATTTCAACCTCGGCATGGATGGCGTGTTCAACCTCGGCGACCGTGGGTTCACCTGGGATGCCAACTATGTGCATACCGAGAACAAGGCTTCGCAGGTATTCCTCAACGGCTACAACGTGGCCAAGCTGAAGCTGGCGCTGGGCGACCCGGCCGTATGCGCTGCCGTCCCGGGGTGCGTACCGCTCGATCTGTTCGGTGGCCAGAGCCGGCCGATGACGCAGGCGATGATCGACTACATCCGCACGCGCCAGATCGACACCAGCAAGCAGACTCTGGATCTGTATTCGGCCAACGTCAGCGGCGATCTGTTCCAGATCGGCGATCGCACCGCCGGTTTCGCGGCGGGCGTGGAGCATCGCCGCTACAAGGGCGAGTTCAATCCGGACCCGTTGCGCCAGAGCGGCGAATCGCAGGATTCGTTCGCAGCCCCGGTATCGGCCGACTACGACGTCAGTGAAATCTACGGCGAGTTCAACTTCCCGGTGCTGGCCAGCCTGGACCTGAGTGCCGCGCTGCGCTATTCGGATTACTCGACCTTCGGCGGCGAATCGACCGGCAAAATGGGTTTCCGTTGGCAACCGATCGATGATCTGGTGATCCGCGGCACGTACTCCAAGGGTTTCCGCGCGCCCAACCTGGGCGAGCTGTATGGCCTGACCCAGTTCGGCGCGACGCTGGTCGATCCTTGCGGTCCGACCGGCGGCACGGGACCTGCATCCCAATATGTCGCCGGATGCGCCGCGCAAGGCGTGCCTGCAGGATTCGAGCAGGCCAATACCCAGATAACCACCTTTACCGGCGGCAATCCGGATCTTTCGCCCGAGAAATCCGACAGCTATACGTTCGGCGCGGTCTACAGCCCGAGCTGGGCGGAAGACCTGTCGTGGTCGAGCAAACTGGACTTCGAAGTCAGTTACTACCACCACAAGATCAAGGACGCGATCCAGGCCCGCGATCTGCAAGCGCTGCTCAATGCCTGCCTGAGCACGGGCGGCGGTACCGATGCAGCGTTGTGCTCGCCATTCACGCGTGCGGCCAGCGGCAACCTCAATCCGCCGCAGAACTTCCTCGACAACCTGGCCACCATCGAAACCGATGGCATCGACATCAAGGCCAACTGGGTCGGTCCGGAGATGGGCTGGGGCCGCCTGACCGCGGCGCTGCAGGCCACCACGGTGCTGGATTACAAGGCCGTGGATATCGACGGCAACCGTTCGCAGCGGGAAGTTGGCGTGGAAGTCAGCGATAGCGCGATCCCGGATTGGCAGACCAATCTGCAATTCGGCTGGAGCAACAAGAGCTGGGAAGCCAACTGGAACGTGCGCTACATCAGTGCGGTGACCGAAAATTGCGGCAATGCGGTCATCACGCCCTCCACGGGCTGCGCCACCGCCGCCGACCACCACAAGCTCAGCGCCACGACCTACCACGACGTGCAGTTGGGTTGGAAACCGATGGAAGGCTTGAAGCTGACCCTGGGCGTCAACAACCTGTTCTCCAAGGAAGCGCCGGTGTGCACCACCTGTTCGTTGAACGGCTACGACGCCGGTACCTACGACCTGCCGTGGCGTTTCACCTACCTCAGCGCCACCTACAAGTTCTGAGGTTATCTTCAACGGCGCAGGAAAAAGGCCGGCATCTCGCCGGCCTTTTTTTATTCATTTCAATGCGATTTGCGGCACGTCGATGCTCATCGCCAAGGCCAGATGATCGGAGAACGCGGCGGGAATCGCACGCGCATCGGCGAATTCCAAGCGCTCGCTGACCAATATGTGGTCGATGGCACGCATCGGCCGCCAACTGGGGAAGGTAGGCACGCAGAAGGAAGGCGGACGCAGGTGGGTTCGGCTGTACAGCAGATCCATTTCCGGCCGGTCCGGCAGGCAGTTGAAATCGCCCATCAGCACCGCATGCGGGTGGTCGGCCAGCAGTTCGGC
Source organism: Pseudoxanthomonas sp. P4_B2 (assembly GCF_056402315.1). NCBI lineage: Bacteria > Pseudomonadati > Pseudomonadota > Gammaproteobacteria > Lysobacterales > Lysobacteraceae > Pseudoxanthomonas > Pseudoxanthomonas sp. P4_B2. Next base: position 673,214 of record NZ_JBFUHQ010000002.1, read on the forward strand.
GATGAACGCCAGTTGCGAGCGTCTTGAATTCGCACCCAGCGACAGATGCGCTACCGCGATTACCAGGCCTTCGTCGCCATCGCCGAAACGCGCCATCAGCACGCCGCGTCCGCCGATGCGGCCGGGCAGGGCGTGGTCGCTGACTTCCACCGGTTCCAACTTGCTCAGCAGGCCGTTGGCGCTGGACGCCACGCGGCCGACATTGCGGTTGGGCTGATGGCTCCAGTAATCGAAGCCGCCTTGTTCGGCCAGGTAGTGGGTCTGGTTGGTGAACCCCGAGCGCAGGCTGCCGGGATCGGCTTCCTGCAGGCCGACGATATCGTGTTCGCCGGCCATCTTCGCGATCGAATCCAGGCTCACCCGCTTGTTGCCGTAAGGCATCGCATGCGACCAGCTGCGGGTCACGTAGTCGCTGTAGCGACGCGTGCTGGAGCCGGCCTGGATGTTGGCGCTGAGCAGCCTAAGGCGACGTGTGTCCGCTGCAGTCATGGGGGGTGACCGGACTGCTACTTCGCCGCACCGCTTTGCGCCGCGCGTTCCATGGCGATCAGGTGGTCGGTGATGCGGACCATGTCGTCCCAGTTGCGGCCCTTGACCAGGTACTTGCCGTTGACGACCAAAGAAGGCGTGCCTTCGATCTTGCTGCGCAGAGCGAACTGGTTGGCCTTGTTGATCTTGCCGGCGATGGCGAAGCTCTTCATGGTGTTGAGGAACTGCTCGGCGCTGACGCCGTACGCGGTGTAGAACGCCGCCACCTTGGCCTCATCGGGCTTGTCGCCTTCGGCCGGGATGCTGTGCTTGACGTGGATCGCCTCGTACACCGCCGAATGGGTTTTTTCTTCCAAGCCCAGCGATTCGGCCGCGTAGAACGCTTTGGCGTAGGGCACGAAGTCCGGACGGAACTGCGCCGGCACGTAGACCACGCGCACATCGGCAGGCTGCTTGGCCTTCCAGTTGCGCAAGGTAGGATCGAAAGCGTAACAGGCCGGGCAGATGTAGTTGAACATCTCGACCACTTCGATCTTCCCCTCCAGCGGCTGCCAAGGCTGGCCGCCGGAGATTTCCACATAGTCGGTGCCGACTACGGGCGCCGGACCCTGCGGCGCGACGACCGGGTTGTTGTTCGGCGCCTCGGGCGCTGCGGGCGTGGCCGCTTCGGCGGGTGCGGCGGCGGCGGGCTGAGCCTCGGTAGCGGCGGGTGCGGCCGGGGTGGCTGCCACGGGCGCTTCGGGAGCCTCGGTCTTGGAACAGGCGGCCAGCATGGGCAACAGTATCGACAGCATCAAGGCATGGCGGATTTTCATGATCTGGACCTTAGGAATTGATGGAAAAAGTGAATCAGTAGTGTCGCTCACTTCAATGCCGCGCGCCGTTGCGCGATCAGATACTCGGCAGTGCGAAGCATCGGGCCGTAGCCGCGTTGATCTACCGAGACCAAGTATCTGCCGTCGATCACCAGCGAAGGCGTGCCTTCGATCCTGGAGCGCACCGCGAACTGCCGCGAGCGGTTGATACTGGCGCCCACGGCAAAGCCTTGCATGGTGCTGGTGAAGGTTTTGGGATCCACGCCGAATTGTGCGTAGAACGAACCAATCTGTTCCGGCGTAGCTGTCGGGCTCAGACTGTGCTGTTGGTGCAGCGCGCTGAACACGGCCTCGTGGCTCTGCTCCAGTACTCCCAAGGTCTCGGCTGCATAGAAAGCCTGCGCATAAGTCACCCAGGGGCCTCCCAGTGAAGCGGGGACCAGGGAAATCTTTACGTCGGCCGGCAGTTTGTTTTTCCAGGCTACAAACAGCGGTTCGAAATTGGCGCAGTGCGAGCAGATGTAACCGAACACCTCGGCCACTTCCACCTGTCCGTTAAGCGGCGCGTAGGGTTGGCCATTGGCTAGCTCCACATAGTCCACACCCGCCGTTGGGATCGGCCCTTCCCAGGCAGGAGGTACCACTGCGAACGGAGTCGCGGTTCTGCTAGCCGATGCTGAGGACGCGCTTGCGGTTGTCTTGTCGGCAGGGCCCGCAGTCGTCGCATCGGCGGGCGCCTTTTGCGGGTCGCAGGCGGCAAGCATCGGCAGCACGACCAACAGCAACAGCACAATGCGGGACTTCATTGGGTGAGCTCCAGAGGCAGGTCCTTCGGGACGGCGATTACTTACCGGCGCGTTCTTTCGCCACCAGGTAATCGGTAACACGCAAAGTCTCTTCAGGATTGCGCGCGGTCACCCGATATTTGCCGTTAACGATGATCGTCGGCGTACCTTCCACGCCGGAGGCCAGCGCGAATTCCTTGGACCGTTCCAGCAGCAGATCGGTCGCGGGGCTTTCCATGACCGCCACGAAGGCTTTGGGATCTGCGCCGTAGCCTTTGTAGAACGCGGCGATTTCCTGCGCCGACGCGTTCTGGATCGGCAGGGCGCCATCTTCATGCAAGGCTTTGAACACCGCGTCATGGGTCTTGCTCAGAACGCCGGCTTTCGCCGCGGCGTAGTAGGCGCGCGCGTAAGGCGTCCATATGCCGCCGAACGCCGCCGGGACCGGGGTGAAACGTACCCAGGAAGGCTGCTTCTTGTGCCAGGCGTTGAGCATCGGCTGGAAGTGCGCGCAGTGGATGCAGGTGTAGCCGAACACTTCGACCACCTCCACCTTGCCCTTGAGCGGCGCGTACGGCTTGCCCTCCGGGATGGACACGTAGTCGACGCCGGCGACCGGGTCTGCAGCGAATGCGAGCAGCGGCATCAGCGCCAGCAACAGAACGGCAAAACGCGATTTCATCGTTGGTACTCCTGGCGCAAAAAGAAACGCCGGCCATGATTGGGCCGGCGCGATGAACAAGAGCTGTGATCCTCGGACCGCGCTGGGCGCGCGAAGTTCACGATTTTTGTGGGGTCGGCTCGGCAGCTGGTGCGGGTGCCGCTGCCGGGACTGCGGGCGCGGCCGCCGGCGCGCCGCTTGCGGCAGCATCGTCGGCGTGATCGTGCAGGCCCTGCAAGTAGGTGGCCAGCGCCTGGATTTCCTGGTCGGTCAGCTGTTTGGTGACCTGGGCCATGATGTTGAACAGCGCCGGATCCTTTTCGGTAGTGGTGCCGGCACGGTATTCCTGCAGGCGCCGCGCCTCGTAATCCTGGCGTTGGCCGCCCAGATGCGGATAGGCCGGACCGGGATTGCCGGCGCCGCTGGGACCGTGGCAAGCCATGCATGCCGGAATGCCGCGGGAAGCGTCGCCGCCGCGATACAGCTGCTGCCCCACTTCGTAGAACTTCATGTCCTTGTAGGCGCCATCGGCGATCACCGTGTCGTCGGCCAGGCCGGCGCCGGATTTCTGGGTGGCGAAATACGCGCCGATGTCGCGCATGTCCTGCGGGGTGAGGTCCTTCACGAACGGGACCATCGCCACCGCCGTGCCGGTGCGCTGGCCGCTGGCGATCAGGGCGATCTGGTGGGCCACGTAGCGCTCGCTCTGGCCGGCGATGCGCGGGTATTGCGGGTCGCTGGAGTTGCCGTCGGCGCCATGGCAGGCCGCGCAGGCAGAGGCTTTGGTCTGGCCGGCCTTGGCATCGCCCCAGGTGGTCTTGCTGAGGTCGATCTCCAGCGGCGCGGTGACCACAGGCGCGTTGTCCGGCAGCGGAGCGACGGTGGTCTGGGCGAATGCGACCGCACCCACGGCCGCAATGGCCAGTCCGGCAAGTCCAAAAACGCGAGCGTGGCGCATGCTAAAGCTCCGGGGGGATATCGAAAAGCGGCCGAAAAAGCGGCGCCGTACGGCAGCCGCGAAACAGGGGAATTATCGTCGCGGCAGGCCTTGCGGGTCAATGAAAGCGGCCGTCGCGGCCAATCCGCGGCCCTCGAGCGCCCCCTGCGATGCCGATTCCAGCCGTGGCGTGCCATCCTAGTCGCATGTTCAATCCCCTAGAAAAAGCCAAATATTTGCTGGCGGCGCATATTCCCAGCCAGCTTCCCCCCGATATCGGCCACGAGGTCGCCTTCGCCGGCCGTTCCAATGCCGGCAAGTCCACCGCGCTCAATGCCTTGACCCGGCAGAACGCGCTGGCGCGGGTCTCCAAGACCCCGGGCCGCACCCAGCAGCTGGTGTTCTTCGAAATCGAACCAGACAAATACCTGGTCGATCTGCCCGGCTACGGCTACGCCAAGGTCCCGCATGAGCTGAAGGATCATTGGCAGGCCTTCCTGGATCGCTACTTCCGCAGTCGCGAGGCGCTCAAGGGCCTAGTGGTGGTGATGGACATCCGCCACCCGCTGAAGGACTACGACCGGCACATGTTGAGTTACGCGGTGGAGCGCGGCATTCCCGCGCATGCGCTGCTCACCAAGGCCGACAAGCTGGGCCGCGGCCAGCAGGCGAACTCGCTGCAGGCGGTGAAGAAGGAACTGTTCTCCCTGTTCGGCGATACCGTCAGCGTGCAGACCTTCTCCGGCGAGTCGAAGCAGGGCGTGGACGAGGCGCGCGCGGTGGTGAACGGATGGTTGGGATTCCCGCAGGCCTAGGACTTCGTTCCGCAGTTATCCTCTGCGGTTTTCCGAGAGACACCTCACGATGCGGCTCTTCCTTCTCTTGTTCTGGATCTGTGCGGGGCTGCCCGCGCACGCCGCATCTGCAGCCGACGCAACCGACGCAACCGACGCAACCGACGCAACCGACCGCCGCATCGCCGTCACCATCGACGACCTGCCATGGGCGCGGCTGGACGGGATCATCCCGCTTGACCTGCAGGCGCGCCATGAACGGCTGATCGCGGCATTGAAACAGGCGGCCGTGCCCGTTGTCGGTTTCGTCAACGAGAACAAGCTGGAGGTCGACGGCAAGGTCGATCCCCAGCGCGTGGCGATGCTGAAGGACTGGCTCGACGCCGGTTACGAACTGGGCAACCACACCTATTCGCATGCCGATATCAACGAGGTGGGAGTTGCCGCTTTCGAGAAGGAAATCCTCGATGGCGAGCGCCAGCTACGACCGTTGCTGGCCGAACGCGGGCAGGTGCCGCGTTGGTTTCGGCATCCCTACCTCCGCGCCGGCCGTACCACGGAAGAAAAAGCGAAAGTAGCCTCCTTTCTGCAAGCGCACAGCTATCGTATTGCACCAGTTACCGTCGACAACGGCGAATGGGTGTGGGCGTTCGCCTATGCCAACGTGATGAATGCGCAGCCGGATTCGCCCGAGCGGGAAGACTTGCTCTCGCGCCTGCGCCTGGGCTACGTGCCGTACATGCTCAACAAACTGGACTACTACGAAGCGCAATCCATCCAGCTGCTGGGCTATGCGTTGCCGCAGGTTTGGCTGATGCATGCCAACGAACTCAATGCGGATTGTTTCGCGACACTGGTCGAGGCCACGCGTCGTCGTGGCTATCGCTTCGTCAGCCTGGAAGAGGCCTTGCGCGACCCTGCGTATTCGCATGCGGACGGGTACGAAGGGCGTTATGGCCCGAGCTGGCTGCACCGCTGGGCGATGGCGGAGAAGAAACCGAAAGAGTTCTATGCCGGGGAACCCGTCGTACCGAAGTGGGTGATGGACTTGGCCGACGTGGAGTCGGAGTAGGCCGGGGCTACGCGTCGTTCTCCAGTCGCGGATCCATCCATCCGCGCAGCGCATCCACGCCCGTGTTGATCGCTACGATCAGCGCGCCCACCACCAGCACCACGCCCAGCACCAGGGTGTAGTCGCGGTTCAAGGCGCCTTGCACGAAATAACGTCCCATACCGGGGATGCCGAACACCTGTTCCACCACCGCAGAGCCGGTCACCACATTGATCAGCGCCGGCGACAGCCACGCCACCACCGGCAGCAACGCGGGTTTCAATGCGTGCGAGAACAACAGGCGCGTCTCCGAGAATCCGCGCGCGCGCGCCGCGCGCAGATAGTCGGCGGAAAGGGTTTCCAGCATCGAGACGCGAGTCAGGCGCGCGCAATAGGCGATGTTGGGCAGGGCCAGTGCGATCACCGGCAGCACCAGATTCTTCCATTCGCCCCAGCCGCCGGCCGGCAGCCAGTGCAGGGTCACCGCGAACAGCAACACAAGCAGCGGCGCGGCGACGAACTTCGGGATCGCCAGCCCCAGTCCGGCCAGCAGCATCAGGCCGCGATCGATCCACTGGCCCGCCCGCAGCGCCGCGAAAACGCCCAGTGGAATTCCAAGCGCCAACGCCAGCAACAGAGCAAGGCCGCCGTTGAGTGCGGACACCGGCAAGGCCTGAGCGATAAGCTGGTTGATGGTGTAATCCGGATATTGGAAAGAGGGACCCAGATCGCCGCGCAGCACATCGCCCAGCCAGGCGCCGTATTGCGCGATAAGGGGTTGGTCCAGCCGGTATTGCGCGGCTAGCGCGGCCCGTACTTCCGGCGGCGCGGATTTTTCGGTGTCGAACGGGCCGCCGGGCGCGGCACGCAGCAGGACGAAGCACAGGGTCGCCAGCAGCCACAAAGTTATGAAAGCCTCGAGCAAGCGGGAGAGGAGACGCTTCACAAAATCATCTCGTCATCCCGGCGAAGGTCGGGATCCAACCTGCGGTCGCTGCCATGTGCTCGCGGTCGGATCAATGCAGCGTTGGGATGGATCTCGGTCTCGCTGCGCCAGAAGGCGCAGTTCGGTGCCGGGATGACGATATCTGAGGGGTCGGGGTTCGAGCGCGTCATGTTTTATTTCTGCGTCGTTACGCACTACACGCGCACATCGAACAAGTTGCCGATCAAGTACGAAGCCGCCATCGCCATCGCTCCCCAGAAGCCCACGCGCAACGCCCCGCGCACCAATAGCGCTCCGCCCGCATAGGCGGCCAAAGCGCCGGAGATGAAAAGGCTGATCAGCGTGACCGCGATAGTCACCACGCTCACGTATTGGTCCGAAGTCAGCAGCACCGCCGCGAGCGGCACCAGCGCGCCCACAGTGAACGCCGCCGCCGAAGCCATGGCCGCCTGCACCGGACGCGCGCGCAAAGTATCGGTGATGCCCAGCTCATCGCGTGCGTGCGCGCCCAGGGCGTCGTGCGCGGTCAGTTGCTCGGCGACTTGCTGCGCAAGCGCGTGAGTCAGCCCGCGACGAACATAGATGTGCGCAAGCTCGGCCAGTTCGGTGTGCGGATCCTCGGCCAGCTCCTGTTTTTCCTGCAGCAAATCGGCCTTTTCCGTATCCGCCTGCGACTGCACCGAAACGTATTCGCCCGCGGCCATGGACATGGCGCCAGCCACCAGCCCAGCCACGCCGCTCATCAGTACGGTGGTGTGGCTTGCGCCGCTCGCGGCCACGCCCACCACCAGTCCGGCCACGGAAACGATGCCGTCGTTGGCGCCCAGCACCGCCGCGCGCAGCCAGCCGGCTCGATTGGAGCGGTGCACTTCCCGGTGTCTGGCGCGCATGCGTGCTCCGCTTCCCTCAGTCGCGCCAGCGTAACCAGCGCGAGGCATGGCGGTCGAGCGGATTCGGTTCGAAGCCGAGCACTTCCGGCCTGACCAGATGTTTGGAGGTATAGAAGTACAGCGGTATCGTCGCTTGGTCGTTCAGAAGCTTCTGCTCCGCCGCGTGCAACCAGGCATTGCGTGCGGTCTCGGTCTTCGCTGCATCGGCCTTGGTCAGTCGTTCGCGGAAGGCCGCTTGGTCGTAGCCGGTCCAGTTGAGCGGCCCGTCGTTGCCGAACGCGGCCAGGAAGTTGCGCGCATCCACCACATCGCCCACCCAGCCGCCACGGAACACCTGAGTGATCACCCGTTGCTTGCGGTTCTGCACGAACACCTTCCATTCCTCGTTGCGCAGCCGCACTTGGATGCCGAGTACGTCGCGCCACATCGACGCTACCGCCAACGCCATGCGCCGGTGCGGCGTAGAAGTGTTGTAGCGGAACTCCAGCACCAGCGGTCGGTCGGTCGAATAGCCGGCGGCGCGATACAGCGCCTTAGCGCGCGCCTCCCGTTGCGCCTGGGTGGCGTTCGCCCACGTAGTCCGGGCGCCGGTATACCCGGGAATTCCGGAGGGCACCAATCCATACGCAGGTTGCTCGCCCAAGCCGGTGACGTAACGAGTGAGCTTGTCGCGATCCACCGCCAGCGACAGCGCCTCGCGCAGGGCGGGATTGTTCCTGAAAGGCGGCTTGGAAAGATTCATCCCCAGCCAGAAGGCGCCCAGATAGGGAGAAATGCGCAACTGGCCTCCGAAACGTTTCCGCAATACGTCCAGCGGTTGCGGCGGCACCGTCTCGGTGAAGTGCAGATCGCCGGCGGCGAAACGCTGCAGTTCGGCCGACGCATCTTCGGTTACCTGGAATCGCACGCGCTGGATCGACACGTTGGCCGCATCGTGGAATCGCGCGTTGCGCTCCAGGGTCAGGTTGGCCTGCGGCGTCCATGCGAGCAACCGATAGGCGCCGTTGCCGACTAGCCGGCCAGGAAGCGTGTGTTGCGCGCCGTATTTCTCCACCGCTGGCAAGTAGATCGGAAACGCGATGGGCAGTGTCAGTAGCGCAGGCAAGGCCGCGCTGCGGCTCAGGGTGAATACGACCCGACGCGCATCGGGCGCTGCCACGCCCAGGGCTTCGGGCGCGAGCTTGCCGGCCTGCACGGCCTGCGCGTTGCTAAGCGCGTCGAACAACTCGGCGAAGGGCGCCGCCGTCTTCGGCGCGAAGGCACGACGGAAACTCGCCACCACCTGTGGTGCATCCAGCGGTTCGCCATTCGACCAGCGCAAGCCTTCGCGCAAGTGGAAAGTCCAGGTGCGGCCGTCGGCCGACACCTCCCAGCGTTCGGCGATGCCCGGAATCAACCTTCCTGCGGAGTCCTCGGTCACCAGCCCTTCGTAGAGGTCGCGAAGCACGTTGCCGCAAGAGACTTCCTGGCAACGGTGCGCATCGAGCGTGCTGGGTTCGGGTCCGTTGCCGCGCTCCAGCTGAGCGTGCTCCAGCTGAGCGCGCTCCGGTTGGTGCTCCAGTTGAAGCGGCGAAGCGGCCTGCGCTACGGCATTGGCGGAACACAGAAGCAACAGGGCGGCAACGATCAGGCGCATCGGCTCAGGATATAGTGCGGACCTTGCGATGTCAGGGCAACGGCCCAACATTACCTAGTCTCCGACGCAGAGTATCCGCCCTTGTCCAGTCCCAGCCATGTTGCGGGTACGCCGATCACCGACCGCAGCCAACTGGTCGACTACATCGCCTCGGGCGAAAAGCCGAAGTCGCAATGGCGCATCGGCACCGAGCACGAGAAGTTCGGTTTTCAGCTCGATGATCTGCGCCCGCCCGGCTTCGAAGGCGAGCGCGGTATCGAAGCATTGTTGAAGGGGCTGACCCGCTTCGGTTGGGAACCGGTGGAAGAGCACGGCAAAGTCATCGCGCTGTTACGCGACGGCGCCTCGGTCACCCTGGAACCGGCCGGTCAGCTGGAACTGTCCGGCGGCATGCTGGAGAACATCCACCAGACCTGCAGCGAAGTCGGCACCCATCTGAAGGAAGTGAAGACCGTCGCCGACGAACTGCAGCTCGGTTTCCTGGGCATGGGCTTCCAGCCTAAGTGGACGCGCGATGAGATGCCGTGGATGCCCAAGGGCCGCTACCAGATCATGCGCAACTACATGCCCAAGGTCGGCAAGCTGGGCCTGGACATGATGAAACGCACCTGCACCGTGCAGGTCAATCTGGATTTCTCCAGCGAGGCGGACATGGTGAAGAAATTCCGCGTGTCGCTGGCGCTGCAACCCATCGCCACTGCGCTGTTCGCCGATTCGCCGTTCACCGAAGGCAAACCCAACGGCTATCAGAGCTACCGCTCGCACATCTGGACCGACACCGATCCGGACCGCACCGGCATGCTCGACTTCGTGTTCGAAGACGGCTTCGGCTACGAACGCTACGTCGATTACCTGCTCGATGTGCCCATGTACTTCAGCTACCGCAACGGCGAGTACATAGATTGCTCCGGTCAGAGCTTCCGCGATTTCTTAGCCGGCAAGCTGCCCGCGTTGCCGGGCGCGCGGCCCACCATGACCGACTGGTCCGACCACATGACTACCGCGTTCCCGGAAGTGCGCATGAAGAAATTCCTGGAGATGCGCGGCGCCGATGGCGGTCCTTGGGGAAGGTTGTGCGCATTGCCCGCGTTCTGGGTCGGCCTGCTGTACGACCAGACCGCGCTGGATGCGGCGTGGGACCTGGTCAAGGATTTCAGCTTGGAAGAGCGCAACGCCTTGCGCGATGGCGTGCCGAAGCATGCGCTGAAACTTCCGTTCCGCGGCGGTACGTTGCGTGATCTGGCCATGGCTGCGCTGAAGATCTCCGCGCACGGCCTGCAGCGCCGCGCCGTGCTCAACAGCAAGGGCAGCGACGAAACCGGCTTCCTCGATCCGTTAATCGAATTCGCCGAGGCCAACGAAACCCCGGCCGAGCGCAAACTGGCCCTGTTCCATGGCCAATGGAACGGCGACATAGACCGCGTGTTCCGCGAGTTCGCCTACTAAGCAGCCGTCGTAGGGGCGACGTAAGTCGCAAAGAGAATTTCATAGGAAAGACCCTTCGCGACTTACGTCGCTCCTACCCGCTCCTACCGCCCTACCCGCATCCAGCGCCCGGGAGTCGCCTTGGGGCTAAAATGCTCCGGTCGCATTCCTGGAGTTCCCCCGATGAAATCACGTGCCGCCGTCGCTTTCGCCGCAGGCGAACCCCTGCAGATCGTCGAGATCGACGTGGAATCGCCGCGCGCCGGCGAAGTGCTGGTGCGCATCACCCATACCGGCGTCTGCCACACCGATGCCTTCACCCTGAGCGGCGACGATCCGGAGGGCATCTTCCCCTCGGTGCTGGGCCATGAAGGCGGTGGCATCGTCGAAGCCATCGGCGAGGGCGTCACCAGCGTCAAGGTGGGCGACCATGTCATTCCGCTGTACACGGCCGAATGCCGCAAGTGCAAGTTCTGCCTATCCGGCAAGACCAACCTATGCCAGGCGGTGCGCGCCACTCAGGGCAAGGGCTTGATGCCGGACGGCACTTCGCGCTTCTCCTACAACGGTCAGCCGATCTTCCACTACATGGGCTGCAGCACTTTCAGCGAGTACACCGTAGTCAACGAGATCTCGCTGGCGGTGGTGAATCCCGAAGCGCCGCTGGAGAAGGTCTGTCTGCTCGGTTGCGGCGTCACCACCGGGATTGGGGCGGTGCACAACACGGCCAAGGTGAAGGCAGGCGATAGCGTCGCGGTGTTTGGGCTCGGTGGGATCGGCCTGGCGGTCATTCAGGGCGCGGTGCAGGCGAAAGCCGGGCGGATCGTGGCGATCGATACCAATCCTGGCAAGTTCGAGCTCGCCAAGGCGATGGGCGCTACCGACACGCTGAACCCGAAGGACTACGACAAGCCGATCCAAGACGTCATCGTCGAACTGACCGACGGCGGCGTGGATTTCAGTTTCGAATGCATCGGCAACGTCAACGTCATGCGTTCAGCGCTGGAGTGCTGCCACAAGGGCTGGGGCGAGAGCGTCATCATCGGCGTGGCTGGCGCGGGACAGGAGATCAGCACGCGTCCGTTCCAGCTGGTGACCGGCCGCGTGTGGCGCGGCAGCGCTTTCGGCGGAGTGAAGGGACGAACGCAGTTGCCGGGCATGGTCGAGCAGTCGATGCGCGGCGAGATCGACCTGGATCCCTTCATCACCCACAACCTGCCGCTTGACCAGATCAACGAAGCGTTCGATCTGATGCACGAAGGCAAGTCGATCCGCACGGTCATCCATTTCTGACAGAGCTCGCAACAGGGGCGTCGCGCGGACGCTCCGCGCCTTCTTGTAGTCGGTGGTATCCGGACCGGAGGGTCACCATGAGCACAGTTACGATTCATCCCTCAGTAGATAAGGGCATCAAGGCGGGCGACGACGATTTCGCAGGAGGCACGTTGGCCTGCCATTGCGCGCAGGACCAGGTCACCGTCAAGGTGGACGCGCAAACCGCCCACAACCATGCCTGCGGTTGCAGCAAATGCTGGAAGCCGAAGGGCGCCACGTTCTCGGTCGTCGCCGTGGTGCCGCGGGACAAGGTGGCCGTCACCGCCAATGCGCAGAAGCTGAAGGTCGTCGACGATAAGGCGACGATCCAGCGCCATGCCTGTAGCGGTTGCGGCGTGCATATGTTCGGCCGCATCGAGAACCCAGAGCACGCCTTCCACGGTCTGGACTTCATCCATACCGAGTTGTCGCCGCAAACCGGCTGGTCGGCGCCGGGTTTTGCGGCGTTCGTGTCCTCGATTATCGAAACGGGTACCCCGCCGGCGCAGATGGCCGCCGTGCGTGCGCGCCTGCGCGAACTAGGCCTGGAGCCCTACGACTGCCTTTCGCCGGCCCTCATGGACGCCCTTTCCACCCAAGTAGCCAAGTTGCGCGGCGTGCTGGCTTCGTGAAACCGCGCAAGCGCTCAACCGGTTCCTTCTTCCCGGGAGGAAGGAACCACCGGAAAACACATGACTCTTGAACGCATAGAACACCGCGCCTGCTTCGGCGGCTGGCAGGACGTTTATCGGCACCGTTCCGTAGCGCTCGGCTGCGAAATGAACTTCGCCGTCTACCTGCCGCCGCAGTCCCAGACGCAAAAACTTCCGGTGCTGTATTGGCTCTCCGGCCTGACCTGCACCGAGCAGAACTTCATCACCAAGGCCGGGGCGCAGCGCTATGCCGCAGAGCATGGCCTGATCCTGGTCGCACCCGACACCAGCCCGCGCGGCGAGGACGTCGCCGATGCGGACGGTTACGACCTGGGCAAGGGTGCGGGCTTCTACGTCAACGCCATGCAGGCGCCCTGGTCCAAGCATTACCGGATGTACGACTATGTCGTCTCCGAACTGCCGGCTTTGATCGAGGCGAATTTCCCGACGACCGATGCACGTGCCATCAGCGGACATTCGATGGGCGGCCACGGCGCGCTGATCGCGGCGTTGAAGAATCCCGGTCGCTATCGCAGCGTGTCGGCATTTTCGCCGATCGTGGCGCCTACCCGGGTGCCGTGGGGCGAAAAGGCGTTCACCGCCTACCTCGGCGAAGATCGCGAAGCCTGGAAAGCATGGGATGCCGCCGCCCTGGTCGCCGGTGCATCCGAACGCCTGCCATTGTTGGTGGATCAGGGCGATGCCGATGAATTCTTGGCCGTCCAATTGAAGCCTGAGTTGTTACAGGCTGCCTGCGCGGCCGTGGATCATCCACTCGAACTGCGCCTGCAGTCCGGCTACGACCACAGCTACTACTTTATCGGAAGCTTCATCGGTGAACATATCGCCCACCACGCGAAGGCCCTGAAAACCTGATTCGAAGTGGTAGGAGCGACGCGAGTCGCGAAGCTAATGAAGGTGAAAGGCCGAGAGCTTCGCGACTCGCGTCGCTCCTACAGGTTCCTACGCGGGCGCGAGGCTGAAGTCGGTGTAGGCGAAACGTTCGTCGCGCAACACGGTCTCCCCACGCGCGACGGCCAGTGGATGCGAGAACATCGGCCCTGCATGCACGCAGGTGTGGAACTCGCCGTTCTCGCCGCAGGGATCCACCTCCGCCGGCAACGCGTCCAGCAACGCCGCATCGAAATCGCGTCCGGCGAAGTCGGCGGACAGTTGTTGGGTATCCACGCAACAGATCGCCGCCTGCAATCCGCCCGCCTGCATCTCCCGCGCCAGCACTGCGGTATCGCTGCCGAACAAGGGCGTCAGCACCCGCCAGCCCAGCGACGCGCACATCGCCACGCGGTAATCGCGGATGTCCTGCAGGAACAGATCGCCGAAGGCGATGGACAACGCACGCGGCCAGCGCTCGCGCGCGGACCGGAGCGCGGAGGCGAACGCCGCTTCGTAAACCGTGTTGTCGCAGGCCGGCGGAATCATCGCTTCGATCAGCGGCAGTCCGGCGGCGATAGCCTGCGCATGCAGGATTTCCCGGCGGATTCCCTGCATGGAAACGCGTTCGTAGCCGGCGGTGACCGTGGTTATCAGTCCCGCCACCGGCACGCCGGACTGCCGCAGGCGATGCAAGGCCCAGGCCGCATCCTTGCCGCCGCTCCAGGACAACAACACCGCCTCGACCGTCATCGCGCTTCAACCGTCATCGCGCAGGCACCCGGTCAGGCGGAAGAAACGTCGCGCAGCTCCCACGCATTGCCGGCGAGCAGGCGCAGGCGATGCTTGAACACGCTGCCGGGGATCGAGGTCACCGCGATCAGATCGATCTGCAAGTCGTGCTGTTCGCCGGTTACCGTCGCCGCTGGGTCGCTGGCGCCCAGGCCGGCATCGACCGAATCCGGATCCGGCTGCGCGGCGCGCCAGCGCTGGAAGAATACGTCGCTGCGCAGCGCATCCTGCAGTTGCGCGGCGAATTCGTCGGCGCCGTGCGCAGTGAAACTGAAACCGGCATCGTTGCCGCGCGCTTTCCCGGGATTCTTGAGGCTGATGTAGTAACGGATCGGCATGCGGCGGCTATCCTCGTAGGGTCGCCATCAGCCTAGCCGTTGCGCGTTAGCCAGGCGTTACGAGACGCTGAAGGTATGCGGTTCGGCGGCGAAGCCGACCACCACCGCACCCTTGCCCACGTTGACCATACCGGTCAGGCTCATCACGCTTTCGAAGACTTCCACGTTGTTGTTGGCGCAGATGTCGCGCAACCGGTCGTAGCCGGGCAACGCGCGCATCTCGCCGAGTTCGCCGCCGTAGCTCAGGCAGACGGTGGGCGTCAGCAGGCCGGCGATGACGCGGTTGCCAGCGAACTTGAACATCTGCTCGACCGCGTTCTCGAATCCCTTGATCTTGGCCACCGGCTCGGTCTTGCCGGCATGGCCATGCAGCACCGGCTTAATGTCCAGCGCACTGCCCAGCGCCACGCTGAGCAAGCCTACGCTGCGGTCGCCCTTGGTGCGCGCGCGGGCACGCAGGTAGTAGAGGTCGCGCGGGATCATGTAGCCGTGGCTGTTGGAGGCCAGGTATTCCAGTTTGGTGCGCATGTGCTGCACGTTGGCGCCGGCGGCGCGCATGCGTACCGCTTCCACCGCGGTGACGCCCTGCGCGGCGAACAGGGTCTGGGTATCGATCACGCGCAGCGCGAATGGCGAGTTGTGGCCCGCCGCCTGGCGCACCGGCTTGTAGTCGTTGAGGATGGCGAAGCTGGCCTGCATCGCGTTCTCGTGGATCGGGCTGCGCGTCTTGGTGATGGTCATGCAGTAGACGTGGTCGTAGTCGATCACCAGCCGGCTCAGGAACAGGTCGCGGATCTGGTTGACCGTGAACGGGGTCGTCTCCGCTTCGTGGCCGCGTTCAGCCACGTGTGCGTGCAGGAAGCTCAGGGTGGCTTCCTCGTCGCGGTGATCGGCCAGCACCGCATCGCCGATGCGCACGGTGATGGGCAGCAGCACGATATCGTTCTGTTGAATGAAGTCCTGCGGCAAATCGCAGGCGGAGTCCACCACTATCCCAATGCGCATGAAGCCCCTCCCGGCATGCATCGCAAACAAGCCCGGCAACGTAGCGCAAATCTGCAACCTGCTGCGCTGCAGAAGTGTGAGCTTCTGCACATTATCGCGTTCTGGCTGTTCCAGACACCCGCTGCCCTGAGCAAAAAGGCGGGGCGTCTTGCCCAGGCCCGTAATTGTGGCTTTCACGGCATTCAATCGTACATAAAATGTGATGTAAGTCACATTTATATGTGCGTAAAGCTTGTTAATGGTTGTGCTTGAGATCGACACTGGTGCCGGACAAGTAAGGGGCGAGATGAGCAAGCGGTGGCTGCTGGGGATGGCATGGTGCATGGCAGCGCTTTGCTCTGCCCAGGCCGAAGAGGGAGGCATCGTGCGCATCGATCCTCTCGCCGCCGATGCCGGCCTTGCCTCCGAACAGCATGCGGGCATCTTCGCCGAACGCGATTTCATCGCCGATCCCCATAAGCCTTCGGTCATCGGCAACGGCCAATGGCGATTGCAGCCCGTCGCGGGAATCGACCAGCCATTGTTGCTCGTCTACCACCCGTACAGCGCGCGCGTCAGCGTGCAGGGTCCTGGCCTGGCCGCACCGGTCGTGCAGACCCTGTTCGATCAAGATCTGGATCCGCAGTACTCGCGGCATGCGTTGGTGTTTCCGCTGCACGGCGACGGTGCAGTCACCATCAACGTGGAAGGTGCGCGTTATCCCTTGCAGGTGGCCGTGGTTCCACGCACCCGGCATATCGCCTACGACCTGACCCAGGTGCGGATCCTGCTGCTAGCGGTAGGGGTGCTGGTGGGCGTTTCGCTAACCGTGCTGTTGTTCTGGGCGATGCTGCGGGAGCGGGTGTATCTGTTGTACTCAGCGACCATGGCGCTGCAGATGCTGTTTCTGCTCTGCTCGTATGGGGAGGCCTACGCTTTGCCGGGGTTGCGCGCACTGGCGGTGTTCGGCGCGCCGGGCATCTGGTTCATCGCCACGGTGTCGACCATGGCCGCGGTATGGATGTTGCAGGACTACGCCGGCCTGCGGCTGCGTGTGCCGCGGCTGAGCCGGGCCATGCGCTGGGCGGGAATCTACATTCCCGCGGTGCTGCTGCTGTTGCTGATATCGCCCTGGCCCGCGCGCAAGGAATGGTTTCCGAACATGGGCAATGCCCTGTTCCTGCTCACCAACCTGCTGGCGATCATCGCCCTGTACAAAGCCTGGCGTGGGGGTGGGCGGCATGCGGGCTTCATCCTGATCGCTTGGGTTCCGCTGGTGTTCTTCAGCACCGCGCGCGCAGTGCAACTGAGCATGGGCATTCCCGTCGAACCGTGGCTGCAATACGGCTTGCCGCTGGTGCTCGCTTTCACCGCGGTGGTGCTGGCGCTCGGACTGGCGGATCGCATGCTCACCTTCCGCCGCGAACGCGATACCGCCCAGCAACATGCCGAACGCGATTGGCTGACCGGCGTGCTCAATCGCGGCGGTATCGAACATCGTTTGGATTGGGCAGTGCTCAATACGCGCCGTGAAGGCCTGCCGCTGTCGCTGCTGTTTCTGGACTTGGATAATTTCAAGCAGGTCAACGATCGTTTCGGTCACGCTTCAGGCGATGCCTGCCTGCGCGCGGTGGTAAGGCTGGTGAGCGAAGAGTTGCAGTACGGAGACCATCTGGGACGTTTGGGCGGCGAGGAGTTCGTGTTGGGCTTGCCTGGCGCCGACAGCGCGCGCGCCATCGCCATGGCCGAGCACCTGCGCCTGAAAATACAGGCTCAATGCCAGGAAGTGGAAGGCGTGCCGGTTGCAGTCACCGTGAGCATCGGCGTCACCCAGTGCAACGCGGCCGATACGGTGGCGACCCTGATCAAACGCGCCGACAGGGCGATGTACATCGCCAAGCATGGCGGACGCAATCGCGTGGCCACCTTGGAAGCTGCGGCAGTCTGAGCTTGGCTCGGCAGCTGCTCACGACCGTATGTTGGCGCGTGCGCGGTGAAGCTGCTTTGCCCCCTTTGAGAAGGGGGCAACGGGGGATTTGCTCTTGATCTTGCTTTGGCGCCAAGAGCAAATCCCCCTCGATCCCCCTTTTTCAAAGGGGGAGGCAAAAGCGCGATGAAGGTGATGGATCAGGGCGAATACGCACGCGGCAACGCTCCGGCCGCGCGCAGATAGCGATCACGCAGTTCGGTCTGGCGCGAGCGCATGGGGATGGCGCGCCCGCCCAGCCACAACTGGCTCGCGACGTTGGCTACGTCCAGCGGATCGCCAGTCCAAAGCACCAGATCGGCCAGTTTGCCCGGTGCGATCGTGCCCAGCTTGTCGTCCACGCCCAGCACCCGCGCCGGCACCCGGGTCAGGCCTTGCAGCCCCGCTTCCCATGGCAGGCCATTGGCCACCGCATTGCCCGCGTATTGACGGATCTTGCGCGCATTGTGCGAGGCGTCGCCGAACTGCGCGAAGCTCACTTCCACGCCGGCCGCGTGCAGACGTGCGGCGTTCTCCAAGGTCGCTCCGATCTGGTCGAAGTCGCCGGGGAGGTCGGCCAGCGCATCGACGAAGACGGGCACTTTCGCCGCAGCGATCTGTCCGGCGAGTTTCCAGGCCTCGACTCCGCTGGCGATGGCGATGCGCACGTTCTCGCGTTGCGCCCAGCGCAGCAGCTGGCGGATATCGGCCGCCCGGTTCACGTTGACCACGATGCGTCCGTTGCCCGCCAGGTAGCGGGCCAGCACCGCGCGGCCGGTAGGCGTCAGCAGCGCGTGCGGCGAATCGGCGGGGATACGGCCACGCGCTTCGCCGACCATCTGGTCCAGCAGCATCCACTGCGCCGCCCGCGAACTGCCGCTTTTGCCCAGCACATCGCTACCCAGTTTCACGAACAGCACGCGCGGTCCGATCGGATCGGCGCCGCCATCCAAACGCACGACACCGCCCTGTCCGGCGATGAAGGAACCGCCCGTATTGGCACCGAGTAGGGTGAATCCCAATCCTTCCATGCGAGCCACCGGGATCAGTACCGATTCCGGGTTGTAGGCAAGAGTCACGTCGAACTCGGGCCGCATCGGCTGGTCAGTGGCCAGGGTCACTGCACTGTCGACCGTTTCGGCTTCGCCCGACACTTCCTCGATGCCGATCTCGGTGATGCCGCCGAAGAAAGCGGGAGTCAGCGGTTTGCCGTTGGCTTCGACCACGCCGACCGAAGCAGGCGCCTGCAGGTCGACGCCCACCGCACGGATAACGCCGCCTTGCACCAGTACGTCGGCGTTCTGCAGCGTGCCGTGGGCGCCAGCGGTATGCACGGTGGCATGGCGGATGAGGAGATCTTGGGCGAAAGAATTGCTTGCGCATAGCAAGGCGAGGACCGAAACCGAAAACAACCTTGTCGTCATCCCAGCGAACGCTGGGATCCATCTTGATCTTGCTGTTGCCGTTGCGTTGAATCCCGCGCCTAAAGTCAAAATGGATCCCAGCGTTCGCTGGGATGACGGCGAGGAAAGCGTCTGCGGGGATGACGACTTGAACATTGTCGACGCGCTCATTTCGCACCTCCCATCGCCGCATCCTCCTGTCCCAGCATGAAATCCGATTTCGGCTGTCGCGCCGGATCGTTGCGGTCGTAGACGCGCGCGCCGTCGATGTAAACCTGTTCCGCATGCGCGTACACGCTGAAGGGGTTCTGGTTCCACACCACCACATCGGCCATCTTGCCGGGTTCCAAAGTGCCGGTCCGCTCAAGGATGCCCATGGCCTTGGCGGGGTTCTGCGTTATCCAACGGATCGCGCGTTCCGGTGGAATCTCGATACCCACCCGCTGCGCATTGGCGATCACCTTCGCCGCTTCCTGGTTGAGGCGCTGGATGCCTTCATCGGAATCCGAATGCACGATGGCGCAGCTGTTGGCGGGGCGGTCGACCAGCGCGATGTTTTCCTGGATGCCGTCGAAGGCTTCCATCTTGAAGCCCCACCAGTCCGCCCATAGCGCGCCGCATACGCCTTCGGCAGCCAGACGATCGGCGATCTTGTAAGCCTCCACGCCATGATGGAACGCGGCGATCTTGAAGCCGAACTCCTTGGCCAGATCCAGCATCGTGGCCATCTCGTCGGCGCGATAGCAGTGGATATGCACGCGAATATCGCCCTCGATAGCGCCGGCCAGCGTGTCCAGCTTCAAGTCGCGCTTGCCGCCCGTGTCGCCGGAACTGTCCTCGTTGCCATTGCCCGAAGCGCGTTCCCACCAGCGCTTCTTCTTCGGCTGTTGCTTGGTGTTGTTTTTCTTCAGGTATTCGCTGGCGTCGATGAAGGCGGCGCGATAGCCGGCGATATTGCCCATGCGCGTGGAAGGTCCGCCCTTCTGGCCATAGACGCGCTTGGGGTTCTCGCCGCACGCCATTTTCAAACCCCAGGGCGCATCGGGAAATTTCATCGCCTGATAGGTCGTGGCAGGCACGTTCTTCAGGGTCACGCCGCGTCCGCCGACCAGATTGGCGGAGCCGGGCAGGATCTGCAGCGAAGTGATGCCGCCTGCGAGTGCGGTTTGGAAACCAGGGTCCTGCGGCCAGATGGAATGCTCGGCCCACACGTTCGCGGTGACCGGCGCGGTGGCCTCGTTGCCGTCGCTGTGCGCGCTCATGCCGGGGCTGGGATACACGCCCAGATGGGAATGCACATCGATGATACCGGGCGTGACCCAGCGTCCCCTGCCGTCGACCCGGGTCGCATCCGCGGGCGCAGTCAATCCGCGGCCCACCGACACCACCTTGCCGTCGGTCAGCAGCACGTCGGTATCGTCCAGGCGTTCGCCGGTGCCGGTTAGCACGGTGGCATGCTCGATCAGCACCGGACCGGAGGCGATGCTGCGGTAGGTGCTGGGGTAAGGATCCTGGGTGAAGCGGGACTTGGCAGTGGCGATGCCGATGTTCCCGCACACGGAAACTAAGCCGATCACGGCCAACAGAACGAAGCGCATGGTGATTCCCCGGAAATTCTGATTGAAGCTGGCCGATCGAAAGCTATCCGACCGAAAGCTGGCAGTACGAAACCTAACCGGCCGGCTCGCGCTTGCCAAGTGCTATACCGCAGGCCCATGCCACAATTGGCGGGACTAACGAGAACAGAGAGAGTGCGATGAAAGACAAGACCGAGATCGTTGATAACTGGCTGCCACGCTACACCGGCGTGCCCCTGGACCAGTTCGGCGAACATGTCCTGCTGACCAATTTCGGCGGCTACCTGCATGCGTTCTCCGCATTGACCGGCGCGCCGGTGGTGGGCCTGGACCGGCCGATGGCCAGCGCCACCTTCGACGGCATCACCATGATCAACTTCGGCATGGGCAGCCCCAACGCGGCGACGATGATGGATCTGTTGTCGGCGATCATGCCCAAGGCGGTGCTGTTCCTGGGCAAGTGCGGTGGTCTGAAGCGTAAGAACCAGCTCGGCGATCTGGTCCTGCCGATCGCGGCGATCCGCGGCGAAGGCACCAGCAACGATTATCTGTTGCCGGAAGTGCCCGCGCTGCCAGCTTTCGCCCTGCAGCGCGCGGTGTCCACCATGATCCGCGACCTCGGCCACGACTATTGGACCGGCACGGTCTACACCACCAACCGCCGGGTGTGGGAACACGACGTCGAGTTCAAGGAATATCTGCGCAAGGTGCGCTGCATGGCTATCGACATGGAAACGGCCACCATCTTCGCTGCTGGTTTCGCCAACCGCATTCCGTGCGGCGCCTTATTGCTGGTTTCGGACCAGCCGATGATTCCAGAAGGCGTGAAGACAGAGGCTTCCGATGCGCGCGTCAGCGCGGACTTCGTGAACCGTCACATCAATATCGGAATCGAGGCCTTGAAGCTGATCCGCCGGCACGGCAAGTCGGTGCGACACCTGCGCTTCGACGAGTAAAATAAGGATCGACAACCAACAAAGGAGAAAACCGAATGGATTATCGTATTGCCGCCGTCGTTCCGGCTCTGTTGCTGGCCGCTTCCGCGGCGATGGCTCAGGAGTTCAAGGCACGTCCGGCGGATGCCCCTCAGGTTGATCGACCTAAAATTTTCTCCGCCAATGGGTTGGCGTTCAAATACCCAGGCAACTGGAGCGAAATCAGCCACGAGCAAGTCGACGGGAGCAGCTGCTACAGCGCTTACCTGGAGGCCGACAAAGCCGAATTCGAAGTGCTTAACCTGGATGCCCACGTCATCGCCTGCCAAAACGCAGATGCGCCGGTCCCACGGGAATATGTCGACCATCTCGTCGCCGCCACGCAGACGGACGATGGTGGCGAGTACGATCAGACCGAGGTCCTTTCGCGCGAATACGGCAAGCACAAGCTGCTTGCGGCGCATTATCAAGACAAGGTCGAGAAGGTGGGACCTTTATACGGCCAGCATCTGGTGATGATCGGGAGCGCGGCCTGCGGCGAGGAATGGACCTGCTATGCCTATACGCAAAACCTGCAGGCCAACGAATCCATGGCGGGCAAGGCATTCGCCCTGATCCTGGATACGATCAATTACACGCCGACGAATGAGTGACTGGATGCAGCCGCGCACTTTGCTGGATTTCTGGCGCACCGCCGGTGCCGAGAAATGGTTCACGCGCGACGCCATCTTCGACGCTGCCTTCGCTGACCGGTTCCGCGATGCGCATTTCGCCGCGGCGCGCTGCGAATTGGACAGCTGGATGGACAACGCGGAAGGAGCGCTGGCGCTGACCTTGTTGCTGGACCAGTTTCCGCGCAATTGTTTCCGTGGCAGCGCGCATTCCTATGCGACGGACGGGCTGGCGCGGCACTATGCGCAACGCGCGATCGATGCGGGTTTCGATCTTCAGGTGGACGCCGCGCTACGGTCGTTCTTCTATCTGCCGTTCGAGCATTCGGAAGCGATGGCCGACCAGGACTACGCGATGGAGTTGTTCGGCGGGATCGGCGACGACGAGTTGATGAAGTATGCGGTGCTGCACCGTGACCTGATCGCGCGTTTCGGCCGCTTCCCGCACCGCAATGCGGCGCTGGGACGCGAATCGACGCAGGAAGAGCTGAACTATCTAGCCAGTGGTGGGTTCAGCGGCTAGCTGCTTTCCTTCTCCCTCCGGGAGAAGGTGGCGCGAAGCGACGGATGAGGGAATGGACTTTCAGGTCGAAGCAAACTTGTACTAGCGTGTATTTTCCATTCCCTCATCCGCCCTGCGGGCACCTTCTCCCAGGGGGGGAGAAGGAAAAGCCGATCAATACTTCGCCAAGCCCGAATCCATCTCGTCCGCCCAAGCATTGGTGCCGCCGACGACGTTGTAGACATTGGAGAAACCCAGCGCGCGGAATTCTTCCGCGGCCTGCTGGCTGCGGCCGCCGCTACGGCACAGGAAGGCGATGGCCGTGTCTTTCGGCAAGGCTTCGAGTTCGGCGCGGTCATTGCCATCGAAGGTCTCGAACGGCAACTTCACTGCCGCGATCGCACGCTCTTCGGCAGGGCGCACATCCACCAGCAGAACTTCGCCGGCTGCCACGCGTACCTCGGCTTCGGCGGGTGAGAGGGTCTGCACCGGCTTGGGCGCGTTGGGGTTGTCGATGGCCAGACCCTTGCCGCGGATATCGTCCACCCAGTCGATGGTGATGCCGTCGGCGCGGCGCGCGCTGGCCAGGTCGAACTGGATGCGCACGCCGTTGGATTCGGCGGCGATAGCGTTGGCGTCGAACTGCGCCAGTTGGAAATTAGGCTGGAACTGCGCATTGATCGAAAGCGACAGGGCGCCGCCCGGGCCGGCGTCGGCCGCCGCGTTCGACAACATTTCGGCGGCGGCCGGGGTGACGGTGATCTTCGGCGGCGTGCGGTCCGGCGCAGCCACGCCGAGCAACGAAGCCAGTTCGCCGGAGTTGCTCATCTGCTCGATGATGTCGCTGCCCCCGACCAACTCGCCGTCGATGTACAGCTGCGGGATGGTCGGCCAGTCGCCGTAAGCCTTGATGCCTTCGCGAATGTCTTGGTCGGCCAGCACGTTCACGTGCGCGTAGTCGACGCCGAGCGTGGACAGCGCGCCCACCGCCTTGGCGGAGAATCCGCACTGCGGCATGCTCGGCTGGCCTTTCATGAACAGCACGACGCGTTTGGACTGCAGCAGGGATTCGATACGGGAACGCAGGGCGGGGTCGAGGGACATTGGGGGGATACCTGCTTTTGGGCTTTCGGACTTTCGGAATCGGTAATTTTACGCTGCATGGCATGATTGCGGCATGACCGCATCCGAAACACTGAATAGCGCATTGCACCGCGTCCCGCGTCAGCCGCATGCGTGGATCTGGCTGGCGCTGGCCTTGCATCTGGGCGTGATCCTGGTCTGGTGGCGGTGGGGTTGGGCGATCGGACTGATGAGCCTGTTCGCGACCCACATGCTGTTCCTGTGGGGAACCATGCGACCGCAATCGCGGCTGTTCAGCCCCGTGCTCAGCCGTTTGCCGACAGAGAAAAATGTGGTCTGGCTGACGGTGGACGATGGGCCGTCTCACGAAACCCTGGCCTTGTTGGACCTGCTGGACCGCTATGGCGCCAAGGCTACTTTCTTCCTGGTGGCCGACCGCGCCGCGGCACAACCCGATCTCACCCGCGAAATCCTGCATCGCGGCCACGGCATCGGCAACCACAGCCGCTCGCACCCGCAAGCCTGGTTCTGGGCATTGGGACCGCGGCGCATGGCCGCGGAAATAGATCAGGCGCAAGCGACCTTGCGCGAGATCACCGGGCAGCCGCCACGCTGGTTCCGCGCGGTGGTCGGCATGGCCAATCCCTTCGTCTCCGCTTCATTGAAGAAGAACGGACTGGCGCGGGTGGCGTGGAGCGCGCGCGGATTCGACGGTGTGCGCGGCGAGCCCGATGAAGTGGTGAAACGCATCGTCGGCCAGCTTCAGCCCGGCGCCATCGTCCTGCTGCACGAAGGCGCTGCGCACGGCCACAACTTGGCGATCATCGAAGGCGTGCTGGAGGCGATGCGCGAACGCGGCTACGCCACCGTGCTGCCGGAGAATCTGTAGCCCCGACCTACGGCTTGCTGGCGACGATCAGCCAGTTGTTGAAAGGCGTGTTGCCGTACAACGGAGAAAAGGCGGTCTCCAGTCCCGCTGCATCGAACTGCGCGCGCAGTGCCTCGGCGTCCGGATAGCACCTGGGGTGGAATTGCATCCAGCCGATCAGATTGGCCAGGCGGTCGGTGACGCGGCTGGTCCTGCCACGCCTGCTGTCGTCGCCCAGGGCGGTGCGGATAACCAGTCGCGCTCCTGGAACGAGCATCTCCATCGCATTGGCGATCAGTCGTCGCTGATCGTCGGCGGTGAGGTACTGCAGCACGTCCAGGATCGCAACGCTGCCGCGGTGCTTGGGTGTCCCCTTGGCCAGATCTATCAGTTCGAACTTGGCATCGACCAGTGCATTCCTTTCGGCCACGCTCTGCGCGCGCGCGATCTTGGCGGCGTCGTTGTCGACGCCGCGATAGTCCATCGTTTGTCCGTCGAGCCGCAAGGCATGCGCCAGCAGACCCAGGCCGCAACCCAGATCCAACACCGGGGCCTCGCTGCCGCGCAGAGCCTGCAACACTCCGGGGTACAACGGATCGCTGCCCAGCTTGGCGCGGGTGTAGTAATAGTCCCAGCGATTGCCCAGCGGGTGCCGGGGCAGGTAAGCGCGGGCGATACGCGCGGCGGTGACGCTATCGAAGGGTCGAGTAGAGGAATGAGTCATCCCGCAGCCTCCATGGCGCGCACGACCGGAAGCGCCAGCCGCATCCATTCGTTATACATCGTGGCGGAGGGATGAAGTCCGTCTTCGGCCAACATCCTCGGCTCCGCGCCGTGCGCGCGACTCACCGGAGTGATGTCGACGAAGGCCACTCCGCGTGCGCTGCAAACCTGTCGCGCGGCCGCATTGAACGCGTCGATCTCGATGGCGATCCGTTCCGGGTCGCGCGCGGCCTCGTGTGCGAACGGGGTGATACCCCAGTCAGGGATCGACAGTACCAAGACCCGTTCGCGCCGCCATTGCGCGAAACCGATCGCGCGTTCCAGCAGGCCGGCGAACTGCACGCGGTATTCGTCCACGCTGCGTCCGCGGTACTGGTTGTTGACGCCGATCAGCAGACTGACCAGGTCGTATTCGGCCAGCGGATGCACGGCATCGATGGCCGCGTCCAGTTCGTCGGTAGTCCAGCCGGTCTGCGCGATGATGCGCGGGTCGGTCAGGGGCATGCCATCGTCGCGCAATGCGCGCGCCAGCTGCACGGGCCAGCGGCCAGATTCCGGCACGCCTTCGCCGATGGTGTAGGAATCGCCGAGGGCGAGGTAGCGCAACTCGGTGGCAGAGGCGCTAGTCTTGGTACGGAAGATTTCAGCCATTCTTGTCGTCATCCCAGCGAAAGCTGGGATCCATTTTGACTTTGTTTTTGATCGTCGCGCGAACAGCTAAGAGCAAAATCAAAATGGATCCCAGCTTTCGCTGGGATGACGAACAAGGCAATCACGCCGCAGCAGGCCGCGACTTCGCCTTGCTTGCGGTAATGGGTACCACCTTCGTCACCGCCTCGGCGCGACGCGCGAGCACGCGGTCTATGCGCGCGAACACTTCACGCATCGTGTCGGCTTCCGGCAACAGGGTCACGCGGAAATGGTTGCGGTAGGGCACGTTGAAGCTGGAGCCCGGCACCACCAGCACGCCTTCGGTTTCCATCAGTTCCAGGGCGAAATCGTGGTCGTCGAAACCCTTGGCCGCAGCGCCGATCACGGCCGGGAACGCATACAGCGCGCCGGCGGGCGCGACCAGTTCGAGATGATCGCTGGCCTCGCAGGCTTCGATCACCGCACGGCGAGTTTCGTACAGGCGTCCGCCCGGCGCGCACAGCGCCGAGATGGTGTCAGGACCGTTGACCGCGGCTTCCACCGCGTATTGCCCCGGCACGTTGGCGCACAGGCGTAACGCGCCCAGCAGGTCCATCGCGTGGTGGAAGTTGCCGACCGCCTCGCCGTCGCCCGACAGCACCGCCCAACCCACGCGCCAGCCGCAGGCGCGGTGCACCTTGCTCAGACCGCTGAAGGTCAGGCAGGGCACGTCGCCGGCCAGCGGCGCGACTGCTTGGAATTTCGCCTCGTCGTACAACACCTGGTCGTAGATCTCATCGACCATCAACAGTAGCTTGTGCTTGGCGGCGATGGCGACGATGCGTTCCAGCAGCTCGCGCGGATAGGTCGCGCCGGTGGGATTGTTGGGGTTGATCAACACGATGGCGCGGGTGCGCGAAGACACCAGCGTTTCGATCTCCGCCGGGTCGGGCAGGAAGTCGTTCTGCGGGTCGCAACGGTAATACACCGGGCGGCCGTCGTTGAGGATGGTGGCGGCCGACCACAGCGGATAGTCGGGGGAAGGCACCAGCACTTCGTCGCCGGGATTGAGCAGCGCGCGCAGCGACAGGTCGATCAGTTCGCTGACGCCGTTGCCCATGAACACGCGGTCCGGATGCGCATTCGGCGTACCGCGGCGCTGGTAGGCGGCAGCGACCGCTTCGCGCGCGGCCGGAAGGCCTTGCTGATGGGTGTAGGGATCGGTGTGGTCGATGTCGCCGGTGATCGCATGCTGCAGATGTTCCGGCGCGCGGAAACCGAAGGCACCGGGATTGCCGATATTCAACTTGATCAGCTTGCGACCCTGGGCTTCCAGGTCGCGGGCGCGCCGTGCCAGTTCGCCGCGGATTTCATAACGGACCTCGGACAGGCGCTCGCGGGTCGCGAGCGGTTTGATCGGCGGAGTGGACATCGGGGCGGTCTGGCGGCGGAAAGTACTAAATCTTAGCGGAATTGCCGCAAATCGCGGTGAACCAATCCCATTGTGGGAGCGCCGTCCCGGCGCGAGCTCTCTATACGGGCCACAACCAGGAGTCCGGGAGCCAAGCTCGCGCCGGGACGGCGCTCCCACGGCAGTGGGCGGTGGCCGACAGCGGGCACGCCTACAATGCGTTCATGCCCGGCACCCCCATCGATTTCCCCTCCCTGCGCCAGATCGGCTGGCCCTATCCCGGCCTGCCGGAAGATCCAGCCTGGGCCGCAGCCTTCGCAGCCCATCCGAAGGCCAAACCGGCGCGGGTCAGTGAGCAGCATCGGTCGGGGTATGTGGTCGCCGACGGGCCGGAAGCGGCACTCAAGGCCGAATCGCTGCCGGAATGGCAGAAACCCCGGTTTCCTTCCCACGAGCGCGCCGCGGTCGGCGACTGGGTGCTGATGGAAGGCAAGAAGATCGTCGCCTTGCTGCCAAGGCATACCTCGATCAAGCGCGGCGCGGCGGGCGAGCACTACCACCAGCAGGTGATCGCGGCCAACGTGGACACGGTGTTCATCGTTTGTGGACTGGACGACGACTTCAACCCCCGACGGATCGAACGCTATCTGATGCTGGTCGGCGGCGGCGGTGCCGAGCCAGTGGTAGTGCTGACCAAGGCCGACCAGACCGACTACGCGCCCGACGCGGTCGCGACCCTGGCCGAACTGGCGGCGCAGGACATCACCGTGTGCGCGGTCAACGCCAAGGATCCGCATAGCGTGGCCTCGCTGCACGGCTGGCTGGGCGCGGGCAAGACGGCGGTGCTGGTGGGTTCTTCCGGTGCGGGAAAATCGACCCTCACCAACACGCTGCTGGGTATCGACAAGATGAAGACGGCGGCGGTGCGGGAGAACGATTCGCGCGGGCGCCACACCACCACTCATCGCGCGCTGATTCCTCTTCCGTCAGGCGCGTGTCTGATCGACACGCCAGGTATGCGCGAGCTGAAGCCGACCGGTGAGGAAGAGCTTTCCGAAAGCGGGTTTGCCGACATCGAGGCGTTGGCCGAGCAGTGCAAGTTCCGCGATTGTTCGCACCAGACCGAACCGGGATGCGCGGTGCGCGTGGCGATCGAGCGGGGCGATATCGATGAGGAACGGTTCATCAATTATCTGAAGTTGCGCGATGAGGTGGCGGCGGCGGCGGATAAGTTGGCGGCGCGGTTGGCGCAGAAATCGGAGGCGCGGGTGCAAGGGAAGGCGTTGCACAAGCGGTTGGATGAGAAATACGGGAAGCGTTGAAGATAACTGGAGATAGAGAGCTATCAGAATTAACCCTTCCCCTGTTTACGGGGGAAGGTGCCGAAGGCGGATGGGGGCGCTCTTGGCGCCATCTATCAGAGCAGAGCAAAAGCGTTTCGCGCTTTGCGCGAGTCACTTTTCTTTGAACGGCAAAGAAAAGTAACCAAAAGAAAGCCGCCCTACGGTGCGCCCGACGATGAAGCTGTCGGGTCCGCAAGCGCAGCGGGAATTTTTGGAAGGCACATCCATGTGCCGTCCAAAAACGGCGCACATCGTGTGCGCCGCCCCTTCGGGGTTTGCCCACTGCGCTTGCCGCACCTCACGGGGTTGTTGACAAACAACAGCAACGCACAAGCAAGGCAGCTGACATGACCGATCTGATTCCCGATATCGCCTACCACGCTGCGCTCGATGCGCGCATGGTCAGGGCCGTGCGGGGGATCAGGTTGCTGAGTCTGGCCAGTTGGCCGGCGGCAGCGCAGGCGCCGTTTTTGGAGAGTTACGCGCGCGGGCAGCCGGTGTTGCCGGAGATCGACTACCCGAAGCTGGATTTCGCCGAAGCGCGAGGCGAGCTCGCTCAGATCGCCGTCGCCGCCGATGCTTCGCATCCCTTGGGCGTCTATCTGCGCGAATCGGCGCAGAGTTGGGATACCGCGGCGCAGTTGTTGGAATCGCTAGGTTCGCCCGCGGTCACCACCCATTCCATCGCGCTGTTCGGCCAGCCTGACGAAGCCTTGCCCGGCGACGGGCCGACCGCGCGCGAGGCGGCGCGGCATTTCATCGATATCGCCAACGATCTGGATCACGAATTGCTGGCGCCGGAAGAGCAGATTCCGGTGTCCGCCACCGCATTGCAGCTGCAACTGCAGGGCGATCTGGACGATTTCTTCGGCAGCCGAATAATCGTCGTGGAGCTGGATCCAGACCTGATCGCTAAGGCCGCTGCCGGGGCCACCCGCATCCGTCTGCGCCAAGGAGCCGCGTTCAGCGATTACGATCGCCGCCAACTGCTGCAGCACGAAGCGCTGGTGCATTCGCTGACGGCCTTGAACGGGCGCGAACAGATCCATCTGCCCAGCCTGGCTCTGTCCTCGCCGCGCGTCACCGCCACCCAGGAAGGCCTGGCCACCTTCGCCGAACAGATCACCGGCAGCATCGACATCGAGCGCATGAAACGGATCAGTCTGCGCATCGAAGCGGTGGCGATGGCGTTGGACGGCGCCGACTTCATCCAGGTGTTCGGCTATTTCATCCAGGCGGGACAGAACCCCACCGAAAGTTTTTCCTCGGCGCAACGCGTGTTCCGTGGCGTGCCCACCGGCGGCGGCGCGGCGTTCACCAAAGACACGGTGTATCTGCGCGGCCTGGTGGGCGTGCATACCTTCTTCCGCCGTTCGTTGCAGCAGGATCGGCTGCGTCTGTGCCGCCGTCTGTTCGCAGGCAAGATGACCCTGGGCGACGTGAAGGCATTCGAGCCGCTGTTCGACAGCGGCGTACTGGCACTGCCGCGATGGCTGCCGCACTGGGTCAGCCGCGCCAACGGACTGGCGGGCGTGTTGGCTTTCTCGCTGTTCGCCAACCGCATTCGTCTGGATCGGATATCGGAAGCGGAGGAAGGAAACTAGACCTCCGGTGCGGCTTTTCGGTCAGAAATCGATTTGCACGCGTCCCACTAAGGCGCGGGTGCGGTCGAGGGTGAGGTCCTGCAAACGGTCGCGATTGCGGCTGTCTATCCAGTTCAACATCAGCCGCAGATGCGGTCGCGGATACCAGTTCACGCCGGCGGTCAGCGAACTCACTTGCACGTCGCGCAGCAGCGGTTCGCCGTCGGGCCGCTGGCGGCCGGAGATAGTGTCGTAACGCAACGCCAGTTCCCAAGCGCCGGCGCGGCCCTGCGGATTGATGCGGCCGAAGCGGCCGGCCTTGGCGTCGTAGGGGCGCACTTCGCCGGTCAGCATCCAGGCGACCTGCGCATAACCGGTGGAGAGCCGCGCTTCCTGTTCGCCATCGTCGAAACGCGCGCCTCCGGCTTCGCCCTGGAACGTCCAGGGGCCCTTCACGCCTGCTAGTTCCACTGAGTATTTGTCCACCCGCGTATCGCGACCTTGGCTGAAATCGGCCAGCGTTACCCGGCTATTGTCGGAAAAAATCCCGGCCGGACGCGGGCGGATACGCAGCGTGGATGCACCGTCGCCGCCGGGATGATCGTAGTCTTCGTGCGCCAGCGACAGGCCCAGATGCAGCACCTTGCCTTCCTCGCGCCACGGGGCATAAGTGCCGCGTGCGCCGAAAGCCAAGCCTTGGGTCTGCCAAACATCGATGCTTTCCAGACTGTAGACGCTGCCGCCGAGGGTGTAGCCATCGCGCGCCGAGAGCCAAGCCGCACCCAGGCGGTAGGTGGGGGCCAGGTTCTGGACCAGATAGCTCCGTTCGATGAAGGTCATGTGGTTGGAACTGGTGCGGTCGTCCAGGCTGAAATATTGCTTGAACTGGCCGACGGTCAACGTGCCGGGCGCGAACTTCTTGGTGACGTACACATCCTTGGCCAGCACTTCATCGCCGGAGAAATCGGCTTCCAGTTTGTAGTTCAGGCCGTAGAATTTGCCGGAAACATCCAGCCACAGCGCGCGCAGGTCCGAATCGTTTGCGTTGGGCGTGCCGCGCGTATCGTTGTCGAAATCCGCGATGTCCCAATGCAGGCGGCCGCCGAACTTGGCGGTGACGTTGTCTTCCGTATCCGCGTCGGCGGCCTGCGCATTGGTTGCGCAGGCGAGCAGCAATAGGGTGGGAAGCAGGCGGGTGCGTGGCGAGGTCATCGGGTGCGATCCGGCGGTGGTCGATGGTCCGCACGATGGCAGCGGTGGCGTGCTGTACCAATAGCGCATTGGTATTAGCAACGGTTTTTCCTTCTCCCACCGGGAGAAGGTGGCGCGCAGCGACGGATGAGGGAGGGAGAATGACTTGCCAGGGAAGGTCCATTACAAGCTGATTTGCCATGCCCTCATCCGCCCTTCGGGCACCTTCTCCCGGTGGGAGAAGGGACGCAACCGCCTGCTGCACAGCCGCATCGCAAGGCCGCCGTCCATGCCAGACTTAAAACATGACCACCACCAAGATCCTGGTAGCCGACGACCACCCGCTGTTTCGCGCGGCGGTGCTGCACGCT
This sequence comes from Pseudoxanthomonas sp. P4_B2, assembly GCF_056402315.1. Classification (NCBI taxonomy): domain Bacteria; kingdom Pseudomonadati; phylum Pseudomonadota; class Gammaproteobacteria; order Lysobacterales; family Lysobacteraceae; genus Pseudoxanthomonas; species Pseudoxanthomonas sp. P4_B2. The sequence continues at coordinate 704,872 of NZ_JBFUHQ010000002.1, forward strand.
TTGCAGGGAGCGGTGGAAAATCTTTCGACGGTGGAGGCTTCCAGCGCCTCCACGCTGACCGCGCTGCTGGCCGAGCATCCGGATCTGCAACTGGTGCTGCTGGACCTGACCATGCCCGGCGCGCGCGGATTCTCGTCGCTGGTCTATCTGCGCGGCGAGCGGCCGGAACTTCCGGTGATCGTGATTTCCTCCAACGACCACCCCCCGGTGATCCGTCGCGCGCAGCAGTTCGGCGCCGCCGGTTTCATTCCCAAGTCCTCGCCAGTGGAAACCATCCGCACCGCGGTGCGAACGGTGCTCGAAGGCGGCACCTGGTTCCCGCCGATCACAGCCGAGCGCTCGGAATCCGACGCGCGTCTGGCGGCGCGGCTGGCGCAGCTAACCCCGCAGCAATTCCGCGTGCTGCTGTGCATCGCCGACGGTTTGTTGAACAAGCAGATCGCCTATGAGTTGGGCCTGGCGGAAAACACGGTGAAAGTCCATGTGACCGCCATTCTCAAGAAACTCGAATGCAATAGCCGCACGCAGGCGGCGGTGCTGGTGAAGGCGCTGGAGCAGGAAGGCGGAATCGATCCTTAGCCGCTGAACGGATCGGGAGATCTCAGGCTTGCTCGCGCATCAGCCTCTGCATGATCAGCGCACGCAGCGCGGCCGGACGGACCGGCTTGGGCAAGAAGCCCCAGCCCTGCTGCCGGGCGATGGCGCGCACGCGGTCGTCCTGTTCGGCGGTCACCAGGATCACGATGGGTTCGCTGCCCCAGCGTTCCACCAATTGCGGATACAGCTCGGGGCCGGTGATGTTGCCCAGGCGCATGTCCAGCAACAACAGGCGCGGCGCCGCGCCGGGTTGTGCAGCCGCTAATGCTTCGCTTGCACCCGCTGCGACCTCCACCTGACAGGACCAGCGTTGCAGCAGCATGCGGCTGGCCTCGCAGACGCGTGGATCGTCGTCGACGCACCAAACCGTGCAGTCGCGCAGGTCCTGATCGTCCTCGGCCGCAGCTGCCTCGATGATCGGCGCGGCGACCGCACTGCGATCTCCCCACGGCACCAGGATGCTGAAGCAGCTGCCGCGCCCCACGCTCGAACGCAGGCCCACGCGATGCCCCAGCAGGCGCGCGATGCGTTCCACGATGGCCAACCCCAGGCCGGCGCCGCGATCGTCGGCCATGCCGTCGTCCAGGCGCCGGAATTCTTCGAAGATTTCCTTCTGGCGGGCCTCGGGAATGCCCAGGCCGGTGTCGTGCACTTCGATGCGCAATCCGCCTTCCGCGCGCCGGCAGCCCAGCACGATGCGGCCCTTGGGCGTGTAGCGCAGCGCATTGGACAGGAAGTTCTGCAGGATGCGCCGTAGTAGCGCTTCGTCGCTGCGCACCACGGCGCGCGTGCGCACCCAGTCCAGGCGCAATCCGCGCGCGTGGGCGAGCATGCCGAACTCGCGCGCCAATGTTTCCAGCAGCGGCGCGAGCGCGAAATCCCGCACGCGGGTTTCCAACGCGCCCGATTCCAGTCGGGAAATATCCAGCAGGCTGTTGAGGATGGCGTCCTGCGCAGCCAGCGCATCCTCCACGTTGTCGGCCAGTCCTTGCGCCTGCGGTTCCTGCAATTTGTCGCGCAGCGCGGAAACGAACATGCGCGCGGCGTTCAGCGGTTGCAGCAGGTCGTGGACCGCGGCGGCGACGAAACGGGTCTTGGAGCGGTTGGCGTCTTCCGCTTCGCTCTTGGCGACGGCCAGATCGCGGGTGCGTTCGTCGATACGGTGCTCCAGCGCGTCGGCGAGCGAACGTAGCTCGCGCGCCGCCTGCTTGTAGGCGGTGATGTCGGCGTAGCTGGTGACGAAGCCGCCGTCGGGGAGCGGATTGCCGCGGATCTCGATCACCGTTCCGTCGCTGCGTTCGCGTTCATGCATGTGCGGCTTGCCCGAACGCAGGTGGTCCAGCCGGCGCGCGATGGCTTGCTCGACCGGACCTGGTCCCAGCAACCCGCGGCGCGCGTTGTAACGGAAGACATCCTCGATCGGCAGCCCGACCTGGATGAAGCCGGCGGGAAATTTGAACAGGTCGATGTAGCGGCGGTTCCAGGCCACCAGGCGCAGACCGGCGTCGATCACCGACACCCCCTGCGGTAGATGTTGCAGGCTGGGGCTTTCGCCGTAGTCGGCGCCGCCGGCGGCCTGCACCAGACCGTCCTGGGCGGTGCGCAGTTCGATCGCGTGCTGCTCGACCAGCTGCTGCAGCTCTATCCGGCCGCGTTCGCGCACACGGGCCAGTCGGCGGCGCTGATGGATGTACAGCAGCAGGAAGGTCACCGCCAGCAGGCCGGCGGCCACCGCGAGGGCGACCGTACGCGCCGCGATCATCGAGGATCGGGTGCTGTGCAACAGGTGCAACGTCCAGCCTTGTTCGGGCAGGTTCTGCGAGAGCCAGATCTGTTCGCCCTGGCCGGGCATGCGCACGCGGCGCACGTCCGGGGCGAATGCCTGCAGTTCGCGATAGTGCAGCAAGCGCTGCGGCACGTCGCCGTACTGACGGGTGCGCGCCAGTTCGCTGCGTTCGTTTTCGCGGAGGGGACGCAGGTCGAGATAACGCCAGCGGTCGCGGCCGGATAGAAAGATCACGCCATGCGCGTCGCTGACGAAGACCGGGTCGGGCAATGCGCGCCAGGCCGCTTCCAATTCCGAGAACACCAGCTTCACCACCAGCACGCCCAGCGCCCGGCCCTGCGCATCGCGGACCGCTTGCGACAGGAAGTAGCCGGGCACGCCGGTGGTATAGCCCAGCGCATAGAAATCGCCGGTGCCCTCGGTCATGGCCCGCTGGAAATACGGACGGAAACCGTAGTCGGTGCCGACGTTGCTGTTGGGCGAGCGCCAGTTGCTGGCCGCCACCGCCTTGCCGTTGCGGTCGAGCAGGGTCAGGGTCGAAGTGGTGGCGACGCCGTTGACCTGTTCCAGCTTGCGATTGAGCCGTTCGACGACGGCCGCGTCGGGAGTCTCGGCGGCCAGCGCGTCGCGCACTTCCGGATCCAGCGCCAGCACCGCCGGCAGCATGCGATAGCGTTCGACGATGGCGTCCAGGGTGTCGCGATGCAGGCGCAGCTGTTCGCGGGCCTGGTCGGCGCTGGTTTGCAGGCTGCGCCGTTCGGCCTGCCAGGCGGCAAGCCCGCTCAGCAGGCCGATCGCTAACGCGATGGCCAGCCCGGCCAGCAACTGGCGCAAACGGGGGCGGAAGGACGGAACCATGACGGGCATCTTCACGCGGGGCGCGGCTTTTCTCCAGCGCGGGAAGGCCATTCTGCGGGCTTGCGCCAGACCCTAGTACCAATGCGTTATTGGTGCGGAACCCAGACGCTGCCATTGTCGGCAGCGTCATCGCCACCGGAGCGTTCCGCCATGCTTGCCAAATCCTCGCGGCTGTATCTGTGGGTCCTCTGCGCCATCGTGATCGGCGGGCTGATCGGCCACTTCGCGCCGGCGACCGGCGTTGCGCTCAAACCGCTGGGCGACGGCTTCATCTCGCTGATCAAGATGCTGATCGCGCCGATCATCTTCCTGACTGTGGTCATCGGCATCGCCGGCGTGGCCGACGTGAAGAAAGTGGGGCGGGTCGGCGCCAAGGCGATCCTCTACTTCGAAGTGATCTCCACCTTCGCCCTGGCCATCGGCTTGCTGGTGGTCAATCTGTGGAAGCCCGGCGCCGGTTTCAACGTCGATCCGGCCACCCTGGACGCCGAAGCGGTATCCAAGTACGCGGAAAAAGCGCACGAGCAGAGCACTACCGACTTCCTGCTGCACATCATTCCCAAGACCTTCACCGAAGCCTTCACCGGCAATGGCGACTTGCTGCAGGTGCTGTTGCTCGCCTGCCTGTTCGGCTTCGCCCTGATGGCGGTGGGCGAGAAGGCCAAGCCGGTGCTGGGCTTCTTCGACTCCATGTCGCAAGTGTTCTTCCGCATGATGGGCATGATCATGCGGCTGGCGCCGATCGGCGCCGGCGCCGCTATGGCCTTCACCATCGGCAAGTACGGTGTGGACGCCCTGGGCCCGCTGATGAAGCTGATGGGCGGCTTCTACGCCACCTGCGCCATCTTCGTGCTGGTGGTGCTGGGCACGGTGGCGCGGATCACCGGTTTCTCCATCCTCAAGTTCCTGGCTTACATCCGCGGCGAACTGCTGCTGGTACTGGGCACGTCCTCGTCCGAATCGGCGCTGGTGCCGCTGATGCAGAAGCTTGAAAAGCTGGGCTGCCCGAAATCGGTGGTCGGCCTGGTGGTCCCCAGCGGTTATTCGTTCAATCTGGACGGCACCAACATCTATCTGACCATGGCCGCGCTGTTCATCGCCCAGGCCATGAACATCGATCTGAGCCTGCCGCAACAACTGACGCTGCTGCTGGTCGCCATGCTCACCTCCAAGGGCGCTTCGGGCGTGACCGGCGCCGGCTTCATCACCCTGGCGGCCACCCTGGCAGTGGTGCCCTCGGTGCCGGTGGCGGGATTGGCGCTGATCCTGGGCATCGATCGCTTCATGAGCGAAGCGCGCGCCATCACCAACATCATCGGCAATGGCGTGGCCACGCTGGTGGTGTCGAAGTGGGAAGGCGAGCTGGACGTGGCGCGGCTGCGCGCCGAACTCGATGCCGGTCCAGGCGGCTTGATCGAAGCGCCGGAAACCGTGGTGCCGGGACCTTTCGCCGGACCGGGCCAGGCGGTATTGGGCGACGCGGACTGAACCTTGCGCCACGCGGCCTCAGCCTCAGGTCGGGTGCGATCCCGTAGAATCCTGGTCCAGTCCACGGATGATGTGTCGATGTCGAACGAAGATCAGAAGAACTCGGATTTCAAACAGGCCGCGCTGGAATACCACCGCATTTCGCCGCCGGGCAAGATCAAGATCGCGCCGACCAAGCCGATGGTCACCCAGCGCGATCTGGCTCTGGCCTATTCGCCGGGCGTCGCCTACGCCTGCGAGGCCATCGTCGAGGACCCCAACGCGGCCAGCGAGATGACCGCGCGCGGCAATCTGGTCGCCGTGGTCACCAACGGCACCGCGGTGCTGGGCTTGGGCAACATCGGACCGTTGGCCGGTAAACCGGTCATGGAAGGCAAGGGCGTGCTGTTCCAGAAGTTCGCAGGCATCGACGTGTTCGACCTGGAGATCGACGAGAACGATCCCGACAAACTGGTCGACATCATCGCCTCGCTGGAACCGACCTTCGGCGGCATCAATCTGGAAGACATCAAGGCGCCGGAGTGCTTCATCGTCGAGCGCAAGCTGCGCGAGCGGATGAAGATCCCGGTGTTCCACGACGACCAGCACGGCACCGCGATCATCGTCGGCGCGGCGATATACAACGCGCTGGAAGTGGTGGGCAAGAAGATCGGCGAAGTGAAGCTGGCCACCAGCGGCGCCGGCGCCGCCGGTATCGCCTGCCTGGACATGTTGGTGGCGCTGGGCCTGAAGCCGGAGAACATCCTGGCCGTCGATCGCGACGGCGTGCTCTACACCGGCCGTGCCCATCTGGATCCGGACAAGGCGCGTTACGCGCGCGACACCGACAAACGCACGCTGGCCGACATCGTCGATGGCGCCGACATCTTCCTGGGCTTGTCCGCCGCCGGCGTGCTCAAGCCGGAAATGGTCGCGACCATGGCCGAGCGGCCGATCATCCTGGCCCTGGCCAACCCCAACCCGGAAATCCTGCCGGAACACGCCAAGCTCGTGCGCCCGGACTGCATCATCGCCACCGGCCGTTCGGACTACCCGAACCAGGTCAACAACGCGCTGTGCTTCCCCTACATCTTCCGCGGCGCGCTGGACGTGGGCGCCACGGTGATCAACGAGGCGATGAAGACCGCCTGCGTCAAAGCCATCGCCGCGCTTGCGCGTCGCGAAGCCTCGGACCTGGGCGCGGCCTATGGCGACGAGATTCCCTGCTTCGGTCCCGAATACCTGATCCCGCGCCCGTTCGACCCGCGTCTGTTGGTGGAGCTGGCCGGCGCAGTGGCGCAGGCGGCGATGGATTCGGGCGTAGCCCTGCGCCCGATCGCGGACATGGATGCATATCGCGAGAAACTCGGCCAGTTCGTCTATCGCACCAGCCTGATGATGAAGCCGGTCTACGACCGCGCCCGCGCCGACAAGCAGCGCGTGGTCTATGCCGAAGGCGAAGAGGAAGTAGTACTGCGCGCGGTGCAGACGGTGATCGACGAAGGCCTTGCCTTCCCGATCCTGATCGGCCGCCCGGACGTGATCCAGACCCGCATCGATCGCTTGGGCCTGCGCATGCGCGAGGGCGTGGACTTCGAACTCACTAACCAGGACGACGATCCGCGCTTCAACGACTACTGGCAGTACTACCACGCGCTGACCGAACGTCGCGGCGTGACTCCGGCGGCGGCCAAGAACCTGATGCGTTCGCGACCCACCCTGATCGCAGCGGTGATGGTGGCGCGCGGCGAAGCCGATGCTCTGATCAGCGGCATGGTCGGCCGCTTCCACAAGAAGCTGGGCTACGTGCGCAGCGTGATTCCGCTGGATCCGGGCGTGCAGTCGACCTCGGCCATGACCGGGGTGATCAACAACCAGGGCGCGTACTTCTTCCTCGACACCCACGTGCAGGACGACCCGACCGCCGAGCAGATCGCCGAAGCCACCCTGCAGGCGACCTACCGGCTCAAGCTGTTCGGCATCGAACCGAAGGTGGCGCTGCTGTCGCACTCCAACTTCGGCAGCCACGACACCCCCGGTGCGCAGAAGATGCGCAAGGTGCGCGAACTGCTGCGCCAGCGCATGCCCAAGCTGGAGATGGACGGCGAGATGCAGGGCGACACCGCTTGGGACGAAGTGCTGCGCAAGCGGATGATGCCCAACACCACGCTCAGCGGTCGCGCCAATCTGTTCGTATTGCCGAACATCGATGCGGCCAACATCACCTACAACATGGTGCGGGTGATGACCGACGGCGTGGCCATCGGCCCGATCCTGATGGGCATCTCCAAGCCGGTGCACATCCTCACCAGCTCGGCGACGCCACGCCGTGTAGTGAACATGACCGCGATCGCGGCGGTGGATGCGCAGATTAGGGCGCAGCAAAAATAGCGCTTTGCTTCCCTTCTCCTTCGGGAGAAGAGCCTGCCCCGTACTTGATACGGGGTGCCCGAAGGGCGGATGAGGGCATGGATCGTCCGCTTGTAGTGAACGTTGGAAGGGCTGGGGATTTCCATTTGAAGGTGTGGCGAAGTCATGGTGGTTCACCTTTCATGACTTCGCCGTACCCTCACCCCAACCCCTCTCCCGATGGGAGAGGGGCTCCAAATCACCCCGCATCGCTCCCCTGCAACATCTCCCGCTGCAACTTATCGATATAAGCATCAGCCTCCGCAGTAGTGGCGAAAATTTCGCCCAGCGGCAACGCCTGCACCATGTCCAGCACTTTGCGGATCTGCGCCTGCGGATGGACCGCCAAGACCTTCCCCCCCGGGGCCAGGGCCTTGCGCGCTTGCAGGATCGAGCGGATGCCGGCGCTGCTGATGTATTCCAGCCGGGCCAGGTCCATCACCAGCACCATGGTAGGTTTGGCCGAGGCGAGCAACGGCTCCAGCGTGTCGTCGAGTTGTTCGTAAGTCTGGGTGTCCAGGCGACCGGACAGCACCACGTACTGGTTGCCGTTGACCGGCGGATAGATCTCGATCTCCAGACTCATCGCAGCCGTCCCATGTCCGCATGAGGGTGGGAGCGGCGTCCCGCTGCGAGCTTTTGGGGCGGTCGCGAAAGTGTAGAGCTCGCGGCGGGACGCCGCTCCCACGACCGCTCCCACGGGTGTGCAGTGAGAGCCGGCATCAGTCTTCCTCATCGCCTTGCAGCACTTTGCGCTGCATCGCATCCAGATAAGCGTCGGCTTCGGCGGTGGAGGAGAAGATCTCGTTCATCGGCACCGCCTTGACCACGTCGAATACTTTCTGGATTTGCGCCTGCGGGTTCACCACCAGCACCTTACCGCCATGCCCGCCCAGCGCCTTGCGCGCCTTGAAGATGGAGCGGATGCCGGCGCTGCTGATGTATTCCAGTCCCGCCAGATCCAGTACCAGCGTTTGCAGGTTGTGGGTCAGCACCGGCGCCAGCTTTTCGTCCAGGTCTTCATAGGTATTGGTATCCAGGCGGCCAGCCAACACCACGCGCTGGCTGCCCTTGGCGGGAGGAAGGATCTGGATGTCCAGGCTCATGACAGTGTCTCCGGAGTAGCGATGCGCAGACAGACGCGCAGCAGATTAGCGTCGTCGACGCGGCGGTAGTGGGTTTCCTCGGCGATCTGCCGGATCAGGTACAGGCCCAGCCCGCCGATGGGTCGGTCCATGATGTCGGCTTCCAGGTCGGGTGGAGCGGTGGAAAGCGGATCGAAGGGCGCGCCCTCGTCGCGGAATTCCAAGGTCAGCAGGTCGCCGTCGATGGCGATGTTGACCGACAGTTCGTGCTGGCCCATGCCGTTGCCTTCAACGCCTCCGTAGGCGATCGCGTTGCTGGCCAGTTCTTCCACGATCAGGCGCACGTCGCCGCGCACGCCCGCGTCGATGCCGTGCCGGGTCAGCACCGCTTCCAGCGAGGTGTTGAGGTCTTCCACGCGGGCGTGTTCACCCGGGACGATCAGACGTATCAGCATGCGCGCTCTCCTCGATGGTGGCGGACTGCGTGGTTTCCGGCAGCGTGGTTCTCGGTAATTCCACTTGCTGGCCCAGGCGTATCGCCAGCACAGTGATGTCGTCCGATTGCGGCGCGCTACCGGCGAAGCGGTGCACATCGGCGATCAGCTGCTGGCAATTGTCCTCGGCACTGTAACCGGGACGCAGCGCTGCCAGCAGGCGTTCGCCGCCGAAAGCCTGGTTGTCGGCATCGAAGGCCTCGGTGACGCCGTCGGTGTAAGCCAGCAGGGTGTCGCCGGGCTGCAGACGCCCGTGCCACAGGGGGAAATCAGTGCTGACTTCGAATCCGACCGGCGGGCCGGCGTCGGCCGCGATCGTTTCCACCCGACCGTCGGCATGCAGCAGCAGCGGCGAATCGTGGCCTGCGTTGGCCAGCGTGCACTGTCCGCTGCGCACGTCGATGCGGCCGCACAGCACGGTGGCGAACATGCAGGTGTCGTTGCCTTCCACCAGGCGCCGCGAGGCTTCGGCCAGCACCTGGTCCGGAGAAGAAGACGAACGGGCGGCCACTTCCAGCACGGTCACGGTGCGGGCCATGAACAACGCCGCCGGCACGCCCTTGTCGGAGACATCGCCGATCGCGAACCACAGTTCGTCGCCGCGTTCGATGAAGCTGTAGAAATCCCCGCCCACCGCCTTGGCCGCTTCCAGCATCGCGTGGGCTTCCAGGCGCGCGTCGCCGCGCTCGATCACCCGTGCGGGCGAGAGCATCGCCAGCTGGATATCGCGGGCGATGGAAAGCTCGCTCTCCAGTTTCTGCCGCGCCGCACCCATCTCGCCGATTTCCACCAGCTGCTGCTGGATGGAAACGCGCGCGTGTTCCAGGGTGCGCGCCATGCGCCCGACTTCGTCGCTGCGTCCGGTATGCGGCACCGGCCAGTCGTACTCGCCCTGGGCCAGGCGCGTGGTGGATTCGGCCAGGTGCTCCACCGGCCGGCTGATGCGCTTGGCCAGGCGCCGCAGCACCAGCATAGAGATCAGCGCCAGCAGCAAGCCGACGGCGGCCAACTGCCACAGCGCCTCGTTCAAGCGGGCCACGATCAGCTGGTAGGACTGCGCCACCAGCAGCGACCAGCCGCTGTCACCGATCGGTTCGACCACCGTGTAGCGCCGTTCGCCGCTGCGCGTGTCCCGATGGCTGAACTGTCCCGCCTGGCGCAGTCGCACCGCGTTCGCTGCGCCGGCCAGGTCGGTGCGGCCGCTGCGCCGGATGTAGTCGTCCAGGGTCGTCGTCAACGCCACCCCGGGCTCGGGATTGGCGGCCAGGGTGCCGGCCGGCGCCACCAGCGATACTCGCCAGCCGGGCAGGTTGGCCAGTGATTCGAAATGGTCGGTCAGCGTTGTCAGCGGCAGGTCCAGGCTGACCATGCCGCGGGCGCTGCCGCCGCGGGCGGTCGGGCGCAAGGGCAGGTTGTAGGTGACCATCCACACGCCGCCGGCGGTTTGGTTGCGGTACGGCTCGGACCACCAGCCGCCGGGCGAAGCCAGGGTGCGCTGGTACCAGGCCTTGCTGCGGTAGTCGTAACCGTCGGCCAGCAGGTCGCGGTCCTTGCCGTTGGCGGCGATGTAGCGCGCGTAACCCTGTTCCTGCCGTGGCCCATGCACCGGCTCCAGCACCAGCAGTCCGCCATTGGCGCCGGGGGTGGCCCTGACCATGGCGCGCAGGGTGGTGGTCAGTTCGTCGTGGTCCAGGGTGGAGGCGGCGACCAGGTCGGACAGGCCAGCGGTGGTGATGGTCACCGAACGCATCGCCACGGCCAGGCGCTGCGCGGCTTCCTGCGCACTGGCGCGGGTGTTGCGCTTGGCGTCGTCCAGGATCATGTCGCGCGCGACCCAGGCGATGGCGACGGTGATCAGCAGCAGCAGAATCACGTTGAGCGCCCCGGACCACAGGGCGATACGCGTGCGCAGGCTGCCGCGCCAACGCACAGCGTCGGCAGGCGCTGTGCCGCTGCGCTGCTGTGGAACTGCTCCGGGCATGCCGGTATCCCAATGAATCCCCCGGCCCGATCATATGCTCCCGCTCGCGACTAATGTGAGACGGGACGCGGGCGTTTCCGCGACGGCCGGTGGGCCTGCCTCAGCCAAGGGTGTCGGGCTGTGCCGGCTCCATACGCAGGCGTAGCGAGGCCGAATAACGGGCCCTGCGTTACACTCGCGGGCTCACAAAAAAACGATTACCGCCATGCCCGGCATGGCCCCCACGGGAGTGGCAATGAACTGGTTGAACGACATGTTGCAAAGCGATCCGGATCCGGCGGAAACCCGGGAATGGGTCGATTCCATCAAGGCGGTGATCGAGGCCGAAGGCCCGCTGCGGGCCCACCAGCTGCTGGAAGGCATGGTGGAGCTGACCCGGCGTTCGGGCGCGTTCCTGCCGTTCTCGCCCACCACCGAATACGTCAACACCATCGCTCCGGCGCTGGAAGCCAAATCCCCCGGCGATGCCGCCATCGAATGGCGTTTGCGCTCGATCATCCGCTGGAACGCGATGGCCACCGTGGTCCGCGCCAACCGCAAGCCCGGCGACCTGGGCGGTCACATCGCCAGCTTCGCCAGCTCGGCCACCTTGTATGACGTGGGCTTCAACCACTTCTGGCGCGCGCCCAGCGAAAACCACCCCGGCGACCTGCTGTTCGTGCAGGGCCACTCCTCGCCCGGCATCTACGCCCGTTCGTTCCTGGAAGGCCGCATCAGCGAAGCCCAGCTGGACAACTTCCGCATGGAAGTCGACGGCCACGGCATCTCTTCCTATCCGCATCCCTGGCTGATGCCCGATTACTGGCAGACGCCCACCGTGTCGATGGGTCTGGGCCCGCTCGCCGCGATCTATCAAGCGCAGTTCATGAAGTACCTGGAGCACCGCGGCCTGATCGAGAAGTCCGATCGCAAGGTCTGGTGCTTCATGGGCGACGGCGAATCGGACGAACCCGAAAGTCTCGGCGCGATCGCGCTGGCCGGCCGCGAAGGCCTGGATAACCTGGTGTTCGTGGTCAACTGCAACCTGCAGCGTCTGGACGGTCCGGTGCGCGGCAACGGCAAGATCATCCAGGAGCTGGAAGGCGTGTTCCGCGGCGGCGGCTGGAACGTGATCAAGCTGCTGTGGGGCAGCTATTGGGATCCGCTCCTGGCCCGCGATACCGACGGCGTGCTGAAGAAGCTGATGATGGAAACCGTCGACGGCGAATACCAGAACTGCAAGGCGTTCGGCGGCAAGTACACGCGCGAGAACTTCTTCAACAAGTATCCGGAAACGGCGGCCATGGTGGCCAATCTTTCCGACGACGACATCTGGCGTTTGAACCGCGGTGGCCACGATCCGCACAAGGTCTATGCGGCCTACCACCAGGCGGTCAACACCAAGGGCATGCCGACCGTAATCCTGGCCAAGACGGTGAAGGGCTACGGCATGGGCGCGGCGGGCGAATCGCTCAATCCCACCCACCAGACCAAGAAACTGGACGACGAAACGATCAAGATCTTCCGCGACCGTTTCAACATCCCGGTCACCGACGCGCAACTGGCCGACGGCCAGATTCCGTTCTACCACCCAGGCGAAGACTCGGTGGAAGTGCAGTATCTCAAGGAGCGCCGCGCCGCCCTGGGCGGTTATCTGCCGCAGCGCCGTCGCAAGGCCAGCGAGTCGTTCGAAACGCCCAAGTTGGAAGTGTTCGACCGTCTGTTGAAGTCCTCCGGCGAGCGCGAAATCTCCACCACCATGGCCTTCGTGCAGACCCTCAACATCGCCCTGCGCGACAAGCAGATGGGTCCGCGCATCGTGCCGATTGTTGCGGATGAAGCGCGTACGTTCGGTATGGAAGGCATGTTCCGCCAGATCGGCATCTATGCGCCGTTCGGGCAGAAGTACAAGCCGGTCGATGCCGACCAGCTGATGTACTACCGCGAGGACCAATCCGGCCAGGTGCTGCAGCAGGGCATCAGCGAACCGGGAGCGATCTCTTCGTGGATGGCGGCGGGCACCAGTTATTCGGTCAGCAACGTGCCCATGCTGCCGTTCTACATCTACTACTCCATGTTCGGCTTCCAGCGCGTGGGCGACATCGCCTGGCAGGCGGCGGACATGCGCACGCGCGGTTTCCTGCTGGGCGGCACCGCCGGGCGCACCACGCTCAACGGCGAGGGCTTGCAGCACGAGGACGGCTTCAGCCACGTGATCGCAGGTTCCATTCCCAACTGCCGCAGTTACGACCCGACGTTCGGTTTCGAGGTCACGGTCGTCCTGCAGCACGGCATGCAGAAGATGATGCAGGAGCAGGTGGATGAGTATTACTACCTGACGCTGATGAACGAAAACTACACCCATCCGGACATGCCGGAAGGTGCGGCCGAGGGCATCATCAAGGGTATGTATCTGTTGAAGGATGCGGGCAAGCCGAAGAAGGGCGAGCTGCGGGTGCAGTTGCTGGGCAGCGGCACCATCCTGCGCGAGGCGATTGCGGCGGCGGAATTGTTGGACAAGGATTTCGGCGTCAGCGCCGACATCTGGTCGTGCCCCAGCTTCAACGAGCTGCGTCGCGATGGTTTCGATGTGGAGCGTTGGAACCGCTTGAATCCGGAAGCCAAGGCGCCGCGCAAGGCCTACGTGACCACGTTGTTGGAAGGTCGCCAGGGCCCGGTCGTTGCCGCCACGGATTACGTGCGCGCCTACGCTGATCAGATCCGCGCGTTCGTGCCGCAGAAGTACACGGTGTTGGGCACGGATGGCTTCGGCCGTTCGGATACGCGCGCCAATCTGCGTCGCTTCTTTGAGGTGGATCGCAACTACATCGCGCATGCGGCCATTGCGGCGTTGGCGGCGGACGGCAAGATGACTGGCAAGGATGTGGCCAGGGCGATCAAGCAGTACAAGATTGATGTGGAGAAGGTGAATCCGGTCGGCGTCTGAGTCCGGATTCAACGCCTATCAATCATGAGCCTCGATTTTTAAACCCCTCTCCCGTTTACGGGAGAGGGTGGTCGAAGACCGGGTGAGGGCGCTCTTCGCAGCAAAACTCTCCATCGCAAGGAATGCGAACCCATGCCATCGAAACTCCACAACCAATTCAAGCAAGGGGTGACCATCGGTCACCCCTTTCTTTTGCGTGAAGAAAACAGGAAGCTTGCAGCGCATCGGTATGCTGCATGCTCGTCATGCGCCCCACCTGACACCATGACGAGGTAGTCGTGCTCATAGCAAACAAAGGAATGCGGATCGCGCTCATGGCCCTGGCCTTGTGCGCAATGACGGGTTGCCCACAGCGGCCGCCACCGCAGCAGGCAAGCGAACCCATCGCCAACAAGGAGCCGAGCGACATGCGAACCGCAGTCCCCCTGGTACGCCGTCTGGACCCCAACGAAACCGGCACCCTCGAACTCGATTTCGATGTGCCCGCGCAGGCGGACGACGACACGCCGCCTTTGTTCATCGGCGTGCGGGTGACGGGCAGCGATCCCACTGCGGTTGCCGATGTGGCCGACGGCTTGAGAAGGACCGACGTCTCGGCCGAAGTGCATCTTTATCGTCTGCAGGACTCGGGTCCGGTCGCGGTAGCGCTTGAAAGCAGTCGACGCGTTGAACGCGGTGAAGAGGAACCGGTCACGCTCACTGCCGAGGGTCTGGTACCCGGATTGATCGCTATAGATGCCGACTTCAGTACGATGCAGGCGGCAGGTTTGCTTGCGGCGGGCGCCGTCTACCAGGAGCTCGCCTTCGCCTACGTCCCCAATCTTCCCGCAGGCCGCTATCGGGCTTCGATTCGCTTGGTCCAGCATCGCGAGGCGTTGCTTGCTGCGAAGTCAGAACTTCTCATCGCTTACACCGCAAAAGGCAAATAGGAGCAAAGAGCTATGGATAAGCAGCAAACGCAGGAACAAGAAAAGCGCTACACCGCTACCGTTTATGTGGCCGCGCCAGGCACGCCCTTGGCGCTGTCGGGAGGCACTTCCCTTCCGGGCCACGTCTACTATTCGATCAACGATGGGAAGGTCACCAACAGCTACGGGTTCGCGCCGGCCACGCATGGCGAATCGAGCGGCCCGGGCATGGTGTACGACAAGGACAATAAGGATTACAAAGATCCCCGCTACTCCCGCACCATGGAGATCAGCAAGGAGCAGTACGACAAGCTGCAGGAATTCGGCAAGGATCCGGCCAAGCACAACTTCGACATGAAGTACGACGGGGCCTCCAACAGCTGCATCGATTTCACTTGGAATGCGTTGAACCATGCGGGGTTGCACCGGGAGTCGGTGCTGGGCAAGGACAAGAACTACGAAGGTGCGCTGAAGCCGCTGGACAACATCCGGGACATCAAGAGCATCGAGGCGCCTTTTCCCAAGAGCGAGCTCAACACGGAACAGAACAACAAGATGCCGGAGCGTTCGCCGCTGCAGTGGTTGCTCTCCGAGCAGGAGCAAGGCGGGCCGGCAGGTCCGGGCCGCGACCAGGCGAGCGTCAGCCGTCCGGATCCGCTGGTCTCTCAGGCGGAGGCGGCGGTGCGTCGTCTGGATGCCAAGGTCGGCCGGGAATACGACGGGCAGAGTGCGTGCATGGCGGCCAGCGCGGCCTGTCTGGCCAAGGCCAATGGTCTGTCGCAGATCGACCACGTGGTGCTCAGCGAGGCGCGCGGGGCGGTGCGCGCGGGCGAGAATATGTTCGTGGTGCAGGGCGAGCCGGGCGATCCGGCGCAGCGGCGGGCGCAGATGAAGACCGACGATGCGATCAAAACGCCGGTCGATCAGTCGGTGGCGCAGTTACAGACGTTGAACGAAACCCAGCGGCCGCAGCCGCAGGTGCATGCGATGGAGGACCCTAGAAGGGAAATCAGTGCTCCGCAGATGCGGATGGGTTGAACCGGGCGGCGCCGAACCACGTAGCGTCGCAGATAGTAAATATTTCACACATGCGAGCGGCTGAAGGCCGCTCGCTTCGTATGTGCAATGATGTAGCCCGGGTAGAGCGCAGCGGCTAACCCGGGACGCCGACATCGGAACGCCACCGCCCTAGAGATGCCTGTCTAAGTGGGCCGGTTACACAAGGCATCAGTACGTCAGATCAAAAGCCCCGGGTTTAGCCATGCTCTACCCGGCTACGTCACTTAGAGGCGTCTCCGCTCTCTGCGATATTCAGCACGCGGGGCAGATGTAGAGACCAAGGCGCCGAGCTGGGCGGTCAGTTTCGGACGGTCTGACTGTCTTCTCCCGGCCAAGTAGCAAAGTCGGGATGGCGAGCTTCAAACTGCCCCTGAGGCGTCCTGAGAGCGTGTCTGGAGCTGACACTGCCCTGTCGAGGTGCGGTCCCTATCTATGGGGCGGATGTCGGGCTAAATGACGCTCCAGCGCGCTTTTAGGGGGTAATTGCCGTTGGTCGTACCGCCTTGAATCGCCTATCTCATATAAGCAATGGAGGGGTTGTCGGGCGTGTACTTTGTGGTACCGTTCGTCCAATCAAGGGCTGTAACGCCTTGACTCATGGGGCCTTTTATGAATCCAGTGAATCTGCGGTGATTGAACTTCACCCTTTGTTTCCTGGTCTCGGAGTACATGTCACGTGTAGCGGCCCCTATGTCGTTCTCCTTACGTTGTCCTTAGTATCCCGCCGCCCCGAGTAGGAAGTGCCATGTCGAACGCCCCCAGTAAACTCAATAACTACGCTCAGTCGCCGTCGCGGACGATCGTTGTGAGCGCTGGTAAGGAATGCGTGAAGCAAGTTGATGGCAACAAGACCACACTTGTCACCCGCAATCCGGCTCCCGAAGCTTCCCCTCCTTCCACCCCATCGCGCTCTGAGAAGCTTTTGGTTGCCTGTTGATCTAATCGGCCTTACTCAGTAGCCATGCCGTATTCGGCCCACGACACGTGGATGAATCGCTGTATCTTTCGTAGTTGCACGTCGTAGGCACGTCCCTGTGTGAAGTGTTCGAGTGTCGGCGGATTAACTGACTCGAGCAACGCCACTGAAAATGTGCCTCCGTCATTGCGGATTCCTACCTCTTCGTGAGTGGCGACATCTCTGAAGAGACATGGGACATGAGTCGCTCCTGCTAGACGCGCTCCCAATGCACGGTGAAAGCCGTTGTGCAGATAGCACCTTCCGTTATGTCGAACGACATGAAGCAGAGGAAGCGAAAGACCAAATTGCACCCCCACAACGCTGGGCGCAATGTGTCCTGCCACGGTAGTGCGAACGTTTAGGCTCTCGGCCTTAAGCAGCACTGAGTTTTCAGTAGCAGCAGCAGTGATGGGCTCGTTGATCTGTACCTTTGGAAGGCAGGCGTCGAGTAGCTCATCCAAGGTAGGCGGCTGAGACAGTGCGGCGCAATGGTGATTTGAACGCGCGTTCGAGATGTTGTGCTGGAACGCGAGTAGAGGATCAATTTCCACGAGCGAGAAGGTCGCTCCAGGGAGTTGTGCAAGGACTGGCGCCACCCACGGGAGCTGCGCCACCTCTGCCACGTGCTGCTGACCCTCCGGAGGGATAGGAAGAATTTCGGGATTGCCGGCGCGTGCACTTGGCCCAGCTAGCTTTGCTCGAGCGGCGTTCCATTCGATGTCCAACGCCGCGTCAGAGTCGTCGGCCACTACACAAGCGCCTCGAAAATGTTGGAGCGCCTCATCGCGATCCATGAATCCTATTAGCGAGAGCCCAGGCACTGGCATACAGTTCTCAATTCAAATGTGATCGCTGAAGTATACCGGCGGGGTTCGTTACGTCGGAATTTTGAGAATTCCATAGAAACAATGACTTAGCCCGCTCGGCTTTGGCAAAGGCATACAAAAGATGCCTGTTGGCTGCGGCTATAGCCAATCGAGAGACCCGTAGGATGGGTCGAGCGTAGCGATACCCATCGCTCCTCCTGTCTGAATCGACAGGCCCTCAAACCAATATGCCCGCCCTCCCAACCCCATGGCGACGTCAGGGCGTCAGGCGCCTGGGTGCGTCGCTGCGCTCGACCCATCCTACGGCCCAGAGCTTTTTCTGCCGCTAGTTGTGAAGTTCAAGAAAGGAAGCCATCGACCACGTATCACCACACTATCGAGAGGATTGTTGTGGTCATAGTTGTCGATTTTTTTTTGCGTCAAAATTCGGACTTTATGCTTAAACCCTTTTGTGCCCGCCCGTCCAAGGGGATCCCCACGCCGAGACCACGATACGAGCGGCATTAATTTCACCCAGGGATCATTTGGAGCCACCTCATTCAAAATGCGGCGAACGCCATGATTGCGTTCACTCCAGACAATCTCCGGATCAAGTATCGATCCAATGAGAATCAGGGCTTCGATCGGGATTGGTGGCGGGTCTCTACCCCATCCGGTGAGGTATCTACCAACTATATAGGTCCCGAACGAATGGGCAATTATGGATATTGGATACGGGTGTTCTTGGTGGATCCTATCCAGCCAGTGTTGGAAGCGTGCGACCTCTTTACGTCTTAAAGTCTTGCTTAGGAGTACGAAAGGCGCGGTGAATCCATAGTCGTATGGCGCGACTACCCAGCCCTGATCACTAGCGAGTCGAGTTACCTCAGCATTCCATTTTGCGTTTGTGAGGATCCCATGCACTGTAATCAGGATGCGCTTGTTCTCGGTGACATGATGCATGCCATAAGAAAGCTGAATTGCTTTAACGACCAGAGGGCTGCTTGCCGGAAGTGCGGGCCTTCCCTCCTCCGTCACTAAACCTATCCGAACTATCCCAACCTTTTGCCCATTCCTGCGTGTGGTGAGAAAATCGAGGAACGACGCCAGTATTTCCGGCTCATCATATGAAGCATATTGGAGATCTATTCTTGTTCGTGCCGTATCGAATGACTCAATGCCTTGAGGGATCGTTTCCTTTGTCTTATGTACTACTAAGAGATCCAAATCATTTGGATCTTTCTTGCTAGTTACAAATGAGCCTGCAATAAATACGTCAACGGCACCAAGTTCTTCCGCTCCTTTTAGTAACGCCGGCAACACTTCTACTGCCTCTGCCCTGATTTTGGAGGCGTTGCCGAATAAGGCAGAGAATGCGCCTATGTCTAAGGTTACTTCGCCAGGCGGAAGAAATCCTTCCGCGGACAATTGAATAGGCATGCGGCATGCGTCCTAGATGGTAAGAGAGCTAGAGCGTTCGGGGAGAAGCGTCCCGCGCATAAAGAAGGCCGTATACGGGTAGTCTCACTTTCTCCGCGTCCAATTAGCGAGATAGGTTGGGATGAACGAAGTGAGCGCCAATGTCGACGCAGGAATTGGTTCGCAACCTTAGCTCAACCTATGCACTCATTTAGCGTCTCGTACACACATCAAGATTAAGCGAGCGTACCACTCCAGTCACTTCTTCTTTGGGGTGACTGGCATAGCGCCAAACGGAGGTGTTTTGAACGGTGTGGTCTGGACAGAGACGTGTATCAATTCTTGTTCGAGCGTTGATCTGATTTTATCGAACTGATCGGCTCGAATGCCTAGCTCTGCGACAAACAAGGACGGCATGTCTTTCATCATGGGGACGATGAAAGCAGCATCCCGCACGCCAATCCGATTTAGAAAATGAACTACTTTGACAGGTGCGGAGACTCGGTCCCCGACGACCTTAATTCCAAGGTCGTCGGGGCTCAAGGTCAGGCGCTTGTCTGCCAAGATCTTCATGGAACCAATACTACTCCCGGGCGAGATCCAACGGCTGAAGCCGTCTAAAAGAATGCGTACTCCCACAGATACTCTTCGACGTAGGTAGCCGATACTTGCCCATAGCCAGGCTCAGGTCCGTGCCCAGTGGCATTGGGAAGCATATGACCCCATCCATTACCAGACCAGCTGTTTCTAATAATGAAGTACCCACCGTTCGGCTCTATTGGGTCAGCTACAAATCCCGTGACCGCCACAGCGTGGCCACCCTTCAGAACAGAGGTCGGAGGTGGGTCAAGCACAATGCCAAAACGGACTCCGACTGCCGTCGCCCAGTTATTAATATGGCTGAGAGGATCCTCGGCGACTGGCAAAGAAATAGCGACAGCTTTGCCGAGCTTCAGAAGGGCAAGAATCCGCGCGGCCGAACCAACTTTTACGTCACTGTAATTTCCTGCACTACGTCTGGGAAGTGCAGCCTGAAGTACTGCCGCTGACGGCGCCCCCGCAGCTCCATGACTTTCGTTGCCCGGGATGACATTTGGGTTGTAGGGCCAGTCGATCTCAACGGGAATGCCGTGCGACTGCAGGGCTTCCAGTGAGTACTCTAACAATGTGCCAGCTTCCCCAGGGCGTTTATCGCCAGTCTGAGTCTTCGTCGCCCAGTAAAGGAACTGCTCGGAGAGGTCGGTGCCCTTTTTGTCTAGCTCACAAGCTTTCAGTTCGCACAGTGCGGTCATGGCAAACGAGACACAAGTTCCGCGATCCCCCTGATTTCTGACGGGCCACGGCATGCAACTGCGCAAATCGATCACTTGGCCTGGAGTAGCAGCCTCCGCCTCGAGTAGGGGCGCACTTGCTGAAGGGACCGAGCCTGAATCGAGTAGAGCAACCTCGTGATTGAGGGCCCATTCTGAATTCGGTGGGGGCAGGGCACCCAGGACTCGATTGAACTGACGAGCGATCACAATTTCACGAGCTTCCATCAACGTGACGTATCTAGCGGACGGCTCCACTGTCTTGACTGCGTTACTTACTTGAGCAGCGTTCAATAGTCCTCTCTCGGAAAGAGAAGGAAAACTCTCTAGGAGGCTCAGGATCGATTCTGGTGTTCTAGCTCCAGATTGATCGAGCACGTTTAGAGGCTCGCGCGAGACGCCCTGGTCGGCTAACTCGCGAATCGTGCCCTTCCATTCGGGTTGGGGCGGAAATCCTATTGGCGATGACATTCTAAGTCTCCATTACTAGCTAAAGAGGTTGGTGGCGCTATACGAGCAATTGGACTTAATCTTTCAGCTTGCCTAACGCCTCGAGCAAAGACTGCACATTAGTAAGCGCGTCGACGAAGTTGTCGGCCGCCAGATCACTCTTTGCGCCCGATGCCACCGCTTCGGCGAATTCATCCTGAGACGTTTTTAGCTTAGGCAGAATTTCGCAATCGACGTCGAGGTCAACAAGCTCGTCTACCCTCTTCAAAGTGTCTGCCGCGTACGCAGCAGACCGGACGGCTGCCGCAAGTTCCTGCGGTTTTGCGGAGGACGCATCCACCGATTTGGCACTTAGGTAATGCAGGTAGGCCGTTCGGACGGCCGTGGTTCGTGAACGCGCAACCAGCTGGCCCAATCTTCCATGAGCTTCAGACAGAGCCACAATTTCCGTCTCACTCAGTTCGCCCTCGTTGTTGGCGGCGCCTTCGCGTGTCGCGCATAGTCTTGTGAGGTCAGGATTCAGGTCGGGGCCCTGCCCGGGACTAAGGAAAGGATCGTCGTGGGGAACGCCAGCCAAATAGCGATGTGCCAAATCAAGATCGGGTTTGACCACTAACGCGGTGTATTCCTTAACAGCTTCTGCGCGCGCGGTTTGTTCCGCAAGCTGCGCGAACGACTTGAACACATTGATATAGATAAGAATTGCGTCTAGTGGGCTGCCGGTGGCCGCAGGCCCGCGCGCAATAGGCGGCCTTAGGTCGTGGCCCACTATTGCGCGGCAGCGTTTGGCAGACGCCGCATTCTCCTTTTTAACCTTTTCCGACTGCTCCTTAAAGGCAGCGACCTGCTCGTCCGGTTCGGGCAATTTTTTTCTGGCGTCGGCAACTTTCTTGAATGAGCCAAACAGAGCTCTGAAGCTATCGTCGGCCGGACCTTCGGCAAGTGCATCCAGCTCCTTGAGCCTGGAAGCGTAAACGCCTAATGCGTGCTCCACGACATGCTCACTTTGCTCACCCATGCATGCAAGCTCGATAAAAGCCTTGTCTACTGGTGCCGGTGGCAGCTTAGGCATTACGCTGAAAACCCGTCGGTCGGATACCGATTGGTCCGAAAGTTCATCAAGACTGGACACGGCTTCTCCGAGCTTTTTCGTCATGATCGCTTCGTTGCGGAGAATCTGCTTATTCGCACATCCAACAATCATTGTCGCCGCAATGGAAAGTGCAGCGATGCGCATAACGTGTGCCATTTGAATCCCCTTATGCTCTCGATCGAATGCGAGAGACTCGGCTCATTCAACGTCACGCTATCGCTCGAGCGGCCACGTACTTCAAAGTTGGATCGTAGGATTGGTCATATCGCTCTCTTGTTATGAGAAGTGTGAAGGATTTACGTTGAAGGACTCCTACGTTTGTGCCTAGATTGATGCATGTGTCTCGAAGTCTCCTTACTTCGCAAGGCTTCGAGCCTAGTGCGCAACCCTTCAGGCTCCGAAGCGGGTGCACTTGTGCTTTGCGCGCAAGCCAAAAAGCCTTGCATGCAAGACTCGGAGCTGCACGCGCAAAGCTATTTTCTTTGCGCGCAAGGCGAATTACCTTGCGATTCCGTTTTTCAGCTACGTCCACCGGGCGTCAGAACCGCTTTCGCAACCCTCGGATCTCGGCGCGCAAGCCTCAGCGCTTCGTGCGCGAGCCTTTTTGCTTTGCGTGCGGAGCTAAATGTGCCGAGGCTGACATGCCGAGCCTTGCTCGCGAGGCTCAGAGCTTTGCGAACGAGGCCCAGAGCCCTGCGATTCGTGTCCTGAGAGCCGCTGACGGCCTTCACTCCCCCGACTCTCGCCCTTACAGCCATGCGCAGCAGTCTCAGCCGGCGGCCATCGAACCTTCGAATAGCACAACCGCACCGTCCAGCTTGTCGGTCAGGGAATGGGCAGACGTAAACCGAACGCCACGCTTTCAGCTTCGTTCGCCGACCACACGGACTTGGCAAGCAACTCCGTGACATCCACGGAGAGCGAAGCCGCCAGCCGATCCAACCCATCGATGGAAATATTGGCGACGCATCGCTCCAGTTGAGAGACGTAAGTGCGATGAAACCCTGCCAGTTCCGCCAGTTGCTCCTGGCTCAGTTCCCGCTCAGTTCTCAGGCGCTTCACGCATCGGGCGACACGTTTCCTTGCTTCGCCAACTTTGCGTGGAGAGGATGACTTCCCGGTCATGACGCATTGTCATGCGCAGCGAGCAGTCGTACTACAGCCTATCGATCTACTGCTTTTAACTCTCGCTCAAACGCGCAAGTGGTTGCTATGCAAGGACATTGATTGGGAAGCGGGATACAAGCTGCAAAGCCAGTTTGCGTCACGCAATACCGGTGACGATGATTGAGACGCCTGCTGGAAATTCAGGCGAGTCCGCTCTCACTACAGGAAGTTGCCAATGAACCAGTCCCTGCACTGCCAAACCCCGCCAGAAGAAACCGAAGCACCAGCACAAAACACCGACACCTTCGCGTTCGCCGAAACGCACACGCCGCTTGAGCGGCTTATCCACCTTCTCTCAGGTAGCGCAGACGCCACCCTGGCCGACACCGGCATCACCCGCCTGTCGCGGGATCGCCTGGATGCCGTGTCCGGCAACGCCCAGGAAGAAAGCGAAACCTGCCTGGACCGCGCCTTCCTGCTCCTGCGCCTCATGCAACACACCCTGGAGAACGGCTGCCCACCCGACCCCAGCGAACTCATGACCCTCGCCCAGCACATCACCCAACTACTGCAAGACCACGAACGCTGGCACACCCTAGCCGACAACGCCGCCTACTACCGCGACCATCCAAAAATCGCCACCCGCATCGCCGCGTTGCAGTTCCCGTAGGAGAGGTCGAGCGCTGCGGCTTTCAGCAGCGAAGCTAGTCTGAAAGGGGGCGGAGGCAGTTTCCCGTTCTTTTCTCAGGCCGTCCTCCGCTGCCCTATATGACGTCTTGCAGTTCAGGCTTCTAGCTTTTTGACATTCTCCAACGAAATTAAGGAACTCGTCGCTCAGCAGGCTTTGTAGGTGGTTTGGGAGCGTCATTTTTCTTTGGCGTCTCCTTCTTAAACAGGGCTTCTGAGTCCTGCGCCCCCTTCTTTTCTATCGCTTTTCGAACGTTCTCTTCAGCAGTGGGCGTGTGCTTAATACCGGCTGCTGTCTCGCCAGCCGTGGCTGCTCGTTCTTGAGACAGTGCTGAACCTGCAATAAGTATCAGCACAAGAAATAACAGTTTCATGTATCACCTCATAATGTTATGACTGGACTAGATCTTTAACAAAGCTATACATCTACCAAATAGCTATCCAAGACTCACTCCCATATTTCCCACGACGCGTTCTGTGCAGCAACACACGTCACAGCGACGTAGTTCACAATTACTTCTGGATAGATCCAGCGCATCACCCATTTGGGTGAAATTTCAGTTGTCGCTAAGGCGATCAAGTAGCCGCAGTAGTCGGGCTTGCGTGTTGACGCCGATCTTGGCAAAGACAGCCTTCAGCTGACTACGTATGGTCTCTTCACTTTTGTTGAGCTGTTTCGCCACCCCGCCCACCGTTTCGGCTGAAAGCAAGGCAATGGCTACCCTGGCTTCTGCCTGGGTCAAGTCAAATAGCTTGATGAGCAAGGTGCCCAAATGTGCAGGTCGGGTCGCCAACAAACGTACGCTGACGATCGTGGTCGCGGGCCGGACGACCAGCCACGACTCAAAAGCCTGAGGTGGGATCGGCCTCACCTCGACGACCGCCCATGGAAATCCATATTGGTCGTGAATCACCAATGTTGATGGATAAGCAGGCGCCAGGGAGGTCGCCGTAATCGCATTGGATAAGTTCGTCCTATCCATTGCCGCAGCTGCTATCAGTTTCCCGCCGCGTAGACAGAGTCTACCGCCAGGGGAGAGCGCCAGTTGCTCCGCTGCGACGTTATAGAAAACTACGCTACCTGCCCGATCCAATAACCAAATAGCGCGCGAGTCACATCTCGCTTCTGATACTGCCGTGGTGCTCAGTTGTATCTGGATTGCATGTACATTGCGGACATGTGGGAGAATCCATTGTGCAAGCATCGACTCTTTTGCGGTGTAGTAACCCGCTGACCTGGAACGGCTTAGAGTCAGAACATTGAATCCGTCGGATTCCGAAGAAATTAGAATTCCGAGGGAATGGAACAGATCGAATGGCCGTAGTACGTATTGGTAGAAGTCCGTCAGCTGCAGTTGCGAGGGAGAAAGCAAGCCCTCGTCATGACCTGTCCCGTACTTGATCAGGTTGGTGGCGGCGTTCGCTGCGAACCAAGGGTTGACGAAGGGAGCTATTGCTGCTGCTTCGGTAATACCATCAAACTGTCTTCCTTCACTATCGAAGTGAAGAATCGGGACATGCATGTGCTCTCGCGAATCTCTCTGCGTAGCTATTAGCTGGGACTTAAAGCTAGCTGCCAGCAGGCGCAGAAACCTTCGGTGCGCATCAGGTTCGCCAAGCGACTCGTATAAGTGGCGCAGCAGCTGGTTCTTAGACGAGGATTGGGTCGCCATACTATTCTCCAAAGGTGACCTCACTGGTGCATTACGCGTAAGCAGCGCTTGACCGGCCAATTGCTCAGTACTCTTCATTTCACGATGTGGGGTCTGGGAATCGGGAACGAGCGTGGGGCTCATATCGCTCTTTCCTCTGGGGATCTCGTACCCGGCGTCACGGGGAGTTTTCTCGAGCTGGGTAGTAGCCAACATGGGCGCCCCGTCCGCGGCCTTTGGTATCAGCGGTGGGTCTGGGCGTCGCGGGATTGGTCGCACAGGAGCCTAGCTCGATGGCTTCGTCTGACGGTAACGGCAGGAACATTTCGTTCTTTTGCAGCGCCCGCGTTTCGAGGCGAGTGAACTATTTACGTTGAAGGCCTCTTGGTTCGGACCTAGAGTCAGTGGACGAGAGGTTCTACATGTGTCTCAGCAATAGGCTAGAGCATTGGCGAACCTGGGGACATACATATCAACTGACCGCGAGAGGACCGCTTTCGTAAGCTCAGCTACGTTGCTTATACAGAGCGACCGCAGACTTAAGTGCCAGCCGTTTTAAAAGAACCGGGCAGATACGAGGAGTGGCCAATGAAGCTGACAACGATAGCGAAGCACACCTTCACTTCATTGATAGGCGTGTCGATTCTTAGCTGTAGCTTCCTCGGCTTCGCAAGCGAGCCGCAGTCCTTGCCGAGCATTGCGCCGCCAGCTTATGCAAAAGACGACTACAAAATTGGTTTGGCCCTCTCAGGCGGAGGCTCTCGATCAGGAATGTTCACGATCGGCGTACTTTCCGCACTGGAAGACAGCGGGGTTCTACCAAGGATAGACGTGATATCAAGCGTATCCGGCGGTGGGTACGCTGCTTATTGGTACATGAATCATCGCGCGCTCGGCCTTGCAGGGCCCGCCCTGTTTGCCGACTGCACCCCCCTATGGTGGGGAGACAACGATACGTTGCGTAAGCTTTTGGACAAGTCACCTGATCCAAAATGTATTCACAACAAGCATTGGACCGAGACCGACCCGTATCGTCACCAATACTATTTGGCCCAGAACGCAGATATTTTTGACGATTCTCCTTCGGAAATTGATGGAAGCGCACAACGAAAGCCATCGGTGAAAATCGCAAAATCATTGCTGACCGGAATACTCGGAGGAAAGGAAAGTCCAAAGATTGTTTACGAGAATGGAATCTACAGAGCGTACGGTATGGTTGCGAACCCGCGTCAGATTGCATCTTATGGGCCATGGAGCTACAGGTATAAAGGCAGTGAGGCGGATGCCAGATCCTCGGGCTGGAACAGCATGGGCAATGGAACCCCCGACGTGGAGTGGCTCGTTTCTGTTACAACCAATGGTGTCGCGGAGGACAAGAAGAACGATATTTTCAGATCCATGGAGATTGGCACTCGTGGCTGGGGGAATGAGCGCGCCGGATACTCTGCGGGGGAAATACCAAAACTGTCAGTCGCAAAAACAGTCAGGCTTTCGGGTGCAGTTGTTGATAGAAACGCAAGCATTGAAGGCATTCCAGGTGGGGTCATTACAAAATCCTTGATGAAACTAAGTCGCGCGGAATTTGGCGATAAGGTATTGCTTATGGAGTCGCCAAGGCTCGAGTTCCGACTAAGCGATGGTGGTATGTCGGAGAATCTCGGACTACTGCCGCTGATTAAAAGACGAGTTCCGCAAATAATCTCGGTAGATGCGGGTTATGACAGAGATGGAAACCTGGATGACCTTTGTCGCCTGCGCAAGAATCTGCATGGGCTTGCGGAGATACACCTGCAAACAATTGACCTGGTTGCCATTTGTGATCATGGCATGGCCATAAATGTTCTTGCGCTACAAAACCGAGTGCATACGGGAGCGATCGTGATCTTGGGTGAAACCAAGCTCGAACTCTTCTATATCAAGTTGGGTTGGAACGAGCAGATGGTTCGCAAGGCCTATAACCAAACAACATCGATGATGGAAACTGATGCGCCCGCCGCCTGTGGGGTCGATAAGAAACCTAGTTGTCTTCTTGTGGCTTTCTACGGGCACAACACCACTATAAGAAGCAGAGCGGATAACCATCTGATTTTTCCTCAATACGAGACATTTGCATCCACCGCAAATTCAAGCACTTACATTTTTTGGGGACTGAGGGAGCTTGGCAAATACACGGCGGAAGGAATTGAATTGGTTGATGGAAAGCTGATTGCAGAACCGTCACCAAGCACTGAGCCACTACTGCCCCATTTATCTCGTCGGGCTCCAGGCGCTTTCACCTACGATTGACTCAGGCCCGCAGGGCGGGTTGAACGCAGCGGCTTTCACCAGTGAAGCGGATCGAGAAGGGTCAGAGTACATAGCTGTTTCAAGTGGATATGTACTCTGACCCCTTTGTTGTGGTGAGCTGTAGGCGCACCACATGGTTCGCAGCCGGCACACGCTCGCCGACAACGCCGCCTACTACCGCGACCACCCACAAGTCGCCACCCGTATTCGCCGTGTTGCACCGCTAACCAATCTGGGAAAACAGCGTCAGAGTCACTTCCACACCCCCCCCGACGATGTCCAGAGATCGACCGGGCTTGGTGGCCGCGCTTTTTTTGCCCGGGACCGAATCCTTTGCAGTCCCTCAATCGTTCTTTGGATCGGAGCCAATCGTGGCCCGATTTCAGGAGCGAACACATGCAGGATTTAGCCGACCAACGAGTCATCGTCACCGGCGGCAGCCGCGGCCTGGGCCTGGGCATCGTCGAGGCGCTGGTGGAGCGCAACGCGCAAGTCACCGTCCTCGCCCGCGATGCCGCACGCCTGGCCGCGCTGCAGGAACGACTTGGCGTATCCGTCATCAGCGGAGACATTACGGATCCCGCACTCGCGAAGCGGCTGCTGCGCGACGTGCGGCCCACGGTGCTCGTGCTGAACGCGGGCACGCAGCTGGAGATGGCGCCGCTGCACGAATTGACCTGGGAAAGTTTCAGCGCGGCTTGGGAAGTGGACGTCAAGGCCGGGCTGCACTGGATGCAGGAAGCGATCCGGATGCCGCTGGATCGGGGCAGCCGCGTCCTCGTCGGCTCCAGCGGCGCCGCCTTGACCGGGTCGCCGCTTTCGGGCGGGTACGCGGGCGCCAAGCGGATGCTCTGGCTGATGGCCCAATACGCCAACATCGCTTCGGACAGGCTCGACCTTGGCATCCGCTTCCAGGCCCTGCTGCCGCTACAGATTATCGGCGAGACCGACTTCGGCAGGAGTGCCGCCGTACCCTATGCGCACTGGAAGGGCACCACGCTGAAGGCCTTCTTCGCGGCGTTCGGTAAGCCGATGCCGCCACGCCAGTACGGCGAATACGTGGCGACGCTGCTGACCGATCCCGCCTATGCCGCCGGGACCGCGTTCGGATTCAAGGGTGACACCGGCATCACTTCGTTGGATGCTGTGAGCGCATGACGCCTCGAGACCCACTGCAGGAAGGCCTGTTTGCCAGCCGCGAGCAATTCCTGGCGCGGGTCGCCGACCTGCGCCCGGAGTTGCACCGTTATTGCGCGCGCATGGTCGGCTCGCTCACCGATGGCGAGGACATCGTGCAGGAAGCGCTGGCCCGAGCCTTCTATGCGCTGCCCGAGTACGAGACGCTGCCGCCACTGCGGCCGTGGCTGTTCCGCATTGCGCACAACCGTGCGCTGGATCACCTGCGCCGGTACGAATACCGGATGGGCCAGCCGCTGGTGGAATCGGACGTCGTGGCGGACGAGGCCCCAGGTCCCGAAGACGCGCTGGCACAGGAGCAAGCGTTGCACGCCGCGGTCTCCCGTTTCGTCGCGCTGGCGCCTGCGCAGCGGAGCTGCGTGATCCTCAAGGATGTCCTGGGCCACTCGCTCGAGGAGATCGCGGCCTTGCTGGAGCTGAGCGTGCCGGCGGTCAAAGCCGCATTGCACCGCGGGCGGACCCGCCTGCGGGATCGGTTGGCGAGTGTCGATGAAGCACCGGCACGGCCGGCGTCCCCGATCGTCGCGCGCTACGCGGCACTCTTCAACGCGCGCGACTGGGAGGGCGTGCGCGCCCTGCTGGCCGACGAGGTACGACTGGATCTGGTTGCGCGCTCGCAGCGGGTGGGCCGGCGCGAGGTAGAGGCCTATTTCACCAACTACGAGCGGTTGTTCGACTACTGGTACTTCGTGCCGGCATGGCTCGATGGCAGCGAAGTGCTGGCCGTCTATCGCAGTCCTGCAGATCCGCGCCCCACCTACTTCGTCGAGTTGACGCACGCTGGCGGGCAGATCACAGGCATCCGTGATTTCCACTTCGTGCCTTACGTGGCCGATGAGGCTTCAATCACGCTGTGTCACCCTAGATAGCCCGCGTAGGGCGGAACCCGCATAGCGGATCGACTCAATGCGTCGGCGGCGGCACCGGCTCCCAATCCCCAAACAGGAAAGTCAGCGCACCGGGCAGTCGCTTTTCCCAGGCGGCTTCGGTGTGCTCGGCGTCCGGCTCAATGACCACCCGAAAATTCGTTTCGTCGTAGCCGGCAGCGTGGAAGTTCGATTCGACCTGACGCACGAACCCGATCATCTTCTGGCTGATCGCCGGATCGGACGCCTCCTTGCCGCCGAACGCCACGAACACCTTCCGTGGCATGGCCGCCAGCGGATTCGTATCGCGCACCAACTGGCCCATGCCCACCCACAGCACCGGGCTTTCGATCAGGCCATAGCCAAACGAGTTCGGCTTGGCCAGCAAGGCGTACAGGCTGGCGACGCCGCCGTAGGACGAACCGCCAATGCCGGTGTTGTGCGGGCCCGACAACGTACGGTACTGGCCGTCGACCAGCGGCATGACCTCCTTGGTCATGAAATCGGGAAACTGCTTGCCGGCCGGTTCGTCCATATCGGGGTTGCCGACGAAATCCTTGTACGGCAGATACTCGCGCGCACGGTCCTTGCCGGCGTGATCCACGCCCACCACGATCAGCGGCGGGATCTTCTTGTCCGCAACCAACTGCCGCACCGCTTCGTCCGCGCCCCACTCGTGGTGGCTGACCTCGCTCAGGCACGCGTCGAACACATTCTGTCCATCGAGCAGGTATAGCACTGGATAGCGGCGATCCTTGTTGGCGGCATCGCCATACCCTTCCGGCAACAACACACGGACCTTCCGCTCATTGCCGAAGATCTCGCTTTTCAAGGTATGCACCTGCAGATCGCCGTTGACCGTCGACTTGCACGGCTTGGCCGTGGCAGTCTGGGCCTGGGCCGCGCAGGCGACCGACAAGCCAGCGCACAGTGCGAGGCAGATCAATATCGTACGCATATCAGTGTTCCCTCCGGTTTCATTCCAATAGCGGGCAGGCACAGCGGCCAGGCGGTACCTGCAGTACATCGCAAGTGCGCGCCTTATCCAACCCATCCTACGGCACATGCCCTGGCGGCGCGGACCGGCTTAAATGGGGGGCGCAATCAATAGCCAGGCCGCCTGCTCACGTTCACCGCGTTGGGCAGGCAAGGCAGCCAGTGGTTCGTTTGCCAATGCCACGACACCCGAACCCATCGAACCTCTTGAGGCTGCTGCCATGATCCGTACCCTGCTCGCGTTTTTCCTCGTCGTCTCCCCCGCGGCCTTGCAAGCCGCCGAACCCGCACGCGTAGTGATCGTGGGTACCTATCATTTCAGCAACCCGGGCCAGGACCAGGCCAACGTGGAGGCCGTGGATGTCACCGTGCCGCAGCGGCAGGCCGAACTGCAGGCCGTTGCCGATGCGCTGGCGAAGTTCGAGCCGACGCTGGTCGGCGTCGAATGGCCGGCCGACACCGCAAGCACCGAATACGCGCAGTATCTGGACGGCAGCCTGCCGCCTTCCACCAATGAAGTAGTGCAGCTCGGCTTCCGACTGGCCAAGCAACGCGGGCTCAAGCAGGTCCACGGCCTGGATGTGTCGGGGGATTTCCCCTTCGAAGCCGTGCAGGCGTGGGCCCAGGCCAATGGCAAGACCGATGCGCTCGGCGCACTCATGACGCAAGCGCAAGCCATCACCGGGCGCATCACCGCACTACAGGCAACGCATTCCATTGGCGGCGTACTGCATGAAATGAATACCTCGCAGGCCATCGACGAGAGCGCGAGCTTCTATGCCGAGTTCCTGCGCTACGGGAAGGGCGAGGAGCAGCCCGGCGTCGCGCTCAACGCGGCCTGGGCGCAACGCAATTTCGCCATCTGCGCGCGCCTGCTGCAGGCGCTGCAACCCGGCGACCGCGCCGTGGTGTTCTACGGCCAAGGCCACGTCCATCTGCTACGCCAGTGCCTCGGCGTGGCGCCGGGCGTCGAACTGGTGGAAGCGAATGCGTTTCTTCCGACGAAGTGAGCAGAGCTGTCGGTCCCGGCGCGCGTAGGACGAAACCCGCGTAGCGGATGAACAGCGAAGCTTGTCATCGCCTGCGGCGGTTCCGCCCTACGAGGCCTGCAGGCAGGACCATAGGCCATGGTCAGCATCACTCACCCACCGTCTCTTACCGGGAGGCGGAAATGCGTCGACGCAAAGGAGCGTGTGCCGTATTGGCGCACCCACCAAGGTCTCCGTTGACAAACTACGAAACTCATCGTATTTGACGGATCAGCGAAAGCGATGCAGCGAAGGGGTTTGTCGATGTCGTTAAAGAATTCCGTGCTAGTCGCTTTGGCCCTGAGCGCATCTTTTGCCGTTCACGCCCAACCCGAAACATCGTGCCCTGCCGGTGACGGCGAGCAGACCGCACTGGCCGGCGAGTTCGGACCTCAAGGCATCGATGTGAGGGATCGGAGCAAGACGGTCAAGCCCGGCGACGACTTCTTCGCTTTCATCAATGAAGGTTGGAATACCTCGACCCCCATACCCGACGGCTACTGGGATTACGGGCAGACCAACATTCTGGCGACTACCGTCGACGGACAAGTCAAAGGTCTGCTCAAGCGCAGCCTGACAAGCCGGTCGCCACGCGGAACCACCGAGCGACAAGTCGGCGACGCCTACGCCAGCTTTCTCGATACGGCGGAAATCGAACGCCGCGGCCTTTCCAGCCTCAAGGCCGACGTCAAAGCTATCCTGAAGAGCACGACGCGCGAAGACATCGCACGCTGGATGGCCAATCCGACTTCCAGCTCGATCATCGCCATCAATGTCTTTCCTGCCGAACGACGATCGCGCGTCCACCTGGATCAGCAGAATCTTAGTCAGCCGATGCTGGGGCTGTCGTCGCCAGATTCCTATTCCAAGACCGATGGTACGTATCCGGCAGGGCGGGAGGCCTATCAAGCGTACGTCGCGGCGGTTCTTGAAAAGGCTGGTGTCGACCAGGCCACCGCCCGTGCGCAGCGAGTGCTGGCGCTTGAGACGCGAATCGCCGGCAACTTCTGGTCGCTCGAAAAACTGCGCGACCGCAAGGCGAACTATCACCCGATGACGGTCCGGCAGCTGGCTACCTATGCGCCCGGTTTCCCCTGGCGCGCGTTTCTCGCGGCCCGAGGGGTGGCCGGGGAATCCGATATCGTGCTTGGCACCGACACCGCGGTGCAGCAACAAGCAAAGTTGTTTGCCGATACGCCGCTCGATGACTGGAAGTCCTACCTAGCCTTCCACTGGGTCCAAAATCAAATGGACGTATTGCCGGAGAATTTCCGGCAGGGGAGTTGGGACCTATACGGCAAGACTCTGTCGCAAGCGAAAACACCGCCCGCGCGCGAAGAGGTCGCATTGCGCTTGGTTAGCAGCGCCCTAGGACAACAGGTGGGGCGCCTGTATGCCGAGCGTTACGTCAGTGAACGAACCAAGACATCGGCGGACGAAATGATCGCCTATCTACGCAAGGCATTTGCCGAGCGGCTGGCAAAGGCAACGTGGATCGATGAAGAGACGCGCAACGAAGCATTGGCCAAGCTAGCGAATTTTTCGTTCAAGGTCGGTTATCCGAAAATCTGGCGCGACTTTTCCGCCCTCGAGATCCGACACGACGATGCGGCGGGAAATCTGCGGCGCATTCGCGAGGCGGACTGGGAGTACCAGCGGCACCGGTTGGACCCCGCGTTCAAGGACGAGCCCTGGTATCAAACGCCGCAGACGGTCGATGCCAGCTACAGCGTACTTCTCAATACTATCGAACTGCCGGGCGCATTCTTGCAGCCGCCTTACTTCGACGCGGACGCCGACCCTGCGGTCAATTTCGGGGCCATAGGCGCCATTATCGGCCATGAAATGGGGCACGGCTTCGACGATCAGGGAATCGTCTACGACAGCCGCGGACGGATGCAGAAATGGTGGTCGGACGAAGCGCTCGAGCGGTTTCACAGCCGCGCCCGCGGGTTGGTCGATCAGTACGACGCGTTCGCCCCGTATCCGGACGTCCACGTCAACGGCCAGCGCACGATCGGCGAGAACATCGCCGATCTCTCCGGCGTGTCGTTGGCCTATAGCGCTTACCGCCTGTATGTCGCCGATCATCCGTGTGCGGGCCGAGTGTCGCTGGATGGGTTGACAGGAGACCAGCGTTTCTTCGCTGCCTGGGCGCAGGCATGGAGATACAAGGCGCCGGAAAGCGCCGTTCGATATGTCATCGACTACAGCTATCACGCACCCACGCCTTATCGGGTCAACGGAGTCGTGCAGAATCTCGACGAGTGGTATTCGGCGTTTGGCGTCATGCCCGGCGACAAGCTCTATCTTCCGCCCGAAAAACGGGTGCGGATCTGGTGAGGCAGGGTAGGACCCGTAGGATGGGTTGAGCCCGCGCAGGGCGGCGTGCGTAGCGACCGTTGCTTACCGGCCACGGAAGTGCGAAGTCTGTAGAAAACGCAACGCCGCAATTATTTGATCCACCCGCTGGTGAGAGAGCGACCCAATGCGCTCTCCCAAGCGATCCTTGCAGAGGCTTGAAACCTGCGATGCAATCACGACACTTTGCCGCTCCAAACCGCCCTCTCCTGCGTCCAGGAGGACAACCCCAGGCTCAGATACCCGCTTAAGATTGGAGCTGAGCGAACAGACCACAACGGTTGAAATCCTGGAATGGTTAAAGACGTCGCCTTGGACCACGACCTGCGGATGTGGCGATCCTGAAAGGGAGCCAATCGATTCGTCTGCCGCAACCCAGAAGATGTCTCCGTAGTTGATCAGCGGCCGTGTTTCTGGTTGTTGCATCTTTGCTTCTCGATCCGCACTCAAGACTGCTTGGACTGGAATGTGCTTGCAATGCCCCACATCAGCCAAAAATTCAGAACAGCCAGCAAAGGAGCTATCGAGATGAAACCGGTAATCCAAGGGTTGCGTCCCTGATACTTAGCTGCCTGAGCCAAGAACCAAACGGCTGGCAAGTTGGCAATCCAAATAAACAGTAGAGCCGGCGCCCGATCTAAGCCGAAAAAGGGGAGCGCGACGCCAAGTAAGATGCCGCCAAAAACCATTAGCAGCAGAGTGACGCCGGCTCTGCGGAGATTTACTTCGAGCTGCGAGAACTTGAGAGACATGAGGCCTATCGCCTGATTAGTTGAGCCGCGAAGCGGATTCGGCTTGAATGAGTTCTTAGGTTGCACCCAGGTGCGTGCCTAACCACCAAAGATTGCCCTGCGGATCACGGATGCCCGCGCTGCGGTCGCCG
Source organism: Pseudoxanthomonas sp. P4_B2 (assembly GCF_056402315.1). NCBI lineage: Bacteria > Pseudomonadati > Pseudomonadota > Gammaproteobacteria > Lysobacterales > Lysobacteraceae > Pseudoxanthomonas > Pseudoxanthomonas sp. P4_B2. The sequence continues at coordinate 739,541 of NZ_JBFUHQ010000002.1, forward strand.
TAGGGAAGATCTCGAGGCTCAGAAAGGCTTGTGGCACCAGCGCTCAACGCCCGGCGATAGGTCTCATCGACGTCGGGCACATAAACGTGGATAGACGCTGGAAGAGCGGCTGAGGCACGTTCGCCCATCATGAGCACTGAGTCGCCAATGCGTGCCTCCGCGTGCCTTACCGAGCCGTCCTCGTTTGCGACACGCTGGAGCTCGACTGCATCGAATGTGGCTGAGAGAAACGCCAACGTATCGACAACTGAAGGAACGAGCAGATAGGGCGACACCGTGTTGTGGCCTAAGGGTGTGAACTGAGTAGTCATAGTTTGTCCGTACAATCTAAGGCCTTATTTAGCCGACCGGCGAAGCGGGTTCGACTTGAATGAATTGTCAGGTGGCGGCACTTGGGTTGATGTCGAAGTGCATGACGTCTTCCCGAATGCCAAGCTTTGTGTAGAGAGCAACTGCTGGATCGTCACCGTAATCTGCTTGTACATAAATTGCATAAACGCCCAACTCATTTGCCTCTTGTTTGAGCTGATTGATCAGTGCAGTTGCGATTCCTTGGCGCCGATGGTCGCTCGCCACCGCTAGATCATAGATGTAGATCTCGCTGCGCGCCTGCTCAAACTTGGGCAAGAGATAGGCCGCCAGGCCACCCACGACAATTTCATTGTCAAAGGCGGCCAGCGCAATGAAGTGTTGGTTGCGCAACAGGTTTACCAGGTACTCGTCGCTAGGCTGGCGATCGGAGTAGGTGGGGACGTCCTCGAACTCTCTGCCGAATAGATCAAGAACGGACCGCATTGAGGAAACCTGATCCGGATCGAGCCTACATGTTGTGGTGATGGTCATACTTGGGCCGCCTAGCGCCTGAACTAAGCCGACCCGCGAATCGGATTCGACTTGAATGGATTGCTAAGTGCCATCTCTATGTTCCCGAAGGAGCCGAATCGAGCACCCGCTGGGGTTGTTGAATTAGATCCGACTTATGTTTCGTCATGACTGCCATGCCTGGATTTGCCGCGGGCTTGCCACCAAAGCACCCAAGCGATTAACGCATAGAGCCAAATAAGAACAAAGGTAATCGCAGCAGAAGCCGCGGCTATCCGAAAGCCAGATTCCATGGCCCACCAGCCGACAGCCGCCGTAGCGAACCCGGCGAGTAATGCGCCGGCAAAGCGAATCTGATAGTCACGGGACCTGAGTTGCGGCATAGCTCGATGCGTAACCCTACGATTAATCCCAAAGCAGGACGTGGCGCGGATTGTGAGTGTGGTCCGGGAGGCCAGTCAATCGGACTTCGCAAACGCGACAGTCCCGGAGGATGCGGTAAGCCGTAGGAGCACCGCATCGTTCGCGCGGTGGTACTCGCGATTGATGCGGTTCGCCGCGCTCACCACCTCCCGCGAGCTCTACAACCGCCGTAAGCGATTTACCTACCGCGTCTCGGTCGTGTGGTCAATGACCGCGATCGCATCGATCTCGATCAGGTAGCCGGGGGACATCATCGCTATTCCGACCACTACGTTTGCTGGCTTGTGATCTCCGAACAGCGCTATCTGGGCCGCTTCGATGATCGGCACGTGTTCGTCGCGTTTGTAATCGACGACGTAGATTGTGATCTTGCAGACTTGCTCGGGCCGGGCGCCTGCAGCGGCGAGCGCACGGCCGAGATTGCCAAACGCCAGGCGCGCCTGAGCCGCAAAGTCACCCTGACCAACGAGCTTGCCGTGTATGTCTTCTGGCTGCTGGCCCGAGATGAATACCAATTTGCTGCCCGTGGCGATGACGACCTGGCTGTACATTTCTGGAATCGGCAGGTCATCGGGATTGATGCATTGGAGCGTCATTGATTAGGTCTCCGGTTTATGGGTGGCGGCCCGTAGGCTGGGTTAGCTCCAACCCAGCGTTTTAAGCCTGCGACCGCGAGATGCTGGGTTGATGAAGCCACCCCAGCCTACCGTGCTTGAATGAATTGTTAGGCGCAATGCGCGTCATTGTGTAAGCGAGGATTGAATGCAGGGGGAGAATGGCATTGTGGTGTACGTGTGTCCGTCCGAATCCTCAATACGAATCCTAAACATGGTTGCGTAGTCTTTCTGGCTGATCTCATAGACGGCAGCTGAGATTGTTGTGGTATCACCTGGCCCAACCTTGAGTGTATTGGAGGGAACTACACCATGGCCTCCCGGCCCATGATCGTAGTCGACGCCGTCACCGTCGCTCCCATTGAGCACGTCGAAGTCGAGCCAGCTCACTTGGAACGGAGGGCCGACTTTGTCCCGGACGCTGATCTCAAATGCCCCGCGGCTTCTGTTCTCTATGTGCAGGATTACAGGAATCTTGCGATCGTTCTGGCCGCACGGGATCGATGTTGGTTGTACGGACACGCTGATCATCGCCGGATCAACGGGGTAGCTTGCACAGCCTGAAACCAGACCTATGGCTAAGAGGATCTTTCTCATGCGCCTAACTGTGATTAGACCCCAAAGTGGGGTGTAGCGTGGATTGTGTGTATGGCCTGGAAGGCCCGTCAATCGGACTTGCCTACACAACACAAGGGATCACTGCGATATCGCGGGACGGCAGAGCATGCAACATTGTGGGTGCTTACCGGCACGGAAGCCGTCTAATGCTCCTTGGATCGCGGGCGAACGTGCGCCGTGGGTTGCGGATTTAACCGGCCGGTCACAATCGCGAGCGCCGCTCGGCGAGGTTAACGGTAAAAAAACAAGTGACGCCGGAGACCTGAGTGCGTCGATAGTTGCTGATCCATGACTTCTTGCATGCATTGGGCCCGCCATCCAGGAAGGTATAGTACGTTGGCTATGGCGGGTACGTTGCCCGGCCACGAATCACGGAGAGATGTCATGGGTCTTGTTCAAGCAGTGACGGGTGCGGTCGGTGGCATGCTCGGCGACCAGTGGAAGGACTTCTACACGGTGCCGGACGGCCTGCCGTCGACGGCAGCCCTGTTCGCCGCGGTGCCGCGCGGCACCAATGCCGGACGTGGCTCCAACACGCATGGCTCCTCCAACATCATCACCAACGGCTCCAAGATCGTGGTGCCCGAAGGCTACGGGCTGCTGCTGTTCCAGGACGGCAAGATCACCGGCTTCGCTGCGGAACCGGGTGGCTACGAATGGCGCTCGGACGACCTCAACTCGCAGTCGATCTTCGCCGGCGACGGTGTTGTCACGCCGCTGATCAAGCAGAGCTGGGAGCGTTTCAAGTTCGGCGGCCAGCCGGGTTCGCAGCAGGCGGCCTTCTTCGTCTCGCTGAAGGAACTGCCCGACAACCGCTTCGGTACCCAATCCGAAATCTACTGGGACGACGGCTTCCTGAGCACGCAGGTCGGCGCGGTGACGCGCGGCTCCTACACGTTGAAGATCGTCGACCCGATCCTGTTCGTGAAGAACTTCGTACCGGCTAGCTACTTGCAGCCCGGCCAGGTCTTCGACTTCACCGACCTGGACAATGCCGCCGCCGCTCAACTCTTCAACGAAGTCGTCGGTTCGCTGGCGCCGGCCTTCAGCCTGTACTCCAACGATCCGGCCAAGGGCAACCGCATCACCAAACTCCAGCAGGATTCGCTCGGTTTCGCCAAGAGCCTGTCCGATGCGGTGGAGAGCGGCTACCAGTGGAAATCCGAACGTGGCCTGGCCATCGTCAAGACCGCCATCGTGTCGATCGAATACGACGCCAACACGCGCGAGCTGCTCAAGACCGTGCAGCGTGCCGACGCATTGGCGGGTTCGCGCGGCAATTCCAACCTGCAGGCCAGCGTCGCCCAAGGCATCCAGTCGGCGGGCGAGAACGGTGGCGCCGCGGGACTGGTCGGCGTGGGTATGGCTTCAGGCATGCTCGGCGGCATCGGCAACCTGCAGCAGTCGGTTGCGCCGGCCACACCGGCCGCCGAAGATCCGGTCGCCAAACTGAAGAAGGCCAAGGAGATGCTCGACCTGGGCCTGATCACCCAGGGCGATTACGACGCGCTCAAGGCCAAGGCGCTGGGTCTCTAAATCGCGCACCGCGAACCGCACAACTCTTATGTCGAACGCCAATAGTCCTCCCCCGTTGCCGCCCGTCACAGGCCCGGGATCGCCGCAGGACGTGCCACCACTGCCAGGCAGCGTGCCGATCGACCCGGCCACGCTGCCCGAAGCGATCCGCGAGGAATTGCTGGCGCCCGACCCGGTCGCCATCGACACGTCCGCCGCCGAGTTGAAGGACGGCCTCAACCGCTGCCCGAAATGCGGCGCGACCGATATCCGGCACAAGCCCGGCAGCGATCTGCTGGTCTGCCTGTATTGCCGCAACGAATGGCAGGGCGCGCGGGTCGAGGAGGAATTCGGTTTCGGCGAGGGCATCGCACAGCTCAAGGGCACGGTCATCGCGTCCGGTGCGCGCGACATCGCAGCCGACGTCGCCAGCCTGATGAGCTTCAAGTGCACCGGCTGCGGTGCCGAGGTGACGGTCAATACCGACAACGCGATGACGGCGCGCTGCCACTGGTGCCGGCACGTGCTCGGCGTCAACGAACAGGTGGCGAACGGCGCGGTGCCCGACGCGGTGCTGCCCTTCCACATCAAGAAGGACGACGCGGTCGCGCGCATCCGCCAGTTCGTCGACAAGCGGCGTTTGTTCGCGCTGAAGGCATTCAAGGAACAGTTCACGCCCGAGAACGTGGTCGGCGTCTACCTGCCCTACATGATCGTTGACGGCAACGTCAGCGTGGAGGTCGCCGGCCAGGGTGAGATACAAACGCGCGAATACACGCGCGGCACTGGCGACAAGAAGAAGACCTACTACGACGCCGATGTGTACCAGGTGGAACGCCAGGTGGACTTCACCGTGGACGACCTGCCGCTGGAATCCTCCACCGAACGCGGCAACCTGGATACGAAAACCAACACCAACAACATCATCAACACGATCCTGCCCTTCGACACCAAGAACGCGGTGAAGTGGAACGCTTCCTACCTGTCCGGTTTCACTTCGGAGAAGCGCAACACCGATGTCGAACGCCTGCGTCCGCGCCTTGAGGACCAACTGCTGTCGGTCGGTCGCGCCCAGGTCGAAGCCTCGGTGAGCCGCTACGGTCGCGGCGTGCGCTGGGAACAGGAACGCCTCAGTGTCCACGGCACGCGCTGGGTATCGATGTACCTGCCGGTCTGGCTGTATTCCTACCATCAGCCGGGTTCCAATGGCGGCATGCTGCATTACATCGCGGTGAACGGCCGCACCGGCGAGACCATGGGCAGCGTGCCGGTACAGCAGTGGAAGCTGCTCACGGCCGCGCTCACGGTAGGCACGTTCCTTGAAGGCATCGCACTCTGGATCATGGTGGGCACCTCATGAGCGACGACAATGGACTCTGGCTGCTGGCCATCGGCCCGGCCGGCGCAACAGCGCTGTACTGGGCCTTGTACCGGTATTACCGCAACACCGACAAATCGCACGCCTTCGAACGCGAAACGGCAGTCGAGGCACAGCCGGTGACGGGCTCGGACGAGAAAATAGGCGAGAACAACGGGACGCGAGAGACGAGCATCTCCGGCAATAACGTAAGTGCGTATCGCACGCGCGTGGAGCGCATGCGGGACGATGCCGGATAGCGGATCCGCGGAAAGGCCCGACGTAGCCCGGGTAGAGCGCAGCGAAACCCGGGGCGCCAACATCGGAACGCCACGGCTCCAGCGATGCCTGTCGAAAATGGACCGATTACACGAGCTGTACGCAGATCAAAGGCCCCGGGTTTCGCTACGCTCTACCCAGGCTACGTCACTCGCTCGGCGTCGAGTCGCGCGCGCGACTTGGCATCGCCTAGCGCCACCGTGCCCGGACTGTAGGCGATACCTACGACGCTGTGGTGTTGCGGTAGTATCGGAATCCTCACTCAATAGCGTCGGCGAAATAGACGCTGACTCGCATGTTCGAACACTACCGAAGGAGAAGTCCATGAAGGCTTTGATCGCGCTCGTTGCTGCTGCGCTCGTGGCGTGTCCAGTGGCGGCACAGGTGCCGACCGGCAAGATGGGGGAGCTGCGTCCGGACCAGAAGCAATTCTTCGAGCTCTACAAGGAACTGGTCGAGACCGACACCACGGTCACCAACGGTAGCTGCACCCAGGCCGCGGCGCAGATCGCGGCGCGATTGAAGGCGGCCGGTTTCGCTGACGACCAGATCACTCTGTTCTCCGTGCCCGAACATCCGAAGGAAGGCGGGATCGTGGCGATCTATCCCGGCACGTCGACCACGCTCAAGCCGATCCTGCTGCTGGCCCATATCGACGTGGTGGCGGCCAACCGCGCCGACTGGGAGCGTGATCCGTTCAAGCTGGTCGAGGAGAACGGCTACTACTACGCCCGCGGCATCGCCGACGACAAAATGATGGCAGCGACCTGGGCCGATGCCCTAATCCGCTTCAGGCAGGACGGCTACAAGCCGGCGCGTACCGTCAAGATGGCCCTGACCTGCGGCGAGGAGACCGACACCGCGTTCAATGGCGCGCAGTACCTCGCCAACCACAAGCGCGACCTGATCGATGCGGCCTTTGCGCTCAACGAAGGCGGCGGCGGCGATACCGACGGCAAGGGCCACCTCGTGGCACAGTCGATCCAGGTCGGCGAGAAGATCTATCAGGACTATAGGCTGGTCGCCACCAATCCGGGAGGACACAGCTCCCAGCCGGTGCGCAACAACGCGATCTACGCCATCTCCGACGCGCTGCTGAAGATCCGCGAGCACGAGTTCCCAGCCGAGTTCAATGCCACCACCCGCGTCTTCTTCGAGCGTGCCGGTGCTGCGCGCAAGGACGCCATGGGAAAGGCGATGGCGGCGCTGGCGAAGGATCCGGGCGACGCCGACGCGGCGGTGGTGGTCAATACCGACAAGGGTTTCCATTCGATGCTGCGCACGACCTGCGTGGCGACCATGATCGACGGCGGCCACGCGGTCAATGCGTTGCCGCAACGGGTGCAAGCCAACGTCAACTGCCGCATCTTTCCTGGCCATACGCCGGCCGAGATCAAGGACCAGTTGGCCGGCATCATCGGCAACCCCGACATATCGATCGAGCTGGCGCGCAAGGACAAGCCACTGGCCAAGTCACCGCCGCTCGATCCGGCCATCATCGGCCCGATGGAGGCGCTGAGCGCGAAGTACTTCCCCGGCGTGCCGGTGATCCCGTCGCTCTCGACCGGTGCGACCGACGGGCTCTACCTGTCGGCGGTGGGAATCCCGACTTACGGCGCGCCAGGCATGTGGGGCGACCCCGACGGCAACGGCGCCCATGGCCTCAATGAACGTCTTGAAGTGCGTTCTGTCTACGTCGGCCGCGATTACCTGTTCGACCTGGTCAAGGCGTTGGCACAGTAAGGAGAACGCCGTCAGTCGCAGGCATAGGACGGAACCTGCACAGCGGGTTCCGCCATTGCCTCGTCTGGGCGCTCGATACCGTAACGGGAAATGAGGGGCGGCTCATTCTGACCTCCCCCAATTCCTAAGGCGGGATTCTTTCTTCAGCCTAGACGCAGCTCCTGCCTGCCGCCGGTTCTACAGGCGGCATAGATGGCATCGATGATCTTCAGGTCTTTCAGTCCTTCTTCTCCGTCGACCGGGACCACGGGTGTGTTGCCGTCCAGCAGGATGCCGGCCATCTCGTCCATCTGAATGGTCTGGTGCATGGCGTGCGGCTGCGTGAGTTCGCCTTTGTGGGTACGGCCTTCGATGGGGCCATAGCCGGTGGCGGGCTGCAGTTCGGCGAATCCCTGTTCGCCGGTCATGAAAAAGCGGTCCAGATGGTTCATCTGATAGGTGGACAGGCAGGAAGCCACCGCTCCGCTGGGGAAGCCGAGCTGGAACTGGATGGTTTCATCCACCCCATCCTTGAATTTGATCGGATCGGTCTTGGTTTGCTGCGCAGTTACCCATACCGGATCTTCGCCCACCATGTAACGGGCGCCGTTGATGGCGTAGATGCCGATATCCATCAACGACCCACCGCCTGCCAGCGCCTTATTGAGCCGCCACTGTCCGGGATCGCCGATGTCGAAGCCGCTCAGCCCCTGGAAGAACAGGATGTTTCCGAAATCGCCTGCCTTGCGCATGCGGATTACTTCCAGCGTCTTGGGCTCGAAATGCAACCGATAGCCCACCAGCAGTTTCACGCCGGCGTCGGCGCAGGCGTCGATCATCTCACGCCCTTCCTTGGCGTTGATCGCCATTGGTTTTTCGCAGATGACATGCTTTCCCGCCTTGGCGATGCGGATCACCTGGTCGCGATGCAGTGCATTGGGGGTGATGACGTAAACCGCATCGATGTCCGGATCGTCTTTGACGCGGTCGAAATTCTCATAGTTGTAGCGGTTCTTTTCCGGTACGCCGAATTTCGTTCCCCACTCCTGGAGTTTGGAAGGCGTTCCGCTGATGAGCCCGGTCACTTGGGCGCGCTTGCAGGATTGCATGGCTTCCGCCACCCGGGCGGCATAGCTGCCCAATCCCATCAGCGCGACGCGCAGCGTCTTACCCTGGTGGCTGCCGGTGCTGGCGCGATCCGTTTGAGCGAGTGCCCGATGTGACGACAACATCGGCACGACTACGGTCGAAGCCATCAGCTTCTGCAGGAAATTGCGACGAAGATGATCCATTGTCATGACGGTGACCTTTCTGACTACGCGGTCGAACAACTGTACAGGCAGATTGGCTTCGCAAAAAAGGGCGCAAGTCCGTTTATCGGACTTCGCAGGTGGGTTAGGCCTATCGCGCTTCGTTCCAGCGTCAATGGTGGGCAGGGGTCCACTCTTTCCTGGTCATGGGGTCCAACGCCTGATTCAACCTTCCTCACAGATTCTGCGCCTGGTTTTAACCAGGATTGTGCAAGGGTCGCCAACACAGATTGCGAGTGCGCTCGCGTGATGATCTAGAGGAGGTAGCAGCATGGCATCTGTTAGATACATTGCGAACGATATCGATAAATCCGTGGATTTTTACCGTGACCGCCTGGGCTTTGAGGTCGAGAAGCACAACCCAGGAAAGTTCGCCGAAATGACGCTTGAGGATTTGCATCTTTTCCTCAACGCGCCCGGAGCGGGCAGCGCCGGGAAAGCAGGCGGGAATCCCCAGCCAGGTGGGTGGAGCAGATTCATGGTGGTAACGGATGATCTCGACGGGATGATCGACGAACTGCGTAACGCGGGGGCAAGTTTCCGTGGCGAAGTGGCCGAGGCGGGTGCAGGACGGCAAATCCTGCTGCAAGACCCCTCGGGGAATGTCGTCGAGTTGTTCGAATACGCAAAGCATTCAAGTGAAACAGCAGCAGCGAAACGGGCGGCCCACTAACGCCTGGATTAAAGGGAATGGACATAACTAGGCTGAAGCTTGACGGTAGAAAAAACGTGTCAGGGGCCACGTCTGACGCGACAAATTGTTCCTGATACTCTTTCGCCCGAATAACGACCTCGAGCGCGGGGAGTGGCGGACATGGCGACCTTCGTGTTGATCCATGGCGGCGGAGACGTCGGCTGGTACTGGCATTTGCTGGAGGCGGAGTTGCGTTCGCGCGGTCACGACGTGGTCGCTCCCGACCTGCCGTGCGACGACTCCTCCGCGGGCCTGAGTGAGTACGCGGACGCCGTGGTCGAAGCTGTCGGAGATCGGAGGAATCTGGTGGTCGTGGGCCAATCGTATGGCGGCTTCACCGCACCGCTGGTGGCCGATCGGCTCCCGGTCGATGTGCTGGTTCTGCTGGCCGCGATGATTCCGGTTCCCGGGGAGACCCCGGAGGACTGGTGGACCAATACCGGCTACACGGAAGCCGCGCGGGAGCAGGCGGAGCGCGACGGCGGAAAGACCGGCAGCGACGACCAGATCGTCAGTTACTACAACGGCGTTCCGCGCGCACTGGCCGAGGAGGCTTTGAGCAGGGCACGCGAGGAGTCGATGACCGCCTGGCGTACGCCGTGGCCGCTCGATGCGTGGCCGGACGTGCCGACGAAGTTCGTGCTGTGCAAGGACGACCACCTTTTCCCGCCCGACTTCTTGCGCCGGCTTGCGGCAGAGCGCCTGGGCATCACCCCCGACGAGATTCCCGGCTGCCACTGCGTTGCGCTGAGCCATCCGAAAGAGTTGGCCGACGTCTTGGTGGGTTACATCGCCGGCTGATGCCGTGCGAAAAGCCTTTACGCTCCGGGGGGTTACTTTCCGCGGTGTAAAGTTATCCGGCTGATGGAGACTAAAAGGTGATTGAGCTCCAATCTCTCGGACAGCCGTCGTAGGCCCGTATAGAAAAAGGAGTCGGGGTTCGTTAGCCGTCATGCGCAAAGTGGAAGCGTACGATGGCCATACATAACGCAAACAGATAACCGTAAGAAAAACGGTCTATCCTGAGAGTTTGTTGTCCACGCCGAGCGCGCCATGAACCCATTGCCGCCATGGCCAGGCCGGCCAGTACAGGTGTCACGGCTAGATTAACCAAGCGCCAAGTCTCCTCCTGCACCAAGGGCTCTGGTAATACGAATAGGCTTAGGCCACCGGCCGTCGCGCCAAAGATGGCGTAGCCGATGGCAGCGAGCCATGGGTTGGGCGGCTTGCGGAATGGTTCGGTAGTGGAACGCAGCCCAATCTCCGCTAGGAGCTCGACGACGATCTGCAGCAGGAACTCGGCAAAGAACTCAAAGAGAAGTTCGAGCAATTGAGATCTCCGTGATGATGGCTAATGCCTGACGCGGACGACCCACGAAGCGGTGTTGGCTTGGATGAATTGCTAGGCCTGCGTGCTATTAGCCTTGAACGCACGATAGTTGGTCAGGAAGAGGACTGCCGAGTAAGCGATGAACCCCAAGCCTAAGATCGCGGTGAAGGTGCTCGGGCCACGGGGTGAGAACAAGCCATAGCCGGCGAAGACCAACCCCATGAACGCTGTGAAAGTTGGAACTACATACCAAATTTTTGGAGCCATGCGCTGCGCTTGGCTGTTGCGAGTAATTAGGGTGTTGATGCTCTCAACAGCCTGCTCGTGCGTATCTCGGCAGGCAAGCCCATGGCCAAGATCCGTGAGGCAGGCGGGGCACAAGCCCTTGCCACAGTGCTTGCAGGAACCGACCGAATCTTTGTCTTGATGGTTGAAGCAGCGCATATGTATCTCCGCAGGCGTACGCCTGACACAGCTTGCCCGCGAAGCGGGTTCGGTTTGAATGAATTGTTAGGGCCCGCCCGCAATGCGATTTAAAGGAATCTTTGGGATCAGGTAGTAGCCAATTGAGAGGCACAAGCCGAACGTAGATAAAAGACTAAGGACATGCAATGTTGCCGACTCCAAGACTTGAAACTGCATCAACAGGATGGATGTGCGAGGAAAGCCACTCATGAGATCCCAGATTACAGGCGCAAATACTGCGCCCCAGCCAACCGGAACGACGACGGGTGTGAGAATGACCACTCCTGCGATTGAAACTGAGAATGCTTTTGCAGTCCTAGTCATTGGTACGAATAGCAGCACAAAAACTAGGAGGACAAAAGGCAGTAACGCCAACAAATACAGCTTTATGTAAAGGAGTAGTAGTCCGTCCATGGGGGGCTAACGCCTGAATTAAGCCGACCCGTGAAGCGGGTTCGGCTTGAATGAATTGTTAGCCCCTAAACTGGACTCCCCAAGTGTTGTCCTTTGGAACTCGATGACTTTGTCAAACGTGAACTTGCCTCGCTGAGTGGCCTGATCCCAGTTGAACCGCCCGGTAGCCTTGACTTCAAATACTCGCAACGTCATATCTCGACTGTCGCCCCACACGGCATCATCAAACCTCGCAACAGTGGGGTCGATAAGCGTATCGGGGAAGTAAGGGTCAATATAGGTGGCTTTGCATCTGGAATCTTTGAGCGATGAGGAGTGCCTAAGATCAGTTATGTAAATAGCACTTAGATCGATCGCTTTCCCGTCGAACGAGCCTGGCGAGGCAGATAGGGCACACACTGAAACCACTTCGCTTTTGATCGAGCACCCGTTTATCAGCGCGGAAGCGAGAGTCGCCGCAAATAGCGTAAAACGTCTCATAAGGCTAACTACGATCAGACCCCAAACGGGGTGTAGTGCGGATTGTGGGTGTGGCCTGGGAAGCTCGTCAATCTGTACACACAACACAAGGGGTTACGGCGATATCGCGGGTCGGCGGCGCATGCAACATTTCCTGACTGGCTCGCCGGTCGTCGCGCTCGCCGAAGCCGCCGGCGGCTTCCACGGCTATGCCCCAGTCCGCGGGCGGCCATTCCTGGGTGATGCAGCCCATCCTCACGCCGCCAGTACGGACGCCACCTACAATCGCAGCGTCTACAGACAGGAGGCACGCACATGTCATCGTTAGCGATCTATATCTTGGGTATGGTGGTGTTGATCGGTGGTTTGGCCTATGGCGCGCATCTGGCCGGCCTGGCCCCGCAATGGATCGGAGTGGGTGCGATCGTGCTGCTGGGCATCGGCATCGTCACCGCGGTGTCCCGGACCCGGAGCAAGGATCCCCCCGTCGAACCAGGTCCTTGAGCCCCAAGCCCCGCCGCCGGCATCAGATTGGCGTAGGCCAACACCAGGCTCCGTAGGACGGGTCGAGCGCGGCGGCTTTCAATAGCGAAGCTGGTCTACCCACTGCGCCATAGATTGCGTTAACTCCACTAGCCAACGCCTTTGCCCTGAGACTGCTAGATGCCGGGTTGACGAAACCAAGCCAGCCTATGGCACTTCACGCACCGGACTCGCGTTGCAGGCTTGTGCCTGATCTCTCTGGCAAGGGCCGATCGCTATCTGACGGCGGCGGACCGTCGCAACCCTTCGCGTGCTCGGTAGACGGCTTGCCGCCGCGGAGGCGGCGGCAAATAGCTCGCTGTCGACACCGGGGCGGCGAGGGTTGCGGGCAGTCCGTTGCGTAGCATTGGTTGTGAGTTTCCGCCCGTATACCTTGGACGAATGCTGCAGCCTGAGCCATGCAATACGGTCATGGCATGCCACTGGGCCACCACGACCGCATCGGCGCAGCCATCTCCGTTCAAGTCACCGATGGCCTGGCTGGTCGGGCCGATGCTGGGGCCCCCGCCCCCGGTGTAACGGAATACTTGGTTCTGCAGGCCGTCCAGGCCCTGCAGTAGGTAGCCAATGCGATCCTGGTTGGAATGTGCAACCAGAAGGTCGTTGTAACCATCGTTGTCGAGGTCGCCTACATCGAGCGCGGTCGCTGAGTGATAGGAAGATTTGACTCTGGCGGTGCTCTCCAGCGTTCCGTCGGGCTTTTGTGCATACACATGCACCTCGGTGCGCAGGACGCTTTCGGCAGTCGCCACCAGGTCATCGAGCCCATCATGGGTGAAATCGGCCACAACCAGTTTGTTCAGCATCAGCAGTTCCATGCCTGTCGTCAGCACCGAGTTGATCTTGGTGACGGGACGGTAACCCTGCTGGCCGTCGTGGAGATAGATAAGTACAGGATGCCGCTGGATTTGCGCCTGATAGTCGTATTCGGTTACCCGTAGCGCCAAATCCGGAAAACCATCCGAATTGAGGTCGCCAGTGGTAAGCGAGTAGGCCTTCTCGCTGTCATGTTCGACCGAGCCGAACGTATAGAGGCTTGTATGGGCGGCAATGCCACCAAACCCGTCCCCGTAGTGGATGACGAGACGACTACGCGGATCACCGATTTCGCCATAGGCCAGAGCACTGTGCGAAACCACATCGAGATGCCCATCTCGATTGACATCAAGCACGACCGAAGGCACGTCGAAGGCGCGATCGGCTGTGTATGAGCTGTTCCGGAATCCTCCTTGGCCGTCCGCGACCAGCAGCGAAATGCCACGTCCGCGCGTCAATACCAAGTCCTTGATGCCGTCCTCATTGAAGTCCCCAACCGCCGTAGCGAAAGGGATGTTGTAGTAAGGCCCGTTATCCGCGGCGCTGAGTGGGTACGGGATGGCCCCACCCAGCTCGCCAGAGGGGAGTTGTGGAAGCAGGTACAGAAGATAGTGATTCTCGGCGGAGGCGCCGGCGATAATGGTCGCGATGTCGTCACGGCCATCCCCAGTGAAGTCGGCAATCTCTGCAGAAACGAATTCAGGGCCGATGACCCCGCCCTCCAAAATCCACTCTGGCGGCGGCGCGTACTGTCGGAAAATATCCAGGCTGTATGCGCCAGCTGCCTTGATTGCGGCAGGTCCGAAACTACTGACCCTCAAAGCAGGTTGGACCGCCTGCTCGGCGCTCATGCGCTCTTTTGATAACGATACCGGCGTGGCTGCAGGTAACGCCTCGAAACGAGACGACCGCAGTCCCAGCGCAACCAACGCGCCTATCAATGCATAAACCGCAAACTTCAATATTGTTGCCATGCTTCCCCTGTCACAGCTTCGCCCCTGGTGCAATCTAGTGTAGCCGAAGCTCGATGGGCCGCTGGGGAAAGTAGGAGCGTGGGACAGTGGGCTAGTGCCACTAAGCCTTTGGTCCTTGTGTTTCTTCTATTTCACAGCCCCTGCCGCGCAAACAGTTCGAACGCAACCGTTGCCCAAAACACGGCGGCCGCCAAAACCAGCCACCGGCTAATTCTTCTATGCAATGCGCTTCCCCAAGCGGAATGAAAAACATTTTCGCGCCAGAGACCGCGTGCGCCACCAGCGCTAACGTCTGGTGGCTCCTTCCCTGGAGCCGTTAACTCGTTATTGTCTGTAGATGCGTCGGTTCACGGCAACGTAAATAATTCACATAACAACCTCGTTGGAGGCCTTTCGCTACACCGCACATGCATGACCAACTATTTTTGACAAAACTAACCAAATCTTTCTCGATGTTGCAGATTGCGGCCTCGCCCAGGAGGCCGGCGATGCCTGCCGAGACGCTTCACCTCCTGCACTTTCGTCTTGCGCTAAGGTGGCCGGGCCGCCGATATCGTGGGCATCGCCCGCGTCAACGGCGGACGACGCGAACGAGGAGGCGAACATGACCATGAAGATCAAGGCGACGAAAGTGAACCGCCGGCTACGCGGCATGGCGACGGGGGCGCTACTGGCCATGGCTGCCGTGTCGGCGCTGGCGCATCACGGCTGGTCCTGGGCGGAGGAGAAGCAGGCCACTCTGGAGGGAAAGATCCTGTCGGTGTCGATGGCGCCGCCGCATCCGCAACTGCAGGTCGAGGCTAACGACGGCAGCCGCTGGCAGATCGATCTGGCAAATCCTTCGCAGACCGAGCGCTCCGGCTTCACCGCGAAGAGCGCCAGGGCTGGCGACAAGGTTACGGTGTTGGGCAACCGCAGCAAAGAACCGGGCAAGCGGCACATGAAGGCAGTGCGCATCACCATCGACGGCCGCAACTACGACCTGTATCCCGAGCGGTTGGTCGACATGCCGTGAACACGGCCGCGGCTATCGGCCCGACGGTGGTGGACTGGATCGGCAACTGGCCGGGCGCGCACTGGCTTCAGCAATCGGGTACCGCCTACCTGTTCGTCAATGCCGCGCATATTCTCGGCCTGAGTCTGCTGCTGGGTGCAATCCTGCCGCTGGACTTGCGTTTGGTGCTGGGAAGGACACAGGCTGCGTTGTCCGTACTGGCGCCAGTAGCGATACGAACCGCCGCCGTGGGCCTGGTGCTGGCCCTGCTCACCGGCGCATGGCTGTTCTCGGTGAATCCCGGCGACTACCTAGAGAACACGGCCTTCCGCTGGAAGCTGTTGCTGCTCTCGCTGGCGCTATTCAACGTCGCAGTCCAGCACCGGCAATGGCGCTCGCTCGGACTGCCGGAGGCGACGCGCGCATTGCCCATGCGCGTACGCGTGTTGGCGGGAGCATCGGCGCTACTGTGGATTGCGACGTTGGTCGCGGGGCGGTGGATCGGATTCGTTTGATTGTTCTGCGCGCATAGTCGAGCGGCAAGCCACCTGCCGGACAGCCGGCTCCCCCCATGCAGACCATCGCAGCCATACGCGGATTCCTCGACACACCCTGAAAGCCTGGCTCGAGCCACTTCCCGGATAGATCTTTCAATGCTCAACCACCCTGCGGCTGAGACAGCGGTTCGCAGATGGCGCACTGGAATTCGTACGGGTCGTTCGCTTGTGCTTTGGCCAGGGTGCGTCGGATGAAAGCCCTGCGCTCCTTCATCAGAGCGTCCTCGCTTGCGCCATAGGTGACGGCAAGCTTGTAGAGGGCATCGGCGTTCTCGATCGGGCCTCCGGCGAGATTCAGCGTTGCCCAATCCTGTAGAAGATTGGCAATCACGGCGTCCTTGGGGCCGACGAACTGCGTGCGTTCGAACAACTGATAGCTGAGCGCCTGGTTGAGCGCCCACGGCTTCACCGGCTTGCCGTCGTTGCCCGCAGGCAGTTCCGCGGGTAAGGCGGGGACTACGGTCGTAGCGAAGCGAACCCCTGCGACCGAGTAATCCTTCAAGAACCCGGGGTTCTTCGCCAGTGCGAGCTTCGCCTCCAGAATGCGCGCATGAAGCCATTCCGTGCGCAGGTGTTCGTCCTGGTTACGCGCGATGCCGATCCTGATCCAGCGCAACGCCGCTTGGTCCTGGCCCATCAACTCCAGTGCGGTGCCCAGATTGGCGGCCGTTTCGTGACGGCTTGGGAAAAGCCGCTCGATGGAAAGAAACAGCCGGGCCGCTTCGGTGTACTGGCCTTGATAGACGAGCAACACGCCGAGATTGGTCAGATTCCCGAAATCGGGTTGGGTGCGGGCCTGGTCGATGATCGATGAAGCGGAGGACAGCAGATGGTCGCGCTGGGACTGCTTGGCCATGGGGTCGGCCATGTCCTCGCCGATGTACCAGTCCGCATGGAAGCGCCGCCCCGCATGGTCGGTGCCAATGCTGTTGACGCAGGCATGAGCCGCAGGCGCGCACGCCATCGCTACCAACATCGCCATTGCTTTGATATGCATGACTCATCCCCCGATTCGAGTGAACTCTTATTGCGCGGATGCGGATGACTCGTCAAGCCTGCGTGGACACGCTGTCATCACCGTGCTGCGGGCGGCGTCCGCGCGCCGAGGCTTGCCTGCATGCTGTCGCCATCACCAGATTGCCGGAAGCGGGTGCTGGCTACGGCGTGAACCCTTTCCTGCCGCAGCGGCCGGCATGGCCGCCTTCCGCAGGAGCACACGTTTTTTGGAGTGAAGGCGCCGGATGTGGCTGGCAGGCGGTCCAACAGGGGGGACGCCTCACGCATCCGGCGAAGAAGGGGGATAAGCGCCCCGGCTGCCTGCGGGTCTTTCAACGCATGATCGGCGCAGGTTGTCGGGGAACTCGGCCGCAGGCAAGCCCGCGGGCATGCTTGCTTTCCCAAGGGGTATGCGCACCATGAACGACAACAACGGCATCGCAATCCGTGAGGCGGCACTGGGACCGCTGGCCTTCCTTTCGCTGCAGCATCCCGCGCGCTACCGCACGCCCGATGCGCCCAGCAACGAAGAGCGTATCCGCGCCTATCGCAACCTGCTGCCGGTCATGCTCGGCAACACCTATACCTGGGCTTTTCGCCACGCCGTCCTACACCTACACAACACGGACGGGTGAGCACGCGGCGCCCGCGGTGCCAGATCGTGCACCGCGGGCAGGGCCTATGCATCGTGCTGGCTTCGTAGCCTTGCTGCGCTCATTCGACCTTGCGTAGCAGGTGCTTCGATTGCTCGCACACCACCAGTTCGCCCGGTGCGGTTATCGTGCCGACGGCCTGCACGCGATCGCCTGGCTTGAGCGCCTGCACGTTGTCAGGGGACGGTGCTTTGCACAGATTCCAGCGTGCGGGCAGTTGCACGTTGATTGTGCCTGCATCGGTGGAAACCGTGATCACAGCGTTTCCGTCGTAGGCCCACGGGTCGGTGTCGACGCGAACCACTTCGCCTTCGATCATGGCCTGCTGCCCGACCACCAGCGCGGTGCGTGTGGGCGCGGCAGCGCAAGCGGATAACGCGATGAGAATCGAGGCGACTGCGAGCAGACGCGCGCGAGGCACCGTACGGATGCAATGGATCATTGGTGGGGCTCCGGGAGGAAAGGTTTTCCGTTCCGCTTCTTTTTACCGCATCCCGGATTTCGATGCTCAAGTGCCGCAGGCTGGATTGGCCTCACCAATCCAGCCCACTCGATCCGTTTGTCGCCAGATCTATCCTCGCTTCTCGCTAGTCGCTTTGGCCGCCGCTTGCTTGCGTCCCGACTGCTGCCGACCAAGCGCTTCCGGCTTGGCTTGCTGCGCGGCGGCCGCCAATGCTTTCAGACTGCCGGTGAGCTGCCGCGTGGCCTTGATGCCTTCTTCAAGCTCGGCGGCGGCCAATTCCAGATGGCGCGGCAGCAGTTCCAGCAACTGCTTCTGTACGTTGAAGTACGACTTCTCGTCGGCTTCTCCATAACGCTCCAACTGCTGGGTCGCGGCGATGGCCAGCGTGCCCAGCAAGACCTGCCGGCGCAGCTGCGCATCGGGCAGCAAACCCTGTCGCCAACTGTCCAGCGGCTTGATCTTGCGCGACAAGGCTTCGGATACCGGATCCCACGGATCCAGCTCCGGCATCAGGTCTTCCCAGATGCGCGGATCGAATTTCCAGATCGGGTAAAGAATGATGGGCAGCAGGTGGAACTGCACGCAGAAGCCGCGCACGCTGTTGAAATAACCCTCGGCCAGTTGCGCGAAGCCCAGGATATGGCGCAGGTCCAGCGTCTGCAGATACTCGCCATGGAAGCGCGAACCCTTGAATTCCTCCCAACGCGGGTTCAATCGCACCGCCTGCGCCAGTTCGTTCAACCACAGGAATCGCGTGCGGTGTTTGGGAATCAACCAGTACACCAGATTGCGGTAGTACCACATGATCTTTTCGTAGGCCGGCACCGGCGTGTCGCCCGGACCGGAGTAGAAACCCTTCGCCTTGCTGGGATTGAGCCCAGCGAATGACGAAGTGGTACCGATCAAGTTGATGTTGACGAAGTGGTGCCAGGTGGCGTCCACCACCGCACGTCCGATGTTGGCGCGATGCCCGTCGTAGGCCGCGATGACGCCGAAGGAATAATTCCCGCTCATCGGTGAGATGGTGAACGGCGCGCCGAATTCCTGGTTGTAGGTCTCATGCGGCAGCACCTTGGCGTCGGCGATGACTTCCGGTTCCACCTGCACGCCATCGGTGCCCAGCGGGTATTCCGGCTTGCCGCTGCGCCCGGGCAGGTCTTCGTTGCGCGACAGATCGCTGGGGACTTCGCACCAGCCTTCATGCATGTGATCCGGAAGAACATTCACCCGGCCCAGCGGCGAACATAGCAGCGGATGCGGCAGGGTTTTGCGAAACCAGCGGCTGGAGTACACCGTATAGGAACGCGTGCTGATCGGCTGCGGCTCGCCATCGGACTGGTCGTTGAACTGATACGGATAGACGATGCCGTTGTTCGTGCCGCTGTCGGTACCGCGCTGCAAGGTGTCGTGGCGGTCGGCCTCGGTGCCGCTGGGCGCTACGGGTCCGCCGTGCGGTCCAGCGACCGGCGAGGCCCAGCGACGCATGCTGCGCACGCGCGGAATATGCTGATTGATGCTGGCGCCCAGGTCTTCGTGATCGCCCACGGCCAGGAAGCCACCGCCCGCTTCCATGAAAGCGGCCACGGCCGCGGCTTCCGCCTGGCGACTCGCATCGGAGCCAACCGGATCCTCTGCCTTGGACGCGATCGACAGGAAGAAACACATGTCGAAGCCCGCCAGACTGGCCGCGCTGAAGCGGAAGCCATAGACGTCAGCGCCGATCGGATGGGTCGCCTGCGGTGTGCCGGGAGAAGGATTGGCGCTGCGATGCGCGCGCGTGATCTGCAGAGTGAAACCTTGCCAATCGGTGTCGTTGAGTACCTTGACGAACTCGCCGAGATGGAACTTGTGTGCGGTCGAATTACTGCGTTGGAAGCCGCCGTCATCGTCGGTGACGATGAGGACCTTGACGATAGCCATGAATGAATCTCCTTGGGATAGCCTGCGCCCATGGCGCGTGAGTGCAGGCCTCCATCGTCGCCCCTGTCATCCTGGTGGGGGTGTCTGCTTATGGACAAACGCAGCCGCTCCGATGAGGCGGCCACACTTTTTCTCGAAGTCGTCCAGCTCAGAAGCGGAAGCACGGCAAAGCATGATCCGCATCACATGCGACAGAGGTTTTCTGGCCGTTAAATCCGTCCGGGAAGGAATTTGTGCGCTACGACATGCGGCACAAAAAAGCACGTTCATTATCCGGAAGCGTTTCATGGGGAAACGCATCAATCGAAGGAATGAATCATGAAAACCTATGCAACCCCGTTGTCCATGGCCTTGATCTCGTTGGGGCTCTTCAGCGCTGGCACAGCACAGGCAACTTGCGAAGACACATGCAGGGCCAATTTCCGCGCTTGCAACCAAGCGGGAAATCCGCCTCAACTTTGCACGATCGTGCTGGAGGACTGTTTCAACCAATGTTCGTTGGTGAGGTCCCCGCCGTCCTTGATTTCTCAGGAAGCACAGACGGAAAAAAAGGAACCGATTACGCAATCTGAGTCCGAGACCGCTGGACAGACCCAGGCCGACCTGGTGGCGACCCACTGACAAAACGGCTGTTACGACGTTCGTGCAAGATCGCGATCTTGCACGAACCTGCGACTAAGCAAGGCCGCTCAAGGCCAACGAAGCGAACGCCGGAGCCTGATGGGCCGGAGTTCATAAGCGCTGCGTCAAACCAGCACTTGCCTCGTACTCGCAAGGAACTGGTGGATCTCCTCTTCGGTGCGCCGGTCGATCATGTAGACCGGGCGCATGCCATTCGGGCAAAGCAGGCTGGGCGTCGTCCCGAACAGCCGGCAGATGAGGGGGCGCTCGCTATAGACCTCGCAACCATGCTCGCCCAGGTGCGGGCAACTCAATTCCGCCAGTGCGGCTTCATGCTCGGCTTCGGTTTTGACGGGAAGCCTAGCCATCTCTTCGGAGGAAGCGGTCACCGGCCCGCAGCAATCGTGACAGCCCACGATGCACCTGAAGCTGGGAATGCGCGCGCGCAACTCTTCGAGCTTGCGGTTATTGCTGTCCACGCTGCGCGCCCTCCCGACAATGGCTGCCACCAACGGCATGCTTCATCGACAGTGTATTGCAAGCGGGTGGTGTGGACCGCTTCCTGCATCCGGGAGTCGACACGGAACACGCGCGCGCGACCGGTTCAGCCGAGTATCGGCACACTGTCCCGTCAGCGCTCGCTTCCCACACTCCCTGCGATTGACTATCGTGCCTGCTCGCTTCCTACCTGCGGGACCGCATGAGTCGTAATACCTGGTTGTGGGCCGCGGGCGTTCTGATTGTCGCCGCGCTGGCCGCGATGTTCTTTTTCGCATCGAAAACTTCCGGTCTGCCAGAAGGCCCCGCACCGACGCCGTTCGGCTGGACCGCACAGCTGCAGCTCGTGGCCGGCGATGGCGTGCGCGGGATGCGCAACGGGCCGGTCGCGCAGGTGCGTTTCGACGATCCCTATGGTGTCGCGATCACCGAAGACGGCACGCTGTACGTGGCCGATGCCGGCGACAACAACCGCATCCGCAGGATCGGCAGCGACGGTGTGGTCACCACGCTGGCCGGCTTCGCCGAAGGTTTCGCCGATGGCGACGGCACCGCGGCGCGATTCAACACGCCTTCCGGCCTGGCGTTGGACCGCGCGGGCAATCTGTATGTGGCCGATACCGGCAATCACGCCATCCGCAAGGTCACGCCGCTGGGCATGGTCAGCACGGTGGCGGGCACCGGGGTCGCCGGGTTCCGCGATGGCGCCGGGACGCAGGCGCAGTTCAACGGCCCCATCGGCGTGGCGGTGGATGCGCATGGCAATGTCTACGTTGCCGACACCTACAACGACCGCATCCGCAGGATCGACCCGCACGGACAGGTCAGCACCCTGGCCGGCGGCGACCGGCCGGGCAATCTGGATGGCGTTGGCGCCGCCGCACGCTTCGATACACCCACCGCGTTGGTGGTGGATGCGCAGGGCATCGTTTGGGTCGCCGACACCCGCAATAACGCCATTCGCCGCGTCGCGCCCGATGGCACGGTGGTGACGCCGTACTACGCCGGACAAGATGCGCTGTACCGACCGATGAGTCTGGCGCGGACCCACGACGGTCTGCTCTACGTGGGCGAAATGTCATCGGGGCGGGTGATCCAGCTGTCACATGACGGACAGCCGCACGTGTTGACCGGTGCCACCCAGGCGCAGCGGCTCTCGCGTCCGACCGGTCTGGTCCTCGACGCCAAGGGCGCGCTGCTGGTCGCCGATGCCGGCAGCCATCGCCTCCACCGCATCGCGGCCGTGGATGCGGCGACCGGCATGACTGCGCCGACGCTGGGCGCGGTGGGTCCCGCGCCGAACGATCCGCTGCCCATCACCGGTGGACGCTGGCCGCTGCATCCGCAGGACGGTTGGCACGAAGTGGTCGGCACGCTGGGCGAAGTGCGCGGCAACTACGACAACGAAAGCCGCGACCATCTGCACGGCGGGTTGGACATCCGCGGCGACGTGGGCGCGCAGGTGCTGGCGATCGCCGACGGCAAGGTCAGCAGCCCGTCCGGCGCCTGGGGACTGGAAGAACTGGGCGAAGGCATCGCGATCGACGGTCTCAGCTACCTCCACATGCGGGTGGGACGCGATGCGCGCGGGGTGGCGTCCGATCCGCGCTTCCAATTGCTGCGCGATGAAGCCGGCGAACCCGAACGCATACGCGTGCTGCGCGGCACGCGCTTCAAGGCGGGCGAAGTGCTGGGCACCCTCAACCGCATGGCGCATGTGCACCTCAGCGTGGGCGCGAACGGTTTCGAGCGCAACGCGGTGGCGCTGGGCTTCAGCGGATACGCCGACCACTATTCGCCGCGCATCGAAAGCATCGAACTGTTCGACGCCAGCGAACGACCGCTGGCCAAGCGGGCCGATGGCCGCGTGCTGGTGCCGCGCGGTATGGACGTGCAGATCGTGGTGGACGCCTGGGACCAAGTGGATCGCAATCTGCCGAGACGGCGCTTGGGCCTGCACGCCGTGGGCTACCAGCTACTGCGCGCCGACGGCACGCCGCCGCCGGGCTACGAAACGCCGCGCATGAACATCGAATTCAATCGCATGCCCGCCGACGGCGGTGCGGTGAAGGTAGCCTATGCGCCAGGCAGCGGCATCACCGTGCACGGCAGCGCGGCGACGCATTTCAAATACGTGGTCAGCAACACCGTGCGCGACGGTGAGCTCGTCGCCGGCGCCTGGCGACCGGACGGCCTACCTGCTGGCGACTACACGCTGCGCATCACGGCGCGCGACTATGTTGGCAACGTGGCCAGTTCTGGGCGCGATCTTAAAGTGGCGCTGGAATAGTGGGATCGCCGTGAGTCGGAAGCCATCAGGGCCCTGAGACTGGCATCATTGCCCCATGCCTTTGACCCTGAGCCACCTGCGCCGTTACGCCATCGCCCGTTCGCTGTTCAAGCCGACCACGCTGATGCGGGCCATCGAAAAACTCGGCTTCGTCCAGGCCGACCCGATCCGTGCGCCGGCGCGGGCGCAGGACCTGACCTTGCGCCATCGCGTGGTTGGCTACCGTGCCGGTGATCTGGAACGGCGCTATCCGCGGCTGGCTCTGGAAGAGGATTTCTTCGTCAACTACGGTTTCCTGCCGCGCGCCCACCACGCGCTGATGCATCCGCGCATCGCGCGCCAGACCTGGACGCCGGCGCGCTGGAAGCAGGCGCGGGCGGTGCGCGAGTTCATCGCCGAACGCGGTGCGATGCATCCGCGCGAAGTGGACGCGCACTTCGCTCATGGCAAGACCACCAACTGGTTCGGCGGCTCCTCCAACGCCAGCACCCAGCTGCTGGACGGCATGCACTACCGCGGCCTGTTGCGAGTGGCGCGGCGCGACGGCGGTACCCGCGTCTACGCCGTGCGCGAAGACGCCGCGCCGGTGGACAAGGCCGATATCGACGCGCGCCTGGATGCGTTGATCGATCTGATCGTAGAGAAATACGCACCGCTGCCCGATGCCAGTCTGGGCCAGTTGGTGAGCTATCTGGGCAGTGGCGTGCCGCAATGGAACGCCGCGCGTAAACCGGCGCTGTTGCGCGCGCGGCAACGTCTGCAGCGCGCGCGCGTGGAAGGCGTGGATTGGCTATGGCCTGTGGACGAGCGCGCGCAGAGCCGGCGCTGGAAGCTCGACGAGCAAGTGCGCCTACTGACGCCGTTCGATCCGGTGGTATGGGACCGCCGCCGTTTCCAGCTGTTCTGGGAGTGGGCTTACCGCTTCGAGGCCTATACGCCCGCACCCAAACGCAAGCTGGGCTACTACGCGCTTCCGCTATTGTGGCGCGATCGCGTGATCGGTTGGGGCAATCTGTCGGTGGCCGAAGGCGTGTTGCGACCGCAGCTGCACTACGTCGATGGCCATGCGCCGCAAGAGGCGGCATTCGATCGGGCGCTGGAAGCAGAACTGGTACGGATGCGGGTGTTCTTGGGGTTGGGATGAAGACATTGGATTGACGGGCCTCCCAGGCGGCTCCCACAATCCGCGCTACACCCCATTTTGGGGTCTAATCGTAGTTGGGCGGCAATGAGAGCTAATCGAGATGTTTACCAATCCTGGATTAGCGGCAAGGCTGTCGCTTTCACATGGATTGGGGCGCTTCTTTTTCCGCTTGTCCCGTATACGTCGCCTGGCCAGAAAATGTTCTGGATATGTGCAGCTGCTGGCGCAGTTCTTATTTGGAGCGTAATTGATGGTTTCAGGGCAAAGCGCGCTGGGATTGTTTCAGGCTTCATCGCCAAAGCCGTGGTACCTCTTATTCTGTTTGCGCTTTCTGCAACTTGGGTGGGCTGGAGGTTACTTGCCACCTAACAATTCATTCAAGCCGAGCCCGCTTCGCGGTCTCGGCAAACTTCGGCCGTTTCGTAGCGGGTCGGCTTAATTCAGGCGTTAGATGGCATGAGAAATAGCGTCGCAACCCTATTGATCGTTTTCTTTTCCTTCTTTGCCGTGGCAAGCTTTGGCCTGCTCGGTGGCATCGTTAAACAGCGACAGGCTTTAGGGATGGGAGTAGAGCTTGCGCAAACTACTATGATTCATGACGACAAGCTTCGCATCGTCCTCAACCGCATCGACGATTTCGGCAAGTATAGAAATGTCTCCGAAAAGATAATTACCGGTCGGACCGGCACCCTGAAGGGTATCGCAGGACTTTCCGAAATCTTGCACACCAATATCGGTTACTTCTGTCTCGGCCTATTGCTCAGCCTGTCTGGAGTTCTCGCCACGGGCTTCGCCATGTACTTTCGTCTGCGGTCCTGCATGCAACAGCTCGCTCGTGCAGATGGCCCGGTTACCATCTAACAATTCATTCAAACCGAACCCGCTTCGCGGGTCGGCTTAATTCAGGCGTTAGGGCTCACGGGGAAGTTCATGGCTACTGCTCTTTTGCTAACGGCTTTGGTACTGCCAGTCGTTCTGTTCTGGCTGCTAAGGTCACGTACCCGTTTGAACGGCCTAGTTGCTGCAGGTATTGCGGTTGCGGCCGGCTGGGCACTCAACTTTGCCTGGGCTTCTGTCGCCCATGAATCCATTCCCCTTGCTGTCCGCTTCGGCTGGGTCTGCCCCGCAGTCCTAGTACTTCTCACTTGGCTCGTCTTGCGGTTCATGAGCCGCCGCACCGCGTGAGCCCTAACAGTTCATTCAAGCCGAAACCGCTTCGCGGTTCGGCTGTGTCAGGCGTTAGGCCTCACACAGCCATTCTCGTATAACCTGGCAGTGACGAAATCCCGTTTCTTACATTCGTCTCTTGCGTAACCCGGACGTAGGGCGAGCTCCTGTAGGCGCACTCAGTTTCAAATACTACGTAGCCGTTTGGGTCAAACAGCGCGCCTGGAAACAATTGGAGATTGTTGTACCAAGACCCTTCCCAGTGATAAAGCGCATGTTTTGCACCGACTCCCCAGAGTCGATTCAGTTGTCTGCCAGAAAATCCTAATTTTGTGTTAGTTTTCATATGCTTATTCCTCTCGATTGTCATGCCCGCATTGCCATGACAACTTTTTGAGGGCCTTGTCTCAACCGTTCGTCGGCTGCGGCCTAACAATTCATTCAAGCCGAAGCCGCTTCGCGGGTCGGCTGTGTCAGGCGTCGGACCTCAGGAGAAAACCATGCGGCAGTCCCTCAAAAGCATCGCGGCTGGAGTTGTATCAGGCGGACTCACTTATACCGTATCCCTCTACACGCTCGGCTTCACCACTGCCTTTGCCATGCCGCGGGGCTTTCCTCTCGCACTCTGGCAGGCAACGGTGGTCTTTGGCCTAGGCGCAATGCTTGTGGCATTGCTCATTCATTTCCTCGCAATCCGGGTGCTTACCGCCAAAACTCTTCCTGCTTTCATTGGATTTGCGACAACGGGAATTTTTGCCTTGGCGGCGACAGGCCTACTGACCCATGGCGGTAGCGCCCTAGCGGCGTGGCTAATCGGCGCTTTGCTGGCTTCGGTGGCCTACAGCCAACTGAGATCTAATTCATTCAAGCCGAATCCACTTCACAGGTCGGCTTAATTCGGGCGTTAGACCCTGGTGGGGCAATGTCGATAGCGACAGATTGGATAACACTTCATGGCAGTTGCCATTGCGGTGAACTGCGCGTCGACTTTTCCACTGGCTTAGACCCAGCAAATATCACACCGCGCGCATGCGATTGCATGTTCTGCCGGAAGCACGGTGCAGCTTACATCTCGGACCCCGCCGGGAGCTTGTCTGTGTCTTCGAGCCAAGGCGCAGTGCGTAAGTATCGACAGGGGTCAAACGCCGCCGATTTTTTGATCTGTGCGCACTGCGGCGTGCTTGTTGCGGTCACCTATGAGTACAACTCCCGCATTTACGGCGCAGTGAATATCGGCTGCTTGGATGGGCATAATGGACTCGGGAGCTCCACTCCAGCTTCCCCTCAAACCTTGAGTCAGGATGAGAAGATCTCCAGGTGGTTACAGCTGTGGGTTCCAGACGTACAGATGGTCACGTCTGGCGCCTAACAATTCATTCAAGCCGAAGCTGCGCCGTGGGTCGGCTTAGCTCAGGCGTTGGCCCTTGCTCTCTTATCGGAAAACCTTATGACTCGTGGGAACTTAGTCGGCGGCGTCACATTCTTGCTCGTCGCTTTCGGCGTTCCTTGGGTAGGGTGGCTCTTTGTTCAAGACGAGCGGCTGAGTCTATGGTTCTTCCCTCTGTTCGCCAGTGTCGCGGGATTTGCCGCCTCCTTCGCGGAGGGTGGCAAGAAAGGTCTCAAGATGTTTTCGCGTCGCGTTTTCAGAACGCTCGGTGCATTACGTTATGTATTGGTTGCGACTTTGGTCCCGCTGTTGCTGGGCCTGAGCTATCTGCTGGTCACGGGTGTATCGCTTTCGAGCATCGTCTTGTCTCCGGCGGCCGTACTGGGGTTGTCGCTAGGCGCGGCTCTGATCACAGGACCGCTTGCGGAGGAGTTCGGGTGGCGCGGATATCTGCAGCACGCATTTCTTGGTCGCTTGGCTCCGTTCTGGGCCGCGCTGGCCGTCGGTGGCATCTGGTGGGCGTGGCATATCGCGTTGTACCGAAACTCAGTATTCACCTCCGCTGCCTCGGCACTGAATTTCCTGGCTTATCTAGAGACGTGGTCGATCTTCATGGTCTTCTTGGTGCAGCGTGCCGGCGGCTCCGTATGGCCTGCGGTGGCGTTCCACTGGGCGGCAAATACGCATCCGGGAATTCTGCAAGCGCTCTTGCCCTCCGTTGACGGCAGCTTTCTTCCGGGCGGATCGAAGGGGTCGCTGTTTTACCTTGGAGTCGCCTGTGCGTTCGCGCTACTCAACCACCGGTTCTTTTTCGACAAGCAGGCCAGCGGTGTCGCACTTCACGCAACGGCCAGCAATTCATTCAAACCAAAGCCGCTTCGCGACTCGGCTTAACTCAGGCGTCGGGGCTTCCAAGATTTGTCCTTCTTAATACGGAGCAAACACATGAAGAAAACCTATCACGGCAGTTGCCACTGCGGCGCAGTACGTTACGAGGCGGATATCGATCTGAGCACCGGAACGGGAAAATGCAACTGCTCAATTTGTACGAAGACGCGGAACTGGAGCGTCATCGTCAAACCAAATGATTTTCGCCTGATTTCTGGTGAGTCCGATCTGAGCGACTATCAGTTTGGAACAAAGAGCGGACATCACTTATTCTGCAAGCATTGCGGCGTTCGCTCTTTCGGACGCGGATATATCGAGCAAATCGGTGGAGACTACGTCTCTATCCAGCTGAGCACACTCGATGATGCGCCGCCTGACGAACTCCTGCAAGCAGCTGTTCGGTTCGCCAATGGGCGGGACAACAGCTGGTGGACGGAGCCCACAGAGACGCGGCATCTATAGGCTGTGCCACCAAAACTTGTCCGTACAAAATTGCCGCGGCACATGATTCTCTACTTTTCCTTCATGCGGACTCTGCCGTCCGCTCAAGTCAAACAGGAAGCTTTATGGAGGATTTCATGCGAAATCTAGCGCCAGACATAACTAGGCAGCGCTTGCTGATCGAGGGTTTCTATACTATTGCTGTGGATCACGTATCGGTTGAAGGATACTTGACCGGCGTAGCGGCGCATTTGAGTCTGCGCACCTACGGGACACCGATCATCCACTCCCCCGCGGGTGAGGGAAAGCTGGAGAACGCTGGCTTTGATGCCTTCATTCCGCTGATCGATTCCGGGATTTCGCTTTATGTCTGGTCGGAGCGCAAGTTTTTTGCGGCGGTCCTGTTTACCTGCAAAGCATTTGATGTCCGCCAAGCACTCGAGTTCACGCAGCATCACTTCGGCGCTTCGAAACTTGAGCATCGAGCGTTCTAATTGTTCACAGGTTGCCATTGGTAAGGCCTAACAGTTCGTTCGAACCGAACTCGCTTCGCGGGTCGGCCTAGTTCAGGCGTAGGCGATAATCGAGCATTGGAGGTGTTTGTGTGCAGAAATATTAAGACGTTGTACAACTTCGACCCTCCAGCAACTGGAGATGAGATCCGAGCCTCCGCATTGCAATTCGTTCGAAAATTGAGCGGATTCAATGCGCCATCGAAAGCCAATGAAACAGCGTTCAATGAGGCGGTGAAGCAAGTTACTCTGGCTGCGACAACGCTCATTGATTCGCTCACCACGTTCACGCCACCAAAGAACCGAGAAGTCGAACGCAATAAGGCTGCGAGCCTTTCAGCTAAGCGCTTCGGCGTGAAAGACCTACCCAGCAAATCGTTTAAGCCGAAGCCGCTTCGCGGCTCGGCTTAGTACAGGTGTAGGGATCATGAGAAAGATTGCTGCATTCTTAGTCCTTTTGGCGGCATCAGGATCCGCCCAGTCCACCGACTGCCCCACCACGGAACTAGGACTTGCTGGGACATGGAGCAGGACCAGCGATTCCGGTTTCTTCGAGGAGTTCTCCCTTGAAAGTGCAGCAGGTTCTCGCACCTTCAATTCTTGGCTTGGCCAAAGACCTGAAATATCCGATGCGACCTGGAGCCTGGAAGGCTGCCAATTAGTCGTTACGCCGCAGCACGGACAGTTCGGCCGCTTTCGGTTTAAAGTTATCGGTCTCAAGCACGGCAAGCTGCGTTTGTATGATGTGCTGGATCGCGTTGAGTCGATTTATGTGCGCTCGTCGGATGAGCCATAGCAATTCATTCAAGCCGAACCCGCTTCGCGGGGAGGCTGTGTCAGATGTTAGGCGTCGGGTTCGGAGCGCTACTGACATAGCAGTGTCAGGAGAAATTCTTCAATATGATGATTCTGTTCTTGCCGCCCTCCGCTATACGGAGACTTGACATAGGAGCCCGCACGTGCCGTATCGGGGACCGTCATTGCGAGCCTAGGTGGCTGTTCTGTCGCGGTCCAGAAGTCACGGCCCGAGACCCGAAAAGAAAAGGCAGCCGCAGCCGCCTCTCCGTTTTCTCGAGAATGGCTTGTCAGGCCGGCCACAACCACCAGAACGCCAGCGCGCTGACGACGCCGTAGATCAAGGCGTCCAGCAGATCCTTGATCACGCTGACCCACGGCTTTCCCATCCAGATGCCGGACTGCACGCTGCCGCCCGCATAGGTGAGGAAGGTGATCAGGCCGACCAGATGCCCAGCGTAGTGGGCGTTGCCGGGCAGGCCATAGACCTGCAGCGCGATGGCGCCGGCGGCGATGGCGATCACCAGGTTGAAGAGGAACCAGCGGATCAGCATGCCGCCCATCTTCGGTGGGCCGCTCTTGATCACAGTAAGCATGCCGATCGGGCCGTCCACGTATTTCTTCATCATGGCTTCTTCCCGCATGGCTTTCATGTCCGTGCAGTGAGGAATGCCGTACTGTCCGGGCGCGGGTGCGCCTTTGCGCAGGACAGCCTGCACTTCGTCTTCGTTGGCCAGCTTCTTGTAGTCGCTGTTATGCCACTTGAAGACCATGTGGATCAGGCTGCTGGCGATGTAGACCAGGACCGCTGCTACCAGGATGGGCAGCCAGAGTTGCGGCAAAGCGTTCATGACGGGGCTCCTTCGGAGTTTGGGTGATGGCGCGCAATGGATAGAGCGGGCGGAACCAAACGCGGGTGAAGCGGGTGACGATGGCTGTGGGAGCGCCGAGGCATCTTACTCCCGAAGGCCATGGCGAGAAGGCGGCAGAGAGGCAGAGAACCCAAAGAACCATTCGTCGAATATGCGACGATAGTGTTGTAATGAGACAAATATCTCATTAAGCTGTCCTCCTCACCCATCCCCAGGATTCCCCGACCATGAGCCTTAGCCGCACCCGGATGGACCAGAAGCTCGACGAACACTTCGGTTTCGAGGCCCGCGACGACGTGGCGGGCGTGCTGGCCACGCTTGCGCCGGACGTCGAGCACGACATCGTCGGCTCGCCGACCGGTCCGACCCATGGTCCCGAATCCGCCCGAGGCTTCTATCAACAACTTTTCGCCGACTTGTCCGACGGCAAAGTGCAAAGCCTGCGTCGCTTGTACGGCGAGGACTTCCTGGTCGACGAATCGATGTGGCGCGGCCGCGCGCCGGGCCGTCCGTTCGGATTGGAAGGGCGCGACCGCCCTCTCGAGTTCCGCCTGCTGCATGTCATCGAGTTCGCCGATGCCGGCGACATCAAACGCGAGCAGGTATGGCTGGATATGTCCGCCATCCTCCAACAACTGCCGCAGAACTGAAGCGATGAGCGATACGTCCGCGGGCCGGCCCAACCAGCGCCGGCGCACGCGCAAGGATCTGTTGCAGGCCGCCACCCGTCTGGTCAGGCAGGGCCGCAAACCGAGTCTGGAGGAAATCGCCGAAGAGGCGATGGTCTCGCGCGCCACTGCCTACCG
Source organism: Pseudoxanthomonas sp. P4_B2 (assembly GCF_056402315.1). Taxonomy (NCBI): domain Bacteria; kingdom Pseudomonadati; phylum Pseudomonadota; class Gammaproteobacteria; order Lysobacterales; family Lysobacteraceae; genus Pseudoxanthomonas; species Pseudoxanthomonas sp. P4_B2. Next base: position 770,900 of record NZ_JBFUHQ010000002.1, read on the forward strand.
CTATTTTCCGAAAGTGGACGCCTTGTTGCTGGAAGCCGCCCTGGACGTCGCCACTCCCGATGCAGATGCGCTGTTCGAGCATGCTCCGAAGGAGGATGCCGTCGCCCGGGTGGAATGGGTGGACGACGCCTTGCACGAGATGGTGCTGGCCAACGAGGCGCAGCTACGGATGATGCTGGCGCATTCGCTGCAACGCGGTATCGGCGACGGCAGCGACGATGCCGTTCCTGCCCGCCAGAATCGTCGCACGCCGTTGATCGAAGCTGCGCTGGCGCCGGTGCGCAAGCAGTTCAAGCCGGCAGCATTGAAGCAATTGACGCGCGCCCTGGCGCTGGTCATCGGCACCGAAGCCATGGTGGTTTGCAAGGATGTTCTGCAGCTCGATGACGCGGAGGCGCGAAAGGCGAAGCGCTGGGCGATCCGCGCGATGGTCGAAGCGGCGCGCAAATCGGACGCGGCTTAGATGCAGTGGACGAGCCGGTAGCGAGGGTGCTGAGAACGCCGCGTGGATGCGACGCTGTCGAAATCCGCGCCCCTGGTACGTCGTACTCAGGACCGACCTAGCAAAAACCCACAAGCAGCCAGGAGACCTGACGTGAATCAGATGCCGGATCCATTCCTGCAAATATTGGAATCGTACAAGGCCGCCGTACTCGCCAAGGACGTCGAAGCGTTCCTGGCCCTGTACGACGACGAAGTGCACGTGTTCGATCTGTGGGGCTCCTGGTCGCTCCACGGTATCGAAGCGTGGCGAAGCATGGCGGTGGAGTGGTTCACCTCGGTCGGCGACGACCGGGTCATCGTCGAGATCGACCGAGCCAGTTCGACCTGCGTCGGCGAACTGGCCATCGGCCACGCCTTCCTGACCTACACGGCGGTGTCCGCCGAGGGCGTCAAGCTACGCTCGCTCGACAACCGCATCACCGCGGCGCTGAGAAAGGTGGCGGGAGTCTGGAAAATATTCCATGAACACACCTCAGTGCCGATCGAGCATGCCTCCGCAAAAGCCATATTGCGTCGCGAGATCTCATAGGGCGGGCTCAAGCCCGCCGCATGGACCCAAGATGCGCGATTCCCGACCGCTTGGCCGGGCCCCAGCCTACGCAGCCCGACCGTACTCCAGCACCACCAGTCCGCCTGCGTACGACTGGGCGCTCAACAGTTTCAATTTACGTTCCCCCAGATCAGTAGGAGTGAAGGAGCGGCCATCGCCGATCAGTACCGGCACCAGCCGCAGACGCAACACGTCCACCTCGCCCGCGCGCAGCAGCGCATCGGCCAAGGTCAGGCTGCCCCACACGATCAGATCGCCATGAATGCGCGCGCGCAGCGCACGCATCGCTTCCACGCCGTCGCCTCTCAGTATTTCGACTGGGCGTCCATCGCCCCACGGCGCCGATTGCAGCGTGGAAGAAACGACGAACTTGGGCAGCGCATTGATAGGCGCCGCCACCGGCTCGGCCTGCGCTTCGGTGGTGGGCCAGTAGTCGGCGAACATGCGGTAGGTCGTCGCGCCGAACACGATGGCGCCCACGCTGGCCAGCATTCGCAGCTGCTCGGGGTCGGCGTCGTTGAGCTGGCGCGCGGAAGAGAAGAAGCCGATGCCGCCGTCCGCATCCGCGGCGTAGCCGTCGACGCTGAGGATCTGTTCCACGATGAGTTTGCCCATGTCCGCTCCGCTGCGTTGCTGGAGAATTCGGATGCGTCTGGCGACGCGTCCGCAAGACCGGTGATTCTGCCGGTCTCCTTCAACCGACGAACGGGAGCGCACGAAACAGACAGGCCAGCGCCACTGGCGAAAACTGTTGCGGGGCTTAGTCTTGGCGGGCGCCCGGTTCCACTTCCGGATCGTTGCGCTCCTCGCCGGATCGCTTCCCTGGTTGCTCTCCCACCTCGTGCGTCGGCTCGAGGGTCGCATCGGGTTCGGAGGGATCCAGTTCCGGGGGAAGAGGGTTCTTGGTGCTCATGTTCGTACTCCATCGAAATCAGACCACTCCGTTCTCTTACCCGTATTCGTATCATCCCAGCGTGAAGAAAGGCCTATGAGCGGAAAGGCAGAGCGTACAGCTGAGGTTGAATTCCGCGGCTCACCACAGCCGGAAGCTGTGGCAGTCTGTCGCCCTACCCATGCAATGTGTCCAAGATGAAACAAACGCAACTCTCCGGCCGCTGCGCCTGCGGTCAGGTCGTGTTCCAGGCGATGACGGAAACCGCGTGCGCGGTCTGCTATTGCGAAACCTGCAGGCGCGCATCGGGTTCCTGGGGTATGGCCTGGGTCGACGCAATTCGTTCTTCGCTCGTTATCCATGGCCCGGTATCGCGCTGGAGATCTTCCTCGCACGCGTACCGCCACTTCTGCGGTGTTTGCGGCACGCAGCTGCTGTTGTTGGAAGACGAGGGAGAGAACGTCGTCGAGATCGCGGTCGGCTCGCTGGACCAGCAGCACCTGATCAGCGTCGACCATGAGAGCTATCTCGCCAGCCGCCCTGACTGGGCCAGTGCAATGATGAAGTGAGGGGCACCGACGCCAGATCGGTGCAAAAAAAGCGTCGCTTCGGTCGCCTTCTTCTTTTATCGTGCATATTGACTAATCCTGGAGGGGGATCGGCAGTCGTGGCGGCGGCAACGGGCCATGCCCCATTTAGGCGTTGCATTTCTCATGTCAGCAAATAAGGGGATGATTGTGAAAGACAAAATATTGACTGCTTTGTTGTTTTCTGTAGCTGCAATTCAGCCCGTACAAGCTCAGGATGCACAAGAAGTAACGCCACAAGCGAATTCGCAGGAAGCAAGCTCGCAAGAATCTCCGGACGCTGCCGTCGCGGAAACCTATTCCGCACCGCTAGATTCCGCGCTAGTCCTGCCCAAGCTCAATATCACCTGGGACTGTGGCGATTGCGAACATAACGACAAGGTTCCGCCGCTGATCGAGCAGGCCTACATCGCAGAGGCGAAGAAGCACTCGTTGGCGATCTCCGAGACGGAGATCGCGGAAGTGGCGATTACGGACATTCGCCAGCGGCCGCCGGGTGTGCGGATTATGTTCGGAATCATGGCCGGCAAGGACAGGCTAGGCGTTCGCATTCGCTACTTGGACCAGGAACACATGGTTTCCCACACTTCGGCCAACGCAATTATGGGCCTCAACCATCTGTCCGAGTCTGTTGGTCAGAAGACGTATGTCGAGCTGGCTACGGTAAAGTCCGCGGAATAGATCCAGCAACTCCAAAGCCGAACCCACTTCGTGGGTCAGACTGATTCAGGAATTACTCGGCATGAGAACCCTGCTTTGCTTAATCCTGGTTACTTCGAATGCTTTCTCGGAGGAGGCAAACATTCCAGCAAAGGAAGTCTCACTGGCGGGAGTCTTCGTTGGAGACTCCATCGCTCTGGTCAAAGAGAAGCTTGGTGAGCCGGCGCATGAAACAGAAGCTTCGGATTTCCTGAACCTTCACTACGATTATCCGAACGTCGGAGTTTCATTTAGCGATGTCGTGGTCGCAGGCCTTTATAGCGACAGGCCAGACGGTTGCACACCCAGGCAGCTGTGTCCTGGTGATCGGTTGGATAGAATGCGTTCCCTATATGGAAGGCCGATAGTTTCGGATCGCGAGACTGGGCGATTCTATGAGTACTACGGGCACGATTTGTATTGCTGGCTCCAAATGGATGCAAAGCAGGACAAGATCGTTTCAATAAGAGTGGAATGCCAGCCATGAGCATGCCGTCCAACAGACCCCCTGATAGACGCGCTAGCTATCTGCTCACGCTACGGAGCATCACATGTACACAAAGACGCTTTACGCGGGATGGGCCGATATGGACTTCAACTCGCATATGAAGAACACGGCGTATCTGGACAAGAGCGCCGACGTACGACAGATGTTTCTGATGGAGAACGGCTTCCCCATGGAAGAGTTCGTGCGGCTCAGGATAGGTCCGGTGGTCATGAAGGACGAGGTGGAATATTTCAGCGAAGTCGGGTTGCAGCAGCAGATCACCGTGACCTACGCGCTCGCCGGCCACGCACCGGACGGCAGCCGCTTTCTGCTCAGGCACGAAATCTTCAGGCCGGATGGAAAACTCAGCGCCCGCGTCACCAGCACGGGCGGATGGCTCAACCTGGCCGAGCGCAAGCTCATGGTGCCGCCGCCGACGCTACTCTCCGCCATGAATCTGCTGGAGAAGACGAGCGATTTCGTTGTCCTGCCCTCCAGCATAAAGACGCGCGCCCATAGTTCGTAGGATTCGAACCGATGATCCACCGACTCTTCGTGTACGGAACGCTTGCCCCAGGCCGGCCCAACGCGCACGTCCTGGCCGACGTTCCGGGACAGTGGCAACCCGCGACCGTCACTGGAACCTTGCGTCAGGAAGGCTGGGGTGCGGAGGTGGGCTATCCGGGAATCGTTTTGGATGAGCACGGTAGCGAAGTCGAAGGCTTTCTCTTCAGCTCGGAGCAGCTGGCCGAGTGCTGGGCCAGACTCGATGCGTTCGAAGGCGAAGGCTATGCACGCGTGTTAACCCCGGTACGGCTCGGCGACGGCACCGTGGTGGACGCTTACATTTACAGCCTCAGCGGAAACTGACCGCCGCACCGCCCCGAGAGTCGGCCAGCGCCTACCAGCTATGCCGCAATCCCGCCTGCACGGCCCAGTACTGCTTCGTTTCCATGCCCGAGGCTGCGGACGCTTCGAAGAACAGCCCCGTGCGTTTGCGGCTGAAGCTCACGTCGGCGCCCAGTACGAGTTCGCCCCCCGTGCCTTTGCGCTTCGCCGTCTCCGGAACGATGCTGCCCCCATTCATCGAAGCCGTGATGTCCAGGTTATCGCCGAAGTAATGCAGTGCGGATGCCCGCGCGTACACATTGCCCTCCCGCGCCCCCTGTAGCTTCCTTCCGAAGGCGACGCCGACTCGTGCGAACGAGCTATCGAACCTGTCCTGATCGATACGCACGCCATTGAGAGTGGTGTGCTGGCTATCGCGGATCACGCCCACCGACAGACCAAGCTGAGGTTCGAGGTAATAGGACTTCGAAAGCTGGAACGGGTATCCGCCCTCGGCATAGAACTGACTCGCTTCTGTTCGGTACTTGCCGACGATTTCGCGACCTTGGGAATCGCGCGCGGAGTACCGGTTCTGCAGCGACGAAGCACTCGCTCCGAGCAGGACATAGACACCGCTGTTGGCGCTCCAACGGCCGTACAACCCCAGCGTGTTTCCGCTCAACTCCCCACGGCCCGCCACGTACTGCGCGGTCGAGCGGATACGGCCTGCAGTGAAGCCGATCGCAGCGGACGAGTTGGCGAGCGCGAAGCCATGATCCGCGCCCAGAGTCGCGCCACTGTAGTCCTGGCGATAACGGCGGGAGTACGCAGTCTTTGCCGTGAGTTCGCCGGACTCGGCCCTCACCCAGACGCCCGATTGATCCACGGCACTATCGCGCGTTTGACTGCGTACGCGTTGCAGAGAAGTCTGCTCACTGATCTTCCACAAGTTGACCAGGCTGTCGGCCGCATCGGCAGCGGTCTGTACGGTCTCAGAGGGCAGGATGCCGATGTCCCCGCCGCCATCGCCATCGCCGCCGTCACCGTCACCGTCACCGCCACCGCCACCGCCACCGCCACCGCCACCGCCACCGCCACCGCCACCGCCACCGCCACCAGAGCCCTGAATCTCGATCCCGGTCAGCACGATGCTGCTGCCGTCGTCGCTCAGTGCCACCTGCGGCGTGTATGTGAACCGCACCAGTGCGTTCTCGAAGGTGCCGCTCCACTGCCGGTCGAGGCCCGCCACGGCGGCGAACACGGCCGTGCCGCCAGCGGCGGCAGTGGCGTCGACGATGTCGATCGGCGCCGTAGCCTGGATGGTGGTGCCATCGCGCAGAGCGGCTTCATTGACCCATGAGGTGTTGTCGAGCACCGGATCGTAGACGATGGCGATGCCCTGCGTGCCGGTCGCCGAGAAGCTGCTGATGCCGCTACCGAACACGATCTTGTCTGCGGTGGCCGTGCCGGAGATGCCGGTGATGTCGCTGAGCAGGTGGAAGCGGGCCCCGTCACCGAGCGCGACCGTGCCATTGCTGGTGCTGCTGTCGATGACCAGCGTGCGATAGCCGTGCGTAGGCACCGCGCCGAGCTCGAAGCTGCCCCAGTGCGCGGCCATGTCGATCGCGCCGCCGTTGCCGAGGGTGAGCGTGCCTGAGCCGATATCATTCGACAGCGTGCCGGTGCCCTGCGGCTGCCACGCCGCGCCATTGGCGAATGAAAGATCGGCGCGGCCGACGCTGTAGCCGGCATTGTTCTGCACGCCGCCGACCAGGCCGCGCAGCCAGGAATCGGACGTGTCGAAATTGACATCGACCGAGCCGGTTCTGCGGTTGACGCTTTCGGTCGCGGTCGCGATGTCGCCATCGAGTTGCACGCGCTGGCCGCCGGCCTGATTGACGGTGACACTGGCGTCCTGGATGTCGATCGGCATGCTCCAGATCGAATACGCAGCGCCGGTGCGGCCCGCGGTGGTCGACACGGTCAGGCCACCGGCGACGTTGACGGTGCCGAAGTTGCGGATGCCGTACACATCAACATCATCACAATTCGGGATGCCGGGTGGGTTGCAAGCGGTGGCGACCGTGAACGACACCGGCGCGGTAGGCGAGGTGAAGTCGATGAGGCCGCTGCTGACCAGGCCGTAGGTTTCCGTCTCCGAGGCGACGTCGACATTGACGGCGCCGTTGAACGTCATCACCGCACCGGGAGAGCGGTCGTTGCTGAGGCCGGAGGGCTTGCCGAACGGCGTGTAGCCGTTTTCCGGCCCTTCGCTGCGTACGCGGACGTCGACATCGCCGTTCCAGGTCATCCGCGCCCGCCAATGCGTGTTGGCGATGCCGTGCGTGGAGCGAGGCCCCTTCACATCGACCGTGGTGTCGCCGTTGACCTCCATGTTCCCCTGGTTGCGCACGCCGAACGCGGTCGAGCCCATCGCGACCGTGGTCAACGACAGGTCGCCGTTCACCGTCATCCGGCTGCCGACGCCGTCGTTGTAGATCGCATGGGCGTTGTCGCTGGGCCAGATCGACAGCGCCGAGATGGTGGTGTCGCCGTTGAAGGTGATGCGGCCATCGAAGCTGTAGACCGCATCGAGCGTGCCGCGGCTCTCGGCCAGGATCGTGGTCGGGCCGTTGAAGATGATGGTGCTGGTTCGGTCGGCCCAGACCGCACGCGCATAGCCCTGCGTACGGGCGTGGATGTCGGTGGCGCCGTTGAAGACCGTGGTGCTGCGGCCGCGGCCGATCACCCCTTGCGCACTGCTACCCCGGACCATACCGAAATCCAGGTCGTCGGCGTTGGTGGAGATCCTGGTGTTGCCGTTGACGGTGACCGTATTGCCGTCGTTGAGGATGCCGACCGCACTGCCCACGGTGCTGCTCTCGCCGCGGATCGCCGACAGCTCCAGCCAGCCGCCGGCGGCCACGTCGAGCACCACCGGCGGGTTGCCGCTGGTGATCGACATTGCCCGCACGTCGCCGTCGACGCCTTCCAGCGCCACGCTGTCGCCGTCGGCGAAACGGTAGTGCAGCGTGCCGTCCTGCGGGACGATGTCGTAGCCTGGATCGTAATTGCCGGTGCCGCCGGGCCGGTCGTGATCGGCTACGCCGGTAATGGGATCTTCGTGTTCGGTTGCGGCGTGCACGACCGTGGGCCGTGCGACTACGCCTGCGACCAGGGTGGCGGCGATGGAAAAGGAAAGTTTCTTACGGCGGCTGCGCTGGTTGACGCGTTCGGCCTCTTCGCGTGCGTTTTTGACTATCGATTCCTGCCAAAGCGGCGGTAGTTGCAGATCGCGTTCTAAGCCGCGCGAGGCGGACCGCGAAGCCCGCTTCCGTTGTATGCAGGTCATCAAATTCCCCAGTGCCAGAAAGCTATGGCCACGATAGCCAGAGCGTATGAGCGACCCCTCCAAGCCGCTCGATTGGAAAGTAGCACGACACTTTCAATGGCTGAAGTCCAAAGCTCGCACTGTCCCTGATTGCGATGCGATCGTGTGACCGGCATCGCAAAGCGACTCGCTCATCGAGCGTTCGTAAGATCATCCGGACGCCGAGATCTTTTTTCCCTTAATGCTCTGCCGCAAATGATCGCGTCGAACAAAGCGGATATCGATCCTGCGAGCAACGATGGGCGCCGGCAGGCACTAACCAGTGCTGCGTCGTGATCCATGCAGGAATCCGCTAGCGCGACTCGTCGTAGTAATCGCCGCCGATGATCGTACAGATCTGGGCTTCGGTGAAACCATGGAAGCGGCGGCCGCCGGGAGTATGGCGCTTGGCGAAAAGCTTGCCGTTGGCCGCCGTGCGCTCGCGCTTTTCCTGCAGCAGCCATTTGGCGTAATCGTTGGTCAGGTTCCGCGACCGGATCGGGTCAAGTTTCAATCGGGGCATTGCCGGGGTCCTGGGTGGAATGGCGACAAGGCTACTCGACATGGCTCTCCCGCTGCGATCCTGCCCCCGTAATCCAGGTGTTGGCGCATTGAAATGGGCAAGCTCAAAGTGTGGCTGCCGTTGCAATAAACCTTCTGCAGCTTCGCCCGATCAAGGTTCCTGTTTCGGCGGGCATCTCGGCACGCCCGATCCCACCACGCAGTTCACACAACAGGTCGGCGCCCGCGTTGTCGACGGCTCGGGAGAGACCGGCGCAAGGCTGGAGGCGCCGGGCAGCTTGGCCAACGCGTCCGCGGATTTCAGCTTCAACAATACCGCCCAATCCTGACGGTTGAAATTGCAGGCGGCTTCGTTGTCGGGGGCGCATAGCGATTCGGCGCCGGTGCGCTGCGGCAATCCCCAGAACTCGCCATTGCGGTTCAGCGGCAGCAACCGCATCGTCACCCCCTGCTGCACATTGCCGCCGATCAGATAAGCGGTGCTGTCGTTGCCCGGATTGGCGGCGACGACGATTTCGCAATGCATGTCCAGGCCGCCGTTTCCGGCGCTGATTACCGACACCAAGCCGGTGTAACCGTAGAGACGATTGCTGTGGCGCACGTAACACAGCAGGTCTCCGGCCGAGGGTCGTGCATGGGCGGGATCGAGGAACTGGTACGCGCTGGATTCCGGCTGCTGGTAAGCATCGCGAACATAGGTGACGTGGCTGGCCGAGGCGCGGAAACCTGGCAGGCCGGCCTTGCGCACCACCCAAGATACGAACGCGGCCGACCATGGGTTGTCGATCACGAAGGCGCGACACCCCGGCGAGGGATAGCTGCCGCTAGCGGCGCCCTCGCAATCGATCGCACCCGGTAGCTGGCCGACCTGCCGCAGTACGCCGCTTTCCTGCCAGTAACGTGCGACCCGACGCCAGGCCTGACTCTCGCCGTCATCCAGCAGCAGCGCTTCGGATTCCATGATGGTGCTGCTGGCGATGCGGCCATTGCGATCGATGAAAGGCCGATACCAAAGTCCATGCTCGTGGCAGGCGAAGGCGGCGATGCGGGTGGCGGTATCCGCTGCGGTCATCTGTTGGCCGAGGCGGGGACAGACATCTGCCGCATGGGCGGCGGCAGACAACAGCAGCAAAACGGGGAACACGATCCATGCCCGCATCGGTACGCTCCTTGGAACGGAATGAAGTCCCCCAAGGCGCATGATGCCGTAAACGCGACGTGTTCGCCTGCCTCCTGAGGTATCGACGCCTCTTGCGCGCGCGCGAAAGCCCCATTTTTCGCCGTTATTTGCTGCTTCTCTTGCTGGCTGTCTTCTTAGCTGTCTTCTTTGTGGAAGACTTTTTGGCCGACGATTTCTTGGCTGCGGCCTTCTTGGTCGACTTCTTCGCTGCTGATTTCTTGGTCGTCGATTTCTTGCTGGCCGATTTTTTGGCGGTAGCCTTCTTAGCCGTCGATTTTTTCGCGGTCGCTTTCTTGGCGGTCTTCTTGCTGCTCTTCTTGGCGCTCTTGCGGCCCTTGGCGCCGCCGTCCTGCTTGTTGACGGAGGCCCAGGCGATCCGCTCCGCAGCCGCCTCCGAACGTCCCTGCTCCCGCTCGCTTTCCTCGATATGTTCGGCCTGTCGCTTCTGCTTATCCGAATAGGAAGACTTGTCTCCACGTGGCATCGCGCGCTCTCGGCTATGAAACACGGGGCGAGGCTAAGCGCGGGGATGTAGTCGGACGATGAAGGCCGGCACGTGTATTCGCTTCCTCTGTCGGTACATCACGACAGGCGCCAAAGTCCTTGCTGGCTGGCATCCCGAAATCGACGAAACACAGGGCAGCCTCCCAAAAATTCTTTGTCCCGAGACTTGCCTGGATAGCGCGCATGGCCTATCCGACCCTTCCCTTACCGCCATGTTCTCCAGAGTCGTAGAATGTCCCGTGTCGTAATGCGAGCCACCTTGCCGGACTCGTACACGGCGCCATTGTTATCGGCGGAATATGTCCGCTTTGACCACGGCCGCTCGTTGTTACCCAAATAACGTTCGCAAAAGGGAAGTTGATGGCTCATCGGTTAAGGGACACTGCGAATGCGGTCGGTTCGACCACGATCTCGCCCTCCAGACAGGACGATCCCCCGGAAGGCCAGTTGGCGATCCGCAAATGGCATTTCCTGGCTTCTCGTCTGCCCGGTCAGTTGGCCATCAAGTCCGTAGGCGGGCTGAGCACGCGCAGATTCATTGAAGCGGTCCTTTGGATCGCCGCTACCGACTCCACCTGGCCCCAGCTGCCCAAGTCCTACGGCAATTTCCACGCCGTGTACCAACGGTTCGCCAGATGGGCGCGCCTGGATGTCTGGGACTATGTGAGCACCTGTCTGGAAGGCGACCCGCGGCTGCCCGCGCTGCAGCGATTGGTTCGCCAGCATCTGGAGATCCGCCGCAGGCGGAACAAGCCGGTCGAGCAGGCCCCGGTCGGCGAAACGATTCCGCTTGCGACGACGCCGAAGGATCGCATCCATGAACTGGAGGCGCGGATAGCAAGAATGGAGCTGCAGTTGCGCGCGGTGCTGGCGGTATTTCCACAGGTCGCGGAACGTTTCCCCGACCTGGAGATCGGGGACTGAAGCGGACCGCTTCACCGATTTCGCTGCGCTCAACGCAGCCATAGGGGCAGCCATAGAAAAACAGGCGATTTCCCCGGCGGAGTCAGGGACTCTCGTTCGCCAATGCCAGTCCCGGTTCCTCGCAGCACACGCGATTGCGGCCTGCGGCTTTGGCCCGGTACACCGCGCTGTCGGCGGCGTGATACAGCGCGTCGTCGTCCTGATGCAGATTGCTGTCGAACTCTGCGATGCCGATGCTGGCGGTCATGACCAGCACGATGCCGTCCGGTGCGATGGGATCCTCGACCAGACTCGCGCGGAAGCGTTCCGCGCGCTGCATCGCCGTCGCCAGGTCCTGTCCCTCCAGGACCACGCCGAACTCCTCGCCACCGACCCGCGCCGCCAGGTCGCCCGGTTCGCTGAAACTGCTTTTCAGCCGCGCGGCGATGGCCATGAGGCAGGCATCGCCGATGGCGTGGCCATAGGTGTCGTTGATCTGCTTGAAGTGATCGATGTCCAGCAGCAGCAAAGTCAGCGGTTCGCTGCGCCTGGTCCGCTCGGTCGCCGCTTCCAGCACATCGGCGAATTGCCGGCGGTTGGCCAGTTCGGTCAGCGGATCGATCCTGCTTTGCCGGGAAAACAGATCGCGCTGGCTGCGCAATTCCTGATCCAGGTCCAGCCGCTGCTGATATTCGGCATAGCTGCGCAACAGCGAAATCACCACGTAGACCAGGTAGATCGTCACCATCAAGCCGTTCGGCCGATCGACAGGGTTGGCCCAGAGCAGGAACAGGCCGGGCGCGCACAACAGCGCGATGCCGGCGAAGGCGAAACCGCGGCGCATGCTGAAGGCATGTGCAATCGCCGTGGCCAGGCCCAGGGTGAACAACAGTGCGGTGATGCGCGCCGGCCCGAACCCGGAATCGAGCGTGGCCCAGCAGAACAAGCCTCCCCACAGCGCTGTGGTGAAGAGCACGATCCCCCAGTGCAGGCGCAGCCAGCGCGAAAGCGCGGTGGCCTGGGCTCCATCAGGGAGCGGACGATGCAGGAAGCGCCAGACCGTCAGGCCGATGAAGGCCACAAGCAAGCCCCAGCTGATCATCGGTGCGCGGGTAAAGGCGTCCCCGTAAATGCCGACCAGCAGCCACGATGCTGCGTAGAACGGGCCACCGGTCAACGCGCGTTGATAGGTATCGGCCATCTCCTGGGTAAGTCGGCGGATCTGTACGGCATTCATGGGAAGGTCCAGCGAAAGGAGTTGCGCGCAGCGTTGTCGGTTGGTTTCTAAATCTACAGGGCCAGTACACGCAACTTGAGTGCCATTCGTAAGTCTTTGAATATAGCCGGCAAATGCCAGCAAATGCGGGCCGCAGGTGGCGATACGTCACTTTGTGACGCAGTGGCAGGCCGGCGAGCGGCTATCTTCGCGCCGCATTCTTGTTTCCCTCCGCCGAGCTGTTGAACGCATCACCCGTTCTGAACGTGCGGCGTGGAAGGGTGGCGATAGCATCGCAATACAGGAACCGTCGCCATGGCCGACAGCAAGCAAACAAACCTGCTCCGGAAAGCGGTTACCGGGAACAGCACGATCCACGCGGACAACCCGGACAGCACCAGAACAAGGACGGAAGGCAGCTGCCGGAGAACGCCGACAATGCCATGCCTAAGCCCCGAGAGCCCGAGCAAAAGCCCGCGAAACGCAAACCGGCTCCCTAGCCCGGCATTGAAAGCATCGGCCGTGACCGTGGACGAACCGGCGGTCGAAGCGCCAGGCAATCAAGAAGTAGACGCAGTGCTGGCGCCCGGGTGCCGCTGGCCGCTATCGTAGCGCCCGCCCTCACCACTCGAGAACCGGCCGCACATGACCGTGTCCGAAAACGCAACCGGACACGATGCGCCGGCCCGCTGCGAGAACTGCCACGCACCGCTGCACGGCGAGTTCTGCCATCAATGCGGGCAATCCATCCACAATCCGGTTCGCCACGCGGGGCATGCGCTGGAAGAAGTGTTCGAGTCGTTCTGGCACCTGGACGGACGCGTGTTCCGCACCTTGCGCGATCTGTTGAGACCGGGCCACACCGCCCTGGAATACCTGGCCGGCCACCGTCAGCGTTATCTGCCGCCCTTGCGCATTTTCGTGATCATGAGTCTGCTGGCGTTCTTCGTGGGCAGGGCGACGATCCATTTCGATGACGAACCGGCCGGGGTCGATGTCACTCCCATCCTTCAAAGCAAGACCGTGGCCGAAGTCGAGCGCCACCGCGACCGGATGCTGGCTGAGCTTGAAGAGGATCGCAAAGAAGGCGGCAACGTAATTCCGGGCGTGAACGCCATGATCATCACCGAGCAAGTGAAGATCCAAGGCGAGGCGGCGAACCGCATCGTGGAATTGACGTCCGGCAAGAATGCGGCCGCCGCTTCCGCTCCGCAGAAAAATGGCGTAACGGAAGCCGCCCCATCCAAGGGCGAACTGTTCTCCAGCAAGAATGAGGCGTGGAATCCCGAATTGAATCCCGTGAAGATCGGCTGGCTACCGGCTTTCGCCAACGCCTGGCTGACCCGCAAGGCGGGCCATGCCATCGACAACATACAGAGCATGGAGAACCGGCCGGATCGCTATTTCCAGGCCTTCATGGGATCGTTGCCTTCGGCTCTGTTCGTGCTGGTGCCGGTGTTCGCGCTGATGCTGAAGCTGTCCTACTTCTTCCAGCGCAGGCTGTACATGGAGCACTTGGTGGTGGCTCTTTACAGCCATGTGTTCCTGCTGATGGCGTTGACGACGATCTTCGTGTTCATGGCTCTGAGCGGGGCAGTATCCGCGCATGCGCACTGGCTTTCGATCCTGCTCAATATCGCGGTCGTGCTGTTGCTGGTGTGGATGCCGTTCTACCTGCTGCTGATGCAGAAGCGCGTTTATGGGCAAGGCTGGATCATGACGCTGGTGAAGTATTCGGTCATCGGCTTCGTCTATGTGAATCTGCTGGCGACAGTGGCCGCGTTGATGTTCCTGGTGCGATTGACCAGCATCTGAGTCGCCGCGTTAGCTTCGGGCGCCTAGCGCACGAGCGTTAGAGCGCGTAGTACTCCAGGAACATGTCCACCGCCGATGCCGCCACCTGCTCCTGCATGTCCTGGGTCAGCGGCGGCGCACCCAGGGTGATCTGCGGCCAGAAGGCGAAACTCTTCACCAGTCCCTGGATCTGGTTCGCAGCGAACACGGGATCGAGGGGCTTGAGTTTGCCATCGGCCAGCGCGGCGCGGATCCAGATCGTCACGCCTTCCTCCTTGCCGCCCATTCGCGCCACCATGCTTTGCGCGCGCTCCGGCGAGTGGATGGTTTCGGCGATCGCCACCCGCGCCAGATCGATGAAATTGGCGTCGTCCAGCATGCGCAGTTTCTGCCGCAGCAGTTCCAGCAACTGCTCGCGCAACGGGCGGTCGGAGCGATAGGCCAGGTCGATCAGCGCTGTGCTCTTTTCCCACAGCTGCACCAAGATCTCGGCGAACAGTGCGTCCTTGCTGGGGAAATGGTTGTAGACCGTGCGCTTGGAGACCCCGGCGGTCGCCGCGATGCGATCCATGCTGGTTGCTTCGAAACCATTGCTCCGGAATTCGTCGATGGCTGCCTGCAGGATGGCCTGGCGCTTGCGGTCGGTCAGGCGCTGCGGGGCGGGGGAGAGCTTAGAAATCGGGCACATGCCACCATTTTACACCTGGTAGTTTACTTTTAGAAATATGGGAACTACACTGTGCAGTGTAAGGCCATGATCCTCATCGCCTCGCCCCCTGTTGCTAGCCATGAAATTTCCCCTCCGCTCCCTGAGTTTGCTTGGAATCCTAGCCATGACCGCCTGTGTCCTGCATGCCACCTCCCGCACTCCCGCCTACCCGGATTCGCCGCAGCTGCACGAGGGCAAGTTCCGGAATGCGGTGCCCACCCCACCCACGGGCTTCCTGAAGACCGTGCGCCTGGCCTGGAACGTGCTGACCAACAAGCCGCGCGACACCGTGCCGGCCGGCGCGATCCCTCTGCAGACTTTGACCCGCGCCGAACTGATGGCGGCGCCCGACCGCAGCCTGTTCCGGCTGGGGCATTCCACCTTGCTGCTGAAACTGCGCGGGGAATTCTGGCTGACCGATCCGGTGTTTTCCGATCGCGCCTCGCCGGTGCAATGGGCCGGACCCAAGCGTTTCCATCAGCCGCCGATCTCCATTGCCGAGCTGCCGCCGATCAAGGGCGTGCTGTTGTCGCACAACCACTACGACCATCTGGATCACGCCGCGATCCTCGCGCTTGCCGACAAGACCGACTACTTCCTTGCGCCGCTGGGCGTGGGCGACACGCTGATTGAATGGGGCGTGCCTGCGGACAAGGTGCAGCAGTTCGACTGGTGGCAGGCGGCCACGGTGGACGGCCTGCGTTTCGTGGCGACGCCTGCGCAGCATTTCTCCGGTCGCGGTCTGTTCGACAGCAACCAGTCGCTATGGGCCTCGTGGGTGATCGTAGACGACGACCTGCGCGTGTTCTTTAGCGGAGACACGGGCTACTTCGACGGCTTCAGAGCCATCGGCGAGCGCTTCGGTCCGTTCGACGTAACCTTGATGGAAACCGGTGCTTACGACAAGCAATGGCCGCACGTGCACATGCAGCCGGAACAGACGCTACAGGCGCATCTCGACCTAAAGGGCAAGTGGTTGATGCCGGTGCACAACGGTACCTTCGATCTGGCCATGCACGCCTGGCACGAGCCTTTCGACCGCATCTCCGCATTAGCTGCGGAAAAGGGCGTGAATCTGGCTACGCCGTCCATGGGTCAGCGTCTGGACCTGCAGCAACCGCAAACGGGCGAGGCCTGGTGGCTGACGACGCAGTAATTCCTTCCGACAGAAATTTCCGGCAGAAATGGCGATAAGGAAAATCGCGAGGTGCCGGCAAGTTTTCGAACGGCCGACTTCAACGCGCTTCCTATCCGCGCGCTGTCAGCCTACGCGGCGGCGGCGGCGACTCAATTAGTGAGCTGGCCCTGGTATTTCAACCAGGCTTCCACTTGAGGCGCGGAGTCGCCCACGGCGTCGATGGCCTGTAACAGCTGGTTACGAGAAACGCCCAAGCGTGTCGTCCAATATTGCACCTGCTGCTGTTGCTGCAGGGAAATCAGGCGTGTGGTGTCGTCGTCGTGGCCAGCATCGTCGGGTTGGTCTGTCATGACTGCTCCAAGGGCTGGGTTCGGAAGGGCCGCAATTGACATGCACCGATAGTCGGCAACCCAATGTGAGGACGGCGTGCAGAAACGGGCTGTCCGCTTTATGCGGTTCAGGTCGTTAAAAAGGTATGCAATCCCGGCAGCGGCGGCGTCACGGCCGCCTCACGGGGCAGGTGGAAGATGGCCCTACGAGGGTAGGCGGGAAGGTACTTATGAAGACATTAAGAGCCGCATGCTTCCTGTGCCTGGGGATGATGCTGGGAACCCTGCTTTCCGGGTTCTGAGCGGCTAGAAACGATCCGGCAGGAGCGGCCTGCAGGAACGATCTTGTACCTGTAGGAGCGACGCAAGTCGCGAAGCTCAGATTGCCCGGGTGTTGCTAATCCGCGAAGGCTAAGTGCTTCGCGACTTGCGTCGCTCCTACCCGCTTCCGGCAGAATCCGGATCCGGAGCATTGGCCTGTTTGGCGCTTCACCATTGCGCCACTAATTCCTTGAATGGTTTGTCCAACAGGATTCCGTTGGCGTCGTAGTCCGACAGGGACTTGCCATCCACGGTGACTCGCGCGGGTTTTTCGCGGTTGGGCCAATAGACCTGCAAGGCCGTGTCCTTGGCGAGCCCGGAACCCAAAGTCACCCGTAGCTGCGTGCCGTTCTGTCGCGCGGCCATGGTTAATGCGCCATGGGCGGTCGGTAATTTGCTGACGCTGAGCCCGTCACCGGCCACCCACGAAGGCGGCGCACCGGGCAACAGCGACAGGCGCTGATCGCCCTCATGCATCAGCATGCCGAAAATCGTGCGCGCGTATTCGGCACCGATCCAGGTATGCGGCATGTCGCCGAGATAGCCGGGATGGCGCAGGCGCGAATGCACTACTTCGGCCAGCACCTGCCATTCCAGTGGACGGCGATCCCGCAGCAGGCTGTGCAGCAGTTCGTCGGCTTCCTTCGGTTGGTTGAGGTGTACGTAAGTCAGCACGTTGCGCATTTCGTACGGCGTGTACGCGTACAGCGCTTCGGGCTTGTCGCGCGAACGCACGTCGGCGAGATAGCGCTCGAAAGTCAGCTTTAGCGCGTCCGACGGCATCAGGTCCTGCTGGCGGGCCGGATCCAGCCCGATCGAAACGCTGGTCGGATCGCCGCCGCCGGTGTCGGCATCGGCGGGGATGAAGTCGGAACCCTTCCACTTCATCGTCGCGCGGATCGAGGCGGCCACCGATTCGCGTAGCGCAGCGTACTGTTCGCGCGCCCACTTGGCGGTCTCCGCATCGCCCCACTGTTCGGCCAGCCAGGCGCCGTCGTGCCAGCCCTTCAACGCCCAGTAGTCGTCCCAGTAACTGTGGGTAGGGCTGGAATAACCTTCATGGCTGATCGACGGGGCGATGATGCCGTGGAAGCGTTCCGGCGCCGGCTGGTCGGCCAGATAGCCGGGCGCCAGGGTGCGCTCGCGGAGTTCCTGCATGAACTTCATCGCGCGCTTCACCACGTCCTGGTATTCGCGCACGCTGGCCGCGCCGCCGTCGTAGCGCGCCGTGTCCGCCACCAGCGCGATGAATTCGCCCTGGCTGTCGTATTCGATATCGCTGCCGAAGCCGGTGTTCACCGAGCCGTCCTGGTTGAGGATCGGCGACACCAGTCCGTTCTCATGCACGGCGTGGTCGGAATACCATTTCAGGTAGTCGCGGGAAACCTTGGCCTGACCCACGCGCAGCAGCACCGACGAAGTGGCGGCGCCGTCGCGGATGAAGGAACGGTTGTAGTTGCGTGGACCCGGTTGCATCGCCGGTCCGGTCTGGTTGAGCAGCATGTAGGCGCCCTGCGCGCGCAGCATGTCCACCAGCGAGTGGTCGGGCAGCGACAAGCCCAGCTTGCCGAAGCGCGAATGCCACTGCTGCGCGACCTGCGCGGCGACCTTATCGAAACCTGCGCCCGCATCGCCTTTGGCCCCGATCAGCGCCGCGCGGTCGACCGCCGCCGCCTCCGGCAACGCGTCGGTCTTGGCGTCGGCGCGCGAAGTGCCCAGCGGGAATGCCAGTACGACGTCGCGATGTTCGCCGGGCGCAAGCTTCACTTTGTAATCAAGCAACGCTGCAGCCAAGCCATCGGCATCGCTGGCCTGCAAGGACTCAGGAACGGTACCCGCCGCGACGTGCGCCGTGATCTCTCCCTCGCCATGCGCGCCAAAGGCGGACGCGCCGCGCGCATCGGTCGGCGTCAGCGACGACAGCAGCACGCGGCCGTTGACGCGTACGTCGGTGCGATCGGCGGCGCCTTCGATGGCGACCTCGCGGATCGGCGACACGCCGCCGTGCTGCCATGGCGGATTCACCTGCAGCGGGCGCAATACCAGCGCCAGCGTTCCGTCGATGGATTGCCGGCCGGTGTTGCTGACGCGGTAACGCGTGAGCGTCACCGGCTGTCCGTTCTGTTCGACCGCCATCGCTTCGGTGCGCACCTGCACGCCGGGCTGCGCTTCCCATTGCACCGACGGCATCGGCATCCAGCCGTCGCGCAGCGAATGCCTGCGCTCGACGTTATCGGAGATGGCGACACGGCCCGAAGCATCGCGCCACGCGGCCTGCACCATCGGCGCGCCTTTGTAGGCTTCCAGGTTGCCGTATTCGTCGAAGATCGATTTCTGCATGCCGGCCGGGATGCCGATCACGGTCCAGTACACCTGCTGCTGGTGCAGCGACGAGGGGAACAGTTGCGCGTTCGCCCGCGACGCCACCACTTCATAGCGGCGGGTCGGCGTCATCACGCGTTCCGGGCCCAGCAGACGCAGGCGCTTGATCAGCGGCGCGGCGCCGTCCACTTCGCCGGCGCTCAGGCGCAACGCCGAAAGCGTATGCACCTCGCGCGCGGCGAGGTTGGAAAGATCGCCCTGCGATCCGGGATCCTCCGCCAGCGTGATCCACGCGCCTGAAGCATCGCGGCCTTCCAGCTTGGCGCCGTTGCGCGGACCTTCCCACCAGACTTCCAGACCGGGAGTCGGCAACGGGCGGCCCAGGGTGATATCCAGCTCGCGCGTGCCCGCCATCTGGCCTTTGGCCTGCAGCGCGCGGGCGGGTGCGTTGCTCCACAGCGCCTGCGCGTTGTCCTTGCCGGTGAGGTTGACGATGCGCGCCGCTGCGCTGGGCGCAAGCGGTTCGAATTCGAATACCGAAACGCCCCAGTCCGCGGTCTTGGGCAGGCTGGCCAAGCGCACGTAACGCGCCTTGGCGGTCGGGAAGAACAGGTAGTCGGTGAATCCGCGCGAATCGCCGCTGACATAAGCGTCGTGCCATTGCTTGCCGTCTACCGACGTCTGGATGGCGTAGGACACGGCGAAACCGCTGTCCCAATGCAGCAACACGCCGCCGACGTCGACGACCTTGCCCAGGTCCACCTGCAACCAATGGTCGGCGCTGAAAGCGCCGCCCCAACGGGTCTTGGGGTCGCCGTCGATCGCATGCGACGCGGCCAGCGCCGGCACCTGCAGCGAGGACCCGGTGGCCTTCCACTGCGAGCGCGGGGGCAGGGCGTCGCCCTTGGCCAAAGCGACCGAGGAAGACAGGAACAGCGCCGGTAACAAGACGAATCGCGACAGCCTGGCGGCCGGGGACGAGCTCGGGGATTGGGTGGTCACGTGGGTTTTCCGCGTCGATTGCAGGGGAATGAAGCCGTGGAGCCCGGGCTTCGCGTGGCCCCGGATACTAGTGTTGAAAACGATTACATGCGAGCCGCAGTGCACCAAGGCGTCCTGACCGTTCGTCGCCCAGTCTCTGATCCATGACTTTCTTCCTGTTGACTACATATGTAGTCATATGCATGATGACTACATATGTAGTCATAAGGTGGATGGCATGAGTCTCAAGAGCATCGGTGATCAGGAGCTGGCGTTACTGCAGCACATCGCGGAGCAGGGGGACGCTTCGGTGGGCGAAGTCGCCGCCGCCTTCGGCGAACCGCGCGGATTGGCGCGTTCGACCGTGCTGACCATGATGGAGCGGTTGCGCGCCAAGGCTTTTCTCAGGCGCAAACAAGTCGATGGCGGCGTGTACCGCTATTCCACCACCGCGCAACAAGACGACGTAGTACGCAACGCGGTCGGCAGTTTTGTGGAGAAGACGCTGCAGGGTTCGGTCTCGCCATTCGTGGCGTGGATGTCGCAGCGCACCGAGGTCAGCGACAACGAGCTGGCGGAACTCGAGGCGCTGGTCGCCACCCTGCAATCCAAGCGTAAGGAAGGTTGAGCCATGGCCCTCGAGTTCGTTTCGGAAATCTTGCTGCCGCGTTTGCTCGCCGCCAGCGTGCAGTCCACGTTGTTCGTCGCCGCGGTCTGGGTATTGTGCAAATCGCTGCCGCGCCTGTCGGCATCCGCCCGCGCCGGTCTGTGGTGGCTGGTGGCTCTGCAACTGGTGGTCGGCGTGCTGTGGTCCAGTCCGCTCGCCTTGCCGCTGCTGCCTGCCGAAGTGGTGGAACACGCCAGCGCTGCGCCGGCGCGAATGACCGTGCTTTCCCTTGCGCCTACCGAGACGATCGCATCGCCGATGGCCGACGCATCGTCCTACCTCGCACCATCGGTAGCGTCGTCCTGGTCGTGGTCCGATGCATTCGCGTGGCTGTGGCTGCTGGGCCTGAGCTTCATGGTCGCCCGTACGCTGCGCGGCTACCTATCCACGCGACGCCTGCTGCGCGACTCGCACGCCTGCAGGGACAGGACCTTGCTGCACGCCCTGCAATTGGCGGCCGAAGCGCACGGCCTGCGCCGCACGCCGCACTTGCGCCTGTCGGCATCGATCGATTCTCCGCAGCTGATCGGTCCGTGGCGACCGGTGTTGCTGCTGCCCGCCGACCATCCGCAATCGATGCATGCCGACGAACTGGACATGGCGCTCACTCACGAACTAGTCCACCTGCAGCGACACGATCTGTGGTGGGGCCTGTTGCCGGCGGCGGCACAGCATTTGTTCTTCTTCCACCCGCTCGCCCACTTGGCCGCGCGTGAATATGCGCTGGCCCGCGAAGTCGCCTGCGACGCCGCTGTGCTCGCTGGCAACCGTCATTGCGCGCGCGATTACGGACGCCTGCTGATACGACTGGGTGTCGCCCCAAGGCCCAGCGCCGGCCTGGCCAGCGCGTCGCCCACCTTCCATATTCTCAAGAGGAGACTTCTCATGCTGCAGAACACCGCTTCCACGCCGCGCGTCGTCGCGTTGGCCATCCTCGGCCTGGTCGCCGTGCTCGGAGTGATGCCGTATCGCATCATTGCAGCGCCCGCCGCCGAAACCGCGACCGCACCGCGAGCGCCAGTGGCCGCAACCAAACCCACACCTTCCATCGCGCCGGTTGCGCAGACTGCGCCGGTCGCCCGTGTGGCGGCCCCGCCCGCGCCGGCTCCAGCTCCAGCTCCAGTTGCCGAGGTTGCGGCGGTCGATCCGGCGGACGAAATAGCACCCCCGCCGCCGGCTCCCGCGCCTCCGGCCCCACCCGAGCCGGCGGTCCCGCCAACGCCACGGGCAATGCCGGCCCCACCCGCACCACCCGCCCCCGCAGCACCGTTGATTACGCGCGGCATGTTCAACCTCAGCGCACGCGACACCCAGCAGGCCTACGTGTTCGTGAAAGGCGACCACAGCATCGCCGAGGGCACCACCGAGGACATCAGGAAAGCCAACCGGTTGCGCCGCGGCAACGAGGAGCTGCTGTGGATCCGCAGGGACAATACGGAATACCTGATCCGCGATCCGGCCACGCTGGAACGCTTCCGGGCCAGCTATGCCGAAGCCATGAGCCTGGGCGATGCGCAAGTGGCCATCGGCAATCGCCATGCGGCGATCGGCAGCAAGCAAGCCGCCATTGGCCAGCGCCAGGCGCAACTGGGCATGAAACAGGCGGAAATGGCCAGCCAACGCATGCAGGGAAGCAAAGCCGACGCGCGCATGGCCGAACTGGATCGCCAGCAGGCGGCACTTGACCAGGAACAGGCCAAGCTCAACGCCCCGATGGCCGATCTGGATCGCCAGCAGGCCGCGCTGGCCAAGAAGATGGAGGCCGCTAATGCGCGCGCCGAACGTGAGACCAAGAAACTGATGGAAGAAGCCATTCGCAATGGCACGGCGCAGCCTTTGAACAAGGGCTGATGCAGAAACCCGCCTCGCTTGCATCTGTGCTGCGGTCGTTTCAGTAAAACGATCGCTCCTGCCGAGGAACGACGCGACATGCAGGTGAGGTTACAAAGGCGCTTCGGGCCGGACTTCGCCGCGCTGTTCGGCGGCGATCCGTCTGGCCTGTTCGCTCAGTTCATGAAACCGCCGCACATCTATACCCATGGAGGCGAGGGAGGGGAGCCGGAATTGGCCGCGTATGGCTACGGCCTGGCCATCGTTTTCCGCGAGACTTTCGGCTATCGCCAGCGCTCCCAACGTTTGTTGATCGTCGGCAGCGGTGACACCCAGGCCATACCACGCTCTCGGGTTGAGGGTATTGGCCCACAGGGCTTGTACGAAATAGTCGCGGGCCTGTTCGCGGCGGCTGTCCAGAAGCGCCATCCAGCCCAGCTCGAACGCGGCCTCGTGCGCATAGGGGTCATGCTGCAGGATGCGTTGCAGCGCCAAAGCCAGGACTTCCCTTGCTTGTTGTTTCTCCAGCGAATTTCCCGGTGCAGACAGGAAGACGCTGGTAGCGCGGGATTGCTCGCCACGCGCCCAAGAGGAGGAGCGGTCCAGGGATTGCCCGCCATTGCGTAGGGAGGCTACCGAACTAGCCAGCTTGTTTCCACTGCTTTGCCCCACCTGCCGGGCCAGGCTGGCATAGACGTTGGCCTGGGTCTGCATCTGCATCGCGTTCGGCACGGCCGCCGCGCCGCCCAGCAAAATCGGCGGTGTTTCCGGTTGGGATACCGGAGGGTCTTCGCTAGCGATTCCGATCTGAGCCGGTGCCGACGAGCCTACATAGGGAGGCGGCCGCTCCGCTTTATCACGCAGATTGTTGAAGAAAACCACGCAGAACATGCCGATAAAAAAAACGCTGCGCACGCGGTTAAGCCAGCTCATCCTGCCGATCGCCTGCAGAATGAAATTCGAAGGGCGCGCGGTGGGTGCGGGAAGGGGCTGAGCCGGTGGATACCGAAAAACCGGTCGGGGCCTCCGTCCTGGCCGCGTAGCGCGCAACGGTTGGGGCATCTTGGGGGCGGTACGCGTCGTATGCGCCTGTTGCTTGCGAGTGGCAGTCAGCAACGATTCGCGCGCGCACGCCGCGCATGCCTGTCCCGCAAAATGCTGGTGCGCTGACCGCTTACCGCATACGGCCAACCGCTGGGTCGAACGCGTTGCGTAGGCGCGCAGCAGGCTGCTCCACTCGCCAGCGGAGGGACGCAGCGAACGGCCCAGCGCGAATGCGCGATCGAACATCTGCCGCAGATCGGCAGGCATTGCGCCATGGCCGCTTCCCGGGTTGGCGGCGATACCCGCGTTGGCGCGCAGTCCATAGGCGTACCAGTCGCCCGCTATGCGTCCGGGAATGTCGGTGGGCACCCGGTCCGACCCAGGCCGTCCGCTATAAGGGTGAATGCCGAAATTCAGCAGCTGAAAGACGATCACCGCCAACGCGAAGCGGTCCTGCTGTTCCTCGCCCGTGGCGGTGATGCCATGCGCATGGAACTCAGGCGCCAGATAATCGATGGTGTATTGCGGCGCCGGAAACCGCTCGCCATGGCCCTGGATGCTGAAACCGTCGCAGTCCAGCATCGCCATGTACAGCGAGCGCGGATAAAAGCGCAGATTGACGGGTTTCATGTCCACTACGTAATGGTGCTGGCGGTGCAGTTCGGCGATCACCGCGGCCAGGTTCGCAGCCAGCGTGATCTTGGCTCCCAGTCCGGTCGGTAAACCGGCTGCGCGCGCCTGCCGTTCCTGCATCACCAGCTCCAGTTCGCTGGTGGCGGCCACGTCCACCGCGGGCATCACGAAGCCCAGGAACCGGCCCCTGTCGTCGCGCAGCGGCGTCAGCGGCCAGGCGATCTGCACGTAGCGCTTGCCGCCTTCGTCCAGCGTCGGCAACTGCGGCGACAGTTCGAGCATTGCCGCCAGCTTGCGCTCGTACACGGCGACGTCGATATCGGCGTGATAGATCTTGGCGACGTTGTGGGCATCCTCCCGCAACAGGTACACGCTGCCCGCGCCACCGCTCTTGAGCATTCTGGCCAGCGTCAATCTGCGGCCGTCGCCCGCGCGCACGGAGCTCCCTTCGCGGATACCGGCGCGCGCCGCGCTCATTGCCTCAACGCGATCAGCAGCGTCTTGTCGTCCGAAGTGATCTGGTAGGTGCGGGGATCGGTCAGGGTGCCGAGCAATGCCGCGCTACCCTCGCTTTCCGAAGCGGTGGAAAGAAAGCGCTCCACCGGATCCATGAACGGCGCATATAGCGCGCCATTGCCCTTGGCCATCACGAAAGGCATCGCACCGTCGGACATCAGCGCCGCGCAGGTCGTGGCGTGCGGAATCCGCGTCACGCGCAGATGCTCCTGCCAGACATCGCCGGTGACGAAGTAGGTTTCGTTGGCGTACTCACCATTTTCCGGCAGCGACAGCGCGCAGTCGGCCGCGTCGGCGCCGCGTGCGACGCCCAGGCCGTCGCCGATGTGGAAAAAGAATCCGCCCTCGGCATCGGCCAACACGCCCACCAGCGTGCACGAGTAATCCGAAAAGCCCGTGTTAGCGGCCAACGCCCGCGCTTCCATCGCGGCGCGTGCCGAAGCGACCGCTGCGACCACGTCCGCGCGGAATGTTTCGATGTCTTGCCTCGCACGCCCGGCGGCATTACTGCCTTGCGACAGCTGCTCCACCACTTGCGCCGACACCATCGCAGCCCCCTCGTGGCTGAGGACGTGCGAGCCGGCGCCATCGCAGACAATGGCCACCAGTGTGTCGCCCACGACTGCATGCGCGAACGCATCCTGGCACGGGATGTTCGCATCGATATGGGATTTTCCTATCGCCGCAGCGGCGAAGACGCACCAGGACATCGATCAGGTCGGCGCGCTGGACCAACTGTCGGCCGCCGGCAACTGTGCCTGGCCTCCAGGTCTGGCTTGCGAGACGACCTTCATGCTCGCGCTGAGCCACAGAAATAGTTCCTGGAACTTCAGGCCATCCAGTTTCTTGACCGCCGCCGCGCCCTTGCTGCTGAACTGCCCCAGCCCTTCGGCATTGGCGCCGGCGCCAACCGCCAGCGGGAACACCGCGACCTTGTTGGCCTGCTCGGCGCCCCGGCAGCGATCCGCTGCACCCTGCCAATCGTCGGTCGGCTGGCCATCGGACATCAGGAACATCCACGGCCGTGTGTAGGCGATGCCTGCGGACTTGAAGTTCTGCTTTTCCTCCTCGATCTTCACCAGCGCCAGGTCCACCGCCTGTCCGGTAGGCGTCGTGCCGGAGGCTTCCAGCGTAGGCGCGGTAAAGTCCATCGCGTCTTGCCAGTCACCGACGACTTGCGCGTTGTCCATGCCGCCGTACTCGACCAGCAGGATACGCACCCGCTTGGAAGCGATCGCGTCGCTCTTCAACTCTTGTTCCAGCACGCGCAGCCCTTCGTTGAGTTGCGCCATCGGCGCGCCGGCCATGCTGCCGGAGCAGTCAAGGACCAGCACCAGTGGCGTGCGTTGCTCGGTGTTGTCCACCAGGGCGACGTCTGGAATGGCGGTCTGGGTCATCTCGTTCCCTCGTATGGATGGCAGTACCGCGCTGAAGCCGGCGCGGAAGCCGATTATGCATGAGGACATCGATCGCCGTTGCGGCGACGGAAAGACGGCGGACCGTCGCACTCATTCCGGTTTCCAGAACTTCATCTCGCCGTACTCCCACGTCCATGGCGCCCCGGTTTCGCCCAGCACGAAACCGACCAGCTGCGGGAACGCAGGCTCCGCGCGCACGTCGTTGGCCAGAATCACCACGCAGCGGCGTCCGCGTTGCACGCATACCCAGGTGTTGCCGGTGCTGTCGTTGTGACCGCCCTTGAAGAAGCCGGGTCCCTGCGGGCCATCGAACACGACCACGCCCAGTCCTGCGGCAAGATCCTTGCGCTGCTTTTCGGCCGGTAGTTCCGGCTGCAGAGAGGGGAACTGGCTGGCGGTGGAAATGGGCAGTTGCGGTTTCACCAGTTCCGCCGATCCCTGCGCGGACAAGGCTTCGCCGCGGACGTATCCCGAGGCCAGCCGCGCCATGTCGGCGATCGTCGTGTCCATAGAGCCGGCGGCACGCACCTTGCTGCGTTCGTCGTGCGCTTCGACGCTGCCATCCTCGCGCCAGCCATCGGCGAGATTCTTGGCGAAGTCAGCCCGCCACATCATGCTGGTGTTGGTCATGCCGAACCGGTCGAACACGCGCCGCTGCATTTCCGCGCCCAGATCCAGGCCCAGCCCGCGTTCGATGACGAACTGCAGCAGGATCATGCCGTCGCCCGAATAGGCGTAGCGGCTGCCCGGCGCGAAATGGAAGTGCAGCTTCTCGTCCGGTTCGACGAAATAGAAGTTGGCGAAGCCGGCGCTGTGCGTCAGCAGGATGCGCGGGGTGATCGCACGCCAGCGTTCATCACCGGACAGACTGGACCATGGCGCATAGCGGTCGTCGTCCGGATACTCCGGTAACGGCTTGGCCAGGTAATCGCCGATGGGCTTGTCCAGATCCAGTTTCTTCTCTTCCACCAGCTGCATCACCGTGTAGGCGAACGCGGCCTTGGTCAATGAGGCGGCGTACATGATGGTGTCGGTTTGCAACGGGTCGCCGGCGGCGTTACGCGCGCCATAGCTGCGTACATTAACCACCTTGCCGT
The DNA here is from genome assembly GCF_056402315.1 of Pseudoxanthomonas sp. P4_B2. NCBI lineage: Bacteria > Pseudomonadati > Pseudomonadota > Gammaproteobacteria > Lysobacterales > Lysobacteraceae > Pseudoxanthomonas > Pseudoxanthomonas sp. P4_B2. The sequence continues at coordinate 797,941 of NZ_JBFUHQ010000002.1, forward strand.
CGTCGATCACCGCGATCGCCAGGCCTTTGGCCTGCGTAGCCGCCATCGCGCGCGCGGCTTCGGCGTCCAGCGCCGTTTCGGTGGGGAGGGCCGCGTGAGCGGCCTGCAAACAAAGCAATGCGATCAATCCGGAAAAAAGCAACCCAAGCTTCATAGAGTTCTTTCCTGCTCCCCTGTGGACCTACGGAATTTGCGTTTGCTTGCCGCCGCACGCCAGGCATTTGCGATAGTCGCCTTGTGCGCCATGATGCAGCGCGCTCAGCGGTCCGCCGCAGCCGGCGCAGCGAGGCGTCTTGCCGCTTTTCCAATTCCACAGCCGTAGCGTCGCCACCAGGCCGGTGACCAATGCGACCAGCAGGAACACCGGCGGTAGCCATCTCACGTACGGCACCAACAGGTGCAGGCTTTCCACGCTGCCGAATAGCGACGTCCACAACATGCACACCGCCGCCGCCGCCAACGCCGCCAGCGCGGGCAGGTAGGCGCGCACCACCATCCAGCCGTATCGATTCATCGCCAACCGCCCCTCTTCGTCGCCGCTCCCCCGTAATGCCGGCAGCTTACCGGGTTGTCCGTCGCAAACGCAGCGGCGCGGCGCATGCCGGCGCCGAATCGTCATAAACTCGAACACCACACAGGCAGGGGGAGGCATTCATGAAATCTTATCTCGGCGGTCTGGCGGCCGGTTTGTTGCTGGCTTCCGCCGCCCACGCGCAGACACCGGCGGCGCCCGCGTCTACAGTCACCGTATTAAAGGCCGCCCATCTGTTCGACGGACGCAGCGGCAATCTGACCTCCCCCGGGTTGGTGGTGGTGCAGGGGACCAAGATCATCGCCGTGGGCACCAATGCAGATATTCCGGCCGGGGCGAAAGTCATCGAGCTGGGCGACGCTACGCTGGTGCCGGGTTACATCGACGCCCATACCCATATTTCCTACGACCACGAAGACGACTGGGCGCAGGGCTTCTACGAAGGCATGCTGCGTTTCCCGGTGGAGCAGTCGTTCCACGCCGGCAGCAACGCCAAGGCCACACTGATGGCCGGTGTCACCACCGCGCGCGACGTCGGCGCCGGCGATTTCATCGACGTGGCGCTGCGCAACGCCATCAACGCGGGCCTGACCGATGGCCCGCGCATGCTGGTCGCCGGCCATGCGCTGGGTTCTACCGGTGGCCACTGCGACAGTTCGCCGTTTCCGCCGGAACGCGTGAAGCCGTCCGGACCGCTGGAAGGCGTGTGCAACGGTCCCGAGCAATGCCGCGAGGCCACTCGCCTGCAGATGAAGTACGGCGCCGACCTGATCAAGATCTGCGCCTCGGGCGGCGTGCTCTCCGAATCCGATCCGGTCGACGTACCGCAACTCACTCCCGAGGAACTGCGAGCGATCATCGGCGAAGCGCACAATTGGAATCGCAAGGTCGCCGCGCACAGCCATGGCGATCTGGCCGCCAAGCTAGCGGTGGAAGCGGGCGTGGATTCCATCGAGCACGGCAGCTTTCTCACCACGCCCACCTTGCAGCTGATGAAGCAAAAGGGCGTGTACCTAGTGCCCACGCGCATGACCCAGCTGTGGGTGCTGGACAAGGCCGACAGCTATCCACCCAAGATCGGCGCCAAAGCGCGCGCGGCCGGCGCTTCGCATACGGCCATGTTCAAGAACGCGCTGAAGATCGGCACGCCCATCGCCTTCGGCACCGACGCGGCGGTATATCCGCATGGCATCAACGCACAGGAATTCGGCGACATGGTCGAGCTGGGCATGTCGCCCTCCGCGGCGTTGCTGTCCAGCAGCCAGGGATCGGCGAAACTACTGGGCATTGATAAGGAAACCGGCACGCTGGAAGCCGGCAAACTCGCCGACATCGTCGCGGTCCCGGGCGACGTGCTGCAGAACATCCGCGCCACGGAAAAACCATTGCTGGTGATGAAGCAGGGAGTGGTCGTCAAGCGCGCAGATTGAACCGCGCCGCAGGACGGCCACCCTGTGGAGCTTCGCGACTCGCGTCGCTCATGCAGGGGATATCAGGCCAGCGATGGGTCCCGCGCATGCTTGCGCGCATCGCCTAGCGCCGCTTCCAGTTCCTGCAGCCGATACGGCTTGGGCAGCACGGAAAGCCCCAGCGCCTCGGCTTTCTGCTTCGCCGCTTCCACGTGGCCAGTGGTGAGGACGACCGGAAGTCCTGGACGACGCAGTCGGATCTCCTGCGACAGGTCGATACCGTCCAACTGGCCCGGCATCATCACATCGGAGAACACCACACCGAAGGATTTCTCACCAGCCAACGCGCCGAGTGCGGCATCGGCATTCTCCACCCGCGTCACTTCGTAACCCAGTGTGGCCAGCATTTCGCCGGTCAGCGCGGCCACTTCATCGTCATCCTCCACCAACAGCAACGATCCCTGCGCCTGCACTTCGTTGCGGTCCGGCGTTTCCGTTTCCTGCTCTTTTGCATCGATGGGCGACTTGTCGGTGCGCGGCAGGTACAGGAAGACCGTGGTGCCGTTGCGCGGTTCGCTCTCGATCCGCACCGCGCCGCGCGACGCCTTGGCGAAGCCGTGCGCCTGCGCCAGCCCCAATCCGGAACCCTTGCCGATATCCTTGGTGGTGAAGAACGGCTCAAACACGCGCGCCAACACCTCGGGCATCATGCCGGTGCCGGTATCGGCGATGGATAACTCCACGTAGTCGCCGAACAACTCTTCGTCGTTCAAGGCGGGCGCGTTGCGGCCGCCGATGCGGATGGTGCCGCCGCCGGGCATCGCGTCGCGCGCGTTGACCGCCAGGTTCAGCATCACCAGTTCCAGCTGGCCGGGATCCACTTCCACCGGCCACAGGCCCGCGTCGAAAGCCACCTCCACATGCACATCGCCGCGCAGGCTGCGATCCAGCATCTCGCGCATGCCGCCGATCTTGCGCGCCAAGTTCACCGGCTCCGGACGCAACGGCTGGCGGCGCGAAAACGCCAGCAGCTGGCGGCTCAGGCCGGCGCCTTTCTCCACCGCCTGGCGCATGCCGGCGATCACTTTTTCGCGGCGCGCCGGCGCCAGGGAGTCCATGACCTCCAGTCCGCCAGAGATCACCATCAGCAAGTTGTTGAAGTCGTGCGCCACGCCGCCGGTCAGCTGACCGATCGCCTCGATCTTCTGCGCCTGCTGCACGCGCGCCTCGGCTTCGGCCAGACGCGCCTGCTCGCTGGCGCGGTCGGTCACGTCGTACACCACCACGAACGCGCCGACCTGCTTGCCGCTGCGGTCCCTCAATGCGTTGAAGCGCGCGTCGTAGTAACGCTTGCCTTCGGTGGGCGAATCGAACGTCTCCGGAACATGGAAATCCTCGCCGCTGATCGCGCGATTCCAGAATCCGCGCATGCGCTCGGCGCGCACCGGATCGCCCTTGAGCATTTCCAGGAGGTTGTCATGGACCTTCAGGCGGTGGCCGTAGATCCTCTCGAACTCGTCGGAATAGGAATTGTTGACGGCCAGCACGTAGTAGCACAGGTCGATGGCCAGGATGTGGGTGTCGGAAAACTCCACCAGGTCGGCCAGGATATTGCGCTCGGCCATCGCATCGGCCACACGCTGCTCCAGCGTGTCGTAAAGCTCGCGCACGGCGTCGGCGTCGGCATGCGCGCCGGTCACGTCGAAACCTTCCACGAAGATGCCGGTCACCTTGCCCTCCGCATCGGCAATGGGCTGGTAGACGAAATCGATGTAGCGCTCGATCGGTGCGGTGCCCGGCGCATTGCTGACCTCGTATCTCGCGCCGGTGGTGGAGAACGCCTTGCCACTGCGATACGCCTCGTCCAGCAGGTCCAGATAGCCCTGCTTCACCGCATCGGGCTGCGCTTCGGCCACCGTCTTGCCCACCACTTCGCGATTGCCGATCAGCTGCAGGTAAGCGGGGTTGACCATCTCGATGACGTGTTGCGGTCCGTCCAGCAGCGCCATGAACCCCGGCGCCTGCTGGAACAGTTCTTTCAGCCGGTCGCGTTCGGCCAGGTGCTTGCCCTCAGCGAGGACCTGCTCGCCTGTTTCCGAACACATCACCAGCACGCCGCCTACGCCGTGCGGCGCGTCGGGTTCGTCGATGGGGCTGTAACTGTAGGTCCAGTACACGTCTTCATGTGCGCCGTTGCGCGTGATCGGAACCCGTGCGTTTTCGTTCCAGGTGGCGCCGCGTCCTTCCATCACCTGTTCGATCTGCGGACCGATGATGTCCCAGATTTCATTCCAGCATTCGCGGCCGCGCTGGCCCAGGGCGCCGGGGTGGCGTTCGGGCCCGATTGAGCGTGCGTAGGCGTCGTTGTAGAACTGGATCAGCTGCGGACCCCACCAGATGAACATCGGGTGCCGAGTCGAAAGCAGCAGTCGCACCGCGGTCTTCAGCTGCACGGGCCAGGTCTCGGGCACGCCCAGCGGCGTGGACGTCCAGTCGAAGGCCCGCATGCGCTCGCCCATTTCGCCGCCACCTTGCAGAAAGGCGAGCGGCTGTTTCTCGGCAGCGGGCGAGGTCATCGGCTTCCCCGGAGAAGGATCGGACGAGTCCATGTTATGCCCGACTTGCCGTGAAAAGGTCGTATGTGGTTCAACTTTTCTCTATGCAGCAGGACTTTTCACGCTTTCTTCCGGCGTGAATCGCGTAGCGGTCGTGGCCTCGGACGGCCTCCGTACCGAGCTTCGTTACTCCGCGGTGGTCGGATCGATGGTGGCGATGACTTCGGAAACGCGATTGGCGGGAAAGCCGCCTTGCTGCGCGTGATCGCGGACCATCTGCTCGTTCGGTGCGCGATACAGGCAGTAGATCTTGTCGCCGGTGACATAGCTGTGGATCCACTGGATCTGCGGGCCCATGTCGTTCAATACCGCGCAGGAAGTCTGCGAAATGTTCTTGAGTTCCTCGGCCGACAACTTGCCGGCGCCGGGGATGTCGCGTTCGATTACGTACTTCGGCATGGTGGTTTCTCCAAGAAGTCCCCTCAGAAACCAACGCCATGCAATGCCGCCGTCGGCCAGACTCGCGCCTTTTGCGTTCAGCCCGCCATCTTTTCCAGCATGTGGTCGATGACTTGGTTGTGCTCGTGCTGGGGACTGAACAGGATAACCTCGGCATCTTTGCCGACTTTTATCGTATGGCCGGGTGGCCAATAGAACAGGTCCCCGCCGTTGACCACTTCCTGGCTATCGTCGGCGTAGGTGACGGTGACTTCGCCCTGCAGCAGATAGCCCCAGTGCGGCGACTGGCACAAGTCGCCTTCCAGGCCTTGCAGCAGTGGTGCGATATCCGTGCCGGCACCCAGGGAAAAGTATTCGCCACCGATCCTGCCGTAACCGGAGGCATCGCCGAAGTCCATCGTCTGTCGCGCCGTCGCACCCGGTATTTCGATACGGACCGGGATATCGTTCTTGGCGATTCGCATGGCGGGCTCCTCCATTGCGGACGTGGTGGAGGCGATGGATCGCAGTCGTCCTGCCTACTCCTCAACCAACGCCGCGCAACGCCTCCATCGGCCAGGCAAGGGCCTACAACCGCTTCGTTGGCTTCAGTCGAGCCTGATCACCACTACCGATTTGGCCGGAATGTCGAGCTTGAGCCTGCCTTCACCGAGCTTGCCGCCGGTATAAGACGCCGGGACGAGATTCGGCTGTTGTCCCGGGATATTGTGGGTGTCCATCTTGTCCGCGGTCAGCACTTGGCCCGACACCGTTTTGGCCTTCAAACCGCCCAGATCGATGTCCAGGTTCACGCGGTCCTGCGGATCCATGTTGGCGATGCCGATATAGATCTTGCCGTCCTTGGCGCGCGCTGCGGAAGCGTTGATCGCGGGAATGGATTTGCCGCCGGCGCTGAAGTCCGGCGTGTTCAGTTCCAGCGGCAGCGAAGTCGCGTCATGGAACGGTACGTACATCTTGAAGGTGTGGTAGGTAGGAGTCAGCGCCATCTTGCCGCCGTCAGTGAGAATCATCGATTGCAGCACGTTGATGGTCTGGGCGACGCTGGTCATGCGCACGCGGTCGGCGTGTTGGTGGAAGATGTTGAGATTGGCCGCCGCCAGCACCGCGTCGCGCAAGGTGTTCTGCTGGTACAGATAGCCCGGGTTGGTGCCTTTTTCGACGTCGTACCAGGTGCCCCATTCGTCGACGTACAAGCCCACGCGTTTTTCCGGATCGTGGGTATCCATGATCGCCGAATGGCGTTTGATGAAGTCATCCAGCTTCAGGGTCTGAGCGAAGGTGTCGACCCATTCCTGCTGGGTGAAACCGGTGGCGGCGCCCTTGGTCTTCCAGTCGCCCGTGGGCAGCGTGTAGTAGTGCAGGCTGAGGGCGTCCATGAACTTGCTGGAGTCCTTCATCAACACTTCGGTCCAGCGGGTGTCGTCGCCGCTGGGGCCGGTGGCCACACGCAGGCCGGGGTTGTCCTCGCCTTGATGGAAGAAGCTGCCGAAGCGGCGCAGCTCGTTAGCGTAATACTCCGGCGTCATGTTGCCGCCGCAACCCCAGTTTTCGTTGCCTATGCCCCATAGCGCGACCTTCCAGGGTTTGTCGCGCCCGTTCTTGCGCCGCTCCTGGGCCAGAGTGTCCTGGCCGGGAGAAGTCATGTACTCGATCCATTCGCGCATGTAGGTCGGGGTCGAACTGCCGACGTTGATGGAGATATAGGCCTCGGCGCCAATCTGTTCCACGAAATCCATGAATTCATGGGTGCCGAAGGCATTGGTCTCGGCGGCACCGCCCCACCAGTTGTTCTTGCGCACGGGGCGCCGGTCACGGGGGCCGATGCCGTCGCGCCAAAGGTACTCATCGGCGAAACATCCGCCGGGCCAGCGCACCATCGGCGTCTTGATGGCCTTCAGAGCCTCGACCACATCGGTGCGGATGCCGCGGACGTTGGGAATGGAGCTGTTCTCGCCGACCCAGATGCCGTCATAGATTCCGCCGCCCAAATGCTCGGAGAATTGGCCGTAGATATTGCGGCTGATCTGGGCGCCAGGCTGGTCAGCATGCAGAGTGGCCTTGGCCTGCAGCGTGGCCGCGGCGCTGGGCTCGGCACTCAGAAGGGCGAGAACGGCTGCCGTGGCGGTGAAGATCTTTAGCATGAGGTTTCTGTCTCTGTGGAGGTCGCTGTTTTCTGTCGATGCGCGACGATGCTTTCTTCCGCCGGAGTGTCGCCCGCGTCGCCTGCCGCTGTCGATGCATAGGTACAAGCGATTTTCTTATAGGTATAGGCGATTTTTCGTTCGGGTGCAGTGCCCGGCTTGGAGAATCCACGGACTGGAGGCGAGGGGATCGGTTCGCTTCGTTCGCCCCGGCCTAAGCGGGCAGCAGCGCTCTCAACAGCATGTAGAGCCCCAGCACGGTGAGGCCAGCAAGGAACCAACGACGGAACGCTTCGGGATGCAGTTTGTCGCGCACGCGCTGTCCGAGATACATGCCGGCAAGCGCAGGAAGAACGGCGAGTAGCGAATTGCCGGCCTCGGTCAGTTCATAGTGGCCGGTCAGTGCAAGCGCCGCCGCCAGCGCGAGGGTTGAGATGGTGAAAGACAAGCCCAAGGCCTGAATAAGTTCGTCCTTGGTCAGATCAAGAGAGCCCAGGTAAGGCACGGCGGGAATGACGAACACTCCCGTGGCGCCGGTGATTACGCCCGTCAGCACGCCGACCAAGGGCGACAACCAGGGTTCCGCTTTGGCGGGAACGGCGAAGCGGCGAACGACAAGACTTACGACGCCATAAAGCGCCAGAATGGCGCCAAGCGCTGCGCTAGCCGTGGACGAAGACGCGCCGGTGAGGATGCCGATGCCGATCCCCGTGCCCACGCAGAGTGTGAGCATCATGGGCGCCAAACGCCGAAGCAAAGCGACGAAGTTGGGACCTGCGAGAAGTTGCCAGAGGTTGGTGACCAACGAAGGAACGATCAGGATCGCGGCCGCATGGGCGGGCAGCATCGCAAGGCTGAGCAGCCCCATCGCAAACGTCGGAAGGCCCATGCCGACAACGCCTTTCACGAAGCCCGCCGCGGTGAAAACCAGGGCGATGAATAGCGCGAGGAGAGCGGTATCTGTCAAGGACTGGGCATGCCTGAATTAGGTCCCACGAGCGGATTCGTGGCTAGGCGATTCAGGCCCACGCGTTCGCATTCTTGGGAAATCCTGGGCGCTGGATGCGGACTACGCAGAACCGTTGTCCGGTCGGCGCCTGCATTACCACCCATCGCTCCAAGCGGTCGACCACCTTGGCGCCGAGTTCTTCGAGGCGAGCCACTTCGGCAGGAATGTCGTCGGTCTCGATGTCGATGTGGACTCTGCTTTCATGGTCGACGCGCTGGATCTGCACGATAGGCTCATCGGCCGGCGTCTCCAGCATGCGGTAATTGCCGCGAGTGCCCGGGTGATCGGAGTCGATAGCGCGCCCCAATGCCTCGGCCCAGAAGTTGGCGGCATGATCGATATCGGGCGTATTACAGTCGATCAGCAGCGCGCAGAGTCGGGAATGATGCATGGCTTTTCTCTCAAGCTTGAGTTCGAACGATTGGGTGCGATTGAATGAGTTGCCGATTATTGCTTCCCGTTTTCAGGAATCACAATGGAGCTCGCCGACGATGCGCTCTTCATCGACATGCATGCGAACATCGTTAGCCACGCCTTCAAGGGCGAAAGAGGGCGGAAGACTGGGGTCGCCGGGTTGCGATAGGCTAGATTGATCTTGCTTTTCCGTTCTTCGAAATCCAAGACCTCGTATGAGCCCGCGGGAAGACTGCGTGGGCCCGTAGGCAAGTTCATTTGAATCATCGAAATTTCTCCATAGCCGATGAATTCAATGCTGTAAGACGAAGAGTCGTTCGATCCCTCGAATACGCACCTCGTGCTGGTCGCCGAAGCGGGAATTGCGGCTGCCGCAAGAAAGAGGACGAAAATCACCCGGTAAATTTTCATGCGGCAACTCCAGCATTGAGCCGATCCGTGAGCCGAGCTCGGCCGGGTGAGGTGCTATGGCCTATTGCCTCAATAGTCGCGAGCGCCAAGAAGCCCAACCGAGTAGCCCGCTGCCTTGAGTTTCGAGGTCGCCCTTGAGCTGAGCACGAGAAGCGCTAAAAGACCGACCAACGGAATCAGCATGAGCACCAAAAGGAAGATCCTTATCCACATTGGATACTCCAGGCCACGCGAAATCTTGTAGATGCCGGTCCAAGACAGGCCGAGACAGATCAGTATTGGCAGCAACACTAATGGGCCGAGCACAGCCTTCAAAGCGGCGCACAGAAAATACAGCAAGATGGCGTAGATGATGAGCTTCTGCCCGGAGGCGACGTCGTCCAATCCCATGCTCGGCTCCAACTTCTTGAATACGGGCGCCTTAGGTGCCTGGTACGGATTCTCCACTTGCGCTCTCCCCTGTTGAGCTGCCGCAGACCCGTGCAAGCAGGCTTGCGGCGCAAATGCATGAATCAAGCCGATCCGCGAGACGGTTTCGGCTTGAATGAGTTGCCGGGCGCCACCGGCGCTCGCTCCCATGATGCCACCGGTCCGGGGCCAGGATGAAATAGCGGGTGGCATATCGGCTTGCCGAGTCCGCGCCACCGCGCGAAGAGCGCCGGACTGCGGGCGGCGAGTTTTTGCAGGAGGTGCTCCCATTCGTAAGCCACTTGCCCGCGGCTCACCGAAATTGGCGCGACCGGCCGCACGGGCCCGATCTTGGTGCGATCGAACGCGTAGCCGCGCGAAGTCGCTTCGGCGTGGACCGCCGCCAGATATGCATTAATCGCCAGACGTGGCGATGCATGCGCCTTAAAGCGCTCGAGCTGAGGGTGGCGCGTGTACCCCCGTGTTTCATTGCGCAGGACGGCGCGCGCTAGCAAAGCCTCGCGCCATAGCGCGACCAAGCCTTGTGGGTCCAGATACTTGGGATGCAATGTCCAGAGCCGCATGCGATAGCGCCCACCCTTGTATTGAGCCGAATCCGCAAAGCGGTACTCCGGCTTGGTTGTGTTGTTAGAGCGAGCCCGCACTATTAGAGCGAATGCGCCACCGTGACAAGCAGCCCGCCGATGATGGCGAGGTTGGATTGCCATATATGCAGGGCATTGTCGCGCGCCTGGCCCTCCATGCTCCAGAAATTGACCAGCAAGACGGATGCTGCAATGGTAAAAGCGACCAAGCCCAAAGCGGCCCAGGTTGTATAGAAACCGAAGATCAGTGCCAGGCCGGCCAAGATCTGAAACACCGTGCCGAACAGCAAGACAAATCTGGCCGCAGGAACGCCACGCGCCGAAATCGCTTGAGTGATGGCAGGGAGAGTGAAGAAGTGGTGAATACCGCCAACGACGAACAAGCCACCCAATAACAGGCGACCGATGAACCACAGTATCGCTTGAGCTTCTATTTGCATGGCCGCAACCCGACGTCTGAGCTTGAACGAACAATTCAACGTGTGGACAAACATCTCCTTCGAAATTCGCGGATTGCCGCAATCAACTGCTCCGGAGCTTCCTCGGCTACGTACTCTCCGCCGGGGATTATCTTGCCTTCGATGTTCTGCGCGCCCATTTCCCGAATCGGAGGTAGATAATCGTCGGGCTTTCGACCATCCGCATCGCCGCGTACGTACAGGATAGGAACTTCTATTTGTTTCTTATGCGCGTTGTGCTTGGCGTCGTCGGCCATTGCTCGGTACCAATCGAATCCAGCGGTGAGGGATTCCGGGCGCTGATACGCCGCCGTATACTCATTTCGAGCCTCTTCTGTGATCGCGGCCTTGTCGCCGGCCATGAAGTCGTAGAAGAAGTCAAAATATTGGCGCTGGCGTCCAGAAACCAATATTTCCGGTAGCGCCGGAAGCGCATGCAGCGCGAAGTGGAAAATACGCGGATCGGCGAGGATCTCTTCCCAAGGCGCGATGCCGGGAAGTACCGTATTCATCACCATAGCGCCAGAAATCCTGTCCGCATGATCGCGTGCGGCAGCGTACGCGATCATGCCGCCCACATCGTAACCGGCAAACAGAATGTCCTTGGCTCCGAGTTGCTCGGCCGCGTCGAGCAGAGCGCCGGCAATCACGGTTTTCTCCGCCGATGGCAGGACGCCATGCGAAGCTCCGATGCCGGGCGGATCAAACGCAAGCACGAAATGGTCGATACCTAATTCCGGCAGCACGTTCTCGAATGCGCGACTCGATTGTGGCCAGCCATGCAGCAAAATCAGCGCGGGCAGCGAAGCATCGCCCGTGGATCGGGCTGCGATCTCCGCCCCCTGGACTTTTGCGAATATCATGGTGCACTCCCCTTGTTTGGTGGAGTTGAGATACCGGCGGTCAGTCAGCCATCGTCTCCGTTATCGGCGCGTAAAGATTCGTCGGAACCATGCCAGTCACCCAAGAAGCTTGCGCAGCTCATCATTGGAGTAAACGCGTATGTCGCTGATGAGATTTGTATTGCCGGGCGCGAATTTGTCGTCAAAACGGAGGATGGGTCCATAGGCGATGCCATTGAACTCACCAAAACTGGAAAGGCTTGTGGAGATCGTTAGGTGGTAGCCATTTCCCTGGTAGAAGGTGGTTCCTCCATCGCTCGGCAGCGGCGCATCGCTATCGAACTTGGCATGGATGGGCTTTCTGCCTTCAACGACGGCACGGAAATCTTCCGAGGCCTCTTCGATGATTCGCCGATGCTCTAACGGAAGCATTGAAAGGTCGACGCCAATGAAGGGGCCGGCAGCAAGAGTAGGAGAAGGCGTGGATTGCTGCGAGCATGCGGCAAGTGGGAGTGTCATGTGATTGCACCTAGGGTATTAATTGCGGCCAATTCGGAAGCGGCTTCGGCTTGAATGAATGCCTAGAGTGGGTTGCTAAGAACCGGAGCGGAAGCCCCAAACGCTGAGTCCGCCGGCTAGAAGAAGCCCAGGCCAAGAAACCCACATAGGAATGAGCGTTGTGCCAATCTGGATGGGCACGTCGAGCGCCAATCTAGCGACATGGGCCAACGCAACAATACCAAAGATTGCAGCAGCTACTTTGCAGAAGGCTTGGCTGGACATTTTCAGTTCTCCGATCTCGATGGAACGGGATTTTTTCGGCCTATCTCTACATTCTTTAGTTAGACATCGATATAGAGGGCAACCAATAGTCCTCCGGAAGTGAAGCATCGGTTAATCGAAGAATTTTTGGGTAAGCACGAGCATTTTCGTCTGCACTTCCACCTGCGGTAACTCGCCGGCTTTCCACCCCGGCCATGCGATCCGCATTCGGACGCTGCTAGCTGCGATGGATTGCATGAGTGATGTGGACGGAAGAGGGTGAGGGCTTCGCGACTCGCGTCGCTCCTACAAAACAGGTAGCGGCTAGGGGCGCGCGTCGTCGGTCGGCAGCAATTGCCAGGTGTTCCGGCCAGCCTTCTTGGCCGCGTACAACGCCGCATCGGCGGCGGCGGTCAGGGTCTTGGCCACGGCCGGGTGCACCGAATAGGCGATGCCGATGCTGGTGGTCACATGCAGCATCGAATCCCCCACCGCAATGCCTTCGCCCATCGACTCGATCAGCTTGCGGGCGATCATTTCGGCGGTTGCCGGCGCCGACAGATCCTCGATCAACACCACGAATTCATCGCCGCCCAACCGCGCCACCAAATCGCCCGAACGCACGCAGGCGCTGAGGCGCTGGCCGAAGATGCGCAGCACCTCGTCGCCCGCCGCATGGCCGTAACTGTCGTTGACCTCCTTGAAATGATCGATGTCCATGTACATCAGTGCCACCGCCAGGCCCTGCCGCCGCGGCCGACCCAGTGCATGCGTCAGCCGCTCGTCGAACTGGCGGCGATTGGCCAGTCCGGTGAGGCTGTCCAGGCGCGCCAGCGCTTCCAGCTCATTGCGGCTTTCCCGCAATGCCTGCTCGGCGGCCACGCGCTGGGAGACGTCGCGACCGGCGAAGATGATGTCCATCGCAGCGCCGCCATCGGCACTGGGAATGGAACGCGCCGCAGCTTCCATCCAAACGTAGTGCCCGTCCTTGTGGCGCAAGCGGTAGATCGCGGTGACCGGATGGCCCGAGGCGAGCACCGAGGCGATCGTCTGCTGCTGCACGGCGTAGTCGTCGGGATGCACCAGAATCTCGCTGGGCTGCAGAAGCTCTGCCGGTTCCCAGCCCAGAATGTCCCGCGCCGACGGAGAAACATAGAGCCGTTGCCCATCCGCACGCATCCGCACCACCACATCGTGCGAATAATCGGCCAGCATCCGGTAGCGCAGTTCGCTCTCGCGTACGCGGGCCGTCAGCCGAGCGCGTTCGGCCATGCTCAGCGCCACCGGGAAACTCATCAGGCAGGCGGTGCCGACGAACAACTGCAACAAGATGGTGCGTTGGATAATATTGCTGTCGTGCACCAAGGCCAGCGGCCCATAGCCCAGCGCGGTGGCGATGCCGCCGATGATGGCCAACAACGAGATGCCGACCACCACGCCGGCGAAGCGATGCCGGAAAACCCCGTACAGCAACGGCGGATAGACCAGGAACAGCAGCGGATAACTGGTCTGGTAGAACACCACGGCGCAGACTGCGGCGATCAGCAGCATGTCGCCCAGGAAAATCCAGCGCTGCCCAGGAACATCGCTCAGGCCGATGCCCTTGCGATGGGCCACCAGCGTCAGCGTCGCCACAATCACCATGCCGACCACGTGCGCCGAGTACCAGATCAGGAAGGTGGTCAGGAACGGGGTGTGGGAGGCGAGGGACACCACTGCGCTGGCAAGCACGCCGGAGACGGCGCAGGCCGCCAACGTACTGCTGGTGGCGATGGCTCCCAGACCCAGCCAGCGAGTGGGATTGCCGATATCCGGGACAAGTCGCCGAACCACGCCGGCGACGATCAGCACTTCGAGCAGATTGAAGGCGCTGAGCGCGAGGGCGAGGCCCACGCCGTCGCCGGACAGCAGCCGCACTACCAGTTCGGCGGCGAAACCGACGGCGACGTAACCCGGCCAGAGTGCGGTCCGGCGCGACAGCAGCCAGCCGACAAAGATGCCGCTGCTCACCCAAACCGCGGAGACCTCGCCAGGCAAGCGGGCGACTTTCAAAGAGACCCAGGCCGTGACGCCGATAAGCAAGGCCATGAGCAGCCGGTCCCGCCAGAGCCGGCTGCGGTGCGATTGTGAGGACGTGTCGTCGTTCAACAGTGGACATCCCGCCCAGTGCGGCACCGGAAGCTTATCGAAGCCCATGTCAACGCATGTGATGGCCGGCGTCCACCGGGGCAATGGGAAAGTGCGGCTTCCATCACCTCACCTGTTGCAACGCCGCACATGAAAAAGCCCCGCCTGGGCGGGGCTTTTATGTTGCCAATCGTCACCGGCGCCGGCTCAGTAGCCCAGTGCCTGCGAGATCAGGCCGCTGGCGACTTCCACCAGCAGATAGCGATCATCCGCCGGGCGTACCCAGCGATAGCCACGCGGCGGTGCGGCCAGATGGTAGCGACGATAGTCGGTCACGTAATAGCGCGGCTGCAGGTAGACCACCGGGGCGTGCATGCCGCGGCGATAACCGTGCTTGATCTGGCCCAGGTGGCGGCCGTTATCGTGACGGCGGTCATCGTGGCGACGATCGTCATAGCGGCGGTCGTAGCGGTCGTCGTCATCGCGGTCGCGGCGGTCGTTGTAACCATAGCGATCGTCGTCGTAGCGGTCGTGCTTGTCCTTGCCATGATCGCGCGCCATGGCCGCGGCGGAAGACAGCAGCAGGACGGCGATGGAGGTGGTGAGCAGCAGTCGTTTCATGATGAGACTCCCTGTGGGTTGGTGCACAGCCAGGCTAGGCGCGCTTACCTGAACAGGGATCTTTTTGCTGACGATTGACCGCGCACGCGTTCAGGTTCGAGGATGGCAGCCCCGCCCTGTCTGCGTTTGCGCTGGAGAAACCTTATGCCGTTCGTACGAGTCGATCTGCTGGAAGGCAAGTCCGCCGATTACCTTGCCGGTCTAGGCGAGGTCGTCTACGACGCGATGCGAGCGACGTTGAATGTGCCTGCCGACGACCGCTTTCAGGTCATCGCCGAGCACAAGCCGGGCACGTTGTTCATCGATGAGCGCTACCTGGGCATCCAGCGCAGCGCCGAATGCGTGCTGATCCAAGTCACCCTCAATGCCGGCCGCAGCGTGCAGATGAAGAAGGACTTCTACCGCGCGGTCGCCGACGGCTTGCATGCACGGCTCGGCCTGCGTAGGGAGGATGTGTTTATCAACCTGGTGGAAGTGGTGAAGGAGAACTGGTCGTTCGGCAACGGCGAGGCGCAGTACGCGGATCTTTAAGCGGTCGGCTGCCGGTTGCCGATTCCAGGCCGCCATGCGGAAGCATGGCGGTCATCGCGCGCGCTAACGCGAACGCGGCCGCACCGAAGGCGCGGATTTGGGGACTTCGCCTTTCTGCGCCGGGGCCACGGTCTGCAGCACGCGGGTCACGCCCAGCTTTTCTACTTTGCCGCCGGATTTTTCGTAATCGGCAATGTCGCTGGCGATACGCTCGCTTTCCAGGCGCTTATGCGGATTGCCGTCGCTGCCGGCGGGCGGTCCCTTGGGGGCCGGTCCCTTGCCACTGGTTTTCTTCGCTTTCATCAATCCCCTCCTGCGGGGCGGCGGAGGCGTCATGCCTCCGGGTCGGAGGCCGCCCAACGCGACTTCCGCCCCCACTATGCGCCTTTAGACGGCAGGACGGTGTGATCGTTGCGCCGGGCGCCGGGACTAAACAGGAGGTTTAACCGCTTCTGATGACGCTGCAGGGCTTCGCCACCTTGGGCGAGAGGGAGCGTTTTGCTGGCGGCGACCGCTTTCGCACCGGCCCTTGCGTTGCAACGGCAATCGCAACACCTTTCTCACCCTATCAGCGCGAGTTAGCGGTTCAGTGCGCCCATCATGGCCTCCGGATAGCGCATGCCCGCGGCCGCGTCGGCCGGGAAGATCGCCTCGATCCTGGCCAAGTCGTCGGCATCCAGCCTGACTTCCAGCGCGCCCAGGTTTTCCTCCAGGTACTTGATGCGTTTGGTGCCCGGAATCGGCACCAGGTCCTCGCCTTGCGCCAGCACCCAGGCCAACGCCAGTTGTCCGGGCGTGATGCCCTTGTCGCGGGCCAGCACGTTCACTTGATCGACCAGTTGCAGGTTGCGGGCGAAGTTGTCGCCCTGGAACCGTGGCGACTGACGTCGGTAGTCGTCGGCATCGAAATCTTCCGGCGATTTGATCGCGCCGGTGAGGAAACCGCGACCCAGCGGCGAGTAAGGCACGAAGCCGATGCCCAGTTCGCGCACGGCGTCGAATACGCCATTGGATTCCGGATCCCGAGACCACAGCGAATACTCGCTCTGCAGCGCGGTGATCGGATGCACGGCATGCGCGCGGCGCACGGTTTCGGCGGAGGCTTCGGACAGGCCCAGGAAACGCACCTTGCCCTGTTCCACCAGCCGCGACATCGCGCCGACCGTGTCCTCGATCGGTACGGTAGGATCCACGCGGTGCTGGTAGTACAGATCGATGTGATTCACGCCCAGCCGTTTCAGGCTGCCGTCGCAGGCAGCGATCACATACTCGGGCCGGCCGTTGATGCCGCGCGCGGCGGGATCGTTGGGATCCATCTGGATGCCGAACTTGGTCGCCAGGAACACATCCTTGCGACGACCGGCAATAGCCTTGCCTACCAGTCTCTCGTTGGTGTGCGGGCCGTACATGTCGGCGGTGTCGAGCAGGGTTAGGCCCAACTCCAGCGCGCGATGGATCACGGCGATTGCATCGGCTTCGTCGCCGCGTCCGCCATAGAAGGCGCTCATGCCCATGCAGCCCAGGCCAAGGGCGGAAACTTCGGGGCCGTTGCGGCCAAGCGTGCGTGTCTTCATTGCGAAATCTCTTTGCGGGGGAACCGCATTGTGGATTTCGCGACCGACAATATTCGTTAAGCCCTGCGCGCTGTCGACAGCGGTGGGGTTTGGGATCAGGCGCCCACGCGCCTGCGCACCGCATCGATGTCGCGCACCGGCCGCACTTCGATGCAGCCGGTCGCGGCCCAAGGGAACTCGGCCGCGATGCGCACCGCTTCGTCGATATCGGCCGCTTCGATCAGATTGAAGCCGCCCAGAATTTCCTTGGTCTCGGCGAACGGGCCGTCGACGACGCTGGTCTTGCCGTTGCGGATGCGTACGGTCTTGCCGGTGGAGGCGGCTTCGAGCTGCAGGGAGTCCTTCAGCTTGCCCTGGGCGCGCAACTCGTCGGCATGGACGAAGCAGCCGTGCATGGTGCGGTCGAACTCGCCCGCGGGCATCGCTTCGAGCAGGGTTTCGTCGTTGTAGATCAGGACCAGGAACTGCTGCATGGCGACCTCCAATAAGGGCTGCCACAAGTACCGGTTGCCCGCCGCGAGGTCAAGCTGCGCATGCACAGGGATTCATCTTCCCGTATGCGGGACAGCGACGGCAGCCCGGCTCCGGTAGGATTCACGCACTTCGTCGCGTCAATGCGGGAATGCCGTGCAATCCATCATTTCAATCAACAAACTCAGCAAAACCTATGCGTCCGGGTTCCAAGCGCTCAAGTCGGTGGATCTGGAGATCCGCAAGGGCGAGATCCTGGCCTTGCTGGGCCCCAACGGCGCCGGCAAGACCACTCTGATCAGCATCGTCTGCGGCATCGTCAACGCCAGCTCCGGCAGTGTGACCGCCGACGGCCACGACATCGTGCGCGACTATCGCGCCGCGCGCAGCAAGATCGGTCTGGTGCCGCAGGAACTGTCCACCGACGCGTTCGAGACGGTGTGGGCCACGGTGAAATTCAGCCGCGGCCTGTTCGGCAAGCCGCCGAATCCGCAGTATCTGGAAAAAGTCCTGCGCGACCTGTCGCTGTGGGACAAGAAGGACAGCAAGATCATGACGCTGTCCGGCGGCATGAAGCGCCGGGTGCTGATCGCCAAAGCGCTATCGCACGAGCCGACCATCCTGTTCCTGGACGAACCCACCGCCGGCGTCGACGTGGAGCTGCGCCGCGATATGTGGGAAATGGTGCGCAAGCTGCGCGAGAGTGGGGTGACCATCATCCTGACCACGCACTACATCGAAGAGGCCGAGGAAATGGCCGACCGCATCGGCGTGATCAGCAAAGGCGAACTGATCTTGGTCGAGGACAAGCACGTGCTGATGCGCAAGCTCGGCAAGAAGCAGCTTACGCTGCAGTTGCAGACTCCTTTGCAACGCCTTCCCGACGAACTGTCCGCGCTTGCGCTGGAACTGACCGACGAAGGCCATGCGCTGGTCTATACCTTCGATACGCAGACCGAGGAAACCGGAATCGCTACGTTGCTGAAGCGCCTTGGCGAGCTGGGCATCGACTTCAAGGACCTGCATTCCAGCGAGAGCTCGCTAGAGGAAATATTCGTCAGCCTGGTGCACGCGGGCAAGCAGGAGGCGCGCGCATGAGTAGGCTCCTCAATTGGCACGCGATCCGTGCGATCTACCGCTTCGAAATGGCGCGCACCTTCCGCACCATCACCCAATCCATCGCCTCGCCGGTGCTGTCCACATCGCTGTATTTCGTGGTGTTCGGCGCGGCGATCGGTTCGCGCATGGGCGACATCGACGGCATCAGCTACGGCGCCTTCATCATTCCCGGCCTGATCATGCTGTCGCTGTTGAACGAAAGCATCTCCAACGCCTCGTTCGGCATCTATATGCCCAAATGGGCGGGCACCATCTACGAGCTGCTGTCGGCGCCGGTGTCGTACATCGAGGTGGTGATCGGCTATGTGGGCGCGGCGGCCAGCAAATCGCTGATCCTGGGCATCCTGATCCTGGTCACCGCGCGCATCTTCGTGCCCTACGAAATCGCACACCCGTTCTGGATGCTGTGCTTCCTGCTGCTGACCGCGGTGACCTTCAGCCTGTTCGGTTTCATCATCGGGCTGTGGGCCGACGACTTCCAGAAACTGCAGGTGATCCCGCTGATGGTGGTGACACCACTGACTTTCCTCGGCGGCGCGTTCTATTCCATTAGCATGCTGCCGCCGGTATGGCAGAAGATCACCCTGTTCAATCCTGTCGTTTATCTGATCAGCGGATTCCGCTGGAGTTTCTACGGCGTGGCCGACGTCAATGTCGGCATCAGCCTGGCCGCCATCCTCGGCTTCCTGGCGCTGTGCCTGGCGGTGGTGTGGTGGATCTTCAAGACCGGCTGGAAGCTGAAATCCTGATCGGTTCTAATGACCCGGGGCCGCAACGGCCAGGGGAGAGAATCGATGGGGAAGCGGAATGCGCTGGTCTTGCTGGCCGCGTGGCTGTTAGCTGCGCCGGCTTTGGCGCAGGTGGATCTCGACGCCTACCTTAAGCAGGACCGATACGAGGAAGTCAAGATTTCTCCGACCGGCGAATATCTGGCGGTGACCATCCCGCTCGAAGACCGCACGGCCGTGGCGATCATGCGGCGTTCGGACAAGACCATCACCGCCAAGGCCATAGGCGGCGAGCATTCGCTGGTCGACGATTTCTGGTGGGCCAACGATGAACGCGTCGTGGTCGCGATGGCGCAGCGCCTGGGCACGCATGATGCGCCTTATGCGACCGGCGAACTGCATGCGGTCAATGCAGACGGCACCAAGGGCATGCTGCTGGCTAGCCCCCGCGGTATCGATGACATGATCGGCATCGGCGGCAAGATTCGTATGACCGCAGATCCGGCCGTGTTCATGATCGATCCACTAGCCGGTGACGAGCGCAACATCTTGGTGTCGTCAATGCGCTTGACCACCGATCCGCTGACCTACGTCGAGAAGATGGACATCTACAATCGCCGTCGGACACTGGTCGCCTCCGCGCCTGTGCGCAATGCTTCGTTCGCCGTAGACAGCGCCGGCGAGGTGAGGTTCGCGCATGGCTCGGGCTACGACAACGTCAGAAAACTTTACTACCGTGAAGCCCGAGGTCAGGACTGGCGCCTGATCAACGACCAGTCTGCAAGTGGCATCGTGATGACCGCCTCGGGCTTTTCCGTCGATGGGAAGACGGCCTACCTGACGGCGCAAGTACCGGGCGGTCCGGATGCGATCTTCGCCTACGACCCGGCGACCGACACGCGCACTCAACTCCTCCGCGATCCGGTCGCCGACCCTTTGGCGCTGATCGAGCGTCTGGGCTCGCAGGAACCGGCGGGCGTATGGTTCATGAGCGACAGAGTCCGTAGCCGCTTCTTCGACGACACATCGCCGACCGCGCGTCTCTACCGCGGCCTTGAAAAAGCGTTCCCCGGCCAAGCGATCGCGGTGACTTCCACGACCCGCGATGGACGCCTGGCTGTGCTGAACATCTGGAGCGACCGCAATAACGGCGACTTCTATCTGTTCGATACCGAAAAGAAGAGCGCGGATCTGCTCTACAGTCGGCGCGAATGGTTCGATCCGACCAAGGTGCCCGCTTCGCGTGCCATCGAAGTCAGCGCACGGGATGGAATGAAGTTGCACGGGTACCTGACCCTGCCTTTAGGCAAGGAAAAACAGCTGCCTCTGGTGGTGTTGCCGTATGGCGGTCCGTTCGGGATCTTCGATGCGTGGGAATTCGACGATGACAGCCAGATGCTCGCCGATGCGGGTTATGCGGTGCTGCGGCTCAATTTCCGTGGATCGGGAAATTACGGGCGTGACTATAAGAACGCGGGTGCCCGGCAGTGGGGCAAAACCATGCAGGACGACCTGACCGATGCCACCCGCTGGGCCATCGCGCAGCAGGTGGCCGATCCGGCGCGCATCTGTATCTACGGGGCGAGCTATGGCGGCTATGCCGCGCTCATGGGGGCGGCAAAAGAACCCACCCTGTACGCATGCGCGGTCGGCTATGTGGGCGTGTACGACCTGGAGAAAATGCACAAGGACGATGCGGCGCACAGCCGTTCCTGGAAAAGTTGGACCAACGACTGGATAGGAGATCGCAACGCGCTGGGCGAGGTGTCGCCGGTGAACCTCGCGGCACGCATCAAGGCGCCGGTGTTCCTGGCCGCAGGAGGCCAGGACGAGCGTGCGCCCGTCGAACACACCCGCCGGATGGAAAAGGCGCTGAAGGAAGCAGGCGTGCCGGTCGAGTCGCTCTATTTCAAGAGCGAGGGCCATGGTTTCTTCACCGAGCCGCATCGGCGCGAGTACTACACGCGGCTGCTGGCGTTCCTTTCCCAACACCTGGGCGGCGCCAAGGCGAAATGACCGAGGCGCGGCAACGGCCGCAGCCGCGCTAACGGTTATTTGGACAGAACCCGCTGGATATCCTCTAGCCGGTGTCCGCGCGTCTCGATGCCGCTGCGCAGCAGCATCGCACCGGAGATCGCCATCGGCAGCGCGATGAGCAGCGCCGACAGCAGGAAATTCTCGAAGAAGCCGAGCACACCCAAGCCGGCACCCAGGATGCCGCCGAATTTGGAACTGGCGGCGACCACGCCAGAACCGGTCGCGCGCAGGTGCACTGGGTAGATTTCCGCCGCGTACGGAATCAGCGTCGCGATCACGCCGCTGACGCTGATCAGCAGCGCTGCAGTGGCGACGACGGTCGCGGCGGGGGACTGCAACTGCATCCAGCTCATCGCGCAGAATGCCAGCAGCGACAGCGTGGTCAGGGCGATGAACAGCACCAGCGCGCGGATGCTGCTCCAGCGGTGGTACAGCCATACCACCACGGCGATGCCGGGCAGCGCCAGGATGGCCGAACGCGCCAGCAATGCGCTTGCGCCTTTGGCGTCCACGCCCAGTTCCACCAGATTGGTGGGCAGCCAGAGCAGGAAGCCGAAGTTCGCCAGTCCCCAGGCTACGCCGCAGACCAGCAGGCCCCAGGTGATGCTGGCGTGGCGGCCGCGCAGCAGTTGGCGCATGCCCACCACCGGGTGCTGTTCGTCGATAACGCTGCCGGCCGCTTCGGGCGAATTATCCGCCTCGATCGCCGCGGAGGATGCGCCGGAGAATTTGCTCAACACCGCACGCGCCTCGTTCTCCAGCCCCGCATTGGAAAGGAAGCGCGGCGATTCGGGGATCCAGCGGTTGAGGAACACGATCAGCGCGCCGGTCGGCAGGCCTAGCAGCCACAGTACGCGCCAGCTGAACATCGGCTCCAGGAGGGCCGCCGCGCCCGAGGCGAGCAGGTAGCCGGCGGAAGTGCCGATGCCGCCGAGCGCCACCAGCAGCCAGCCGCGGTGCGCGGCCGGGATGGTTTCGGCCATCAGGGTGAAGGCGATGGGCAGCAGGCCGCCCGCCGAGGCGCCCATCAGAAAACACATCGCCAGATTCCAGTTGAAACTCGGCATCGCTCCGCAGATCGCGGTGCCCATGAACATCAATGCCGACAGCAGGATCGCCGCGCGACGTCCGAACAAGTCGCCCATGCGTCCCCACAGCACCGAACCCACGGTGGTGCCAGTCAATGCGAATAGCGCCAACAGGCTGGCTTTCGATTTGGTGATTTCGTACTCGGCGCTCATCCCGGGCATGACGAAGCCAAGCGTGGCCGGTTTCATCACATCCACCGCCAGCGCCACGATCAGTACGATCACCAGCGTCCAGTGCGCACGGTTGAGCGGCACACCATCGGCGATATGGAAATAGCGATGGTCGCGCGCGCGCTGCGCGGTGTTGCGCATCTGCTCCATACGCGGCATCAGCCCGTACATCGACAATGCCAGGCCGACCGGAATCAGAGCCATGCCGATCCACATTTCGATGCTCATCGGCATGCCGACCATTTGCCAATGCGTGTGCTGGCCCATCATGAACATCGGTACGTGAGCCAGGACTCCCGCCAGCACCAGCAGGCACCCGAACCAGAACGCGAAGGGGTGGTGGAACGAGATACCGCTGGTTTTCATGGGATCAAGCGCGTCTGGAGTGCGCGCAGCCTAGCAAATGGCGCGGCCTGCGAAGGCGCAAACGGCCGTCTCAGGCGATATCGCGGTAGTACGCGACCACTTCGCCTTTGACCTTGATGGTCATCGGATTGCCGCGGCGGTCCTTGGACTTGCCGACCTGCACGCGGATCCAGCCCTCGCTGACGCTGTATTCCTCCACATTGTCCCGCTCTACGCCGTTGAAGCGGATGCCCACGCCGCGGTCGATGGCGGCGGCATCGTGGAAAGAACTGGCGGGGTTGATGGCCAGGTGGTCGGGAGGCGTGTCGGTCATGTCGGGCTCGGTAATGCACGTATGGAATCCGAAAGGATAAACGCGCGCCATGGTTTAGTCTTGTCCTATGACCGACGACGCTGCCCAGACAGAGCTGCCCGCCCCGGCGCGAGAGCGCCACGACCTCATCGACGCCTTGCGCGGTTTTGCGCTGGGCGGCGTGCTGATGGTCAATCTGGCCTCGCTGACCCTGTACGAATTCCTGCCCGAGGCCGCACGTGCGGAACTGCCGACCGCCGGATTCGACGCCATTGCATTGCAGGTGATGGAATTGCTGGTCAACATCAAGTTCATCACCCTGTTCTCACTGCTGTTCGGCCTGGGCTTCTCGCTGCAGATGGAGCGGGCGCAGGCGAAGGGCGGCCTGGCAAGATTCGTGCGCCGATTGCTGATCCTGCTGGCGATGGGTCTGATCCACAGTTATTTCATCTGGTGGGGCGACATCCTGCTGACTTATGCGGTGGTGGGACTGCTGTTGGTGTGCTTCCGCCACGCGTCCAATCGCGTGTTGCTGATGGCCGGGCTGACGCTGGCCTTGCTGGCGCCGCCACTGCTTTCTCCCTATATGCGGGAATTGCTTTCTGGATGGCCAAAGCAGGCGGAAGCCTATGCAGGCGCTCTGGCTGCCTTCTCTTCGCCGTCGTTAACGGAAGCCTTGCGCGGCAATATCGAGCTGGCCAACTGGGCGCGCGTTTCCAACTGGGCTCTGCTTTGCTTCGTGCTCGGACGTTTCCTGCTGGGTTACTGGGCTGGGCGTCGTGGCCTGCTGCAGCATCCGCATCGGCACCTAGCGCTGATCACGCGGCTGTTCTGGTGGAGTCTGGGCATCGGCGTGGCGATGACGGTATTGCAGTTTACTCAGGCCGGTTTGCGCCAACAGTATCCGTTGCTGGACAGTGAAGCCCCCAAGTTCCTGATCCGGGTGCTGCTGCGCGCAGGCCCGTTGGCATTGGGGGTCGCCTATGCGAGCGGTTTCGCCTTGTTGTTCCTGCGACCGTGGTGGCGACGCGCTCTGAGTGTACTGACGCCGATGGGACGCATGGCCCTGACCCATTACCTCGGCCAGAGCCTGATCGGCGTCGGATTGTTCTACGGCATCGGCTTGGGTATCGGGCCACGCTGGGGCTTGGCGGGCTGGGGTTTGGCGTGGCTAACGATCTTCGTTGCGCAAATCGCATTGAGTCATTGGTGGCTGGCGCGGTTCCGCTTCGGTCCGATGGAATGGGCCTGGCGTTCGTTGACCTATGGCCGCCGGCAGCCCATGCGTTACACGGACGCGGGCGATGGTTTGCGGCTTGCGGCGACTTCGTCTTCTTTAGCTCGCGATGCCGAGGCTCGGTCTCCCCTATCCTGAGCGAGGTAGGGTGGGCCTGGGCCCACCATTGCCATGCTTTCGTTTGCGGCCATATTCATTCGATAGAGCTTGAGCCCACCGTTCCGTTCGAAGTCAATGCAATTTGGAGGAGGGCGATGGTGGGCCCAGGCCCACCCTACGGCCGCGTGGCTTGCGTCTTGGCGTTGCGGATCACCGCACGAACCAGCTCGCGGTCGGTGTGACGCGAGATCGCCACCGCACCCAGCCGCAGCGCCTGTTCGCGGAGTTCCACGGTCACGTCGTAGTGCGCGCCGCTGGTTTTGTCCTGGAAGGCGCGCCGCGGCATGCCCAGCCGCGCGGCCATTACGTGCAGTTCGTCCAGCGTGTCGGCCATCAGGTGCGCCCAACGCTGGCCGCGCCACCAGGTCACTGCATCGTCGACATAAACGGTCATGCGGCGAGTTTTCCACACTTACTGGACATCCGCGAATGACCGCTTCGCCGGCCGGCCGCAGTCCGACCAGGAAATGCTTTCCAAGTCCTTCGCCAAGCGCCACTATCGATACCCTGATCGTCCCTCCACGCCCCTATGAACATGCCCGACAACGAAGCCGACTACGGCGATCACGAAGCCGATCCCGAAGACATCGAAGATACCGATGAGCTGACCACCGAGGCGCTGGTCTGGCAGTTGCTGTTACTGGTCAATCCTGGCGACGAGGAAACCGCCTTGCGTCAGTTCTCGCACTACCGCGAGGCGACACAGGAAGCCGGCGAAGACGCCGAGCCGGTGTGGCTGCTGAAAGACGCGATCGACTGGACTTCCGGCTTCTTCGTCGATTGGAAGGACTGCGAATCCTTCATCGACAGCGTCACCGAGCTGGTGCGGCGCTGGAACCTGGAGATCGACTGGGGCGGCGATCCCTCGGATGAGGATTTCTTGGACAACACCGATGTGCCGGCGCTGATGTCCACCGCTTACGACCGTCTGCGCGAACGCGGCTATACCCTGTGGACCTGGGATACCGGCAGCGACAACTATGGCGGCTGGATCACTTCCAGCCGCGACGACGAAGCGATGCGGCTGGTGGCCGTGGCCTTGAACATCGAGTTGCGGCCGGGCAGCGATTCGTTCTGATCGCCCGTGGAGCGGGCTGCCTGCGATGCGTTTGCCGCCTGATCGGCGGAACTTACAAGCATCGCAGGCAGGACTCCGCTACTGGGGGAGGCGGTTTACTCTTCCTCGTCGCCGCCGATCTGGTCGTGATTGGTGCGTGTGTTCATTAAGAGGCTCCTGGTGGCCGGTGGCCGGTTGCCGGCTAGCAGGATCGCCGCCGGAGCTGCTTTGTAGGCGCATAACCGTTAATCGATTGCGACGGGCGCGCTATATTTTTTTTACACCTGTCGATCTGTCCCGTAAACCCGGTCAGCTTTTGCGCAGGCGCGGCTTGAACTGGCCCGCGCAGCGGATGTGGGATTCGATGTGCATGCGCGCCAGATCCATGTAGTTGGCCTTGGGGCCGCTGCCGCTGCCGTGCACTTCGCCCAGGTATTCGCCGTCGGCCCATACCTTGCCGACCCATTCGGCTTCGGTCTCGCCGATGGTCAGGGAGACGGTGTAGCGCATGTCTTTGTCGTCCAGGTTCTTGCAGCCATAGATCATGGGGAACTGGGCCGTGAACACAGTGTCTTCGGCCAACCGCGCCAAGTGCTGGCGGGTACGTTCGGCAATTTTCTTGCGCGCGTGCTCGACCACCGTATCCACTGCATTGCGGACGTATTCGGATCGTTCCATGAAATGGTCGATCGCCTCAGTGGGGTGGTAGGCGTTCTGCTTGATCCAGTCGATGAACGCCATTTCCAGCTCCACCGAACCGGCTTTGAGCTTCTGGTTCATGTGATGCGACTCCCCGTTGCGGCGCGCCGACCCCAGAAGCATGGGCGGCAGCGCAAGTTAAAAGCGAAGCGCGATTGTGTGGAAAAAAATGTTAACGGCGCGCGAGCATGTCACGTGGGAAACCCCCGCTCCGATGGATCTTCCGCCAGTGCTTTTCAGCGCTCGAGTCGCACCATGCGTTGCAGCAAGTGCTCCATGATCGCCGGCATGTCGCCGCACTTGCCCATGTGAACAGGCGAAGTCTGAATGATCGAGCTGCGTTTGGCGGTGAGCCAGTGGAAGCGTGCGCGTTGCGGCAACAGACCGATGGGCCCCGTGCCCGCGCCGCCGCGGCAGATCGCGGGAATGGTGTCCAAATGCCGGCGCAGCGATTCCAAATCCAGGTCGGGCGCCAGCGCCAGCACGCGGGCCTCGTCCAGTTCGATGCGCGCTTCCAGATAGCGCGAGGCTTCGCAGGAGAGGATTACACCGACGTTGACGAACTCCTCGCGTTCCACCCGCGGCACGACCCGGATCACCGCATAGTCGTAGTGATTGTCGTTATGGCTATTGGCGTGCATGGATCGCCTCTTGCACAAAAGACTGACGCTGATCGAGGCGCCGCACCAGGTACTCCACATAGGCCGCGCGTTGCGTGGCCGGATCGGCGAAGGCATCGGCATTGAACAACCAGCTGTCCGGTACCCGCGCCACGATGTCGTCAAGGATGCCGCGATCGAGTTTCGCCGAAAGCGCCGCATCCGCTGCGGGCAATGCTTCCGCCCACGGCAGCAGTACGTGGTCCTTGATCATCTTGAACGGATTGCCGGCGTTGGCGCTGCTTCCGTCCCAGCCATGATGGAAATACAGCGCCGCGCCGTGGTCGATCAGGCGCAGCTGCCGGTGCCACATCAGCAGGTTGGTGTTGCGCGGAGTGCGGTCGACGTTGCTGACGTAGGCATCGAACCAGACGATCCGCGACGCGAGTTCGCTCGAAGGCTGTTCTGCCACCGGATCGAAGTTCACCGCGCCCGGCAGGTAGTCCAGGGCCAGGTTCAAGCCCGCGCTTTCCCGGATCAGGTGCTGGATTTCCGGATCAGGCTCGGTGCGCGCCAGGTCCGGATCCAGCTCCAGCAGCACGATCTCAGGAATGGGTAGGCCCAATGTGCGCGCGATTTCGCCTGCGATCAGTTCGGCTACCAACGCCTTGGCGCCCTGGCCGGCGCCGCGGAACTTGAGCACGTACATGCCTTCGTCATCGGCCTCGACCACCGCAGGCATGGAACCGCCTTCGCGCAGCGGCGTGACATAGCGGGTGGCGGAGACGATGCGCAGCGACATGGCCGATAGGATACCGGCTCGGGCCGCGGACGAGCGCTATCGCGCTCTAGGTGCGCGACGGCGCCCGGCTGGCGAAGTGATCAGCGCGCGCTGAGCTCCGTTTTCGGTTTCAGTTCCTTGCGCAGCCAGTCGTCCAGCAGGCCTTTCTCATAACGCAGCGGATCGCTGTCCCCGAACATGCTGTTGCCCATCAGGAACCCAGAGTCGACCAGTTTGCGTTCCCCCTGGTCGATGACATTGCCCTGCGCATCGGTGTGCTTGAAGGTCAGCGACACGCGCGGCGGATAGATTTCGCGCACGAAGCGCGTGTTCTGCAGGTTGGGTCCATGCCAAGGCTCGTACTGGCCGGCGCGCTTGATGTCGGTGATGGTGATCTGCAGTTTTTCGCCGGGCGGCAGTTTCTTCGCGGCGCTCTTCTGCAAGTGTTGGGCGAGTTGTTCGACCCAGTTTCCACGCTGCGCTTCCCAGCGGTTGCCGCTGTAGCGGATATCGGAAAATTGAGTCGGATCAGTCCAGTCCACGCTGACCGGGCCTTCGGCGGGCAGGCTGCGTGGGGCGTCCGGATCGGTGACATTGCGCGATTTGGCCGCCACCGGGCCGGCGAGGAACAGCGCCAGCAAGATGCCCGCGAACAGGGAGGATGTTTTCATGGGGAGAACTCCATTGGGCAGGGATGCGATTGTGCTCCCTTGGCTTCTCATACGCAGCAAGCCGTGGATTCGTTGCGCTGCCGTTGCGCGGCATTCATGCAGCGCGGACGCGGAGGTCAGTCAGCCATGCCCGCTTCCGCCCCTCCACGACGCAGCGGATCGGGCAGCGGTGCCCCTTGTTCGGTGAAACCCAGCGATACCGAATTGAGGCAATGACGCTCGCCGGTGGGTGGGGGACCATCCGGGAAAACATGGCCCAGATGGCTGTCGCAGCGCGCGCAGACGATCTCGGTGCGGATCATGCCGTAGCTGGTATCGCGGATGGTCTTCACGTGCGCATCGTCGTAGGGCTGGAAGAAACTGGGCCAGCCGGTGCCGGAATCGAACTTGGCGCTGGAGCGGAACAGAGGCAGCCCGCACAGTCGGCAGGTGTAGACACCCTCCAGCTTGTTGTCCAGGAACACACCGCAGAATGCCGCCTCGGTCCCATGCTCCAGCAATACCCGGCGTTCTTCGCTGCTCAGGCCGTCGATCAGTTGCTGGCGCTGGGTGGGGCTGGGTGGGCTGAGGTCGAATGCGCTCATGGCGGGCTCCTGGGTCGGGGTCGAAGTCTACGTAGTACCGCGTGGGCCAGGCGCGAGGATATAGGAGGCCTGCGTGGAAGCGATATGGGGACGCGATGATGTATTTCCACTGCAGGCAACCTAGTTCCCATTCGTGGTGAGCCTGTCGAATCACGCTCTATGGAGCTGATATCGGACAACCTGGTTCAATTCTTCCGCTAAAAGCGTGGTTCGACAGGCTCACCACGAACGGTTTTTCTGCCGGCGACAGTCAGCCCCCCACCCCGAATCGCCGCAACAGCACGTACACGAACACGCTGGAGGCCACGCACAGCCCCATGGCGATACCGAACCCGTGCTCGCTCGCCAGTAGCGGCAGGTTGCCCATGTTCATGCCGAACACGCCTACCACCAAGGTGGGCGGCAGCAACAACGCAGTGACCACGGACAGCACGAACAAGTGCCGGTTGGTCTGTTCGGCCAGTTTCGCCGCCACTTCGTCCTGCAGCAGTCGCGCCCGCTCGTGCAGGGTGGCCACATCGCTGTCCAATTCGTCGAAGCGCTGCGACAGCCGAGTGGCCGCTGGCAGCAAGGCATGCCGGGACGAGGCGGCGTAACGCTGTTCGAACTGCCGCAGTACGCGCCGCAACGCGGTCAGGGGACGGTGCATGTGCACCGCTTGGCGACGCAATAGAGCCAGATCGCGACGTTCCTCGCCGATGCGGTCGGCGAGTACGCGGTCTTCGATGTGGTCCAGCTCTTCGCCAAGCTCCAGCGTGGCATGGGCGACTGAAGCGGCGAATTGTTCGACGATGGCTTCCAGCACTTCGGTCGCGGAATCGAAACGCACGCCGCCACGCACATGCTGGCGCACCTGTTCGACCGAGCGCAGCGCATGCCGGCGCGCGCTGACGATCAAGCCGTCGGCCAGCGCGAAGTGCAGCCAGCCCACTTCCGCGTCGCCGCGGGCGAACGATTGTTTGCTGTGATCGCTGCCGCGCTGGTGGCGCCAGTCCACGAACACGCCATAAGCGGTGCCGCCTTCGAGATGTAGGCTGACATGGGTATCGTGCGAAAGCAGGGCTTCGCCGGCGGCTTCGGGCAGGCCCAGTTCGCCGATCGCATGGGCGGTTCGCGCATCGCTGGTGTTGAAGTGCAGCCATAGCCAGGCATGATCGCGTCGCGCGTCGGCGAGCCGCTCGCGATCCAGCAGGGCGGCGTCCAAGGTGCTGGCATTGCCTTCCGCATCGAAGCCATAGGCCCATACCAGACACGGCATGCCGAGGAAGGAAGGAGCATCCGTGGTGGGAACGAGCATGCGGGGCTTCAAGACATTCAGATGACAACGAAGCTACGCCGCCGTTATGCCGTTTTTGTGACATCGGCAAGCCAAGCGAAAGGGGAGCCGGAAGCCTTTCAGTGTTCCGTACCTGGATCACTGCATTGCCGGATCGGTTAGCGGTGGCCATGCGATCTACGGATTGAACCCTTGCGGCGTATCCCCATCTATTTGATATTGCGGCGCCGCCGCCGGCCGACTCCCGTGGAGATGCCATGTCCGTTCCCGTCAAGATCGATTTCGTTTCCGATGTCGCCTGCCCGTGGTGCGCGGTGGGCTTGAAGTCGTTGCAGGCGGCCATTGCGCGCGTCGGCGACGAGCTCGAAGTCGAGCTGCGTTTCCAACCTTTCGAACTCAATCCGCAGATGCCCGCCGAAGGCGAGGACGCGGTGGAACATCTGACCCGCAAGTACGGCATCACCGCCGAACAGGCGGCGCGTAATGGCGAAGCCATCCGCGCGCGCGGCGCCGAACTGGATTTCGAGTTCCGTATGGACCGGCGTCGGCACGTGTACAACACCTTCGATGCGCATCGCCTGCTGCATTGGGCGGAAAGCCAGGGCGAGGGGCGGCAGCTGGCGCTCAAGCAGGCGCTATTGCGCGCCTATTTCACCGATGGCCAGGATGTGTCCTCAGCCGAAGTGCTGGCGCAGCTTGCGGTGGAGGCCGGTCTGGATGGGACTCGCGCGC
The DNA here is from genome assembly GCF_056402315.1 of Pseudoxanthomonas sp. P4_B2. Taxonomy (NCBI): domain Bacteria; kingdom Pseudomonadati; phylum Pseudomonadota; class Gammaproteobacteria; order Lysobacterales; family Lysobacteraceae; genus Pseudoxanthomonas; species Pseudoxanthomonas sp. P4_B2. Next base: position 828,866 of record NZ_JBFUHQ010000002.1, read on the forward strand.
GCCAGATCCTGGCGTCGGACGAATACGCGCAGGCCGTGCGCGCGCAGGAGAGCTTCTACACCAGCCGGGGCATCACTGCCGTCCCGTCGGTGATCTTCAACGACCAGCATCTCGTACAGGGCGGGCAACCGGTGGAGTTATTCGAACAGGCCCTGCGTCAATTGTCGGGTATTCCCGCGCCGCCGAAATCCTAAGTGTCCATCTCGGCCGCAGAGGCCAGTTGGGCAATGCCCACGGCAGGCTCAGCCGTGACTGTTCAGCATCACCGACTCGCAGCCAGCCATGTCCATGACTACCGCGGTGGGAATACCGTGGTTTTCGTGCAGAGAAGTAGCCATCAGATCGGCGGTTTCCATGGCGTCGCTGCGCGAGGCGAACCATAGCCGGCCCTGATCGCCTTCATAGAGCTGCCATCCGCTGCATGCGGAGACGATAGTGAACATCAAGCGCTGCTGCATGTCGGGTTCTCCTGGCGGCGATACTGGTGCCGCAGAAGCATCCTGGACTCATGTGACATGAATCACATTAGGGCGATAACCCTTTGCCGCGTAGGAAAAGTCTTACCCGGATTCGCACCGATGGCAATCAGTTCGCCAGCGGCCGGAGCTCGTGTTGTTCGATATCGGTCGACAAGGCGTGGAACTGCATGGCTATTTCGTAGATCCCAGCCACTGCGAAAGCGGCACGCTGGGAATCCGGGTGATCCCAGAACTCGGTGATGAAAACGGCGTCAGGCTCGTTGGGCAGGACGCTGACCACATAACTCAGGCAGCCAGGAACGTTGAAGACCAAGCGCGAAACCTCTTCGAGCACTCCGACCAGAAGCTCATGCTTGCCCGGAAGTGCGCGCGCCTTGGTGGCCAAACCATAGGAGGAATTCATGCTCGAGCGTCTTCTATGGAGTTTGGTTATCCATCCTAGGGGCAAGCCCCGCAGCGAAGGTTAAGCATTCGGAAAAACCATGGGATGCCTGTCGACACTTGAAACCTGATCCTTATCGTGCCTACGCCTGGAAATCACGCATCTCCATCGTTTCAGCTCGCAATGTGATGTGTCTGCTTCGATCAATGCGCCGCGATGGTGGGGATGGCTTCGAAGCGCCGGGCGTAGCCGCGTTCGTCGGCGACGCGTTCCACTTCCTGGTCGGCCAGATCGGGCGCGCCATAGACCGCATAAGCGATGCTGCCGTCGCCGCGCTGGCCGACTTGATGCAGCCGGTAGCGGGGGCGGCCGCTGCCGCTGTTCTCGGGGTAATGGACGGGCGGCTGGTTGCCGTCCAGGTCCATTTCGCTGTTGTCGACCACACCGCCAATGAACAGAGCACGCATGCTAATTCTCCTCAAGAGGAAGGAATCCTCAGTCGTTGTGGAGCATCGCAAACGTATTGTTGGGGTTGTATGAAGTTGGCGTTGAGATTGCGACAAGTCTGCGTGAAGGAGATCGCCGATAGGTGCCGGCGACTGGTCATTTCAATAAAGGTGCGAGGGCTTTCCAGACATGATCGCGAAGCTTCGGCTGCGCCGTAGCGATGGGATGCAGGTTGTCCGCCTGGAACGCGCTGCGATCCAGCGCGATGGGTTCCAGCAGGAAGGGCAGGTAGGCGGTCTTGTGCAGTTTCGAAAGCTCGCTGAAGTTGCGTTCGAACCCTTGCGTGTAGTCGCGCCCCATATTGGGCGGCATGCGCATGCCGATCAGCAGCACCTTGGCGCCGGCCGCCTGCGATAATTTGATCATGCGCTCCAGATTGCTGCGCGTCTGCTGCAAAGGCAGGCCGCGCAGGCCGTCGTTGGCGCCCAGTTCGATCACCACCACGGCCGGGCGGTTGCGTTTCAACTCGCCGGCGATGCGGGATACGCCGCCGGCGCTGGTTTCGCCGCTGATACTGGCATTGACCACGCGCCAGCCGGGCTGAGTCTTGCTAACCCGGTCGGCGGTCAGCGCCACCCAGCCCTGCGAGGCGCTCAGGCCATAAGCGGCCGAGAGCGAGTCACCCAGCACCAGAACGGTGCGCGAAGCCTTGGCAGCGGGCGTTTGTGCGAACGAAGCCGGAACCAGCGTCGCGAAAACCAGTAACACCAGACCAATGGCACATTGAACCCGACCCCGCCAACCCGCATAACCTGACGACATCCCACGTCTCCGATGCATAACCAGGAACATCATGGCCGATTCCACCGAACTGCGCGCTGAAGTCGCGCGGCCGAAGCTGCGCCCCGCCCTACAAGTCCACGCGTTGGGGAAACGCGTGCCTCTGCCGTCGGGAGAGCTGACTATTCTGCAGAGGGTTACCTTCGAGATCGGTCATGGCGATACGGTCGCCATCGTCGGCGCCTCCGGCTCGGGCAAGAGCACGTTGCTGTCCTTGCTCGCCGGCCTGGACAGTCCTAGCGATGGCAGCGTGACGCTGGATGGCGAAGCGCTTTCCGCGCTGGACGAAGACGGCCGCGCACGGGTGCGCGGCGAGAAGGTCGGTTTCGTCTTCCAGAGTTTCCAACTGCTGCCTTCGCTCACTGCGCTGGAGAACGTGATGCTGCCGCTGGAATTGCGCGGCGATGCCGACGCGGAAACGCCGGCGCGGCAGATTCTGCAGAAAGTCGGACTGGGCGAACGCCTGGGCCACTATCCGCGCCAGCTGTCCGGCGGCGAACAGCAGCGCGTGGCATTGGCGCGCGCCTTCGTCACCCGGCCCTCGCTGTTGTTCGCCGACGAACCCACCGGTAATTTGGATACGCATACCGGACAGGCCATCATCGAACTGCTGTTCGCTTTAAACGCCGAAGCGGGCACCACACTGGTGCTGGTCACCCACGACGAACACTTAGCCAGTCGCTGCGGTCGCATTCTGCGGTTGGACAGCGGCGAGCTGGTCGGCGAAGGCGCTGCGGCATGAAGACGCTGCGCATGGCGTGGCGGCAGTTATTGCGCGACGTGGCCGCAGGCGATATCCGCATCTTGTTCGCCGCGCTGGTATTGGCCGTGGTCGCGGTGACCGCGGCCGGCTTCGTCACCGATCGCGCCGAGCGTGCGCTGGCGATCGAAGCCAACCGCCTGCTGGGCGGCGATGTCGTCGTCCGTGGCGACGCGCCCATTACCGGCGTGCTGCGCGACGCGGCCAACGCCAGCGGATTGCGGCGCACCGAAACGCTCAGCCTGGACAGCATGATCCGCGCCGGCGAACAGTTGCGCCTGGGCGATTTGCGCGCATTGGGCGAAGGATTTCCGTTGCGCGGCAGCTTCCGCATCGTCGACGCTGTCGGAGGTGCCGAACACGATGCGAAAGGCATTCCCGCGCCCGGCACCCTATGGATGAGCCAGTCCGGCGCCGAGACGCTGGAAGCGAAGATCGGGGACGAAATCGGCATCGGCGATTCGCGACTGCGCCTGGCGGCGCTGGTGGTGCAGGAGCCCGACGCTTCGATGGATTATTTCAACGTCGCGCCCAAGGTTTTCCTGAACCTTGCCGACGTGCCGGCCACCGGCCTGGTCCAGGAAGGCAGTCGCCTCGGCTATCGGTTGGTGGTGGCCGGCGACGCTGCCGCAGTGGAACGCTTCACGTCCCTCGCACGCCCCGCGCTCGCGCGCGGCCAGCGCCTGGAAACGATCCAGGACGCGCGTCCCGAAATTCGTTCCTCGCTGGATCGCGCCGGGCGTTTCCTCGGGCTCGCCGCGTTGGTTTCGGTCGTGCTGGCCGCCGTGGCCGTGGCGATGGCGGCGCGTCGCCATAGCGAACGGCATCTTTCCGGCACCGCGGTCATGCGCTGCCTCGGCGCTAGCCAGCGCACCCTGGTCGGCATCCATGTGGGCGAACTGGTACTGCTGGGCCTGATCGCCTGCACCGTGGGCGTATTGATCGCCTATGGATTGCAGTGGGCGATCGGCAGTTGGTTGCAGGCGGAAATGAAGATATCGATTCCTCCTGCGGGCTGGTTGCCTGCCCTGCAGGGGTATGGCGTGGGCATGATCGTGCTGCTGGCCTTTGGCGCTCCGCCGGTATTGGCGCTGCGTCGCGTGCCTGCGCTGCGCGTGTTGCGTCGCGATCTGGATCCCACCGAGCCCAGCGCATGGCTGGTCGCGTTGACCGGTTTCGTCGGCCTAGGCGCCTTGCTGTGGTGGAAGGCAGGTTCGGCGACCTTGGGCACGGCCATGCTGCTCGGCATCTTGGCCACGCTAGCGGTGCTCGCCCTGTTGGCCTGGCTGATGATCCTGCTGGTGCGCCGCCTGCGTTCGCGCCTGCGCGGCAGCTTGCGTTATGGATTGGCGAACGTTAGCCGTCGCGCCGGCACCAGCGTGGCGCAGGTGTCCGCGCTGGGCCTGGGATTGATGGCGTTGCTGCTGCTGACCTTCGTTCGCACCGATCTGCTCGACCGCTGGCAGCTATCGTTGGCCGCCGATGCGCCCAACCGCTTCATCATCAACGTGCAGGAAGACCAGCAGGCGGACGTGAATGCGTTCATGGCCGAGCAGAAAATCGCGCCGCCCACGCTCTATCCCATGATTCGTGGTCGCCTGGTCTCGCTCAACGGCAAGCCCAGCAGCGGCGCCGACTACGCCGACGACGAAGAAGCCAAGCGCCGCGCCGAGCGCGAGTTCAACCTGTCCACCGCCGCCACGCTCCGCGACGACAACAAGGTCACCGCCGGCAAGTTCTGGACCGGCCGCACGCCGGCGCCCGAGCTTTCGGTGGAAGAGCGCTTCGCCGAGCAGCTGGGCTGGAAGGTCGGCGACCGCGTCGCCTTCGATATCGCCGGTCAGCCTTTCGAAGGCAAGATCACCAGCCTGCGCAGCGTGGACTGGGAAAGTTTCCGCCCCAACTTCTTCGTGATCGCCTCGCCCGGATCGATGCAGGGCTATCCGGCCAGCTACATCACCGCGGTGAGCGTGCCGCCGACCCAGAAGCGCTTCACCGCGCAGCTGGTCGAGCGGTTCCCCAATCTGTCGGTGATCGATGTCGATGCGGTCCTCAAGCAGGTACGCAGCACCGCCGACCAAGTGTCGACCGTGGTGCAGGTAGTGTTCTGGTTCTCGCTAGCCGCGGGCGTGCTGGTATTGCTGGCGGCGATCAGCGCCAGCCAGGACGAACGTCTGCTGGAGGGCGGTGTGATGCGCGTGCTCGGCGGCAGCCGTCGGCAATTGCGCCTAGCGCAGGCTTCGGAATTCGCCGCTATCGGCCTGTTGTCGGGGTTGGTCGCGGCCATTGCGGCGTCAGTGCTGTCCGGCGTGATCGCCACCCAGGTGTTCGATCTGCCGTGGAAGGCGAACTGGTCGCTCGCCGCCATTGGCGGAGGCCTCGGCATGCTGGCCGCGCTCGTCGCAGGGCTGTTCGCCACGCGCCGCGTGCTGGATGCGCCGCCTTCGGTGACGCTGCGGGAGCTGCAGGGCTGACCTGGCGGTCCGGATTCATGCGCTATTGAGCGTTTGTCCCTCGCTTCACCGTGCGATTACCAATGCGTGGACACACTCGCTGGAAACCGCACGGAGTCGAGCGATGGATTCGAACTCGCACAACGCACCGCCGGTCGGCGGCAGCATGGAACGCAGGGCGCAAATCCTGCGTTTTCTGTGGCGCTACCGCAATTCGGGCGTGTTCTCCGGACTTTCGCTGGAACCGTCGTTCGAGCAACGATCCGAGTCGGAAGGAAGTCCCGAAGAATTCAGTCGCGATCTGGAGGCGCTGGGCCCGACCTTCGTGAAGCTGGGGCAGATGCTTTCCACGCGCCCGGACATCGTGCCGCCGGCCTACGCCACGGCGCTGGAGCGCATGCAAGAGAATGTCGGCCCGATTCCCTTCGAGCACGTGCGCGAAGTGGTGGAGGGCGAGCTAGGCGTGCGCCTCAGCAAAGCTTTCGAACAGTTCGATCCCGAACCGATCGGTTGCGCCTCTCTGGCGCAGGTCCATCGCGCCACCCTGCGCGACGGCACTCCGGTTGCGGTCAAGGTGCAGAAGCCGGGCGTGGGACAGCAGCTGGCAGCGGATCTTTCCTTGCTGCGTGGCGTGGCCAACGCAGCAGATCGCATGACCAAGCTGGGCCGGCATGTGCATTTCGCCGACTGGCTGGGGGAATTCAACCGCACCCTGATGGCCGAACTCGACTATGTGGCCGAAGCGCAGAACCTGGAACGTTTCGGCGAACACCTAGCGCCGTATCCGGAGCTGTCCGTGCCGTACCCGGTCTGGGACCTCACCAGTCGCCGCGTGTTGACCATGCAGTTGTTGGAAGGCGCACGCGTGGATCACGTGCCCGGCGTGCGCCGCACCGAACAACCGATGCAGCCTTTGGCCGATGCGCTGATGCGCGGCTATCTGGATCAGATGTTCGTGTATGGCGAGATCCACGCCGATCCGCATCCCGGCAACTTACGCGTCATGACGGACGGCCGTCTGGCGATCTTCGACCTGGGCATGGTCGCCAACGTGCCGCCACGCCAGCGCGAACGCATGCTCAAACTGCTGTTCGCGGCGGTCGACGGACGCGGCGAGCAGGTCGCGCAGGAAGCCATCGCGCTGGGCACACCGCTGGACGATTACGACGACGAACGCTTCACCCGCGAAGTCGGCCAGCTGGTCAGCCGATACGCCGCGCACAGCGCCTCGATGTCGGAAGGGCGCGTGGTGCTGGAGCTGGTGCGGCTGGCCACCGCTCACGGCCTACGCACGCCGCCGGAAGTGAGCCTGTTGGGCAAGACCTTGCTTAATCTGGATGCGGTGTGCCAGTTGCTGGTGCCGGGATTCGACGCCAAACAGGCGGTCGAAGACCATCTGCAGCATGTCATGCGCGCACGCTTACGGCGATCGCTGTCCTCGCCCAGCCTGGCCAGCGAACTGATGGAACTGCAATCGCTGATGCGCGATGGACCGCGCAAAGTCACCGACATCCTCGGACTGGTCGCGGACAACCGCCTGCAGCTGCGCGTGACCGGGCTGGAGGAGTCGCATCTGATGGAAAGCCTGCAGAAGATCGCCAACCGCATCGCCGCCGGCGTGGTCACCGCCGCCCTGATCCTGGCTTCGGCGCTAATGATGCGCATACCCACCAGCAGTACGCTGTGGGGCTATCCGACCATGGCGCTGTTGCTGTTCCTGCTTGGGGTAGGCCTGGGTGCGAGCATCGTGGTCAGTGCGTTGTTCGGCGACCGTAAGGTGAAGGCGAAGTAGGTGGGCGCGCGGTAGGGACGGCGTAGGAGCAACGTAAGTCGCGAAACCGTATGCACGGACAGAGTGGTTCGCGACTTACGTCGCTCCTACGGCAGCAATAAGAAAGCGCCGCCCTTTACGGGGCGACGCTGAAGCTTGACGATCTGATTGCTTCCGTTCGCCATCCATGGCGCGCCTTTTCCGCTTCGGATCGTCCGGCCCGGCCATCCATGGCCGGGCGTTCGGGACCGCGGCAGACGCGTTGAGCGCGTCCGCCAAGCACGCGGTCCCTCACCCTTTAATGCAGATCACCTGACGCAGCGTGTGCACCATTTCCACCAGATCGGCCTGCGCGGCCATGACCGCGTCGATCGACTTGTAGGCCGCCGGCGATTCGTCGACCACTGCCGCGTCCTTGCGGCATTCCACGTGCGCGGTGGCCTCGCGGTGCTGTGCGAGGGTGATCTCGGCGCGTGCGCGGGTACGGCTCATCACACGGCCGGCGCCGTGGCTGCAGCTGTGGAAGCTGTCCGCGTTGCCCTTGCCGCGCACGATGTAGCTGCGCGTGCCCATGCTGCCCGGGATGATGCCTAGCTCGCCCGTGCGCGCGCTGACTGCGCCTTTACGGGTGATCAGCAGTTCCTCGCCACCGTGCGTTTCCTTCTGCACGTAGTTGTGATGGCAGTTCACTGCCGTCTTCTCCAGCTGGAACTTCGGCAGGCGATGGCGCATCTCCGCCAGTACCCGCGCCATCATCGCCTCGCGATTGTGGCGTGCGTAATCCTGCGCCCACGACACCGCTTCCACGTAGTCGTCGAACAACGGCTCGCCTTCCATGAAGAAAGCCAGGTCCTTGTCCGGGACGTGGAAACCCAGCACGCGATGCGCCAGTTGCTCGCGAGCCAGCTCGATGAAGTAGCTGCCGATCAGGTTGCCGGTGCCACGCGACCCGCTGTGCAGCATCACCCATACCGCATCCGTCTCGTCCAGGCAGATCTCGATGAAGTGATTGCCGCCGCCCAGCGTGCCGATTTGGCGCTCCAGCTTGTCGGTACGGATCTTGCGGTGCTTCTGCTTGATCGATTCCAATCCTGCCATCAAACCCGACTCGGCGATGCGCGTTTCGTGGCTGTCCGGAAGGCGACGATGCTCGCCGCCCGGGCCGTTGCCGACCGGCACGCCGCGCTCGATGGACGAACGCAACTGCGCCAGATTGTCCGGCAGGTCGCTGGCGCGCAGCGTGGTGCGCACCGCGGCCATGCCGCAGCCGATGTCCACGCCGACCGCGGCCGGGATGATCGCGCCGCGGGTCGGAATCACCGAACCCACCGTCGCGCCCTTGCCCAGATGCACGTCGGGCATCACCGCCACCCACGGCCCGACGAACGGGATGCTGGCGATGTTGCGCAACTGCGCATGGGCTTGGTCTTCCAACGGCACGCCGCGCACCCAACCCTTGATCGGGGTGGCGCTGCCTTCGGCATGCAGCAATTCGTAATTACTCATAGGTCTTCTCCTTGTTCCCTGGAAAGTCCGTGCATCCGCTTCCTGCGGATACACGGGATATTACTTCAACGTCACCAACTGCTTCAGCACGCCGTCCAGGCCGCCGAACACGGTGAGCTTGTCGATCTTCTCGGTGACTTTCTCCAAGGCCTCCAGTTCCTTCAGGCGCATCAGCACCGGGCTCTCCTCGATCAGCTTGGCGGTGTTGAGCAGGGAACGCGTTGCGTTCGCCTCCTCGCGACGGCGGATCACGTTGGCCTGGGCCGCCTTCTCCGCCTGCACCACGCTGTTGAGGATCTCCTTCATCTCGCCCGGCAGGATCACGTCCTTGACCCCGACGCCCAGCACCTCGACGCCGAACGCGCCGACCTGGCCGCGCACGTAACCGAAGATGTCCGCATCCAGTGAAGCCTTGTCGCCCAACAGCTCGTCCAGCGTCTTGGCGGAAACCGCCTTGCGCAAGCCGTACTGCAGTTCGCGGTACAGGTGATCGCCGAACTTGGCCACCTTGGTACGCGCGGCGACCGGATCGGTCACGCGCATGCTGGCGGCCAGGTTCACACGCAGACTGACCTTGTCCTTGGTCAATAGCTCCTGTCCCGACACTTCGACCGACTGCACGCGCAACTCGATCACCTCGGCGCTCACGTTCTTCTGGAAATTCCAGAAGGCATAGGCGCCCGGCGCCAGCGTGCGTGCCAGCTTGCCGTCGACGAACACCAGGCCCGCCGACTCCGCCGGCACTTCCGCGATCACCGCGACCTTGGACAGCGCGCCGAGCTGACGCAGACGGCGAGTGACGGTGGCGTCGACCTCGAGGCTGTCGGCGAGCGACACGCGCTGCACCTCTACGTTCACCAGCCCGCGCCAGTACAGCTTGCGCGAACCCGGCGCCAGCACGTCTTCCAGCTTGCCGTTCTTCGACACCAGGCCGACTTCATCGGCACCGATGTCGGCGAGCACGAAGGTCTCGTCCAGCCTGTCGCCTAGCCGCGCGATCAACGCGTCGGCATCGCGTCCGGCGTATTCCGGATTGGCGATGCTATGCACCGCAACGTCGATGCGCTTCAGCGGATCGAACATGCGGTACACGCCTGCGGCGAGCACGTGCTCGAACTGGCGATTTTGATACACCAGGCCGCGCTCGCCGTCACCGATCACGACCCTCTTGGTCCAGAACATGGCACTACTCCTTGGTATGGCTCTGGTGGTCCGATCCGTTTCTTGTTTCAGTACGCATGCCGGATCGGTTGGCGCGCGTACTGCGGCTGTCCCTTCTCCCGGTGGGAGAAGGAAAGAAAAAGTGGAAACGCCCCTTGACGTCGGCGAAGCGGGATTGCGGCGCTGTCCGCGGAGAGTTGGAAGCTCCCGTCGGCATGGCGATATCCTGCCGCGTCGACGATCCGCTTCCGTCCGTCCGCCTCAAGGGCGGCGATCCGGCTTGCCACCGCTGCCTTGCTCCGTTGTCCGCATTCCTTCGCGGAGTTCCAGAACGCCGCACGGGACGTTTCCTGTTGTGGAACTTTCGTTCCTGTCACATGGCGTGAAAGGCCATGGTCCGGAGCGGGAGTCGAACCCGCGACCCGCAGATTATTGGTCTGCTGCTCTACCCATCTGAGCTATCCAGTGGTGGACGAACCGGATTCGAACCGGTGGCCAACGGCCTGCGCCGCTGCTCTGCCTCTGAGCTTCCGTCCTCGCGAAACACCTTCCCCCACGCTTCGGCATACGCCACGGCAAGGCCGCGCGCACCGGACGGCATCGAAAGCCGTACCGCTGTAGCGTGTTCGATCGATGTTCCGTATTGCCGGCTGTCGCCAACGGGCAATTCTTGCGGACGCATCGCGCCCTATACGTTGCAAACCCAGCCTCGCGCCGCTCGCGTCGAAGCATCACCACGCGGCGCACATGCGCCGGTCGCAGCCGCGCCCCTGCCTCGGGCGCGAGCAGTCGCGCACCCGGATGCTTCAGGGCGAAAAATATTTTCTACGGACTGGTTTTGCGGAACTCTCGCGCTGCATGCGCTTCCTTTGCGAACGCTGAAAACAAAACGCCCCCGGGTTTTGCGACCCGAGGGCGTTCGCGTTGCCTCGGGAGATCGGGGTGGCCGATCTCCCAGGGAGTCCGACCGTGATTTAGGTGTGCGTGTACCGGTTGCGTTCGATTAGCAGGCGATTGCTTGGCTTCATGCATGCGCGCGCTTCCGTGCCGCGGCCGGTGGGCCACAGTGCAAAGAGGATCGCGTTGACGAAGTTCGGTTTCATTGGAAGTTCTGATGTCGCAAAAAACGCCACGGGGGCGAAGGCCGCGCACGATACGCTGCTTATTTTCGATACGCAACTATTTTTTAACATCAGAATCTTGAGCCCGACGAACGGTTGCGATGCATGGGCGAACGATCAGCATCGGTGCCGGGTCGACACGACAGGTAGAATCGTCACTGAATCTTTATCGGTGACACCTTTTGTCCGCCAGTATTTCCGATCCCGCGCTCGATTCTCTGTTCCTGCCGTTCTCCAGCCGCTCGCTCGCGTGGCCGGAAGGTCCGGTGCTGTTCCTGCGCGCGCGCGAAGGTTGGGCGATGCGGCAATTTCCGCTTGCGCAGCTGGTGTGCGAACAGAGCTACAAGCCGTTCGCCGATGAGTTGGAGCGCGGCGGATTGCAGGTGATCGCCGATGCGTCGGAATCGGCGGCCCGCTATCCGCTGGTGCTGGTGCTGCCGCCACGCCAGCGCGAGGAGGCGCGCGCGCTGTTCGCACGCGCGGTGTCGCTGTGCGCGCCGGGTGGCGTGGTGGTGGCCAGCATCACCAACAACGAGGGCGCCAAATCCGGCGAGGCCGACCTCAAGCAGCTCACCGGCTTGGGCGGCAGCCTGACCAAGAACCATTGCCGCGTGTTCTGGAGCAAGCCGATCGATGGTTCTCAAGATCAGGCAGCGATCGCGAAATGGGCCGCGCTGGATGCGCCGCGCCTGATCCTGGACGGCCGCTTCAGCAGTCGTCCGGGCGTATTCGCTTGGGACCGCATCGACCCGGCCTCGGCCTTGTTGGTCGAGCATCTTCCCGCCGATTTGGCGGGCAAGGGCGCCGATCTGGGTGCGGGTTACGGATATCTCTCGGCGGAAATCCTCTCGCGCTGCGCCAAGGTTTCAGCGTTGGATCTCTATGAAGCCGAGGCGCGCGCCCTGGCGCTCGCGAAACAGAATCTCGCGCAGTTCGAGCAGCAGGCGACGCTCGGTTATCGCTGGCACGATGTCACCACCGGCGTGCCGGAGCGGTACGACTTCATCGTCAGCAATCCGCCTTTCCACACCCAAAGCCGCGCGGATCGTCCCGATGTCGGCCGTCGTTTCATTGCGGTGGCCGCCGAATCCCTCAAGCCCGGGGGACGACTATTCCTCGTCGCCAACCGGCACCTGCCGTACGAAGCGGTATTGAACGCCAGCTTCGGACAGGTCCGCGTGGTGGGCGAGAGAGATGGCTTCAAGGTGATAGAAGCCATCAAGGCCGTGCCGTCAGCAAGGTCGAACAAGTCCCCACGATGAAACTGGTCAAGCATCTCGCCAACCTGGGTTACGGCAGTCGCAAGCAAGTCGCGCTGATGTTCCGTGAAGGCCGCATCACCGACGCGCAGGGCGAAGTGATGTACGCCGACGATCCCGTGGACCACCACAATCTGCGCGTCGACGGCGAGCCGCTGGATCCGCCGCAGGGTCTGTTGCTCATGCTACACAAGCCGGTGGGTTATACCTGCTCCACCAAGGATCCTGGCCGCATCGTTTACGACCTGCTGCCGCCGCGCTATCGGCTTCGCTCGCCGCTGCTGTCCACGGTGGGACGATTGGATCGGGACACCAGCGGTCTGTTGTTGTTCACCGACGACGGTGCGCTGCTGCACAGGATCGTGTCGCCGAAATCGAAACTCTGCAAAGTCTACGAGACGACTCTCACCACCGATTTGCGTGGCGATGAAGCGCAGACCTTCGCCAGCGGCACGCTGATTCTGGAATCCGAGCAGACTCCGTTGCTTCCCGCGGAGTTGGTAGCCATCGACGCGCGCCATGCGCGCCTGACCCTGCACGAAGGCCGCTACCATCAGGTGCGACGCATGTTCGCCGCGGTCGGCAATCATGTCGAGGCATTGCATCGCAGCCGAATCGGCGGACTCGGGCTGGGGAATCTGCCGTCCGGCGAATGGCGGATGCTGGACGAAGCGGCGAGAGCGGAGCTGTTCAACGCATGAACGCTCGCGCGGTGATCTTCGATATGGACGGCCTGCTGATCGACAGCGAGCGCGTCATCCTGGAATGTTGGCGAGTCGCCGCAGCGGAGCAGTCGTTGGAGGTGGACGACACGCTGTGGCTGTCGATGGTGGGTCTGCACGATGTGGGCTGCGCCGAGCTGCTGGACGGGTTGCTCGGCGCCGAGCGGGCCAAGCGGCTGACGCTCGAATGCAAGCGCAGGTATGACTTATTGGTGGAAGAGGGATTGCCGCTTAAGGCAGGCGCCCGCGAACTACTGCAGGATCTCTTCGACCTTGGTGTGCCGCTGGCCGTCGCCACCTCGACCCGCGGCGAGCGTGCGCGGCTCAAGCTGGCGCGCAGTGGGATCGACGGCTATTTCAACCATGTGGTCACCAGCAGCGACGTGGCGCACGCGAAACCCGCGCCTGATCTCTATCTGCTGGCTGCCGAACGGCTGGGCATCCCGCCCCGCGAATGCATAGCGATCGAAGATTCGGAGTTCGGTGTGCGGGCGGCTTCCGCGGCCGGAATGCGGGTGATCCAGGTGCCCGACATGCTGCCTGCCTCCGAGACGACGCGGACGCTGGCCCAGGTTGTTCCCGATCTGGATCGGGCGCGAACCTGGTTCCAGAGGTGGCTGAATTTGGAATCGCTGGACACGAGCGCAAGCCTGTCGTTCTAAGCCGGGTGCCGCGCGATCAGGCGATCTCGAGCAAGGGTCGCAGGCAAGAACGCAGGCGACGGATCGACTGTTGCAGGTCCGGATCCGGCGTCCAAATCCTATTGTCGATCTCGGCCAGGGCCAATTCAATCAGCCAATCGTTCGGTTGGGACTTCCCCAGCGCCGCAATCAATGATTCGCGATAAGCGGCATCAGGCCGCAGTGCGGCGAACCAGCCAGCGAAGACCACGCCGCGCCAGTCGAAATGGTCGCAAAGATCGTCGATGAACGCCGCATCCAGATTGGCCATGCATTTCAACAGGACATAGTGCGGATCCAGCGGCTCGTACTTGATCTGCGGATACCGCAGCAGCACGGACTCCAGTTCCTCAGCATCGCGGACCAAGCGTTCGGCATAACGCTTGGCGTTTCCCTGTTTTGCCAGCGTCAGGTAGGGGATATGGCCCAGAAGACGCCGGGTTTCCTCTTCGCCGAGCCTCGCCATCGAAACGCGGTTGCAGATAAGGACCGTGGCCTGACCGGAAGGGGTCATTGCGCGAACAGCTTGCGCCAACCTTCCACGCCTAACCGATCCAGCGTTTCCACATTGCGGTCCACAATCTGGTCCGCATCCGGGAAAGCCTCCACCGCACGGCTGACGCTGTCTTCCCGCAGCAGGTGCAGGGTGGGATAGGGCGAGCGGTTGGTGTAGTTGCCGATATCGTCGAAAGCGGTGCCGGCGAACTGGTAGGCCGGATGGAAGCTGGCTACCTGCAGCACGCCCTCCAGATCCAGCGCCTCGACCGCGGCGTCGGCGTTGTCCAGGAAATCGTTGTAGTCCAGGAAATCCTGCAGCACCTCGGGGTGCACGATCAAGGTGGTGTCGATTTCGTCGGCGGGAGTGTCGCGCAACAGCAGCAGTTCTTCGGCCAGTTGTTCCAGCAAGGCCTCGGGTGTGCTCGCATCGCTCAGCACGAAACGTACCTGCTGCTTGACGTAGACGGCTTTGGCGAACGGGCACAGGTTCATGCCGATCACCGCGCGCTCCAGCCACAGGCGCGTCGCAGCGATCGGGTCCGATGCGGCGAGTTCAGTCACGGAAATTGTCGAACTGCAGCGGCAATTCGAAATCGCCCTTCTTCAGCAGCGCCATCGCATCCTGCAGATCGTCGCGCTTCTTGCCGTTGACGCGCAGCTTGTCGCCGTTGATCTGAGTGTCCACTTTCAGCTTGGCTTCCTTGATCGCCGCGGCGATCTTCTTGGCCAGCTTCTGCTCGATGCCTTGCTTGACGGTGATCTTTTGGCGCGCGCCTGCCAGGTTGGTCTCCACCTCGCCTTCCTCCAGGCAGCGCGCGTCGATGCCGCGCGCGATCAGGCGCGCACGCAGGATGTCGGACATCTGCTTGAGCTGGAAATCGCTGGGTGCGGACTGGCTGATGACGTTGTCGTCCAGGCTGAACCTGGCATCGACGCCCTTGAAATCGAAGCGCGTGGTGAGCTCGCGGTTGGCCTGATCGACCGCGTTGGTGAGTTCGTGGGTGTTGACTTCGGAAACGACGTCGAAGGAAGGCATGGGCGTGCGTTGTGCGGTGTGGGAAGCGGCTAGGTTAACGCAGGCGGTCCCGTTTTCCTTCCCTTTGAGGCGAAAGGGGCGCAGTAAATTGGCGATAATGCCGAATGACTACCCGCGCCTCGCACCTGTCCGCCATCGCTTTCATGCTTTCCGCCGTAGCGCTGTTCGCGCTGATGGATGCGGGCCTGAAGTTGCTGGCGCCGCACTATCCTCCGCTGCAGGTGGCGGCCTTGCGCGGTCTGTCGTCGTTGCCGCTGGTGCTGATATGGGTGTTGTGGACGGCCAAGCCGAATACCCTCTGGCGCGTGCACTGGCCCTTGCATCTGCTGCGTGGAGCCCTGGGTATCGGGATGATGTTCGGATTCGTGTACGGCCTGCGCACCATGCCGCTGTCCACCGCGTATGCCATCACTTTTGTCGCGCCGATGCTGGTCACCGCTATGGCCGGCCCTTTTCTGGGCGAACGGGTGGGTCCGCGGCGTTGGACGGCCATCGTGGTCGGGCTGGTCGGCGTGCTGGTGATCCTACGGCCGACGGGGCAAGGAATGGCGACGCTGGGCGGGTTGGCCATCCTCGTCGCCGCGATCTGCTATGCGGCCAGCGCGATCACCGTGCGCTTGCTGGCGCAGCGCGACAGCATCCAGGCGATGGTGTTGTGGTTCATCGTGCTGCTGTCGCTGGGCGCCGGAGCGATGGCCGCCCCGCACTGGCTACCGCTGCGTTCGGCCGACTTGTGGGTGATCGCGGGCGTGGGCGTTGCCGGGTCGTTGGCCCAAGTGGCCCTGACTGAGGCCTTCCAGCGCGGCGAGGCCTCGCTGATCGCACCCCTGGAATACAGCGCGCTGGTCTGGGGCGTATGTCTGGATCTGGCGCTGTGGCATGTGCTGCCCGATGGCGTGACTTGGCTAGGCGCGGGCATCATCGTTATTAGCGGCCTGTATCTGCTGCGCCGCGAAAAAGTGCATGCGGAAACCGAGCATCCCTGATGCCCCTGCTGATCGTCCCACTGGTCGTCCTGGTCCTGCTGGTTCTGTGGCTGCTGTTGCTGCCGCTGTCGCTATGGCAGCGCTATCGCATGGGCAAGGCGCGACGCAAAGCATGGCCCTGGCTGGTGAGGCTGAACTCGTGGCTGCTGCTGTTTTCCACGGGTTTGTTTTTGGCCAGCATGGCGATCACCAATGTGTGGTGGCCTGGCGCGTTGGCTTATGCGCTGGCGGGAATGGGGGCCGGGTTGCTCACCGGAATCGTCGGGCTGTGGCTCAGCCGCTTCGAACAAACCTCGCAGGGCATGTACTACACGCCCAATCCCTGGCTGGTGTTGACCCTGACCCTGCTGGTGGCCGCGCGCATCGCGATGGGCTTCGTGGAAATGTGGCGTTACTGGCAGGGCCGCGAAGCGCTGTCGATCGTCCCGGTGCTCGATCACGCCAGCCTGTTCGCCGTGGCCGGCCTGTTGCTCGGCTATTACCTCAGCTACACCTGGGCCTTGCGGCGTCGACTGTCGCGTTAGCAGGCCCTAAAAGTCCTCGACGATTTCGATCGCGCTCTCGGTGCGTTCAGCCAGCACTTCGGCAACGGCATGGATGCGGCGCACGGCTTCGTCGTTGGGGGCTTCGATCTCGATGTTGTGCAACCCCGGCGATTCGTCGTCCGGCAGGCCGGCGGAGCTGGAATCGTCGTCGTCCATGTGCGGCATCAGGTCGGCGACTTCTTCCACGTGTTCGATGCCTTCGATGGCTTCCAGCGCATGAATGATCTCGGAAGCCGCGTATTCGTTGCCAGTGACGCGCAGTCGGACGGTGGGCATAGGTGAGTCCGGTAAGGAAAAGGGGGACAGGTACCGTAGCCATCGCCGCGCTAAGGCGGAGTGAGAGGAATCGGTCAATCCGGTGACCGCTTGCTCCCAATCAATGAGGCCGGATCAGTTGCAAAAGAAACGACGGGCTCCTTGCGGAGCCCGCCGTCCGGTGTTGCCATGACACAGCGGCGATTGCTGCGGCCGGCGTTGGTCAGTGGATCAAGAACGCGGGATCAGAAGCGTGCCCCCAAGCCCAGGCCGACGGTCCACGGATCCATGGTCATCTCGTCGCCGTTCGGCTCGCCGGCCACGTTCACCTCGGCATCGCCCTTCATGTAGCGCACGTCGGTGCGTGCGAACCAGCGACTGTTGATGTTGAAATCCATGCCGGCGGTAGCGATGGCGCCCTTGGCGGTGTCCAGGCCGACATGAGGGCCGCCGCCGGAGATGTCCTCGTTGCTGAAGTTGGACTCGTAATAGCCCAGGCCGACGAACGGGCGCATCACGCTATCGGCGCTGCGGAAATGGTACTGGCCGCTCAACGCGATAGGTTGCTGCTCGATGGTGCCGATCTTGCCGCCATCGCCGCGCACGCGGTGATTGAATTTGTCGGCAGCACCCCACAACTCAACGGCGATGTTGTCGTTGATGTACCAGCTGGCGCTCAAGGTAGGCGCAGTGCCGCCGTCTATGTCGATGCGCGCACCGGGCAGCGGATCGGAATCGGGCTGCAGGATCGCGCCACCGCCTACGATGGCGATGCGCTTGCCGGAAGCGCTGTCGGTGCTGGTGGTTCCTGCATCCTGCGCAAATGCGGAAGGCGTGAACGCCAGAGCGGATAGCAGGGCGATGCTCAGGGGGCGAAGTGAAGACATATGATTCTCTCCATGTGTTTTTTGTGTGCCCGGGGAGTGGGCGCGCACACCGTAGCCACCAATGCATGAATGCAAACCGGCACGCGCATTTTTGTTAATGCTCGTTTTCATCTTTGCTTCAGTCTGGTGTTTTTCACATGCGTTGCATAACAATGGGTTCAGTTTGTCGTTGTCAGCGGTAAGCGTTGGCTGCAAGCAGCTCCGCGCGTTGGAAGGAAGAATGATGGTCAGCAGCGCCGCTACAGCCGTCGAAGCGTATCTGGCCGAACTTCGGCCTGAACGTCGCGAAGTGATCGCAACGGTACGCGCTCTGGTTAACGCCAATCTGCCCGATGGTTCTGTGGAGGGCAGGAACTGGGGAATGATCAGCGGGGAGATTCCGCGGCCGCGTTGCCCAGTCACCTATTACAAGCAGCCCTCGATATACGCCGCGCTGGCCGCGCAGAAGAATCACTACGCCTTGTGCCTGATGTGCGCGTATGTCGATTCGCAGAGCGAGCGCGAACTGCGTGCCGCCTATGCCGCGGGCGGCCTGAAGTTGGACCTGGGAAAGAGCTGCCCGCGCTTCCGCGGACTCGATGCGCTGCTGCAATCGGCCGCAGCCGCGGTGATCGCTTCGACCCCGCCGGACAACGCCTATGGAACGCACGTAGCGCGCTACGAGGCCAGCCGCGTGCGAGACTGAGCCTATGCGCCCCCCCAAGACCGGCCCTGCCGACGGAAAAAGAAGCGACAGCTTGACCATGGCCGATCTGGCCAAGGTGGCCGGCGTTTCCGCCATCACCGTCTCTCGCGCGTTGCGCGACAGCCCGCTGGTCAATCCGGAAACCCGGGCGCGTATCGCCGAGATCGCCCGCCAGTACGGCTATGCCTTCAATGTCAGCGCGCGCAATCTGCGCCTGCGCCGTAGCATGACTGTGGCAGTAGTGGTGGAAATGAAACCCACCCTTGAGCGGCAGATGTCCGGGCCGTATCCACTGGATCTGCTGGGCGGCATCACCCAGGAACTGACTTCTTCCGGCTACAGCGTATTGCTGACTTCCCTGCAAGGCGGTGCGTTGTCCCACGTGCAGGCGGCCGATGGCGTGATTCTGCTGGGGCAGGGTGCGCATGAGGATGCGATGCACGAGGTGCAGAGCTGGGGCCGTCCGATGGTGGTGTGGGGCGCGGTCAGCCGGCATGAGTCGCACGTGGTGGTCGGCAGCGACAACCGACGCGGCGGCGCGTTGGCCGCGGAAAGATTTCTGGCCTTGGGCCGCAGCCGCCCGGTGTTCCTGGGCGATCCGGCGCACGCCGAATTCGCCGAACGACTGGAAGGCTTCGCCGATACTCTTTCGAAATACGGCATCACGCCGTTCACGCCCATGGTCTCCAGTTTCACTGTGACCGCGGGCGCCGAAGCGGTGCATGCGCTGCTGGAACAGCATCCGCAGATCGACGCCCTGTTCGCTGCCAGCGATCTGCTGGCCATCGGCGCTATCCGCGCGCTGATCGAGCATGGGCGACGGGTGCCCGATGACGTTTCGGTGATCGGCTACGACGACACGCCCCTGGGCGCCACCTATGTGCCGCCGTTGAGTTCGGTGCACCAGAACTTCATCGATGCCGGCGTGCTGCTGGCCCGTAAGATCCGGACCTTGATCGAAGGCCAGCCCGCCACGTCCGAAACCCTGCCCACCCATCTGGTGCTGCGCGCCACCTGAGCGCGGTTGTCTGCTGCGCTGCAGCGACTGTGCGATGACCCCTCGAAGAACACGCTGCTTTCACGGGTCACCGCGGCTACCATAAGTCTCTGTTTCATAAAGAAATTGTTATCATAGACCAGGGTATTCCTTATTACACCCCGCGCTCAGGTCGTGAACGGTGAGTGATAGCGCCTGCGTTTGTTATCGATAACTTGACATCGATAACAATGCTTCCTAGCTTGCCTCCCCGCCGGCATTGCCGCCGACGATAGACGACAAGAACCGGGGTAGGGACGCGTGGTGGATGCAATCCAGAACACAGGTCGGACGCAGGGCGCGCAGGCACCCCTCGATCCTTGGTGTCTGCGGCAAACCACCTTCGAGCCTTCGCAGCGGGCGCGCGACGAAAGCCTGTTCGCGCTGGCCAACGGATCGCTGGGCGTGCGTGGCGGGTTCGAGGAAGACGACAGTCCCAGCGACGGCAGTTTCCTGGCGGCGGTGTTCGAAAAGAATCCCATCCACTATCACGAGCGCCTGTCCGGCTTCGCGCGCAGCACCGACACGCGCGTACCGGTGGCCGAAGGCAAGGGCATCGGCCTGTGGCTGGGCGACCAGCGCGTACGGCTGGATCAGGCCGAATGGCTGCAGTTCGAGCGTTCGCTCGATCTGCGCCGTGGCGCGCTCGACCGGCGCCTGCGGATCAGGACCGCCGAAGGCCACCGCCTCGAGATTCGCGCCGAACGCGTGGTGCCGCTCACGCAGCCGGCGTTGCTGGCGATCCGTTTCAGCGTCACCTCATTGGACTATGACGGTCCGCTGACCTTGGTTTCCTCGATCGAGGGCGGACGCCAAGCGGTCGAACAGGGCGACGATCCGCGCATCGGCGTGTCCGGCGGTCAAGGCATGGAGATCTTCGGCCTGCATGCAGACGGCCACGGGGCGCGACTCTCGCAGCGCGCTTCGGGCAGCGGCATCGAAGTGGCCTGCGGACAGGCGCACCGGTTTGCAGCGAACGGTCCGACCGACGATCTGTCTTTCGTCGAAGCGCAAGCGCAGGGCACGCGCGTCGAACAGCATTTCCGCGCCATGCTGCAGCCGGGCCGCACCGTCACCCTGGAGAAGTTCGTCGCCTACGTCGTCGACGGCGACGCAGCCACGCGCGACGACCGCTTGCAGGCAACCTTGTCGGAAGTCGCCGCAGCGGGCTTCGACAGACTGGCCGCCGATCAGGCCGACGCGCTGGAAACGTTCTGGCGCCACGCGGAGTTGTCCATCGACGGCGATGCGGCATCCGAACAGGCATTGCGCTTCAACCTGTTCCATCTGCTGCAATCGGCGGGACGCAACGGCGTCGATGGCACCGCCGCGAAGGGACTGACCGGCGAAGGCTACGAAGGCCATTGTTTCTGGGACACCGAAGCCTTCGTGCTGCCGGTCATGGCTTTCACTGCGCCAGAAGTGGCGCGCGCCATGCTGATGTACCGCTACCGCACGCTTGAAGCCGCGCGCGCGCATGCGCGCGAAATGAACCATCCGACCGGCGCGCTGTACCCCTGGCGCACCATCGATGGCGGCGAAGGCTCCGCGCACTACCCCAGCGGTTCGGCGGCGTACCACATCAATGCCGCTATCGCTTACGGCATCGGGCTGTACCTGGAGAGCAGCGACGACCTCGATTTTCTGGACCAGGCCGGCGCGGAAATGCTGTTCGAGACCGCGCGCATCTGGCCGCAGGTCGGGCACTTCAATCCGCGTCGCGACGGCGCCTTCTGCATCCATGAAGTCACCGGCCCCGACGAATACACCACCCTGGTCAACAACAACTACTACACCAACCGCATGGCGCAGCGGCACCTGCGTTGCGCAGTCGCAGCCTGGCGCTGGCTATCGGGGGAACGCCCGCAGCGCATGCGGGAATTGTCCGCACGCCTGCAGCTGGACGCGCAGGAAATCGAACTGTGGCAACGCGCCGCCGATGCGATGTTCCTGCCTTATGACGCGGCGCTGGGCATCTTCGAGCAGGACGACGGCTTCCTGGACAAGCCGCACTGGCCCTTCCCATTGCACGCCGCTAACGGCGAACACCGCCCGCTGCTGCTCGACTACCATCCGCTCACCCTATACCGGCATCAGGTTTGCAAGCAGGCCGACGTGGTGATGTCGCTGGTGCTGGCGGGCGAGGATATCGAGCTGTCGCGCAAGCGCCGCAGTTTCGATTATTACGAAGCGGTCACCACCCACGATTCCACCTTGTCCGCGCCGGTGTTCGGCATCCTCGCCGGCGAAGTCGGTCACGCGGACAAGGCCTGGCGCTATTTCCACGACAGCGTACGCGTGGATCTGGACGACCTGCATCGCAACACCGACCACGGCGTGCATATGGCCGCGATGGCCGGTAGCTGGCTGGGGCTGGTACAGGGATTCGGCGGACTGCGCGTGCGCGAATCGCAACTGCATTTCGCGCCTAGCGTGCCGCGGGCGTGGAACGGCTACGGCTTCAACCTGCGCTGGCGCGGGCGCAGCGTGCGCGTGGACGTGTCCCGGGCGGGAGCGACCTATGTCCTGCGCGACGGCGAAGCGCTGACGATTTATCACGACGGCCGCGCCTTGGAACTGCGAGCCGGACAAGCGCAGACGCTGGCGCTGGCGCAGTTGGTGAAGGAGCCGGCGGAGGAATCGGACGCGGTATTCCCGCGGCCCTGCCAAGCGCTGATCTTCGATCTGGACGGCGTGCTCACCGACACCGCGCACAGCCACTACCTGGCGTGGAAACGGCTGGCCGACGAGATCGACGTGCCCTTCGATCTGCGCACCAATGAACGCTTGAAAGGCGTGGATCGCGCCGCCTCGCTGGACATCATCCTGGAAAGCGCTGCGGCTCCGTTCACGGCTGAAGCCAAGCGCGCGTTGACCGAACGCAAGAACGGCTACTACGTGGCGGAAATAGAGAGTTTCGGCCCTCAGGATCTGTTCCCCGGCGTACGCGAACTGCTGGAAGCGGCGCGCGCGGCCGGGCTCAAGCTCGGCCTCGCCTCGGCCAGCCGCAACGCGCCCGCGTTGCTGCGCAAACTCGGCATCGAGGATCGTTTCGACTACATCGCCGACGCCGGACGGATCGCACGTGCAAAACCCGATCCGGAAATATTCCTGACCGTCGCACGCGAACTGGGTGTCGCGCCGGAACGGTGCATCGGCGTGGAGGACGCCGCCGCCGGTATCGTCGCCATCCACGCTGCGGGCATGCCGGCCATCGGCATCGGCGATTCACGCGTTCTCGACCAGGCCGACGCGGTACTGCCGGATATCGCCGCATTGCGGCTGGAGGATTTCGTTTCAACCTGACCGTACGAGGCCGCAGAGCCGCGACGGATTCGTAACCAACCTGTCTAAACAAGAGTGGAGGGAACACCCATGCAACAGACGACACTGATCCGTTACGCATTGTCCGTAGCCATCGCCGCGGCCCTGGCGCCGGCCCTGGTTTACGCCCAGGAGGCCGCTCCCACAGAGCCGGCCCCAGCCGAGCCTGCTCCCGCCGCGCCTGCTCCGGCGGTGCCGGCCACCAGCGGGCAGGACGCCACTACGCTCGACACTATCGTCGTCACCGGCAGCGCCGCCGGCGGCGTCAAGAAAATCGAGGCCAGTTACAACATCGTCACCGCCAACGCCGAGCAGATAAAGCAGGCCAACCCCAAGAGCACTGCCGATCTGCTCAAGATCTCTCCTGGCATGTGGCCCGAATCGACCGGTGGCCAAACCGGCGCCAACATCGAGATCGCCGGCTTCCCGGGCGGTGGCGACGCGCCTTATTTCTCCACCTTGCTAATGGGTTCTCCGGTCTACGGCATGCCCACGCTGTCGTTCTTCGAAACGACGACGCTAATGCGTCTTGACGACACCATTGAATCGGTTGAAATCCTGCAGGGCGGTCCGTCGGTGGTGTTCGCCGATGGTCAGATGGGCGCGACCGCCAACTTCTTCCTGAAAACCGGCACCGAAGAGCCGACCGGCAGCGTCGGCCTGACCTATGGCGACGAAGGTCTGTACCGCCTGGACGGTTTCACCGGGTTCAAGATCGCAGAGGGCTGGTACGGCAGCGTCGGCGGTTTCTGGCGCACTTCGGACGGCGTGCGTTCGCCCGGCTTCAAGGCCGATGAAGGCGGCCAGTTGACCGCGACCCTGGCGCACGATTTCGACAAGGGCTCGATGGTCCTGTACGCGCGCTACCTCAACGACAAGAATCAGTTCATCACTCCGATCCCGCTGATCCAGACCGGCTCGGACAGCTTCAGCGAATATCCCGGCTTCGATCCGCTTACCGACACCTACTACAGCCGTGCGATCCAGCATGTGCACCTGCCCACCTATCCGGGCGGTGGCAAGGATGCCGATCTGGCCGATGGCCGTGGTGCGGACATGTTCTTCGTTGGCGGCAACTTCGACTTCAGTTTCGATAACGGTTGGTCGATCAGCGACAAGTTCCTGATCAACGAAGGCGACGTGGACACCAATGCCTTGTTCTCAGGCAACAACCCGGCCACGTTGCAGGACATGCTCTACACCGCAGGCACGCCCAGCGGCTTCAGCCTGCCTGCCGGTTCGGCCACGGCCACTTATGTAGGCGGTGGCGCGGTGCCGTTGGACCAGAGCGTGATCCAGCAGGGTTGGTGGCATATCCACAAGCACCTGAAGAGCTTCAACAACGACTTCCGCCTGAGTAAGGAGCTGTTCGAAGGCAACACGCTGACCATCGGCTTCTACGTAAACCACTACACCATGAACGACAAGTGGTCGCTGGGCAATCAGATGCTGATGAGCAATACGCCCAACGCCACGCCGATCACAGTCAGCTACGTCGACGGCGGACAGACTTACCAGCGCACCGATAGTCAGGGTTTCGCCGACTTCGGTGGTTTCCATATCGCCCAGCACGGAAGCGCCACCAACATGGCGCTGTACCTTTCCGATTCCTGGCGCGTTGGAAAGTGGCTTCTGGACCTCTCGGGCCGTCTGGAGAACCAGGACGCGACCAACAACGTCTGCAATCGCAGCGCAGTTAATCCGGGCGCGGGTGGCCTTGATGGCGACCCGAATACCCTTTACGACAATAATGTCGAAATGTGCAACGGCACTTATGCGAAGACCGAGTACAAGAAGAGCCATCCTGCCTTCACCGCAGGCGCCAACTATTCGTTCAATGACCATATGTCGATGTACGGTCGCGTCAACACCGGCGGCCACTTCCTCGATTTCGATAATGGCATTCGCGGCAGCACCACCGGCAATACGCCGCCGATCCAGAAGATTCGTAACTACGAAATCGGCTTCAAGTACCAGTCGGATCTGCTATATGCAGATATCAGCGCATACCGGCGCGTTTTCAGCGGCCTGCAGTATCAGCCGACCGATGGCGCGGGTACGCCAGTGGGTACACCGCTGATCTATGGTTCCGATTCCGTAGGCGTCAACTTCATCGGCGCGCTGACTCCGATCGAGAATCTGCGTCTGCAGTTGGTGGCCAACTATCTCGATGGCGAGTACACCGACTTCAATGCCTGCTTCCCATACACCGATATCAACGACCAGCCCGCCTGCGCGCCGATCGAAGGCCAACAGCTGCAACGCCAGCCGAAGGTGCGTTTCATGTTCACGCCCAGCTACAAGTTCGTATTCGACTGGGGCGACATCATGCCGTACGTCACCTACACCCACGTCGGCGACCACACCCAGGACCAGTCCGGCTTGCAGCAGCTGGGTTCGTACCACACCGTGGACTTCGGTGTGACCTCCAACGTCGGCGAGAACTGGCAGTTCAACCTGCGTGGTACCAACATGACCAACGAACTGGGTTTGACCGAGAGCAACTCGCGCATCTTCGGTTCGGCTGCCAGTGCGGGTGGCGTGTTGTTGGCGCGTCCGCTGGAAGGTCGTGAGGTCAATTTCCAGGCCAAGTACAGCTGGTAAGCGAGTAAAGAACCAGGAAGTGCGAGGCCTTCTCCCCGCGAACGGGGAGAAGGCCTCGGTAGACTGCCGAGGGTGTCCGAAGCAGCGCATTCCCTTGTCTATCGTTTCTCAGCCTGCGCTTCACGCCATCTTCTCCCGCTAGCGCGCAGAGAAGCATTCTTTCCTTCCCAGTCTCCGGCGCCCGCATGAACCGAACCCGCATGATCCTGGCGATGATCCTGACTTACGTGATCTTCGCCATGCTGCTCAACAGCGTCGGCACCCTGATTCTGATGAGCCAGAACGCGTTGGGGGCCAGCATAGAAGCCACCAGCTTCCTCGACGGGTTCAAAGACCTGACCATTGCAGTCGTGGCCTTCGTAGCGACCTCGCTATTGCCGCGGATCGGCTACCGGAAAAGCATGATGCTGGGCCTGGCGCTGGTCGCCACCGCTTGCGTGGCGATGCCGATGGCCAACGCGTTCTGGATGGTCAAGATCATGCTGGTCGCGGTCGGTGCAGGCTTTGCGCTGGCGAAGATGTCGGTGTATTCCACCATCGGTCTACTCACCGAAGGCAAGAAAGCCCACGCTAGCCTTATGAATTTCATCGAAGGCTGTTTCATGCTGGGCGTGCTGGCCTGGCCTTGGGTACTGGCCGCATTCGTGGGACAGCAAGACAGCTCGACCGACCCGATCTGGTTGGATGTGTACTGGTGGCTGGCGCTGGCATGCGCGGTGACGATCGCATTGCTGATGTTTTCGCATATCGACGAAGGCGCCGCCCACACCGGTGCGGCGCAATCGTTTGCGGATCTGTTCCGGCTACTGGCGTTGCCGTTGGTGATCGTGTTCCTGGCTTCGGCTTTCCTCTACGTGCTGATAGAGCAAGGCATCAATACCTGGCTGCCGACGTTCAACAACAAAGTGCTGCATCTGTCCACGGTGACCAGCGTGCAGTTGGCCAGTCTGTTCGCCGCGTCCACCGCGGTCGGACGTCTTGGCGCGGGACTGGTATTGCGTTTCTTGCCTTGGCATTGGTTGCTGATCATTTGCCTGTTGGCGATGGCGACTCTCGTGTTGCTGGTGCTGCCGATGGCCGCGCAAGTGCAGCCGCCTGCGCAGGAGGGCTGGTGGCATGCGCCGGCGGTCGCGTTCATCTTCCCGTTGCTGGGCTTGTTCATGGCGCCGATCTATCCGGCGATCAATTCGGTGGTGCTGAGCGCGCTGCCCAAGGCCCGGCACGCGGCGATGACCGGCTTGATCGTAGTCTTCTCCGCACTGGGCGGTACCACCGGATCCTTCATCACCGGCCAGGTGTTCGCGCGCCTGGGCGGGCAGACCGCGTTTTATCTGTCGCTGATCCCGATGGCGCTTTTGCTCATCGCGGTATTTCTGCTGAAGCGGCAATCGACATTGCATGCCGCGTCTGCGCCGCAAGCGGCTTGAACCGGTTCGGCTCGAACTGGGCTCGTCGAAACTGGGATCGTCGACTCGAACTGACAGCGGGAGAACTTTGCTCATGACCGCATACGCAAAAAGATTTCTGGCCGTTGTTCTATTCGGCCTGTCCGTCGTTGCCGCTGCCAAGCCGCCCATCGCATCGGCACCGCTGCAATTCAACATCACCGAAGGCCTTGCCCTCAACGCGTTCTATCAGCAAGGTCCGGTGGCTGCGCACCTGTTGTTGAATTCCGGCACCCAACCGCGTGTGCTGGTGGCGTTTCCGGCTGGCAACAGCGGTACCGGGATCTGGTTCGAGCCGGCCAAGGTACCGGTGCAGTGGACGCTCGAAGAAACGCACGCCCTCCAACAGGCCGATGCGAAAGGACGGCCACTGCACGGAATCGTCGCTACCGCCAGCGTCGATGGAACCCTGGTAGTGCGCGACGCGGTATTGGGCAGCGTGCGTATCCTGCGCGACTACCAAATCGATGGCCGCTATCCCGCCGAAACCGCGGCCACCCCCGCGCGTAGCGGCAACACCCTTAGCTGGTCGCGACCGAGACTGGATGGCGCGGCGGGGTATCTGATCTCGGTCGCCGTCGAAAACGGAAGCCTCGTGGGCGATGGCAAGTCGCCGTGGACCTTCACCGCGTCCGCCCCCGGCGAACCGATGCGTCTTCGCATCACCGCCCTGACCGGGGAAACCCCGCTCACGCCGTTGGGCGAAAACCGTCTGCTCAACGCGAAGGCCGGTGCCGATTTGCGCAGCCGGCAAGCGCTGGCCTTTCTGAGTTATGAGGAAAAATTCCTAGCCGGTTCCTGGCGTTTCGACACCTATTTCGGCCGCGATACTTTGATGTCGCTGCGCTTGCTGATGCCGGCACTGCAGCCAGTAGCGATCGAAGATGGACTGGCGGCCGTGCTGGAGCGACTGAACGTGCAGGGCGAAGTGGCGCATGAGGAAGACATCGGCGAGTTCGCCGTGCTGCGCCATCGCAAACAGGGCGACCCGCCCAGTGATGCGCCGATCTACGACTACGGAATGGTCGACGACGACTTCATGCTGGCTCCGGTGGCGGCCGCGTATCTGCTAGACCAGCCCGATGGCCGCGCGCGCGCCGCGGAGTTCCTGGCGCGGGAACTGCCATCGGGGGAAACTGTCGGTGCCGCGCTCGCGCGCAATTTCGCCTTCGTCGCCGATTCGGCGCAGGCCTTCGCGGCAACGCCGGAAGCGAGAAATCTGGTGTCGATCAAACCAGATCGCAAGACCGGGCAATGGCGCGACAGCGAAGACGGTCTGGCCGACGGACGCTACGCCTACGATGTCAACGCCGTGTTCGTGCCTGCCGCATTGAGCGCGATCGGGCGCTTTCGCGGGCAGGGACTGCTCGCGCCTTACGCGACGGCGGAACAAGCCAAGGCTCTGTCGGCCGCAGCCGGTCGGGCCGAAGTGTGGTCGCGACAGGCGCCGCCGCTGTTCCATGTGCACTTGCCGACAGCCGATGCCCGACGCCGGGTGCAGGCCTACGCTGGCAGCCAAGGAATCGCTCCGGCACCCGCCATCGCCAGCCTGACGCCGGCGGGGCTCGACTTCGCCGCCATCGCTCTGGATGCGCAAGGCCGGCCGATTCCGGTGTTGCATTCGGATGGCGGCTTTGCGTTGCTGCTGCAGGATCCACCGGTGGCTGAGCTGGAGCCGATGGTCGAGGCGATGCTGCGCCCGTTCCCGGCCGGCTTGCTCACCGATGCCGGACTGTTGGTCGCCAATCCTGTCTTTGCCGATGCCGATATTCAACGTCGTTTCGGCCGCAACGCTTATCACGGCACGGTAGTGTGGTCGTGGCAACAGGCCTTATTGGCGGCCGGTTTGCAACGACAACTGCAACGCAAGGATCTGCCGGCCGCCGTCCTGACCCGGTTGCGCTCTGCCCAGCGCCAGCTGTGGACGGTCATTGGCAACACCCGGGGAATGCGCACTTCGGAACTGTGGTCATGGACCTATACCGATGGCCGTTACCAGCCGGCGCCGTTCGGCCAGAACAGCGGCGACGCCGACGAATCCAATGCCGCGCAGTTGTGGAGCACGGTGTTCCTGGCGTTGCCGCCATCGCCCGCGACGCAGCAGCCAGAGCCGCCGGAGGAAAAGCGCCCATGAGCCTCCGACAAGTTCTCGCCGCCTTGAGCCGGCACGGCCTGCACGCAACAGTGGCAGCCGTGTTGCTGGCCGCGCACGCGCCGCTGCGTGCCGCACAGGCTGCGGCCGACGACGAATCGGCCACGGCCGCGATACCGGCCACCGCGCTGCCTTATAGCCGTTTCGCCAGTCCGCAGGCACGCGCCAAGTTTGCCGAGCTGCTGGCGGAAACACGCGAGGGCAAAGGCCCCGATCCATCCGACTTGGCCGATCAGCGCCGCTTCTACCAGCGCTACAACGACGATCGCCTGCGTGAGGTCGAACGCGCGTACCGAAGCCGCGTCCAATCCACGCGCATGGGCGGCGTGCCGGTGCAGGTGGTGGATCCGGAAGGCGGCGCCCGTGGCGACAACGCGCATCGTGTACTGATCAACCTGCACGGCGGCGCTTTCATGTGGGGCGCGGGCAGCGGTGCGCTGGTCGAAGCGATCCCCATCGCCGCAGTCGCAGGCATTCGCGTGGTCGCAGTGGATTATCGCTTAGCGCCGGAGCACACCTACCCAGCGGCGGTGGACGACGTGGAAGCGGTCTACCGCGAATTGTTGAAAAGCCATCGTCCTGAAAACATCGGCATCTACGGCTGCTCGGCGGGCGGCGCGCTGACCGCACAGGCGACCGCGCGTATCCTGCAGGCCGACCTACCGCGCCCCGGCGCCATCGGCACCTTCTGTGGTTCCGGCATGCCCTTCGGCGGCGATTCGGCCATCCTGGGCCAACTGGCCGTGGGTGCGGCGCCGATGCCGGCCGATGGCGAGCTTCGCCTGCCTTACCTGCAGACCGCCAAAGCCGACGATCCGGTCGCTTATCCAGGTCAATCGCCGGAACTGCTGGCGCGGTTTCCGCCGACGCTGCTGTTGGCTGGCGGTCGCGATTTCTCGGTGAGCGCGCTGACCACTATGCAACGCCGTTTGCTGGCTGCCGGCGTCGACGCGGAACTGGTGGTCTTCGACGGGCTGTGGCATGCCTTCTTCGTGTTCCCGGATTTACCGGAATCGAAAGAAGCCTATGGTCTGATCGCCCGCTTCTTCGATCGCCGGCTGGGTCGCGCGGCGCTTGAAGGCGCTGCCGACAACTAAGCCGCCAAGCCGCCCGGAATGACGAGGCAAACGGGATCGGCTCGCGTATCTTGGGCGCCTTCGATATGGAAAGGAGAGCGGGATGAATGCGACTGGCGGTCTGGCCCTGGCGGTTTTCATCGGCATGCTGCTGCCGCTGCAGGCCCTGATCAATGCGGCGCTGGGAAGGCAGACCTTCGGCCCGGTGTTCGCTGCGTTGATGTCCTTCGCCGTGGGCACCATGGTCCTGTCGGTGTGGTGGATGGTGTCGCGGCCGACGTTCGAAGTGGTCGCATTGTCAAAAGTGCCGTGGTGGGCCTGGACGGGCGGCGTGATCGGCGCCGTCTATGTCGCGGCCGCGACGCTGCTGGTTCCGCGCATGGGCGCGGCGGCGCTGATCTGCGCGGTGGTCTTCGGGCAAGTGGTCGGATCGCTGCTGCTGGACCACTTCGGCGTATTGCACGCACGCACCCCGATCGATCCGCTGCGCGTGGTGGGCGCGTTGCTGGTAGTCGCCGGCGCGTTGCTGGTGGTGAAGCCCTGGCAGTCGGCTGCGTGATGGAATAGAGAAACGGGGGAGAGGTGGGAGCGGCGTCCCGCCGCGAGCTCTTGCTCTTTATCCTCCGAGAAATGATCGCGGTGAGACGCCGGTCCCACGAGCGAGATGGCGGCAGGCATGACCAACGACCTCCCTGCCGAACGGCACGTTGGCAGCGACGCGTGAAATGGCATGCTGCCCCCATCCGATCACCCGGGAGATTCCCATGCGCCGCACTTTCTGCTCGCTCGCCCTGTTGTCGCTGGCCGCCAGCGTCCAGGCCAAGAACGTCAGCTGCAATATCGAAAGCGACTACGACCTCAGCATCAACGACCAGAGCGTGATCCTGACCCGCGAAAGCGGCACGCCCAAGTGGATCGTGATCCGCGGCGACAGGTTGTTCGTCGATGACCGATGGGTCGCGCTCGGCAAGGAAGATCGCCAACGCATCGCCGACTTCGACCGCGGTACACGCGAGATCATGCCCCTGGCGCGCGAAATCGGCCGCGAGGCCGCCGGCATCGCCTTCACCGCACTGGGCGAAGTGGCCGCCGGCTTCAGCAGCGATCCGGCCGAAACCCGCGCCAAGCTGGACCAGGCCCGCAAGAAAATCGACGCGCGTCTGGCGCGCTCGGTCACCGCCAATCGTTTCGACGGCCGCGATCTGGGCGAGGGCATCGGCCAGGCCGTATCGGAAGTCGTTCCCCTGGTCATCGGCGATATCGTCAGTGGTGCGGTGCGGGCCGCCCTGAGCGGCGACACCCAGCGCCTGGAACAAATGGAGGGCTTGGACAAGCAGATCGAGGCGCGCATCGAGCCGCGCGCCAAGGCGCTGGAACAGCGCGCCGA
Organism: Pseudoxanthomonas sp. P4_B2; assembly: GCF_056402315.1. Classification (NCBI taxonomy): domain Bacteria; kingdom Pseudomonadati; phylum Pseudomonadota; class Gammaproteobacteria; order Lysobacterales; family Lysobacteraceae; genus Pseudoxanthomonas; species Pseudoxanthomonas sp. P4_B2. Next base: position 860,363 of record NZ_JBFUHQ010000002.1, read on the forward strand.
GCAGCTGTGCGGAAAGATGGAGGCGCTGGACCGGCTAGACAGTGCGCTGGCGTATCGTCTGCCGGGCGGCGCGGCGCTGGATTTGTTGCGGATGAAACCGGAAGCCAGCGCGGATTCGAAAAAAGATACGGATTCGGAAAAATAGGAGTTATTCGCCCACACAAAGGCCTACGGCAAGGCACAAGGAGACGAATTGTTCCAGTGAGAGGTTGGCGCATCGCGTGTAGATGGCCACAATAGGGGTCCCCACCCGATCTGATCACTGGAGTCTCTGTATGGCCGAACTCAAGGAAGCACGCGTTCCCGATATCGGCGATTACAGCGACGTGCCCGTCATCGAAGTGCTGGTAGCGGTCGGCGACACGGTGGTCAAGGACCAGGGTCTGGTCACGCTGGAGTCGGACAAGGCCACGCTGGAGGTGCCGGCACCCTTCGCCGGCGTGGTGAAGGAGCTCAAGGTCAAGCTGGGCGATACGCTTTCGGAAGGTTCGGTGGTCGCCATGATCGAAGCGGCCGATAGCGCCGCTTCCAAGCCCGCCGCCGCATCTGCGCCTGCAGCGAAAGCGGAAATCGCTTCTTCCGAAACCGGCACCAAGGTCGAACCGGTAGCCCCTCCTGCGGAACCCGACAAGATCGCCCAGCGCGAAATCGCGCAGGAGCGGTCCGCTCCGACTCAGCCTGCTGCTCCGCAGGTGCTGGACAGCAAGCCTGGGCTCGATCCCGAAGCCTCGCCGCCGCACAGCCCGCCGGTGGAATTCAACGCTGATGCGGTGCTGCCGCAGAAAGTTCCGCACGCCAGCCCGTCGGTGCGCCTGTTCGCGCGCGAGCTCGGCGTCGATCTGACCCAGGTCAAGGGCAGCGAACGCGCCGGCCGCATCAGCAAGGAAGACGTACAGAAATATGTGAAGGACGCGTTGGCCGGCGGCGGTGCCGCTTCCGCGGCGCCCGTTGCCGGCGGCAATGGCCTGAATCTGCTGCCGTGGCCCAAGGTGGACTTCGCCAAATTCGGCGAGATCGAGGTCAAGCCGCTTTCGCGCATCAAGAAGATCTCCGGCGCCAACCTGGCGCGCAACTGGGCCATGATTCCGCACGTCACCCAGCACGACCACGCCGATATCACCGAGCTGGAAGAGCTGCGTGTGCTGTTGAACAAAGAAAATGAGAAAGCTGGCATCAAGCTGACCATGCTCGTCTTCATCATGAAGGCAGTGGTCGCTGGTCTGAAGAAGTATCCCGACTTCAACGCCTCGCTGGACGCCAGCGGCGAGAATCTCACCCTGAAGAAATACTTCCACATCGGTTTCGCCGCCGACACGCCCAACGGGCTGGTGGTGCCGGTGATCCGCGACGTAGACAAGAAAGGCTTGGCCGAACTGGCCAAGGAAATGTCCGAGCTCGCCGGCAAGGCGCGCGACGGCAAGCTGGGTCCGGCGGAAATGTCCGGCGGCTGCTTCTCGATCAGCTCACTGGGCGGCATCGGCGGCGTCGCCTTCACGCCCATCGTCAACGCACCGGAAGTCGCCATCCTCGGCGTGTCCAAATCCTCGATCCAGCCGGTCTGGGACGGCAAGCACTTCCAGCCGCGCCTGCAGCTGCCGCTGTCGCTGAGCTACGACCACCGCGTCATCGACGGCGCCTCCGCCGCGCGCTTCACCGCGTACTTGGCGCAGCTGCTTGGCGACATGCGCCGCGTGCTGCTGTGAATCCACGCGTTGTCGCCGCTGCGACCAGGCTGTCTGCCGCGTTGTTGGTGTTGTCGGCGGCGCTGACGCCGTGGTCGGCGATAGCGAAGGAGTGCCCAGCGCAACTCGGCCGTGGATGGCCGCCCGGAACCGCGAACTATGGTGGGGCGGTGGAACGGTTGTTCGATGGACAGACATCGCCCGCCCTCTCATTGGTCTGGTTGCCCCGCAGCGGCAAGGAAACCGGGTTGGCCCTGCTGCCAGGCGCCGAAGGTGCGGCATGGACCCTTCGTTACAGCCAGGCCGACGAGCGTGTCTATCGTTGGAGCGGCAATGCGCTCGAACTGAAAACCGAGCAAACGCCTCAGCAGGCCACGGCACCGATTCCTGCTGCACTGGCGCAGCGCCTGCTGAAAGTCTGGGGCGACTCCTTACGGCAGGTGGCGCCAGAAGGTACTGCCGCCACGTTCCATGAAGGCGACGTGCTGTCGGCCGTGGTCGATGGCATGCGCTTCAGCGGGCCGGTTTCCGAGTGCGGACCGCTCGAACAAATCCTCGAACAAGCCGGGCTGCTGATCGAGGCCAGCGACGAAAAAGAAAGCAAACGCGAGCGGCGCTGGGCTGAAATCGATGCGTCGCTACAAACATTGCAGCAATCCCTCGCTGGTACGGGCGGCTGAAACGGCATCTGGAGAAACTAATGGCAGTCATCGAAATCAAGGTTCCGGACATCGGCGATTACACCGATGTTCCCGTCATCGAAATCCTGGTCGCCGTCGGCGACACGGTGAAGAAAGACCAAGGCCTGGTCACGCTGGAATCGGACAAGGCCACGTTGGAAGTGCCTTCGTCCGCTGCGGGCGTGGTCAAGGAGCTGAAAGTGAAGCTCGGCGATACCTTGTCGGAGGGCAGCGTGGTGGCGATCCTGGAGGCCGAAGGGGTTGCCGTATCGCCGGCCGCATCCGCTCCCGCGAAGACGGAAGCTGAGGTACCCAAGCCGCCCGTCACGCCGTCGCCTGCGGCGCCTGCGCCCACGCCGGCTCCCAAGGCCGCGCTGGGCAGCGGCAAGCCAGCCGATATCGAATGCCGCATGGTCGTGCTGGGTTCCGGCCCTGGCGGCTACACCGCCGCGTTCCGCGCCGCAGACCTTGGCCTGGATACGGTGATGATCGAACGCTATTCCGCACTGGGTGGCGTCTGTCTCAATGTGGGCTGCATTCCGTCGAAGGCGTTGCTGCATGCCGCCGCCTTGATCGACGAAGCTGCGCATTCGTCCGACATCGGCGTCGAATTCGGCCCGCCGAAGATCGACCTGGACAAACTGCGTGCGTTCAAGGACGGCAAGGTCGTCGGCCAGTTCACCAAGGGCCTGGCCGGCATGGCCAAGCAGCGCAAGGTACGTATCGTGCAGGGCGTGGCTTCGTTCGTATCGCCGAACGAGCTGGAAATCGTCGGCGAGGACGGCAAGACCCAGCTGCTGCGCTTCGAACAATGCATCATCGCCGCCGGCTCGCAAGCGGTGAAGCTGCCTGCTTTCCCCTGGGACGATTCGCGCGTGATGGATTCCACCGACGCGCTGCAGATCGCCGATGTGCCCAAGCAGTTGCTGGTGGTCGGCGGCGGCATCATCGGCCTGGAGATGGCGACGGTATACCGCGCGCTGGGCAGCCAGGTCACCGTGGTCGAGTTCATGGACCAGCTAATGCCCGGCGCCGATAAGGATCTGGTGAAACCGCTCGCCGATCGGTTGAAGAAGCAGGGCGTGGCGATCCACCTCAAGACCAAGGCGACCAAGGTGGAAGCCTCGAAGAAAGGCATCAGCGTGGCCTTCGAAAGCGCCACTGAAGGCGAGGCCGCCGAACTTCAGACCACGACTTACGATCGCGTGCTGGTCGCCGTGGGACGTTCGCCCAACGGCAACAAGATCGGCGCGGACAAGGCAGGCGTCACCGTCACCGAGCGCGGCTTCATTCCCGTCGACCGGCAGATGCGCACCAACGTGCCGCACATTTTCGCCATCGGCGACATCGTCGGTAACCCGATGCTGGCGCACAAGGCCACCCACGAAGGCAAGCTGGCGGCGGAAGTGGCCGCAGGCGAGAAGAAGGAATGGGTGGCGCGGGTGATTCCGTCCGTGGCCTACACGGACCCGGAAATCGCCTGGGTCGGCGTCACCGAAACCGAAGCCAAGGCCAAGGGCCTAAAAGTCGGCGTGGGCAAGTTCCCGTGGGTCGCTTCGGCGCGCGCGGTGGGCATCGGCCGCGGCGAAGGCTTCACCAAGCTGGTCTTCGACGAAGAAACCCACCGCATCATCGGCGGCGCCATTGTCGGTGTGCATGCGGGCGACCTGATCACGGAAATTTCCCTGGCCATCGAAATGGGCGCCGATGCGGCCGACATCGGCCACACCATCCATCCGCATCCGACCTTGAGCGAATCGGTGGGCATGGCGGCCGAGGTCTTCGACGGGACCATTACTGATCTCTACATTCCGAAAAGAAAGTAGCGCCAATGAAGAAATCGGCGCTGGTTTGCATACTTGGCCTTCTGATTGCGGGTCCGGCGATGTCGACGAAGGCGACTGAGCAAGTCGATGCGGCGATGGAAGCTATCATCGCCAAGTGTCCGGGGGCGGCCAAGGTCATCCTCGAGGGACACCCGGACATGGCGTCCTTCGAGGCCGCGAAGCGCGCAGAGGGCACGGCACAGCGGGCAACGGTGCCTGCCCCTCAATATCCGGAATTGCGCGAGTCCCTGCTGGAAATGGGGCGCAACGACCAAGCGATCAGGTCCCCCAATCCTGATTTCCAGGATCCGAAAGTCGTGGAGAAATTCCTTGCGGCCGATGCCAGCAACCTGGCGCGTTTGAAGAAAATCGTCGCGGAGCATGGATTCCCGACGCCCTCCATGGTGGGCCAGGATGGATTCAATGCGGCGTGGTTTCTGGTACAGCATGCCGACCCCGATCCGGCCTTCCAGCAAGCCATGCTCGAGCAGATGATCGAGAAGCGACTAGTCGGTGGCGAGCAGTTGGCGTTGCTGACCGACCGCGTGTTGCGTGCGCAGGGCAAGCCCCAGCGCTATGGCAGCCAGTTCACGGAAGAAGATGGCCGCCGAGTACCGCAGCCCATCGAAGAGCCGCTCGACAAGTTGGACGAGCGCAGGGCCTCGATGGGGATGATGCCGTTCGACGACTACCGCTGTTCCATCGAGGTCATGTATCCCGTGCAGAAGAAATAGCGGCGCGAGGATCTGTTGTGCCGCGCCTCTCGCCGTGTCCTGAAATCGGACGAATCAAAGAATCCCGGATTCACCGGGATTCCTTTTTTATCGCCGATCCCGGTGCAATCAGAACGTCAGCGTCACGCCCGCAATCGGCCCCTTGAAGCGCTGGTCCAGACCCAGCGAACCATCGCTGCCGCTCTTGGTCGCGTCCAGCTTGAACCAGTCGTAGCCGGCGAACACGCCGAAGTTATCGGTGAAGCGATACTCCACCAGCGCGTTTGCGCGACTGATACTGCCTTCGTAGTCGCCGAAGTCGCCCCAGTCCGCATCCAAGTACTGTCCTTGGAAATTCACCAGCCATTTGTCGCTTGGCGTGAATGTGACACGCGCGCCTACCACCGGCGCGTAGCCGTCTTCGCTGGAGCTGTCGTCGTAGACGTCCTCGCCGGCCTCGGCATGTAGCTTGCCTTCCAGCTTCGCCCATTCGGCGCCTATTTGCAGGCCCACGCTGACGCTGTCGGTGTCGACCACCGAGTAGTCGTACATCAGGCTGGCCAGTTGAAACTCCGTTTCGGCGCGAGCGAAACTGCCCGCCGGGATGGTCACGTCGTCGAACGACAAATCCTCGCCGAGGCTCGCTTCGCGATCTTTGTCGTATTTGAAGTAGTCGAATACCAAACGACTACGCTCGCCGAAGCGAAAAACGCCATCGATGCGCGGGACGATTTCGTTACCGCCAAAATCGAAATCCTGGGAGAAATGTTGCTCTTCGCCGTTGAAAACGGTATCGGCGGTGAGTTCGCTCTGCGCATCCACATCCATGGCGCCTAGCCTGAGGGTGAAGCGATCGTCATCGTCGGCGGCGCGCGCGCGTGGTGCAGCGATAGCCGAGGCTAGCCCGGCTGCGATCGCAATGGGAACCAGATATTTCATCTCTTGTTGTCTCCGTGGGGGAGGGAAACGGCGGCGGGTATCCACCACCTGAAGCGAACCCTAAAAACCCCGCTGTCGACAGCTCGTTAATGCTGGCGCGATTCCGGCAATCGAAAATCCGTTTTTTTTGATCGCAGTTGCGCGCCAAACAGGCCCACGCCAGGCATGGACTTAAAGATGAAACTCTTCTAGGGACGTTGATTGGAGAGTGAACGGATTACGCCGGCAACGGTCCCATCGTCCGCTCTGCGCGCCTGCGCTCGATCCGCTTCCAGACTTTCTCGTGGAAGTGGAACACCACGGTGTTGCAGGCGGGCTCGACCAGCGCCAACGCGCCGCCCACCAGCAGGCTGCCCGTAAACAGCCAGCCGAGCAGGAAGGCGACGCTGAAATGCAGCATCGCGAAGCTGAAAGTCTTGGTCATGGCTTGACTCCAAATGAGAATGAATCTCATTATGGAGCTCCGGGCGATAAAGTCCAGCACATCGTTTCTTGCCAATCGATAGATTTCATATATGAAATCTTCTTACGAGTCACCAAAGAGGAAGCCCCGGCAGCGGGCCGGGGCTTCTTTGGAAGGTCTGCGGCGGAGCATCGACGAGGAAGTTGAGCGCAGACCGTGCAAGGACTGACCGAGCCCTGAAGGGAAAGTTCCGGCCTTTCCGGCTGAATAGGCAAATTGCCTGAAATCGTTTAGCGCCAGCGTCGGCTTTGTTATTCCGTCGCATTGAATCCGGTTGCTCAGTCGCAAACACGGCTTTCGGCGGTTGCCGGTGAAATTTAACGCCTGCTATACTTTTGCGGCTCGGCGAGGCGCGTTCAATGGCCTTGTCCCTTCCTACTCACCGGGTTTCGCGTGTGCTGAATTCCGCCGCTGCGGGCCGGCGACTGGCATTGCGGGCGGTGGCCTATCAGATGGTCGCCGTAGTGCTGGTGGCGCTGGTTTTCCTTGTACAGGGGTGGTCCGCTTCGCTGGCGGCGCTTCTGGGCGGGGCCAGCGTGGTGTTGGGAGGCGCTCTGGCCGCGAATGTCGCGCTGGGCGGGGGAGTGGTTCCGGCGAGATCCGCATTCCTGCGGCTCCTGCTGGGAACCGGCCTGAAATGGGCGGTGGTAATAACGATATTTGCGATGGCATTGGGTGTTGGGCGCATGGCGCCGCTCCCTTTGCTGGCAGGGCTCGCGGTCGCTTTGATCGCGCACCCACTGGTTTTGAACTTTAGTGTCAGGGTAGAACGTGAGCGCTGAATCGGCCTCCGGTGGCGGGTCCACCGAATACATCCAGCACCATCTTAAGCATCTTCAATGGCATGTTGGGGAAGGCAAGTTCCCGGTCATCAATATCGATAGCGTGATCATCACGCTGGTGTTGTCGACTGTGTTTCTGTTCTTCTTCCTGCGCACTGCGCGGAAAGCCACTGCAGGCGTTCCGGGCAAGTTCCAGACCGCCGTTGAGATGGTCGTCGGTTTCGTCGATGGCCTAGTGCGCGAAACCTTCCACGGCCGCAGCAAAATGATCGCGCCGCTGGCGCTGACCATCTTCTGCCTGGTGTTCCTGATGAATTTCATGGACATGCTGCCGGTGGATTGGCTGCCTGGCTTGTGGGTCAAGGGCAACGAACTGGCCGGCCATGATCCGCACCACGCCTATCTGCGCATCGTTCCGACCGCCGACCTCAACACCACCCTCGGCCTGTCGCTGATGGTGTTCCTGCTGATCCAGGTCTTCGGCATCAGCCACAAGGGCATCGGCAAGTTCACCGCCGAGGCCTTCACCGCGCCTTTCCATGCGGAAGGTACGGTGATGAAGATTCTGCTGGCGCCGGCCAACCTGCTGCTGCGCGTGATCGAGGAGCTGGTGCGCCCGCTGTCGCTGACCTTGCGACTGTTCGGCAACATGTACGCCGGCGAATTGATCTTCATCCTGATCGCGTTGATGACCTGGAATTCGCTGTTCTCCAGCGGCATGACCTACGTGATGGCGCCGTTGCAATTCATTTCCGGTTTCGTGTGGACCGCCTTCCACATCCTGGTCATCACCTTGCAGGCCTTCATCTTCATGATGCTGACCGTCGTGTACCTGAGCATGGCGGCCGAAAGCCACTAATTCCGCTTCACCCTTTCATCCAATCCTTTTTCACACCTGACTAGTAGTACGGAGAACACCATGGAAAATCTTGCCCTCTACGCTGAAGTAGCGAAGTTCACGGTCATCGCGGCCGGCCTGCTGATCGGTCTCGGCGCCCTCGGCACCGCCATCGGCTTCGCCATCCTCGGCGGCAAGTTCCTGGAAGGTTCGGCCCGCCAGCCGGAACTGACCCCGATGCTGCAGACCAAGATGTTCATCGTCGCCGGCCTGCTGGACGCGGTGCCGATCATCGGCGTCGCCATCGCTCTGCTGCTGATCTTCGCCAACCCGTTCACGTCCTACATCATCAGCCTCGCAGGCTGAGCGGACTAATCGGCATTGGCTAACGCTGGCGTCTAGCACGCCGGCGTCTGGAGTACGCAATGGATATCAACCTCACTTTCATCGTCCAGGGCTTCGCGTTCTTCGCGGTGGCGTGGCTGGTGATGAAGTTCGGCTGGCCGCACATCATCGCGGCCATCGAAGAACGTCAGCAGAAGATCGCTGAAGGGCTGGCAGCGGCCGACCGCAGCCAGAAAGACCTCGCGCAGGCGCAGGAAAAGGTCAACGACGCGTTGAAAGAAGCGCGCACGAAGGCCAACGAAATCATCGATCAGGCGCATCAGCGCGCCAACCAGATCGTCGAAGCCGCCAAGAACGACGCGATCGCCGAAGCCAACCGCCAGAAGGCGCTGGGCCTCGCCGAGATCGACGCCGCCAGCACCCGCGCCAAAGAAGATCTGCGCAAGCAGGTATCGGTCCTGGCCGTGAGCGGCGCCGAGAAGCTGCTCAAGCGCGAAATCGACGCCAACGCCCACAAGGCGCTGCTCGACGAGCTGGCCGCAGAAATCTGATGAGAGCCGCTGACCGATGAGCCAAGCACTCACTCTCGCCCGTCCGTATGCCCGCGCCGCGTTTTCGATGGCGCAGGACGAAAACGGTCTCGCCGTCTGGTCCAACGCGCTGGGTTTTGCAGCGCAAGTGGCCGCCGACCCGCGTGCCGCTTCGCTGCTGCTCAATCCGCAGCTGACCCACGCCGAAGCGGTTGCGTTGCTGTCGGTCGATGGCGCAGGCGAATCGTTCTCGCGTTTCCTCGCCCTGCTGGCGGAAAACCGCCGCCTGGCGCAGTTGCCGGAAATCTCCGGTCTGTACGAGGAACTGAAGGCCGAGGCCGAGCGCGTGGTGAAGGCCACCGTGACCTCGGCGGCCGAACTGCCGGCCGGCGAGCTGGACGTGTTGAAGACTGCGTTGAAGAAGCGCTTCGGCCGCGAAGTCGAACTCAGCACCGCGATCGACGCGTCGCTGATCGGCGGCGCGGTGATCGATGCGGGCGACGTGGTGATCGACGGCTCGCTGAAAGGCAAGCTCTCGCGGCTGCAAGCCGCACTCGCGCAGTAACGCTCGCGCGAACCAAATTCATTTGAACCGCCGGCTCATACCGGCACATAGGACTTACCGATGGCAACCACGCTCAACCCCTCCGAAATCAGCGAACTGATCAAGACCCGGATCGAGAAGGTCAAGCTGGCCGCCGAGGCCCGCAACGAAGGCACCGTGACCAGCGTGTCCGACGGCATCGTGCGCATCTTCGGCCTGGCCGACGTGATGCAGGGCGAAATGATCGAACTGCCCAACGACACCTTCGCTCTGGCCCTGAACCTGGAGCGCGACTCGGTCGGCGCCGTGGTCCTGGGCGATTACGAAAACCTGCGCGAAGGCGACGTGGCCAAGACCACCGGCCGCATCCTGGAAGTGCCGGTCGGCACCGAACTGCTGGGCCGTGTGGTCAACGCACTCGGCGAGCCGATCGACGGCAAGGGTCCGATCGACGCCAAGATGACCGCACCGGTGGAGCGCGTGGCCCCGGGCGTGATCTGGCGCAAGTCGGTGTCGCAACCGGTGCAGACCGGTTACAAGACCGTCGATGCCATGATCCCGATTGGCCGTGGCCAGCGCGAGCTGGTGATCGGCGACCGTCAGACCGGCAAGACCGCGCTGGCCATCGACGCCATCATCAATCAGAAGGGCACCGGCATTAAGTGCGTGTACGTGGCGATCGGCCAGAAGGCCTCGTCCGTCGCCAACGTCGTGCGCAAGCTGGAAGAGAACGGCGCCCTGGCGCACACGATAGTGGTCGCCGCCACCGCTTCGGAATCGGCCGCGATGCAATACATCAGCGCCTACTCCGGCTGCACCATGGGCGAATACTTCATGGACCGCGGCGAAGACGCATTGATTGTGTACGACGATTTGTCCAAGCAGGCCGTGGCCTACCGCCAGATCTCGCTGTTGCTGAAGCGTCCGCCGGGCCGCGAAGCGTATCCGGGCGACGTGTTCTACCTGCACAGCCGCCTGCTGGAGCGCGCTGCGCGCGTGTCCGAGGAATATGTGGAGAAGTTCACCAACGGCGCGGTGAAGGGCAAGACCGGTTCGCTGACCGCACTGCCTGTCATCGAAACCCAGGCTGGCGACGTGTCCGCGTTCGTGCCGACCAACGTCATCTCCATCACCGACGGTCAGATCTTCCTGGAAACCGACCTGTTCAACGCCGGTATCCGTCCGGCCGTGAACGCCGGTATCTCGGTATCGCGCGTCGGTGGCGCCGCCCAGACCAAGATCATCAAGAAGCTGTCCGGCGGCATCCGTATCTCGCTGGCCCAGTACCGCGAGCTGGCTGCGTTCGCGCAGTTTGCCTCGGATCTGGACGAAGCCACCCGCAAGCAGCTGGAGCGCGGCCAGCGCGTCACCGAGCTGATGAAGCAGAAGCAGTACCAGCCGATGTCCATCGCCAATCAGGCGCTGTCGATCTACGCGGTCAACGAGGGTTACCTGGACGATGTGGCGGTGAACAAGCTGCTGGCGTTCGAGGAAGGCCTGCACGCGCATTTCGCCAACACCGTCGGCGCGCTGATCGAAAAGATCAACGCCAGCGGCGACTGGAACGACGAAATCGAAACGGCGTTCAAGAACGGCATTTCCGAGTTCAAGACGACGGGTAGCTGGTAAGACGTAGGGCGGGTTTTAACCCGCCATTGCGTTAGTCGATAAGTTAGCCAAAGGCGGGTCAAGACCCGCCCTACGCAGGAAACAAGAATGGCAAGCGGCAGAGAAATCAAAACCAAGATCAAGAGCGTGCAGAACACCCGCAAGGTGACGCGCGCGCTGGAAATGGTCTCGGCCTCGAAAATCCGCAAGGCGCAGGACCGCATGAAGGCCTCGCGTCCGTACGCGCGCGCCATGAAGCAGGTCATCGGTCATCTGGCCCAGGCCAACTCGGAATACCAGCATCCATTCCTGGTAGAGCGCGCAGAGATCAAGCGCGTCGGCTACATCATCGTGTCCTCCGACCGCGGTCTGGCCGGCGGCCTCAACAACAATTTGTTCCGCAAAACGTTGGGCGAAGTGCGCCAATGGCAGGACAAGGGCGCCGAAGTCGACGTGGTCACCATCGGCCAGAAGGCATCGTCCTTCTTCCGCCGCATCAAAGTCAACATGCTGGCCAGCGTCACCCATCTGGGCGACAAGCCGCAGCTGGAACAGCTGGTGGGCGTGGTCAAGGTCATGCTGGACGCGTACGAATCCGGTAAGGTCGACCGCGTCTATCTGGTCTACAACGATTTCGTGAACACCATGACCCAGCGCGCGGCGTTCGACCAGCTGCTGCCGCTGCCGGCCGCCGACACCCAGATCACTCATCACGACTGGGACTACATCTACGAACCCGATGCCGCCACCGTGCTCGAGCACGTGCTGACGCGCTACGTCGAATCGCTGGTGTACCAGGCCGTGTTGGAAAACGTCGCGTCCGAACACGCCGCGCGCATGGTCGCCATGAAGTCCGCGAGCGACAACGCCACCAAGCTGATCGGCGACCTGCAACTGGTCTACAACAAGGCCCGCCAGGCGGCCATCACCCAAGAAATCTCCGAAATCGTAGGCGGCGCAGCGGCGGTTTGACGCGCGCGACCACTGTTTTTAAATAAAGAATGCATAACTTAGAGGCTGCAGCAATGAACCAGGGCAAGATCGTTCAGATCATCGGCGCCGTCGTCGACGTCGAATTCGCGCGCACCGAGGTGCCGAAGATTTACGACGCGTTGAAGGTGGACAACACCGCCATCACGCTGGAAGTGCAGCAGCAGCTGGGCGACGGCATCGTGCGCACCATCGCGCTCGGTTCCACCGACGGCCTGAAACGCAACCTGATCGCCACCAACACCGGCAAGGCTGTGTCGGTGCCGGTCGGCGTGGGCACGCTGGGCCGCATCATGAACGTGCTGGGCGAGCCGATCGACGAGGCCGGTCCGGTCGAAGCGACCGAGCATTGGGAAATCCACCGCGCGGCTCCCGCCTACGCCGATCAGTCCTCGGGCAACGACCTGCTGGAAACCGGCATCAAGGTGATCGACCTGATGTGCCCGTTCGCCAAGGGCGGCAAGGTCGGCCTGTTCGGCGGCGCCGGCGTCGGCAAGACCGTCAACATGCTGGAGCTGATCAACAACATCGCCACCGAGCACGCGGGCCTTTCCGTGTTCGCCGGTGTGGGTGAGCGTACCCGTGAAGGCAACGACTTCTACCACGAGATGGCCGAAGCCGGCGTCATCAAGCTGGAGAACATGAAAGAGTCGAAAGTGGCGATGGTCTACGGCCAGATGAACGAGCCGCCGGGCAACCGCCTGCGCGTCGCGCTGACCGGCCTGACCATGGCCGAGTACTTCCGCGACGAGAAGGACGCTGACGGCAAGGGCCGCGACGTGCTGTTCTTTGTCGACAACATCTATCGCTACACCCTGGCGGGTACCGAAGTGTCCGCGCTGCTCGGCCGCATGCCGTCGGCGGTGGGTTACCAGCCGACGCTGGCCGAGGAAATGGGCGTGTTGCAGGAACGCATCACCTCCACCAAGACCGGCTCCATCACCTCGATCCAGGCCGTGTACGTGCCCGCGGACGACTTGACCGACCCGTCGCCGGCGACCACCTTCGCCCACTTGGACGCCACCGTGGTGTTGTCGCGAAACATCGCTTCGCTGGGTATCTACCCGGCGGTCGATCCGCTGGACTCCACCAGCCGCCAGCTCGACCCGAACGTGATCGGCCACGAACACTACGACACCGCCCGTCGCGTGCAGTCCACCTTGCAGAAGTACAAGGAACTGAAGGACATCATCGCCATCCTCGGCATGGACGAGCTGTCGGAAGAAGACAAGCAGGCCGTGTCGCGTGCGCGCAAGATCGAGCGCTTCTTCAGCCAGCCTTTCCACGTGGCCGAAGTGTTCACCGGTTCGCCGGGCAAGTACGTGTCGCTGAAGGACACCATCCGCGGCTTCAAGGCGATTTGCGATGGCGAATACGACCATCTGCCGGAGCAGGCGTTCTACATGGTCGGCGGCATCGAAGAAGCGGTCGAGAAGGCCAAGAAGCTGGCCGAGAAGGCGTAACGACAATCGTAGGGTGGGCCTCGGCCCACCATTGCGGAACCATGCGGTGGGCCAAGGCCCACCCTACGCGGGAATGAAAGAATCATGGCATCTACCATCCGTTGCGACATCGTCAGCGCCGAGCAGGAAATCTTCCACGGCGAAGCGACGCTGGTCGTGGCCACCGGCGAGCAGGGCGAGTTGGGCATCGCCCCACGCCATGCGCCGCTGATCACGCGCTTGAAGCCGGGCAAGGTCGTAGTGACCCTGCCCAACGGCGAACACCTGGATTTCGCCATCAGCGGCGGCATCCTTGAGGTTCAGCCGCAGGTGGTCACCGTGCTGGCCGACACCGCGATCCGCGCGACGGACATCGACGAAGCCGCCGTGCGCGCCGCCATGGAAGAGGCCGAGCGCATGCTGGCCAACCGTGGCGAAGCGATGGACGTGGCCGAGGCCCAGCAGAAGCTGGTCGAGGCGACGGTGCAGCTTCAGGCGCTGGAGCGTTTGCGCAAGACCCTCAAGCACTGAGTTTCCTCTCGCGCTACGCAATATCGAAACGCCGGCCCCGCGCCGGCGTTTTCGTCTGCGCGCTTTGTAGAGCCGAGCTTGCTCGGCTACTCTGGATTTGCACGAAGAGCAGCCGAGCAAGCTCGGCTCTACAAGGCTAGTGGTTATAGACCCAATGCCGCGACAGCAGGAAGCCGAGCATACCGAGAACGAGCTCGACGGCAGGTTTCGCAATCCAGGCCCATTGCAAGCCGAACCAATCGTCGATGCTGCCCATCGACCACGTGCTCACCACGGTGGTGGCCAGCCACATCAGCAGGAAGCGTGCGAACTGCTTGCGCCCCATGCGGTGCTGATCGCCGGAGAAGGTGATGCGGCCATTCAACCAGAAGCCCAGCAAGGCGCCGCTGATGCGTCCCAACACATTCGCCGGCTCCACCGGCATGCCGCTATGGCTCAGGCCCACCATCACGCCCCAGTCCAGCAACCATTGCAGGATGCCGATCAGCAGGTAGTAACGGCTCTGGCGGAGAATGCTCATCGCGTATTTCCCTTGCCAGGTACGCTCCACCACTGCGCATCGCCTTCTTCGGCGCGTAACGTCGCGTTCGCGCGCAGCAAACCGGCGCGCTGGGCGGCGGTCAGCGTCTTGGCGCGCAGCAGTACTTCGGTGATGTCCTCTTTCTCCAGCAGCGAGTGCCAGGCCGCACCCGTGGGATCCTGGTTAGCGGCGGTTGCCGCCGCGGCGAGGGAGGGATCGTAGTTCGAAGCCGTGCGCGCCCGCGCGCCCATCTCCGCCGAGACGGCGATATCCGGATCGAGCGCGAGCACATTGCCGGCGGAGGGCGGCAAAGCGCGCAATTCGGCCAGCAGGATCCGTTCCGGCGCGTAATGCCGGAACGAGGCGTCGTCGCCGCCGTGCGCCACGATGGTCTCCTTCAATGCGCCTGTCCTCAGCATCCAGTGACCATTGGCCTGGAAAGCCAGGTTCAGCAGACACACGCCCCCCAGCAACCAGCCCGCGCGGCGCGGATGGATACGGAAGGCCATCACCGCCAGTAGCGGCAGCAACATCACGCAGGCGGGGAAAGCGTAGCGCAGATACTGCATCGGAATCAGCGGAAGGGCGATCGACACGACCATCATCACCGCCGCCAGCGCGGTCCGGCGTTGCGTCATCGCCAGTATCCAGCCGCCGAACAAGGCGATCAGCACGAAACCGCCACCGCCTGCGAAAGCTTCAAGATAACGGCCGGTGTCGAAGGTCAGATTCCAGGGCAATAGCGCATTGAAGCCCACATGCCAGCGGGTGTCGTCGAAATCGGAAAGCTGGAAATACGGCGAGCGGAAATAAGCGTTGAACAGCGGCAGGAAAGGATTGCCCGCGATAACCGCCGCGTACACATAACTGCTGGCGCCGACGGCCAGGGACAGTGCGAAGGCAAGCGAACTCCGAAGTAGCCGCAGTGAACGCCGGTGCTGCCATATCGCCCATGGCAGCAGCAGGATCGCAGCGGCGGCGGCCGCCAACTTCAATCCGAGCAGGCCGCCGGCCAAGACCGCTCCGCAATACAGGCCGCGCGACTGCGCCATAGGCGCGCGCGCAATCAATACCGCCAGCCACACCAGCAAGGCGGCGGTCGGCGTTTCGGTCTGCATGCTGCCCGCCAGCACTGCGGTCAGCGGCAGGCTGGCATAGAGCGCAACGGCGGCCCAGCTGGCGCGCGCTTCGCCTCCCAGCACCTTGCCCAACTGCCAGACGCCGGAAGCAGTCAGCAGTATCCACAAGGCATTGACCGGACCTCGGGCCTCATCGCCGGCGATCACCTGCGGGAAAGACTGCAGCACATCCCCCAGCCAGGGAGCCAGCGCCCACATGTGCGTTTCCGGATCCATCGCATAGCGGCCCTGTTCCATCAGCTCCCAGGGCAGGCGCAGGTGATAGCCCAGGTCATCCACCTGCAGAGTCGGCAACCAGCATCCGGTGCTGGCCAGGCCCAAGGCGAGGACCGCGAAGGCCGCGCCACGCGGCGCAGAAGCCACGGCATCCCCCCAGCCCTGCCGCAATGCCTGCAGCGCCGCAAGCAGCGATTCACGCCTAAGCACCACAAGTACGATGCTCACGCACAAATAGCTCCATCGGTAGTGCACAGGCAATGGCAGCAGCCATCCCAGCACACCTCCCAGCAGCGCCAAGCCGCAGGCCGCCTGCAACGCAAGCGATTCGCGGGCGGCCAGCATTCCGCCCAAAGCGATAGCGGTTGCTGCAAGCACCAGGGTCGCCGCTACCGGCACTACGCCGGCGAAGAGCGCCAATGCCAGGCACCACGGCAATGCTAGGGCGCTGGCCCACGACCAGCCCGCGAATCGCCGCAACGGCCAGGACAGGCCCCATGCCAGCAGGGAAAGCAGCAAGAGCTCGCCGAAGCGGCCCGAATGCCATTGTTCCCACAGCCGGTAGTGGAACAGGCCAAAGGCGCACAACGGCACTCCCGCCCAAAGCAGAGCGATCTGCCAGCGACTAGCGGGAATGCTGCTCAAAGGCGGGTCGTTCAAAGGCGGGTCGGCTAACGGCGGATCCAGCAGTCGAACGGAAGAGGGGGAAGAAATCATCGCGCGCATGCTAACAGCGCACCGATTTAGAATGGGTCACGACATCGAATCGTTGGAGCGCACATGGCCGGACCCCTGCACGTCATCATCCTCGCCGCCGGCGAAGGCAAGCGTATGCGTTCGACCAAGCCCAAGGTGCTGCAGCCCATCGCAGGACAGCCGATGCTGGCGCAAGTCATCGCCGCCGCGCGCGCGTTGAATCCGGCAGGCATCCATGTGGTCCATGGCCATGGCGGCGATCAAGTGCAGGTAGCCTTCGCCGACCAACCCGACCTGCAATGGGCGCAGCAGGCGCAGCAGCTCGGTACCGGCCACGCGGTCGAACAGGCGATGCCCAACGTACCCGACGCGGCCACCGTGCTGGTGCTGTACGGTGACGTGCCGCTGATCCGCAGCGAAACCTTGCAGCGGTTGTTGGAAGCGCCAGGAAGGCTCGCGGTGTTGGTCGCCGAACTTGCGGACCCCACAGGTTACGGCCGCATCGTGCGCGATGCCGAAGGCCGCGTCGCCGCCATCGTCGAGCAGAAGGACGCCGACGAGGAACAGCGCCGCATCCGCGTCATCAATACCGGCATCATCGCCGCCGAATCCACCGCGCTGAAGCGCTGGCTGGCGCACCTGTCCAACGACAATGCGCAGGGCGAGTACTACCTCACCGACGTATTCGCCGCCGCCGCCGCCGAATTCAGCGCCGCCGAAATGGTGGTGGTCGGCGAACCCATCGAGGCCGAGGGCGCGAACGACCCGTGGCAGCTCGCCCAGCTTGAGCGCGCCTTCCAGTTGCGCCAAGCGCGCGCGATCTGCGCGCAGGGCGCCCGCCTGCTGGATCCGGCGCGTTTCGATCAGCGTGGCACGGTGACCGTGGGCCGGGATGTGGAAATCGATGTGGACGTGATTCTGGAAGGCCATGTGGAGCTGGGCGACGGCGTCCGCATCGGCGCCTTCACGCGCTTGAAGGACGTCAAGTTGGGCACCGGCACGCTGGTGCGTTCGCATTGCGATCTGGACGGCGTGGTCAGCGAAGGCGCCGCGCAGATCGGCCCGTATTCGCGCCTGCGTCCGGGTACGGTGCTGGCCGATGGTGTGCACGTGGGCAATTTCGTGGAAACCAAGAAAGCAACGCTGGGCGTGGGCAGCAAGGCCAACCACCTCACCTATCTGGGCGATGCCGTCATCGGTTCCAAAGTCAACATCGGCGCCGGTACCATCACCTGCAACTACGATGGGGTGAACAAGTTCACGACGACCATCGAGGACGGCGCCTTCATCGGTTCCAACTCCGCCCTGGTGGCGCCGGTCACCATCGGCGCCAACGCCACCATCGGTGCTGGTTCGGTGATCGGCAAGGACGCGCCGGCCGACAAGCTCACTATCACCCGCGCGCGGCAGCAGACGCTCGAGGGTTGGCAGCGGCCGAAGAAGCGTTAGCGGCCATGCAAAGAGCATCACGAGCCATCTGTATGCTTCTTCTGGCTTCGGCCATGACGGGTTGCCTTGACACTACCCTTGACGCGTCATATCCGACAATGGGGGCTGCGGTCGCAGATGGTGCGGTCACCCGTGGATGGATCCCAGAATGGGTTCCTATCGACGCCACGGATCTCGATGAAGTCCATGACCTGGATTCCAACGAGCACGCGCTATCGTTTAGCGTCCCGGCCGACACCAAGCTTGCCCTGCCCGTTGAATGCGAGCCCGTTCAAGCACGCGATATATTGCCTACGCGCTTCGATCGCAGGTGGTGGCCGTCAGAAGTCGATTTGGAACGGTCGTATACATTTCACAGCTGTCCAACGGGGTTTGTCGGTCTGCATAAATCGGGGCGCCGCGCCTTGCATTGGCAGACCATTGGCCGCTGACAATGCATTTCAGCAGCATCTGGCCGGTTTGCAGTGGTTAATGGCCCGAATCGATGCCTCGCAGCGCCGCTGAATCCACATGACGACCGATCCGCTTCTCCGCGCCGGAACCGAGGCGGACATAGACGTGTTGTTGCAAGTCGAACGCCGTGCTGCCGAGCTATTGCTGGGCCATGGCGCATACGACCTCTTCGCTATGCACACCCTATCGCCGCAAAACCTGCAGGACGGCATAGCGCACGGAATTCTGCAGGTGGCGGAAGTCGGCGGACAGCCGGTGGGCTTCGCCTTGTGCGGCGAGATCGACGGGCACGCGCATCTGTTCGAAATGGATGTGGTGCCGGAACACGGCCGCCGCGGCATCGGTGGCGCGCTGCTTGAATCGACCTGCAACGAGGCTGCCGTGCGCGGTTTTTCCACGATGACGCTGACTACGCTGCGCGATGTGCCGTGGAATGCGCCGTTCTACTCAGCCCGCGGATTCGATGAATTGCCGCAGGATGAATGGGGCGAGCAGCTTGCCGGGCTCGTCGACCGTGAACGAATGCTTGGCTTTCCGATGCGCTTGCGGGTTGTAATGCGGCGCAGACTCGACGTGGGTGAATTCTGACGAAGCCTTGCTTAGCGTCAGGAGTGGCTTTCTCCTCTCCCCTTGTGGGAGAGGATGCCCGGAGGGCAGGAGAGGGGAGCGCGAGCGAAGCGCTGCGTGCTTTGGCTCTGCTTCACTCGATACGAGACGGGCGGTTCATTGCCGTCGGCTCCGGCTCACCCTCTCCCGGCCTTCGGCCACCCTCTCCCATCAAGGGAGAGGGGAGCTTTCGGACGTCTTCGCGGCGCTTTCCTGTAGGTGTCGTTTACCCAACATCCGGCAGCTGTATCGCCACACACAACCCACCACCCTCGCGGTTATGCATCGACAGCCGGCCGCCATGCGCTTCCACGATCTCGCGCGTCAACGCCAGCCCCAATCCCGTGCCGTTGCGCTTCGTGGAATAGAATGGCACCAGTGCGTTCTGCAGCACCGCCTCGTTCATGCCACCGCCGCGATCCAGCACCTCGATGCGTAGCCATTCCGGCAGGCGGGTCAGTTTCACGCTCACCGAAGAACCTTCCCCACCGGCTTCGTGCGCGTTCTTGAGCAGATTCAACAGCGCCTGCTCCATCTGCGCCTGATCGATGCGGCTGCTCATTCCCTCGGTGGAGCTCTCCAGTTCGAATCCGATCTGGCGTTGCAGGCTCGCCAGGAAATTCGTCCAGTCCACGGTGTTCAACAGCGGCTGCGGCAATTTGGCGAAACGCGCATAGCCGCGAATGAATCCTTCCAGGTGCCGCGCGCGCTCCTCGATAGTGCCGAAGATCTCCTCCAGCCGCTCGTGGCGTCCGCGGCGGATGAGTTCCGCGCCGGAATGAGCGAGCGACGCGACCGGCGCAAGCGAGTTGTTCAACTCGTGGCTGATCACACGGATGACCTTCTTCCAGGTCTGCACCTCCTGGCGACGCAATTCGTTGGTCAGCAGGCGCAACAGCAGCAGTTCGTGCTTGCGCCCGTTGAGACGGAAGTGGCGGCGCGACAGGTGGTAGACCTGTTCTTCTTCGTCCGCTTCCTCGTTGCCGATAGCGAACAGGCTGTCGCCGCCGCGCTGCATGGCCTCGCGCATTTCCACCGGCGCGGCCGTCATCAGATCGTCGAAACGCTGGCCTTCCAGCTTCCAGCCGCTATGCAGCAGCTTGCGCGCGGCCAGGTTGGCGAACACCACGCGACGCTCGCCATCGCCGCCGGCGGCCACCAGCAACATCGCCACCGGCGTGTTCTGCACCATCGTGTCCAGCAACAATTCGCGCTGCACCAAGCCTTGGCGCTGATCGCGCAGCACTTCGCCCAGTTCGACGTGCGAGCGCACCAGATCGCCCAGATCGTCGTGCCCCTGCCAGTGGATGCCGAAGTTGTATTCGCCGTCGCGATAGGTGTTGACGCTGCCCGACAGTGCGCGGAACAGCGAGTTGAGCGGCGCCAGCGCGCGTCGGATCACCCACACCGCCAGCGGCACGATCACCAGCGCGGACAGCACGCCGACCAGCTTCGCGTCGTCCAGCCATTCCAGCAGCAGCAACGGCAATGCGATGGAGGCCGCCAACAAGGGCAGCACCCAGAAGAACAGCCGACCGACGACGGAGCGGCGGATCGTCAGGCCCGTCATCGCCGCCCGCTCATGGAAGCTTGATTCCGAAACGGTCCATGCGCCGGTACAGCGCCTGGCGGCTGAGGCCGAGATCGGCGGCGGCCTGCGCGATCACGCCGCTTGCCCGCGCCAGCGCGGCCTCGATCCCAGCGCGATCCGGCTCCGCGACCGATGCCTGTTTCACCATCACGGCCTTGGGCAGGTTGAGATCCGCCGCTTCGATACGGTCGCCAGTGGCGAGCAGACCCGCGCGCTGGACGACGTTGCGCAGTTCGCGCACGTTGCCGGGCCAGGGATGGCGCAGCAAAGCGCTGCGGGCGCTGTCGCCGATCGGCTTGTCGGCGGGACGGAAGCTCTCGGCCAGCGGCAGGATGTCGCCCGGGCGTTCTGCCAGCGGCGGCAGCGCAAGCTCGATGGCATTGAGGCGGTAGTACAGGTCTTCGCGGAAACTGCCCTCGCGGATCAAGGCCGGCAAATCCGCATTGGTCGCGCTGATCACGCGCACGGTGACGTGGCGTTCGCGGTTGGAACCCAAGCGCTCGAAGCGACCGGTTTCAAGCACGCGCAGCAGTTTCATCTGGCCGGCCAGCGGCAGGTTGCCGATTTCGTCCAGAAACAAAGTACCGCCGTCGGCCGCTTCGAATTTACCTTCGCGCGCCTTGTTGGCGCCGGTGTAGGCGCCGGCATCGGCGCCGAACAGTTCGGCCTCGATCAGTTCCGAAGGCAGCGCGCCACAATTCAGCGTGACGAACGCGCCGTTCCTGACCGAGGAATTGGCCTGCACGATTTCGGCGATCTTCTCCTTGCCGCTACCGTTGGGTCCGGTGATCAGCACCGGCAGGTCGGAGCGCGCGACCTGGCAAGCGAGCGCGATCACACGTTCGCTGGCCGGGTCGTCGAACACCACGCCGCGCAGGTCGTACTTCTGCGCCAGCTGCTCCTGGCGCGCGCGTTCGCGATTGCGGCGCCGATCCAGCTCGCTGCGCGCCTCGGCCAGCTCAAGCAGGTTGTTGACTGTCGCCAACAGCTTGCGGTCGTCCCACGGCTTGGCCACATAGTCGGCGGCGCCGGCCTTGACCAGTTCCACCGCGCTGCTCAGATGAGTCCACGCGGTCAGCAGGATCACCGGCAGATCCGGATGCCGCGCGCGGATCTGCGCGAACAATGCCACGCCTTCATCGCCGGAGGTGGTGTCCTCGGTGAAGTTCATGTCCTGGATCACCAGGTCCACCGATTCGCTCTGCAGCAGCGCCAATCCTGCTTCCGGTGTCTGCGCATGCAGAGTGGAGATATCGTGCAGCGAGAACAGCACTTCCAGCGCCGTGGCGACTGCAGGGTTATCGTCGATGATCAGTAGGCTGGGCATGCGTGGTCAGTGTGGGTGTGGTTTCGATGTGGGTGTCGGTGTCGCTCCGGGCGCATCGTAACGTCTATCGGGTCTCGGCCGCCGCACGGTGGCCGTAGCTGAGCACCCGGGTGATCTGCCACTGGCCTTGCTCTTGGCGCCAGACGATCACGAAATCGGCCAGGCCTTCGCACTTGCCGCTGTCAAGTTGGCAGAAACGGTGCACGCCTTGCGAGATAGCGCCGAAATCCTTCACCGGATACACCTTCAAGGTGCCGGGGATGAGTTCGCGGGTGAAGTGGCCGCACACGTACTTTTTGGTGCCGGCGATCATCTGCTCGCGGGTCCAGGTGACGCCGCCGGTGTCGTGGTAGAACTCGATGTCGGGCGAGAAGTAACCGGCGTGTTCGTCCAGCCGTCCCGGTTCTGCGCAGTGGTTGAATGCATCGAACACCTGGGTGTCCAACGCGGAGATTTCCCTGAAAAGCGGTTCCAGCGCTTGACCGTCGGCAGGAGCCGCGTCGGCGGCGATCGCCGTCGGTACCTGCAAGGTCGCGATGAAGAGGAAGGACAGCAGCGGCAGAGAGATCTTCATCGTGGTTCCTGCAAGTGGTGGAGGATTATTTTCGTATTGCCTTGGTTTCGCGACCATCCATGAACAGCACCAGCTGATCGGCGTCCCCCGCGGCGTTGACGCCGAAGCTTACTTTGGCGTCGACCTCCTGCACGCGGAACACTGTCTCCGAGATGCCCTGCAGCGGCCAGGCCGCTTGCCCGGTGGCCTGCAGCATCAATCGCTCGCCTTCGCGCCATACCTTGATTTCGAAACCGGGCGAGATGACGTAGGTGCCGACATAGGTGTCCAACGTGCCTTCCGACACGAACACGCCGCTGTCGGCGGGCGGTTCCGTGGTCTGCGCCACGCTGGAAAAGCAGGCCGAAAAGGCCAGCGCGAGGGACAACGGAAGGAGTATCGTTTTTTTGTTCATGGCGGCACCGCTCCGGGGAGGAAGCGCGACTATAAGCAGCGA
Source organism: Pseudoxanthomonas sp. P4_B2 (assembly GCF_056402315.1). NCBI lineage: Bacteria > Pseudomonadati > Pseudomonadota > Gammaproteobacteria > Lysobacterales > Lysobacteraceae > Pseudoxanthomonas > Pseudoxanthomonas sp. P4_B2. The sequence continues at coordinate 883,283 of NZ_JBFUHQ010000002.1, forward strand.
ACCATGAACCTCGGTCGGCCTTCCCGCACGCTCGCCGGCAGGCGAACGTGCGGGCTGGTTTCATGCGCTGCGGGTGGCGACCGCCGGCGGCACCGACGCCGCTTTGCGCGCCGGACCGTAGACCGCGATTTGCCCCAGCAACCAAAGCAGTACCGCACCGACCGGTAGGTAATACAGCGGAAGGCGCGGCAACTCGTACTTGCCCATCAACAGTTGGTTAATGGCGTAGGCGAACAACATGCCCAGCACGATGCCGATGGTGGCCAGCAGAAAATTCTCAGTCTGGAAGTAACGCAGGATCTGGCTCTGGGTGGCGCCCAGCGCGCGGCGCACGCCGATCTGCTTGGTGCGCTGCTGCACCCAGAAGCTGGCCAGTCCGACGATGCCCAGCGCGGTCACCACCAACAGAGCCACGATCACCGCCACCAGCATCCAGACCATGACGCGGTCTTGTCGATAGTACTGGGCACGCAGTTCCTGCATGGTCTTGGTGTTGTCTTGCAAGATAATGCGGTTTGGGCTGTTCTTTTCCAGCGCCGCCACGGCGGCCTTCAGCACTTCGTCGCGGCGCGCCGGATCGGTGCGCAGCAGGTAGTTACCGCCCAGCCAGTACGGAACATGGAGCGGGAAGATCATCGAGTACTCGTGCGCCACTGCGCCTCCCTGCTCGCTGGGACGGACCAGATGATCGACTACCCCGACGATGCGGATGGCGTCTTCGCCCCAGCTATAGAAACTCTTGCCGACGGCGTTCTGCCCGGGGAATAGCTTGTCGGCCATGCTCTGGGTGATGATCACCGAGGGAATCGAGACCTTGCTGCCGGGCGCATCCAGCGCGGACCATTCGATGTATTCGTCGGCGGTGAAGTTGCGGCCGGCCACCAGCTTGGGGCCCAGTGCCGCAAGGAACTGCTCGTCGCCCATGTAGGTGGTGGCGCTGAGGGTCGGCTGCTGTTGATCCTTGACCATGTTGACCGAGGTGTTCCAGGACGAATTCACGAACGGCACTTGATTGGTCACCGAAGCCGCTTTGACTCCGGGCAGGCCGCGCAGCGCGGCAAGATCGCTGCGAGTGAGCGCTTCGGCATCGGCGTCTTCGCCGATGCCGGTCAGCTGCACGCGCACGACTTCGTTCTCGGCCACGCCACTGACGAGGTTCAATCGATCGACCCGCTCGCTGATCAGGAACAAGGCGTTGCAGATGATCGCGCAGCTCAGCGCGATCTGCAGGACGATCAGGGAGGCGGCGGTCTTGTGCCGAACCAGGGTAGAAAGGATGGGACGCAGTTCCATGACGATCTCCGAAGGCGTCAGCGACGCCTGCATTGAGTAGAAGGGGTTATTGCGATTTCAACTGCATCGCCGGAGTGACCTGCATCGCCTGCCACGCCGGGATTATTCCGGCCAGCAAGCTGGCTACGATGGCCAACGCGAACGTCGTCATCAGCATCCAAGGATCCAGGTGCGCCAGTTCGGCATAGCTGGCCGGCTGTTGGCGTACTGCCCACAGGCCCAGCAATGCTAATCCCAGTCCGGCGATGCCGCCGGCCAAGCCGACGGTGCCGGCCTCGATCAGGCATTGCACGAAGATCGCCCGACGCGAAGCGCCCAGTGCGCGGCGCACGCCGACCTCGCCTCCGCGACGCAGGAACTTGGCCAGCAGCAGGCCGATAGTGTTGAGCAGGCACACCAGCAGGAAGCCGAATGCCAGCCACACTTGCAGGCGCACATCGCCCGGCACCACTTTGTTGAAATCAAGCCATTCCATCACGTTGCGCAGGCGTACGTTGGTCGGACGTTCGAAGCGGCCCGCGGTGCGCTGTTGATCCGAATAATTGGTCAGGTACTGCTTGTAAGCCGATGCCTTGGCCGCGCTGTCCAATTGCACCCAGTATTGGATCCACACGCAGGGCGCATTCAGGCCGGTGGAGCCCTCGGGATCCGACCCCGTATCTCCCCAGCAATCCATGCTGCCGTTGCGGCCCATCTTCAGATCGCGCGAAGTGGAGAACGGCAGGAACACCTGTTCCAGCTCGCCGAACTGATCGCTGTTCATGTCGTAGAAGCGCGGCGTCGGGCGCCATTCGTCGATCACGCCCACCACGGTGAAATCGACCTTGTCCAGGCGTACCGTCTTGCCCACGCTGTTGGCGCCGCCGAACAGTTTGTCGTTCAGTGCCTTGGCCAGCACCGCCACGCGACCGTGGCGTTCGTCCTCGGCCGTGCTCCAACCGCCGCCGAACAGGAACGGCATGTCGAACATCGGGAAGATGTCGGCGGTGGAATAGCGCGCATCCACCTGGAACGGCATCAGCCCCTGCTTGTCCGGAGTGACCGCGACGCCGCCGCCCGTCATGTACGCCTGACGGTCGCCACGTTTCTCGCGCAGCAGTTTTTCCGCGTCGAAACGCGTCACCTGCTGAGCGGGTTCTTCGCCCGGGGTAAAGCCGTTCATGCTTTCCGGCGCCATCTGCACGTAGTACAGCTTGTCGCTGCGGGTGGGCACCGGATCGCCGGAGAGCACGTAGAACACGGTCAGCGTCGTCATGCTGGCGCCGATGCCCAGTGCGATCGCCAGCACCATCAGCGCGGTCAGCACTTTGTTGCGCTTGAAGCTGCGCAGGGCGAGTTTGAAGTAATAGCCGAACATGGCTTGCTCCTTACGCCGAAGTGTCGGCGGACGCGGTGGCGGACTGGGCGACGCGGATTAGGCTGGGTTCGACCGAAAGATCGGTGGCCATGCCGTCGACGATGTGCACGTTGCGTTGCGCGCGTGCGGCCAGCTCCGGGTCGTGGGTCACCATGATGATGGTGGTGCCTTTGGCGTTGATGTCCTCCAGCAATTCGAGCACGCCGCGCGCCATTTGCGAGTCCAGGTTGCCGGTCGGTTCGTCGGCGAGCAGCAGGCGCGGTTTGCCGGCCAGCGCGCGGGCGATGGCCACGCGTTGCTGCTGGCCGCCCGATAGTTCGGCCGGGAAATGCTTCATGCGCGAGCCCAGTCCCACCTGGCCCAGCGCTTCCTCGATGCGTTGCTTGCGCTCGCTGGCGGGCAAACCGCGGTAGCGCAGCGGAACATCGACGTTGTCGAACAGGTTGAGGTCGGGGATCAGGTTGAAGCCCTGGAAAATGAAACCGATCTTCTGATTGCGCAGGCGGCTACGCGCGTCGTCCGACAGGCCTTTCACGTTCTCTCCGTCCAGGGAGAACTCGCCGCCGGTGAAATTCTCCAGCAGTCCGGCGATGTTGAGGAAGGTGGTCTTGCCGGAACCGGAAGGTCCGGTGACGGCGACGAACTCGCCTTCCTTGACGTGCAGATCGAGCGAGCGCAGCGCGTGCGTCTCGACCATCGCGGTGCGGTAGACCTTGGTGACCTGGCGCATGTCGAGCATCGTGGTTTTCCTTTGTGTCGGGAGTGGTGGACGGGAAGGGGTGTGGACGAATCAGTGAATGGTCACGCGCTCGGCATCGCCGAACTGGTCGCTGCCGGAGACGACGATTTTTTCGCCGGGCTGCAGGCCGGAGACGATTTCCACCGCGCTCAGGCTGCTGGCGCCGGTTTGGATCGGGCGGCGCACGGCGCGGCTGCCATCGACGACATAAGCGAAGCGGCCGCCATCCTGATCCAGGAACGAACCGCGCTCGACCATCATTACGTTGCGGCGCGTATCCAGCACGATGCGTGCGGACAGGCGCTGATTCTGGCGCAGGCCCGGTGGCTGCTTGCCCTGGGAGAAGCGCAGGCGCGCGTTGACCTCGCCATTGACCACTTCCGGCGATACCGCCGAAACCTGCGCGGCATACTGGATGCTGTTGCTGGTGATCTGCGCCGGCATGCCGATGGCCAGGTCGCGGGCGAAGCTTTCCGGGACTTTGATCTCTACTTCGAACAGGCTCAGGTCGACCACGCTCAGGATCGGCCCGTTGGTGGCGACGATGGTTCCCTGCGGAATCTGTACCTGGCCGATCTGGCCATCGAAAGGTGCGCGCACCGTGAGCGCATCGACCTGGCGCTGCAGCTCGGTGACCACCGCGCGCTGGCGGTCGGCGAGCAGGCGCTTGTTGCGCGAGTCCAGGCCGGCGCCTTCGCCCTGCAGCCCGGAGTCCTTGCGGGCGGCGGCCAGGCCGATGTCGGCCTTCTTCAGCTCGTCCTGCGCCTTGGCGTATTCGTTCTGCGAAACGGCCCCGCCTTTGTAAGCGCGTTCGTAACGCTCCAGGTCGCGCTCGGCGGCGGTGCGCTCGATCTGTGCCTGATCCAGCAACTTGGAGGCGGTGGAACGGGTGATCTGCGCGTCTAGCAGCGCGCGGCTGGCTTCGGCTTCCATGCTGGCCAGGGTCGAGCCTTCCTGCGCCAGCTTGCTACGCAGTTCAGGACTGTCGATTTCGGCCAGCGCTTGTCCTTTCTTCACCACGTCGCCCGCCACTACCTTGAGGGCGACCGTGCCGCCCGCGATGGCGTACAGGGTCGGGCTGTTGGCGGCGATGACCCGGCCATCGGCCGAGATATCCCGCACCAGGTCGCCGCGGGTGACTTCGGCCACGCGTACCCGGGAGGCGTCGAACGAGCGGCCGCCGGACATCCAGCCGCTGATTACCCATACCGCCAGCGCGAGTACTGCTGCACCAGCGATGCCGCCGATCAGCCAGGGCTTGCGATTGCGCTGAGCCGAAGCGGTCGGCTTGATCACATTGTCCTGGGCCGAGGTGTCGCGGATGCGGAAGGGGTCGCTGTTGGTTTGCATGGTGCGTTGCTGTCCGTGGTCGACTGGGTCTTGGATGCGACAATCAACGCAATGGTTGTGCCAATCGTAAGCCACTGAATTGAAAGGAAAAATAGTCGGACACCAGTGTCCGCGCGGACACTTTCGGCGTCCGCACGGACGGTCGGGCACGGTTTCGGCGTTTACACTGGACACCCAGCAGTCAGGAGCGGTCATACATGTGCGGCATCGTTGGTGCGATCGCGAATCGCGATGTGGTTCCGGTACTCATCGAAGGACTGAAGCGGCTGGAATACCGCGGTTACGACTCGGCCGGCATCGCCGTGGTGGAGGAACGCGACGTGCGCCGCGTGCGCCGCACCGGACGCGTGGCCGAGATGGAAAGCGCTGCGATTGCCGAGGGTTTCCATGCTCACCTGGGCATCGGCCACACCCGCTGGGCCACGCACGGCGGCGTGACCGAGGCCAATGCGCATCCCCACATCAGCCAGGGCGTGGCCCTGGTGCACAACGGCATCATCGAGAACCACGAAGAGCAGCGCGAGCGTCTGCGCGAACTCGGCTACCAGTTCGAGTCGCAGACCGACACCGAGGTCATCGCGCATCTGATCCACCACTATCTGCAGGAAGGTAACGATCTGCTCGGCGCGCTGCAGCGGGCAGTCAAGGACCTGACCGGCGCCTACGCACTGGCGGTGGTTAGCCGCAAGGAACCCGAGCGCATGGTTTGCGCGCGCATGGGCTGCCCGTTGTTGATTGGTTTGGGCGAAGGCGAGAACTTCGTCGCTTCCGATGTTTCGGCGATCCTGCAGGCCACACGACGGGTGATTTTCCTGGAGGAAGGCGATACCGCCGAAGTCAGCCGCGGCGGCGTGCGCGTGTTCGATTCGGCCAACGCCGAAGTCGCGCGTGAAGTGCACGTGTCCGACGTGTCGCTGGCCTCATTGGAGTTGGGGCCCTACCGCCACTTCATGCAGAAAGAAATCCACGAACAGCCGCGCGCCATCGCCGACACCATCGAAGCGGTGATCGGCGGAGGCTTCTCGCCGGAGCTGTTCGGCAAGAACGCCGACGCCGTGTTGCGCGACGTAGAAGGCGTGCAGATCCTCGCTTGCGGCACCAGCTATTACGCCGGCCTGACCGCGCGCTACTGGATCGAGGCGATCTCCGGCCTGCCGTGTTCGGTGGAAATCGCCAGCGAATATCGCTACCGCGCCGCCTACGCCAATCCCAAACACGTGATCGTCACTATCTCCCAGTCCGGTGAAACGCTGGACACGATGGAAGCGCTGAAGTACGCGAAATCGCTAGGTCACAAACACACCTTGTCGATCTGCAACGTGCCGGAAAGCGCGATCCCGCGCGCCAGCGAACTGGTCTGCTACACGCGTGCCGGGGCCGAGATCGGCGTGGCCTCCACCAAGGCGTTCACCACCCAGCTGGCGGCGTTGTTCCAGCTCTGCGTGGTGCTGGGCAAGCTGCGCGGCAGCGTGAGCGCGGCGGATGAAGCCGACTACCTGGAGCAACTGCGCTTCCTGCCCGGCAGCGTGCAGCACGCACTAAACTTGGAGCCGCAAATCGCATTGTGGGCGGAGAAATTCGCAAGTAAGCAGAATGCGCTATTCCTGGGCCGCGGTCTGCACTATCCGATCGCACTGGAAGGCGCCTTGAAGCTCAAGGAAATTTCCTACATCCACGCCGAGGCCTATCCGGCCGGCGAGCTCAAGCATGGGCCGCTCGCGCTGGTCGATGCGGCGATGCCGGTGGTGGTGATCGCGCCCAACGACAAGCTGCTGGAGAAAGTGAAGTCCAACATGCAGGAAGTGCGCGCGCGCGGCGGCGAGCTGTTCGTGTTCACCGACCAGGACAGCAACTTCACCGAATCCGAAGGCGTGCACGTCATCCGCACGCCGCGCCATGCCGGCGTGCTCAGCCCCATCGTCCACACCATTCCCGTGCAGTTGCTGGCTTACCACACGGCCCTAGCCCGCGGCACCGACGTGGACAAGCCACGCAATCTGGCCAAGAGCGTCACCGTGGAATAAGAGCCCTTCCCCCGTTTACGAGGGAAGGTGCCGAAGGCGGATGGGGGGCGCTTTCGGCGCAGTTCTTCAGAGAAGGCGTTTTGCCCAAAGCGCGAACCTCTGACTGCGTAAAGACAAAGCGAAAGTCCCTGGATCCCCGCCTTCGCGGGGATGACGAGCCAATTGCGTCAGCGAGGAAGGTCCGTATCGCGCATCCGCGCCATCGCCTGCGTGCGAGAGCGCACGCCTAGCTTTTCGAAGATGCGGGTAAGCGAATTGCGCACGGTTTTGTCGCTGATGAACAACGCAGCGGCGATTTCGGCGTTGCTTCGGCCGGCGACGAGGCCGGCGACGATCTCGCGCTCGCGCGCGGTCAACGTGGCCAGTAGCGCATCGTCGTCGCGCTGGCTGCCCAAGAATTTCAGAGTCTCGCTGCAGAACCGCTCCCATGCGGGCTCGTGGTGGAGCAGTACATGGTTGCGCGACTCCAATTCGACGTAGCGCGAATCGGGAATACCAGCCGCAAGCAGTCGTCCTTCCTCCACCGGTACCACGCCATCGTGCCGTGCATGCATCACCAGGGTGGGCACGGTGATCTGGCCGAGCATCGAGGTGACGTTGATGCGCCCACGCGAGTCGAGCAGGGTGCCAGCCGCTTCGGCCGTGGTGGTGATGCGGGCGAGCTCGTTGAACCAGCGCACCTGCGCTTCGGTCGCATCGGGAATGAAGCGCGCCGTGAACAATTGCCGGAATACAGGATTCTCATCGGCCCATCCGCCGCGCGCGACGTCGGCGATGGCGTGGTATAGGCGCGCCGCTTCCTCATTTCCGCGCTCATAAGGACCGCGCGCGTAGGCGCCGTACAGCAGCAACTTGGAGACGCGATGCGGATGCTTGACCGTATAGGCTATGCACGCGGCCGCGCCCTGCGAGACGCCGAGCAGAGCGAAAGGCTCGTCGATGCCAGCGGCATCGACCACCGCTTCCAAGTCCGCCAGCCAATGTTCCAGCGAAAGGCCGCGCGGATCGCCGCCGGTCATGCCGCAGCCGCGCTCGTCGTAGCGCACGAAGCGGAAATGGTCGCCGAAGAAATGCACCCAGTGGCGCCAGATCGGGCTTTCCAGGTCGTATTCCAGATGGCTCAGCCAGTTGGCCGCTTTGACCAGCGGCACGCCGGTGCCCATCGACGCCCAGGCCAATCGCGCGCCGTCTCCGGTGGTCAGATAGCGGATCGATTGCTGCATTCAGGGTTTCCTGTTCTGGGCCCAGACCGGAGTGTGGCCGGGACATTCCTCCACGTTATTCACGCATTCCGGTGCCAGGTCGGGACATTACTCCCCTGTCGCGCCACTTGCGCGCGCGCGATGCTGCCGCATCCTTACCCTGGCATGCGCAGGCGACGCCTGCGCATGCCGCAGAACATCGAGGCCGCGATGAAACGTTCCCTGATCCTGCTCTACGGCGTGGTTTGCTACGCCGTCTTCTTCGCCACGTTCCTGTATGCCATTGGCTTCATCGGCAACCTATGGGTGCCCAAGGCGATGGACTCGGCGCGCACCACCAGCGTCGGCAATGCGGTAATGATCGACCTGGGCCTGCTCGCCCTGTTCGCATTGCAGCACAGCGTGATGGCACGGCCGGCGTTCAAGCGCGTGTGGACGCGGATCATCCCCGAGTCGGCCGAGCGCAGCACCTACACGCTGCTGTCCAGCGTTGCCCTGATCCTGCTGTTCTGGCTGTGGAGCCCGATTGGCGGCATGGTCTGGAACGTGCAGAACGAAGCGGCGCGGATCGCCCTGTACGCGGCCTATGCGTTCGGCTGGGTACTGCTGCTGTACACCACTTTTCTGCTCAACCACTTCGATCTGTTCGGTCTGCGCCAGGTGTGGCTGCAGTTCCGCGGTCGTCCCTACACGCAGCTACCGTTCAAGACACCCAGCGTCTATCGCTGGGTACGCCACCCCTTGTATGTGGCCTGGCTTTTCGCTTTCTGGGCCACTCCCACCATGACCGTGACCCATCTGCTGTTCGCGCTGATGACCACGGCCTACATCCTCATCGCCATCCAGCTGGAAGAACGCGATCTGGTCGCGGCGCTGCCCGAGTACGAGAAGTATCGGAAGCAGGTGCCGATGCTGGTGCCACGTCCGCGACGACATGCGGGTATCGACAGTGGTCCGGAGTCCGCACAAGAGTTGCGGGCACATGGACGCGGATAGGCGAGGAATCTTGCGCAACCTTTATTGCGCTCTGGTTCCTCGTCGTCGAGTACCCCGCGTTGAAACAAGCTCTTCCGCCAACTCCATGAAGACGATCTGCGAGCGATGCGACATAGCCCGGAAAGCCCTGAGCAGATCGCGTTCGTGCGGCGTATCGGTGAACTCCACATCTATGGCCAGGACATCCTGATAGGGATCATGTCCGGAGTGCATGCTGCCTTTCCCGGTAGCCAGCCAGTCCAATGAAACATTTGTCGCCTTGGCGACAGCGATCAGATTGGCTATCGCGGGTTGGGCTGGGTTGGCTGATTCCCAATTAGAAACTGCGCTTCGCTGTAAGCCCAGCAACTTGGCAAGCGCTTCTTGCGAGAGTTTTGCTTTCCGCCTGGCTAGGCGAATGCGTTGAGCAAGCTGCATACGGATCCATTTTTGACGAACTAATAGACAGTAATTATGTCTATGCCAGCATTATTGACACAAGTGTGTCTTTAATGGCTGTCGTTGCGGGCAATTTAGCCTATTTAATGGGTTGTGAGTTTTTGAAAGACAGTAGAACTGTCATTTCTCACACGATGATCATCTTTCCAACGACAGCTGGAAACACCACTATTTCGCCATCCGCCGCAAGCATCCCTATTCGTTCAGGAAGGGCTCTGGCCGCTGATACCACTGGGGATTTGTTAGATGGCGCAAGGAAGTGCGGCACTGCTCCTATCGGAGTCAGTGCGGGTAGGAACATCCGATGCAGATTTGAGCCTGCGCGGCCTTATTTTGCTTGCGCAATTTCATGGCATCTCTGCCGACCAGGCTCAACTGGCGCATCAATTTGGCAGGACGGGTGAAGTCTTCGACGAGACCACCCTGCTGCTCGCCGCCAAGCAACTCGGCCTGAAAGCGAAAATCATCCAGCAGCCGGCCGAACGTATCGGCATGGCTTCGCTTCCTGCCTTGGCGCTGGTGCCGGACGGCGGCCATTTCATAGTGGCCAAGGTCAACGACGAGAGCGTGCTGATCCACGACTTGGCCCAGCAGCGCGCACGCTCACTGAGCCGGGCGGAATTCGACGAGTTGTACGCCGGGCGATTGCTGCAAGTCACTTCGCGCGCGTCCGTGCTCGGGCAGTTGGCCAAGTTCGATTTTCGTTGGTTCGTCCCGGCCGTAGTCAAGTACCGCAAGCTGCTGATCGAAGTGCTGGTGGTCTCGTTCTTCATTCAGATGTTCGCCCTGGTGACGCCGTTGTTCTACCAGGTGGTCATGGACAAGGTGCTGGTACACCACAGCATCACCACCTTAGAGGTGATAGCCGTTGGTCTGGTGTCGATCGCCATCTTCGACGTCACCTTGTCGGGCTTGCGCGCCTATGTCTTTTCCCACACCACCAGCAAGATCGATGTCGAGCTAGGCGCGAGATTGTTCCGGCATATTCTGGCCCTGCCGCTCAGCTATTTCGAGTCGCGACGGGTCGGCGATACCATCGCCCGCGTTCGCGAATTGGAGAACATCCGCAACTTCCTCACCGGACAGGCCCTGACCTCGGTATTGGATCTCTTGTTCACCGTCGTGTTCCTGGCGGTGATGTTCTACTACAGCGGCTGGTTGACCTTGATCGTGGTCATTTCCCTGCCGGTGTATGCCTTGTGGTCGGCTTCGATCACGCCCGTGCTGCGCAAGCGCCTGGACGAGAAATTCGCACGCGGCGCCGATAACCAGTCGTTCCTGGTGGAAACCGTCAATGGCATCGGCACGGTCAAGGCCACGGCGGTGGACCCGCGTGTCACCCGTACCTGGGACAACCAGTTGGCCGGCTATGTCGGTGCTTCGTTTCGGGTCACGCGTCTGGCCAACATAGGCCAGCAGGGCATCCAGCTGGTGCAGAAGCTGGTCAGCATCAGCATCCTGTTCTTCGGAGCCAAACTGGTCATCGATGGCAAGCTCTCCGTTGGCCAGTTGATCGCCTTCAATATGCTGTCCGGGCAAGTAGCGGCGCCCATCGTGCGCTTGGCCCAGCTCTGGCAGGAGTTCCAGCAGGTCGGTATCTCAGTCGAGCGGCTGGGCGACATCCTCAACACCCGCACCGAGCTCCCTGGTAGTCGGATGACCCTGCCGCCGATCAAGGGTCGGGTTACCTTCGACAAAGTCACCTTCCGTTATCGGCCCGATACCGCGGAGGTGCTGAGCGGTATCGATCTTGAGGTTGCCGAAGGCGAAGTCATCGGCATAGTCGGGCGGTCCGGTTCCGGCAAGAGTACTTTGACCAAGCTGGTGCAGCGGCTGTATGTGCCCGAACGCGGCCGGGTGCTGGTCGATGGACACGACCTGGCCCTGGCCGATCCGGCCTGGCTACGTCGCCAGCTCGGCGTGGTGCTGCAGGAAAACTTCCTATTCAACCGCAGCGTGCGCGAGAACATCGCCCTGGCCGATCCAGGACTTCCGTTGGAACGCGTTATCCATGCCGCCAAACTGGCGGGTGCGCACGATTTCATTCTGGAGTTACCGGAAGGCTACGACACGGTGGTGGGCGAGAAAGGCGCTTCGCTTTCCGGAGGCCAGCGCCAGCGTCTGGCGATAGCGCGCGCGTTGATCACCAATCCGCGCATCCTGATTTTCGACGAAGCCACCAGCGCATTGGACTACGAATCGGAACATGCAGTGATGCAGAATATGCGGGCGATCTGCCAGGGGCGCACGGTGCTGATCATCGCCCATCGCCTGTCCACGGTGCGCATGGCCAACAAGATCATCGTGATCGAAAAAGGCCAGATCGTCGAAACCGGCACTCATGCCGAGCTGGTCGATCGACCCAACGGCCATTACGCGCGGTTGCACAAGCTGCAGGATGGCACCGCATGAGGCACGTCCTGTCGGCGCATGGCTCGTCATCCCAGCGAACGCTGGGATCCACCTTGATCTTGGCGGGATGGTCTGGCCGGGCGAGATCCAAGGAAAAAACGTCAAAAGGAATGACCAGCCATTCGGCTGTTGAAAAGCGCCCTCCAGCGTTCGCTGAGATGACGACAGGGCGGAGTTCCCTATGACCCACTACCTGCAAGCCCTGCGCGAATTCATTTCGCGCTACACCCAGGTATTCAAGGCAGCGTGGTCGGTCCGTGCGACCTTGGATCCGCCCAAGCGCAGCGAGGACGAACTCGCGTTTCTGCCCGCGCATCTGGAGCTGACCGACACGCCGGTGTCGCCTGCTTCGCGCTGGATCATGCGCACGATCATCGCGTTCTTCTGCGTTGCGCTGCTGTGGTCCATCTTCGGCAAGCTGGAAATAGTCGCGGTGGCGCCCGGAAAGACGGTGGTCGATTCGCGCACTAAGGTCATCCAGCCGGCCGAGACCGCGGTGGTCAAGCGCATCCTGGTGCGCGATGGGCAGACGGTGAAGAAAGGCGATCTGCTGATCGAGCTGGACGCCACCGGCACCGGCGCCGACTACGCCAAGGCAGGAGACGCATTGATCAACGCGCGTCTGGCGGAGCTGCGCTTGACCGCGATGGCAGCGGCGCTCAGCACTGGGCATTCGCCCAAGCTGGCTCCAGATCCGGGCCTTCCGCAAACGCGCTTCGCCTCCGAACAGGATCTGGCCAGCAGCCAGTTCAACTCTTATGAGGCGAACCGACAGAGTCTGCTGGCGGCGATTTCGCAGCGCGAGGCGGAGTTGCGAACAGTGCAGTCGATGATCGGTCCTTTGGAGGAATCAGCGAAGATCTCCAAGAGCCGCTCGGAGGACTATGCCAAGTTGCTGGAAGGCAATTATGTGGGACGCCATGACTATCTCTTGCGCGAGCAGGAGCGTATCGCCGCCGAGCGCGACCTTGCGTCGCAACGCAGCCGGCTGCAGGAAACCCGCTCGGCCTTGAGCGGTTCGCGGGAGCAACTCAGTGTGCTGACCGCCGAGACCAAGCAGCAAACATTGGACGGCCTGCGCCAGGCGCGCGAACAGATGCAGCAGTTCACGCCGGAAGTCGCCAAGACAGGGCAACGCGATCAGTTGATGCTGTTGCATGCGCCGGTCTCGGGCACGGTGCAGCAGTTGGCTATCCACACTGTGGGTGGCGTAGTGACGCCGGCGCAAGCCTTGCTGGCCGTGGTGCCGAGCGAAGAGGCGCTGGAGGTGGAAGCCACCGTGCTCAACAAGGACATCGGTTTCGTCAGGCCAGGGCAGCGGGTGACGGTGAAGGTGGAGAGTTTTCCGTATACGCGTTACGGCTATCTCGATGGAACCGTTGAGAGCGTCTCGCATGATGCGGCGCAGGACGAGAAGATGGGGTTGGTGTTTCCCGCGCGGGTCAAGCTAGCTGCCGCGACGTTAATGATCGATGGGGTGAAGGTGAAGTTGTCTCCGGGTATGGCGTTGAGTGTGGAGATTAAGACCGGGAAACGAAGGGTGATCGACTATCTAATTGGACCGTTGCGACAACACAAGAGCGAATCTTTAAGGGAACGATAGTGGAAAACAAACTCTCTGAGTTGAATACGGAAATTCACGAAGATTTTAGCAAGAACAAAAGTGCTCGGAGACGAGAGACGGTCTGAATGAACAGCTACGGAGTATCGGCACCGCCAGTATCGATACCAGAGAAGGCGTGTTTGCTTCTATATGTGTTGATCGTGGGAGCTTCAATAGTCGCTGCGCCGAATCAGGCGAAGTCGACGCTTGCGAGCATCCAGTTCCTGGTGAACTGGATTCCCGCCGCGCATCGTCTGCTCGAGATATCAAATATTCCGGGTAAGACTTCTGCTTGGCTTCTCTCGTCGATAGTTTCATCGCCCTTAATCATGTGCTTCGCCATATCCAGGTTTAGGAATAGAGAAAGCTATTCGTGGAAGTTCAATGAAATAAAAGCAGTGCTCTTTGGGCTGCTATTTATGGCTCTTCTCATCACCCCGTGGCTTCTTATCTCTGCGTACAGGAACGATATGAAGCGTGCTGGGGCAATAATTTCAGCGATGTCTTTCTCAACTCCTGTTCTGACAGTAGCCGGATCCGCGATCTCGCTTATGTACTCCGTTGTTTACGCATCGCTGCTCGTTGTTCTAATTAAGGCATGCGGATTTAAAAACAAATATTAAGTATTGCGACATTAATTCAAGTCGGAAGAATCTATTTCCACTAACGGTGAGGAAAAGGAAATGACAGAGAACACGGATCCTGTAGAAATTACCCAGGAGCAATCGAACTTCATTGCGTCCGTCATGGCCCAATCTCTAGAGGTATTTACTAGTGAGCTTGGAAAGGCGACCGAAGCTATCCGAGATGGGGCAGTCGCGAGCCAGGCGACGCTGGATCACCTACTGCTGGCCAAACAGGCTCAGATCGCCCTTTTTGAATCAACGATATCAAAAATAGTTGCAGCACAGAATGATCCTGTGCTGCTGACAACGCTCCGAGCATTAAGAGACCAAACAATTGATGACTGGAATTTACTAAGTTCTCAATCCGCAAACGCAGAAACCGCCATTGCAAACTACTTGGCAAGGAACTCGGAAGGTCTATATTTGGCACGAGGAGGTACGTTCTTCGGCGGAAAGGTAGGGATAGTCTTAGGCAACTCCATTGACGCCGCGCAGTTTATCGCTGCGGTTGTTGAAGGCGATCAAGGGCAAATGCTGAAAGTGGGGTCAGGGTGGTTGATCGGCCGTGGCGCGCAGCTTCTGGCGCAAAGACTTGCTGCTGGAGTAGTTGGTGCCGGCCTTGTGGCTCTGGGATTGCCTGAGTTAGCAGTGGGCGCTGTGCTCGCCGTAACCTTGTTTGCCTTGAGTCAGATAGGTGTGGAGGTAATAGACGATGAAACATGGGACGAGTGGGTTCACGAGTTCAAAGGGCTCTTTGGCTTCGATGTCAATGGATTGGACGCATCTCACCCCGGCTTGAATCTCGTATTCGGTGGTGGCAATGCAGATAGCCTATTCGGGACCTTTAAAGACGATGGAGTTTTTGGCGGTGGAGGTGCAGATACGATAATTCTTGGTGGCGGTGCGGATTTTTCGCATGGTGGAGATGGAGAAGATTCAGTCTATGGAGATGCTGGAAACGATGATTTAAGAGGTGGCGATGGCGATGACTACCTGGATGGTGGAATAGGAAGTGATTCCTTGGATGGAGGTAACGGGTTCGATACATACCGATTCTCATCGGTGGACTTCACCAATGAGAACTCCGAAGACACAGTTTTCGACTCAGACGGATTGGGAAGAATAACGTTCAATGGCGTTGACATATCTGGATCCGGCACAGGCTTCGATAATATTCAGCATGCATCGCTTGGCTCTTGGGAGACATCAGACGGCGAGTTTCGATTGTCGGTAGTGGGGAGCGGGGACGACCAGTCTCTCATCATCATGCATAACGACTCGCATTCATTCATCACCGTCCGTAACTGGAGTAACGGAGATCTTGGCATTGAGCTTCCGGGTCTCGACGAAGAACAGGCCGAGATCGCCGGCACACTGACTGGCGGCGATGACACATTCGGGGCCACGGGATCGAATTTAGGCATCGACATCATCAACGGCCTAGGAGGAAACGACGGCATCGAGGGAGGAGCCGGGGACGATCGGCTCAACGGTGGTGATGGCCGGGACCTAATTCTCGGTGGCACGGGGAACGATCACATTTGGGGAGGGGCTGGAGCCGACTACATTTTCGATGGATCCGAGCGCGCTGACATGCGGCCATGGACAACATCAGAGGCAGAGTACGAAGAGCAGCGAATTGCTCAGTATGGAGCTGCAGTGCTATTCCGCGGGAGCAGTTGGTATATCGGGCCAAACGGAGTTCTGGCGGCAGGATGGACGTACCTGGATCCGAACGTAAGTCCGAGTGGCGATGACTACATAGATGCAGGAGATGGCGATGATCTAGTCTTTGCAGGCGAAGGTATAGATCGCGTCATAGGCGGAGAGGGAAACGACGTTATTCAAGGCGGACATGATGATGACAACATCTCCGGAGGAATCGGAAATGATGTAATTAGAGGAGATGCATGGCCGGATTCATTGCCTGGTATTCACCTAACGGTTGCAGTATCCGACTCGGCAAATGCGAACGGAAACGACATCATCTATGGAAATGAAGGAAACGATAGCATTTATGGGCAAGGCGGAAATGATGTCATCGATGGCGGTATTGGCGACGACGTCATTTATGGTCGCGGAGATTCCAATCCGGTAGATGCAGACGACAAAGATATAGACCATATAAGTGGTGGAGATGGGGCGGATCGAATTCTCGGCGACGATGGCGACGACATCATTGATGGCGGTGCGGGTAATGATGTAATTGCGGGTGACAACGATCAACAAGGAACGCGGAACGGCATTGATGTTATTTCAGGAGGTGGCGGTGACGATGAGATATACGGCGGCGGTGATCGTGACGTAATTCTTGGTGGTGATGGAAACGACAATATTGTCGGGGACAGCATACATATAGACGGCAGCCTCCATGGCAATGACGAGATCGAAGGCGGCGAGGGCGACGACACAATCTTCGGTTTGGGCGCACAAGATTGGCTCTATGGAGATGCAGGAAACGATACGTTAGTCGGTGACGGAAGTCCGCAGGACGTAGCAACAGAGTTCCATGGCAATGATCGCCTCTTTGGAGGAGCGGGTATTGATCATCTTTACGGAAACGGTGGAGATGACTGGCTCTATGGTGGATCGGATAAGGATTACCTCACTGGCGATGCTGGGGCGGACAGACTGTGGGGTGAAGCAGGAGACGACGAACTGTGGGGCGGAGACGGGAATGACTATCTAAATGGTGGCGACGGAATAGATAGGCTTACAGGAAATGAAGGAATTGACGAGCTCGCGGGAGGTGCAGGAAACGACATCATCGACAGCGGAAGCGGAAACGATGTGGCAGATGGCGGCGCTGGGAACGATCAGCTCGATGGCGATGAAGGCGACGACAATCTTGACGGTGGCGATGGCAACGACAGCATCTACGGTGGGTTGGGTAACGACACCATTGTGGGGGGGCGAGGAGACGATGCTCTTGCCGGAGCGGAAGGCAACGATATCTATCGCTTTGAGCTCGGCTGGGGAATCGACG
Source organism: Pseudoxanthomonas sp. P4_B2 (assembly GCF_056402315.1). Classification (NCBI taxonomy): domain Bacteria; kingdom Pseudomonadati; phylum Pseudomonadota; class Gammaproteobacteria; order Lysobacterales; family Lysobacteraceae; genus Pseudoxanthomonas; species Pseudoxanthomonas sp. P4_B2. The sequence goes on from NZ_JBFUHQ010000002.1 coordinate 900,309, forward strand.
AAATACAGGCACTTGGTGGCGCCACTGCAGGATTGGACACCATTAGCTTCGGCGCAGGTATAGATCCGACCGCCCTCTTGGTTAGCTTAGGGGCCAACAACAGTCTGGTGCTGCAATCCCCGAACAGCACGGATTCACTGACGCTCCAAGGCTACTTCGACGCAGCTGGCATCGGACATACCATCACATTCCACGATGGAACTATTTGGACGTTGGCTGATCTGTCATCACGACTAGCCACTCCCGGAGAAACCTACATAGGGACGGCTGGCGCGGACATTTACTTGGGAACTTCGGACGCGAATACCATCTATGGCGTGATAGGAAACGATGTCCTTTCCGGCGGCGGGGGCAACGACATAATCTACGGCGGGGACGACGAATATAGCGGCACGGCCACGGATCACGACGTGCTGATGGGAGGTACGGGAGACGATGAACTGTACGGAGAGAAGGGTCAGGATCGACTCGAAGGAGGCGATGGAAATGATTATCTTGATGGCGGTTACGACAGCGATATTCTGCTGGGTGGTGATGGTGACGATGAGCTTAGCGCGGGGATAATCAGCTGGGTTTCCGGCAGTCGTTGGGACGATACTTCCAACGACTTCCTGGAAGGTGGAAAAGGAAACGATATCCTGAGGGGCGGCCTGGGGACGAACACTTATCAGTTCTCGACGGGTTTTGGCCGTGACTCCCTTTATTTGTCCGAAGTAGGATCAGTCCAGAGCACGACTGGCGTTGTCTCCGAATCGGCCGTAGTTAGATTCATGACGGGAATAACCGCCAGCACGGTTACCCTGACAATGAGCGGCAACGATCTTGTGATCAACACCGGATCGGATGAACTCGTAATCGTTGGATTCAATAGCCGTGCCACCTCAAGCCTGAGCTTTTCCTTCCAGGACGGCAGCATATTGTCCCCCGGTCAAACAGCACTTCTCACTTCGAGGATCGGTAGCGAGGGTGCCGAAACTCTCTCCGGTTCGGTGCTGAACGACACGATTTTCGGTAGAGGAGGAAACGATTCGCTTTATGGCTTGGCGGGCGATGACATCTTGAATGGCGAAGGTGGTGATGATCGCCTATATGGCGGATCAGGTAATGACACCTTTCACTACGAGCTCGGCGACGGCAATGACTATATCTATGGCAACGACGCGGATGCGGCGGGGTATGACCGTCTGATTCTGGGCGAGGGGATTACGCGGGAGGACGTGTCTCTGTATCGAAGTGGAACCGATGCGAACTCGGCTCTGATTCTGACAATCAACTCAAGCGGATCCTACATAACGGCGAATATGCAGAACGTATCTGCGACGAAATGGATCGACGAGATCGTATTCGCCGATGGCTCAATCATTACCGCCGCCCAGATCGAGGCATTGGCTACGCCTATACCGTTCCAACTTAATTTCAGCTTCACAACGGCGGGCGGAACCATAACCGGAAATCAGTACTCAAACATATTTTATGGGAATACCGGTAATGACACGATGGTTGGCGGTGGCGGCGATGATCTCTACTACATCGGAGGTGACAACTATTACGACAGTGACATCGTTCTGGAGAACGAAGCCGAAGGTAATGACACCATTTACTATCGGCTACCCTATGGGAGCTCAATGTCGATTCTGTACCAGCTACCGAACAATGTAGAGAATGTTGTTTTGCCATTCACAAACGGAAGATTTGGGTTCTACAGCTATAGTGGAAATACTGGATACGACTACGCAAGAAAACAGAAAGCAACATGGACGCCGCGCCAGTTCATAGGGAATGCGCTGGACAACAAGATTGATGCAAGCGCTTCGGGCAGCATGTCTGTCAATCGTTTGGATGGAGGTGTGGGTGCCGATGTATTGGCTGGCAGTGCAGGTGAAGATACGTTTGTCATCGACAACGTTAATGACGTTGTTTCAGACAACTTCACGAATCAAGAGTCCGTCGATACCGTAGAGACGAGCATTTCCTATTCACTTGAGCAACAACGATTCATCGAGAGAATTGTTCTTGTCGGAACTGCCAACATCAATGCGACCGGAAACGCCCTAGACAATTGGATAGACGGATCTACTTCCAGTGGCGCAAATACCCTGTCTGGGGGTCTAGGAAACGACATCTATCTGCTTGGCGCAGGGGATACCGTTGTGGAGGTGGAAGGCGCAGGCACTGATACCGTTGTTATCGAAGGTGACTACGGAAACAACAGTTACAGCGTTCCATCATTTGCGAATATCGAGAGATATATTCTTGGGTTGACTACAGGTCCATCCGATCTGGTGGGAGATTCCGGGGACAACAACCTGACGGGCAATGCCTACTCGAACCACATTTATGGCGGTTTAGGCAATGACATCATCTCTGGCGCCTATGCTCTGCCGCAAGATAGATCGTCAGATAATGACTACCTGTATGGTGGGGACGGTAATGACAGGATTACCGGAGATACCGGCAATGACCAAATCATTGGTGGCACAGGTGATGACGAATTGGTTGGCGGGCGGGATAATAATACCTATCGCTATTCTGCAGGGGATGGGTCGGATTCGATAATCGATTCCGGTGGGCTGGACGCTATTATTTTTGATGTCTCGGTAAGCACGGACGATCTGCGCTTCATTCGTCTAGGCGACGATCTGATCATTCAGGTTGGGCCATCAGCAGAGAATCAAATTCTGGTTTCTGCATACTGGGGCTCCGATGGCACCGTTCAGGCGCCAATAGAGACAGTGGTCTTTGATAACCCGGATGGAACCGTTCGTGCGGTGTGGGACAGCAGAGAAATCACCGGCCGTATCGCTGGGGTGACCTTGATTGGCGACGCGAGCGCTAATGCATTGGTCGGAGGCGCGGCGTCCGACACGCTGATCGGAAATGATGGTGATGACTATCTGGAAGGCGGTGCCAGCCGCGACTATCTTGATGGAGGTCACGGCAACGACACCTACTATTTCGACACCAGCTTTGGAACTGACCGCATCGTTTCACTGGGGAGCATTTCTTCTGGAAGCGATGTAATCCAGTTCTCCGCCGCAATCTTACCGGGTGCGTTGACTATCGAGCCGCAGGACAGCGGAGACTTGATCCTAAGAGGATCTCTCGATGAAGTTTTGACGTTGGAAGGTTTTTTGCTGCCTGATAGCCCGCTCCACGAAATAAGATTCAGTGATGGAACCATCTGGACGCGAGAGACGTTGCGGCAAAGCATGATGGCCACCACGGCGCTGGATGACGAGGTGCACGGTTGGGGAACGGATGACACGATTGATGGCCTTGCCGGAAACGATTCGATCAACGGCCACGGCGGTAACGATACCCTTTACGGTGGCGAAGGTAACGACACTCTCGACGGATCTACCGGTAACGACTTGCTTTACGGCGGGGATGGTAACGACAGTCTGATTGGTTCCGAAGGCATTGATCTCCTCTCCGGCGGGTGGGGTGACGATTTCTACGTGGTAGTCGACGCGGGCGACACAGTTTTTGAGGCTGCCAATGAAGGAGCCGATACGGTTCTCTCAGGGATTGATTATGCCTTGGGTGAGAATGTAGAGAGTCTAGATTTGAGTATCGGCTACGGCTCTATCGGGACAGGAAACGCGCTCAACAATCGGATAACAGGCAACGAATTGGCAAATGTTCTGGATGGGCAAGCTGGCGCGGACACGATGCTCGGTGGGTCGGGAGATGACCTTTATTTTGTAGACAATGTCGCGGACTCCATTGTAGAGGCGACGGGGGAAGGAATTGATTCGGTAGATGCAAGTGTTAGCTACACCCTCGGTTCCGGCGTTGAGAACCTCTACCTTTCAGGGGCGGCGTCGATAAATGGCACGGGAAACTCCGGAGTCAATATCTTGTCCGGGAACGATTCCAACAACACGCTCACCGCATTTGGCGGGAGCGATACCCTGAAAGGATTTGGCGGCAACGACACGCTGGACGGCGGTATCGGAGCCGATGGAATGGTTGGTGGTATTGGCGACGATATCTATGTGGTGGACAACGTTGGTGATGTTGTAACTGAACTTCAGGGGGAAGGTTCTGACTTGGTCAGAGCATCGATAACATTTTCCCTCGGGTCAGAAGTGGAGAATCTGACGTTGATGGGTAGCGGAGTAATCAATGGCACGGGTAATGCGATGGCCAATCTTCTTACAGGTAATGGCGGCAGCAACGTGCTTACCGGATTGGATGGCGACGACACGCTGGATGGAAAGGGCGGTACCGACACCTTGATTGGTGGCTTTGGCAATGATGTTTATATCGTTGATGTTGCTGGTGATATCGTTCAGGAGGCCATAAGTGCAGGTACAGACACCGTGCAATCTGGTGTGGCTTGGACGCTAGGAAGCGATGTAGAGAACCTAACGTTGACTGGGAGTGGCACCAATAGCGGCACCGGCAACTCAATCGCAAATGTTCTTATCGGCAACAGTGCCAATAATACGCTTACCGGATTAGCTGGAAACGACACTCTAGATGGAAAAGCAGGTGCCGATACCTTGAAGGGCGGTACTGGCGACGATAGTTATGTTGTGGACAGTACCAGCGACGTGGTAACTGAGCTGACTGGCGAAGGCATAGATGCTGTCAATTCGTCGGTCACGTTCACGCTATCAGCAGAGGTGGAAAACCTTGCTTTGTCAGGAACGTCCGCGATCAACGGAACGGGCAATGCGATCGGTAACGTGCTTGCAGGCAATAGCGGCAACAACAATCTAAGCGCTTTGGCGGGTAACGATACGCTGGAAGGGAAAGGTGGAACCGACACGCTAACCGGCGGCACAGGCAACGATGCCTATCTGATGGCGCGTACCTATGGAATCGACACGGTTGTAGAGAACGACGGCACCGCCGGGAATACCGACGTTGCGCGCTTCCTCACCGGCGTGACCTACGACCAACTGTGGTTCAAGCGCCCGACCAGCAGCAATAACCTGGAAATCTCCATCATCGGCACGACCGATAAGCTGGTGATTAAGGACTGGTATCTGGGTGGGCAATATCGGGTGGAAGAAATCCGGACCGACGACGGCAATCGAGTGCTGTATGCAGCCGATGTCCAAGCGTTGGTGAACGCAATGGCGGGAATGACGCCTCCCCCGTTGGGCCAGACAACACTAACAACCAGCCAATCGAACGCGCTCGCACCCACTTTCTCCGCGACCTGGCACGATCAACCCGCAGGCGGCCAAATGTTCACTAGCAGCCTGCCCGCCATGACATCGCCCGATGACATGGGAACAGCCGGGTCGACGACGCGACGCGGAGCCGGCTTGGCTGGGGTGTCGAGGCCAAGGGGGTTTCTGTCTGAAATGGAGATCGCGTCGTTCTCAGGGGGCGAGGATCTCTATGAGGCTATCGTCCGGGACGGCTTTAGCGCCACGACCACTTCGCTTGGATCGTCTGAAATTGACTCGGTAAGAACAATCTCGGATTGCCGCCGACTCATCGATCTGATGGCGACCTCAGAGGGCTTCGGCCGCGAACGCTTTAACCCTCATGTAAGCGAGAGTACTTACCAGCTAGTTCCTTAATGGAAGTTTGCGATCGCCGATCTCCGATCGGCGGTTGATGTCTCGTATCGCATCAGGGAGTTGAAGCGATGGCTGGTTCGCTGGCGAAAACTAACAGGACACTCAGGACCAACGTTGTTCGCAACGCTGGTCTGCAGGTGGGAAAGGCCAAGGGCCATGACTACCGGTCGTGCGAGCAGGAAAGTATCGCCGCCGAGTGTGACCTAGCGTCGCACCGCGGCCGGATCCAGGAAACCCGCTCAGCATTGAGCGGTTCGCGTGAGCAACTCAGTGTGCTTACCGCTAAGACGAAGCGGAAGGCGTTGGATGGACTGCGTCAGGCACGTGAACAGATGGAGCAGTTCGCACAGGGGGTCACCAAGACCGGGCAGCGCGAACAGGTGATGCTGTTGCATGCGCCGGTTTCTGGCACGGTGCAGCAACTAGCAATCCATACCGCGGTCGGTGCAGTGACACCGGTCCGGGCCTCGCTGGCCGTAGTGCCGAGCGAGGAAGAGCCTGAGGTGGAAGCGACGGTGCTCAACAAGGACATCGGTTTTGTCAGGCCGGGGCAACGGGTGACGGTGAAGGTGGAGAGCTTTCCGTATATCCGTTACGGCTATCTCGACGGAACTGTCGAGAGTGTTTCGCACGACGCGGCGCAGGACGAGAAGATGGGGCTGGTGTTTCGTGCGCGGGTCAAGCTGGCCGCGGGAAGGTGAAGCTGTCTCCCGGTATGGCGTTGAGCGTGGAGATCAAGACCGGAAAGAGAAGAGTGATTGATTATTTGTTAAGCCCCTTGAAGCAGCATGCGGCTGAGGCGGCCCGGGAAAGATAGTCGAGCGCCCAACGCGGGCGCCAGGGACGTTGCATTCGCGTGATCGTTATCGGCCGTTGTCAACAACGTTTTCGTTGAGCCATACATCCACATCCAAAGAAGGAAGATGCCATGTACACTGATCAGCAGATTCAGAATCTAGTTGCGGAGCTGTCCAGGAATCTGGTTGCGCTATTCGGAAACGCAATCGAATCGGCTGGCTTGAGCATCGATAACCTCGGCGATGAGACGCCCGATGAGGTAGTTGCCATCGCGCTGGTAACCGCACACACGACCGCGGCCAGACAAGCAATCGAACTGGTCACGCTGTTCAGCGCACTACCGGAGCTTGCCGGTAACGAAGCCTGGCAAACGGCTTCTTCCAGGATGGTTTCGTCGTTCAGCGCGTTCATCGACGGGGTCGAAACGCCTGGTACAAACGTGGAGAAACTGCAGAACGTTGTCGATTTCGTCAACGCGTTGGGTGCATTGCCTGTGCCCTATACGGGAACGGCGCTCGGGGACACGGAGTTGGGCAAGTTCTTCGGGCGGGCCGATACAGCCCTCACCCGGTTCGAAATGATCGATGCCTTTCGCGATGGCGATTACAGCCGACTGGCGACGACCATCGCCATGTGCGCAGTTGGCTATGCGGTAGACGCGATAATCGTTGCGGGTCTTGCGGCTATCGGAGCCGTTTCCTGGCCCTTCCTGATCATCGGTGCCTGCGTGGCATGGACGGTGAGCGCCTTCTTCGAGGACGAAATCGAAGAGTTCTTCCAATCCCAGTTCGCAAACGAGGAAGCCGCCTTCGTTATCGAGCAGTACACGCGGCTTTACGGCGGCGAATTCTCGAACTTCGACAGTATCAACGCCGTCGCCCAGGTTGGCACGGCAGGGGCGGATGTTTCGTTTGGGCTGCCAGGGCGGCTGAATCTCATAGGCGGTGGCGCAGGCGAAGATTTGCTTGTCGGGGACGAGCTGACCGATATCCTGGGCGGTGGCTCGGGCAGCGACAGGCTGGAGGGTCGTGGTGGAGACGACATTCTGATAGCCGGCGACGACGACGATATAATGATCGGCGGCATCGGCAACGACACGCTTGAAGGTGGCGATGGGAACGACACGTATCGTTTCGTTGCGGCCGACTTCGGCCCTGGATCGGATGACGTTATTATCGATTCCGATGGTCTCGGAAGCATCACCTTCGACGGCGTAGCAATCGGCGATTCTCTGCTCAACAACGTTTCGCGTGACGGCTTTGGTTGGGAAACCAACGACCGAGTCTTCCGCCTGCAAGTGATCGATAGCGGCGATAGCGCATCGCTGATGCTCATTCACCGCGAAACCGGTGGTCGCATCACCATCAGCAACTGGTCTAACGGTGATCTTGGCATCACATTGCCCGATCTCGGTCAGCCGGGAACGCCCGAGAATCCGTTCCCGCTAACTAATGGCGACGATTTGATTGGGTTTGATGGCGATGATGACTCCGGAACGCCTGTCAGTGGTGACGATGTAATTTCTGGTCTGGCAGGCAACGACGGCATCGATGGCGGCTACGGCGACGACTGGATTGATGGCGGACACGACGATGATCTGCTGTTGGGCGGCCCCGGCTCCAACCGCCTGATCGGCGGCCTGGGCAACGACATCATCCTCAACTACGCGAATGTCATGGGCTGGGCGCCGTGGAGCGACCCGACATACGGCGATCAATTTGACACGCGCAGCGATGCGGTGTCGCACGGCAACGGCTGGTTCGCTTACAACGATACAGGCGCAACCAACGTCAACAACGCACCGCAGCATCTCCTGGGTTTGCAGGTTTGGGCCTGGGGCCCTGCCGACGGCAATCCTGAGACAGACGAAATCTGGGTGGATTTGGATCCGAATGTCTTCAAGAACGGCGACGACGAGATCGATGCTGGAGAGGGTTCCGATACGGCTTACGGCGGAGAGGGCGACGATAGGATCGCAGGTGGAACGGGCAACGATTTACTGATAGGCGGTAGCGACGACGATTTCGTCAATGGTGAGGACGGCGACGATCTGATCCTCGGCGACGACCTGACCTACGGCACCGGCTTCTTCTCCTACCTGTCAACACGCATCTCCACAACGGCGAATGTGTCCGGAAACGATGTTTTGATCGGTGGACAAGGCAACGACCGTATTTCAGGGCAGGGTGGTATTGACGTCATCGACGGCGGTGAAGGCGACGATGTCCTTTCCGGCGACCGCGTCGATTTCGTGCTTGGCATGGCTATCGATCAGCCCGTAGTTTCCGGTAATGACAACATCAATGGCGGTGCCGGCAACGACTGGATCTCCGGAGATGGTGGTGATGACACCCTTTCGGGAGGCACGGGTACCGACAAAATTTTCGGCGATTCAACTACGCTCGATGCAAGCGAGCATGGCAAAGACGTTATCAAAGGCGACGCCGGCAACGATGAACTTTATGGCGGTGGGGGCGATGACGAGATAGACGGAGGTGCGGACGACGACATCATCTTTGGCGAGGATGGAAATGACCGTCTGCAGGGTGGTGCAGGCCTGGATGAACTGATCGGCGGACTGGGCAACGACTCGCTCAGCGGCGGAGATGGAAACGACAAACTCTGGGGTGAGGCGGGTACGGATCGGCTGGATGGCGGTACAGGCGCGGACGAACTGCAGGGCGGGGGCGGAACCGACACGCTCATCGGTGGGGAGGGTGACGACAAGCTTTGGGGCGAGGCCGGCAATGATAACGCCAGCGGCGGCAGCGGATCGGATCAGATCAGCGGTGGTGAAGGTAACGACGTCTTGGATGGTGGCGCGGGTAGCGACGTTCTTAACGGCAATGCGGGCCAAGACACGCTATGGGGTGGGGCAGGCAATGACAACCTATCGGGCAACGAGGACAACGACACTGTCGAGGGTGGTGATGGCAACGATTATGTCGGTGGGGATGCCGGTAACGACGCTCTGGCCGGTAATGCAGGCAATGACAACCTCTTCGGCGGCGACGGCGACGACCAGGTTAATGGCGGTGATGGATCTGATTACGCAGACGGTGGCGCAGGCGCGGACACTCTGGTCGGCGACGCGGGCAACGATACCCTGCTGGGCAACGATGGTGACGATAGGCTCGAGGGCGGTAAAGGCAACGACGTGATGGTTGGCGGCAGCGGCAACGACACCTACGTTTTCGCGCGCGGCTTCGGCATCGATAGGATCTCTAATCTTGCCGATGGCGGAGCGGATGTAATCAGTTTCGCATCCGATATCGAGACGACTGATCTGTCGTACGCGGCGCAGGGTCAGGATCTGGTGATCTACGTGGACGGTACCGAAGACGTGTTGATCGTCGGCGGGTTCTTCGGCCCCACCGCTACCGCGACGTTGGGCTTTTCCGATGGCAGCTCCATCACTCAGGAGCAATTGCGGCTGGCACTGGGTCTGGAACCGGCGATTTTCGGCACACCCGACAGTGATGTGCTGACCGGAACGTATGGCAACGACACTATTTACGGAGGGGGTGGTGACGATTCTATCTACGGATTGGGCGGCAACGACTATCTGAATGGCGGCGATGGCAACGACAGCCTATACGGTGCGTTGGGAGACGACGCGCTGGATGGTGGAGCCGGCAACGACAACTATTATTTCTCCCAAGGCTTCGGTTTCGACACCATCCAGGGGCTGGCTGCGGCCAGTTCGGGAAGCGATGTCATCCGGTTGGGCACCGGGCTCACCACCAACAATGTCACCGTGATGATCGACGGCGATAACATCAGCCTGACGTTTAGCAACGGATACGGCCCGAACGCCAGCATCGACTCTCTGATCCTGGAGGGATTCCTGGCGGCGAGCAATGGGACGCACGTCATTCAGTTCCCTAATGGACAGGTTTGGTCTGCGTCCTACATACGCGGAAGCATTGGTACCGGCTTAGATGACGTCCTGACTGGCAGCAGTAGCGACGATACCTTGCGCGGTCATGGGGGTAACGACACTCTCCATGGGCTGGGCGGCAACGATTCGTTGTATGGCGGCGTAGGTAATGACTCATTGCTGGGCGGCACAGGAGCAGACAGATTGTGGGGGGATGAAGGTGATGATTCGCTTGATGGCGGGGATGGTAATGACACCGTTATTGATGGTGGGGCGGGGAATGATTTTCTGGCCGGGGGGGCGGGCAACGACGGGCTCACCGGCGGAGGTGGGAATGACGTTATCGAAGGCGGCATCGGTGATGACGGCCTTGATGGTGGTGATGGAATCGACAGCCTGGATGGCGGCCAAGGAAACGATTCGCTTTCCGGCGGCAGTGGCGACGACCTTGTTGTAGGTGGCAGCGGCAACGACCTTATCAATGGGGACGATGGTAATGATCGTCTGCTTGGCGGTGATGACAATGACAGTATATATGGCGGGTTAGGCTCCGATGAGCTCATCGGAGGTAATGGTGACGATCAACTTTTAGGAAGCGAAGGTGACGACGTACTAGATGGGGGCGCCGGAAACGATACCTTGCACAGTGGCGAAGGGCGTAACACGTATGTTTTCGGTCGCGGCTATGGCGTGGACGAGGTGACTCGGTGGAACTCCGAAACCCTACGTTTGCTGGAAGGAATAACTGCTGCGGATCTTCGGTTCTCACTCAAAGATATTCCTGGATCCGGCTCAAGGCTGGTGATCGGTCTTCAAGGTAGCGAAGATCAAATAGAATTCCAGTTCGGGTGGGAGAATATATGGGAGGGGCTGAGTGAACTGTTCCCGATCGATCGCATCGAGTTTGCAGATGGCACCGTCTGGGGACCAGCCGAGATTTCTGCTGCGCTGAGCGACGTGCTTATTTACGGAGACGAGAATGGCAATGTCCTTACGGGGTCTAACCTCGACAACCTCATACGCGGAAATGGAGGAAATGATTCAATCCTTGGCCTGGGAGGAAACGACAACGTCGGAGGAGGAACGGGAAACGACTTTATAGACGCCGGTGACGGGAATGATCTCGCTTCAGGCGGTCATGGCGAAGATCACGTGCTTGGTGGAAGAGGCGACGATGTCGTTGAGGGTGGTCACGGTAACGACTTGATCGAAGGCGGGGAAGGTAATGACTACTTGTGGGGTGAAACCGCGCAACAGCTCGACTACTCAGGCAGCAGTAATCCATCCGACATGAATGACGTCATCATCGGTGGGCTAGGCGATGACACTATGGATGGTGGGCTAGGCGACGACACCTATGTGTTGGAAGTCGGCCACGGAAGCGATGTCATCACCGACTTCAATACGGCCTACAACTCGGGCAACTGGAGTCGCGACCCGGGTTACGACCGAATCCTGTTTGGGCCGGGCATCAGCCTGCAGGATATGACATTCGAGCTGGTGGACAGAGCCCCAGGAACGGGCGGGCAGGCAGGCGATCGCGACTTGGTAATCACCAACACGATTACCGGGGATCAGACCAGAATCGAGTATATGGTGCTCCACGAGTACTACCTCAACGAAGGTCCGCGGTTCTCTTCGATTATCGACCAGATTGTCTTCGAGGACGGCGCGACGCTGGATTACTACGAAATGCTGAGCCGTGCTGGCTACACCGGCCCAGGCATCACCATGAATGGCGGCGAGCTATCCGGGCTGATCACCGGTACACCATGGAAGGACCGCTTGCGGGGCAGCGAGGGAGACGACGTAGTCGATGGCGGTACGGATGCGTCCTACGAACTGTCCGGCTCTTACGACGAACTTTCCGGTGGCGACGGTTCCGACACTTACCTGTTCGGCCGCAATAGCGGACAGGACCGCATATACGACACTTACTACCTCTATGGCACGCCGACGGCTTCCAACGGCGTCGATACCGTCCGCTTCGCATCAGACATCAGGCCCGAGGATGTCGTGGTCAGCTACTACGGCATACGTATCCGTGGCAGCGCCGCCAATCTGTACGCCATGAACGGTATCGAGGAATTCCGTTTTGCGGATGGGACGGTCTGGACGATGGCGGACGTCAACTACATGGCCGCCAATCAATCGCCATCTGAATTCAACGATTCCATTTACGGCACCGAAGGCGCGGATACGATAAATGCTCTGGAGGGTAACGACTCCCTGTACGGATCGGATGGGAACGACCAACTGGCCGGCGGTGCCGGTGATGATCAGGTCGGAGGCGATGGAGGAAATGATCTGGTGGTTGGCGGAAGCGGCCAGGACTCGCTTTATGGCGATGCTGGCGACGACATACTTCGCGGCGACGAAGGCGGTGACTACCTGGCTGGTGGCGATGGAAACGATGATCTGGATGGGGGCATGGGCATCGATTCCATGGAAGGTGGCGCCGGCGACGATCTGTACCGTGTCGATAGCGCAGACGATGTCGCTCTCGAATCCGAGTGGCGTTACGATCCGGTCACAGAACAGTTCTCGGAAGTGGATCCCGGTGGCACGGATACCGTGCTTGCATCTGTCGGCTACGCGCTTGGGCAATACGTCGAAAATCTGACGCTCGTAGGCGGCGACGCGTTATCCGGCGAGGGCAATTCGCTCGATAACACGTTGACCGGAAATGCTGGCAGCAACCTGCTGACGGGGCATGCCGGAAACGACGCCTTGCTGGGCGGGTCGGGGAGTGACGTCCTCATGGGTGGCGCAGGAAACGACTCGCTGTCGGGCGGTGCGGACAACGACACACTCGACGGTGGCGACGGCGACGACAGTTTCCATTTCGAGCTGGGCACCGGCAGCGACGTCATCCACAGCCAGGACGCGGCGGGGCTCTACGTCGACAGAATCGTAGTCGGCCCGGGCATCGCCTCAACCGACATTCTGACCCAGCGTATCGATAACGACCTGGTTCTCACGGTCTCCGGCACCCAGGATTCGCTAACGGTGAAGGACTTCTTCTCGGGCGAGGCAAGCTCCACTGGCGCCATCGATTCGATCCACTTTGGTGACGGCACCGTGTGGAACACGGCCTATATCTTGAATCTGTTCCCACCCGAAGACAACGCGATCGTAGGCACCTCCGACAGCGAGTTCATCGCGGGAACGGCAGGGGACGACGTCTTGCGAGGCCTCGGCGGGAACGATGTCCTGTTGGGCGCGAGCGGAAACGACGTCATGGAAGGCGGAGCAGGCAACGATTTCTCCGTGGGCGATGAAGGAAATGATACGTTTAGATATGGGTTGGATTGGGGCGACGATTCGATAAATGCAGTGGACTACAACGCCGATGGCATCGGTTTCGATACGATTGAGTTCGGTGCCGGAATCAGCGCCTCGGATATCGTTGTTTCTACCGACGGAGCTAACCTGGTGCTGACGCGGCAGGGTTCCAGCGACAGGCTACAAGTAAACAACTGGGCCTACTCCTCGAACGCAGCCGATGGATCCAATCTCCAGATCGACGAGTTCCGGTTCGCGGATGGCACTGTCTGGACCACGGCCGATATGGATGCGCGACTCATGACTGGCGACGCAACCGACCAGGTGCTGCTGATGAGATCCGATGGCGGAACTATCGATGCCTTGGGCGGAAACGACACGGTCTATGGCAGCGACAGCAATGACGTGCTGACTGGCGGAGCTGGATTCGATTCCCTGTTCGGACGTGAAGGTGATGACACCTATAGGTACGAGTTGGGTTGGGGCCACGATGCGCTGGATACCAGGGACTTCAATGGCGACGGAGCGGGGTTCGATGCGATCGAGTTCGGTCAAGGGATAGCAGCGGCCGACATCGATGTCGTGTCCTATGATGGCTCTTCGGTGAGGCTGACGCATCGCGTGTCGGGCGACAGCGTCCATGTCGATCGCTGGCACTACTCGTCCGATGCCGAAGATCAGTTCAGTACGCAGGTAGATGAAATTCGTTTCGTCGATGGCACGGTCTGGACAGCCGCCGAGGTGACCGCGCGGCTTACTACTGGAAACGACACGAACCAAAGACTGTCGGGAACGCCTCGCGGCGACACTATCGATGCCTCAGGTGGAAATGACGTGGTGGAAGGATTCGCGGGCGATGACATGCTCAGCGGCGGTGCGGGCAATGATTCTGTTTCCGGCGGCGCAGGAAACGACGTCCTCATCGGCGGCACGGGAGATGATGCTCTGACTGGCGGCGAAGGTGACGATACCTATCGGTTCGAACTTGGATGGGGCAGCGACGTTCTGGAGAATATCGATTTTAACGGCAATGGATTTGGCACCGATGTGATCGAATTCGGCCAGGGCATCAATGCGTCTGACATCGAGGTTGCAGAATCTGAGGGCAACGTAACGCTCACGCATCGCATTACGGGAGACCGTATCTTGCTCCTCGGCTGGGGTTTCTCGTCGAACGAAGTGAATGCATATAACTACCAGTTGGACGAGATCCGGTTCTTCGACGGGACGGTCTGGACTAATGCGCTCGCATCCACATTATCCACGACGTGGCAAGACCAACCCACAGGCGGCCAGATGCTCACCAGTAGCCTTCCTGCCATGACATCGCCCAATGAGATGGAAACGGCCGGCACGACGATGGAGCGCAGACCCACCTCAGCTGGAGTATCGAGGCCAAGGGGGTTGTTGCCTGAAATAAGGGCTGCGTCGTTCGAAAGGGAAGACGACCTGTATGAGGCTATCGTCCGGGACGGATTTAGCGCCACGACCACTTCGTTTGGACAGTCTGAAATTGACTCGGCAAGGGCAATTTCGGATTGCCGCCGGCTCATTGACCTGATGGCCACATCAGAAGGCTTCGGCCGCGAACGCTTCAACCCTCATGTAAGCGAGAGTGCTTACCAGCTAGTTCCTTAATGGAAGTTTGCGATCGCCGATCTCCGATCGGCGGTTGATGTCTCGTATCGCATCAGGGAGTTGAAGCGATGGCTGCTTCACCGGCTAAAACTGAAAGAGTCCACAAGATCGGCGTTGTTCGCAACGCTGATCTGCGGGTGGAGAAGTACGTCAAGAGCCATGATTATCAATCATGCGAGCGAGAACGGATCGCGGCCGGGCGCGACCTTGCGTTGCAACGCGGCCTGCTGCAACGGCCTAAACCGAATCAAATTTACATTACTAAACGGAAGTCGACCGGCTATGGAGAAAACTAGCTGGGACGAACGGATTCCGACAACCATATTTATGCCTAGGAGATAGCTATGAATACGCCCCAAGACGATCTCATCAAGATGATCATCACTGAGATAACCTCAGCATTCGCGGGAAACCTGCAGCGCGCCCTCGATGCCAATGGCATAGATATCGACGGAGAGGACGTGCCTATCCCACTATTAGCGACCATAGCTGCAGAAGTGTTCCGGC
Organism: Pseudoxanthomonas sp. P4_B2; assembly: GCF_056402315.1. Classification (NCBI taxonomy): domain Bacteria; kingdom Pseudomonadati; phylum Pseudomonadota; class Gammaproteobacteria; order Lysobacterales; family Lysobacteraceae; genus Pseudoxanthomonas; species Pseudoxanthomonas sp. P4_B2. The sequence continues at coordinate 915,960 of NZ_JBFUHQ010000002.1, forward strand.
AGAACAGCGAGGTAGCAGGAATTCTGGCGGATAGATTCGCTGGTGAAGACGACCAGAAACTTCTGCAAACGTGTCTCAACCTGCAGTCCAATCTAAATGCCCAAGCTAACTTACTCAAAGAGGTTTCAGAATCATGGCTCACCAAATGGCCAGATTTTGTTATGGGTTCAATTAGTGGCTTGGAAGACCAGACCGATTCGATTGCAATCGGATTAGGTGCTGAGGCGATTCTGAAGCCCGTGGCGCGCGGACTTGATCTTTTTCAGATGACCGCGGCCGCGCAGGAAGGGAATCTATCCGCCTCCCTGGGAGTAATTATAGGGTCTTATGTCACTCAATTAGCCGCTGGAGTAGGGGCCGGCATAGTTATCGCTGGTGGTGCCGTTTCTTGGCCTCTTGTGGCCGTAGTTGCAGGAGTAAGTTCAGTCGCCGGTATCTTGGCTGGGGCGGCCGCTGATACATTTATTGAAGACATGTACGCGCTCGCTCGGGAGCCAGAAGATGAGCGCGAATATGCATCACGCTTGATCACCGCAATGGTGGCAGGAGGCGGTGCGACCTACTTGCCGGAACTTGGTGATTATCTAGCCTTTGGTAAGGAAACTGACGATGTATTGGCATCTCAATATTTGGGGACTACTAGCAGCATATTGATAGGCGGAGGTGGGGACGACCTTCTATTGGGTGGGCTGTTTGACGATAGCTTGTCCGGCGGAGAAGGGAATGACAGCCTGCAAGGGGGGCGGAACTCCGACAATCTGATCGGCGGAGAAGGCGACGATATCTTGGAGGGCGGGGAAGGTAGTGATCTATTGCGAGGCGGCCAGGGTGTCGATATTTATAATTTCAGCTCAGCCGATTTTGCTTGGGGGGCGTCCGCCGATACTCTTATTGACGACGATGGCCGAGGCGAAATTAGATTCAATGGCGTGAATATAGTCGGATCCAGTGTTGATCATGTCTCACGGGACGGATTCTCATGGATCAGTAGTGACGAAGTATTCAGGTATTTGGTTCTAGGGTCCGAGGGGCAGCGAACGCTCGCGATCGTACATAGAGAATCCGGAGCTAGGATCCTGGTAGAGGGATGGAACAACGGTGATCTAGGAATATCGCTGCCAACCTATAATCAGCCGGGTTCGCCAGAGAACCCATTCCCGCTGACCAATGGCGACGATCTGATTGGACATGATGGCGATGACGATCCCGGAACCCCGGTCAGCGGCGACGATGTTATCTCAGGCCTGGCGGGAAACGATGGGATTGATGGCGGCTACGGCGACGACTGGATCGACGGTGGACTGGACGATGATTTGTTGTTGGGTGGCTCCGGCTCTAATCGACTGATTGGCGGTCTGGGCAACGACATCATCATCAACTATGCGAATGTCATGGATTGGGCGCCGTGGAACGATCCAACGTATGGCGATCAATTCGACGGACGTAGCGATGCGATTTCCCATGGCAATGGCTGGTTCGCCTACAACGCTATGGGCGCTACCGATGCCGACAATGCTCCGCAACACCTTCTCGGTTTGCAAATTGCGGCCTGGGGTATGGCCAACGGTAGTCCCGAGACTGAGACCGTCTGGGTCGACTTGGACCCCAATGTCTTCAAGAACGGCGACGACGACATCGACGCCGGCGATGGTTCCGATACGGCCTACGGTGGAGAAGGCGACGACAGGATTGCGGGCGGAACCGGTAATGATCTACTGATAGGCGGCACCGACAACGATTTCATCAACGGCGAGGACGGCGACGACTTGATCCTCGGCGACGACTTGACCTACGGCACCAGTTTCTTCTCTTACCTTTCGACGCGCGTTTCCAATACGGCGAATGCGTCCGGAAATGACGTGCTTGTAGGTGGATTGGGCAACGACCGCATCTCCGGGCAAGGGGGTACTGACGTCATCGACGGCGGTGAAGGCGACGACATCCTTTCTGGGGACCGCATTGATTTTGTGCTTGGCATTGCCATAGGCCAGCCGGTAGTGTCCGGTAATGATCATATTGATGGCGGTGCCGGCAACGACTGGATCTCCGGCGATGGTGGGGATGACACCCTCTCGGGAGGCACGGGTGCCGACACAATTTTAGGAGACTCCACCACGCTCGACGCAAGTGAGCACGGCAAGGACGTGATCAAAGGCGATGCCGGCAACGATGAGTTGTACGGTGGTGGCGGTAATGACGAGATCGACGGCGGCGCGGATGACGACATTGTCTCCGGCGAAGACGGCGATGATCGTCTGCAGGGGGGCGCAGGTCTGGATAGATTGATCGGCGGGCTGGGCAATGACTCGCTCAGTGGTGGCGACGGTAATGACAAGCTCTGGGGTGACGAGGGGAATGATCGACTGTCCGGAGACGCGGGAAATGACGAGCTTGTCGGCGGTGAAGGAAACGACTCCCTCGACGGCGGCGATGGCATTGACAAGCTCTGGGGAGAAGCAGGCGATGATTCCCTGAGCGGTGGGCTTGGGGATGATCAACTACAAGGCGGCGATGGCGTCGACTCGCTTTCAGGCGGCAATGGCGCCGATCAGCTGTGGGGTGATGCGGGAAACGACACACTCTCGGGCGGAAGTGGATTGGATCAACTGGCTGGTGGCTCCGGAAACGACTATTTGGACGGGGGCGCGGACGACGACATTCTGAACGGAAATGCCGGTAGCGACACGCTCGCTGGCGGAGATGGCAATGACAACATATCCGGCAATGAAGATGCCGATGAGCTCGATGGCGGCAGCGGAAACGATTATCTGGATGGCGGTACAGGCAATGATCTGATCACTGGCGCTGATGGTGACGACAGAATCTATGGCGACACTGGAAACGATACGATAGTCGGCGGGACCGGTAGCGATTTAATGACGGGCGGCGACGGACAAGATACTTTCTTCTTCGAGCGCGGCTTTGGAAATGACTATATCTATGTGTACGGTTCGGACGCCACGCCCGACGTAATCAGCTTTGGCAGCAGCATCGATGCCAGCGAGTTGGCATATTCCGTTCACGGCGATGATCTCATCATTCGCCTAGCAGGCACTGAAGACCAGATTGAGGTTGAGGGATATTTCGCTCCTGACGGAAACAACAACAACAGCGAACTTCTTTTTTCCGACGGCAGCGTGACGACGCGCGCTCAATTGTTTGCCACTCTTGGCATGAGCACACCAGTCGTTGGATCCGGCTCCATCGTGGGAACTGAGGCCAACGATAGTCTTTATGGGGGTAGCTTAAACGACGTTCTGCAAGGGTTGTCGGGCAACGACTACTTGAACGGTGGCTATGGAGACGATGTGCTCACTGGCGGCTCAGGCAATGACACCCTCGAAGGAGGGGCCGGCCGTGATACCTATCAGTTTGAATCCGGTTTTGGGATCGATAGGATTGTTCTGGGTGATGCGTACTACTACGGCCCTGACACCATCAAGTTCGGTGCCACTTTGTCTTGGCAGGGTGCCCAGCATACGGTGAATGGCAAAGACCTCTGGATAAGCTTCGTGCATGGTCCGGATTCATATGACGTAGTCATCCTGGAGAATTTCTTCCTGGAGGGCGCCAGTCACGTCATCGAGTTCGCCGATGGTACGCGCTGGACCGCCACGGATTATGGCTATGGACCACAGTGGCTAGGTACTTCAGGCGACGATGTCTACACCGGCAACCAGTACAACGACAAGATAAATGGCTTGGGTGGCAACGACATACTGCACGGCTCTGCCGGAGATGACTACATTCAAGGTGGAGATGGCAACGATACCTTATATGGCGAAGACGGCGATGATCGGCTGGCTGGCGATAACGGTAATGACGAGGCTCACGGCGGGCTGGGGAACGACGTCTATTACGGCGTTGAAGATATCCACGAACTGGAAGACGAGGGTATCGACACGGCCTATATCGGGGACGTGAACCAACCGATGACGTATACGTTGTCGGCGAACGTCGAGAACCTCATCTATACCTCATATAGCACTTCATCATATCCCTTCACGATCACTGGCAACGATGGTGACAATACCATCGAGATAATTAACGCCAGTGCTTGGGCCATCCACAGCGCCATCGTCGATGGCGGTGCAGGAGCGGACAAGTACATTTTCGGCGGCGATGCGTACGGGAGTCGGTACATCACGATCTACGTCGACAACATTGGGGATACATGGGAAGGCTACGATGTACATTCTGGAGGGGGGCGCACACCTGGCACCGACAGGTTCGCGATTTACAGCACCCTAAACATCGATTTCCAGTTCGACCAGTCCGTCCGAGAGTTCCGGAGCGTGGGCACCGAGGCGATCACCGTGATAGGCGATGGACGGGCGAACATTCTTGGCGGTAGTGCCAACAGTGCGGCCAACGTGCTGATAGGCGGAGGCGCGAACGATACGTACTACGCAGATGTTGGCGATGTGATCGTTGAGGGCGCCGGTGGCGGCATTGACACGGTTATGCTGGAGGCGGGTTCGATCACCGGAAACTACACCCTAGCCGACAATGTGGAGAGGCTAGTTTCTAGCATTTCTGGCGTCCTGTACGGAAACGACGAAGACAACAGGATCTCCTTCAGCTATGACAGTTATGGCGGCGGCACGCTGTACGGTGGCGGTGGCGCTGATTACCTCCAGGGCGGCTCGCAGGCGGTCTCGCTTTACGGCGGAACTGACAATGACAATCTCTCGGGCAGCAGCAAGGCGGACGTACTCAATGGTGGTACAGGCGACGACGAAATGAGTGGCGGCTATGGAGACGATGTGTATTACGTCGACTCCGTCGGGGACGTGGTCGTGGAATATGTCGATCCCGGAAGGACATATGACAACGACAAGGTGTTCAGTTCGATCGATTACGTCCTGGCGGAAAACGTGGAGCAGTTGGAACTGCTGGCAGGGGCCACGTCAGCGACGGGCAACGCCGGTTACAACACGCTTGTGGGCAACGATTCTGACAATATTCTGGAGGGTGGGCTGGGCCTGGACCAACTGCATGGTGGTTTGGGCGCGGACACGTACACGTACTCCATGGGGGATGGGTGGGACTATATTCACGAGAGCGAGAACGAACTTAACAAGGTCGACGTCCTCAGGCTAGCAGCCGGGATCACGACTGCCGATGTGCAGGTCCGGCGCACTGTATCCGATGGAACATACATCATGATCGGAGGCGAGCGGATCTATATCTCGGATGGCATCGACTACGCACATGAGCACGACCTCAACGAGATCTCGCGTCTGGAGCAGATTCACTTCGCCGATGGCACGGTCTGGAACGTGGACGAGGTGGTGCAGATCAACGCTCCTCCAGTGCTGGGTGCGGTGATTCCGCGGCAAGAGGTACTCAGGGGGCACCCGTACGTTTTCGTGCTACCTACGGGCACGTTCTTGAACGAGGCGAGCGAGCCGTTGACCCTAGATGTCAATTATCTTCCCGAGTGGCTGACATTCGATGTGCAGACTCAGACCTTCAGCGGCACGCCGCCCGTGGAGGCGTATGCATACGAGAACATACAGATCATGGCCACCGATACCTGGGGTCAGTCCGTCACGATCGACTTCGCTCTAGTGGTCCTTAACGAGATTACGGGTACTGGGGGCGCCGATACGCTCACCGGGACTTATGATCCGGACCGCATCATGGGCTTGGCCGGCAACGACATCATCGATGGTAGCGGCGGTAGCGACAGCATGCTCGGCGGCACGGGCGACGATATTTACACGGTGGACGATTACGACGATCGGGTCATTGAGTCGGCGGGAGAAGGTAACGACTTAGTGAATGCATCGGTGTCATATGTGCTGAGCGACCATGTTGAGCGACTGACCTTGACGGGGTCTTCTACGATCGACGGAACCGGCAATGCGCTCAACAACATGCTGGTGGGCAACAGCCGGCCTAATACGCTTCAGGGCCTGGAAGGCGACGATACGCTCGACGGAAAAGCCGGCGCGGACACTCTGATCGGCGGCATGGGGAACGATGCGTATGTCGTAGACAACGCCAATGATGTGGTGGTCGAACTTGTAGGCGAGGGTCTGGATGCCGTGACGTCCAGTGTGACGCACGTCCTCGCCCAGAATGTAGAGGATCTGGTGCTGAGCGGCTCAAACGGTATCTCCGGTTCAGGCAATGCATTAGACAACACCCTTACCGGCAATGGGGGTGCCAACACTTTACGGGGCTACGAAGGGAGTGATCTCCTCGATGGTGGCAGCGGTAGCGACACGATGCTTGGCGGTATCGGTGATGACACCTATGTCGTGGGCTCTACCGGCGACGTAGTGACTGAGCTGGCCAGTGAGGGTGAAGACACGGTTCGGTCTTCGATCGCTTACACCCTGGGTGCGAACGTCGAGCATCTCACGCTGATCGGTACGTCCGCAATCAACGGAACGGGCAATGCCATCGGTAACGTGCTTGTAGGCAATAGCGGCAACAACACGCTCACCACCTTGGGTGGCAACGACACACTGGAAGGAAAAGGCGGCACTGACACGCTAACCGGCGGCACAGGCAACGATGCATATCTGATGGCGCGCACCTATGGAACCGACACGGTTGTGGAGAACGACAGCACCGCCGGGAATACCGACGTTGCCCGCTTCCTCACCGGCATTACCTACGACCAACTATGGTTCAAGCGCCCGACCAGCAGCAATAACCTGGAGATCTCCATCATCGGCACGACCGATAAGCTGGTGATTAAGGACTGGTACCTGGGTGGGCAATACCGGGTGGAAGAGATCAGAACCGATGATGGTAATCGGGTGCTGTATGCGGCCGATGTCCAAGCGTTGGTGAACGCAATGGCAGGAATGACGCCTCCTCCGCTGGGTCAGACGACACTAACGACCAGCCAATCGAATGCGCTCGCACCCACCTTCTCCGCGACCTGGCACGATCAACCCGCGGGCGGACAGATGTTCAGCAGCAGCCTGCCTGCCATGGCCTCACCTGACATGGAAGCCGATGTCAGGACCAAGCCACTCATGATTTCCCGCGAGGGATATCTGGGCGACTACGCAAGGTCCGTGTCGGACTGCCACAACCTCATCATGGCAATGGGGATCGCTGGTCGGTTCGACAAGGAAGTATTCAATCCGCATGCAAACGAACACACATACTCGCTGATTCCCTAGAAGAATGCCTAGCGACCGGCGAGTAGCCGGTCGCTGGCAAGGCACTGCTATGCACTGCTCAGAAGTTAGCGTCGCTGAGAACCGCTGTGGTGAACAAAGGCATTGGTTTCGTCAGGCCTGGGTAAATGCAGCGCTGAAATCCGGTATGACTTTGATCGTGGATATTCCCCTGAAAGAGCATGCGTATGAGGCAGAGAAAGGTGTAGAGCACCAACTGCGGGAACCAAAGAGACCCATTTGATCGTTATCAGCGATATTTTTGTTGAGCCATTTATCCACATTCAAAAAAGGAAGAGGTCATGTATACGGACGAGCAAATTCAGAATTTAGTTGCGGAGCTTTCCAGAAATCTGGTCGCCCTATTCGGAAACGCAATCGAATCTGCTGGCTTGAGTATTGATAACCTTGGCGACGATACGCCTGACGAAGAAGTAGCTGGCGCACTGGTAACCGCACACACAACCGCTGCTAGGCAAGCAATTGAACTAGTGACGCTCTTCAGCGAACTGCCGGGATTATCTGAGAACGAAGCCTGGCAAGCGGCTTCGTCCAGGATGGTTTCATCCTTCAGCGCATTCATCGAGGGAATCGAAACTCCCGGTACAAACCTGGATAAGCTGCAATACGTCGTAGATTTCGTTAACGTGTTGAGTGCATTGCCTGTGCCCTACACAGGAGCGGCGCTCGGAGACACGCGATTGGGCAAGTTCTTCGGGCGGGCCGATAAGGTCCTCACGGGGTTAGAAATGATGGATGCCTTTCGCGACGGCGACCGCAGCAGGTTGGCGACAACCATTGCGATGGTTGCAGTTGGGTATGCCGTCGATGCGGTAATCGGCGCGGGTCTTGCGGTGATCGGGGCAGTTTCATGGCCCTTACTGATTATCGGCGCCGGCATAGCGTGGACGGTGAGCACCTTTTTTGAAGACGAAATAGAAGAGTTCTTTCAGTCCCAGTTTGCAAACGAAGAAACTGCCTTCGTTATTGAGCAATACACACGGCTGTACGGGGGGGAATTTGCGAATTTCCACAGTATCAACGCAGTTGCTCAGGTTGGCACAGCAGGGGCAGATGTTTCGTTTGGGCTCGCAGGGCGAGTAAACCTTATAGGTGGCGGCGCCGATGAAGACCTGCTTGTAGGGAACGATCTAACCGACATCCTGGGCGGTGGTTCCGGCAGCGATAGGCTGGAAGGTCGTGGAGGAGACGATATTCTGATAGCTGGCGACGATAACGACGTGCTAATTGGGGGCGTCGGGAACGACACACTTGAAGGAGGCGATGGGCACGACACGTATCGTTTCGTTTCAGCCGATTTTGCTGATGGCCCCACTAATGATGTGATTGCCGACGTCGATGGTTTGGGTGCCATCACATTCAACGGCAGCAATATCGCTGGAACCGTAGAGGGCTTTGGGGGAATAAGCCATGCGTCTCTCGGAGCATGGGAAACTGGCGACGGTATGTTCAGGATCTGGATTTCCAATGCCGGCCCCGACCAGACGCTGGTCTTCATGCATAGAAGTAGCGGCTCAACAATCGAGGTTCGGGGTTGGCAACAAGGTGAGCTCGGTATTTCATTGCCGGCACAACCGGACGAGCCAGAGCAGACCGGATGGGAAACAATCCTTGCTGGAGGAGTAGGTAACGACTACTTGCAGCTTTACTCGCCACAGGGGCAGCTAGGCAACCACTATATCGGAAGTGCGGGCGACGACATGATCTATGGCACCAACACGGTGCGAGACGATCTGATAGAGGGCGGGGCGGGCCATGATTTGATCTATGGGGCCGGTGGCAAGGATCAGATAGACGGAGGCTCCGGCAACGATCAAATTTCCGGATTCGCCGATGAGTCGGTAGTCTACGGCGGCGACGGTAACGACTTCATCGCTGCCGATATGTCGAGTTACGTCTTTTTGTTTTCGCCAACCCTGAGCGAGCTTTATCTGGCTTGGTCGCAGTTTCGTAGTCACTTGAACTGGGAACGACCAAACGAGTTCTTGTCCGACGAAGACCACAATCTTCGACTGTTTCTTGGGTATTCGCAGCTGGGCGCTTTCGACTTCACGACCGCTAATTTCCGCTTTGAAGGTACGTGGGGCGGAATTTTCACAATAGACGACCTGTCCACACCTTCACAAGATACTTCCTGGGGCGACATGTCAGGGAGCGGAAGTGATCAGAATACCTTCGAGATCATCAAGGGAGTGTCGCTCTATGGCGGTGCCGGAGACGACAGCATAAGCGGCAGTGCGGCCAGCGATTTTATCGATGGAGGGGACGATGACGATCTGATTGCTGGCAATGGTGGAAACGACGTGATTTCCGGCGGATATGGAGAGGACTCACTTGCGGGAGGCAATGGCGCTGACGGGATCGATGGCGGAGCTGGCGACGATCTCATCTTCGGCGAAGCCGATGGGGACTATATTTCAGGCGGAGATGGAAATGATGTGCTTCGGGGCGACGGGCACGCCGATGACGCCGCAGAGGAGGGCGGCAATGACGTAATGTTCGGTGGCATTGGCGATGACCAGATGCTCGGTCAGGGCGGCAAAGATACGATGTTCGGTCAGGAGGGAGTCGACCTGATGCTGGGGGGCGCAGGCAGCGACGAGTTGTATGGTGGTCAGGACAACGACGAGCTGCAGGGAGGCAGCGGCATTGACTATCTATATGGAGAAGAAGGAAACGATCTACTGTTCGGTGAGGCGGGCAATGACTACTTGCACGGCGGCGCCGGCAACGACTCTCTCTCTGGCGGCGAGGATGATGACAGGCTTCATGGCGCTGAGGGCGACGACCAGCTGTCGGGTGGCGTCGGCGACGATATGCTAACGGGAGGAGCGGGCGCGGACCATCTTGACGGCGGGGCGGGCAAAGATAGCCTGGATGGCGGAGATGGGAACGATCAGTTGGCAGGATTCGAGGACGATGACGTAATCAATGCCGGCAACGGAGATGACCTGGCGAATGGTGGAGTCGGAAATGACCAGATCAACGGTGGGCTAGGTAAGGATCAGCTCGATGGAGCGGATGGCGACGACGTAATCGATGGTGATGCTGGCGATGACCTTATCTATGGAGGAATCGGTAATGATCGGGCAAGCGGCGGCTTAGGGAACGACCAGATTTACGGCGCCGATGGCAACGACCGTTTAGAGGGTGGAGAAGGCGGTGACCATGTGAATGGCGCGGCCGGCGACGACACTCTTGTCGGGGGGGGCGGAAACGATTTCCTTGTGGGCGGTGCCGGCAACGATACTTACTTTTTCGAGCGGGGCTGGGGCAGCGATGTTATCCAGCAGATGGGCGCGGCGGATTCAGGCATTGATGTCATCAGCTTCGGGGTCGGTATTGAAGTCGCCGACCTGTCGTTCGCGGTGTCAGGCGAGAGCCTGGTCATCCGTCTGATAGGAACCGACGACATCATTACCGCTGCTGGCTATTTCAGTCCGAATGCCTCGGCTAGTCTGGCTTTTGCCGACGGTAGCGTAATCACGCATCAGGATCTTGTGCAGAGTCTTGGAGTAGCGATTGGAGCGGGCAGCGACGACGTTATCAATGGCACTTCAGGCGACGACCACCTCTACGGAGGCGATGGAAATGACACGATATATGGCCTGGCCGGTAATGACCGGCTCTATGGCGAAAACGGCAACGACACGCTGCTCGGCGGGGTTGGCAACGACATTCTGGAAGGTGGGGCGGGTAACGACACCTACCATTACGATGGCTTCGGATACGACACGATTCTAGGGCTTGCGGATGCGAACGCGGGTTCGGACGTCGTCCAAGTCGCCCTGACTTCGAGCAGAATCAGCAACTTTCAGATCTCCGGTAATGATCTAGTTATCGGGTTCACCAACGCCAACGGTGCGCCAGGTGGGTTGTTGATGGCAGGCTTCATGAACGCGGGTAACGGCAGGCACCGCGTGGAGTTCGCCGATGGCGCGATCCTTACGGTCGAAAATTCGGCTCTCAACATCGCTCGCACCGGTACCGCCGGAAATGATGAGTTGAGGGGAGACGATTCCGCCGACACGTTGACGGGGTATGCCGGAAACGATCTCTTGATGGGCTATGCGGGCAACGACACCCTAAATGGCGGCAGTGGCCTGGACTGGCTGTACGGTGGCGCTGGCGATGATGTCTATCGCTTCGAAACAGGAAGCGAAGTCGACACAATTTACGAGGACCGTGGCGAAGGATTCGACATCATCGAGATAGGTGCGGGAATATCGGCCGACGATGTGACCGTTTCCAATACCTTTGACGGCGTTCAACTGATAGTCAATGGAACGACCGATCGCATCCTATTGCCGGGTTTTGTCGATCATTACAACTATCAGGTGGGTTCCCATATCCCAAGTCAGGAAGGCGGTATCGAAGAGGTGAGATTCGCAGACGGAACTGTCTGGAATTATGCCGAGCTCGTCAGGCGGCTGTTGCTTGGAACGGAATCGGACCAATCCATCATCGGAACGGAAGTTAGTGACGTGATCGATGGTGCAGGCGGCGATGACTCTATCAATGGGAGTAATGGAAACGACATCCTCACAGGGGGATCTGGTCATGACTATCTACAGGGCGGTCACGGAAACGATGTCTATAGATTCGAGCTTGGTTCGGGAGTCGACGTCATATCGCACGAATATACTGGCGGCGATGACGATACTGACTACTTCGATTCGATCGAATTCGGGTCGGGCATATCGCCGGACGGTATTTCCTTCGTGCGTTCCGGCGACGATCTCGAAATCGTAGTAGCGGAAACTGGAGGAGCCGATAAGATCGTCCTTTCCATGTACTTCAATAGCGAAATTTTGTTTTCCCAGATAAATAGCTGGATCAACGAGATCAGATTTGCCGACGGTACGGTATGGGATCTTTCCGAAATCCACAGGCAGATGGCTGAAGGCACCAAATACGACGATACCTTCAAAGGCACGGCAGAGGATGATGTGGTTACCGGCCGCGCTGGAAACGATGAGCTGTACGGACAGGGTGGCAATGACAACCTGGATGGCGGCGATGGCAACGACCGCCTGAATGGTGATGCGGGCAACGACATGCTTAGCGGCGGTGCGGGTGACGATGAGCTTGACGGCGGTGACGGCTACCACGATGAGGACAGCGGCAACCTTGTCTTAGTACCCGATACCGATACATTGGAGGGTGGGGCAGGCAATGACACATTGAAAGGCGGCATATTCCAGGATACGTACGTGTTCAATCGAGGCGATGGTCAAGACATCGTCCTGGAATACGGCAACGAGTATGGGAGTGATAGCTATAGTGAAGGTCTTGCTGAAACGGATATCTTCCGCTTCGGCGAAGCTATCTCGGTGTCCGATCTGGAAGTGACGCAGGAATACGACGACCTGGTGATACGCCTTGCAGGAAGCACGGACCAGATCACTTTTTCCAACTGGTTCGCTGGCGCTGAGTACCGGGTCGAGCAATTTCAATTTGCAGACGGCACCGTTCTGAGTGCGAGCGATATTCTGACGGCGCCGTCAACTGGAGGCGACGATGACCTAGTGGGCACCGATCAGGACGACTACATCGATGGCCTTGCCGGCAACGACGTGATATCCGGTCTTGCCGGCAACGACGACCTCGTCGGAGGTGAAGGAAATGATGTTCTGATGGGCGGTAGCGGTAAAGACTTCCTGGAAGGTCAGAATGGCGATGATGCTTATCGCTTCCAGCTTGGTGACGGTGTAGATCATATCTACAACTATGACGAAGCTTTCGATGGGTCCGATTTCGACGTGGTGGAGTTTGGCGCCGGTATCGCGCCCGGCGACATCGTACTGAGTGGGGAAGATTATGGCCTTAGATTGCAAGTCGCCGGAACGGATGACGCTCTGGTGATCGATTCGTACTTCTCCGAGTACATGAATGGGGAAAGCGCCTACCGTGTCGACGAGATCAGATTCGCAGACGGAACGGTTTGGAACCAGACAGCAATTGCTGGCATGATTTCCGGCATGGTTGTAGATAAAATAATCGAAGGAACAGCTGACGATGACGCGTTATGGGGAGGCGCCGGAAACGATGCCTTATATGGCGGATACGGCAGCGACACTTATCGGTTTGAAGCTGGATTCGGCCAAGACATCATCAATGATGGTAGCGAGAACAGCGAAGAAGTTGACGTCGTTGAGTTTGGTGCCGGCCTATTGGCCTCTGATTTTGTCGTTAGCCAGAGCGGCCAGGACCTCATACTTGCCGGTGCTAATGAGAGTTTGACGATACAGGCGTATTTCTACGAGGGCGACGATTTCTATTATCGTATTGATCAATTTAGATTCGCGGACGGCACAGTCTGGGACCACGCCCAGATTGCGCAGATGCTCTTGCCCGGTACCGAAGCCGGCCAGACCCTATCCGGCAGTACGCAAGATGACAGGGAGGCTCACGACATCCGAGAATCAGGAGCTGATATCCAGACTAAGCCGCTCATGATTTCCCGCGAGGTGTATCAGAGCGACCACGCAAGGTCTGTGTCGGATTGCCACAACCTCATCACGATGATGGGGATTGCCGGTCGGTTCGATAGAGAAGCATTCAATCCGCACGCAAACGAACGCGCGTACTCACTGATTCCATAGAAGAATGCCTAGTGGCCGATTCTTGATCGGCCACTAGCGCTGTTACCGGTAGGAATGCCGCACGCGGTCGCAATAGTCTGTGACCGTCGGATGTTAGGCGAAACCTTGGATCTTCCTGTTGCTGAGGCCTGGCCGTCATCAAGAGGGGGGCATTCGATGCACACCCTCTTTTCAGATAAAGTGATCCGGCCATGCCGGGTTCCACCCGGCGCGCCAACGCCAGGGAATCCGGATGAATCCATCGGTCACCGAGCTGCTGCAGCACTACGATCCGTCCAAGCCGCTGGACGAGGCAAGCACTATTCCTTCCTCCTGGTATATCGATGAACGTATTTCGTCGCTGGAGAAACGCACCACCTTCTCCCGCACCTGGCAACTAGCCGGTCGCGTGGACCAATTGCGCGAACCCGGCCAATACGTCACTTGCGAGATCGCCGGCGAACCCATCTTGGTGGTGCGCGGGGACGATGGCGTGCTGCGCGGCTTCTTCAATGTGTGCCGACACCACGCCGCGGCGGTGATGACCGAAGCTTCGGGTTGCGCGAAGAACCTGCGCTGCCCTTATCACGGCTGGACCTACACGCTGGAAGGCGCGCTCAAGGGCACGCCCAGCTTCAACAGCGAGTGCCACTTCGACCGCAGCACGCACAGACTGGCGCCGGTGGCGACGGCGGTTTGGGAGAACTGGGTATTCGTGCGCCTGGACGCAGAAGGACCCGGGCTGGAGGAATTCTTGGGACCGCAACTGATCGAAGAGTTCGCAGCGTTACGGTTGCAAGACCTGCATTGGTTCGAGCGCCGGCATTACTATTTCGACTGCAACTGGAAAGTCTTCGTCGACAACTACCTCGACGGCGGCTATCACGTGCCGCACCTGCACAAGGGCCTCAACAGCGTCCTGGATTTCAAGAACTACACCATCGAGAACGGAAAGCACCACTGCCTGCAGTCCAGCCCGATGGTGAAGGACGGCGAACACGCCGATTTCTCTTCGGTGCGCGGCGGCGACCGCGCGTTGTACTACTGGCTGCATCCCAACTTCATGGTCAACTGGTACGAAGGCCAGATGGACGTGAACCTGGTCCTGCCGCTGGGGCTGGACCGCACCGAGGTGATCTTCGATTTCTACTTCGCTGACGTCTCGGAAGCCGCGCGCGAACGCAACCGGGCCAGCATCGACGTGGGCAACATCATCCAGGACGAGGACATGGCCATCTGCAAATCGGTGCAGCGCGGCCTGAATTCGCGGGCGTATTCGACCGGGCGGTTGTCGGTGCGGCGGGAGGCAGGAGAGCACCTGTTTCATCGATTGTTGCATGCGGATTTATCGCGCACGCCAGGTAGCTGAACCAGCAGATCGTCATCCCCGCGAAGGCGGGGACCCAGCGACTTTGGGTTTCACGCGAAGAGTGTGGTTCGACAAGCTCACCACGAACGGAGATCTGGAAAACTCGGCTCAAAGCAGGAAGTCACTGGGTCCCCGCCTTCGCGGGGATGACGATTCATTATTCGTATTCAAGTTCTGTCGCCCTGACCATATGGGCATAATGCGCCTGTGCGCAAGATCCTCCACATCGACATGGACGCTTTCTACGCGTCGGTCGAGCAACGCGACAATCCCGACCTGCGTGGCAAGCCCGTCGTGGTGGCTTGGCGCGGTGCGCGGTCGGTGGTGTGCGCGGCCTCGTACGAGGCGCGCAAGTTCGGCGTGCGCTCGGCGATGCCGGCGGTGCGCGCGGAGCGGCTATGTCCGCAGGCGGTATTCGTGCCGCCGGATTTCGTGCGCTACAAGGCGGCCTCGAAACAGATCCGCGACATCTTCCTGCGGCACACCGACCTGGTAGAGCCGTTGTCGCTGGACGAAGCCTACCTGGACGTCACCGAGCCCAAGACCGATTTCCCGAGCGCCACCGCCATCGCCGAGGAGATCCGCCGCCAGATTCGCGAAGAAACTTCGCTCACGGCTTCGGCGGGCATCGCCCCCAATAAATTCCTGGCCAAGATCGCCTCGGACTGGCGCAAGCCCGACGGGCAGTTCGTGATCCGTCCCCATCAGGTCGACGCCTTTCTGGCGCCCCTGCCGGTGGCGAAGATTCCCGGGGTGGGTAAGGTGATGCAGGGAAAACTGTCTGCGCTGGGTATCGAGCTGGTCAGCGATCTGCGCGAATATCCGATGGACGAACTGCAGCGCCATTTCGGCAGCTTCGGCGCCTCATTGTACCGGCGCGCGCGCGGCATCGACGAGCGGCCGGTCGAACCCAACCAGCCGGTGCAATCGATCTCCGCCGAGGACACCTTCGAACACGACGTGCCGCTGCACGAATTGGCGCCCACCATCCGTCGCCTAGCGGTGAAGACATGGGAAGCCTCGCGCAAGACCGAACGCGTGGGCCGCACGGTGGTGCTGAAGCTCAAGACTTCCCAGTTCCGTATCCTCACCCGCAGTCATACGCCGGAGACGCCGCCGGATTCCCTCGAAGCACTGACGGACATCGCGTTGTCGTTGTGCGCGAGAGTGGAGCAGCCGGAGGGAACCCTTTATCGGTTGGTGGGTGTGGGGCTGGGGGGCTTTCGCGAGCGCGAGGAGGGAATGTCCCAAGGCACATTGTTTAATGAGTCGAATATTTAATGAGTCGAACCCATAGAAAACCGTTCGTGATGACCACGAACGGGATATAAGTTTGCATGGAGCAATCTTTTCATCTGGAGCAAAATCTTGAGCTTTTCTTATTCGCTTGTCGTCTTCGACCTGGACGGCACCCTGGTAGACAGCGCGTCCGATATCGCCGAGGCGGTCAACCGCACGCTGGCGGACTGGTCGTTACCGCGTGTCGAGGAATCGGTCATCCGCGGCTGGATAGGCGACGGCGCGCGCGCGTTGGTGACCAGCGCATTCGAACATGCGGGCAAGCGCATCGATCTGGACGAAGTGATGCCGGCCTTCATGGTCCACTACGCCGAGTGCCTGTTGCTTTACCCCACGGTCTATCCCGGCGTGGTCGACACTTTGGAGGCGCTGCGCGTGGAAGGCATCGCGGTGGCGGTCTGCACCAACAAGCCCGAGCGCTTCGTGCGCCCGCTGCTGGATGCCCTGGATCTAGGCCAATATTTCGAATGCATCGTCGGCGGCGATTCGCTGCCAGAGCGTAAGCCCAGCGCAGTGCCGTTGTTGCATGTGGTCGATCATTTCGGCCTGCACGTCTCGCAATGCCTGATGGTGGGCGATTCGGCCACCGACGTGGAGACGGCGGTAGCGGCGAACATGCCGATGGCGCTGGTAACCTACGGGTACTTGCGCGGCTTCGATCCGCATTCGGTGCCAGGTGTCAGAGTCATCGATGACATGCGCGAATTGCTGAAGTAGGACTTCGCTGTGCCGAGAATGGAGGCACGTGCTTTGCCGCGTGTCCAAACGGCGCGATAAGAGCAAATCCTCCCCAACCCTCCTTTTTCAAAGGAGGGAGCTGTTCATGGCGCGTGGCGAGTCCGAGGCCGTTTTTTTGTCCCTCCTCACGACGCTTTTCCTCCCCCTTTGAAAAAGACGGATTGAGGGGGATTTGCTTTTGCTCTTACCAGCCAGACGCTGCAAACGCTCAGTCTTAGCTCAGCGCGCCGGCCGGTAGCGCAGGCTCAGCCCGTATTCGCGGCCGGGTTGGTTGTACCAGGCGATGGTCTCGTAGTCCCGGTCGAACACGTTGGTCGCACGCGCCTGCAGCGTCCAATCCGCATTCACCGCGTATTCCAACCGCAGATCGACGGTCCCGTATCCGGCCACACGCACAGTGTTGGCCGCGTCGTCGTAGCGTGCGCTGGCCCCATTGAGCGTGGTGCCGAAACGGAAAGCGCCGAAGCTGCGGTCCAGGTCGATACGGCCGGTACGCGGAGCACGGCGCGGCAGCAGGTTGTCGTAGTTGGGGTTGTCGGTGCCTTCGGCGGTCAGGTGTGCACGCGCACGCGGATCGGCATAGCTGAGCTGCGTCGACAGGTCCCAGCCGGCGAACGTGGTGGCGAAGGTCAGTTCCGCGCCACGGATGCGCGCCTCATCGATCTGCACCAGGTTGAAGAAGCTGTCGTAGCCGGTCAGCGCATCGATGCGCGTCTGGAACAGGTTGAACGTCCAGTTCCAGTTCTCGGCGTATTGCCCGATACCAACGTTGAAGCTCTTCGACTCTTCCGGCTCCAGATCCGGGTTACCGCCGAACGGGAAGTAAAGGTCGTTGAAAGTAGGCGCCTTGAAGCCGGTGCCGTAGCTGGCGTTGAGCCTGAAGTCGTTGCTCAGCGACATGCCCCAGCCGACGCTGCCGGTGGTGTGGTTGCCGAACTGTTCGTTGTCGTCGTTGCGCACGCTGGCTTGCAGCTGGTGAGCGCCGAAGCGGCCTTGGTATTCGACGAATACGCCGGTGTTGTCGCGTTCGGTCACCAGGAACTCGGTGGTGCTGGTCACTTCGTCCCGTTGCCAGTCGCCGCCGGCAGTCAACAGCTGTCCGTCGGCGAACGCGAAATCCGCCTGCAGCGAGGCCGTGTCGCGCTGCGTGTCGAATGTGTTGACATAGCTGCGGATGCCCGCGTCACGGAAGTAGGCATCGGACTTGTCCGCGGTGCGTCCTGCCTGCGCGGTGAGTTTGAAGCGCTCGCCCGGCGTCCAGGTCAGCTTGCTGCCGAGCACGCGCTGCGTGGTTTCGGTTTCGTTGCCGCCGAAGACGCTGCCGTCGTATTCGTTGTCGGCATCGGCGTTCAGGAAGTGGCCCTCGACGGTCACCTCATCGGTGAACTCGATGCCGCCGCGCAGCGACACGGAGACATTGCGGTAGCCATCCTTGTCGGGTTCGTCGGTGAAGCAACCCTGGAAGACGGGAAAGCCCGCGCCACGGCAGGCATTGATGCCGTCGGTTTCTTGGTACGCGCCTTCGGCGCTGATCCAGCCGCGCTCGCCGCGATTGCTGAAACCGGCGCTGGCCTCGCGCAGATTGTGGCTGCCCGCGCCGAGGCGGAAATGCGGTTCGAAACCCATGCCGCCCTTGCGGGTGAAGATCTGGATCACGCCGCCGATGGCTTCCGAGCCGTACAGGCTGGAGCGCGGGCCGCGGATGATTTCGATGCGTTCGATCTGGTCGACGGGCAGGTCCTGGAAAGACGCCAGACCGGCGGTCGCCGAACCGATGCGGATGCCATCGACCAGCACCAGCACATGGTCGGATTCGGCGCCGCGCAGGAAGATCGAGGTCAGCTTGCCCGCCCCGCCCTGGTTGGTGATGTTCAGGCCCGCGCGGCCTTTCAGCAGTTCCGGCAACGAGCGCGCTTGGGTGCGTTCGATCTCTTCGCGATCGATCACTTGCGCAGGCACCAGGCTGTCTTCGATGGCCACATCGGTGCGGGTGCCGGTGACCACGATTTCGTCGAGGTCGGTGGCGTCGGCGGCGATCTCCGCATGGGCTATCGAGGGAAGGGCTAGCGCGATGGCGAAAGCGAGGGCGTGGAGCGAGGGGAAAACGGAAAGACGGTGCTGCATGGCGAACTTCTCCACCGCGCACGACCCGTACGCGGAATGGTCTGATGGAGTCGCAAGCGGAGGGATTTGCCAGTTAAGGCGCGCGCGAAGGCCCGCAGCACGGACCGCCGCCGCAATGCCCGCCGCATCGCAACCAGTGAACTCCAGGGCCGGTCTCCGGGCTTGCGAGTTGAAGAGGCACTCGTGCGAGTGCGGCTTCGGCCGCGGCGCCTTCCCGCACTCGCGTGCAGTGGCTGATGCTCTGGCTGGCTCGCTTACCGTTGCGGGGGCAGCGCCGGACTTGTCGTTCGCGACCTGGGTCGGAATGACTCACCGGCTTCCCGTTTCAACCCGTTGGCGCGTGCCGCAGGGTCACCTTGAAGCGCGCGAAGTGTACGCGATGCGGGACGGGCGGGCATAGCGGCGCGTCTGGTGCGACCGATTCAGTCTTCGCGTTCGGCGCCGTCGTCGCTGTGCGAATCGAACAGATCGAACGCTGGCGACGCCTGGTGATCCTGCTGTTCGTGATCCTGTTGCTCGTGGTGCGTAGTGGTGACCGGCGAAGCGGCAGGACGCCCGCGCGGTGCGGGAAGCAGCGCGGCGGCCGCTTCGTATTCGGCCACCAGTATCTGCCGGCGCGCTTCAGGCACTTCCTGCCAATGGCAGTCGGCCAGTGCGCCTTCCAGCGCATACAGCAGGTTGAGGCTGGGGCGGAAACCGGCGCGCTTGACCCGCATAAAGGCATCGACCGGACCAGCGGCGGCGATGTCTTCCTGGGTCCGCAAGCCCACCTGGCGCAACCAGGCGGCGGATTTGGGGCCGATGTTGCGCATCTTGATCGGCGGCGCGGCGGTCATTTCAGGGCGTCCAGGAAGGCTTGGGCAATGGCTTCCAGGCCCTGTTGGTCTTCCTCGTCGAAGCGATTGACGCGCGGGCTGTCCAGGTCGAACACGCCGACCAGTTTGCCGTCGTGCACCAGCGGCACCACCAATTCGGAGCGCGAGGCCGCATCGCAGGCGATATGGCCGGGGAAAGCTTCCACATCGGCGACGCGCTGGGTCTGGCGGGTACGCGCGGCGGCGCCGCAGACCCCTTTGTCCAGCGCGATGCGGACGCAGGCGGGCAAGCCCTGGAAGGGCCCCACCACCAGCTCGGCGCCGTCGTAGAAATAGAAGCCGACCCAATTGAGATCGGGCAGGGCGTGGTAGACGAGAGCGGCCAGGTTCGCGGCGTTGGCCACGCGGTCGGGCTCGCCCTGGATCAATGCGCGCGCCTGAGCGACGAGCTGCGCATACTGTTCCGGCTTACTGCCGGACAGGGTCTGGGTGGCGAAGGACATGGCCGGATTCTATCCCTTTCATGATGACGGCGTTCCGTGCAGCCATGGTGTGGCTACGCCTGGTGATTAGGCGCACATGCGTAACCTAAATCATGCAAAAGTAAACGGGATTCGACGCGAGCAACGGCCACGATTTCCCAGATGAAGCATTTCTACGTCACCGGAACCGACACCGGCATAGGCAAGACCATCGCGTCTACCGCGTTGCTGCACACCTTGCGATCGAGCGGGCTGCGTGCGGTCGGCATGAAGCCGGTGGCCAGCGGTTGCGTGTGGACAGATACCGGCTGGCACAACGAGGATGCATTGGCGTTGCTGGAAGCCAGCGATCCGCGCCCGGACTACGCCGACCTCAATCCCTATGCGTTGCCTTCGCCGCTGGCGCCGGAAATCGCCGCGCGCGAGGCCGGGGTGGAAATCGAATTGGGGAAGATCGTTTCCGCATTCGAACGCTTGCAAGCCCTGGCCGATGCAGTGGTGGTGGAGGGTGTCGGAGGTTGGTCGGCGCCGTTGTCTGCCACGCTGGATCAGGTCGACGTGGCGCGCAGCTTACGCCTGCCGGTGGTGATGGTGGTGGGCATGCGCCTTGGCTGTCTCAATCATGCGCGACTGACGGCGCGTGCGATCGCGGACGACGGTTGCGAGTTGGTGGGCTGGATCGCCAACCACGTGGATCCCGAGATGGCGCGGCAGGACGAGAATTTCGAAATGCTCAAACTACGCCTGCACTCGCCGTGTTGGGGGCGGCTTCCCTACAGCCCTTCGCCGGATGCCCGAGCGCTCTCGCGATTGCTGAAACCAGGGCAATAAAAAACCCGGCAGCGTGGGGGCTGCCGGGTCGGTTGCGCGGAGGGAGGGGGGCCGCGCAATAAAACGACGAGGTGTTTCGAACTGCTTGGCGAACTACTTACTTACCCTTGGCGGCCTTGGTCGCCTTGGCCACGGTCGCCTGGGCGGTTTCGCTGGCGGCTTCGAACTGGCTCTTGGCCAGCTGGCCGAGGGCTTCATTGGTCTTCAAGGTCAGGCCGATCACTTCCTGGCCAGCAGCGGCGAAGCGCT
The DNA here is from genome assembly GCF_056402315.1 of Pseudoxanthomonas sp. P4_B2. Classification (NCBI taxonomy): domain Bacteria; kingdom Pseudomonadati; phylum Pseudomonadota; class Gammaproteobacteria; order Lysobacterales; family Lysobacteraceae; genus Pseudoxanthomonas; species Pseudoxanthomonas sp. P4_B2. Next base: position 937,617 of record NZ_JBFUHQ010000002.1, read on the forward strand.
CGGCGTTTTCCTTGGCGATCTGCAGGCCCTTCGGCCACACGGTCTTGTAGGCTTCGACGTCGCGGATTTCCGACAGTTCGCCGAAGAACGCGGTGGTGGCTTCGACGTTCTTTTCGAAGGTCTTCAGCTGCACGCCGAACACGGTCTCGGCATTTTCCAGGGCCAGACGGTTGGCGCGCGCAGCGGCAGCGGCGAACTGGTGGGTGAAGGTGGTGAACTGTTCGTTGATCTGTGCGGACATGGTGATGTCTCCTGAAAGGGGTTTTACCGGCTTGTTGCGGTGCAACATACGCAAGTCTTTGTTGCAATGCAACAACAGGCGTATGGTCAGCCGACGAACGGTCAGCGCCCGTTTAAAATCAAGTGCTTGAAGCCTGTTGCTGTGGGAGCGGCGTCCCGCAGCGAGCTCTTACCTAGCGTAGGTCGCAACGCGTGATTGCCTGGAAGGGAAAGCTCGCGGCGGGACGCCGCTCCCACGGCCCCCTACGATCCCTTAGCCGCGGTAGCGGCAGCCCGAGGTGCAGGTCTCGTGGACCACGATCTCGCTTAGCGCGGGCAATGCGGGCTTGAGACGCTCCCAGACCCAGATCGCCAGCCGTTCGCTGGTCGGGTTGTCCAGGCCTTCGATGTCGTTGAGGTAATGATGATCCAGCTGGTCGTACAGCGGCTGGAACGCGGCCTTGATGTCGCCGAAGTCCATCACCCAGCCCGTTTCCGGCCCCGGCTCACCCGCCACGCGCACTTCTATGCGGAACGAATGTCCGTGCAGACGCGCGCATTTGTGGCCGGGCGGTACGTTGGGCAGCCGGTGCGCGGCTTCCAGGGTGAAGATTTTGAAGATGTCCATGGGTGGCATTGTAGGGGTGGAGGATGGGGCAGCGAAGGCTAGCCGTCGGCGATAAGCCAAAGCGTCAGCAGTACAAACCGTCGGCGATAAATTTCAAAGGTTGTCATCCCGGCGAATGCCGGGATCCAAGCTCGCCCGCCGCTATCCGAACGCAGGAACGCCTTCTCGCCGATAGTTGGATCCCGGCATTCGCCGGGATGACGTTCCTATTTGGGTTGCCATCAGCGACTTCGCGTATGGCGACACAAAAAAGCCGACCCGAAGGCCGGCTTTCCATGCGACTACTATCGGCCAATCAACGCGCCGGACGCGCACCCTGGCGGTAAGGGTTCGGACTACGCGCACCATCGCGCTGTCCACCACCCGGATTGCCAGCAGTGCGCTGCTTCGGACCAGCATGCGCGTGACGCGGCGCATCCGAATGCGGACGACGCGCGGTGTTGGCCCGACGCGGGGCGTTGTTGCCGCCCGGACGCTCGTTGGGCGGGTTGTCGTTGCCCCAGCGGATCGGACGCATCGGCTCGAAGCCCGGCACATCGCGTATTTCCACGTCGCGCTTGAGCATGCGGGTGATCGCACGCAGCAACTTGGCTTCATCCTGCGCCACCAGCGAGATCGCCTCGCCCTGCGAACCGTTGCGGCCGGTGCGGCCGATACGGTGCACGTAATCTTCGGCGACCATCGGCAGGTCGAAGTTGATCACGGTCGGCAGCTGGTCGATGTCGATGCCGCGCGCGGCGATATCGGTGGCCACCAGTACGTTGATGCGGCCGGCCTTGAAGTCCTTCAACGCGCGGATGCGGGCGCCCTGGCTCTTGTTGCCATGGATCGCCGCGGCCTTGATGCCGGACTGCTCCAGGTACTTGGTCAGCTTGTCGCAGCCGTGCTTGGTGCGGCCGAACACCAGGGTCTGCTTGCGCGAATCGGCAGCCAGGATGTGCAGCAGCAGCTCGCGCTTACGGGTGCCGTCGACCGGATGCACGCGGTGGCTGATGGTCTCGGCCACGGTGTTGCTGGGGGTGACCTGGATCTGCTTCGGCTCGTGCATGAACTCCATCGCCAGCTGCTTGATGCTGTCGACGAAGGTCGCCGAGAACAGCAGCGTCTGCCGGTTTTGCTTGGGCAGCTTGGTGAGGATGCGCTTGATCGCTGGCAGGAAGCCCATGTCGAGCATGCGGTCGGCTTCGTCCAGGACCAGGATCTCGATGCCCGACAGGTCCACGTTGCGGCGGTCCATGTGGTCGATCAGGCGGCCCGGGGTCGCCACGATCAGGTCCACGCCACGGCGCAGCGCGTCCTGCTGCGGGCCCATGCCGGCGCCGCCGTAGATGGTGGTGCTGGGGATGCGCAGGTATTTGCTGTAATCGCGCAGGCTGTCGTGCACCTGCACGGCCAGCTCGCGGGTCGGGGCCAGGATCAACGCGCGCGGCTTGCGCTGGCCGTTGACGGCCTGCGGCGAGGTGCCCAAGTGCTGCAACAGCGGCAGGCCGAAAGCGGCGGTCTTGCCGGTGCCGGTCTGCGCGCCGGCCATCAGGTCGTGACCGGCCAGGGCCAGCGGAATGGCCTGGGTCTGGATAGGGGTGGGGGTGTCGTAACCCTGTTCTTTCAGGGCACGCAGCAGGAAGGGCGAAAGCCCGAGGTTTTCAAAAGACATTCGATGAAGCTCCAGTATTCCGACCGCAACGGCCGCAGTCGCCCACGCAAAGTGCGGACGGCAACAGACCAGAAGAGATCGAGGTATTACCCGAAGCGTTCCCGATGAACCGCGCTGCGAGAAATGTAGGCGGCCGGCGCCAAAGCGGCGGGGCCGTATCTGCAAGGCGAATGGCGTCGGAGTGGGGGCGGGCGCATCGGTCAGCTTACGAGACCTGAGGCGCCGGCGATCCCGAAGGGAAACGGACGGCCGCTTGCAAACGGGGCGCACTGTAACCGATCCCGGCCACGAATGCTCGCGCTGCTGCGCCGGCTCGTTCAGAAAGGGTGAGGAGTATCATTGCCGTATGCACGGGAAACCCCACTGCTGACATGAGTACGCCCGTCCTGCGCAGCCCCAGAGGCAAGGATGTTCCCGGCCAGATCCGGGTCGCAGCGCCGTCGCGTCGCGTCGGGACGCACGCCTGCAGCGGCTGCCTGGTGCGCCATCTGGCGGTTTGCGATGCGCTTTCGGCCGTGCAAACCGATGCGCTGGACGCGATGGCCGGCGATGTCCGCCTTGAGGCCGGACAGATGCTGGCCCGCGAAGGCGATGTGCGGCGCTATGTCTTTACCGTCACCTCCGGGGCCCTGCGCCGCATCCGAGTGTTGCCGGACGGCCGTCGGCTGGTGGCCGGCTTCCTGATGCCGGGCGATTTCATCGGTTTCAGCGGCGCTTCCCACTACCGGCACTCGATCGAGGCAATCAGCGATAGCGTGCTCTGTTCCATCGCCCAGGCCGACATGCGCGAATTGTGCGAACGCCATCCCGGGCTGGAGCACGAATTGTTGGAACGCGCTTGCGTCGAACTCGATGCGACCCGCAACAACCTGATGGCGTTGGCGCGAATGACGCCGCTGGAGCGTCTGGCCGGTTTCCTGCTGGACATGGCCGCGCGCCGGCAGCGCCAGGGCATCGGCGGCAACCAGTTGGTGCTGCCGATGACGCGCGCCGATATCGCCGACTACTTGGGGCTGACCGTGGAAACGGTGAGCCGCAGTTTCACCAAGCTGCGCCAGGACGGGATGATCGCGGCCAGCGATCCGCATCACATCGAGTTGCTGGATTCGGAGCGGTTGCGAGCGTTGGCGGAAGCGCGGGCCTGATCATTTTTCCTTCTCCCTCCGGGAGAAGGTGGCGCGAAGCGACGGATGAGGGAATGCGAATTCAGGCTCACGGGAAGTTGTAGTTCAAGCTGAGTTCTCCCTCCCTCATCCGCCCTCCGGGCACCTTCTCCCGAGGGGAGAAGGGAATTAGTCGGCCATCAACTTTCCATCGATCAACCGATACCGCGCATGCACCACGCCTTCCGGCAATTCGTCATGACTGACCATCAGCACACTGCACGATCCGCTGGCCGCGGCCAGGTCCAGCAGCAGTTCGTTGGCGGTGTCGGCATCCAGGCCTTCGGTCGGCTCGTCCAGCAACAATAACGGCGTGTCGCGCAGCAACGCGCGCGCAAGGGCGATGCGGCGCGATTGACCCACCGAAAGTGTGGCGCCGTTCTCGCCGATCCACGCATCGAGCCCCTCCGCTAACGCGCTGATCGCGCCTTCCATCTTCACTTGCGACAACGCGTTCCACAGGCGCGCATCGTCCGCTTCGGGCGCGCCCATGCGCAGGTTGTCGCGCACGCTGCCGGCGAACACGGGCGCTTCCTGCGGCAACCACGCGATCTGCGAATGCCAGTCGGCTTGCTTGAATTGGCGCAGATCGGTGCCGCCATAACGCACCGATCCGCTTTGCGGATCGCACAGGCGCAGCGCCAGCGCCAACAGCGAACTCTTGCCGGCGCCGCTGTCGCCGTACAGCGCGATGCGTTGCCCGGGGGCGATACGCAGGGTCGCTTCCCGCAATACATCGCGCGCCTCATTCGGCCAGTGGAAACAGACGTTCCGGAATTCCAGGTCCGCATGCTTAGGAACAGAGTGGGCCATCGCGGGGTCGGCCACCAGCGGCGCCTGCGTGGCAACCTGCCGGAGCCGCTGCTGCGAAGCGCGCGCGGCCTGCAGCGATTGCCAGGCCAGGTTCGCGCCTGCGCATGCTTCGTAGACGGCGACGGTAATGAAGAACAGTCCACCCGCCGCAGCGGGAGACAGGCGGCCGTTGTACGCCGCGTCCAGCAACAACCACAGCATGATCGGCAGCGAGATGGCCACCACAGCCGCATGCAGCGCAGTGCCCAGCGACAGGCGCGTCTTGCGCTCGCGCTCGCAGCGCGCGGCTTCCGCGGTGGCTGCATCGATATGCTCGATCCAAGATTCGGTCGCTTCCAGCGCAGCCAGATCGGTCGCGCCTTCCAGCCCTTCCAGTACCGCGGTGCGCAAGTCCGCGCGTGCTTGCGCTCTGGCAGTTTCAACGTGGTTTGCGCTGCGGGTGATGAGGTAGGGAACGCCGACGCCCAACGCCAGCAGAATCAGGGTGAGTAGCGCTCCGGCCGCAGGTAGCACGAACCCCGCCGCGATGACGGCGACCAATCCCAATCCCGCCAGCGCGAGCAAGGGGCCGAGGGCGCGCACCAGCAAGCCATCCACGCTTTCGATGTCCGCCACCAGTCGCGCCAACAGATCGCCCACACGATGCCTTCCCAGTCCCAGCGGAGCCAGTGGCAACACGCGGCGGAAGAAGTCCACGCGCAGGTCGCGCGCCAGCCGCAGGGTCACGTCGTGGCCGACGAGTTTTTCGGCGTATCGCGACAGGATGCGGATGAAAGTCAGCGCACGGATACCCGCAGACGGACCGAAGAAATTGAATCCCATTGCCGTTGCGCCCGCCAGCGCAGCAGCGGTCAGGAAGTGCCCGGCTAGCCCCAGCAAGGCGGTTCCCGCCAGCAGCGTGAGCAACAGCAGGAAGATCGTCAACGCGATGGATCGCGCGTGCAGGCGGAACACGTTCATGCAGCGCCCTCCGCTGGAGAGATCACGCCGCCCGGCAGCCACAGGACTTGTCCGGCCATGCGCATGGCCGCGGAACTGTGCGTCGCTAGCACCAGGGTGCGCCCGCGCGCGAACTCCGCCAGTGCGGCAAGCAGTGCGGTTTCGGTTTCGGAATCGAGGAATGCAGTGGGCTCGTCCAGTAGCAACAGCTGCGGGTCGCGCAGAAACACACGGGCCAAGGCAATGCGTCGGGCTTCGCCGCCGGACAGACCGAAGCCGCGTTCGCCGATCATCGTGTCCAGTCCCTGCGGAAGCTTGTGCGCGAAGCGGAGCACTTGCGCGGCTTCGGCGGCGGCGTGCAGCTCGGCATCGCTGGCTTGCGGCTTGGCGATGCGCAGGTTGTCGGCGATGCTGCCGTGGAAAAGGTAGGGACGCTGCGAGGCGTAGCCGATGCGTGTGGCTTCGCGGATCGACACGCTGCCGCCGGTGGGAGGGAGCCAGCCGACCAATGCATCGAGCAGCGTGCTTTTCCCGCAGCCGCTTGGGCCGGCCAGCGCAAGGCGGCCGTCGACGTTCAAGTCAAAGGTGATGCCTGTCAGCACGTTACCTGCCGCGCCGAGCGGCCGCAGGCTGAGATCTCGGACTTCAAGCCTCGCGGTCGCAGCAATAACCGGCTGAGACGCAAGCCGACCTTGTGGGAGCGGCGTCCCGCCGTGAGCTTCTGCTTCTGTGCTTGCTTGTGACCGTTCTTCCAGGATTGTGGGGGAGGGCAAGAGCTCGCGGCGGGACGCCGCTCCCACGTGCGCGGCATCTGCGGCACGTGCGGTGTCTTCCAAAGCGCTTTCCATTTCATCGAGTGCGGCCAACGCATTCGCGCGGTCGTGGTAATGCATCGCCAGACGCCGCAACGGCGCGTAATACTCCGGCGCCAGCAACAGGCAGAACACGCCCATGCCCAGACTCAAGCGTACGTCGCGAAGGTCCAGCATGCCCAGATAGCTCAGGCCCAAGTAGACCGCCACCATCGCCACGCTCAACGAAGCGAAGAACTCCAGGACGGCCGAAGACAGGAAAGCAATTCGCAGCACTTTGAGGCTGCGCACCCGAACTCCTTCAGCCGCATCGCGTATGCCCGCCAATTCGACGTCGCCGCGTCCGTACAGCCGGATCACTCCCAACCCGCGCAAGCGATCGGCGAAATAGCCGCCCATGCGCGCCAGTGCCTTGAGCTGCTGTCGGCTGGCCGCTTCCGCACCCCAGCCGACCAGCATCATGAACAAGGGAATCAGCGGAAAAGTCACTAGCAGGATCGCGCCGACCACGCGATCCACGCAGAACACCGCAATCAATAAGGCCAGCGGTACCGCGATCACTTCCGCGCGCGCCAACAGATAGCCGCCGAAATAGCCTTCCATCGCATCGGCATGCGTGCCCATCAATTCGGCGAGTTCGCCGCTGCGGCGTTGACGCAGCCATAGCGGCCCAGCCGCCAGCAGGCGCCGGATCAGCCCATTACGGAGATCGGCGCGTATGGCTTCCACGGCCTCATCGGCTTGCCTGCGCGATATCCAGGCCAGCGCGGCGCGCAGCAATCCCACAATCAACAGCGCGCACAATGCGGCCATCGAGTCGCGGGGGCTCGCATGCTCCACCAGTACTTGCTGTACCGCCCAGGCAATGGCGGCCGCCTGCGGAATCAGCATCCAGCCCGCGAGCGCACTGCAGGCGCCGGCGATGCGCAGACGGCCTTTGTAGGCCCGGCCCAACCCATCCAGGCGCCGGATCTTTCCCCGGCGCAGCGCGACGGCTTCCGTTTCCGCCGTTGCTACGGCTTCCATGCGGTCGGCGTCGAGGGGGAGTGGGCGGTGATCAAGGCGAACCGTGGGTTCCGGGTGGAAAGTACCGGTGATCGCATTGTAGCTATGCGCCGAAGGCGGACGTTGATCCAGATCAATGCGGCAGGCGAAGAAGGAGCGCAGAATGCCGGCATCTTCACCGGGTAAGCCGCGCCATGCCGGACATGACCGTAGTCGAGTTGTCGCGCCTGCAGTTCGCGCTGACCGCGATGTACCACTTCCTGTTCGTGCCGCTGACTCTGGGCCTGTCCTTCATGATCGCGATCATGGAGAGCGTCTACGTGATGACCGGGCGCGACATCTGGCGGCGGATGACGCTGTTCTGGGGCACGCTGTTCGGCATCAACTTCGCCATGGGCGTGGCCACCGGCATCGTCATGGAGTTCCAGTTCGGCATGAACTGGTCTTACTACAGCCAGTACGTCGGCGACATCTTCGGCGCGCCGCTGGCCATCGAAGGGCTGATGGCGTTCTTCCTGGAAGCCACTTTCGTTGGCTTGTTCTTCTTCGGCTGGGACAAGTTGTCTAAGGTCAAGCATCTGATGGTGACCTGGCTGGTTGCGCTGGGCACCAATTTCTCGGCGTTGTGGATACTGATCGCCAACGGCTGGATGCAATATCCGGTCGGCGCGAAATTCAATCCTGCCACCATGCGCATGGAAATCACCGACTTCATGGCGGTGATGTTCAATCCGGTGGCGCAGGCCAAGTTCGTGCATACGGTCAGCGCGGGCTATGTGCTGGGTGCGGTGTTCGTGATGGCGATCAGCGCGTTCTACCTGCTGCGTGGCCGGCACGTGGATCTCGCCAAGCGCTCGATGGCAGTGGCTGCGAGCTTCGGATTGGCGGCGTCGTTGTCGGTGGTGGTGCTGGGCGACGAGAGCGGCTACGTCACCGGCGAAAACCAGAAGATGAAACTGGCGGCGATCGAGGCGATGTGGGAGACCGAACCGGCTCCGGCCGGTTTCAACGCCTTCGCCATCCCCAACCAGGAAACACGCACCAACGAATACGTAGTGCATATCCCCTGGGTGATGGGTCTGATCGGCACGCGCTCGTTCAATACCGAGATCCCCGGCATCGACGAGCTGGTCGAGCGCGCCGAGGAGCGCATCCGCAACGGTCAGGTCGCCTACGCAGCTCTGCAGCAGCTGCGCGCCGACCGCAGCGATATGCATGCGAAGGCCATGTTCGATTTGCATTGGCAGGACATGGGCTACGCGCTGTTGCTGAAACGCTACCGTGAGGACATCGGCAACGCTACCGAGCAGGAAATCGACAAAGCCGCTATCGACACCATTCCACGGGTGGCGCCGCTGTTCTGGAGCTTCCGCTTGATGGCCGGCGTGGGTTTCTACTTCATCGCCTTCTTCGCACTGGCATTCTGGTTGGCGACAGTGCGGAAGCTGGACAGATACCGCTGGTTCCTGAAATTGGCGCTATATAGCCTGCCGCTGCCCTGGTTGGCCATTGAGGCGGGCTGGCTGATCGCCGAATACGGACGACAGCCGTGGATCATCGACGGTGTGCTGCCGACGTTCCTCGCCGCCTCCGGCCTGAAGCTGCACCAAGTGATCATTTCGCTGACCGGCTTCGTGGTCATCTACACCTCGCTGGCGGTGGTCGACGTGTACCTGTTGCGCAAGGTGATCTTGAAGGGACCGGACGACATGCCCGGCGGCGAGCGGCGCCCCAACCACGAAGGCACGCCGCTGGCGGCCGCTTCCTCGACTGCGGCCTGACAGGAGAACGACATGGACACGATTCCCCTCGACTACGAAACCCTGCGCCTGATCTGGTGGCTGCTACTGGGCATTCTGCTGATCGGTTTCGCGGTAATGGACGGCTTCGACCTGGGCGTGGGTACGTTATTGCCCGCCGTGGCGCGCACCGACGCCGAACGGCGTTTGGTGTTGAACGTGATCGGCCCGGTGTGGGAAGGTAACCAGGTATGGCTGATCGTAGGCGGCGCGGCGATTTTCGCTGCCTTCCCGGCGCTGTATGCGGTCAGTTTCTCAGGCTTCTATCTGGCGATGTTCCTGATCCTGTTCGCGCTGATATTGCGACCGGTCGGTTTCAAGTTTCGCAGCAAAGTGGAAGACAAACGCTGGCGCGCGGTATGGGACTGGGGGTTATTCATCGGCGGGTTCGTGCCGGCACTGGTGTTCGGCGTGGCCATGGGTAACGTACTGTTGGGCGTACCTTTCCATTTCGACGACACCTTGCGCATCTACTACACCGGTGGATTCTTCGCGCTGCTTTCGCCGTTCGCGGTGCTGTGCGGTCTGGTCAGCGTGAGCATGCTGGTGGCGCATGGCGCGGCGATGCTGACGATCAAGACCGATGGGCCGGTGGCGTTGCGCGCGCGGCGCTATGGTTCATTGGCGGCGTTGGCGACGGCGGTGCTGTTCGTGCTGGCCGGGATCTGGGTGGCCTTTGGGATAACAGGCCATGCGATCGTAGGAGTCACCGATACCGCGGCCGCATCGAACCCGTTGTTCAAGCAGGTCACGTCCGCAACCGGCGGTTGGATGGCCAACTACCAGGCTATGCCCTGGACCTGGATCTTCCCGGCGCTGGGCGTGCTGGGCGCGCTGCTGAGCGCGCTGCTGCTGCGCGCAGGACGCGGCGGATCGGCGTTCCTGGCTTCGGCATTGGCCATCGCCAGCATCATTCTCACCGAAGGAGTGGCGGTGTTCCCGTTCCTGCTGCCGTCCTCCACCCACCCGTCTTCCAGCCTGACCCTGTGGGATTCGTCCTCCAGCCACATGACCTTGTTCGTCATGCTGGTGGTGACCTGCCTGTTCCTGCCCCTGATCCTCCTCTACACCAGCTGGGTGTACCGCGTATTGCGCGGCAAGGTCAGCCCGGAAAGCCTGGAACAGAACCACAACTCTTATTGAGGTGAACCATGTGGTATTTCTCCTGGATACTCGGCGTGAGTCTGGCGGCGAGTTTCGCCATCCTCAACGGCATGTGGTACGAAATGCGCGAGAACGACCGCACCGCGCGCGAAGCCAAAGAGCAGGAAGCCAAGCGCCTGGCGGAAGAAGCACGCGGCGACTGAAACCCGGAGTGGCGGGAGCGCAGTGGTGGGGGGGGGGGGGGGGGGGGGGGGGGGGGGGGGGGG
>NZ_JBFUHQ010000003.1:0-482925 GCF_056402315.1 Pseudoxanthomonas sp. P4_B2
GTCGCCCACGGTGACGCTGGTGAAGTTGGGGTTGGCCACCACGCCCACGGTCATGGTGCCGGTGGTGTCGTCATAGGCCACTGTGGCGTTGCTGCCCGCTGCCATCGTCAACGTTTCATTCGGCGCGATGTTGCCGGTGGTGGTGCCGTCGGTGATATTCCAGCCGGCGTTGGCGACGTCACCGATGGCTTCGACCGCCTGGTTGGTCGCGAACAGCTGCGAACCGTTGATCGCGTCGGTCGAGGTATTGGTGACCTGGCCGGCTGCCACGTTGGTGATTTGCCGTTCGGCACCGACGCTACCCACGCTGACCACGCTGGTCGGTCCGGTGCCTTGGAAGCTGTACGCCACGCCGTTGATCGTCGTGCCGGTAGTCGCTACCGCCGCTGCCGTTACCGAACCCGAACCCAGCGCCACATCGCCGACGCTGGTGCCCGCTACCGCACCTGCACCGATCGCCGTGGCGTTGTTCTGGCTGGCCACTGCTCCGACGCCTGCGGCAAGCGCGTTGACGCCGCTCGCGCCGTCATTGTTGTAGTTGCCGCCCTGCACGCCGTTGTCGTTGACGCTGTAGTAATGCGTCGCCACACCGTCCACCAGGTTGGTCACCTGATCCAGATTGACTGCATCTCCACCATTGACCGCGGGAGCCACGTTGGTGATGGTGGTATTGCCAGCATCGATGCCGATGTTGGTGATGCTGGGACCGCCGCTGATGAAGCTCACGCTGCCGTCGGTGATCAGGGTGTCGCCAACGGTAACGCTGGTGAAGTTGGGGTTGGCCACCACGCCCACGGTCATCGTGCCGGTGGTGTCGTCATAGGCCACTGTGGCGTTGCTGCCCGCTGCCATCGTCAACGTTTCATTCGGCGCGATGTTGCCGGTGTTGGTGCCGTCGGTGATATTCCAGCCGGCGTTGGCGACGTCGCCGATCGCTTCGACCGCCTGGTTGGTCGCGAACAGCTGCGAACCGTTGATCGCATCGGTCGAGGTATTGGTCACCTGGCCGGCGGCCACGTTGGTGATTTGCCGTTCGGCACCGACGCTGCCCACGCTGACCACGCTGGTCGGTGCCGTGCCTTGGAAGCTGTACGCCACGCCGTTGATGGTCGTGCCGGTAGTCGCCACTGCCGCAGCCGTCACCGAACCCGAGCCCAACGCCACATCGCCTACGCTGGTGCCCGCTACCGCGCCTGCACCGATAGCGGTGGCGTTGTTTTGGCTGGCCACTGCCCCAACACCTGCGGCAAGCGCGTTGACCCCGCTCGCGCCGTCGTTGTTGTAGTTGCCGCCCTGCACGCCGTTGTCGTTGACGCTGTAGTAGTGGGTCTCGGATGCGGCAATCTCGCCGCTCAAGGTATCGGCCACCGAATACAGCTGCGAACCGTTGATCGCATCGGTGGAGGTATTGGTGATCCGGCCCGCTGCCACGTTGGTGAGAGTGCGCTCGGTACCCACCCCGCCAACACTGACCGTCGAGGTCGGTCCGGTGCCCTGGAAGCCCGAATAGGTGACGCCGTTGACGGTTGCGCTGCTGGTTCCCACTGCCGCAGCAGTCACCGAACCCGAGCCCAACGCCACATCGCCCGCGCTCGTCGCGGCCGTGGCGCCGTCGCCTATCGCGACGTTGCCTGCGATACCAGCAGCGCCCGCGGTGGAGTCGTTGCCCAATGCCACGCTGCCCTGCCCGATCGCCAGATTGCTGTTACCGATCGCCACCGCACCGTTGGCTTGGTTAGCGGCGGTCGCCGTCGCCGTGCCGTCGCTGTTGGCGATGTTGTTCGCACCGCCGGTGAAGGCGCCGGTGCCGCTGGCGTAGCTGGGATCGCCGATCGCCACCGCGCCGTCGCCGAAGGCGGTGTTGGACCGTCCGATCGCCACTGCACCGCCGCCACCAGTGCCGGCATTGGCCGTGCTCAGATTGCCGATGGCGACGTTCCGGCCAGTCGCGCCGGTGGTGGCGGTATCGCCGATAGCAACCGAGGCGGCACTGCCGGGCGTAGCCCTGTACCCCAGGGCAATCGAGGTCGCGAAGCCGGCAACCGTGTTCTGCCCGATCGCAATGGATCGAAATCCACTCGCTAAGGCCGGAGTGCCGAGCCCGCCTCCGCCACCACCACCGATGGCGATGGCTCCACCACTTGCTGCGCTGGCACCTCCCGCCGGCCCGCCTCCTATGGCAACGGTGAAGCCGCTGCCCGCCGATGACGATTGCCCGAGTGCGACCGCTCCCGCAAAAAGCGCGGAAGCGTTCGACCCGACGGCTGTCGAACCGGTTCCATTGCTATGCGCCAAAGCGCCAATCGCAACCTGATCAGAGGTGGCATTGAGGATTTCATTGAAAGCGCCATTGCCGATCGCGACGCTATTGTTGGCGTTCGACACGGCACCCGTCCCCACCGCGATCGAATTCAACCCTGTCGCACCATCATTGTTGTAATTGCCGCCGACCACGCCATTGTCGTTGACGCTGAAGTAATGGATGGCGTTCGCGTCGACCTCGTTGCTGAGGTTCTCAATTGACTGGTTAGTCGCGAACAGCTGCGAACCGTTGATCGCATCGGTCGAGGTGCCGGAGATCCGACCGGCCGCGACATTAGTGACGGTGCGCACGCCGTTGACTGCTGCGCCGGAGCCCACACTGACCGTGCTGGCCGCGTCGGTGCCGGCAAACGTGTAGGCCGTCCCATCAATGGTGGTCCCGGCAGTGTTGACGACAGCAGCCGTGGTCGAAGCAGAACCCAACGCCACATCGCGTGCGTTGTTAGCCACCGCGGTGTCGCCGAACGCAACCGCACCTGCCGCCAGCGCACGGCTGGTATTGCCGATCGCCACACTGCCCTGTCCGACCACGGTGTTCTGGAAGCCAATGCCGACCGCACCCTGCGCGGCCGTGCCGGCGACACCAACCGCCTGACCACCGCCGCCAACCATATTGGTGTTGCCCATCGCCACCGAACCGTTACCGGTCGCCGTGTTATCCAAGCCCTGCGCCACCGCACCATTACCGGTGGCGGTGTTGGGATCGCCGATCGCGACCGCGCCATTACCGCTGGCGAAGTTGCCGGCGCCGATCGCCACAGCCCTGCCGCCGGTGGCAGTAGAGTTGGCGCCGATCGCGACAGCATCGGCGGAATTGGCGACCGCGGTATTGCCCACCGCAATCGCGTTGTCGGCGCTCGCGTTGGCGTGCAGACCCAGAGCCGTGGACGCTACTCCGCCTGCGGTAGCCTGATAACCCGCGCCGAATGCGAACGTGGCGGTAGCGCTTGTGCCTCCGCCGATGGCGGTAGCCGTGGTGACGCTCGCATTAGCGCCATTGCCATAAGCGGTAGCCCAATCGCCGATGGCTTTCGCGCCCTCGCCGACCGCGGTCCCACGAGATCCTGTCGCACTGGCATTGCGCCCGATCGCAATGCCGTAGGTCCCCGCGGCTGCGGAGTCCGTACCAATCGCGATAGCACTCTCACCCGCCGCGTTGGCGTGCAAGCCCATGCCCGTGGACGCTAATCCGCTTGCAGTGGCCTGAAAACCCGCTCCCAATGCGAAGTTGGCCGTGGCGTTTGTGCTTGCGCCAAGGGCAGTGGCTGTGGTGGTAGCCGCATTAGCGCCATTGCCATAAGCGGTCGCCCAATCGCCGATGGCCCTCGCGGCCTCGCCCACTGCGGTGCCATAAGACCCTGTCGCGGTGGCATTACGCCCAATCGCAATGGCGAAAGGCCCCGACGCGCCGTTATTGGTGTAGTTCGCCCCGACTGTGCCCCCGTCGTTCACGCTGAAGTAGTGAACGGGTGTGCTCGCCGCGATGGCCGAGATCGCCTGGTTGGTCGCATACAGTTGCGAGCCGTTGATCGCGTCAGTCGACGTTGAGCTGATTCGGCCAGCGGCCACGTTGGTGATGGTGCGCTCAGTGCCAATGCCGCCGCCCACGCTCACCGTGGAAGTTGGCCCGGTACCGGCGAAGTTGTAGGTAGTACCGCCGATCACGACGCTGGACGTACCCACCGCTGCGGCCGTAACAGAACCCGAACCCAGCGCCACATCGCGTGCATTGTTGGCCACCGCAGCGTCGCCAAATGCGACCGCACCTGCTCCCAGTGCCCTGCTGACATTACCGATGGCGACGCTGCCCTGCCCGACCACCTGATTCTGGAAGCCGATACCCACAGCGCCCTGCGCCGCGGTGCCTGCAGTGCCCACCGCCTGACCACCGCCGCCGACCATATTGGTGTTGCCCATCGCTACCGAACCGTTGCCGGTAGCCGTGTTGTCCAGACCCTGCGCCACCGCACCGTTGCCGGTCGCGGTATTCGGATCACCGATGGCGACCGCGCCGTTACCACTAGCGAAGTTGCCCGCGCCGATCGCCACGGCTCTGCCGCCAGTGGCCGTGGAGCCGTGACCGATGGCGACGGCGTCAGCGGCATTGGCGACGGATTCACCACCAATGGCGATGGCGTTGGCGCCCGATGCAAGCGCACCTAGCGTGGCATTACCGCCGATGGCGACCGAACCGACGCCGGTGGCGCGCACGGCGGTCGCGGCGGTGGTCCCGCCCGAGCCGAGCGCAGTGGCGTTGTCGGCAGCCGCATTAGCCCGGGTTCCGACGGCCACCGCATCTAGGCCTGTTGCCTGGCTTACGATTCCCACTGCGACCGCGCGATCCTGTGAAGCCGTCACATCGGTACCAATAGCGATAGAGCCCGCCCCCAGCGCACCCGATCCAACCAACGTGCGTGCGCCAAGATTGATGGAGTTGATCGCGGACGCGACCGACTGGAAGCCGATGGCGATGGCGTTCCGGCCGCCTGCGTTGGCGCTGCTGCCTTGCGCGACAGCATCCAGTGCGGAAGCCCTCGCCAGGGTACCGATGGCGATCGCGTTGCCCACACTGGCATTCGCGTTCACGCCGATCGACGTCGTTGCGTCGGCCGTGACGCCGATGCCCGCGTTGGTGCCGATGGCGATATTGTCGTCGCCGCTGACCAGGCTACCTGCCGCTGCGTCCAAGGTGGCATCGTAGGCGACCGTACCGTCGCCCACGCCGAGCGCGACGTTGCGCGTTCCTGTGACGCCCGAACCTGCGCCGCGCTGCACGCTAGCAATGCCTCCGCCTATGGCGGTGTTCTGCGCGCCGGTGACTAATGATCCAGTGGCAACACCCACTGCGACCGAACCCGTATTGGCGACCGTCGAGCCCGCACCGGAACCTTGGCCAACCGCAACCGTGCTGGCCCCGACCGCGACCGCTTGCGCGCCGAGTGCAAGCGAACTATTCCCTAGCGCCCGAGCGCTATTGCCTAAGGCGGTGGTGGCGGCGTCGCTTGCCGTTGCCAGATGTCCTATCGCGATGGCATCCCCTGCGGACGCGCTAGCCTCACGTCCCAATGCCGTGCTGTTGGCTCCGCTGGCGACGGATCCCCAGCCGCTGGCGAACGCATAGTTGTTGCTGGCAGTAGCACTGACACCGACCGCGGTGGCGTTTCCTCCCGAAACTTGGGAACCGGTGCCCAACGCACTGGCGCCAGCTCCGGTGGCACTGGAGCTAACTCCCAGCGCGATCGAATTGATATTGTTTGAGACGGTGCCGCCACCTATCGCGATTGCACCGCCTGTGCCTGAGGCTGCCGCGTTCAGGCCAATAGCCACCGAGTATTGGGTCGACGAGACGGATTGACCGCCAATGGCGACGGCATCGACGCCCGATGCAAAAGCGCCACCGGTGGCATTGCCACCGATAGCCGTAGAACCGACGCCGGTGGCCCGTGTGGCTGTTGCTGCGTTGACGCCGCCTCCACCGATTGCTGTCGCATAGCTGACAGCGGCATTGGCTTGCGAGCCCACGGCAACGCCCCTAAGTCCACCTGCTGTCGACTGCACGCCGACAGCGATGGCTCCCGCGCCGCCGGCGTTGACATCCGTACCGATAGCAATCGCCGACTCTCCGGAGGCTCCGATTCCACTGGTGCGCGCACCCACGTAAATGGAGTTGACGCCTGAGCCAAAGGCTTGGTAACCGAGAGTCGTGGCATTCAGCCCCGAACTGAGGGCGTTAAAACCTATAGCAGTGGTTCCGCCTGCAGTCGCTTGGGCCCCCTGACCCGCGCAGGTCGAGCTGCCGCTGTATTGGTAGTACGGCGCCGGAATGCAGCTCGCCTGCGCCTGCGCCGACGAGCTCCATCCCATCCCGCCCATCGCCAGCAACACCAAACCAACCTGGAGCGTCGATATCTGCACTAACCGCGAAGCCTTCTTCCCGCCGGCCGCCTTGCCGTGAGGCGTGGCCAGTTCGGAGGCGACCACCAGCTGATTCAACGTGCGGTTCCATACCACGCTATAGATCTTGTTCATTGCTGTCTCTCCATTACAAGCGAATCAAGGGTTTCAGGACGAAAAATAGGGGTGGCGCTACGAACCTTTTCGACAAGGATCGCGTCGTTTCTTGTAGTCAAAGCAGTGCAAGCACCCGCCGGCACGGAGTGCCTCGGATGCGCGTTGGGTGGTCATGTAGGTGATCGGCGTCGAAAGGCCGCGATCGCTTGCCGGAAGAAGGGAGTCGTCATCCATGTCGCTTTTTCTGTCCATAGTCGGCTACGCCAAACCTGCTCCTTCTTCCCGGACCGTCGCATTGGCTGTCCCTGCCGCGACGTAGCGCGTCACGCGGTCACCTGCTGGCGTACCCGACCGCGGATAAAGAAATGCGAACCGAGAAAAAGTCTCGCCCAATCGTGCGCATGTCCGCTGCACGTATGACATTGAGGCGTTACCACTTGAGTTCATTCCCGCTTCCCTGGCGCTTCGCCAATGCGCATGCGCCATTGGCCGGTGGCCGGCTCGTTGCCGGACTCCTAAGGAAAAGCGGAACGGTATGTCCCCTTAAAAGCAGTTGCGGTCTTGTGAGCGCAATGGCTTTTCCCCTGCGTGAACTCTAATCACGGGATATCGTGAAGGTCACTCTCGATACATTTCCGAAACTCACCAAAATTTTCGCTTGTGATGGAGAATCATCCGTGCCGGCGTGCAGATTGTGATTTGCGTCGCGTCTGCTGCGAGCCACAGTTTGCAAACAAGAAATTTGGCGCGCTCATATATCGGAATCCGCATACGACTATTTAATTAGAAAGTGCGGGCGATCCGCGTTGGTTGCTCGCTCTGCTTTATCGGGACAACAAAAAAACTGTGACTTTTCATGATTTTTTTTGTCTTCCCGTCAGATCCGACGTCGCTCAAGTCCAACAGGCAAGTTACGTCCCACTCGATGTGTTCCGGCGACGGTCTTTCGTACTCGCGCAGGTATGGTGACTCGTTGGCAGGTTGGCCTGCTCTTTCGTCGCGATCCCGGAAAAAGCGGCGGGCAGTGCCCGCCCTACGCGACATGCGAATCAGGTGCATCGCCGCGTGTAGGAGCGACGCGAGTCGCGAAGCTCATAACCTTTCAGTTTTTCACTGTTTCGCGACTCGCGTCGCTCCTACACCACTCCTACACCACTCCTACGGCACGGGCAGGCCACTGCTGACGACCATGCGACAGGACGGATTTCATCGTAAAGCGATGCGGCCCGTAGGGCGGGCAATGCCCGCCCTACTTAGTCAAGGCCATGTGGCTCAATTGTTGGATTGAATGAATTGTCAGGCCCCGTAGGATGGGTTGAGCGCAGCGATACCCATCACGGGTGCTTCCCGCTGCCGGTATCCCTCGCCAGCGCGGATATCGGCCGAACGCAGAAGCGAAAGGATTCGTGGTCGGGCCCTAGAAGCGCTAGTGCAAGCTTCTTATCTCCGTCCGCAAAGCTCCGAAGGCGGAACTTGGCACATTTAGCCTTGCGCGCAAAGCAAATTGGCTTGCGCGCAAAGTGTTCGGAGACGTGCTTGCAGCTCCGCGCTTCGCGGGAGGCCCTATTACGGTCGGCGTCCAGAGCTTCCGAACACAATTGCGATGTTATTTGCTTTGCGCGCGAAGTTCTTCGGCTCGCACGCAAAGCACAGAAGCTTGCAAGCAAGGCTTTTTTGCTTGCGCGCGCAGTGCAAGTAGCTCAAGCGCCGCCTTCGGAACCTTGCGCGCAGAGCAAATTGGCTTGCGTGCAAGGTTCCGGACCTTGCGATTCGGGCTGGTTTCCGCGCCAAGGAGGGTTAAACCCTGCTTAAGACGCTGCATCTGCGCATTCCCGGAAGGCGGTGTCTATTTTTTGAACTTAGCGCGACTCGTTCGCACCAGAACAACAAAAAAGGGCTGCGGTCTCCCGCAGCCCTTTTTTCTTTTCGTCAGATCCGGATCAGAACTTGTAGGTCAACCCCAGCAGGTAGGTCCGGCCCCATTCGACGTATTCCAGGGGACGGTCTTTGCTGCCGGCATAAGTCCGGTAGGCCTCGTTGGTCAGGTTGCTGGCCTGGATCAGCAAAGACAACCCGCTGAGGGCAGATCCGTCGCTGAAGGTGTAGCTGACCTGCGCATCGGTGATGTTCTCGCCAACCACATAGCGCAAGGTACGGTTGCCGTTGAAGTTGCCGATTTCGCCGATGAAGTCCGAACGACGGCGCTGGTTGACGCGCGCTTCGAACCCGTTCTTTTCGTAGTACACCGTCAGGTTGTAGATACGCTTGGACAGGCCCGGCAGGTCGATGTCGCCGCTGCCCACGCTGGACGCGCTTTCCGGATCGCGGATCTTGATATTGCTGTCATTGAAGGTGGCGCTGGCGACCACGCCGAAACCTTGCAACGCGTCCGTGACCATCTCCAGCGGCAACGAAGCGGTGAGCTCCAAGCCCTGCAGCGTGCCGCCCTCGCCGTTTACCGGCCTGGAGTAGCTGCCGATCGGATTGACCCCGACGCCGTCGATTGGAGCAAAGGCGCCCGTGTACTGGGACAGATCGTAGAACGGATCGGTCTGGGTGTAGATGTACGACTTCAGGTCCTTGTAGAAGTACGCCGCCGCCACGTAAGCCTTGCTGCCGAAGTACTTTTCGTAGGAAACATCGAATGCATTGGCGCGCCATGGATCAAGCATGGGGTTGCCGCCACTGGCGAAGCTGTTACGCAGGCCGGTGCCATTGTTCTGGTCCGGGTTATCCGAAGCGGTCACTTCGAGCGAGGCGCGCAACTGGTCCACGCGCGGACGCGCCACCTGCCTGGCAAGGGCTACACGCAAGGTCTGTTCGTGGTCAAAACCAAACGCCAGGTTCATGCTCGGGAGCACGTCGGTGATCGTCTTGCCCTGATGGATGGGCTGCGGATCACCGCCGCCCGTCAGCCGGATCGCATCGGAGGATTGATCGACACGCTGGATTTGCACACCGGCATTACCACGCACGCTGACATTGCCCCAATCGGTATCGATATTGCCCCGCAGGTAGGCGGTGGTGGTTTTTTCTTCCACATCCCAGGCTTTGGCGACCAGGTACGGAAATGCAGTAGCGCTCGGCTCGAAAGTCATATAACGCGCAACCGCGCCGGGAACGTTCCAGGCGGGAATGTAACCAACGCCGGCGAAACCGAGATCGACCGGATCGAATTGCAGGTCCGACGCGATGGTCGTGGGGCCTTGGGCACCAAGATTGATGTTGCCTTCGGGTTGGCGTTTGTTCTTTTCGCGCTCGGCATAGTTCAGACCGAAATCGATGTCCGAGAAAACCTTGGTCCAGGCCGGCGCCGGCAGCGAAACGGCCAGCTTGGCGGTTTTCAGTTCATCGACGACTTTCGGCACCTTGCCGTAACCGGAACCGTAGATCGTGCCGGTCAGGAACAGCGTATTGGGGTCCGAGTAGTCCCGGCCCGGATTCAACTGCGAGAAACCGTTGTTCCTGATCTGCAGTTGCAAGGCGTCCAGTTGCGGCGCCGGCAACATCTGGGTGTTGTTCTCCAGATTCAGTTCGTCGCGTTTGGCGCGCGACCAGCCGATGTCGGCGACGATGCGCGCTTCGCCGACAGTGAAATCGTTGTTCCATCCGAACGCATTGATCTCGTCTTCGCGACGGTTGTACATGCCGCGCACCAGCGGGTACACGTTGCCCATGGTGCCGCCGGTGAACGTGTTGTTGCCGTTGATGGCCGGATTGGTGACGGCCAAGCGGCCAAAGCCGCCGTTGTAATCGCCGATATGGACTTCAAGCTGGTTGGCGGTATCCACCTGCTCGGCCGAAGAATGGAACATGTCCAACGTGCTGGTCCAGGCATTCGACGGACGGTATTGCAGCGTCGCCATCATGCCGGTACGGGTTTGCTCGCCGGTGCGGCGCAGCGCCTTGATGCCGTCGGAATAGAAGGTTCCGGCAGGCACGCCTGGACGCCAGTTGTCGCCAATGGCCTGCCAGGGTTCGTACAAGCCGACCTGGTTTTCCTGGATGGGCGTATTGGAATAGGAGAAACCCAGCGCAACACCGAAGGTATTGTCGGCGAACTGGTCGATGTAGCTGAGGTTGTAGCGCCCGCCAGTCGCATCCTGGTTCGCCGCCGAACCCAACGAATTGCGCTGGCCGCGAATACCGACGATGGCTGCGGATCCGTCGTAGCTCAGCGGACGCACGGTCTGCATGTCGATGGTGCCGGACAGACCCTGGCCGATGAGGCCGGCGTCAGGGGTCTTGTACACGGTCACGCCGCTGACGAGTTCGGAGGGGTACTGGTCGAATTCCACACTACGGTTGTCGCCGGTGCTGACCATCTCGCGACCGTTGAGCGTGGTGGTGGAGAAGTCGGGCGACAAGCCGCGCACGCTGATGACTTGCGCACGGCCAGCGACACGCTGCGCGGCCAGGCCGGGCAGACGGCCGATGGATTCGGCGATGCTGACGTCGGGCAACTTGCCGATGTCTTCCGCGGTCACCGCCTCGACGATGGAAGTGGAATCACGCTTGACCGAGATCGCGCCCTCGATGCCGGCGCGGATGCCGGTCACCGTGATCCGGTCGAGTTCGACCGCATCCTCGCTGACCGGTTGCGCAGTCGGTTCTGCGGTCACTTCAGTCGATTGTGCGTAGGCACCCGTGGCGCTCAATGTCATCGCAGACACCAAGGCCACGCTCAGCAGATTACGCTTGAGCTTTACCATCTCCCCTCCACTCCCATGGTTGGTATTTTGATTTTTGCCAGATTCTCCATGACGCCGAAACAGCGTCATTAGGAGACCTGTAAGTCCGGGTACGCAGACCGCCCCCGATACGTGCGGCAATGGTAGTCGTGGCGCTCCCTGCACAACTTATGCTGCATACGTATTCATGCTGCGCAGCGGTGCGACTAGATAGCGAACGTCATCGAAGGCTGAGCTGGAAATCGGTTTCATATCGGCATGCGCGACCCTGTTCAGGCTGTCATTCGCAGCGCTGAAGTGCGTTTCATATATGCAGAACTACTTCAAAAGGTGCCATTTCTCATGGCAAGATATTTCGCTGCAATGCAGCATCCTAATCACTGACTCTCCTAGGCCCTTCGGTTGCCGTCATTCCAGCGAAAGCTGGAATCCATCTTGACGTTGCTTTGCTGAGTAAGATCAAGATGGATCCCAGCTTTCGCTGGGATGACGACAATAAGGACGAACTCAACGCACGTCAGCGTAGAACGTACCTCGCGCGGGCAAACGCAACAGCGCCCCTTCAAGCTGCCCTTCCACCAAGCCATGGCCACCGAGGGCCTGCGCGTCGATGCCAGCCGGAAGCCGCCATTCCACCGCGTCCGCAGAAAGATTGAAAACCACCAGCAAGCGCCGATCATTGAAACTGCGGACAAATGCGAGCACCGGCTCGGACGTGTCCAGGAAACTGATGTCGCCCCATTGCAGCGCCGGCATGGTCTTGCGCCAGCGCAGGAAAGCACGGGTGGCGTTGAGCGTGGACGCCGGGTCGCGCTCCTGCACTTCGACGGCCAGTGCGAGGTGTGGCTCGGCGACCGGCAGCCAAGGCTGCCCCGAAGTGAAACCCGCATGCTCGCCACTAGTCCACGGCATTGGCGTGCGGCAGCCGTCGCGCCCCTTGAAGGTCGGCCAGAAGGTCTTGCCGTACGGATCCTGCAACGCCTCGTAAGGTACGTCCGCTTCGCCCAGGCCCAGCTCTTCGCCCTGGTACAGACAAACCGAGCCGCGCAGCGAGCACACCAACGCCACCAATTGCTTGGCGAACGCGTCCGTCGCGTCCGTGCCGCCCCAACGCGTGACCGCGCGTTGCACGTCGTGGTTGGAAATCGCCCAGCATGGCCAGCCATCGGCCATTTTCTCTTCGAGGTCTTCGGCCGTCGCGCGTATGTAGGCGGCGGTGAAATCGTCGGTCAGCAGTTCGAAGCTGTAACCCATGTGCAAGCGCTTGTCGTTGACGTATTCGCCCATGGTGGCGAGCGAATCCTCCGACGAAATTTCGCCCAGGCTCGCCGCTTGCGGATAGAGGTCCAGCAAAGCGCGCAGCTTCTCCAGGAACACCAGATTCTCGGGTTGCGTGTTGTTGTAGTAGTGGTACTGGAAGGCGTAGGGGTTGTCGGGACTGAAACCGCGGCCCACGCGCTTCTCGACCGGCTTGGGCGGGTTGTCGCGCAATTGCCGGTCGTGGAAACAGAAGTTGATCGCGTCCAGGCGCAGGCCGTCCACGCCCTTCTTCAGCCAGAACTCCACGTTATCCAGCGTCGCCTGTTGGACCGCGGCATTGTGGAAGTTGAGGTCTGGTTGCGAGGAGAGGAAGTTGTGCAGGTAGTACTGACCGCGACGCGGCTCCCAGCGCCAGGCCACGCCGCCGAACAGCGACATCCAGTTGTTGGGCGGACTGCCGTCGGGCTTGGCGTCGGCCCATACGTACCAGTCGGCCTTGGGATTGTCGCGGCTCTCGCGGCTTTCCTTGAACCACTCGTGGTCGACCGAACAATGGCTCAGCACCTGGTCGATCATCACCTTGATGCCCAACCCGTGCGCCTTGGCCAGCAGGCGATCGAAATCGCCCAGATTGCCGAACAGCGGATCCACGTCGCGGTAGTCGGCGATGTCGTAACCGAAGTCGGCCATCGGCGACTTGAAGAACGGCGAGATCCAGATGGCGTCCACGCCCAGGCTGGCGATGTAATCCAACTTGTCGACGATCCCCGGCAGGTCGCCCACGCCATTACCGTCGGTGTCCATGAAGCTGCGCGGATAGATCTGGTAGATCACCGCGCCACGCCACCAACGATTGTTCGCCATCCTTATCCCCGACATTGGCGTGCGATCCTGCACGGTCCGCACAACGGGCGCCACTATTCCATGTCGCGCACTCGCAGGCATTGGCCTTAGCGGCGCGCTTGGCATGAATACGTATGCAGGCGAACGCGCGCGCAAAACCGCGCGACTTGCGATTCGACCGCAGTAACTCAGCCGTTATCGAACGGCGAAGCGTAAATTCAAGGGTTTTCCGAACTCATGCAGTCTCCGCCACTGCGCGCGTCCGACATCGACGAGGCGACGGACATGTTTGCAGTGCAGCATGGTTTCCCAACCCATTGCCTGCAACATATCTAAGGTCACGATGCAGCGCCAAGGGGAAACCACGGAATGAATAGATCGGGCACGAACCGCAAACCGCAGCTTTCGTTCTGGCAGATATGGAACATGTGCTTCGGTTTCTTCGGCATCCAGTTCGCCTTCGCCTTGCAGAACGGCAGCATGAGCCGCATCTTCCAGACCCTGGGCGCGGAGATGGACGACTTGGCTGTCCTATGGATCGCCGCGCCCATGACCGGCCTGCTGGTGCAACCCATCATCGGTTACTACTCCGACCGCACCTGGACCCGGCTGGGTCGTCGCCGCCCCTACTTCCTGGTCGGCGCCATCCTCACCACCCTCGCGTTGTTCGTGATGCCGAATTCATCGGTGCTGTGGTTCGCCGCGATCATGCTGTGGCTGCTGGATGCCTCGATCAATGTCTCGATGGAACCCTTCCGCGCCTTTGTCGGCGACCAGCTTCCCCCCGAGCAGCGCACGCGCGGCTATGCGATGCAGAGTTTCTTCATCGGCGCCGGCGCGGTCGTGGCTTACCTGCTGCCGGAAATGCTCACCCAACTGGGCATCGCCAACACCGCGGCGGCAGGCGAGATTCCGCCGAGCGTGCGTATGTCGTTCTACATCGGCGGCGTGGTATTGATCGGCGCGATGGGCTGGACCATCTTCAAGACTCGTGAGTATCCACCCGACGAGTTACAGCGCTTCGACGATGCGCGGCCCGAAGAAACGACACAGCGTCCGATCACCCATGCGCGCTTAACTACCGAAGTCGCCATCTTTCTGTTGCCAGCTCTGGTGCTGGCCTGGTGCATTTACCACTACGGCCTGGACAAGCCTCTCTACCTTCTTGCCGGCTTGGCTGCGATCTATGCCCTGTTGCTGGTTTTCACAGGCGGTGGGCAGCGCGGCGGCGCCGTGGGCGAAATGGTCTACGACGTCCGCAACATGCCTATGCTTTGGTTGGCGGTAGTGCAGTTCTTTTCCTGGTTCGCCTTGTTCGCGATGTGGATCTACACCACGCCCGCGGTGACTTCCCTGCATTTTCACAGCTCGGACACCACTTCGACGGCCTACAACGACGGCGCCGATTGGGTGGGCGTGCTGTTCGCCGCCTATAGCGGATTCTCGGCGATCGCAGCGTTCGGCTTGGCCCCCTTGTCGCGCCGCATCGGCCTGCGCGCCACGCACCTGGCTTGCCTGGTGATCGGTGGACTGTCGTTCCTTTCCTTCCGTTTCATCAGCGACCCGAACTGGTTGCTGCTGCCCATGGCCGGTATCGGTGTCGCCTGGGCCGCGATCCTGGCGATCCCCTACTCGCTGCTCAGCGGTGCGGTTCCGGCGAAGAAAATGGGCGTGTACATGGGCATCTTCAACTTCTTCATCGTCATCCCGCAACTGGTCGCCGCCAGCCTGCTGGGTTTCCTGCTGAAGACCTTCTTCGGCAACCAGCCGATCAATGCGCTGATGATCGGCGGCGTCAGCCTGATCGTCGCCGGGCTATGCGTGCTGATGGTGCGCAAGGAGACTGTCGCATGAATTGCCCGCGCTTGAAGACACTCGCTCTGGCGGTCCTGTGCGCCGCATCGACCACAACGATCCGCGCGCAGACTGCGGATGCCGATGAGTTCTACGGCACCACCGAGCCCTTCGCCAGCGAATCCATCTACTTCGTCATGACCGACCGCTTCGTCAATGGCGATCCCTCCAACGACCATCGCGACCAAGGCGGACCCTATCGCACCTTCGACGTTCCCACTCCAGGGGCACCGGAGGGCGAAAGCGACAACATCGGCTATCTGGGCGGCGATTTCAAAGGCATCGTGAAGAACGCGGGCTATATCCGCGACATGGGCTTCACCTCGGTCTGGGTGACGCCGATCGTGGACAACCCCGACGAAGCCTTCACTGGAGGCGATCCCGCCAAGTGGGGCGGTATGTTCACCGATCGCGGCAAGACCGGCTTTCATGGTTACTGGGGCATCAACTTCTACAAGCTGGACGAACACCTTCCCAGCGAAGGCCTTGATTTCGCCGGCTTCACCCATGCGATGAAGGAACAAAAGCTCGATGTGGTGCTGGACATCGTCGGCAACCATGGCTCGCCCGCCTACAGCATGCCGAAGATGCGGCCGCAGTACGGCAAGGTCTACGACCGCGACGGCAAACTCGTAGCCGATCACCAGAATCTGGATCCGGACAAATTGGATCCATCGCACAAGCGCCTACACGCCTTCTACAACACCAGCGGCGGTCTGGCCCAACTGTCCGATTTCAATCAGGACAATCCGGCCGTACTGGATTACCTGGTCGGCGCCTACGAACAATGGATCGACCAGGGCGCGGCCGCGTTCCGCGTGGACACCATCGCCTGGATGCCGCATTCGTTCTGGAAGAAGTTCGCCGACCGCATCCGCGCCAAGCGGCCGGGCTTTTTCATGTTCGGCGAGGCGTTCAACTACGACGCCGCATTGATCGCCGGCCATACGCTGGAGCGCAATGGACACTACAGCGTGCTGGACTTTCCTCTGCGCGGAAAGATGGCGGCGACCTTCGAGAAGAAAGGCAGCGACTTCGCCGAACTGGCCACCGCGCTTTACCTGGAAGACGGCCCTTACGCGAATCCCTACGACCTGGTGACCTTCTACGACAACCACGACATGGCGCGCATGAACGCCACCGACGAGGGTTTCATCGACGCCAACAACTGGCTGTTCACTGCGCGAGGCATTCCCGCGGTCTATTACGGCTCGGAAACCGGCTTCATGCGCGGCCGCGCCGAGCACATGGGTAACCGCAACTATTACGGACAGGACCGGGTGGATGCCGCCGGCAAGAGTCCTATCTACCCTGCCTTGAAGCGTATCGCCACGCTGCGCCGCGAATCGCCCGCCCTGCAGCGCGGATTGCAGTTGAACCTGCGGATGAAAGGCGACGAAGCGGCCTTTTATCGCGTCTACCAGCACCAAGGCATCGCGCAGACCGCACTAGTGCTGCTGAACAAGGGCGATGCGGCACGCAGCATGACGGTAAGCGAGTATCTGCAGGCGGGCACCTGGCGCGATGGCTTCAGTAGCAGGAAACTGAAGATCGGCAGGCAACTCCGCGCTGAGGTTCCCGCCCACGGCGTACGCGTGTTGTTCTTCGACCAGGCATTGACGCGCAAGGATCTACGCGCGCGTCTGGACGACTCGATGGCCCGCAAGGATCGCTGACTACCGCAACGGATTTGTTGGATTCTTCAGAATTTCGGTGCCGCATAGCCGCAACCTCTGCGGTCCGATCCGGCGAACGTTAGACAGCGCCGGAAGAACGCCTCAAGGCCAAGCTTACCGGGATGGTGCGGCTTTCCGCCGGCTCGTCGTTGACCAGCGCCAGCAAGGTCTCCACCAGGATAGTGCCGGCCAGCTTGGTGTCCTGCTGCACGGTGGACAGACTGGGATTGACGAACCCGGCCATCGGGATGTCGTCGAAACCGGCGACCGCCACATCCTGCGGCACGCGCATGCCGCGTTCGTGCAGGGCCTTCATCGCACCGATGGCGATCAAGTCGCTGGCAGCGAAAATCGCATCGAAGTGCGTCTCCCGCGCCAGCAGTTCGCAAGCCGCTTCATAACCGGACTGCTCGGTAGTGATGGCGTCGAACTGCAGGCCGGGTTGCACCCGCTGTCCGCTGGTCAGCAGCGCATGCGCGTAGCCGCGGTAGCGCTCGAAGAATTCCGGGTAGTGATTGGAGGCATGGCCCAGGAAGGCGATATTGCGGCGTCCTTGATACAGCAGATGTTGGGTGATGTCGTGCCCGCCCTGGAAATTATCGCAGCCGATCGAAATCCCAGGCTGTCCCGGCAGTACCGCGCCCCAACGAACGAAGTGCGTGCCCTGCTCCACCAGGCGCTCCAGCCGCGATTGCGATTCCAGATAATCGCCATAACCCAGCAGGATCAGGCCGTCGGCCTTGTTGCTGTCCTCGTAATCGGCCTGCCAGTCGGTCGATAACTGCTGGAAGGAGATCAGCAGGTCGTAGCCGCGCATGGCGCAAGCGCGAGTGATGGAGCCCAGCATGGACAGGAAGAACGGATTGATCTGCGAATCGTCCGGCGTGGGGTCCTCGAAGAACAGCAGCGCGATAGTTCCAGAATGCTGGGTACGCAGGTTGGACGCGTTCTTGTCGACTTTGTAATTGAGTTGCTCGGCGATGGCCTGGATGCGTTTGCGCGTTTCCTCGTTGACCATCGGGCTGCCGCGCAGCGCACGCGAGACCGTGGGCTGGGAAACCCCTGCCAAGTGCGCGATGTCGAGCGAAGTGGCCTTGCCTTTGATGTTCATGGCGACATGGTGGCAGAAATGTCCGGCGCGGGCATGGCGCGCCGCACAGCGAATGCGGCGCTCTGGGAACTAAGGCTATTTTCCCAGAATACGTACCCGGAAAGCTTCGTAGTCCGCAGCGATCAAGTCGGCATGGGCCGGACGCGCCAGCAGATTCGCCAAGGCGGGCGGCACTTCCAGCGGCCGGCCGATCAAAGGCTCCACCACGCTCTCGAATTTGGCGGGGTGCGCCGTCGCCACGGCCGCCCAGTCGCCGGCCGCCCCTTGCGAGCGCAAGTCCTCGAGTACCCGCACCGCCGTGGCGGTATGCGGGCAGAAAACCTCGCCATGCTTGGTATAGCGATCCTGGATCGTATTGCGGATCTGATAGTCGTTGACGCTTTCGGCGGTGAAGTCCGCGCGCAGTGCCGCATCGTCTCCGTTGTACAGCCAGCGCAGACGTTCGAAATTGCTCGGCGCGCCCACATCCATCGCGTTGGCGAGCGTGGCGACGCTGGCCGCGGGCGAATAGTCGGCGCCCCAGAAGAACTTCGGCAGTACGTCGTTGGCGTTGGTCGCCAGCACGATGCGTCCGATTGATACGCCCAAGGCTCGCGCGATAATCGCGGCCATCGCGTTGCCCAAGTTGCCGGTGGGAATGACGAAGTTCAGCACTTCGCCAGTTTTCCACTTGTGGGCTAGCGCAGCTTGCGCGTAGTAGCTCATCTGCGGCAGCAGCCGGCCCAGGCTGATGCTGTTGGCCGAACTCATCGGCGCCTGCGCCTGCAGTTCGCTATCGTTCAGCGCTTGCTTGACCAGCGCCTGACAATCGTCGAACGAACCGGTCACCCGCAGCGCGGTGATGTTGTCGCCGAAACAACCTAACTGGTGCGCTTGACGCGGCGACACGCGGCCATCGGGATAGAGCACGATCACCCGCAATCCCGGTTGGCCATGGAAAGCGGCGGCGACCGCCGCGCCGGTATCGCCGGAGGTGGCGACCAGGATGGTGAGCGGACGGTCTTCCCGCTTGCGCAGGCGCGTCAGGCAGGCGGCAAGGAAACGTGCGCCGAAATCCTTGAAGGCGGCGGTGGGCCCGTGGAAAAGCTCCAGCGCGTAGTCGTCCGTCGTCGCCAACGGCACCAAGGGCGACGGAAAGTCGAAGGCTTCCCGACAGATGGCCGGCAGTTCATCGGCCAGGGCGTCGCCTTCGAAGAACGGGGCGATGAGCTGGGTAGCGGTATCGGCCAGATCGCTGCCGAGTTCGAGCGGCCTGGCAAGCGGCAGCTTTTCCGGCACGTACAACCCGCCGTCGGGCGCAAGGCCGGCAGCGATGGCTTGGCTCAATGTGGCGACGGGAGAATTATTACGGGTGGAAATGAAATTCATTGTGGACCAGGGATGCGTGAATGCCGATAAAAAGGGAGTCGTCATCCCAGCGAAAGCTGGGATCCATCTTGATTTTGGGCCGGTGTCCGAGAAACAAGATCAAGATGGATTCCAGCTTTCGCTGGAATGACGCCGTAATTTTTCATTACGTCTCATGCAACACCTTCGCCGCCGGACTATTGATCGGCGAGACCCAAGCCTGGCTCTCAAACCCTGCCGAAGCGAAAGCCTCCTGGATCAACGGCGCCGCCGTTTCCGCCTGAGTCCGCGTCTCGAACCATCCGAATACGCTAGGGCCCGCGCCGGAAATGCTCGCGCCCATCGCACCGGCCGCCAGCGCGGCTTGTTTAGCCGCATCGAAACCGACGATCAACGGAGCACGCCTGGGCTCTACCAGCACATCCCGAAGCCCGGCACGCACCAGATCCGCATCGCCGGCATGGCAACCCGCCAGCACCAGCGCGAGATTAGCCGACTGCGAGACGAATTCACTCAGGGCGTAACCGCCTTTCAGGGCCTCGCGCGCACGACGCGTTTCCAAGATCGCTTCCGGATGCACCAGCACGCTGTGCCAGCCTTCCGGCACCGACACCTTCACCAATCGGTCGGCGGTGGAAAGCACCAGACCGCCCAGCAACATCGGACCCAGATTGTCGCCATGGCGTCCGCCGCTGGCGACCGCTTCGCCGGTCAACGCGAACGGATACAGCGCCTCGCGCGACAGCGGCGCGTCCAGCAGTTCGTTGGCGGCCACCAGCGCGGCCACACAGGAAGCCGCGGAACCGCCCATTCCCGAGCCCAGCGGAATGCCCTTGTCGATCTCGACTTCGAAGCCGAACGGCAATGCCAACGCTTCCCGCAGCGCGATCAGCGAAGCTCCGGCGGTATTGCCCGGCGCGTCCAACGGCAGATCCACCGTCGCTCCGCGGATCGCGGCGATGCGTACTTCAGGCGCATCGATGCGGCGAACAGCGACCGTGTCGCCGACGCCTTCGATCACGTGGCCGAGGATGTCGAAACCTACGCCTACATTTCCTACCGAAGCCGGAGCGAACGCTCTTGCGGAACCCCTCACAGTTTCGCTCCCTGCCCGGCTGCAACGCGCAGTACGTCGGCGAACACGCCCGCGGCGGTGACTTCCGGGCCTGCGCCCGGGCCCTGCACGATCAACGGGTTGTCGCAATAGCGACGCGTGGTGAATTGCACGATGTTGTCGGTCAGGCGCAAATTGGCGAAGGCGTGCTCTTTCGGCAGTTCCACCAGGCCTACGCTGGCCTTGCCTTCCGCATCGAGCTTGGCGACATAACGCAGCACCTGACCTGCCGCCTTGGCTTTGGCCAATTTGTCGGCAAACAGTGCGTCCACTTCGCCCAGGCGCGACATGAAATCCTCGACGCTAGCTTCGCGCAACGCTGCGGGGACCAGACTCTCGACGGCGACATCGTCCAGGGTCATGGAACGCCCCGCCTCGCGCGCCAGGATCACCAGCTTGCGGGCAACGTCGGTGCCGGAAAGATCGTCGCGAGGATCGGGTTCGGTGTAACCCAGACCGCGCGCTTCGGTCACCAACTGCGAGAACGGCACGCTGCCGTCGAACTTGTTGAACAACCACGCCAGCGTGCCGGAGAAGATGCCTTCCACCGACAGCACCGCATCGCCGGTGTCGATCAGATCGCGCAGCGTGGAAATCACCGGCAAACCCGCCCCCACCGTCGCTTCGTAGCGGAAACGCGCGCCGCTGGCCGCCGCGGCCTCGCGAATCGCGTCGTAGCGCGCGCTCGGGCCCGCGCCGGCCTGCTTGTTGGGCGTGACCACGTGGATGCCTGCCGCCAGCCAGTCCGCATAACGGTCGGCCACGACCGGGCTGGCGCTGCAATCGACGATCACCAGATGCGGCAGATGCGAGCCGACCAGATGCGCGGTGAAACGATCCAGATCTAGCGCTTCGCTATCCGCGCCGAAACTCGCGCGCCAGTCACCGCCGATGCCGCGCCCGTCCAGCAGCATTTTCTTGCTGGACGCGATCGCCCGCAGTCGGAGATCCAGGTTGGCCTTGACCAACAGCTGCGGCTGCGCGGCGCGCAACTGGTCGAGCAGCGCGGCGCCGACGTTGCCCGGCCCGATCACGCCGACCGCGAAGGTCTGCGGCGACAGCCAGAAACCCGCATGCGCGGCGCGCAGTGCCTTGGTGGCGTCGGCGCTGTCAATGGCAACCGAGATATTGCGCTCCGAAGAACCCTGTGCGATGGCCAGGATGTTGACCCGTGCGCGACCCAGCGATTCGAACAGGCGCGCCGCAACGCCCGGCTGTCCGGCCATGCCGTCGCCGACCGCCGCCAGCACGCTGACGCCCTCGGTCAACTGCACGCGCTGGATCTGGCCGATGTTGAGTTCGTGGGCGAACGCGTTGAGCAATGCGGTCTGCGCGCGTAGGGATTCCGCGCTGCGCACTACGCAACAGATGGAATGCTCGGAAGAGCCTTGCGAGATCATCACCACCGACACGCGCGCTTCGCGCAGGGCCGCGAAGACGCGTTCGGCCGTGCCGGGCACGCCGATCAGGCCGGTGCCTTCCAGATTCAATACGGCCAAATCGGGGCTGAGAGTCAAGCCCTTCACCGGGCCGCTGACATCGCGCTCGGCGGTGATGCGCGTGCCGGGGTGTTCGGGATGGAACGTGTTGCGGATGATGATCGGCAGACCGCGTTCTATCGCCGGCGACATGGTCTGCGGATGCACGACCTTGGCGCCGAAATAAGCCAGTTCGCAGGCCTCGTCGTAGCTGAGCGCGCTCAACTGCACCGCTTCGGGAACCACGCGCGGATCGGCGGACAGCACGCCATCCACATCGGTCCAAATATGCAGTTCGGCGGCGTTGAACAGCGCGGCGAAGATCGCGCCGCTGTAGTCGCTGCCATTGCGGCCCAGGGTGGTGAGTCGATTCTGGCGATCGCGCGCGACGAAGCCTGTGACCACCACGCGACGCTGCGGGTTTTTCGCACGCCAGCCGGCTAGACGCTGCGCGCTGACCTCCCAGTCGACCTCAACGCCCAAATCGCTGCGATCCACCACCAGCACATCGCGTGCGTCCAGCACGGCGCAGTCTTCGCCTTTCAATTTCAGATAGTCGCCGAGCAATCGGGCCGAACAGACTTCGCCCAGACCCTGCACGCGGTCCAGGACCTCGCGCGGCAGTTCGCCGATCACCGCCAGCGCGGCCAGGATTTCGGCCAGCTTTTCGAAGCGTTCGTCCAGCCACTCCAATGTCGGGCCAGAGTCCTCGCCGAGCAGCGACACCACCGCTCCGCGATGCCGTGCACGCAGTTCGTGCCAGGGATCGCGCCAGTCGTTGCGGCTGCGCGCCGCGAGTTCGCACAACTCGATCAACGCGTCGGTAACGCCTTTCATCGCCGAGACCACGGTGATCTGCTCGTCTTCGTCGCGCGCGAGCAGCAGACCGGCGACATGACGGAAGCGCTCGGCGTCGGCGACCGAAGTGCCGCCGAACTTGTGCACGATGGTGCGGGTGGAAGAACTGTCTGACTGTGCTGCGGACGACATAAAACGACGAACCTCTGGGTGAGGTCCCCGCGCGACTCAGGATCCGGGTTCCCCCGCATCCTGATCCGGGTGCGGGGACGTGGTTAGCGAGACTACGCGAACACGATCCACCGCACCCCGCTAATCGCGGTAGTGGCGGTGGTAATAATGCGGCCGAGGCCAGCCACGCCACGTCCGTGCAGCAGCGCGGAGGCTGGCATCGGGTGGAGGTTTGCGTGGGTGGCGACGGGAAGCATGGCCCTAGGGGACAGGATGACCCGGGGGCCTGTCAAGTGTTGCAGTGCGACAAGCTGCATTTGTCGCCAACAGTTGCACTTGCAACCGAAAAAGTGGTGACCCCGGCGCGATTCGAACGCACGACCTGTCCCTTAGGAGGGGACCGCTCTATCCAGCTGAGCTACGGGGCCTTGGGGGAAATTGTAATGGTTGGTGGTTGGAAGTTGGGGCTGGCGTTAAACAGGGGGTGGTGCTTTGCCCCCTTCGAAAAAGGGGGCTACGGGGGATTTGCTTTTGATCTTAAGTCTTAAGGGCAAGAGCAAATCCCCCTCAGTCCCCCTTTTTCAAAGGGGGAGGTCGAATTTCAAAGGGGGAGGTCGAACGCTTGGCTGGGTCCAATCGAGCGCTTGCCGCCCGTGCTACCTTCCCCAAGCCGGTCCGCGATACTTGCTGCCGGCATCGGGGGCGGCTTCATCGGGGGGAAATCGGGAAAACCGGACGGCGCGCGGGCGCTGCCGAGGCTCCCGTCGCGGCGGCGTTGCGCGAAGCCCTTTAGCTTTAGGAGTCGTGTTGCATGTGTCCCAGTAAGGTCGCCGACGGTGGCGAAAGAGGTTGGATCGTTCCCATCGGCGGCGCCGAGAACAAGGAAGACAACCCCCGTATCCTCAAGCGCTTCCTCGGTCTCTGCGGAGGTCGCGACGCCGAGATCGTGGTGATTCCCACCGCCAGCCAGCTGGCCGATACCGGCAGTCGCTACGAAGACATCTTCGGCGACCTGGGCGCCAGCCGGGTCGATGTGCTGGATTTCGACACCCGCCGCGATTGCCATGAACAGAATCGCCTGGACCGTATCGAGCGCGCCAGCGGCATTTTCTTCACCGGCGGCAACCAGTTGCGCCTGTCCACCATCCTGGGCGGCACCCCGGCGGCCAAACTCATCCGCGAACGCAACGCCTCGGGCATCACCGTGGGCGGCACCAGCGCCGGCGCCAGCATTCTCAGCGAACACATGATCGGCTTCGGCAAGGAGGGCGCTTCGCCCCAGGCCGACAGCGTGCGCCTAGCCCCCGGCTTGGGGCTGACCAACCGCTTCATCATCGACCAGCATTTCCGCCAGCGCGACCGCCTGGGCCGCCTGGTCGCGGCGCTGGCCTATAACCCATTCGCCATCGGCATCGGCCTGGACGAAGACACCGCCGCCTTCATCGGTCCGGACAATACCTTGGAAGTCGAAGGCAGCGGCGCGGTCACCGTGGTCGACGCCGACGGGCTCACCTTCTCTTCGATGGCCCAGGTCAGCGAGAACAAACCGGTCTGTCTGCTCGGACTGACCGTGCATATCCTGGTCGCAGGCGCTACCTTCAACCTTCACACCCGCAAAGCATCCGCCGGTTCGCTGGCGCAGTCGAAATCCTGATGATTCAAACCCCGGGCTTCAAAAGCCATCGTGCTTCAAAGCCATCATGCTTCAAAACCCTATGATCCAGAGGTAAGGCATGCGCATCCTCGAACGTTCCGTCTACGTCGGCCCATCGCAATACGCCCATTTCCCGGTCATCCGCCTGGAGCTGGACCTGCAGGCGCTGGAAGCCTGGCCCACCGGCAAACTCGGTACGGCGTTCGTCGATGGATTGATCGCCGCCCTGCCCGGCCTGGCCGAGCACGGTTGTTCGTATCGCGAACCGGGCGGCTTCATTCGCCGCATGCGCGAGGGCGAAGGCACTTGGCTGGGGCATGTGCTGGAACACGTCGCCATCGAACTGCAGAACGTGGCCGGCGAAAACGTCACTTTCGGCAAGACGCGCAGCGTCGGCGAGGATAGGCCCGGCGTTTACACCGTGGTCTATGAGTACGCGCAAAAGGAGGAAGGCATAGCCGCCGGCGAACTGGCGCTGAAACTGCTGTCTTCGCTGTTGCCGCTCGAGCTGCGGCCGAAAGACAGCGTGCCGGCCGACTGGGACTGGGATACCGCGCGCGACGACTTCATCCGCTATGCGCAACGCCGTGCGCTGGGCCCCTCCACCGCCTCGCTGGTGCGCGCGGCGGAGGAACGCGGCATTCCTTGGCTGCGCCTGAACCAGCAATCGCTGATCCAATTCGGCCACGGCAAGTACCAGCAGCGCATCCAGGCCACGGTCACCGGCAAGACCCCGCATATCTCGGTGGAACTGGCCAGCGACAAAGAAGAGACCAACAAGATCCTCGGTTCGCTAGGCCTGCCGGTGCCGCGCCAGGAACTGGTCAGCGATGC
Source organism: Pseudoxanthomonas sp. P4_B2 (assembly GCF_056402315.1). Lineage (NCBI taxonomy): Bacteria > Pseudomonadati > Pseudomonadota > Gammaproteobacteria > Lysobacterales > Lysobacteraceae > Pseudoxanthomonas > Pseudoxanthomonas sp. P4_B2. Next base: position 25,165 of record NZ_JBFUHQ010000003.1, read on the forward strand.
CAGCGGCGCCCTGCGCGCGGCGCGCAAGCTGGGCGGCACAGTGGTCACCAAGCCCTACAACGGCAACCACGGCCGCGGCATCACCATCAACATCTCCAGCGAGGACGAAATCCGCGAAGGCTTCGCCGCTGCGCGCGAGCATTCGCGCTCGGTCATCGTGGAAACCTACATCGGCGGCGACGATCACCGCCTGCTGGTGGTCAACGGCGAACTGATCGCCGCCACCAAGCGCACTCCCGGCCACGTGGTCGGCGATGGCAAGAGCGACATCGTCGAGCTGGTGGATCAGGTCAATTCGGATCCGCGCCGCGGCGTCGGCCACGAAAAAGTGCTGACCCGGCTGGAATTGGACGCACAGGCCGACCTGATGCTGGAACGCGTCGGCTACCACCATTTCTCAGTGCCCAAGGAAGGCGAAACCGTCTATTTGCGTTCCACCGCCAATCTGTCCACCGGCGGCACCGCCACCGACGTCACCGACATCATCCATCCCGACAATCGGGACATGGCGGTGCGCGCGGTGCGCGCCATCGGTCTGGACGTGGGCGGCGTAGATTTCATTTCGCCCAACATCGCCGAGAGTTACAAGGCCATCGGCGGCGGCATCTGCGAAATCAATGCGGCGCCGGGCTTCCGCATGCATGTCGCGCCCAGCGAAGGCACCCCGCGCGATGCCGCCGGTCCGGTGATCGACATGCTGTTCCCGCCGGGTACGCCCACGCGCGTACCCATCGCCGCGATCACCGGCACCAACGGCAAGACCACCACCGCGCGCATGCTGGCCCATATCACCAAGATGGCCGGCTACACCCCGGGCCTGACTACCACCGACGGCGTCTATATCGACGGGCAGCGCACCGTGGAAGGCGACATGACCGGCCCGGTGTCGGCGCGCATGGTGCTGTCGGATCCGCAGATCGACATCGCGGTGCTGGAAACTGCGCGCGGCGGATTATTGCGCAGCGGCATGGGCGTGCCGGAAGTGGATGTGGGCGCGGTGCTCAATGTCGCTTCCGATCATCTTGGTCTGAAAGGCATCGACACGCTGGAACAACTGGCCGAGATCAAGCGCATCGTGGTCGAAGTCGCACGCGACTGCGCGGTGCTCAACGCCGACGATCCCAACGTGCTGAAAATGTCGGCCTACACCGACGCCAAAGTGATCTGCTACGTCACCTTGAACCCCTCGCACACGCTGGTGCGCGAGCACATCCGCGCCGGCGGCCGCGCCTGCGCACTCGAAGCCGGCGTCAACGGCCACATGATCACGCTGTACGACAAGGGCAGCCACATCCCGCTGATGTGGACGCACCTGATTCCGGCCACGCTGGAAGGCCGCGCGCTGCATAACGTGCAGAACGCGATGGTGGCCGCGGCGATGGCGTTCTCGCTCGGCATCAAGCTGGACGCCATCCGCCAGGGACTGCGCACCTTCGACACCACGTTCTTCCAGGCCCCGGGCCGCATGAACGTGTACAACGAACACCCGTTCAAAGTGCTGATGGACTACGGCCACAACGCCCACGCGGTAAGCATGATGGCCGACCTGGCGCAACGCCTGGACGCGACCGGACGTCGCATCGTGGTGCTCACCGGACCCGGCGACCGCCGCGACGAAGACTTGCGCGCTATCGCCGATGCGGTTGCGGGCAAATTCGACCACTACGTCGTGCGCCGCGACGATGCCCTGCGCGGCCGCGACGGCGACGAAGTGCCGCGCATCATCGCCAAAGCCTTGCAGGCCGGCGGTGTGGCCGAAGACGCGATGTCCATCATTCCGGACGAACAGCAAGCGATCGACGCGGCGTTGCGCATGGGCCAGCCGGGCGACCTGATCCTGATCTTCGCCGACGCGCTGACGCGTTCATGGAAGCAGATCATCAAGTTCCAGCCGCAAGGCGAAGTGGCCAAGGCCGCACCGCGAGTGGAGCTGCCGTCTCTGGTGACCTCTGCGGAAGAAGCGCCCTTCGCCAGCATGGAAGGCGTGATTCGCGAGGAACGCGGGCTGGTATTCGAGCGTGAAGAAAGCGACTGAGATCTCCGTGCTTCCAGAACCGTTCGAGGACTCGCGCCGGCTGACCGGCAGCAACCTGTATTTCAACGGCACCGGCGCGGCGCTGGAGACGCTGCGTGGGCTGGACTTCGACGAAGTCGCGCTTGCGGCATGGCAGCGGAATGTAGAGACGGCGCGCACGGCGCTGGGCTGGCCGGAATCGGAAACCGTGCTCCGTCGCCACCGCACCGGCGTCTCACTCGCCTTCACCGCGCCGGCGGACCAGCTCTACACCGCGACCGAAGTCAACGAGTGGGCATGGTGGTCGGCCGTCGTTTTTTTTGGTGAGTCGCCGGTTCCATTCCACGCTCCCGGCTACGCGGCGATATGGGACGCTGAACTGGCTTTGCATACACTGCGAGCGGCTGCAGAGGCGGAGTCACGTCCTGCGCTGATCTCGCTGATGCACGCCACCGAAGCCCGTCATCTACCCTTCCTGGCCGACGACGACGAAGTAACCATCGGCGAAGGCGACGGCAGCCGCAGTTGGTTCGTGGACGAACTGCCCGCGCCCGACCAAGTCTCGTGGAATGAACTGCACGCCATTCCCACCGCGCTGGTCACCGGCTCCAACGGCAAAACCACCACCGTGCGCCTGCTGGCGGCGATGACCAAAGCCCACGGTTGGCGCACCGCGCATAGTTGCACCGATGGCGTGTATTTCGACGGGCAAGCGCTGGAGGCCGGGGACTTTTCCGGTCCGACCGGCGCGCGCACTGCGTTGCGCCAGAGTCATGCGCAGGCGGCGATCCTGGAAACCGCGCGCGGCGGAATGCTGCGCCGTGGCCTGGCGATCGCGCATGCGGATGTCGCCATCGTCACCAACATCGCTGCCGATCACTTCGGCGAATACGGCATCCACGACCTCGACGATCTGGCGACCGTGAAACTGGTGGTCGCCCGCGCGATCGATGCGCAGGGAATGCTGGTATTGAATGCCGACGATCCGGTTTTGCTGCGGCAGTCCGCGACTCTTTCCTGCCCGCTCGGCTGGTTCGCCATGGATTTCGATCTGCCCTGGCTGGCCGCCCACCGCGCGCAGGGCGGCGCCACCAGCGGCGTGCGCGCGGGACGGCTGCTGCTCCATTTCAACGGTGCGACCCACGATCTCGGCGAAGCGACCGCCATGCCGCTGACCCTGCAGGGCAAAGCCAGCTACAACACCGCCAATATCGCCGGCGCGGCACTGGCCGCATCCGCGCTCGGCATCGCCCCCGCCACCATAGCCGCCACCCTGGCTCGGTTCGGCCTATCCCCTTCCGACAATCCCGGGCGCCTGCAGCACTGGCGGTTCGGGAAGCTGCAGGTCTTCGTCGACTACGCCCACAACCCCGATGGCTTGCGCGGTCTGCTGGAGGCCGTCGGCGCGGGCAAGCGAACGGGCCGTCTGGCCATAGTTCTGGGCCATGCCGGCAACCGCGAAGATTCGGACCTCCGCGCCGTGGCCGCAACCGCCGCCAGCGTGCATCCCGAATTGCTGGTGCTGAAGGACATCGCCGGCTACGAACGTGGCCGCGCTCCCGGCGAGATCGCGGCCATCATGCGTGCGCAGCTGCTCGAAGACGGAATACCCACCGACGCCATCGCCACCTGCCTGGACGAAGTCGACGCCGCACGCATTCCACTGGCCTGGGCTCAGGACGGCGACCTGCTCGTGCTGCCGATCCACGAAATGGAAGCGCGCGAACAGATCACCGAGCTGTTGGAACGGATGACAGCGGCCGGATGGCGGCCGGGCGACCCCTTGCCGGTCGCCCTTGCGGGAGCAACGTCGGCCGAGCAGCCATGAAACTCACGGCCTAAGGGCTTCGCGACTCGCTTCGCTCCTACAAGAACGGGTCCGGTCGACCGGCCCGGTCTGCTAAAATCGTACGACTCACAGCCGCGCTCCCCCGCTTGCGGCTTCCCGAATAGCAGAAGTTTCCCCAGGAGCACCACATGTCCGCTGACCTGCTCAAGGCCCTTGGCCTTGGCCCGACCAATTCCGGCACCTACCTCGGCCGCGACGAGTGGTCCACCGCCACCGGCGCCGGCGTGCTGCAATCGGTCAACCCGACTACCGGCGAAGTGATCGCGGAAGTGGAAGCCACCGGCGACGCCGACTACGAACGGATCGTCGCCCGTGCCCAGGCCGCGTTCAAGGTCTGGCGCACCACCCCGGCCCCGCGTCGTGGCGAAGCCGTGCGCCTGTGCGGCGACGCGCTGCGCAAACACAAGGACGCGCTGGGTTCGCTGGTCGCGCTGGAGATGGGCAAGAGCAAGCCCGAGGGCGATGGCGAAGTGCAGGAGATGATCGACATCGCCGATTTCGCCGTGGGCCAGAGCCGCATGCTGTACGGCTACACCATGCATTCCGAGCGTCCCGGCCACCGCATGTACGAGCAGTACCAGCCGCTGGGCCTGGTCGGCATCATCAGCGCGTTCAATTTCCCGGTCGCGGTATGGGCCTGGAACTCGTTCCTGGCCGCGATCTGCGGCGACGTCTGCATCTGGAAGCCGTCCAACAAGACTCCGCTCACCGCCATCGCCAGCATGAAGATCTGCAACGAGGCGCTGAAGGCCGGCGGTTTCCCCGACATCTTCTTCCTGATCAACGACGCAGGCATCGAACTGGCCGAGAAGTTCGTCGACGACAAGCGCATTCCGTTGATCAGCTTCACCGGTTCCACCGCGGTCGGCCGCCGCGTGGGCGAGCGCGTCGCCCATCGCATGGGCCGCAGCCTGTTGGAGCTGGGCGGCAACAACGCCATCATCCTGGATGAAACCGCCGAACTGAAACTGGCCATTCCCGGCATCGTGTTCGGCGCGGTCGGCACCGCCGGCCAGCGCTGCACCACTACCCGCCGCCTGATCGTGCATTCGTCCATCTACGACAACGTGCTGGCCACGCTGATCAAAGCGTACAAGCAGGTCGAGAGCAAAATCGGCGACCCGCTCGACCCGGCCAATTTGATGGGCCCGCTCAACAGCCAGCACGCCGTGCAGCAGTTCCTGGCTTCCATCGAAAAAGCCAAAGCCAGCGGCGGCATCGTGGAAACCGGCGGCACCGCGATCGATCGTCCCGGCAACTTCGTGTTGCCGGCCATCGTCACTGGCCTGAAGAACACCGATGAAGTCGTGCAGCACGAAACCTTCGCCCCGATCCTGTACGTGATGAAGTACGAAACGCTGGACGAAGCCATCGACATGCAGAACGCGGTGCCGCAGGGCCTGTCGTCGTCCATCTTCACCCAGAACCTGAAGGCGGCAGAACAGTTCCTGTCCGCGGCCGGTTCCGACTGCGGCATCGCCAACGTCAACATCGGCACCAGCGGCGCGGAGATCGGCGGCGCCTTCGGTGGCGAGAAGGAAACCGGCGGCGGCCGCGAATCGGGCTCGGACGCGTGGAAGGTCTATATGCGTCGCCAGACCAACACCATCAACTACTCCGACTCCCTGCCGCTGGCACAGGGCATCAAATTCGACCTTTGATCCTTTCAGGAGCCCAGCGAATGAATATTCCGGTCCGACAAAACAGCGCGCTTGCGGTTATTAGCTTGGTCGCAGGCATCCTGGGCTGGACCTTGGTGCCGTTTCTGGGAAGCCTGGTCGCTATCGTCACCGGGCATATGGCGCGCAAGGAGATCCGCCAGAATCCGGAGCTGGAAGGAGACACCATGGCCATCATTGGACTGGTGCTGGGCTGGGTGGCGGTGATCGGAACCGTGCTTGCCATCCTGGCTTTCCTGTTGCTCTTCGGCGGCCTGGCCTGGCTGAGCACGCGCTGACGGATGTACAGCCTTGCCCGCCCCTTTTTATTCGGTCTCGATGCGGAGCACGCCCATGGGTTGGGGCTCAAGGCAATGGAACTGGCCTATCGCACCGGCACCAGCCCGTTGCTGGCCAGGAAGATCGAGCCACTGCCTACCAAGGCCTTCGGCCTGACCTTTCCCAATCCGGTCGGACTGGCCGCAGGACTGGACAAGAATGGCGCGCATATCGACGCGCTGCTTGCTCTTGGTTTCGGCTTCGTGGAAATCGGCACGGTCACCCCGCGCGCGCAACAGGGCAATCCCAAGCCGCGCATGTTCCGCTTGCCGCAGCACAAGGCGGTGATCAACCGGCTGGGCTTCAACAACGAAGGCGTGGATGCGTTGGTGGCCAACGTGGGACGCGCGCGGCGCAAGACCGGATTGCTGGGCATCAACATCGGCAGGAACAAAGACACTTCGAACGAGCGCGCCGCCTCCGACTATCTGTATTGCCTTGAACGCGTGTATCCGCTTGCGGACTACATCACCGTCAACATCTCCTCTCCCAACACCGCCGGTTTGCGCGAACTGCAGGAAGAACAGGCCCTGCGCCAGCTGATCGGCGCGCTGCGCGAATCACAGGAAGAGCTGGGCGCGCAGCACGGCAAGCGCGTGCCGATGCTGGTGAAGATCGCGCCCGATCTTTCCGACGAGGACATCGATGCGGTCGCGCGCGTGCTGCGCGATCTTTCCGTCGACGGCGTCATCGCCACCAACACCACGGTGTCGCGCATGAGCGTGCAGGAGCATCCCTTGGCCCACGAGACCGGAGGCCTGTCCGGTGCGCCGCTGATGGGTCAGGCGACCATGGTCCTGCGCAAACTGCGCACCCGCTTGCCCGACAGCATTCCGGTGATCGGCGTGGGCGGCATACTTTCGGGCGCAGATGCGGTGGCGAAGATGTCGGCCGGCGCGACGCTGATCCAGTGCTATACCGGCCTGGTCTATCGCGGCCCCGAACTGGTAGGCGAATGCGTCGACGCGATCCGTCGCCGTCGCGAACACCGCAGCGGCGCGGTTCCGCTGGCATGAGCCTGCTTTGGCGGCTGATCGTCGATGCGGACTTGCGATCGCGTAATACCTTCGGCGTCGCGGCCCGCGCGCCCTGGTTGATCGAAGTGCGCAACAGTGCCGCGCTGGGCGAAGTGCTGGCGCTACCCGAACTTCAGGGAACCGCACCGCTGGTGCTGGGCGGGGGCAGCAACCTGCTGTTTGCCGGCAATCCCGAAACCGCGGCCCTAGCGCTCGACACCCATCGCATCGACATCCTCGAAGACGACGGCATGACGACGATCGTCCGGGTCGATGCTGGCGTGGAGTGGCATGCGCTGGTGTTGTGGACGTTGCAACAAGGATTGATGGGGTTGGAGAACCTGGCCCTGATCCCGGGCACGGCGGGCGCCGCACCCATCCAGAACATCGGCGCGTACGGCACGGAAGTCGGCGAGTTCGTCCGCGCTGTGGAAACCTGGGATCGCACTACGGGCGCGATGGCGCGGTTGGATCGCGAATCCTGCGCGTTCGCCTATCGCGACAGCCTGTTCAAACGCATGCCGGATCGCCATATCGTCACCGCAGTGGAGTTCGCCTTACCGCGCGCGCGCGCCTTGAAACTGGACTACGCCGGCATTCCGGAGGAGCTGCAGGCGATGAACATCGCATCGCCGACCTTCCGTGACGTGGCCGAGGCGGTGATCCGCATCCGCACCCGCAAGTTGCCCAATCCGGCCGTCATCGGCAATGCGGGCAGTTTCTTCAAGAACCCCCTCGTACCGGCCGCGCTGGCCGACGAACTGCAGCAGCGACACGCCGGACTGCCGGTATTTCGCGGTGATGCGGTCGACAATCGCAAGATTTCCGCTGCCTGGATGATCGAGAACTGCGGCTGGAAAGGCTTCCGTGAAGGCGATGCCGGCGTGGCTGAATCGCATGCCTTGGTGCTTGTGAATCATGGCTCGGCGACAGGTCTTGAGTTGCTTACGCTGGCAAGGCGTGTTGCCGAATCCGTGCATGCACGCTTCGGTATCGTTATCGAGCCGGAGCCCAAGATCATCGGCGCCACCTGGTAACCGTGCGGGCATGATGCTTCCCCCTTTGAAAAAGGGGATTAAGGGGGATTTGCTTTTGGCGCAATCAAAGATCAAGAGCAAATCCCCCGTAGCCCCCTTTTCCAAAGGGGGCAAAGCAAAGCGACCTAGCATCACCGATTAGGGCGGAATCCAGCAATTGCATACCAGCGGCCGCAACCGCAAACTAGCGCCACGAATCGCGAGCCGTCTTTTTCCTATGCCGCTCCCCACTCCCATCCGCGCCGCCCTGCTCATGCTGGGCAGTACGATGTTCTTCGGCCTGATGGTAGTGGCGATCCGGTTGGCGTCGGCCAGCCTGCATACCTTCGAGATCGCGTTCTTCCGCAACTTCTTCGGGCTGATCGCCGCCTTGCCTCTATTGATCAAGCACGGGCCAGGTCTTCTGCGCACCACGCAGTTTCCGAAATACCTGTTCCGCTGCCTGATCGGGATCTGCTCGATGCTGGCCGGATTCTGGGCCATCGGCCATCTTCCGCTGGCCCAAGCAGTATCGCTGTCCTACTCCACGCCGTTGTTCGTGACCATCGCTGCCGCAGCGATGCTGGGCGAGCAGGTGCGCGCTCGACGCTGGACTGCGGTGATCCTGGGCTTTATCGGCGTGCTCATCATCGTGCGACCGGGCACGGAGGGGTTCAGCAGCAACTCCATCATCGCGGTTCTGGCGGCCGTGCTCAGCAGCATCGTGGCGATCCAGATCAAACAACTTTCGGCTACGGAGCCGGCCGATCGCATCGTCATCTACACCACGCTGCTATGGGTGCCGATGTCGCTACTGCCGGCACTCGGCGTGTGGCAGTGGCCGCAGGGCATCACCTGGCTCTGGGTGATCGCAGCGGGGGTGATGGGCACCGGCGGGCATATGTTGTGGACGCGGGCGTTGAAATTGGGCGAAGTCTCCGCACTGACCCCGATCACCTTCATGCAGTTGCCGCTGGTCGTGCTGTTCGGCTGGTGGCTGTTCGACGAGCCGCTGAATCACTGGACGCTGCTCGGTGCCGCTATCATCTTCGGCGCCAACGCCTATATCGCGCATCGCGAAGCGGTGTTGGCACGGCGTGCCGAGTCGGACGCGCCGACTTCCGCGGCTAAGCCGGGCGAATAGACTTCCTTATCTGCTGCTAGCGCTGGTCGCCGCAGCCGTCGCAATCACCACCGAGGCAATCGCATGGCAATGTCCGAATCCGATATCCAGAAAGGCTGGATCTACCGCACCAGCCACAACCAGGAACGCCTGGTGCTGGGCTGGGACCGCGACGGTCGCGTCGTTTACTGTTCGAAGGGAAAGGACAAGGAACGTCCGTTCCAGAATTGCCACGTACGCATCACCGGCCAGAAATTCGCGCAGCGCGCGATCGGCAAGGTCAGTCAGATCGAAGACCTGAAGCCCTACCTGATCGCCAACAAGGCGACCACGGTGGTGGTGCGCTGACGCTGGATTTTCAGGACGCCCGTCCTAGCGTTGAGGAGCCACCACCGCATCCGACCGCCAGGGATGCAGAACCCGATGGAACAGTGCGAGATAAGTACCCACCACCCAGACCGTAGCGGCCATCCATCCGCCCAGGATGTCGGATGGGTAATGCACGCCCAGATACACGCGCGCGAACCCGACCAGCAGAACGAATGCCGCCATCGGCATCAGCACCGGCCAGCGCCATCGCGTGTGCCAGGCCAGCAGGATCGCGGCCATGGCCAAAGTCATCGACCCCATGGCATGCCCGCTGGGGAAACTGAAGGTGTCCTCGGGCAGGATGGATTTCCACAAGGTCGGCCGATCGCGCTGGAAGAACTGCTTGCTACCCAGATTGAGCAACGCTGAACCCACGAAGGCGACGGCGGCGAAAGTCGCTTCGCGCCAGCGTCTGGTCCACAAGATGGCAAACACCACGACCACGTCGATGGCGACCACGCCTTCGTAGCCCGCGGTGGAGACCGCGGCGAAGAACCGGTCCATGCGTGGCCCCGCCCAGGCATGCACGCCCAGCAGCAACGGGTCGTCGAACACGAACCGCTCCAGTTCGTGCACTTCGTCGGCTAGCTCGGCGAAGATCCACAAAGGCAGCAACACGCCCAGGAACAAGAGCACGATGCGCCCTCCATTGCGCTGCAGCAGTCCCGCTATGGCACGCGCGCCGCGCGCGGTCTTATTACGCAACGCTTCGTGCATAACGCTTTTCGACGTAGCCGTCGATCAGGGCGACGAATTCCTGGGCGATGTTCTCGCCGCGCAGCGTCACCGCCTTCTCGCCATCGATGAAGACCGGCGCGGTCGGCGCTTCGCCGGTGCCGGGCAGGGAAATGCCGATATTGGCGTGGCGCGATTCGCCCGGGCCGTTCACTACGCAACCCATCACTGCCAGGGTCATGTTTTCGGCGCCCGGATGGCTCACTTTCCACTCCGGCATCTTCGCGCGCACATGGTTCTGCACCACGCCCGCCAGTTCCTGGAAGAATTCGGAAGTAGTACGCCCGCAACCCGGGCAGGCAGTGACCATGGGCGTGAACGCGCGCAGGCCGGTGGTCTGCAGCAGTTCCTGCGCCACGATGACTTCCTGGGTGCGCGACTGGCCCGGCTCTGGCGTCAGCGAGATGCGGATGGTGTCGCCGATGCCTTCCTGCAACAGCACCGCCAGCGCCGCCGAGGAAGCGACAATGCCCTTGCTGCCGATGCCGGCCTCGGTGAGGCCCAGATGCAATGCGAAATCCGAACGCTGCGCCAGGTCGCGGTATACGGCGATAAGTTCTTGCACGCCGCTGACTTTGCAGCTCAGCACGATGCGTTCGCGCGGAAGACCGATCTCGACCGCGCGTTCGGCCGAATCCAGTGCCGAGCGGATCAGCGCCTCGCGCAGCACCAGACTGGCCTCCCAGGGTTCGGCGCGCTGCGCGTTCTCGTCCATCAGCTGCGCGGCCAGCGACTGGTCCAGCGAACCCCAGTTCACGCCGATGCGCACGGGCTTGTCGTACTTCAGCGCGAATTCGATCAGTTGCGCGAACTGGGTGTCCTTCTTGCGGCCGAAACCGACATTGCCCGGGTTGATGCGGTACTTGGCCAAGGCCTCGGCGCAGGCCGGCTCGTTGCTCAGCAGGGTATGGCCGTTGTAGTGGAAATCGCCAATCACCGGCACTTCGATGCCCATCATCCGCAGCTTTTCGACGATGTGCGGCACGGCTGCGGCGGATTCGGGGTTGTTCACCGTGACACGGACCAGTTCCGAACCCGCGCGCCATAGTTCGGCGACTTGCTTCACGGTGGAGGCGATATCGGCGGTATCGGTGTTGGTCATGGACTGCACCACCACCGGCTGGCCGCCGCCTACGGTGACCGCGCCCACCTGTACCGCGCGGTTGATGCGGCGTGGCGAGGGGCCGGCCTCAGGAGGAAGTTTGCAAGGAGCGGACAGATCGTTCATGGCCACCATTTTAGACCGTTCCGCCCGTTTCTCCCTTCGCCCACCTTTCCGCCAGCGAAACGGCTGGGTTAGGGTAGCGGGATGATCCAAGACCCCGCCCGCGACATCCTCACCCCCAGCCAGCTCAATACGCTGGCGCGCGACCTGCTCGAAAGCGCCTTCCCGCTGGTCTGGGTGGAGGCCGAGCTGGGCAATGTCACCCGACCCGCCTCGGGGCACCTCTATTTCACCCTCAAGGACGCGCGCGCGCAGGTGAAGTGCGCGATGTTCAAGCCCAAGAGCCAGTGGCTGAAGTTCGTGCCGCGCGAGGGCCTGCGCGTGCTGGGACGCGGCCGCCTGACCCTGTATGAAGCACGCGGCGATTACCAGTTGGTCATGGACCACCTGGAGGAAGCCGGCGAAGGCGCACTGCGTCGCGCCTTCGATGAACTGAAAGCGAAGCTGACGGCCGAAGGGCTGTTCGACGAAGAGCGCAAGCGTCCCCTGCCCGCCCATGTGCGGCGCCTGGCCGTCATCACTTCGCCCAGCGGTGCGGCGGTGCGCGATGTGTTGAGCGTGTTGGGACGACGCTTTCCCTTGCTGGAAGTCGATGTGTTGCCGGTGCAGGTGCAGGGCGAAGCTGCCGCCGCGCAGATCACGGCGATGCTCAAACGCGCGGCGGCTTCCGACCGTTACGACGTGATCCTGCTGACGCGCGGCGGCGGTTCACTGGAAGACCTATGGGCCTTCAATGACGAACAACTAGCGCGCACGATCGCCGCTTCGCCGGTGCCCGTAGTTTCGGCGGTCGGCCACGAGACCGATTTCAGCCTTGCCGATTTCGCCGCCGACCTGCGCGCACCGACGCCTTCGGTCGCTGCCGAACTATTGGTTCCCAACCGGATCGATCTGCTCACGCGCTTGCAGGGATTGCAACGCCGCATGTCCGCGTTGCAGTTGCAGTCGCTGCGCCAATCGATGCAACGCGCTGACCGTGCCGTGTTGCGCCTGCAAGCCATGCGTCCGCAGGCGCGTCTGCAACTGCTGCAACGGCGCCGGTTGGAAGCGCATCGGCGGCTGGAATCCGCATGGCGCGAACAGTTGGAACGCCGCCACGCCGCATTGCGCCATGCCGCCGCCGTCTTGCGATCCAACCAGCCGCAACGACGCGTGGCGAACTTGCGGGAAGACCTACTGTCATTGGCGCAACGGGCGCAAGCCGCCACTGCTCGCACCCTGCAGCGCGATGCGCTGGAGTTGCGTGGATTAGCGCGTTCGCTCGAAGCGGTGAGTCCGCTAGCGACCATCGCGCGCGGCTATTCGATTCTGCAAGACGATGCTGGGCGCATCGTACGCAGCGTGCGGGAGACGACAACGGGAGACCGGCTCACAGCGCGTCTCCACGACGGCACCTTGAAGGTGCATGTCGAAGAGTCCGACGCTTAGTGCACCGGTGCGGTGCGTTAAACGCACCGCTGTGATTCGTTGAAAACGTTATCAATTCGAATGTAATCACGCATACGCCGGGATCTGCCGTTTTCCTGCCCCATATCCCAGTACTAATTGTTGTGGAAATGTTATTACTCGCATCAGGTTGTCATGACCTTGTCATGTGACCGTGCATGACGAGGCGTGCGACCTATTGATTCGTTCGCAACGGACTATCGAGGAAGGCACTGTCCCGAAAAACCGGGAGGACGGGTTACCGGAGGGGAATTTCACTGCACCGGGATTGTTTTTTTAACCATGACTCCCGAGCCGACACTGATTGCAGCCACGGCCGGGAGCGCCTGACACCATCCATCGACTAAGGGGCTTATTACCAATGAATGCGAACAAGAAAAACAACCGACGGCTGGCGCGCGCACCGCTCGCACACGGCGTGAAATGTGCCTTAGCCATCGCCGCTCTGTCCTTCGCCGGCGTGGCCGTCGCGCAGGAGCAGACGCCGGCTTCCACGACGGATCAGTCTCAGGAGGCCACCACTCTGGAAACGGTGTCGGTGCTGGGCTCGCGCACCAAGCCGCGCACCGAAGCCAGTTCGGCGGTGCCCATCGACATCCTGAGCGGTGAGGAATTCCATAACCAGCCATCGGTCGACGTGCTCGACAAGCTGCGCACCCTGGTGCCCTCGTTCAATGTCAGCACCATTCCGATCGACGACGCCGCCTCCTTAGTGCGTCCAGCCAACCTGCGCGGCCTGCCGCCAGACAACACTCTGGTACTGGTGAACGGCAAGCGCCGCCACCGCGCGGCGGTCATCACTTTCCTCGGCCACGGTCTGTCCGACGGCTCGCAGGGTCCGGACATCTCGGTGTTCCCGTCGATGGCGCTGGAGCAGGTTGAAGTGCTGCGCGACGGCGCCGCGGCGCAATACGGTTCGGACGCCATCGCCGGCGTGATCAACTTTGGCCTTAAGAGGCTGGACCACGGTGGCGCCGTGGAAGCCTTCGCCGGCGAGTACTTCGAAGGCGACGGCTTCACCCAGCAGTACAGTGCTCAGGTCGGCCTGCCGCTTACCGCGAACGGTTTTGCCACGCTTACCGCCGAATGGCGCAGCGCCGATCCGACCTCGCGCAGCGTGCAGCGCGACGATGCCGCGGCCGTCGCAGCCGCTGGCTATCCGGACGTGCGCAACCCGGCGCAGATCTGGGGTTCGCCGGAAGTCCACGAGGACATGAAGTTCGTCGCCAACTTCGGCATCTCCGGCGAGAGCGTCGATTTCTACGGCTTCGGCAACTACGCCAAACGCGACGTCGAGGGAGGCTTCTATTACCGCAATCCGACCACGCGCAGTGGTGTGTTTTCGAATGACGGCGGCAACACCCTGCTGATCGGCGACCTGAATACCGCCAATGCGGTGACCTGCCCGACCATCGCGCTACGCGATGGCAGCGGTACCTTGCTGCCGTACGCCACGGTCGCAGCTGGGCTTGCTGCGTTGCCGGCGGAGTGCTTCACCTTCCTCTCGCAGTTTCCTGGCGGCTTCACTCCGCAGTTCGGCGGCAGGATGGAAGACCAATCGCTCGTTCTCGGTGTTAAGGGCGTGTGGGGCGACAGTTGGCATTGGGATCTGAGCGGCAGCTATGGCCGCAACGAGATCGAGTTCTACATGCTCAACACGATCAATGCCTCGTTGGGGCCCAATCAGCCGGGCGCCAACGAGTTCGCTCCTGGCGGCAACACGCAGACCGAGACCAACTTCAATTTCGACTTAGCCAGGGATTTCGAGACCGACTTCACCAGTGGGCCACTGAGCCTGGCGATGGGCGCGGAATGGCGCAAGGAAGAGTTTGAGATCCGCGCCGGCGATATTTCCTCGTACGCGATCGGGCCGTTGGTCTCGCAGGGTTTCTCCCTGGGCTCCAACGGCTTCAACGGCTTCAATCCGCGTACGGCCGGCAGCCATAGCCGCGACAACTGGGCGGTCTATATCGACGCCGAAGCGCAGTTCACCGACCAGTTCAGGCTAGCGGCGGCGGTGCGGCATGAGGATTTCAGCGACTTCGGCGGCACCACCAACTGGAAGCTGACCGGCCGCTATGACTTCACCGACACCTTCGCGGTCCGCGGTGCGGTCAGCACCGGTTTCCGCGCGCCGACGCCCGGCCAGGCCAACGCCGAGCAGGTGACCACGTCCTTCATCAATGGCCAGCTGCGTGACACGGCAGTGCTGTCGCCGAACAACCCGATCGCCCAGTTCTACGGCGCCGAGCCGCTGACGCCGGAAGAGTCGAAGAATGCATCGCTGGGCCTGGTGTGGAATAGCGGCAGCTGGCTGGTCACGGCCGACTGGTACCAAATCAAGACAGAAGACCGCATCGCTCTCAGCACTTTCTTCACGGTGACCGACGCGGATCGCGCGGCGCTGGTAGCGGGTGGCAACCCTGAAGCGGCGTCGATCAGCGAGGTGCAATTCTTCGTCAACGACTTCGACACCACCACCAGCGGCGTCGACCTTGTCGCCAGCTACGACAGCGACCACTTCGGCGGCAAGACCACCTACTCGCTGGCCGCCAACTGGAACAAGACCGAGGTCGACGACTTCACCCCGGGCATCATCACCCCGATCCGGATCAAGAAACTGGAAGAATCGCTGCCCAGCGCCAAGGGTTACCTCAGCGTCAACCACCAGCGCGAGGTATTCCATGCCAATGCCCGTGTGAACTACTACGGCTCCTTCTTCGAGGACCATCTGGACGACGGCGGCTTGCCGATCAACGGCGGCAGCGCAGTGACGGTGGATGCCGAGATCGGCTGGAAGTTCGCTTCGGGCCTGTACTTCGACCTCGGTGCTCAGAACCTGTTCGACAAGGTGCCGGACGAGAACCCGTGGGCCGGCATCGCCGGTGCGAAGTACCCGGTGCACGCGCCGTACGGTTTCACCGGCGGCTTCTACTACGCGCGCGTGGGCTGGAAGTTCTGAGTCGCGTCCTTTTCACGCAAGGCAAAAACCCCGCTTCGGCGGGGTTTTTTGTTAAGGTCTCGGCCTGCGGCAATTCAGCGCCTGAAAGCCGTCGATCGAATGCGCAGTTCCTCAAGCGATCCTCGTAACCCCACTCCCGGACCTGCCGCGTTGAACTCCCTGTCCACCACGGGAGAACCGCCATGCAATGCCGCCTGCCCCGCAAGACCCTGCTCCACAACGCAATCTTCTGTACCAGCCTGATCGCCATCGCCGCAATAAGCGGCTGCAAGTCCAGTCCCGAAACCGCAGCTGAGGCTCCGGCCGATGCTTCCGTGTTGCAAGAAGCAACATTGGACCGCGTCGAAGTCAGCGGCAGCCGTATGAAACGCGCGGACTTGGAACGAGGCGTGCTTGCAGACGCCGCGAAGGCGAGTGAGAGCTATGCGCCGGCGGCACCGCCGGCGCCCGTGATGGCCTATGCAACGAGCGGCAACGTGGTTCACATGCGGATCGCACCGGCTTACGTCCAGGCCGAACCCGCCAACACCGAAAAATACGCGGAACGCACCGATAACCCCGTGCACCGCACTAGCGAACAGCCTGTTTCCACGTTCTCCGTCGATGTCGACACTGGCAGCTACAGCAATGTCCGTCGGATGCTGAATCAGGGAATACGTCCTCCGGCGGATTCGGTTCGAGCCGAGGAATTCATCAACTACTTCAGCTACCAGCATCCTGCTCCGGCCGACCGAAATGTCCCCTTCCGCGTCACCACCGAGCTGGCGGCCGCGCCCTGGAACGGCCAGCGCCAACTGTTGTTGATCGGCATCAAGGGTTACGACGTTCCTAAGGCGACGCTGCCGCCTTCCAACTTGGTTTTCCTGATCGATACTTCCGGCTCGATGGACTCACCGGACAAGTTGCCGCTGCTCAAACAGGCGTTCTCGATGCTGGTGCCGCAGCTGCGCGAACAGGACCGCGTGTCCATCGTGGTCTATGCCGGTTCCGCAGGACTCGTGTTGCCGCCCACGCCCGGCGATCGGCATGACGAAATCCTGGCGGCGCTCGATCGTCTGCAGGCCGGCGGCAGCACCAACGGCGGCGACGGGATACAGCTCGCTTACGCCATGGCCAAGCAGTCTTACCTGAAAGACGGCGTCAACCGGGTGATCCTGGCCACCGACGGCGATTTCAATGTCGGAACCGTCAGCCAGGAAGCGCTTGAAACGCTGGTAGGCGACCAGCGCAAATCCGGCGTAGCGCTGACTACGTTGGGTTTCGGACAGGGCAACTACAACGACAGCATGGCCGAACGCCTGGCCGATGTGGGCGACGGCAACCACGCCTACATCGACACGCCGCAAGAAGCGCGCAAGGTGCTGGTCGAGGAAATGCAGGCGACGCTGCTGACCATCGCTCGTGATGTGAAGATCCAGATCGAGTTCAACCCGGCGCTAGTTTCCGAATACCGCTTGATCGGCTACGAAAACCGCTTGTTGAACCGCGAGGACTTCGCCAACGACAAGGTCGATGCCGGCGATATCGGCGCAGGCCATGAAGTCACCGCGCTTTACGAGATCACGCCTACCGGTTCCGCAGCGGATCGCCTGCCAGCGCTTCGCTACGGAAAGGACAAACCGGAGGCCGGCGGGAATGCCAACGAGCTGGCGCACCTCCGCCTGCGCTACAAACTGCCGGGCGCCGACAGCAGCCGCTTGATCGAGACTCCGATCCTGCGTTCATCGCTGACGGCGCAGCCCAGCCAGTCGCTACGCTTCGCCAGCGCCGTGTCGGCTTATGCCGATCTGCTGCGAGGCGGTACCCATGTCGAAAAATGGAGCTGGAACGACGTGGCCGAAGCTGCGCGCGGTGCGCAGGGCGAGGATCGTTACGGACTGCGCAAGGAGTTCGTGGAACTGGTCAGCCGGGCGCGCCAGATCGTTTCCACCGAAAGCAAGACGCCGGCCATCGCTGGTGAATGAGACGAACCGCCGCATCGCACAGGGACGTGCGATGCGAGGCCAAGCGCGTCATTTGTAGGAGGGGCCCTGGCTCAGAGGCTTTCGGCAGGATCTGTCGGGACTAAAAAATGCCTTCGTCATCCCAGCGGCTTTCAACAGCTGAATGGCTGGTCAAAGCTCACCTCGAGTGCTTTAGTCGGGGGTTGGGATCCATCTTGATTTTGATCTTGCTTATGCGCCTTTGCTCTTTCAATGCCCCGTGAGGCGCGGCAAGCCGGTCGGGTAAACCCCGCAGGGGCGGCGCACAAGGATGTGCGCCGTTTCCGGAGGCGCAGGATGCGCCTTACGGAAATTCCTGGCCTGCAAATTCCTGGCCTGCTTGCGGACCCAACGGCTCCATCGTTGGGCGCGCCGTTAGAGCCTGCCCCGTACTCGATACGGGGGCGGCTTTCTTTTGGTTACTTATCTTTGCCGTTCACTGCGCCGCAGGAGCGGCGCGAACGGCGAAGCCGGCCCGAAGGGCGGAGCGCATGGATGCGCGGAGTAAAGAAAAGTGACTCGCGCGCA
Organism: Pseudoxanthomonas sp. P4_B2; assembly: GCF_056402315.1. Lineage (NCBI taxonomy): Bacteria > Pseudomonadati > Pseudomonadota > Gammaproteobacteria > Lysobacterales > Lysobacteraceae > Pseudoxanthomonas > Pseudoxanthomonas sp. P4_B2. The sequence goes on from NZ_JBFUHQ010000003.1 coordinate 43,427, forward strand.
GCGCGAAAAGCTTTTGCTCAAGATTCAAAAGCAAGATCAAGATGGATGACCAGCCATTCGGCTGTTGAAAAGCACTTCCAGCGCTCGCTGGGATGACGAGCTTTTTGTATAGGCCTGCCATTCGCCTTCAATCCCAGTTCGGCTGCAGCGGCGCCGGCGGCAACCCGCCGATCTGCGCTGCGGGACGGCCCAGCAGATAGCCTTGGCCATGAGTGCAGCCCAGTTCGATCAACGCTTGGCGCTGCTCTTCGGTCTCCACGCCCTCGGCGATGGTGTCGATGCCCAGAGTGTTGGCCAGGGCAAGGATCGCGCGCACCAGAGCCAGGCTTTCCGGCCTGCCCTCGCCGCCGATGCCGGCGATGAAACTGCGGTCGATCTTCAATACCGATATCGGGAAACGGTGCAGGTACGAAAGCGCGGAGAAGCCGGTGCCGAAATCATCCAGCTGGGCCAGGATTCCGTGCTGGCGCAAGGTGCGCAGGGTGCGCAAGGTGCGAGGGGCGTCGTCCAGCAGCGCCACTTCGGTGATCTCCACGCGCATGCGCGCGGGATCCGCACCCACCGCATAGAACATAGCCAGCAGCCGGTCGGCGAAGTCCGGCGAACGGAAATGCCGCGGCGATACGTTGACCGATATGTAACCTTCGCCGCCGCGCGCCAGTTGTTCGACCACCTGTTCGTACAACAGCCAGTCCACCTGTTCGATCAACCCGCTGTCCTCGCCCAGGCTGATGAACTCGGCGGGCAGCAACAGACCGCGGCGCTCGTGCTGCCAGCGCAACAGCGCCTCATGGCCGATGACGGCGCCGTCTTCCAGGCGTTTGATCGGTTGGTAGAACGGCAGGAAATCGTGATTGTTGATGGCCCGGCGCAGATCGGCTTCCAGATCCAGGCTCTGCATCGCCTCTTCGCGCATCGCCTCGTCGAACACCGCATAACGGTCGCGGCCCTGCGCTTTGGCGCGGTACATCGCCGCATCCGCATCGCGCAACAATTCTTCGCCGTTGCGGTAGCGCGGATGCCAGGCGGCGATGCCCAGGCTGGCCGAGGGGAAGAGTTCGCGTCCTGCGACCCACATGGGCCGGCCCAGTACCGACAGGATGCGTTGGGACAGATCGCGCGCGCTTTCCAGGCCATCGGCGTATTCGATCAGGATCGCGAACTCGTCGCCGCCCAGGCGCGACACCACATCGTTGCCGCGCACCGTGGACGTGATGCGTCGCGATACCTCCACCAGCAGTTCGTCGCCGGCCGCGTGGCCGATACTGTCGTTGACCAGTTTGAAACGGTCCAGGTCCAGGAACAGAACCGCGAATTCCTGCCCATCGCCATGGCGGGCGCGATCGATGGCCGCGGACAGGCGATCCAGCAGGTGCGGACGGTTGGGCAGGCCCGTGAGTCCATCATGGGTGGCTTGATGGGTCAGGCGCTGCTCTGCGCGCAAGCGTTCGCCCATCTGCGCCAGTAGCTTGGCATTCGTTTCGGCCAGCTCGTGGGTGCGATCGTCGACCCGACGCTCCAGTTCGGCATGGGCGGCACGCAGGTGTTGCTGCGCGCGTTGCTTGGCCAAGCCGTTGCCGATGTTATGAGCGACGAAGGTGAGCAGATTCTGGTCGTGCGGGCTGAAGCTGACGTCCGGCGAATAACTCTGCACCGCGATGACGCCCACCACCTCCTCGTCGCGATACAGCGGCACGCCCAGCCAGCTGTAGGCGTGCGGACCGTACTCGTGCACCTTGCCTTGCGCACCTAGTTCGGCCAGCTTGGCGCGGTCGGCCAGAAGGGGGCGGCAGCTAGCGATGACGTGCTCGGTTAAACCGTTGGTCAACTTGCGCGATAGCCGCATCGGATCGCGTTCGTCGATCGAGTACGGGAAATCCAGCGTTTCTCCGTCGTCGGATAGCAGGGCGATGTAGAAATTGCGCGCGTAGATCAGCTCGTCCACGACCGCATGCACATCGGCGTAGAAGCGTTCCAGATTCTCCGAGTTAATCGCCAGCTCGGCGATGCGGAATAGCGCGCGCTGCAATTTCTCGGCGCGTTTGCGCTCCAGGATTTCGGCCTGAAGCTCGCGGTTGGCGCGCTGCAGTTCGTGGGTGCGCGCCTCGATACGGCGCTCCAGATCTACATGCGCGTGCTTGCGATCCAGCGCGGTGAGGATGTGCTGGGCCACATAACCCAGCAACGCACGGTCCTCGTCGGCATAACTGCCCGGCGTGTCGTAGCTCTGCACCACGATGGCCCCGCAGACGCGGTCCTCGCGGCGCATCGGCACACCCAGCCAGTCCAGACTGTCGGGGCCGTGCGAGGGGTCGCGCACTACGCCCATTTTCTGCCGCACCGCGGTGGAAGGTCCACGCACGGGCTGGCCATGGCGCAACAAAGCGAAGGTCATGCTGTTGGGCATTTCTTCTTCGGTGAATTCCCGTTCGGGATCGGCGACATAAGTGTCTTTCTGGTCCACGAAGTGTAGGAAGCGCACGCTGCGGCGCTGATCGTCGTAGAGCACGATGTAGCAGTTGTCGGCGGACATCAGCGAGCCAACCACCGCATGGATGCGCCTGAGCATTTCCGGCATTTCCAGATCGGCGCTGGCCAGATCTGCTATCTCGTACAACGCCTGCTGCAAGCGCTTGGATTTTTCCAACGACACGATCCGCGCCTGCGCCCGCGATGAATCCAGCGTGGCCATCACCAAGGTCCTGGCCAGCGTCAGCCAGGACTGGCGCTCGCCGCCGGTCAGGGGCGACGGCATTGCAGCCGCTACGGCCATGCGCGCATTGCCGTCCGCGTTGTCCCAGGCATGGACCACGCTCCGGGGTTCGTCGGTTTCGGCATCCGGGTCGGACAAGACCAGTTCGGCGCTTCGACGCAGGCCAGCGCTTCCTCCGGGGGCCATCGAGCCGCCGCTGCCCAGTGCCCAGTCGCGCCAGCACACCGCTACCGAAGCGCCCGTCGGCAGCAGGTCGCGCAGGATCACCACGATGCGATCCATAGGCGAAACCGCCACCACCGGCGCACGGGCGGTCTGGCCCACGGACAAGTCGTTGACGGAAGCTTCCGCGGCATCGATGGTAGGAAGTTGCACGGATTCCCCGAGAATGGACGTAAGGACGCGATACGCGGTCCTTGCGTCTCTAGCAGGGAAACCCCATCCCCTTCAGGTGGACGTTATCAGGTTCCATGAACAGCGCCATGGTTCCGGCGGTTTCCGCGCCACTTCCCTTCCTATACGGATTGCCCGCCTCCTGGCGGCCAGCCCGCAACCATGCGCGTGGCTATGCGGATTGTGGCCCAAGCTTTACGCTTGCCAGGGTGAACGACTTCTCAGAACCTGCAGACGAGACGCTGATGCTGGCCTACGCGGGCGGCGATATGACTGCGTTCGAGCAGCTTTATGCGCGCCACCGTACCCGCCTGTACCGGTTCCTGCTGCGTCAGCTGCGGGATCAGGCGTTGGCGGACGAGTTCTTCCAGGACATCTGGCAGCGGGTAATCACCGCCCGCGAGGGCTGGAAACCGGAAGCCGCCTTCACGACCTGGCTATTCCGCATCGCGCACAATCGCCTCACCGACCACTGGCGGGCGCTCAAGCACCGGCCGCCGGCGCCAGCGGATGGAGATGAACGCGCCGCACGGGTAGCGGATCCGGATACGCCCGAACGCGTCCTGTCCGATTTCGAGCAACGGCGGCGCCTGCAGATGGCCCTGGCCGAGCTCCCGGACGACCAGCGCGAGGTGCTGCAGCTGCGCCTGGAGCAGGAACTGACCCTGGAGGAAATCGGCGAGATCACCGGCGTAGGCCGGGAAACAGTCAAATCGCGGTTGCGTTACGCGATGGACAAGCTGCGCGCGAGATTGAGCGAATGAAATTCTATCCCCCCGAACCCTTGACCCCGGAGGAGCGCGAGCTGGCGCAGCTGACCGCGCAGCTGGGACCGCAAGGCGAACCCTCAACGGCGCTGGATGCACGGATTCTGGCGGACGCGCACGCCGCGCTGGACCGCAAGCAAGCCTTCCGTCGCAAGCCGCGTTGGCCGGTGGCCATGGGCCTGGCCGCCTCGGTGATCTTCGCCGTGGGCATTGCCTGGCAGTTGCGGCCCTTGCAACAGGCGCCGGTACCGGTGTCGGCGGAAGCGCCGATGCCTGCCGCCGCCGAGCAGGAGGCCATGGCCGATAGCGCTGCAAGCGCTCCCAGCAGTCCTTCCTTGCCCGAGGCCACCATCGCGGACAAGGCCGCCGCAGTGGCGCCGGCGCCGGCCTACGAGGAGGCAGCGCAAGCGGCTCCTCCCCCGGCAGTCAAAAATCTGGCCCCACCCCCGGAACAACGAACATCTCAGCCACGGCAGACCGCCCGCTCCGCAACAAGGGCATCCGAGCCCTCCAGACGACGGGCACAGGTCGCCGGCAACGTCAGCGCGGGCGTACCTCCGCCTCCCGCCCCGCCTGCTCCTGCAGCCATGGCTGCTGCTCCTGCATCCGCTGCCGAACCTACGGTCTCCTTCGCACCGGATCCGCACGACGCTTACTCGGCGCGCGGCGCTGCGGCCGACAGTGCCGCCCCCAATGCTGGATTGTTCGCCGAAAAGCCGCAGGCCGAAGCGCTGGCCGAGGCAAAGGCAGCGCGGGCCAATGCTTATGCACGTCAGAAAGAAAGCGCTTCACTGGACCGTATAGAGGTGACCGGTTCGCGCCTGAAGCGCACCGACTTGCAGGTGCCGGTTTCCGACGACGCCCAACTGCCGGTTAACGAATGGCTGGAGCGCGTGCGCACCCGCTACGGTCTGGGCGACGCTGGCGCGGCCAAACAAAGCCTGCTGCTGTTCGTGAAGGACCACCCCAGTGAACCCGTGCCGGGCGATCTGGAACCCTTGCTGGAAGAATGACCGACACCCTGGCCACGGCAGCGACGCATCTACTCGAAGTCAAGCACAGCCGGTTCATCGCCCAGGCGGCACCCGTGACGGCTCCGGAAGCCGCGCTGGCTTTCCTCGCCCGAGTCTCCGATCCCGACGCCACGCACAACTGCTGGGCTTACCGCATCGGCACGGAGTACCGCTCCAGTGATGATGGCGAACCTGCCGGCACTGCGGGCCGCCCCATCCTGGCCGCGATAGAGGGCCAAGGCTGCGACCAGGTCGTGGTGGTGGTCACCCGTTGGTACGGCGGCATAAAGCTGGGCGCGGGCGGTCTGGTCCGCGCGTATGGCGGTGCTGCTGCTGAGTGCCTGCGGCTGGCCGAACGCCGCTTGCTGGTGCAGATGCGCGAAGTCGCCTTCAGCTGCGCCTTCGACGATCTGGGCAGCGTGCATGCCGCCCTGCCCCTCTACGGCGCGGAAAAACTGGCCGAGGATTTCGACGAAACCGGCGCCGCCCTGCGCATCAACTTGCCCGCCGATCGCGCGGACGCCTTGAAAACGCACCTGCGCGACGCCACCCGTAACCGTGTGCGCTTCGCCGAATCGGATACCGAATGACTTCTCCCGCTGTTGAGTCCACCGATGCGGGCTCGCTCCCATCCGTTCCCGTCGCCACCGCGGTCAAGACGAAACCGCGCCTGGGCAGCCTACGTGCCCTGTGGCCGTTCGTCAGGCGGCATCTGGGCCTATTCATCGCCTGGCTAGTTGCGCTCGCGGTGGCGTCTGCGGCGACTCTACGTCTGCCGATCGCCGTGAAGCACATCATCGATCAGGGCTTCACCAGCAGCACCAACGTCGATCAGGCGTTCCTCGCTCTTTTTGGAGTCACTCTGGTTCTCGCTTTGGCAAGCGCGAGCCGGTTCTATTTTGTTTCTCTCCTCGGCGAACGGGTCGTCGCCGATTTGCGGAGAAAGTTGTATTCGCACCTGATCTCGCTGGGAGCAGGATTCCACGACAGGACGAGAAGCGGCGAGCTGGTATCGCGCCTTTCTGCCGACAGCGAACTTTTGCGCAATGTCGTAAGCACCAGCATGTCGGTCGCACTTCGCAGCACGGTTACGTTCATCGGCGGAATCGTCATGTTGTTCGTGACAAGCCCGCGTCTCGCCTCATTCGCATTACTGGGAATCCCTGTCGCGGTTCTGCCGATAATCATCGGCAGTCGACGATTGGGGAAAGCGGCCCGCGCCAGCCAGGACCGTGTTGCGGACGCGAACACGCTTGCAAGCGAAAGCCTAGGCGCTGTGCGAACCGTTCAGGCTCACGCTCGCGAATCCTACGAAAGCGCGCGCTTTGGAAGTGCAGTCGATATCGCGGTCGACACCGCTCGAAAGCGGATACGAGCACAAGCATGGGTGACTGCCGCAGCCATCACGCTCATTTTCGGAGCGCTTGTCCTCATGCTCTGGTCGGGTGCCCATGACGTCATCGCAGGCCGTTTGAGCGGCGGCACGCTCGGTCAGTTCGTTTTCTATGCGCTATTCGTCGGCGGCTCGGTCAGTGCGCTGGCCGAGGTCTGGAACGATCTGCAACGCTCAGCCGGAGGCATGGGCCGGATCAGCGAACTGTTGCAGGAAACCTCGGACATAGTCGCGCCTGCCCACCCGCGCGCATTGCCCGCACCGCTACACGGCGACATCCGTTTCGACAATGTGGTCTTCCACTACCCTTCGCGTCCCGATCTGCCCGCGCTGGACGGCTTCGATCTGGAGGTTCGTCCCGGCGAAACCGTCGCGCTGGTCGGTCCCTCCGGCGCAGGCAAGAGCACGGTGTTCTCGATGCTGCTGCGCTTCCACGATGCGCAGTCCGGCGGTATCCGCATCGACGGCGTGGATTTGCGCGAACTGGACCCGGCCGAGCTGCGCGAACATATCGCCCTGGTGCCGCAGCAACCCACCATCTTCGCTGCCAGCGCCGCCGAAAACATCCGCTATGGAAAACTCGACGCCACCGAAGCGCAGCTGCAAGCAGCCGCCGAATCGGCAGAGGCCGACGATTTCATCCGCGAACTACCGGAGGGTTTCGCCAGCGAACTCGGCGAGCGCGGCGCCCGCCTCTCCGGCGGTCAGCAACAACGCATCGCCATCGCCCGCGCCCTGCTGAAAGACGCGCCCATCCTGCTGCTGGATGAAGCGACCAGCGCGCTGGACGCGCAGAGCGAACGCGCTGTGCAAAACGCGCTGGAGCGACTGATGCAAGGCCGCACCACCCTGGTCATCGCCCATCGTCTGGCGACCGTGCTCAAGGCCGACCGCATCGTGGTCATGGACCGCGGCCGCATCGTCGCGCAGGGCACGCATGCAGAACTCATCGCCCAGGATGGGCTCTATGCCGAACTCGCACGTCTTCAATTCATAGATTAGATAGGGCGGGCCCTGGCCCGCCTTGCCATCTCTCGGGCACCGATAACGTTCGGCGAAATAACTCCGCTGTTTGTCGTCGTGAACGTCAGCATGGCAACGGCGGGCCAAGGCCCGCCCTACGCGGATTGGATCACCCCGCCTGGGTCTGCAATGCGGTCGATACGCGTGGCGGCCGGCTCGGCCATGCATGGCGCAGGATCCGCCATATCACCTGGCCGAACTGTTTCGGCAACGAACCGGTGTTGTAGTGCTGGCCATAATGCGCGCAAATGGCTTTCACTTCCGGCGCGACTTCCGCGTAACGATTAGCCGGGATATCCGGATAGAAATGGTGCTCGATCTGGTGGCTCAGGTTGCCCGACATTACGTTGAGCAGCCTGCCGCCGGCCAGGTTGGAAGAGCCGCGCAGCTGGCGCTGGTACCAGTGACCGCGGGATTCGTTGCGGATGGATTCCTTCGGAAAGGTTTCCGCATCGGCGGTGAAGTGGCCGCAGAAGATGATGGTGAAGGTCCACAGGTTGCGCAGCAGGTTGGCCACCACGTTGCCTGCCAGCACGGCCAGGAAGAACGGACCGGCCAGCAGCGGGAACACCACATAATCCTTCAGGACCTGCCGCAGCATCTTCTTGCCCACTGGCTTGAACGCCTTACGCATCTGCGCATTGCTGGTCTTACCCGCCCACCAGCGGCCCAGCTTCAGGTCCTGGATCGCCACGCCCCATTCGAACAGCAGCGCGAACACTACCGCGATGAAGGGCTGCAACAGAAAGAACGGACGCCAGCGCTGTTCCGGGAAGATGCGCAGCAGCCCGTAACCGATGTCGTCGTCCATGCCGCGCACATTGGTGTAGGTGTGGTGCTGGAAATTGTGCGTCTTGCGCCAGCTGGCGCTGGTGCCGGCGATGTCCCACTCGTAGGTCTTGCCGTTGAGGTGGGGGTCGTTCATCCAGTCGTACTGGCCATGGATGACGTTATGGCCCAGTTCCATGTTCTCCAGGATCTTGGACAACGCCAGCATCAATACGCCGGCGATCCACGTCGCCCAGAACAGACCGGCGAAAGCCAGCGGCAACGAGGCGAACAGCAGCGCGCGGCCGCCGATTTCCGTATAGCGCACCGCCTTGACGATGCCGCGGATGTAATCGGCATCGCGCTGTCCGAGCGTGGCGATGGTGCGCGCGCGCACGGCATCCAGTTCGGCGGCGAAACCATCGAGTTCGGTTGCGCTCAGCGATCGGTTGCGAGGGTTCTGGTTCATGGTCTTCATCAAAGGTCGAGCACAAGGTCGGTGCTGGCGCTGCTGATGCAGAGCTTCAGCGCGGAAGCGGGTTCGTGGAACAGTTCGCCGGTATGCAAATGGCGGGTGACGCCGGAAGACTTGCCGCAGGCGCAGGTGTTGCAGATGCCCATGCGGCAGCCGGAAGCCGGTTTGAACCCTTCGGCTTCCAGCGCGGTCAACAGCGACTGGCCGCGCGGCAGCGTGAGCGTGCGGCCGCTGGCGGCCAGGGTGACCCGCACGCTGCCCGAGTCTTCGATCACCCGTGGTGGCGGCGAAAAAGCTTCCGCATGGAAGGACTTCGTGGTCGACGACAACAACTCGCGGGCGGTGTCGACGAAACCGCCTGGACCGCAGGCGAACACCTGACGAGAGGACAGGTCGTCCACCAGCGTCCCGATCAAAGCTTCGCTGAGGCGACCGGTCGCTTCGGCGCCAGTGACCGTTTCGCGGGTTGCTACGAAATGCACGGAGAAGTTCGCGTATTCCGTCGGAAGCGCCTTGAGTTCATCGGCGAAGCAGAGCTCGTTGCGCGTGCGTGCCCAGTACACCAGGGTCAGCGGCACCGGCATGCCCTGTGCAGCCAGCGCGCGGGTCATAGACATCAACGGAGTGATGCCGCTGCCGGCCGCCAGGAACAGCCAGCTGCCCTGCGGGGACGCCGGCAGCGTCATGTCACCGAAGGCCTGACCGATTTCGAGCACATCCCCGACGCGCGCGCTTGTGCAGAGATAGCGGCTCAGTTTTCCGCTGTCGATGCCTTTCACGGTGATAGCCAGACGGCCGTCGGTAGCCGCAGCGTTGGTGAGGCTATAGCTGCGGGTCACGCGCACGCCGTCGACCTGTGCGCTGATATTGAGATGCTGTCCAGGCTGGAAACCGGCCCAATGCCGATTGGGCTGCAGCCACAGGGTGACGGTATCGGCCGATTCCGCCTTCCGGCCCGTGATCCGCGCCATTGGGCGTTCCCAGGACCAAGTCGGATTCACCTTGGATGCCCAAAAATCAAAGACTTGTGGAACGATCAACGGTTGGACCAGGCGTTTGAGCCGGTTCCGGGGACGTGGGCTGGGAGGACGGACGAGAGCATTCATGGCAGGTACTATACAGGCGCAGATACAGTCGTGTATACAACTGTATATTAACTAGATCGATATGATGCTATCTCCGCTCCACCTGAGCCCCTGCCCCATCAACGTGATCTCGCACCCTGAAGTACACGCCGACGGCGACCCCAGCACTGGCCGCAAGGCCTCGATTTCGCGCGAAGACTTGCTGGCCGCGGCTTTGAAGCTGATCGGCCCGCACCGCAGCGTGTCCACGCTGAGCCTGCGCGAGGTGGCGCGTGAAGCCGGCATCGCTCCCAATAGTTTCTATCGCCAGTTCCGCGACATGGACGAACTGGCGGTGGCCTTGATTGATCTGGCCGGGCGCTCCCTGCGCAAGGTTATTGGTGAAGCCCGCCAGCGCATCGGGTCGGACAAAAGCATCGTGCGGGGTTCGGTTTCGGCTTTCATCGAACAATTGCGTGCCGACGACAAGCTGCTGCACGTGCTCTTGCGCGAAGGCACGGTGGGCTCCGATGCCTTCAAGCAGGCGGTGGATCGGGAACTGGAGTTCTTCGAGGAAGAACTGCGCATCGACCTGATCCGGCTGGCCGCTGCGGACGGCGCGACCCTGCACGAGCCTGCGCTGGTGTCCAAGGCCATCACCCGCCTCGTATTCGCGATGGGCGCCGCCGCCATGGACTTGCCGCCGGAGAAAGATGCGGAGCTGATCGATCAACTCTCGCAGATGGTACGCATGATCCTGACCGGCTCGCGGGCCATATCCGAAGAAAACAACGCTTCCGGAGCGCTCTAGGGATTGATGCGGATCGGGGTTCCGATCGCCACCAACCGCCATATCGCCTCTATCTGCGCATTGGTGACGGCGATACAGCCGTCAGTCCAATCGCGCGTATAACCCGGCGACATGCTGCCGTGGATCATGACGTCGCCACCGGACTCGCCTATCCGCATCACGGCAATGCCCGGCTTATCAGTTCATCGACACCCTTGCTGGCCGGCAAGGTACCGAAGGCCAGGCCATGCTTTCCCTGCAAGCGGCTGGCGATGAACAGCGTCGTGGCGGGGCTCCCGGATTTCAGCAGCACCGCCGCCTGCAGCGCCAGCGCCAGGCGTTCGACCAGCATGCGGGCGTCGAATTCGTCGGCCGATTGCGATGCGCGCTGCGTACGCAGTTCCGCCACGATCCCGTCGAACGCGGCGTCGTGTCCCGTCGCGGTTTCGAGCTCGCTCAGCAGCGCGGCGCCGGTTTCCGGCTCTCGCGACAGCGCACGCAGCACGTCCAGGCATTGGATATTTCCGCTACCTTCCCAGATGGAATTGAGCGGCGCCTGCCGATAGAGCCGTGGCAGGATCGATTCTTCTACATAGCCCGCTCCGCCCAGGCATTCCTGCGCTTCATTGACGAACGCAGGCGCACGTTTGCACAGCCAGTACTTGCCGATGGCGGTGGCGATGCGCGCGAAAGCGGCTTCTTTCGCATCGTTAGGCGAAGCGTCGACGGCGCGCGCCACGCGCAGGGAGAAGGCGAGCGCCGCTTCCGATTCCAGCGCAAGGTCAGCCAACACATTGCGCATCAGCGCGTGTTCGATCAGCGGCTTGCCGAAGCTGGCGCGATGGCGGGCATGATGGATCGCCTGCGCCAGCGCCATGCGCGTTTCCGCGGCGGCGCCCAGCATGCAGTCCAGGCGCGTGAACATCACCATCTCGATGATGGTGGCCACGCCACGGCCTTCGTCGCCGACACGACGCGCCCATGCGTCACAGAATTCGACTTCGGACGAGGCATTCGACCAGTCGCCCAGCTTGTCTTTCAGACGCATGATCCGGAAAGCGTTCTTGCTTCCGTCGTCCAGCCGCCGCGGCAGCAAAAAGCAGGTCAGTCCGCCGGGCGCCTGCGCCAGCACGAGGAACCCATCTGACATCGGCGCCGAGAAGAACCACTTATGCCCGACCAGCGCGTATTCGCCCTCCCCTGCAAGCGGCGTAGCGATAGTGGCATTGCTGCGCACGTCCGAGCCACCTTGTTTTTCGGTCATGCCCATGCCCAGGGTGACGCCGGACTTCTGCGCGATAGGGAGATCGCGCGGATCGTAGCAAGGCGCTGCCGCCTTGTCGGCCCATTCGCGCAACGCGGGTTCGCGGCGCAACACCGGAACCGCCGCGTGGGTCATGGTCAAGGGACAGCTGGTGCCGGCTTCCACCTGGTGGTGCAGATAACTGAGCACGGCGCGGGCGACATGCGCGCCGGGCTGCGGCTCGTGCCAGGAAAGACCGGCGACACCGTTGCTTTTCGCCGCTTCCATCAGCCGGTGGTAGGCGGGGTGAAATTCCACCGTATCGATGCGATGGCCGAAGCGGTCGTGGGTCTTCAGACGTGGTTTGTCGCGGTTGGCGTCGAAGCCGATGCGGTAGAGCTCGTCGCCGGCGAGTCGTGCGTACTCCGAGAGCCGTGGTACGAATGCGGCCGCGCCTTCGCGTGTCGCCGCTTCGCGCAATACGGCATCGTCCGTCCACAAATCGCGCGGCTCGAAAGGCGGCGGCTGGTTGTCGACACGATGAGTTTCGAAGGGCGGCAGCTTGTCCATGGGCCGATTCTAACGGCACCTAGGAGCGCGTAGGAGCGCGTAGGAGCGACGTAAGTCGCGAAACCCAATCACACGAAGAACTAAGTGTTTCGCGACTTACGTCGCTCCTACGCACACCCGGCCGTCCGGCATGGACCGGTGCTTGTCCAACGCGTCGATGAAATCCGGCTGCAGCGCATACTTTCCCAGCCAACCTTGCTGGGTGCCGCTGAGGATGCGCAGCATATGGCTGCGACCGCCGGGCAGCTTTCCCAAAGGAAGGAAGCTGACATCGCGGATTCGCGCCACCATGTCGCGGTCCGACTGGAACAACGGCGTCAACCAGTGGCTCCAGAAATGGTAGATGGAGACGTGCTTGCGGCGCACGTGCTGGTATCGCGCCAGCGCGTCGTCCAGCCTGGTTTCGTCGCGCAGCGCATCCCGCAATGCCATCGCATCCATCAAGGCCATGTTGACGCCCTGCCCCAGTTGCGGGCTCATCGCGTGCGCGGCATCGCCGGCCAGCACCAAACGTCCGCGATGCCAGTCCTTCTGGATCGCATCGCGATAGCTCGCACGGGCCAGTTGCGAACACTCGATGACGCCCTGCAGACGTACGCTCGCCTGCGGCCAGATACCGGTCACTTCCTCCAACCATGTCGCCATTCCGCGTGACTGCCATGCGTCGAAATCCGATCTCGGCAGGCTCCAGAAGAAACTCAACCGCGGCACATCGTCGCCGGGTCGGGTGCCCACCGGCAGCAGACCGATCATCTTGCGTGCGGCCACGTAGCGCTGGCGCAGCTCGTCGGGCCATGGCCAGTCGCCGCGCGACACCAGGCACCACAACGCGCCCCAGGGATACACGCGATCCGTACGGCTCGGCGATATCCGTTGGCGCAATTGCGAAGCCGAACCATCCGCCGCGATCACCAGATCGAACGGACCATGGTTGCGTCCGTGTTCGTCCGACAGTCTGCCGGTGTCGTGATCGACACTGGTCACGCGAGTGCCGCGATGCATGCCAGCCATTCCATCCCAGGCGTCGGCCAGCAGCGTGAACAAGGCGCCGCGCTGCATGCCCAAGCCGTACATGCGGGGATCGAGACCTTCGTAACGCATGTCCATGACCCCGCGTCCGCATGGCGTTTCGCCATACAGCCGCGTGACCGGCGCTCCGTATTGCAGCGCTGCTGGAAGCAGACCCATCTGCCACAGCACCTGCAGCCCTGTCGGTTGCAGCAGGAAGCCGGCGCCGACCGGGCCTGGCTCCGACGCACGTTCGAACACCTCGACCCGGTGCCCATCGCGCGAAAGCAGGATCGCCAAAGCCTGGCCTGCGGTTCCGTAGCCGACGATGGCGACATTCAAAGATGGGGGCATGGCACTCCTATTGCCGGCGGTGGTATTTGATGGGCTCATTATAGAAATTGCGGCGACGTCATCGCCGACCAAACGCAAGAGCCTCGTCATCCCAGCGAAAGCTGGGATCCATTTTGACTTTGCCTTGGGTTGGTCGTGATGCCTAGGAAGATCAAGATGGATCCCAGCTTTCGCTGGGATGACGATCGACTTTCACTGGGATGACGATCAAATTGATGAACCTGCCTGCGGCCCATAAAAAACCCCGCCGCAGCGGGGTTCAAATGAATCCAGTTTTCAGATCAGGCTGCAGGTTCGATGTTCGATGCCTGTGCGCCCTTCGGGCCCTGGGTCAGCTCGTAGCTGACGCGCTGGCCTTCCTGCAGGCTGCGGAAGCCCTTGCTGTTGATCGCGGAGTGGTGGGCAAAGACATCGGCGCTGCCATCTTCCGGCGCGATGAATCCGAAGCCCTTGGCGTCATTGAACCATTTCACGGTACCGTACGGCATAGCTCTGGTATTTCCTTATTGGATGCGGGTGGTGTGGTCTGTGCGTAACGCGCACAGGCGGAGTATGCAAAGACCGGGCCGCGTTGACAATCACCCACGAGCCAGTTCGGCGATCAGCTCCGGCAAACCGTTGGACGCGGCTTGCACGTTGGACAGCACTTCGGCCATGGTGATCTCCTCGCCGCTCCCGCATCCGGCGGCCCAGTTGGCGACGATGGCCAGGCAGGCGTAGTCCAGCCCCAACTCGCGTGCCAATGCCGCTTCCGGCATCCCGGTCATACCCACCAGATCGCAGCCATCGCGCTTCATGCGGGCGATTTCCGCCTTGGTTTCAAGGCGCGGCCCCTGGGTCGCACCGTAGCAACCATGCGCCACCAATGAGACCCCAGTCACACGTGCAGCTGCGATTATCTTGTGCCGCAGCATCATGGTGTAGGGGTCGCCGAAATCCACATGCAGCACTTCGCCGCCGGCGCTTCCATCGGCACCGCCTTCGCAGATAGTCGAAATGCGGCCCCACGTGTAATCGATTACTTGATCCGGGCAAGCCAGCATCCGCGGCCCGAAGCCGGCGTTGATGCCTCCGACCGTATTCAACGCCAGCACACGTTTTGCGCCGATCTGCTTCAACGCAGCCAGATTGGCGCGGTAGTTGATGAGATGGGGCGGCACCGAATGGCCTTCGCCATGGCGCGCCAGGAAAGCGACGCGCTGACCGAGCAGCATGCCGATACGGATGGGCCCGGACGGCTTGCCGAACGCGGTATCGATTTCGCGCGTATCCACGTCCTGCAGGTCGGCGAGCTTGTACACGCCGGTCCCGCCGATCACCGCCAGTGCGATATCAGTCATCACTCAATCCTTCAACGCGTAGATGCCCGGCAGATTGCGGCCCTGCTCGTGGTAGTCCATGCCGAAGCCGAACACATAGCGGTCCGGAACCTCCAAGCCCGCGTAATCGGCGCTGATGCCCGCAATCACACGATCATGGCGTTTGGTGGCCAGGGCGGCGATACGCACATCGGTGGCGCCCTGCTCCATGCACCATTCGCGGACCGCGGCCAGGGTGTAGCCCTCGTCCAGAATATCGTCGACCAGCAATACGCGACGGCCATAAAGCGCAGTAGCCGGGCGATGTTTCCACACCAGTTCACCGCCGCTGGTTTCGCCGCGATAGCGCGTGGCGTGCAGGTAGTCGAACTCCAGATCCAACCCCAACGCACCCAACTCCAGCGACAGCTGTCCTGCGAACGGCAACGCGCCATGCATCACCGTCAGGTAGACCGGCACTTCCCCAGCGTAATCGCGCGCGATAGGGCCTGCCATTGCCGCAATGGCGGCATCGAGGGTGGCGCGGTCGACAAGGAGTTCCGCATTGGCCAGCGCCGCGGACAAAGGATGCGACGAGGCCATCAGGCGACGTTTCCTGCATTCGCAGGCAGGCGCGATTGCGCATCGCTGTAGCGCGCATCGGCGAGCAACCCATCCCAGCCAAGCCCGCCACGCCCCATCAGCCCGAGCAAGGCGGCGGTATTGGACTTGCGTCCTTCCATTGCGCGCAACGATTCCTCGACCAGCTTGGGTGCGCAGACCAGCACCACGTCGCAGCCGGCATCCAGATGATCGTCGATGCGCGCCTTCACCCCACCCGCGGAAAACGCGGCGGCCATACCGATATCGTCGGAGAACACCACGCCACGGAAGCCCATTTCCTGACGCAGGATTTCATTGATCCAACGCGGCGAATAACCCGCCGCCTCCGGCGCGACCGCCGGATACGTCACATGCGCCAGCATCACCGCATCGGCGCCGGCCTCGATGCCTGCGACGAACGGAACCAAGTCTTCCTTGCGCAGCACTTCCAGCGAACGCGGATCGACCGCGTCGTCGAAATGCGTGTCTTCCAGGACCGTGCCATGGCCCGGAAAGTGTTTGAGGGTGGCGGCCATGCCGACGCTGTGCATGCCGCGTACGTAAGCTCCAGTGAAAGCAGCCACGACCTGCGGATCCGCGCTGAACGCGCGATCGCCGATGGCGCGGTTGCCACGCGCAAGATCGACCACCGGCGCGAAACTCAGATCGACGCCGCTGGCGCGCACTTCGCTGGCCATGAGCCAGGCATGCTCCTCGGCCAGCTTCAACGCGGCCTCCGGGTACTGCGCATAGAGCGCGCCGAAGCCTTCCAGCGACGGCAACGCGCTATAGCCGTCGCGGAAGCGTTGCACACGCCCGCCTTCCTGATCCACGCAGATCAGCTGCGGGCGCGGCGCAGCGGCGCGGATCGCCGCGCACAAGTCCACGACCTGCTCGCGCGAGGCGAAGTTGCGGGTGAACAGGATCACTCCGGCTACCGCATCGTTCTGCAGCCAGTCGCGCTCCTGCGCGGTGAGTTCGGTGCCGGAAATGCCTATGACGAGCATGCTTTGGTATTCCTCAGGAAATATCTTTGACAGCGAGGTCGCTGGCGGCGCGTTCGTCATCCGCCCATTGCGAATACGGGTACGACGCCAGGGCCAGATTGTAATAGCGCAGCGAGTCGGTCACCTGCTTGCCGGCCCAGGCAGGCAAGGCGAAGGCTTCGTCGGCATGCTGCAGTTCGATTTCGGCGACCACCAGGCCGGCATTCTCGCCCAGGAATTCGTCCACTTCCCAGAGGTGGCCCTGATGACGCACGTAGTGGCGGCGTTTGTCGATCAGGCCGCCGACGCACAACGCGAGCAATGCCCGCGCTTCGTCCACGGGTACGGCGTAGTTGAATTCCTGCCGGGTGTGGCCGCGTTCGCGGGATTTCAGATTCAGGTAGGCGCTGTCGCCTTCGATACGCACGCGCACCGAGGCCTTTTGCGCCCCGCCTTCGACCATGGCCAGGTCGTTCAGGTAGCCCTGCGCCATGGGCACGACCTCGTGCGCCGCGGTGCGCCAGGCGTCGCTGGTGACAAGAAACTTGCGTTCGATCTCGATTCCCATTGGCTCTCTACTTCATCTCGAACAAAGCGATGCTTTCCACATGGCCGGTGTGCGGGAACATGTCCATCACCCCCGCCGCCTTGAGCTTGTAACCGCGCTCCTTGACCAGGAACCCGGCATCGCGCGCCAGCGAAGCCGGATGGCAGCTGACGTAGACGATGCGGTCTATATTCTTGAGCGGCAATTGTTTCAACACTTCGTCGGCGCCTGAGCGCGGCGGGTCCAACAGCAATTTGTTGAAGCCCTGCCGCATCCAGGGGGTGCCGCGCTGGTCTTCGGTCAGGTCCGCCGCGTGGAAATGCGCGTTGGCCAAGCCATTGCGTTCGGCATTCTCGCGCGCACGCGCGACGAGACCGGCTTCGCCTTCCACCCCCACCACCTCGCCCACCAGCCGCGCCATCGGCAAGGTGAAATTTCCCAGGCCGCAGAACAGGTCCAGGATGCGGTCCTGCGGCTGCGGATCCAGCAACTCGAACGTGCGCGCGATCATCTTCTGGTTGAGGGTCGCGTTGACCTGGATGAAGTCCAGTGGGCGGAACGCGAGTTCGATCTTCCATTGCGGCAACGCGAAGGCCAACTTCGGCGCATCCGGCCACAACGGCACCACCGTGTCGATGCCGCCTGATTGCAGGAAGAATGCGAAATGGTGCTGCTGCGCGAAAGCAATCAGCTTTTCCCGATCCGTCTCGTTGAGAGGATTCAGGTGGCGGAATACCATCGCGACAGTCTCATCGCCGGCGATGAATTCGATCTGCGGGATGTCGTTGCGCGCGTCCAGGCTTTCCACCAGCAGCGCCAGCGCTTCGACGCGCTCGCCGATCTGTGGAATAACGGTGTGGCAGATCCGCAGATCCGCCACGAAACGCGGGTCGGTCTCGCGGAAGCCGACTAGCGTCTTGTCCTTCTTGTTGACCCGCCGCACCGAGAAACGTCCCTTGCGGCGATAGCCCCAGCTGTCGCCGGTCAGCGCCGGCAACACGGCCTGCGGAGCGACGTGGCCGATGCGCTCCAGGTTCTCCAGTAGTACGCGCTGCTTGAGCAGGATTTGCTTGTCTTCGGCCAGATGCTGCAGCACGCAGCCGCTGCAGGTGCCGAAATGCGGACAGCGTGGCGTCACCCGGTCCGGCGATGCCTGCAAAACCTCCAGGGTGCGCGCTTCGTCGAAATGACGGTTCTTGGCAGTCTGCTCGGCCATCACCCGCTCGCCGGGGAGCGCACCGGCGACGAACACGGTTTTCCCGTCACGACGCGCCACGCCTCGGCCATCATGGCTGTGGTCGACGATCTCGGCTTCGAACGGGGTTTTATCGATGCGGGGGCTGCGGGGTCTTGCCACGTGGCGATAGCTGCGTGCGATTGCGGGGACGTATTGTCGCAGATACAGCTTTGTCCCTTCTCCCGCCGGCGCCCGAAGGGAGAAGGAAAAGCTGGTCTACTTCTGCTTCCAGCTCCCGCCCGCGTCCTGATACCACCAGCCCTTGTGCGCACTGGCGATCCACTGCTGGGCGAAGGTGCCGCGGATCTGGCTTTCCCATTCCGGATGGCCGTTGGCCACCGCCACTTCGCGATAGACCGCTTTGCGGTCGCGATTGTCGTCCGCCACTGCCTGAGTGATCGCCACCCGGTCCTTCAAAGCCAGCTTGGAGGCGTCGCGCACCTCGACCATCCCATCGCGGGTCAGGCCCAGCGCGCCCGCATCGAAGCCCGCCTCCAACTGGGCCTGGAAGCGTGTCGTCATGCGGCTCTGGATGGCCTGGATGGCCGGGGTCCTGATGTTGATGTCCGCACCACTTTCCTGTGCGTACGCGGTACCTATGCCGACCAATGCCAGCCAGTTGAACGGGCGAGCGGGGTTTTGCAACGACGCGCTGCCGCCCTGCCCACCCGGCGTCTGCGGAGCAGGCTTGGCATCGGTAGCGGGCACATCGTCGCCGATCACCTTGTCGACGAATTCCTTGGCCGCTTCCTTGGCTTCGGCCGCCGGGAAATAGACGTTAATGGTGACGCAGGCGGTGAGCAGCAGCGCCGCCGCGAATGAGGTTCCCAACCAACGATGCATGTCACTCTCCCAGGATTATTCGATGACCGGCTTGCTTTCGCCCTGCGTGACCGCCACCAGCCGTTCGACCAGGGTGGGCCAATCCACGCGATGGTTGAAACCCACCACGGTCAGGCGTGGCAGGCCTGATCCTTCCACGATAATAAAGCCGTTGCCGGCTGAACGAAGGCCGTCCATCTCGCAGACCTCTTCCGCCAGCCTGCAACGGATGCCGATCTGGCGATAGCCGAAGTCGTCGAACAGCTTCAACGCCTGCGCCTGCAGGCTGTCGCCCAGCCCACCGGCGCCGCCAACGCTGGAAAGGTCCTGCACCGCCCGCTGGCTGATGCGGCGCCTGCCTTTCCAGTTCGGGTCGGTATGCAAATCGGCGTCGAAACCTTCCGCCTTCCAGTCCACCAGACGCAGATTGCGGATGCTGCCATCCAGCGCGCCAGTGATCTCGCCGAAGCCGAAAACCTCGGTCAACGACTGCAGGTTCATGTCGTCCAACTGGATATCGGCCGACAGCGTCGGCGCCGTGCCGAACGGTCGCTCCATCGCCAGCCCCGAAACCAGCACCGTCCCGTCGAACATGTGGGTGACCAGATTGCCGTCGAAATCCAGTCGGTCATTGGCGTAGCGAGCCTTGGGGATACTCCCATCGAGTCGTCCCTGGAAGGCGGGCCAGTCCAACGCCTTGGCCAGTTGGCTCACATCGAGCCCTTCGACGGCCAGGCCGAAATCGAATTCCAGGCCGCGTTCGCCAGCGGGGGGACGCAAGTTGATATCGTCGAACCGCAGGTCACCGCCCAGCATCGGCACCGTGACCGCTTTGCGCAGACCGATGTCGCCGTCTGCGCTGTCCAGCGGCAGGTTGGCGGCGCCAAAAGCCAAGCCGTGCACTTCGCCACCTCGCCAACGCAGATCGCTGTCGACCGCGGGACCCGCTGAAAAGACCGGCGTGCCGCTCAATCCATCGAATCGGAAACGCTGTTGTGCGTCGATCACCGATACCTCGCGCAGATCGGCGGCGGCGCGGACCAGCTCGCCATCCCTCATCTGCACCCGCGCACTCATCGCACCATGCAATTGCAGCTCGCCCAGGCCGAACAATCCAAGCCATCCGGATAGATACCGCGGACGCAGTGGTGCCATATCCGCGCTTTCGACCTGCAGCTCCGCATCGCGCAGGCGAGTCTGCGCGTCGAAACCGAGCGAACCCTGCACACGCATCGCATCGCCGTCGTTCCACAACATCCGGGGAATTTCCCAGCCGGATTCGCCCTGCTGGCGTGCGGCGATACGGATCTCCACCGGCGTGGCCGGCAGAGCGATGTAGCCGTTGCCCACTAGCATTTCGCCGCCGCGCAGGCTGCCGTCCACGGTTACCAGGGACAGGCCGGCGGACTTGCGGTAATCCAGATCCACCTGCGCGCCCAAGCCTTCGGCGGCGATGCTGCCATCGGGCGTATCCAGCCCAAGCCCGGCGATCGCGAGCCGACCCTCGACGCGCAACGGCTGCGATTCGGCGGTGTGGATATTCAGCGATCCGGACATCTGCCCGGCTTTCAGGTTCGCATCGGACCAGGCCTTCGTCAGCAGCGCCTGCACCCATGCCAGCGGCACGCGGGTCAGGTCGATGCGGGTGATATCGGGGGCGGCGGCGTTGCGATGCAAGGCCAGGTTTGAATTGCCGCTCGCAAGCACAGCGTCAGTGCTGGCCGTCGCCAGATCGATCCCGAGCTTCAGCGGCTTGCGGCCAGCGCTGCGGATGTCCCCCTCGCAGCGCCACCCTTCCTGCTGGATGGCTCGTTGGAGGGGGCAGCGCCAAGTCAGGTTATCGAAGCGATAGCCAAGGTCCGGCGCCAGCACACGTCTGGCGGTCAATGTGAGCTGCCCGGTTTCCGCGATGGCCGGCCATTCCAGCCGTACAGTCACGTCCTGCAGGCTGGCCACCGGGGTGACGACCTTGGCGATACGCGCGCTCAAAGTCCTGGCCTGCCCGCCGACGGGCATCGCCAGCAGAGACAGCAGGAGCAGCGGTAAGATGCGGCAAGGCATGGAAGGCAGCATAACGATGTCAGATCACAAAGGAATGAAGCCGCGCTTGCTGTTGGTGGAAGACGATTCCGTCAGCTGCAGCTTCATGGTCGCAGTGCTGCAGGCATTGCCAGCGGAGATCGATGCGGCCGGTTCGGTAACCACCGCTCTAGATCAGAAGGGTTTCTATGACCTGTGGCTGCTGGACGCCAATCTTCCCGACGGAAGCGGCGTGGAACTTTTGGGGCAACTGCGTGCGCGGTTTCCCGCCACTCCCGCGCTGGCGCACACTGCCGACGACTCGCTCGCTTTGCATGCGCAACTGCGGGCCGCAGGATTCGACGAAGTCTTGGTCAAACCGTTCACGGCCTTACAACTACGGCAAACGGTTGAACGCCTGCTTCGGCCCGTCCCTGGCGATTCTCTCCGTGCTGGCGACGCCGATGGAAGTTCCGCGGCATTTCCACTCTGGGATCAGGCCACTGCGCTGGCTGCATTGAACGGCAACGAGGAGCATGTGGCGACCCTACGCCGGATGTTTCTCGAGGAGCTTGGCCGACAACACGATGAAATCCAGGCATCGCTGCAGAACGGCAGCCAGGAAGTGGCGAAGAAGGTGTTGCATCAATTGAAGGCCAGCAGCGGATTCGTCGGTGCAATGCGTTTGAATGCGACAGCTGCTCTGTTGGAAAAATCGCTTTCCGATGCGGGAACGCTTGCGTATTTCTCGATGACCGTGCGCGATACCCAGTCCTCAGGCAACGAATCCGGAACGTCGTAGGGACGATGTAGGAGCGACGTAAGTCGCGAAGTCTTCCTGGTATTTCATCGCGACTTACGTCGCTCCTACTCGCGCCGCTTCAGCCGCCCAAGCTCACCGAGCATTTCCCAGGATTTCAAGCCGCGTCCGCCAAGGTGATGGCTGAGCACATTACGCAAGACCAGACGCAGGCTGGCGAGATCGTCCGCATCGGGTTGCCGGTCGGCGGCCAACGCCAGCAATGCGCTACCCGTCGCCGCATTGCTGCGCTCATCACGCCCGCGATCGCTCAATAGGCGACGCGGACCTTGCTCCGGATCGATCCGATAACGTGCGGCCGGATCGATGGCTACACCCTCGGCATCCTCGCTCAGGTCGAAACCCGAGCCCAACGATTCCAGCAAATCGCGCTCGAAGCGCCGCAAGGTCCAGGCGAGCGAACTCTCACTGCCCAGCCGCGATCGGGTTTCTCCGTAGATGCGGTACAGGTCGCCATGCGGATCCTGGCGCGGCGCCAAGCGCATCACCAGTTCATTGACGTAGAAGGCCGCCAGCATCGCCTCGCCGGCGAGCCGGGGAGCGGCATCCAGCGCTTCGGCCGACACCAGTTGCGCAAGCTCACCGCGCTGTACAGCGTCCAGACGGATATGCTGAAGCGGCTGCAAGGCCGCGCGCAACACTTGCTTCTTCGGCCCCTGCACCCCGCGCGCCACCAGGCCCAGGCGTCCGTGATGCTCGGCCAGCACTTCGACCAGCAGGCTGGTCTCGCGCCAGGGGCGAGCGTGCAGGACATAGGCGGCTTCGGCGTTGATGCGCATCGGTACCGCATTGTAGGAGCTGCGCTGCAATGTGGGAGCGCCGTCTCGGCGCGAGCTTTTGTCTTTCTATCCAAAACAAAGCAGGGTTAGCCGGGGGCTGAAAAGCTTGACTCCACAAATACTAGAGCTCGCGGCGGGACGCCGCTCTCACAGCGCCGCTTCCGTGAAGGTGTCGAAACTATTCGTTGTAACCGAACGCCTTCAATGCGGCGGCATCGCCCGACCAGCCTTCGCGCACGCGTACCCAGGTTTCTAGGAAAACCTTCGCGTCGAACATGCGTTCCATCTGCAGCCGCGCCTTGCTGCCGATTTCCTTCAGGCGCGCGCCGCCCTTGCCGATGACGATGGACTTCTGGCTTTCACGCTCGACCCAGATCACCGCACCGATGCGCAGCAATCCCTCCTCTTCCGCGAAACGCTCGATTTCCACGGTAGTGGCGTACGGCAGTTCGTTGCCCAGCTGCCGCATCAGTTGTTCTCGCAGCAGTTCGCCGGCCATGAAACGCTGGCTGCGATCGGTGATTTCGTCCTCGCCGAACATCGGTGGCGCTTCCGGAAGCAAGGCCAACATGTCCTTGACCAACTGTTCCAGTCCGTTGCGCTTCAACGCGGAGACCAGGTGGACGCTAGCGAAGGTGCGCTCCTCGGTGACCTTGGACAAGAAAGGCAGCAACTCCGCCTTGGCCTTGATTTGGTCGACCTTGTTGACCACCAGCATGACCGGGATGCCGGTGTCGCTGAGCACGTTGTAGGCCAGCGTGTCGGCTTCGTCCCAGCGTCCCGCCTCAATAACCAGCACGGCGGCATCCACATCTTCCAGCGCACCGCGTGCGGCACGGTTCATCACCTTGCTCATCGCCGAGGCCGAGAACTTGCCTTCCTGCTTATGCAGACCCGGCGTATCCACCAGTGCGATCTGGCCTTCGGGGAAGGTGGCGATGCCCAGCAGGCGATGGCGCGTGGTCTGCGGCCGATTAGAGACGATGCTGACCTTGGACCCGACCAGCGCATTGGTCAGCGTCGACTTGCCCACGTTGGGCCGGCCGATGACGGCGATGCTGCCGCTGCGATGGGCGTCTTTGCCGGGCGTTTGAGTATTCACTTGGAGATGTCCAGTTTTTCCAGCAATGCGGCCGCGGCGGCCTGCTCGGCATTGCGGCGCGAGCTGCCCTCCCCTTCGGCGGTCAGGATGGGATCGGTGATGGTGCAGCTGACATTGAACATCTTGGCGTGATCGTCGCCGCTTTCGGAAACCAGTTCGTAAACCGGCAGAGGCCGTTGCCGACCCTGCAACCATTCCTGCAGACGCGTTTTCGCATCCTTGCCGGGTTTGCCCACCGGCAACGCCGCCAGGGATTCCTCGAACCAAGGCAACACCGCGGCGCGGCAGGTCTCGAAACCGGAATCGAGATAGATGGCCGCCACCACCGCTTCCAGCGCGTCGGCCAGGATCGAATCGCGACGATGACCGCCGGATTTCATTTCGCCCGGACCCATGGTCAGGCGAGCGCCCAGTTCCAGGCGCCGCGCGATGGTCGCCAGCGAGGCTTCGCGCACCAACTCGGCGCGGGCGCGGGTCAATGCGCCCTCGTCGGCCTTGGGCCAGCGCTGGAACAGCACTTCGGCGACCAACAGGTTGACGATGCTATCGCCCAGGAATTCCAGGCGCTCATTGTGCGGAGCGCCGGCGCTGCGATGAGTCAGGGCCTGCTCGAGCAGGCCCGGGTCCGCAAAACGGTGGCTATCCAGCTCACCGTGACGGTACTTCAGATCAATCGGTTCCACCGTTACGGGTCAGGTCCTGGGAAATGTCGAACACGCCCACCACGTCCAGATTGCCGACCAGCGGACGGCGTACCTCGTAGTTCACCTTCATGTTCCAGCCGTTGTCGATCCGCTCGATCTTCACGTTCTCGGACTTCACGTTCTCGGAGTAGCTGATGTAGAGGCGGCGAAAGAACAGGTCCTGGATCTTGGAAGGGTCCATATCGCCCACACCCGGTTCGGCCGCCAGACTCTTGGCCGCGGTGCGAACCGAGTAGTACTCCTGATACATCGGGAACAGCTTCATGCCGATATACGCGGTGAAGCCGACTACCGCCAGTACGACGATGAAACTCATCAGCGTGATGCCGCCCTGTTTGCGTTTCGGTTGCAGACTGCCAGTTTTCAAATTGCGATTCATATGCCTATCCCCTGGGTCAAACAACTTGGTTATTGGATCTTGGTTCCGATCCTGGACGCATCGAAACTCCCCTTGCAGAACCAGCCTTCACAATTGAGCCAGATCAGGAACGCCTTGCCGCGCAGGTCCTTCTCCGGCAGGAAATTGTGGTTCGGTATCGGCGAACCATCCTTCGGACTGATCTCCGGCCAGAGACGACCGTCCTCGCTATTATCACGATTGTCGCCCATCACGAAATAGTACCCGGCCGGCACTTCCCACTCTCCGGCACCCACCAGGTTATCCAGTCCTTCGAGCACCTTGTGGGTGCGGCCCGGCAGATCTTCTTCCAACAACGCCGCGCTGTCCGTACCCTGAGCCACACCGCGACCGGTGTAGGTGCCCAGCATCTTATAAGTCATGGCCTGGCCGTTGACGGTCAAGGTATTGCCCTGGAACGAAATCCGGTCGCCCGGCAGCCCGATCACGCGCTTGATCCAGTTGTTCTCCGGGTCGTGCGGCGGCTTGAACACCACCACATCGCCGCGCTTGGGTTCGCCGATGGAAATGAACTTCTTGTTGTTGATCGGTAGGCGCAGGCCATAGGCGAACTTGTTGACCAGAATGAAATCGCCGATCAGCAGGTTGGGCATCATCGAGGCCGACGGGATCTTGTACGGTTCGGCGATGAAGCTGCGCAGGATCAGCACGATGGCCAGCACCGGGAAGAATGCGCGCGAATAGTCGACTAGCACCGGCTCGTCGTCCAGCAGACCGCTGCGTGCGGCGCGGCGCTTGGCCAGGAACAGCTTGTCCAGCAGCCAGATGAAACCAGTCAGCAGAGTGAGGACGACCAGGATTGTTTCGAACCAGACCATAAAATTCCTTGAGGGCTGTAAATGGCCAGAGGTGAAGCGCGAAGAAAAACGCTTCCCTTTGTCCTTTGCTGTTTACGATTGACTACTTGTTGTCCATCTGCAGCACCGCTAGGAAAGCTTCCTGCGGAATCTCCACGCTGCCTACTTGTTTCATGCGCTTCTTTCCTTCCTTCTGCTTTTCCAGAAGCTTCTTCTTGCGGCTGATATCGCCACCATAGCATTTGGCCAGCACGTTCTTGCGCATCGCCTTGACCGTGCTGCGGGCGATCACCTGCGCGCCCACGGCGGCCTGGATAGCCACATCGAACATCTGCCGGGGAATCAATTCGCGCATCTTCTCGGTCAGTTCTCGGCCGCGGCGGTCGGCGTACTGGCGGTGCACGATCAACGACAGCGCGTCGACTTTGTCCCCGTTGATCAGCGTGTCCACACGCACGAACGGACCGGCCTCGAAACGCAGGAAGTGGTAATCCAGCGAGGCGTAGCCGCGCGATACCGATTTCAGCCGGTCGAAGAAATCCAGCACCACTTCGGCCATCGGCAGCTCGTAACTGATCTGCACCTGCGAACCCATGTAGCTGATGCTGATCTGGCGGCCGCGTTTTTCCTCGCACAAGGTGATGACGTTGCCTACATAATCTGGCGGGGTCAGCACGTTGGCGCGGATGATCGGCTCGCGGATTTCGTCGATCAGGTTGGTCTGCGGCAGCTTGGACGGATTGTCCAGGCTGAGAATGGTGCCGTCGGTCTTCAACACTTCGTAGACCACGGTGGGCGCAGTGCTGATCAGGTTGAGGTCGTATTCGCGCTCCAGGCGCTCCTGCACGATCTCCATGTGCAGCATGCCCAGGAAGCCGCAGCGGAAACCGAAGCCCATGGCCTCGGAGCTTTCCGGCTCGAAACGCAACGCGGCATCGTTGAGACGCAGCTTTTCCAGCGCCTCACGCAGATCCGGATAGTCGTCGGCATCCACCGGAAACAGGCCGGCGAACACGCGCGGCTGCATTTCCTGGAATCCGGGCAACGGCTTGGACGCCGGATCGCTGGCCAGAGTCAGGGTGTCGCCGACCGGCGCGCCGTGCACGTCCTTAATCGAAGCGTTAATCCAGCCCACCTCACCCGCACCGAGCTTCTTCAGCTCCTTGCGCTTGGGAGTGAACACGCCGACCTTGTCGACCAGGTGGGTGCGGCCAGTGGACATGACCAGCATCTTGGTGCCGGGCACGATCTCGCCCTGCATCACTCGCACCAGCGAGACCACACCCAGGTAGTTGTCGAACCAGGAATCGATGATCAGCGCCTGCAGCTTGTCCGTGTCGCGCGGCACCGGGGCCGGAATGCGCTTGACGATGGCTTCCAGTACGTCGACGACGTTGAGGCCGGTCTTGGCGCTGATGGCCACTGCGTCCTCGGCGTCGATACCGATCACCGCCTCGATTTCGGCCTTCACCTTTTCGATGTCGGCGGTGGGCAGGTCGATCTTGTTGATCACCGGCACCACTTCTAGACCCTGCTCCACCGCGGTATAGCAGTTGGCCACGGACTGGGCTTCCACGCCCTGGGCGGCGTCGACGACCAGCAATGCCCCTTCGCAGGCGGCCAGCGAGCGCGAGACCTCATAGCTGAAGTCCACGTGGCCGGGGGTGTCGATGAAGTTGAGCTGGTAGGTCACCCCATCCTTGGCCGTATACGGCAGGGACACGGACTGGGCCTTGATGGTGATGCCGCGCTCGCGCTCGATCGGGTTGGAATCGAGCACCTGCGCTTCCATTTCACGGGCTTCGAGGCCGCCGCAAAGCTGGATGATGCGGTCGGCCAGGGTGGACTTGCCGTGGTCGACGTGGGCAATGATGGAGAAGTTGCGGATGTGCTGCATGGGGGCGGCCGCAAGGGCCGTCAGAAAGAATAACGGCGCATTATCGCACGGCAGCCGCCCCGCCCGCCGGTGGCGGGCCGGACGCGCGCGGGCCGCAATCTACGTCAGCCTTCTCCGCCCACGGTGATCGCGAGGAACTGGCTGCCGCCGCCCGGCGAAGGGTCGCGAGCGAGCAGCATGACCACATCGCCCTTTTTGGCTCCAGCCGTGGCGCGGGCGAACTCGGCGGCGCTTCCCACCGGGGTACGGCCCACTTGCAGGATGATCAGCCCGGGACGGAGACGCGGATCGTCCATCGCCAGCTGACGGCTGACCCCGGCGACGCGTACTCCCTCGCCCGGCTTGAGGCCGAGCTTCTGCCGGGTCGGCGCATCCAGATTGGCCACCTGCACTCCGAGTTGGTCCGAGGCGGGCGTGACCGGGGCATCCGCATTATCGGCATCGTCGTCGCTGCGCGCGGCCAAGGCGCCGGTATCGAGCTCCGACAGGGTCACCGTGAAATCGCGGGGCTTGCCGTTGCGGATGACCGTGATCGTGGCCTTGCTACCGGCCGGCAGCGGCCCCACCAGCGGCGGCAGCTCTTCGCGGCTGTTGATCTTCTGCCCGTTGAAAGCGGTGATGACATCACCCGGTTCGATGCCGGCCTTCGCTGCGCCGCTTCCTTCCTGCACACCGGCCACCAACGCGCCCCGCGTATCGGGCAGATTCAGGCCTTTCGCTTCCGCATCGGTGATTTCGGCCTGCATGCTCACGCCCAACATAGAACGGCTCACCTTGCCGGTCTTCTTCAACTGTTCGGCAGCGCTAACCGCCAAGTCGATCGGTATGGCGAAACTGATGCCCATGTAGCCGCCGGACGCGGAGAAGATTTGCGAGTTGATGCCCACCACCTCACCACGCGTATTCAGAAGCGGACCGCCGGAATTTCCCTGGTTAATGGCGACGTCGGTCTGGATGAATTGCACGTACTGTTGATTGGCGAAAGGATTCATTCGACTGGTCGCGCTGACCACGCCGGCGGTCACCGAATGGTCCAGCCCGAACGGGGAACCGATCGCAACTACCCACTGACCGGGCTTGAGCGTGTTGGAATCCCCCAGCCGCAAGGAAGGAAGACCCGAGGCTTCGATCTTCAGCAAAGCGACGTCGTAGGCTTCGTCGCTACCTACGACCTTGGCCTTGAACGAGCGGCGATCGGAAAGCTTCACCGTAACTTCGTCGGCACCATCCACCACATGGTGATTGGTGAGCACATAACCATCCGGCGAAATGATGAAGCCGCTGCCCATCGACGTACCACGGCGCTGTTGCGGTCCCTGTGGTCCCTGTGGCCCACCAGGCATGCCCGGACCGAAGAAACGGCGGAAGATTTCCGGAATGTCTTCCTCGTCGGGCATCTGTTGCTCGCTCGCGACCTGACGCGCGCCGATCTTGGCTTCGATATTCACCACGCCCGGACCTACCTGCTCCACCAGCTGAGTGAAATCCGGAAGTCCGGTAACGATCTGCGGCGCGCTGCTCTGTGCGATGGAGCTGACCGCCGCGGGCGCGACGCCCTGCGGCGCGGCGGACGGTTGCTGGGCGCAAGCTGCCAGGGGAGTGGTGAGGATCAACAGGCCGAACAGGCTATTACGGACACTGGGATTCATCGAACGCATGCCTCGATAAGTATTGGTGGTAGGTGGCAAATCGTAGGTCGGCAATCACTTCGCTCGCGCTCGCCGTCGACTCGGTGGCCGGCAACCCGCTTCAGCGATCGCGCGGCGCAGCGGGTTCGGGCGCAGTGACTGGTGGATTGACTGGCAAGCGAGGCTCGAAGGGATAGAACGTCTGTGCGGCGCGGTCGGTCGAATAGTCGGCATTGAACGCGCCACTGCCGGACGAATATTGCGGCAGCACCGCGCGTGGCCACGGACGGGCGGCCGGGGTGTTGATCTGCACGTTCGAGAAAGAATCGCGGGGATCGTTGACGCCGGCGCCGGTAGGCGCCTTGGCCAGCGCATTGATCACCGGAACCGAAGCCGCAGCCACCGCCCGTTCCGGCGCATTGCGCACAGCCGCAGCATTGCGAGCGGCTTGCTGGCTACGGGTGGCACTGCGCCGCGCGTCGTTTTGGCGGCGGGGAACGCTGGCCACCGCGACACTGGCTGCGGTGACCGTAGCCGCTGTCTGCAGCGCAGGATCCGGCGAAGCAGCGGACGACGGCGTAGCGGTCGGGGACTGATTGGCTATCGTGGGCGCCATCTGCGAAGGAGCTTCATCGGGAACCTGCTGGCGCACCATGAATAGAGCGATGGCCGCTACCGAAGCCGCCAGCGCACCGCCGCCCCAGCGGGCGAGGTTGCTGCGGGTTCGCGGAGAGGCGGCATTCGCTGCGGAACGCATGGGCTCTGCCGCTATAGCCAAGGCGATGCGGTCGGCGAAACCGGCGGGGGCCGGCGCTTGCGCTTGTCCGCGCAGCGCATCGCCGCACAACTGCCAGCGTTCCCAGCAGCCAGTCAATTCGGTGTCGTGTTCCATGCGGCGCAGCAGGAAACGCGCCTGGTCGGGCGGCAGGTCGCCGTCCATCAGGGCGGACAGTTGCTGGAAATAATGGTTGTCGATTTTGTCGGTAGTCATGTGCGGGCACGCTCCCGGGTGGCGCTTTCGGAATCGACCAGAGGCCGAAGTTCGGCATCGATGGCTTCACGGGCACGGAAGATGCGCGAACGCACCGTGCCGATAGGGCAGTCCATTTTCTGCGCGATTTCTTCGTAACTCAGTCCCTCCACTTCGCGCAAGGTGATCGCGGTCCGCAGTTCTTCCGGCAAGGCGTCCACCGCCTTCATCACCGTGCGCTCCAATTCCTGGCGCATCAGTTCCCGCTCCGGCGTATCGGTGTCCCGCAGGCGGCTGCCGGTGTCGTACTGCTCGGCATCGCTGGCGTCGACGTCATCGGTCGGCGGGCGACGGTTATGGGCGACGAGATGGTTCTTGGCTGTATTCACTGCGATCCGATGTAACCACGTGTAGAACTGCGCATCGCCGCGGAAATTCCCGATCGCGCGGTAAGCGCGCATGAAGGTGTCCTGGGCGACGTCCTGACACTCGCTCCAATCGTGGATGTAGCGTCCGATCAGGGCGACTATTCGATGCTGGTACTTGCGCACCAGCAGATCGAACGCCGCACTGTCGCCACGCTGGACACGCCTGACTAGCTCGAGGTCCAACTCCTGTGGTGGAGTGCTTTCCTTATCTGTTTGTGTATCCACATCGGCCATGCCGGGCCGCACTCCTGTCGGCTCGGCTGATGACCGAGCACTGTGACCGCTATTGCGGAAAAAAGTTCAGAAGCCGACTTAAACGGCTTCCTTATCAAGGATTTAACCTTAAACGCGAAGTTCATGCCCATGTCGCCGGTCATGTCCCTTTGAATTAGTGGGGATTTGACGTGGGTTAAACAACCTCGGGATGATAGTCGTCTTACCCATACGCGAACGGATGGTTTGATCATGGCAGCAAGCTTCGATGGGCTCCGATTCAGTCATTGGCAGACGGAGTCGCGCGAGGACGGCGTCGTAGTGCTCAGCCTTGATCGCCAGGGTGCGTCGGTCAATGCGCTGTCGCAAGATGTACTGATCGAGCTGGGCGATCTGATCGAACGCATCGCCATCGATCCACCGAAGGGCGTGGTGATCCGTTCGGCCAAGCCGGCTGGCTTCATCGCGGGCGCGGACCTGAAGGAATTCCAGGAGTTTGACCGCAAGGGCATCGTCAACGATGCGATCCGCCGCGGCCAGGCCGTGTTCCAGAAGCTGGCGGAATTGCCCTGCCCCACCGTTGCGGCTATCCATGGCCATTGCATGGGCGGCGGCACCGAAATTTCGCTGGCTTGCCGTTATCGGGTGGCTTCCAGCGACCCTTCCACCCGCATCGGCCTTCCGGAAGTGATGCTAGGCATCTTCCCCGGTTGGGGCGGCAGCGCGCGTCTTCCGCGACTCATCGGCGCGCCGGCAGCGATGGACCTGATGCTGACGGGACGTACGGTGTCGGCACCGGCGGCTCGCGCAATGGGTCTGATAGACAAAGTGGTGGAACCTGCCCTGCTTTTGGACGCAGCGGTCGCGCTGGCGCAGAAGGGAACGCAGCGCCCGTTCAAGCAGCGTTTCCTAGGCTGGATCACCAATACCTGGCTGGCGCGGCAGATCCTTGCGCCGCAGATGGCCAAGCAGGTGGCGCGCAAAGCACGCAAGGAGCACTACCCCGCCCCCTACAGGCTGATCGACACCTGGAAACGCAGTGGCGGCAGTGGCATCCAGGCTCGCCTGGATGCGGAACGTCGCGGCGTGGTCAAGCTGGCGAGTACGCCCACCGCCCGCAACCTGATCCGGATCTTCTTCCTGCAGGAACGCCTCAAGAGCCAAGGCGGCAAGGATCACGGGATCACGCATGTGCATGTGGTCGGTGCCGGCGTTATGGGTGGCGACATCGCAGCCTGGTCGGCCTACAAGGGCTTCGAGGTCACCTTGCAGGACCGCGAACAACGCTTCATCGATGGCGCATTGACCCGTGCGACGGAACTGTTCAACAAGCGCGTGAAGGACGATGCCAAGCGCCCGGAAGTGGCGGCGCGGCTGAAAAGCGATTTGACCGGCGCGGGGGTGGCGGATGCGGATCTGGTGATCGAGGCGATCATCGAGAATCCGGAAGCGAAACGCGAGCTGTACCAGGCCATCGAACCGCAGCTGAAGGCCGATGCCTTGCTGACCACCAACACTTCGTCCATTCCGCTGACCGAGCTGCGCGAGCATATCCAGCGTCCCGCGCAATTCGCAGGCCTGCATTACTTCAATCCGGTCGCGCAGATGCCGCTGGTGGAAATCATCCGCCACGACGGCATGGCCCCCGAAACCGAGAAACGCCTGGCCGCTTTTTGCAAGGCGATCGACAAGCTGGCCGTGCCGGTGGCCGGCACGCCGGGCTTCCTGGTCAACCGTGTGTTGTTCCCTTACATGCTGGAAGCGGTGACCGCTTACGCCGAGGGCGTCCCAGGCCCGGTGATCGACAAAGTCGCGGTGAAGTTCGGCATGCCGATGGGACCGATCGAACTGATCGATACGGTGGGGTTGGACGTGGCTTCCGGCGTCGGCAAGGAACTGGCTCCG
This sequence comes from Pseudoxanthomonas sp. P4_B2, assembly GCF_056402315.1. Lineage (NCBI taxonomy): Bacteria > Pseudomonadati > Pseudomonadota > Gammaproteobacteria > Lysobacterales > Lysobacteraceae > Pseudoxanthomonas > Pseudoxanthomonas sp. P4_B2. The sequence continues at coordinate 76,174 of NZ_JBFUHQ010000003.1, forward strand.
TTCCTGGGCTTGCCGATTCCCGCCGCTCTGTCCGCACCGCCTGAGCCGGGCAAGCGCGGCAAGAAGGACGGCCAAGGCCTCTACAAGTGGGAAAACGGCAAAGCCGTGAAGCCGGAAGTGGCGAAGGACTATCAGGCGCCTTCCGATTTGGAGGATCGTCTGGTGCTGCCGCTGCTTAATGAGGCCGTCGCCTGCCTGCACGACGGCGTGGTCAGCGACTCCGACCTGTTGGATGCGGGCGTGATCTTCGGCACCGGTTTCGCGCCGTTTCGCGGCGGCCCCATCGAATACATCAAGGCCACCGGGGCGGATTCGCTGGTCGAGAAACTCAAGGTGCTGCAGGGCCGCTACGGCGATCGCTTCGCGCCACGGCCGGGCTGGGATTCGCCAACGCTGCGCGGCCCCACCGTCTGATTAGGTGAGCGTCGTCTGTTGCGGCGCTCTGCTTTTATAATTTCCATCCCACTAGACGGATCCATTGCATGTTCAATCTCAGCGCCCCGACTACGGGCATGTTCTTCCTTTCCCTTTTGCTTGGCGGCCTCGGCGTCGCGGCCCGGATGGGCTATATCCCGGCGCTGGCCGGATATGCGTTCTGGATTTTGTGCGCGGGACTGGTGACGCTGTTGCTGGGGAATCTGTTCAAGGGGCTCTAGCATTCGCAAGCACCTGCTCAACACGGATCTGGGGGTCGCGATGATTACGTTTGTCTTGTTGTTGATCGCCACCTCTGCGCCGGTAACAGAAGTCAAAGCCGAGCCGGTCCCTGCCCCCGTGCAATCCTCAAGCGAGGTTCGCTTGAGGGCATTGCTGACCGTGAACGAAAGCGAGGGCTGCTCCGGCAGCGACGATGCTGCGTTGGTCACCGAGTTCAAGGACGACCGAGCTGTGTTCAGCCAACGTATCTGGCTAAGCTCGCGCGAATCAGTGCTTGGAGGTCCGGCGCACGTCATCCGTCAGGGGAAACTGATCCGCGCGGAAGTGGAGACTGTGGTCGACCCAATCAAGAAGGGTGAAGCCGTTCCGGCCTGCATCCGCCCTGTCGACTTGGTGCTCGATGTCTTCGGTTTGCCGAAAGACGAGTACGACTTGCAGTTCGTGCGCAAAACCGCGCCCTGATCGGGTTTCCGATCCCGGACGCGGAGCTTTTCCTCACATCGTGTGTGTAGGCTTGTCGGCGTTGAGCGTGCCCGCCAACAGCGTCTCGATCTTGCTCTTTATCGCTTCGCCTTCGTTGGTATCGGCGAACTGCACGCCGATGCCGGCGGTGCGGGCGCCCTGTGCGCCTACCGGGGTCACCCAAATCACCTTGCCGGCGACCGGCAGGCGTTCACTGGAATCGGGTAGCGTCAGCAATAGGAAGACTTCATCGCCCAGGAAATAGCGCTTCGGTGTGGGCACGAAAATGCCGCCGTTCTTCACGTACGGGATATAAGCGTTGTAGAGCGCTGCCTTGTCTTTGACCGCGAGCGAAAGAATGCCCTGCCGTCCACCGCCTGCCACTGCATTCATTCCCGTTCTCCTTTGGCGGCCCTGGCGCGGTCCGTACCGCGCCAAGCCAAGAGCAAATCCACCAACGCAAGATCGCCGCGAACGGTCGTACGCAACAGGTCGCGGGTGCGGTTGGCGGCATCGAACCACGCCGCCAGCTTGTGCAATCGGGCCGGATCGGTCAAGCCGGCCTCCCCGGCCTGCGCCAGCACCAGGTCGGCGGCATGGCTCAGGCGTAGGCTGGCATGCTCATCGGAGGACCAACGCTGAGCGGTTTCGATCACCGCTATCTCGCCGCGCTCGAGCTTGTCCAGATCGCTCGCCACGGCCTTGCGCAGGGCCAGGCCGCCTTCGCGCAGCCAGGCGTCCGCCAAGCCGGGATGGCCACGCGCAGCTTCGAGCGCCTCCTTCGTGTCCTTGCCGGAATGTCCTTGGGCGACCAACCAATCCAACGCCTCGTCATGCGGCGGCAACTTGAATTCCAGGCGTTGGCAACGGCTGCGGATGGTCGCCGGCAGGCGCGCGGGCTGGGCGCTGATCAGCCACAGGTAGCGCCCTTCGGCAGGTTCTTCCAGCGTCTTCAGCAACGCGTTGCAGGCGGCGCGGTTGATCGCATCGGCCGGATCCACGATCGCCACCTGCGCCACGCCGTACTGCGGCGTCAACGAAAGCTTCTGCGACAGTTCGCGCATCTGGTCGATCACGATTTCCGTGCGTAGCTTGCTGCCGTCCTTGGTCAAGCCGAAGGACACCAGGTGCAGATCGGGGTGGGTGCCCGCTGAGATCAATTGCGCGCTGCGCGTCTGCGTCGCGGCTTCGCTACCGCCCAGCACATGTTGGGCCAGGCGGTCCGCTACCGCGCGTTTGCCCAGGCCCTCAGGCCCGCAGATCAGCAACCCATGGCCAAGGCGACCCGCCTCCAACGCGGTCACCGCGTGGTCGTAGGCCCGCTGTTGCCAGGGAGAGAACGAAACGCTCATGCCGCGTTTTCCAGCCATCGCAAGACCGCAGCGGAAACCGCAGCGCCCACTTGAGCAGGCGACTGGCTGGCATCGATCACGCGGAATCTTTCGGGCTCGGCCGAGGCACGCTTGCGGAACCCTTCGCGCACGCGCTCGAAGAAATCGTCCTGTTCGCTTTCGATGCGGTCCGGCCACAGGTCGCGGCCGTTGGCGCGGGCCCGGCCTTCCCGCACATCCAGATCCAGCAGCAGGGTCAGGCCAGGCTTGAGCCTTACTACCTTGCGTTCGAGCTCTTCCACCAACGCACGATCCAGACGGCGGCCGTCCGCCTGGTAGGCATAGCTGGAATCGGTGAAACGATCGCTGACCACGAACGCGCCGCGCTGCAGCGCCGGACGTATCACTTCGCGTACGTGTTGGGCGCGCGAGGCGAACATCAGCAGCAGTTCCGTTTCCGGCGCCAGCGTTTCTTCCTGCGGGCTCAACAGCAATTCGCGGATGCGCTCGGCCAGCGGCGTGCCGCCCGGCTCGCGGGTCAGCACCACTTCGTGCCCGCGCGACTGCAGCAAGTCGCGGATCGCGATGAGGGCGCTGGTCTTGCCGGCGCCTTCGCCGCCTTCCAAGCTGATCAGACGCGGATGTTTCAACAAGGCTTCGGTCATTGCAGCGGCTCTTCTTCCGGCAGCGGCGGACGACGCAGCTGTTGCAGATATCGGGCGACCGCAGCGTTGTGCTCGCCCAGCGTGGCCGTGAAGATGTGGCTGCCGCTGCCATTGCCCAGGGCGACGAAGAACAGCGCATCGCCCGGCGCCGGATTGACCGCCGCGCGCAAGGCATCCAGGCCCGGCATGGCGATCGGCGTGGGAGTCAGACCGGTACGGGTATAGGTGTTGTAGGGCGTATCGGTGAGCAGATCGCGGCGGCGAATGTTGCCGTCGTAACCGCTGCCGATGCCGTAGATCACGGTGGGATCGGTCTGCAACTTCATGCCGAGCTTGAGCCGGCGCGCGAACACGCCGGCGATCTGCGGACGTTCGGAGGCCAGTCCGGTTTCCTTCTCGATGATCGAGGCCAGGATCAGCGCCTCCTCGGGCGACTTCAGCGGCAATTCGCTGGCGCGCGTCTTCCACACTTCCGCCAACGCCTTCTCCATGGCCTCATAGGCGCGCTTGAGCACATCCACGTCGCTATCGCCGCGCGAATAAACATAGGTTTCCGGCAGAAAACGGCCTTCGGGGTGCTGGCCCGGATGGCCCAGGAGTTTCATCAGCGCAGCATCGTCGAGCTGATTGGTCTCATGCAGCAACGGGGTGGCCGCGTTGATCGCCGCGCGCAACTGGCGGATGTTCCAGCCCTCCACAAGGGTGATGCGGTAGTTGATGACTTTGCCGTCGCGCATATTGAGCAACAGGTCGCGCGGGGTGATGCCGGGATCCAGCGCGTACTCGCCCACCTTCAGGCTGCTAGCGACCTCCAGACGCCGCGCCAAGACGCGCCATTCCAGGTCGTTGCCCTGTTCCACACCGGCTGCGCGTAGCTTGCGCAGGACGCTGGGGAATGAATCGCCGGAAGCGACCACCACACTGTCGCCCGTCTGCAATCCGGTGATGGGCTGGTCGCTGAAGCCGGCGTATCGCTGCCACAGCCAAGCACCGCAGGCGGCGGCGATAGCCAACAGCAGGAAAAGGACGATGAGAACGAAGCGGCAGCCGCGCTTGGATCCTGGGGACACGGTTTCCCTCGATTTTGGTGTACGTGCTGCAGGATACCTTGCCTGCCGCCTGATTTAGGAGCGCCCCCATGGGCGCGAGCTCTCCGGATGGACCGCCGAAAGACGGCACCTACTAGGTGTGCTACATGCCCAAGGCCTTCAGCACACCGCGGGCCTTGGCGCGGGTCTCGTCTAGTTCGCGCTCTGGAACCGAATCGGCGACGATGCCCGCTCCCGTGCGGAATACGACGTCGGTACCACCGGACGCGGAGGAAAATATCTCTGCGCTGCGGATCAGGATATTCAGGTCCAGGTCGCCGTCGCGATTCAGCCAGCCGAATGCGCCGGTATAGGCGCCGCGCGCCGCGCCTTCCAGCTCCGCGATGATCTGCATGCAGCGCACCTTGGGACAGCCGGTAATGGTGCCGCCCGGGAAGGTGGCGCGGATGACCTCGCCCGGCGTCGTTTCGCTGCGCAGGCGTCCGCGCACGTTGCTGACGATGTGATGCACGTGGGCGTAACTTTCCACCGTCATGAGTTCATCCACCTGCACGCTGCCGGGTTCGCAGACGCGGCCCAGGTCGTTGCGCTCCAGGTCGATCAGCATCACGTGTTCGGCGCGCTCCTTCGGGTGCCCGACCAGTTCGCGGATGCGTTCGGCATCGTCGTCGCCTTCGAACCGCGGCCGGGTGCCGGCGATGGGACGCGTTTCGACTACGTCGCCACGGATCGAGACCAGGCGTTCCGGCGATGAACTGGCCACGGCCCAGTCGCCTGCCGCAAACAATCCGGCGAAGGGAGCGGGATTGGCGGTGCGCAGGCGCGCATAGAGCGCCGCGGGATCGAGCGATTGTTCGAAGCGTGCGCGCCAGGCCCGCGACAGGTTGACCTGGAAGATGTCGCCAGCGGCGAGGTATTGCAGGATGCGCTGCACGCCCTCCAAGAAGCGTTGCGGCGCGTCTTCTGCGATCTCCGATGGGCCGTGCCAGGCGGGCAACGCGGGCTGGAGTCGGGAGGCGGAGACATCGTCGGCAATGAGGTCCAGCAGCACCGTCGCGTCGGTTTCGGCCAGGGCCACGCATTCGCCACTGGCACGATCGCGGAGAACCGCCGCGGGGCAACGCAGCGCCAGCGCGACCGGGACCGCAGCGTCGCCCTTCGGCAGCGCAAGTACGGGCTCGACCTGCCCGGCCAGTTCGTAATTCAGCAACAGCGCCCAGCCGCCGCGAAACGGCCAGCGCGGCTCTTCGCGCGGAATGCGGCTGGCCTGCCAGTCGTTGTCGAGCGCTGCGAGGAAGTCGCCTTCGACCGGCTGCCCCGCGAGCGTACTGGTCCGTCCCTGCGCGTCCAACTGCAGACCACCGCCATTGGTGGCCAGCAGCAGATCCCAGCGTCCCTGCGCGGTGCCCGAAGCGACCGATTCGAGCAGCATTGGATAGCGCGAAGGCGCTTGCCGATGCAGGGCAAGCAAATCGGTGTCGGGAGGTAGTGCGCGGGATTCGATCATGGTGTCGTAAGCCCCTCTCCGTCGGCGCCCGAAGGGTGTGCAAGGCTGAGAGGGGTTGGGGTGAGGGTGCGGTGGAATAGCAATGGCGCAGGCATCGATAGCTCCGCCGCACCCTCATCCGGCGCTTCGCGCCACCCCGTATCAAGTACGGGGCAGGCTCTTCTCCCAAAGGAGAAGGGAAACAGCATCAAATCCGCTTGAAGACCAGCGTGCCGTTAGTACCGCCGAAGCCGAAGCCGTTCGACATGGCCACATCGATCTTCTTCTCGCGCGCCACGTTAGGCACGTAGTCCAGATCGCAACCTTCGCCCGGATTTTCCAGGTTGATAGTCGGAGGAATGATGCCGCGGTCGATCGCCAACACCGAGAAGATAGCTTCCACGCCGCCGGCCGCACCAAGCAAGTGGCCGGTCATCGATTTGGTGGAACTGACCATCGTCTTGTAGGCGTGGTCGCCGAACGCGCGCTTCATCGCCAGGGTTTCGGCCAGATCGCCCAGCGGCGTGGACGTGCCGTGGGCATTGAGGTACTCGACCTGATCGGGATTGATCTTGGCGTCTTTCATTGCCATCGCCATGCAGCGTGCCGGGCCTTCGCCGTTCTCGCTGGGAGCGGTCATATGGAAAGCATCGGAGCTGGCGCCGAAGCCGGCCAGTTCGCAATAGATGCGCGCGCCGCGCGCCTTGGCGTGTTCGTATTCCTCGATGACCAGGATGCCGGCGCCGTCGCCGAGGACGAAACCATCGCGATCCCGATCCCATGGCCGCGAAGCCGCCGCTGGATCGTCGTTGCGGGTGGACATGGCCTTCATGGAACAGAACCCGCCCACCGATGTCGGCGAAGAACCGCGCTCGGCGCCGCCGGCGATCATGACGTCGGCATCGCCGTACTGGATCATGCGCATGGCCATGCCGATGGAATGGTTGGAAGTGGCGCAAGCGGACACGGCCGAGAAGCTCGGTCCTTTGATGCCCTTCATGATGCTGAGCTGGCCCGGCAGCATGTTGATGATGGTGCTGGGGATGTAGAACGGCGAAATCTTGCGCGGACCGCCTTCGATGTACTTGGCCGTCTGCTCCTCGATGCCGAGGATCCCGCCGATGCCGGCGCCGATGATCGCGCCGATACGTTCCGCGTTTTCCTCGGTGACTTCCAAGCCGGAATCTTCCATCGCCATCAGCGACGCGGCGATGCCGTAATGGATGAACGCATCCATCTTCTTCACGTCCTTAGGCGACATGTAGAGGGTCGGATCGAAATTGCGGATCTCGCCGGCGATACGCGTGGTGAACAGCGAGGCATCGAAGGACGTGATCGGGCCCAGACCCGATTTGCTGTTGACGATGGCATCCCAGCTGCTGGCCAGATCGTTGCCCAAGGGCGAAATCATGCCCATACCCGTGACTACTACGCGACGCTGGCTCATACGGTTCCTCTTGCCTTCTCTTACACCCTACGCTGGCGCACTGTGGCGCCACAAATGCGCGGGGCCGCATGCGCGGCCCCGGCACGACTCATCGAAACTTCTAGCTCACGCCTTGACGTGCGCCTTGACGTAGTCGATGGCCTGCTGCACCGAGGTGATCTTCTCGGCGTCTTCATCCGGGATTTCGCACTCGAACTCTTCTTCCAGCGCCATCACCAGCTCCACGGTGTCGAGCGAATCGGCGCCGAGGTCATCGACGAACGATGCGCTGGTGGTGACTTCTTCTTCTTTGACGCCAAGCTGTTCTACGACGATCTTCTTGACGCGTTCTTCGATGCTGCTCATTGGTTTTGGCTCCAGACGGAGTTGAGTGAACGGGGAGTAGTTTAGTGGAAACCGGCGATCCGGTGCAGACCCCCGCAATCGCCATTTAATCAAATACTTACACGGCAAATGTGTTACGGCATATACATGCCGCCGTTCACATGCAGGGTTTCGCCGGTGATGTAGCTGGCCGACGGCCCGGCCAGGAACGCGACCGCGCGTGCGATATCGGCGGGTTCGCCCAGACGGCCGAGTGCGATCTGGTCGATCAGACCCTTCTTGGCTTCCTCTGGCATCGCCCGGGTCATATCGGTGTCGATGAAACCCGGCGCGACCACGTTGACGGTAACGCCGCGGCTGCCGATTTCCTTGGCTAGCGATTTGGAGAAGGCGATGATGCCCGCCTTGGCCGCCGCATAGTTGGCCTGCCCCGCATTGCCGGTCACGCCGATCACCGAAGCGATGTTGATGATGCGGCCCTTGCGCGCCTTCATCATGCCGCGCACGACCGCCTTGGACGTGCGGTAAACGCTGGAAAGGTTGGTGTCCAGAATCGCCTGCCAGTCTTCTTCCTTCATCCGCATCAGCAGGTTGTCGCGGGTGATGCCGGCGTTGTTGACCAGGATGGAGACTGCGCCGAATTCCTTGCCGATGGCATCGATCAGCGCTTCCACCGCTGTCGCATCGGTAACATCCAATTCGCGGCCGTGCCCGCCCTGCGCGGCGAGGCGCGCGCCGATCGCGCTGGCTCCCGATTCGGAAGTCGCCGTACCGATCACTGTCGCGCCCTGCGCAGCGAGTTCGTCTGCGATGGCCGCGCCGATGCCGCGGCTAGCGCCGGTGACCAGGACGATTTCGCCCTTCAGTGTTTGTGCGTCGCTCATGCCTGCTTCCATTCTTCCAATGCGGACTGGAAATCGCCGGGCGTGGCCAGCGATCTTGCTTCGAGTGATTTGTCGATGCGCTTGATCAGACCGGTCAGCACCTTGCCCGGTCCGCATTCGGCGAAACGCGTGGCGCCCCTCGCGGCCAATGCCAGGGTGCAGTCGGTCCAACGCACCGGCAGATAGAGCTGGCGTACCAACGCATCGCGCAGGTCGTCGATACCGTCATGCACCTGCGCATCCACGTTCTGCACGACAGGCGACGCAGGCGCCTTCCAGGCCATGCCGCGCATGGCCTCGGCCAGGCGATTTGCGGCTTCGCGCATCAGCGGCGTGTGCGATGGCACGCTGACCGCGAGCTTGACCACTTTGCGCACGCCACGTTCGGTCAGCAACACGATCGCGCGATCGACCGCATCGGCGTCGCCGCCGATCACGATCTGTCCGGGCGAGTTGTAATTTGCGGGCACCACGACCTGGCTGCCAGAGGCTTGCACACAAACTTCCGCGACAAGATCGTCGTCGGCGCCGAGCACGGCGGCCATGGCGCCGACGCCCGCGGGCGCGGCGTCCTGCATCAGCTGTCCGCGCAGACGCACCAAGTGCGCGCCGTCGTGCAGCGAAAGCGCGCCGGCCGCGACCAGCGCAGAGTATTCGCCAAGACTGTGGCCCGCGAGCAATGCGGGAACCGCCCCACCCTGTTGTTGCCAGGCGCGCCATACCGCAACGCCGGCCGCAAGCAGCGCGGGCTGGGTATATTCGGTGCGGTTGAGCATTTCCTCCGGACCGCTCTGCGACAACGCCCACAGATCCACGCCGGCGCCATCGGAGGCTTCGACGAAGGTTTCACGAACGATGGGATGCATTTCCGCGAGTTCGGCCAGCATCGCCAGCGATTGCGATCCCTGGCCCGGGAACACGAAGGCCAGCGTAGGGTCGGCGTGAAGTCGTGGAGTCACTGGTCAATCCCGTTGAGTTCGGCGTGAATGATAAAGGCGAACGGTCCACATCGTCTGTACCCGTGCGTATCGTCGGTCTGCGGATACTTCACAGGATCGGGAGGGATTCATCACGGCGCGATTACTTCGCCTCTGCTGCCATCGCACCACGTACGACCTGCGAGAGGACGCGAGATGATCAGAAAATTGGCTACCGGCGAGTTCCGCCTGTATTCGCGCAAGAAGGATCCGGACACCGGCAAGCGCCGCAATCTAGGCACGTTTAAAACGCGCGCAGCGGCGGAAAAACACGAGCGCGAGGTGCAGTTCTTCAAACGCCAAGGTTGAATCTGGGGCGCGAATAGCGCGAATAGTCAGTAGCGCACCAGCGCCGAGCCCCAGGTAAAACCGCCGCCGAAGGCTTCCAGCAACAGCAGCTGGCCGCGCTGCACGCGACCCGAACGCACTGCTTCGTCCAATGCCAAGGGCACCGAACCGGAAGAAGTGTTGCCATGCCGGTCGACGGTGACGACCACGCGATCCATCGGCATTTCCAGGCGCTTGGCCGTGGCTTCGATGATGCGCAGGTTGGCCTGGTGAGGGATCAGCCAGTCCAGGTCGTGCTTGCTCAGGCCGTTGGCCTCGAGGGTTTCGTCGACCACGCTGTCCAACGCCTTGACCGCGTACTTGAAGACGTCGTTGCCCTTCATGTTGATGCGGGCGCCGCAGTTCGGCTGATCGGTCTTGAAACCGACCGAAACGCCGACCGGATTCCACAGCAGCTCCTTCTTGGCCCCGTCGGCATGCAGATGGGTGCTGAGGATGCCGGTTTCGCTGTCGGCCTTGAGCACCACGGCGCCGGCGCCATCGCCGAATAACACACAGGTGGTGCGCTCGGTCCAGTCGACGATGCGGCTAAGGGTTTCGGTACCGATGACCAGCGCGGTCTTGACGTCGCCGGAGCGGATGAACTTGTCGGCCACGCTGAGCGCGTAGACGAAACCGGAACAGGCCGCATTGACGTCCATCGCGGCGCAGCCGATCGCGCCCAGACGAGCTTGAATCAGGCAGGCGGTGGAGGGGAAGATCAGGTCGGGCGTGGTGGTGCCGACCACGATCATGTCGATCTCGGACGCATCCACGCCCGCGGCTTCCAGCGCGCGAACCGCGGCGTGGTAGCCCAGATCGCCCGAGGTTTCGCCTTCCGCGGCGATGTGGCGCTCGCGGATGCCGGTGCGGCTGCGTATCCATTCGTCGCTGGTGTCGACCGTTTTGGCCAGGTCGTCGTTGGTCAGCAGCTTCTCGGGTAGATAACTGCCGGTACCGGCGATACGGGCATATACGCGCCCGTTCGAATCACGCTCGCTCATGCCCGCTCCTGCTGGTGGCCCATGCCGGGCCAGTCACTCTGATCCGCACCGATTTCAACCATCGCGCGCCGGGAAGGCGCGCGACCGGATCAATCTTCGTCGGAGACGGTGTCGGCCTTGGTCGCGATGACCTTCTTGCCGCGGTAGTAGCCGTCAGCGGTCACGTGGTGACGGATATGGGTCTCACCGCTGGTCGGATCGGTGGCCAGCTGCTTGGCGGTCAGGCTGTCGTGCGAACGACGCTGACCACGACGGGACGGGGTGACGCGGGATTTCTGCACTGCCATGGTATTGCTCCGAACTGATTCGCTGTATTGCGTATTTGTTGATGTTGCCGACCGCCCTGCGGGAGGTCAGTTTTTCTTCAGTGAACCCAGCGCCGCGAACGGGCTGGCTTTCGCCAATTCTTCTTCCGGAATGGGCCATTCGCGATCCACCGCGTCGGATTCCGGGTTCATCGGCACCGCAGGAACGGCCAGCACCAATTCGTCCTCCACCAGATCCAGCAACCGCAGCGTGCCGTCTTCCGGCACCAGCAGCGCTTCGTAATCTGGCGGCAATGCCGCTTCGTCGGCTTCGTCCCGGATCAACCCCAGACGCTGCACAATGTGCACCGGAAGCAGGAACCGTTGCAGGCTGCGCTGGCATTCCAGCGGCAACGCCGTATCGATCCGCAACTCCGCGTAAGCCACCTTGAGCAAGGGGTCGCTGTCGAACTGCAAGACGAAATCGACTTCGCCTTCGGTATCGAACAGCAGGTCCCGCACACGCGCCAACGAAGACAGCGGCACCCGACCTTCGAAACTCCGCCTGGCCGCAACCATGCGCCAAACATCCAACATCTCGGGCACGTTCACGGACATAAGCCGCTGAATATTAAGGATGCCGGGCCGAGCTGTCAAACCCGGAAACGCAACCATGATCAGGTTTGCCGGTCCTGACGGGCGCCGGCAGAATGCCCGGCCCGCTGTGAATGCCCGCTCCCACTGTGAATGCGCCCATGCCGCTGATCCTGGCCTCGACCTCCCGCTATCGCCGTGAACTGCTTGAACGGCTGCGGCTACCCTTCCATATCGCCCGGCCCGACGTGGACGAAGCTCCCTTGCCCGGGGAAGCCCCGACAGCGCTGGCCCAACGGCTTGCTTGGGCCAAGGCGAAGGCCGTTACCGATCAGCATCCCGATGCCTGGATCATCGGTTCCGACCAGGTGGCCGCGCTGGACATGCAACCACTGGGAAAGCCCGGAACCCGTGAAAACGCCCTCGCCCAGCTCAGCGCGATGTCCGGGCGGGAGATCGCCTTCCACACCGCGGTTTGCCTGCTGCGGGGAGATGAGCCAGCGCTGGAGACCCTGGATACCACCCGCGTACGCTTCCGCGACCTGCGGGCCGACGAGATCGAGCGGTATGTCGATGCCGAGCAACCGTTCGACTGCGCCGGCAGCTTCAAGAGCGAAGGCCTCGGCATCGCGCTGTTCGAGCATATCGAGTCGAAAGACCCCACCGCTTTGGTCGGTTTGCCCCTGATCGCACTCTCGAGAATGCTGCGCGGCGCCGGGTTTGAGCTGCCCTGACAGTTCTTGTCTTGACTCTGATTATTCCGCCAGATCCAGGGGCTGCTCAGACCAGTCCTCCACACTGCCGTCGCGTCCGTGCAATCGCAATCCCAGCCAGTGCCGGCCGGGCTTGGCAGCGGTCAGATCGACGGCCGCGCTGAAGCCGACCGCCGGATGATACGGATCGGTAGAGATTTTCCAGTACGCAGCGGTTCCGCCACTGGGAAGCCCGTAACGCGCCTTGGCCACCGGCTTGCCGTCCAGCAGGATCTCCACCCCCTTCAACCCCACGCCGTCCTTGAACGCCCAGCCTGCGACTTGGAATTTTTTCCCGGTCGAGGCCTTGCTCTCGGGCGTGTCGATCCAAGCGAACGCTGGAAGCGTGCAGGGCCCTTTGTTTTTTTCTGCGGGCAAGGCGAACAGCAGGAAGCGCTGGTGGCCGTGGTCCACGTTGACCACGCGCGGCGGCGGCAACGGACCCACTTTTTTGCATAGCTGGTGGTAGTACTCCAGCAACGACTTGTACTGCACATCGCCGCTTCCCACCACCAGCAGAGCGGGTGCGTTGCGGCTGCCGTCGCTTTCCAGCTTCCATAATCTCAGTTGCGGTGCGCGCCCGTGTTTCTGGTTGAGCGGATGGTCGAGCACGGCGATACGTGCGTTGTCGAGCGCGAATCCCAGCTCGGCGCCGGACTTGAAGTTATCGGCGAGCAGCGTGGTGCCGGGTGCTAGCCTGGCCTGCTCTTCGCGCACGGCGGTCGTCAGCTCTTCCCAGCCTGCGAAGTTCGCCGGATAGAACTTTTCCGCCGCGAACTGCTCGCGCCACTGCGGCGTGGACAGTACCAGGTAATACCCCAGCACCATCAGCAGTCCCGCCCCACTCAAGACCCAGGTCGCGATACGTAAACCACGCGGCCATTCGCGCAGCAACGCGGGTACTGCAATCAGCAGCGGCAGATAACCCGGCAACGGCCAGTGGAAACTGACTCGCTCCACATCGGCGAAAAAGCCCAGCAGGAAGAACCCTAGGGTGGACACACCGCCCAACAGCCCGAAGTAGCGCCATTGCGCCGGCATTCCATCGTCTGCCCGGAACGAGCGTACGAACACCTGGATCAAGGCGAAGAACAGCAATGGCGTGACCAGCCCGGCCTGCACCACCAGGAACCACCATCCGGTGGACTGGAACGCCCAGGGATGGCGGTCGACAAGTTGGAAGCGCAGGCCGGCGTCGGCGTTTTCCAGGTTCCATGCTACCAACGGCGCCCATGCCGCGATGCCCAGCGCCAGCGCTACCCAGACACGCGGATCGCGCAATACCCGCCTGCCCTGCGGCAACAGCGCCAGCGCGATCATGCCCACGCCGATCACGCCTATGAAACGGTAATGGCTCAAGGCGCCGATGGTCAGACCCAGCGCGAGTTCGGCGGCGGAGGCGGCGTCGATCTCGCGCAGCAGACGGGCGCCGGCATCCAGGCAGAGCACCGTGGCGAAAGCCATCGGCACGTCCGGCAATGCCAGGATGCCCAGGCTGCCTGCCAACGGCATCAGTACGACCAAACTTCCCGCACGCCAGCCGACCGCCTCGCCGAACCAGCGGCTCGCGATATGGGTGATCAGCCAAGGCAGCAAAGCCGCAAGCAACAGGAACGGTGCACGCAGGGCGAGCACGTGCTGGCCGCCGATCTCCGTTCCCAGCCGGGTCATCCACGCGGTCAACCCCGGAAGATCGGAATACGCCGCCGCGAAATGCTGGCCTTCCTGCCAGTAGAACGCCTCATCCACGAACAACGGCAGACGCGCCGCGATCAAAAGCTTGATCGCGGTCACCACTGTCCACAGCAGCAGGAAGGTACGTTGCGCGCGCCTTATATCTTGCATGTCACATCTTGCATTTTTTGGTCCCACATGCCGTTAGACTTCCTTGAAAGGAACTCGGAAAAACGATGCTCGCCAAACCACCCGCACGCGAAATGCTACCCGATGCGCTGCATGCGGCCCTGAAGTCCGCCCAACAACAAGTCAATTCGCTGGTGTTGGGCAAGTCCCAGGAAGTCCGCTTGGCGTTCGTAGCGTTGCTTTCCGGAGGCCATATCCTGATCGAGGATCTCCCCGGCCTAGGCAAGACCACCTTGGCCCATGCGCTGGCCGCGACGCTCGGACTCGGTTTCCAGCGCGTGCAGTTCACTTCGGATCTGTTGCCGGCCGATGTCTTGGGCGTGTCGGTCTACGACGCGCAGTCGCGCCAGTTCCAGTTCCATCCCGGCCCCGTGTTCACCCACGTGTTGCTGGCGGACGAAATCAATCGCGCGCCGCCACGAACGCAGAGCGCCTTGCTGGAAGCCATGGCCGAGCACCAGGTCACCCTGGATGGCATGACCCGGCCTTTGCCGGATCCCTTCTTCGTCATCGCTACCCAGAACCCGGTGGACTTGTCGGGCACTTATCCGCTGCCGGATTCGCAGTTGGACCGCTTTCTGCTAAGGCTGACCCTGGGTTATCCGAATGCGGAATCGGAACGCGCGCTGCTGGCAGGAAGCGATCGCCGCGAATTGATCGCCCAGACCGAACCATTGTTGTCCAGCGGCGATGTGCTCGCATTGCGTACTGCGGTCAATGAGGTGCATGCCAGCGGCGCGCTGGTGGATTATGTGCAGGCATTGATGGCCCGCAGCCGCCAGCATCCGGGCGTGCGCGTGGGCCTGTCGCCACGCGCCGGCATCGCCTTGTTGCGGGCGGCGCGTGCGTATGCGTTGTTGCTGGGGCGGCACCACGTGTTGCCGGAAGATGTGCAGGCGCTGTTTTCGGCGGTGGCCGCGCACCGCCTGGTTGCGGAAGCTGAGGCCTCGTCCACCCAGGCGCTGGCGAAATCGATCCTGCATGCGGTGGCTGTGGACTGAGCGCGATGCAAGCCACGCCACGCGAACGCCTGGCGACGCGCTTCGCGCTGCTGGCGCGGCCGCGCGCCGCCGAAGCGTTGCCGGTGAAACTCGACCGCCGCCGGGTTTACGTGCTGCCTTCGCGTTTCGGGCTCTTCTTCGGCGCGTTGTTGTTCGCCATGCTGCTCGGTGCGCTCAACTACAACAACAATCCCGCCTTGATGCTGGCGCTGCTGCTAGGCGCTACCGCGTTGGCAAGCCTCATCGCCGCGCACCTGCAGCTATCGGGCCTTCGCATCGATGCGATCTCTGCGGAACCGGTCGCCGCGGGCAATCCGCTTCAGCTGCATATCGCGCTTTCGGCAAGCGACGCGCGCAACCGCCGTGGCCTGCAATTGCGATGCGGTGAAAAACGGGCGAGCGCGATCTTGTCGGCCGGCGAACCCACAGCGGTCACCCTGTCGATGGATACGCAACGACGCGGTTGGTTGGAATTGGGCCGCCTCCGTATTTCCACCACCCAGCCCCTGGGCTTGGCCCTGGCATGGGCATGGGTCTGGCCTGATCAACCGATGTTGATTTATCCGGTACCGGAAACGCAGGGCCCGCCCCTGCCATTGGGCGACGGCAGCGCCAGTCATTCCCGACTGAACCCGGCTGGCGATGACGTGCATCATTTGCGCAGCTACCGCGCAGGCGACCCGCGTCGTGCCATCGCATGGAAACCCTCCGCCCGTCGCGACTCGCTGATGGTGCGCGAATACGAGCAGCCGCTTGCGGTCGAGGTCAGCCTGGACTGGCGGACGCTTGCGCCCCTCGCCGTCGAGCAACGCATCAGCCGGCTTGCCCACTGGGTAGATCTGGCCGAACGCGAAGGGCGCCGCTATCGATTGCATCTACCCGGCCAGCCGGTGCTGGGCCCCGGACAGGGAGCCGCGCATCGGCATCTTTGTCTACGCGCGCTGTCGTTGCTGCCGCATGCCGAGCTTCCATACGCTGAGTTTCCGCATGGCAATGGCCACTGATTCTTCCCGCGACCGGATAGACAACGGCAGCCGCCTGTGGACGCTGGCCACCGCAGCGCTAGCGCTTTTGCCGTTGCTTATGCAGATTCCTGCAGCGCTAGCATCGGCGATCGGTCTGGCCGCGATGTTGGTTACCGCCCTTTCCTGGCGCAAGCCGATGCCAGCGATCCTGCGCCTGCTGCTGGCGCTGTTGGTGCTGGCCGCGGTGTTCTCGCAAATGGGATTCCGCTTCGGCCGCGACACCGGCTGCGCGCTGCTAGCGGCCATGATCGCCATCAAACCCTCGGAAACTTCCACCTTGCGCGACGCGCGCAGCCTCATCGGTTTCGCCTTGTTCGCCCCTTTCTCGGCCTTCCTGCTCGATCAGGGCCCGCTAACGATGCTGCTGGGACTGCTATCGGTCCTTTGCGCACTGGTGACCCTGCAACGGCTGGCCGATGTGGAATCGGACTCGCTGTCCAGCGGCATGAAACCGTTACCCACGCTGGTAGCGGTGGGCAAGCTGGTGGGCATAGGCCTGCCCCTGGCTTTGAGCATGTTCTGGCTATTTCCGCGTCTCGGTTCCCCGCTGTGGGGCGTTCCGGAAAGGGCGCTTGGCCGTCCAGGCCTTTCCGATGAGATGACGCCCGGCGAGTGGCTGGATTTGATGGCGGACGATACGCCGGCCCTACGCGCGGAATTCTTCGGCCCGCCTCCCGCACCGCAGGAAATGTACTGGCGTGGCCCGGTACTTTGGGATTTCGACGGACGCAGTTGGACCCAGCCTCGCTGGATGCGGCAGCTTCCGGCCCAACCGGTCGGCAGCAGGAACAGCAGCTGGGACTACCAGATCGAATTCGAACCCACCGACCGCCGCCAGTTGGTGGCCTTGGACCTGCCGCGCGCTGCGCCGTCCGGCGCCTTTCTTTCGCAGGACTATGGCCTGTACTCCGCCACTCCCCTCAACGCGTTGACACACTGGCGGCTTCAGTCTTCGCCACCGGCAACATTTCAGGTTCGACTGGACGCCGCAACACGCCAACACGCGCTGGCCCTGCCGGTCGGCTACAACCCGCGCACCGTGGCGCTTGCGCAGCAATGGCGACGCGAAACGGGAACGGACGACGGCGCGATCGTGCGGCGCGCGCTGGATTGGGTGAAACGCGAATTCGGATACACGCTGGATACGCCGCTGCCGGGACGCAACGGAGTCGACGAATTCCTCTTCGACGAGAAAAAAGGCTATTGCCAGCATTTCAGCTCGTCCTTCGTGGTCCTGATGCGCGCAGCGGGAATTCCCGCACGCGTGGTCACCGGCTTTGCCGGCGGCATACGCAACCCGTTCGGAAACTACTGGGTGGTGCGGAACATGGACGCCCATGCCTGGGCCGAAGTGTGGCTTGCGGGACGCGGTTGGGTACGCGTAGACCCGACCGCTGCGGTGGCGCCCGAACGCATCTACGACACCATTGAAGACAGGCTGGGAGCAGGAACCGGCGGGTTGGGCAGCCAGTTGGCGACGCTGGACGGCTTCAGCGATTGGATGCGACGCGGATGGAACGACTTGGTGCTCGGCTTCAACGCCGAGCGGCAGCAGCGCTTGTTGCAGCCCTTCGGCATGGATCGGCTGGATGGGGGACGCCTGGGCATGCTGTTCGGTGTTTTCGCACTGTCGGCACTGGCATGGATGGGCTGGCTGCTGGCGCGCGGAGAACGGGAACGCGACCCGTTGCTGCGCGCATGGCATAGGTTGGGCCTGTGCTATGCGCGGGTGGGACTGGGACGGCTGCCGCACGAGCCGGCTCTGGATTGGGCCGAACGCGTCGTCAAGGCCAGGCCGCAGTCGGCCGATGCGCTGATTCCGCTCAGCCGCCGTTTCGTCCAAGCGCGCTACGCTGGCGCCGTTGGGGACGCTGCACTACTCAACGACCTGCGTCGGCACCGTCCCTGAATCCTGGAGATTCACCATGAACGCCAAAATCCGCTTCATCGCATTGGCCGCAAGCAGTCTGTTGCTGGGCGCCTGCGCCACCGCTCCCAAGCCGTTGCAGGGCGCCTTCACTCCGGTCACGCCTCGCGACGCTGTTGCCAGCAGCCAGGTCGGCACCTCAGTGCGCTGGGGCGGCCGCATCGTGGAAACCAATCCGGGCCAAAACAACACCTGCTTCCAGTTGATCTCGCGTCCGCTGGGCGGCACCGGTCGCCCCCTTAGCAGCGCGCCGGACGCCACCGACGGCCGCTTCATCGCCTGCCGCGCCGGCTTCTATGATCCGGCGGTATTCACCGAAGGCCGCGAAGTGACTTTTATCGGCCGCGTCGATGGCGTCGAATCCACGCGTATCGGCGACTACGACTACCGCCTGCCGCGCATGACCGCCGATGTGGTCTATCTGTGGCCGGAAGTGCGCGAAGTCGAGATCCGCCCCTCCCCGTTCTACTACGATCCGTTCTGGGGTCCGCGCTGGGGTCGTTGGGGTTGGTGGTAAGCCTGCTCTGATCCAACAAAAAAAAGCCGCTCATCGAGCGGCTTTTTTTATCCGAGCGCGTCGCTATCGAGGCGCACCAAAATGCCCCAGCCGGGCACCTGCCAGCAGATGCAGATGCAAATGGAACACGGTCTGTCCGGCATCCTCGCGGCAGTTCATGACCACGCGATAGCCTTTCTGCGCAAGGCCTTCGCGGCGAGCATATTCGGCGGCGGCCAGCACCAGCTTTCCAACCAGCTCGGCATCGCCGGGCCGCACATCGTCCAGGGTGGGAATCGCCTGGTTTTTCGGAATGAAAAGCACATGCACCGGCGCCTGCGGCGCGATATCCCGGAAGCCGAGCACCTCGTCATCTTCGTAGACGATATCGGCGGGAATTTCGCGGCGAATGATCTTGCCGAAGAGAGTGTCGGTCATGGATGTTTCCCTGCTAGAGCTTTGCGTTGTCGCATCGAAGTCAAAGCGGCATCTCGCTTCTTGTGCCGAAAGCATGCGACAGCGTGCCGCGGTCGACGTATTCCAGTTCTCCGCCCAACGGCACGCCATGGGTCAGACGGCTGGGATGCACGTTCTGCTGGCGCGCCAGCTGCGCGAGGTAGTGCGCGGTGGCTTCGCCTTCCACGGTGGGGTTGGTGGCGATGATCAGCTCGGTGATTTCGCCCTGTGCCAGCCGCTCGGACAATGCGTCCAGTCCAAGTTCGCGCGGGCCGATGCCGTCCAGCGGCGACAGCCGCCCCTGCAGGATGAAATACAGGCCGCGATAGCCGGTAGCCTGCTCGATGGCCAGGCGATCGGCGGGCGATTCCACGGCGCACAGCAAGTGCTGGTCGCGGCTGGAACTGGCGCAAATAGCGCAGACCTCGGTTTCGGTGAAGTCGCGGCAATACTTGCAGTGCCCGATATGCTCCAGCGCCAGCGCCAGCACTTCGGCCAGGCGCTTGCCGCCGTCCCGCTCGCGTTCCAGCAATTGGTAGGCCATGCGCTGCGCGGTCTTCTGACCGACGCCGGGCAGGATGCGCAACGCTTCGATGAGTTGTTCGAGTAAAGGCGCGCTCATGGTTCTTTGACCCCTCGTCCTGCTTGCGCAGGGGAAAGAGCCTAAATCAGAACGGCATCTTCATGCCCGGCGGCAACTGCATGCCGGCGGTGGCAGCGCCCATCTTGCTCTTCGATTCGGCGTCGATCTTGTTGGACGCGTCGTTGAAGGCGGCGGCGATCAGATCTTCAGCCATTTCCGGGTCGGCCAGCACGCTGGGATCGATACGCACCTTGCGGCACTCCTTGGCGCCGGTCAGGGTCACGCTAACCATGCCGCCGCCGGCGCTGCCGGTGACTTCCAGTTTGGCCAGCTCTTCCTGCGCACGCTGCATGTTCTCCTGCATCTTCTGCGCTTGCTGCATCAGTTGGGCGATATTTCCACGCATGTTCTTACCTGTTATTCGTCGAAGGGGCGGATGGAATCCGGAACCAGTTTGGCGCCGTGTTGCTGGATCAGGCGCTGCACGTCCGGGTTGTTCATGAAATTTTCTTCGTCTGCGCTCTGACGGATGCTGCGTTCGCGATGACTGCGCTGCTGCAACGTTTCCGATTCGCCGACCGCATGGTCGAAGACGATGCGCGGGGCGGTACCGAACTTCCCGGCTAGCGTATTGGACAGTTCGGCCAGCGATTTTTCCGAGCGCAGATAGTCGAAGCCCGCATCCAGCGACAAGCGCAGGACGCCTTCGCCGTAGCCGACGAAGGCGGCGTTCTCCGCCAGCTGGCGCGCAGCGCCTTTCATGCCGCTGTTGCCGGCGAAGTGCAGCCAATCCTCGGCGGTAGCGATCACGGCGGCGCTTTCGGTAACGGACGCGACAGCAGGCGCGGCAGCGACCGGCTCAGGCTGCGGCTGCGCTTTCACGACTGGCGCAAGCGGCGTTTCCACTACGGGTTTGCCGGTGGGCGCGGGAATTTCCCGATTGATCATCACCGGCGCAGGTGGTGGCGGTGCGGCGATCACTGAAATCGCCGGCGAGGGCTTGGACGCTTCGGTGCCGGCCTGACCCGCATTGACCTGCCCTGCTCCGGCGGGCCGGAAGGCTAGCATCCGCAACACGCTCATCTCGAAACCGGCGCGTGTGCTCGGCGCCAGATGAAGATCGCGGCGTCCGTTCACCGCCATCTGGTACCAGAGCTGCACCACTTCCGGTCGCAGGCGCTGGGCGAAATCGTCGGCGTCGATGCCATCGGCTTCCACCGACACGCCCGGCACCAGCTGGCGCACCTGGATGCGGTGCAGCGCCTCGGCCAACGCATCCAGCACGCCGTTCCAATCGGGCGAGAACTCGGCCAACGCGGCGACGATCTGCAGCAGTCGCGCACCATCGCCGCTGGCCAGCGCGTCGAGCATGGCGCCGACCTGTGTGCGGTCCACCGTGCCCAGCATGGTGCGTATGCCTTCCTCGCGCAGCGCACCGCCGTTGCCACTGCCGGTGTAGGCGATAGCCTGGTCCAACAGCGACAGGCCGTCGCGCAGACTACCGTCGGCCGCCTTGGCGATCTGGCGGATGGCGCTATCGTCGGCTTGTATTTCCTCCGCGGCCAGGATCCTGCCGATCTGGCCGGAGATCTGGCCTTCGTCCAGCCTCTTCAGGTTGAACTGCAGGCAGCGCGACAGCACGGTGACCGGCAGCTTCTGCGGGTCGGTGGTGGCCAGCAGGAACTTCACATGCTCCGGCGGTTCTTCCAGCGTCTTCAGCAGCGCGTTGAACGCGGCCTTCGAAAGCATGTGCACTTCGTCGATCAGGTAGACCTTGAACTTGCCGCGCGAGGGCATGTACTGCGCGTTTTCGATCACCTCGCGCACGTCGTCCACGCCGGTGTTGGAAGCCGCGTCGATTTCCAACAAGTCCAGATATCGGCCCGAGTCGATGTCCAGACAGGTCGAGCACTTCCCGCAGGGTTCGGCGCTGGTGCCTTCTTCGCAGTTCAGCGATTTGGCGAAGATGCGGGCGATAGTGGTCTTGCCCACGCCGCGGGTGCCGGTGAACAGGAAGGCGTGGTGTACGCGGCCGCTTTCCAGCGCATTGGTGAGCGCACGCACCACATGCTCCTGCCCGACGAGCTCGGAAAAACGCTTGGGACGCCACTTTCTGGCGAGGACGAGATAGGACATCAGGCAGCCGTTTTCATCTGAACGGTCATTGTGCCGCGCCGAGTGGATCTGTCCAAGGAAAGAATTTCCCAGCCCGTGGCCACGGGCCCGGATAATGAATGGCCAGCGAAACCTCCACTCCCAGACAGGTGGGACTCGCATTAAGGACTCGCATTAAAGCGCCGCGCCAGCTAGAATTCGCGGCCCTGAAAGCGGCTTTGCCCGCCTTCAGGTCCCGGAGAGGTGTCCGAGCGGTTGAAGGAGCACGCCTGGAAAGTGTGTAAGCGTCTAAACCGCGCTTCGGGGGTTCGAATCCCCCTCTCTCCGCCAGTTTCATGATGTGGCGCAACGCGCATCAGTCCTATGGTGGCCCTGTCGGCCCCTCGCGACGCTAGGTTGAAAACTCCGCCAGGGCCGGAAGGCAGCAACGGTATTGACTGATGCGGGTGCCGAGGCCAGCCGGCTGGGCCGCCACCTTCTGGCGGCCCCTTCTCCCGTTATCTTTCCGAACGGCCCGTGACCAGCCCCAGCGCGTCCGGTTCCCGGCCGGCAGGCCAGTGGCCGACGACTTTCCACTCGCGAGTATCGATCACCGCGATCCGGTCGCCCCCGCTGATCGCCACGTACGCACGCTGCCGTGTGGGATCGATCACGGCGCCGATCGGCATCGCCGTGTCTCCCAGCATGCTCTGGTGGTAGGAAACGCCGGGTTCGGCCAGGTCGATGGTCGCGACACGCAATTTGGTGCGAGCGTCGAAAACCGCCAGATTGGCCGCCGTCGCATTGGTCACCAGGGCGTAGCGGCCGTCGGCAGTGAAAACTACACGGATAGGGAAGCCTTTGCTGCTCATCCTGCGTCTAAGCGCCAAGGTGGCCGGATCGTGCACGGTGACGGCGCCTTCCTGCCGATTGGTGACCCATACTTCTTTACCGTCCGGGCTCACCGCTACGCCTTCTGCGCCCTTGCCTGCGGCGCGCTCATGGGTCTTGAGCCCGGCGACCAGATCGACGCGGCTCAACGTGCCCGCGTTGATCTTGGTGACATAGGCGGTTTTGGCATCGGGCGACAGCGCCACCATGTGCCCGGTGCCCTCG
Organism: Pseudoxanthomonas sp. P4_B2; assembly: GCF_056402315.1. Classification (NCBI taxonomy): domain Bacteria; kingdom Pseudomonadati; phylum Pseudomonadota; class Gammaproteobacteria; order Lysobacterales; family Lysobacteraceae; genus Pseudoxanthomonas; species Pseudoxanthomonas sp. P4_B2. Next base: position 98,939 of record NZ_JBFUHQ010000003.1, read on the forward strand.
CCCACCTCGATCACCCGCTCCACCACGCCACGGTCGACATCCACAATGAGTAGGCTGGCGGAGCCTTCGGTAGTCACCAGTGCCCGTTGGTCGCCCGGCAGCAGGCGCAGGCCATGCGGCGCGCCGTGTTCGCCGAGGTCGATGCTGCGCGTGGGCTTGCCGCCGACCAGGTCCAGCACCGAGAGCGTATTGCCGGAGGTTTCGCGGCCATAGTTGCTCACCAGCGCAAAGCGGCCGTTGCCGGCCACTGCGATCTCATGTGGGGCCTTGCCCGTGCGGAATTCGCCGATCTTGCGGCCATCGCGCAACGAAACCCGCCAGACGCTGTCGGCGGACTTGTTACCGACTAGCAGTTCGTCGGCGCCTACCCGGCCGGGCGCAAGCGTCAGGCCGCACACCACGAAAAACGAAACGACGGAACAAATAATGCCGGTCATGCGTTTGGCTTCCGTATCACTCTTTTGCGGTATCGGGCTCGGGATGCAACCAGCCGGTGTTGCCTTCCCGGTAGCGCTCGTGTTTCCAGATCGGAACCCGCGATTTCACCTCGTCGATGATGTAGCGGCACGCATCGAAGGCGGCGCCGCGGTGCGCTGCGCTGACCCCGACCCATACCGCCAGATCGCCGATGGCCAGATCGCCGACACGATGCACGCAACGCGCATCGACGATGGCGAACTTCTCCAGCGCTTCATCCAGCACCTTGTCGCCTTCTTTCTCGGCCAGCGCGGCGTAAGCCTCGTAGCGCAGTCCATTCACGGCGCGACCGTCGTTGTGGTCGCGTACCCAGCCTTCGAAACTGGCGAAGGCACCGGCGGAGTCGTGCGACAGGTCTTCGCGCTGGGGCGCGATCAGGATCGGCACTTCGGAGAGGTGGAAACGTTTCATGCGTGCGCGAAAATTGAAATCGTCATTCCAGCGAAAGCTGGAATCCAACTTGATCTTGCGTTTTCTTTTCGGCCCAAGAAAGAAGCAAAGTCAAAATGGATTCCAGCTTTCGCTGGAATGACGACGGAGGGGGTATCGGCATAACTGGGCATTCCTATCCCCCCGATACTGGCGGAATAAAGGCGATCTCGCACCCCTCGCGCAAAGCATCGCTCCACTTGGCAAATTCGCCGTCCGCGGCCACCCGCAGGCGGTTCGCGGGCAACGCGAAGCCGTGACGCGACTGCAGTTCCGCATACAAGGCCTGCAGGTCGGCAGCCTCCGATTCGATTCGCTCCGAAGCGACGCCGCTCGCATCGCGTAAACTGGCGAAATAAAGCACGTTCACCGTCGTCATCGCGCTTCCCCGAAATCGCTTTTACCGCCGCGCTTGCCCAGCAGTTTGGCCGGGCCGATGACGATGCGGTGCGAAAGCGCCTTGCACATGTCGTAGACGGTCAGCGCGGCGACCGTAGCGCCGGTCAGCGCTTCCATTTCCACACCGGTGCGGTGCGTAGTCCTGACCGTGCATTCGATCTTCAACGCGCTGTCGCCGTCCCAGGCGATAACGATGCGGCATCCGTCGATCGGCAACGGGTGGCAGAAAGGGATCAGTTCGTGGGTACGCTTGACCGCCATCGTGCCGGCGATGATCGCGGTGTCCACGATGCCGCCCTTGGCGCTGCGCAACCCGCTGGCGTGCAACTGCGCCGCCACTTCCTTCGGAAAACGTACGCGGCATTCTGCCGTGGCTGCGCGTGCGGTCACCACCTTGCCGGAAACATCCACCATGGACGGCAGGCCCGCCGCATCGAGGTGGGTGAGGATTTTCTTACGCGTCGCCATTCAACCGCCGATCAAGAACATTTCGACATGCCTGCCCTTGGCCGCCTCGCGTTCGCCGCGCAATTCGCTGTAGCGATCCGCGCGCCGCGACCAGAGCCCGGCGAGATGGTCGGCGAATGCCGTTTCGCCCTGCGCGAGCGCTTCGCGAAGATCGGTTCCTTCGGACGCGAACAGGCAGGTATACAGATGCCCGTCCGCCGAAACGCGCGCGCGATGGCAATCGCCACAGAAAGTTTCGCTGACCGAACTGACGAATCCGATTTCGCCCGCGCCGTCCTCGAAACGGTAGCGGGTCGCCACTTCACCGCGATAGTTGGGATCGAGCGGCAAGATCGGCCAGCGCGAGGCGATGCGGTCGCGGAGTTCGGCGGAGGTCACCACCTGCGCGCGTTGCCAGCCGTTGCAGGTGCCTACGTCCATGTATTCGATGAAGCGCAGCACGTGACCGCTGCCGCGGAAGTGTTCGACCAGCGGCAGCACTTGGTTTTCGTTGATGCCGCGTTGGATCACGCAATTGATCTTCAACGAAGGGAAGCCCGCCCGCGTTGCGGCATCGATCCCCGTCATCACCGCCGACACTTCGCCGCGACCGCCGGACATTTCGCGGAATAAATCCGCGTCCAAAGCATCCAGACTGACCGTAAGCCGGCGCAAGCCGGCGCGATGCAGCGCATCCGCCTGCCCGGCCAGCAACGAACCGTTGGTGGTCAGGGCCAGATCCTCGATTCCCGGGACAGCAGAAAGGCGCGCGATCAACTCCGGCAGGCGCTTGCGCAGCAGCGGCTCGCCACCGGTCAGACGCAGCTTATTGACGCCGATGCGCGCGAATCCACGCACCAGGGTTTCGATTTCATCAAACGACAGGCGCGATGCCGAGTCCAGGCCGTAGTCGTCCGGCACCTGGTCGGTGGGCATGCAGTAGCCGCAGCGGAAATTGCAGGCCTCGATCACCGAAAGGCGCAGATCGCGCAACGGGCGACCGCGCCGATCCAGAGGCAGGCTCGACGGCATGCCCAGCGGCCAGGTCGGCGTTTGCGGGACTGCACTCATGATCGTGGAACACTCATGACCAAGGAATAGGGACGGCAGTGGTCTCGTGCAAGGCTACCACTTCGCCCTGCCTGGCGACCCGGTAGCCGCGCGCCTCCAGGGCGCGCCCTTCTTCGGCGCTGGCATAGTGGTAAAGCAAGCAGCGTTGCAGCAGCTCGGGCGGATATTCGCGCTCCAGATCGTCGATACCGCTGTGCGAGGGATTGCCGTACAGGCTGCAGTCATGCGCGACGCGTTCGCCGGCATCGGCGAATTTCGCCAGCACTTCGGGAATCGGCCTGGTGTCGCCCGTCCACACCAGGCTGCCGTGCAGGCGCAAGCCATAGGCGGTTTCGGGCCAGTGATGGCGCGCGGGGAAAACCTCCAACTGCACACCGTCGTGCCAGAACGAAGCGCCGACCGGTATCACCTGGAACGCGTCCCAGAAGTTGACCCCGCCCTCGGCGAGCGCGTTGGGATAGCTTCCGACCCGCTGATGCAACAACGGCACGATCGTGGCCGGAACATAAAGCTTTACCTTGCCCCGGCGCGCCGGGTCGAACCAGGTCGCCACGAACAGCCGCTCGAATCCGCCGACGTGATCCATATGCGTGTGAGTGACGAACAAGGCCTGCGGCATAGCGCCGTAGTGGGCTCGGTAAGCCGACAGACCCTCGCCCCCGCAATCGATAGTCAGCCACGGCAGACCATCGCGCTCGATGGTCGCGCTGGCCGAACCCAGTTCCACCGCCGCGGCATTGCCCACGCCCAGGAATCGCAAGGCCCAGCCCATCAGAACCCCCGCTGCCAGGCGATGTCGTAGGCACGGCGCAGACGCGCGAAATCCTGCATCACTTCCTCCCGACTACGCGTATCGCGCAGTTTCAGCAGGGATCGCTGCAGCCGCATCAGGTTGTTCTCGCGCCAACGAGTGGCTGGAATGCGCAGTGCGCCACGGTCGAAATCGATCATCCAGCCCTTTCCTTGCGGATTGAACAACAGGTTGTGGGCATTGAGGTCCGCATGGTCGACCCCGGCACGGTGGAAGCGCGCGACCAGGCGGCCGGCTTCTTCCCAAGGGGCATCCTTGCCGGCGACCTGGGCCCGGTCGGCGAGCGTGCGCACATCGGGCAGGCGTTCGATCAGGATCGCAGCGCGATAGGTCATGCCATTGCGCACATAACTTGCGGCGATGGGTCGCGGCACCGGCAACCCTTTGTTCAACAGCGCGCGGGTCAGGCGGAACTCTTCGAAACTGCGGGTACGGTTGGCGCCGTGCCACAGGTATTGGTCGCGGCTGACCCGCGCCGCCCAGCCTCCACGCAGGTACAGACGCAACAGGCTGGGCCCGAACGGCGCGTCGATGAACCAAGCCCCGCCGCGGCCGCCGCTATCGACCGGCCGAGCTCGTTCCGACCACTTCGCGGGCAGGAACCATTCCGGGTCTGCTTGCCGTAACTGTTTGCTGTCGAACAGAATCGCTCCCAATCCGCTACCTTCGCGGAACGGGGTCATGGATTCCGTTGCGTCAAAATCGACCATTCCTCTGAGTCTAACAATACTTGTCTACCAATCCCTTATCGCTGTGCCTGCTGCGCCTTTCGGCGCTGGGCGATGTGACCCACGTCGTGCCTTTGGTCCGCACGCTGCAGCGCGCATGGCCGCTGGCGCCACTGCACTGGATCATCGACAAAGGCGGCCAGAAACTACTCGAAGGCCTGGACGGCGTGGTCTTCCATGCCTACGACAAGCGCTCTGGATTGGCGGGCATGCGCGCCCTGCGCAAACAACTGCCGGCGCACGGCTTCGATGCGCTGCTGCAGATGCAGGTGGCCTTGCGCGCCAATGTGCTGTCGGCGTTCGTTCCCGCCCGGCGCCGCATCGGCTACGACCGCGCCCGCGCCAAGGACCTGCATGGCCTCTTCATCAACGAACGCATCCCCGACCGCCCCGGCATCCATGTGCTGGACGCGATTGGCAGCTTCTGCGAACCGCTGGGCCTGAAGCAGACCAAGGTCGTGTGGGACCTGCCGGTGCCCGACGCCGCGCGCGAGTGGGCCGGGGCGCAGTGGGCCGATGATGGAACGCCGACCCTGATGATCTCGCCCTGTTCCAGCCATGTGCGCCGCAACTGGTATCCGGACCGCTATGCCGCCGTCGCCGACCACGCCGCGGCCAAAGGTTGGCGGATCGTTCTGTGCGGCGGCCGCAGCGAACTGGAACGCGACACCACCGACGCGATCCTCGCGGCGATGAAGGCGACCGCGCTGGACCTGGTCGGCAAGGACACGTTGAAGCAGCTGCCGGCTTTGCTTGAGCGCGCCGATCTGGTGATGACGCCCGATTCCGGCCCGATGCACATCGCCAATGCCATGGGCAGCAAGGTGCTGGGCCTGCATGCCGCCAGCAATCCGATGCGTAGCGGCCCGTATTCCGACGTGCGCTATTGCGTGGACAAATACGATGCGGCGGCGCGCAGGTTTCTGGGCAAGCCGGCGTCGGAACTCAAATGGGGGACCAAGATCGAGTTCGACGAGGTGATGAGCTTGATTGGCGTCGAGGATGCGGTCGCCGCATTCGAACGCTATCTGGTCGACCGTCCCGCCTAGGCGGGATCGGTTCGGCCCGAGGATCAGGGCGTGGAGCCGGTTTTGTAGTCCTGGTAGGACTTTTCTTCCACGTAACTGGAACCCAGCGCCAGGTTGATATCCTTCTTGATCCGCGCGCGATCGTCGTTCTCGAAGTAGACCGCGCGCGCTAGGCGGATGAATTCGGCGTCGAATTCCTGCGCCTTCTCTTTGATGCGGATGTCGTCCTCGATCACCCACAGGCGTTCGTTGACCTCTTTCAGTTGCGCGCGGAGTTCGACGATGTTGTTGCCGGCGGCCGGATGCGCCAGCCATGTGCTTTCCAGGGCGGATAATTCATTGCGCACGTTGGCCAGTTTGGCTTCGTCACTCATACGCTCGGACTTGATCTGCAGGATGGCGATCTTGTCGAGCAGTTCGCCGAAAGAAACGGGGACTTGGATCTCTGACATGGCATCGGCTCTGTTTTGCGGAAGTCGGGAGTGTAAGGGAACGGGTGTTCGCGATCCGTTCCCACCACATGCAAAAGCCCCCTTGCGGGGGCCCTTGACATGTCTGGCGGAGAGGGAGGGATTCGAACCCTCGGTACGCTTACACGTACGCCTGATTTCGAGTCAGGTACATTCGACCACTCTGCCACCTCTCCGGTCGCCCCGCTCATACCGGCCGGGGTCGTGCATGATACGGGTCGGGCCATGTTGGGACAAGCGCGACGGCGGCTCCCGCCCCGTCTGCCATACCGCTACTGAACCCTCACAGCTCCGCGATCCGGCAAAACCTTGCTGCCTGTCCGTTTCCTCGCGATCATGCCGTTCAAGCCGATAGGGATAATCGGAATTCAGACCAACAGGGCGCCATGATCGAATTCGGACACCTCACCCACGTTGGGCTCCGCCGCGACTTGAACGAAGACACCTATTACGGTGACAGCGAGCTGGGGCTGTGGCTGGTGGCCGACGGTATGGGCGGACACGCTTGCGGCGAAGTCGCCAGCGCCCTAGCCCGCGAAACCATCGTGCGCGAGATCCGCGATGGCACCCCGCTGGCACAAGCCATCCGTATCGCCGACGAAGAGATCATCCGCACCTCCAAGCGCCGCAACGACACCCTGCCGATGGGCACCACGGTGGTGGCGGTGCGCGTGCACGGCAACCGGTTCGAAGTGGCCTGGGTGGGCGACAGCCGGGCCTACCTGTGGCGCGACGGCAATCTGGCCCAGCTCAGCCAGGACCATAGTTACGTGCAGGAGCTGATCGTGCAGGGCTCTCTGACCAGCGAACAGGCGCGTTCCCATCCGCATCGCAACGTGGTCACCCAGGCGCTGGGTGTGACCGACCCGAACCATCTCAATGTCGAAACCATGACCGGAGAACTCAAACCGGGCATGCAGCTACTGCTGTGCAGCGACGGACTGACTGAGGAAGTGGACGACAAAGGCATCGCCAACACCTTGCGCCACAACGATTGCAGCGCGCAGGAGTGCGTGGATACGCTGATCGCCGCCGCGCTGGATGGCGGCGGGTCCGACAACGTCACTGCGATCCTGGTCCGCTGCCACTAACCCAGCTTTTCGCAGGGCTGCGTAAGCTGGTCGCAGCCTACGCAGCTCCTACAAAGGAACAGCATCCCATAGGCAGCGATCGCCTGATTTCTTGCGCAGCACAGCCAGGCGCGATTCGTGGGCGGCCAGTTCCACCGCGCTGACCAGGACGCGCGGACGCGTTCCTTCCGCAGGCATGGCGAACACCGGCGCGGCCGTCGTCTGCTGCGAGGGTTCGTCGCCACCGAAACCGATCTCGCTCTGTCCTGCGGTCAGGTGCAAGTACACCTCGCACAACAGCTGCGCGTCGAGCAGCGCGCCATGCAACTGGCGATGGGTGTTGTCCACGCCTAGGCGCTTGCACAGCGCATCCAGCGAATTGCGCTGGCCGGGGAAGCGCTGCCGCGCCATCAGCAGCGAATCCTCCACTTGCACGCGGTCGCGCATGCGTCCATAACGCTCGCCCAGCAGCGATAGTTCGTTGTCCAGGAAGCCGATATCGAACGCGGCGTTGTGGATGATCAGTTCGGCGCCGTCGATGAATTCCAGGAAGCCATCGGCGATATCGGCGAACAACGGCTTGTCGGCCAGGAATTCCAAGCTAAGTCCGGTGACTTCCGCCGCGCCCTGTTCGAATTCGCGCTGCGGATTGATGTACTGGTGGTAGGTATTGCCGGTCGGCCGGCGTTCCATCAGCTCGACGCAACCGATTTCCACCACGCGGTTGCCCTTCTTCCATTCGAGGCCGGTGGTTTCGGTATCTAGGATGATTTGGCGCATGCGGTGAGCTTACCTTGAGGGCTCGGAGGCGAACAGCTTGAGCGCAACGTCGTTGGGTGTTAGCTGCACCATCTTCTCGAATCGGAACTCAAGTTTTTCCAGTACCCGTATCGATGCGCCATTGCGCGGATCGACGATGGCTACAATGCGCTGCAGCCCCAGCCGTTCGCGCGCGTCGGCTAACACCGCCGCACCGGCTTCCACCGCGTACCCGTGTCCGCAGAATTCCGGCAACAAGGCGTACCCAAGGTCGACATCGTCCAAAGCGGGACGATTGACCAAGCCGCACATGCCCACGGTCTGTCCGCCTTGTCTGGTCTGTACCCGATACAGTCCGAAGCCGTTGGCGCGGTAGCTGGTCATCGGCCCTTTGACGATGTAGCCGCGTGCATCCTCGAGATTATGCACGCCGCGGTCGCCGATGTTTTCGAGAAAACTCGGCTCGTTGAGGAGCCTGTGCACGAAAATGATGTCTTCCTGCGATTGGTCCGAGAGTTCACGCAGTTGCAGACGTTCGGTTTCGATCATCGCTTCGCTCATCTGACTCAGCCCACCGACGCGGTATCGCGAAACTTGATGGCCTCATTGCGCGCCAGCACGTCCACGCGTTCGTTGTCCGGATCACCGGAGTGGCCTTTTACCCAGCGCCATTCGATGGTGTGGCGCTGGGTAGCGGAATGCAGGCGCTCCCAGAGGTCGCGGTTCTTGACCGGATCGCCGCCGGCGGTCTTCCAGTTACGGCGCACCCAATTGGCCATCCATTCGGTGATGCCCTGGCGGACGTATTGGGAATCGGTCTGCAGGGTGATCCGGCAGGGCTCGCTGAGCGCTTCCAGGGCCATGATCGCGGCCATGAGTTCCATGCGGTTGTTGGTGGTCAGCGCTTCGCCGCCAGCCAGCTCGCGCTCGCGCCCCTGATAGCGCAGCACGACGCCCCAGCCGCCAGGGCCAGGATTGCCCAGGCAGGAGCCGTCGGTATGTACTTCCACTTCTTTCATTGATGTCCTTCTTTAATTTAGGAATACGCGGCATGGCGCCACTCCCGCTTTCATGCGGGTGCGGCGCCAGCCTGCCATTGGCGGGCGACCGGGGCGGGGGGAATCAGGGAGGCGGTACGTTTCTCGACTTCCAGCAAACAGACGGCGCGCAGTCGGCCGGGAGCGCGCACCTGCGATCCGGCTGTCATGCGCCACAGCGGACCGAGATAGCTCACTTCGCCGCCACAAGGTTGCAGGCCGAGCTGGCGCAAGCGGCGGCGCCAGTCCTGCACGTCGCGCGCCTGCAGCCCGCTGCTGCGCCAGCGCGCGCGGTAGGGGCTCCACGGGTTGAGAACGAACAGGTATAGCCGGCCGCCCGGTGCCAGGACCCGCACGCCTTCTTCCAGCAATCCTTCCCTGTCGTCGTCCAGCGCATGCTGCAGGATCAGGTTGTCGATCGACTCGTTGGGCAAGGGTAGCGGCAAGCCGCACTGCAGGCTCCCGGCATAGCGCTCGCCCCATGGATGCAGGAACAGGCTGCGGGGCGGCAACCCCACCTCGCCAAGCGAGCCGGCTGGGGCCAGGGGAGCTAGCCAGAGCCACGGCTGCTGTGCGGGTCGCGAGATCAGGGCGGCCCGGATCACCGCCTGTTCCGCCGCCAGCAAGGGCTGACCCCTTACCGTGTCGAACCAGGCCAGGGCATCGGGTTGACGGCTGATCTGCAGGACAGGCATGTTCGGAATTGTAGAGGACCGCTCAACCGACCGTCCTTCCGAAGTTGAAATCCACCCTCTTCCGCTGGTGACCGATGCGTCTGACCGCCCTGCCCGCCTTTGAAGACAATTACATCTGGGCCTTGGTGGACGACGACGGCAACGCCGTGATCGTGGACCCCGGCGATGCCGCGCCGGTGCTGGCCGCCAGCGAACTGGGCATGTGGCCGGCAGGCGTCCTGGTTACCCATCACCATCCCGATCACAGCGGCGGCCTGGCTGCCCTGCGCGAGCGCTGGCCTACCCTACCGGTGTTTGCGCCCGAAGACGCGCGCATTCCGCACGCCACCGAACGGGTCGGCGACGGTGCCGTATTCAGCCTGAATGGTTGGGAATTCAACGTGCTGGCCGTGCCGGGCCATACGCTGAGCCATATCGCCTTCCACGGTGCGGACGGTCATCTGTTCTGCGGGGATACCCTGTTCAGCATGGGCTGCGGGCGGCTGTTCGAGGGCACGCCGTCACAGATGCTGGCTTCACTGGAGCGCCTGGCAAGCTTGCCGGGCGACACAGCCGTGTGCTGCGGCCACGAGTACACTCTGGCCAACGCAGCCTTCGCCCGGGCCGTGGACCCCGCCAACGACGCCTTGCGTCGCCGTACCGAGGAAGCCCAAGCCATGCGCCACGCCGGACGCCCCACTCTGCCCTCCACCGTCGCCACTGAACTGGCCACCAATCCGTTCCTGCGCGTGGAGGCGCCGGCCGTCCGCGACGCGGTCGCGCGCCGCCTGGGCCGCCCCTCCGCCGACCGGGTGGAAACTTTCGCCGAACTGCGGCGCTGGAAGGACGGTTTCCGCGCATGAGGCCGCGCGGGTACCGCTTCTGCGCGTTGCTGTGCGCGCTAGGGATTGCCTATATGCCGCAGGCCTGTGTAGCGCAGGCCGGTGCGCTACAGGCCGCCGGAAATGTCGGCTCGGAGCCTGGCAGCCCCGAGCCTGATGGCTCCAACCTCGCCATGGCCGCGAGCGCGTCGGCTGCGGGCAGCCCTCCGCTCGAGCTGGAGTCGCTCCCGTCCTCGCGCCAACGCAACGGGCGCGAGATCTACGAAAACTTCCGCACCGGCCTGGCCGATCCCACCTGCGATGCCTCCGCCACCAGCACGCGCTGGAAGAAGCACTTCGGCCATGCGCCCGGGCAGCTGGCGCAAGCCAACGACGATCTGTTGCCGCTGTTCGGCTATGTGGTCGATGCGTTGCGCGACGCCGATCTGCCCACCGAATTCGCCCTGATTCCCTTCGTGGAAAGCGGCTACAAACCCGGCGCACGCAGCGCCAGCGGCCCGGCCGGGCTGTGGCAGTTCATCGGCGTGACCGCGCGCAACCACGGCGTCGCCATGCGCGGCGGTTATGACGGACGCCTATCGCCGGTGGATTCCACCCAGGCCGCCGTGCGTTACCTGAAGACGCTGCACGGAATGTTCGGCGGCGACTGGCGACTGGCGGTGATGGGCTACAACGCCGGCGAGTACCGCATCCTGCAATCTATGCGCCGCGCCGGCATGAACGCACAGAACGCCAAGCCCGCGCAGTTGCCAGGATTGTCGGGGATCACCTATGCCTATGTGGAAAAACTCCACGCCCTGGCCTGCATCTTCCAGCAAGCCGACGACCGCGAGGAATGGCTGCGGGCCCTGGACCGCGATGTCCCGCGACTCGCTCCGCAGGCGCTGCCAGGCGATGTCGCCAGCCTGGACGAATGGGCCCAGCGGCAGGGCCATGACAGCGCCCAGTTGCGCCGGCTCAACCCGGCGCTCGCGGCCGGTCTTTCGCGCGGCGGCAAACCATTGCGGGTGCTCGCGCCTTCCGGCGCAGGCGTCTCTGTGGCCGCTGGCAATCATGTTGCGGAAATCCCTGCGTTGCCAGCTCCGGCGAAATCGAAATCCTCCCAGGCCACGGCTTCGCCTGCTTCCCAGGCTACCGGTTCGCACACCGTGCGCCGTGGCGAATCCGCCTGGACCATCGCGCGCCGCTACGGCCTGCCACCGCAACAATTGCTGGACCGCAACGGCCTGGCCAGCACCGCGGTGCTACGGCCGGGCATGGTCTTGAAACTGGACAGCGACGCCGGCGGGAAATGAGCCGACCGCGGGCGCGGGAAAGTCCATCGGCAAAAAGTGGCAAAATAGAGCCATTGCTCAATCGACGAGAAAATCCATGGGTTTCCTGCAAGGCAAGCGCGCACTCATCACCGGCATCGCCAGCGAACGCTCCATCGCTTCGGGTATCGCCGAAGCCATGCACCGGGAAGGCGCGGAACTGGCCTTCACCTATCAGAACGACCGCCTGAAATCGCGCGTCGAGAAAGCCGCCTCCGAATACGGCAGCAACATCGTGCTGCCGCTAGACGTGACCGACGATGCGCAGATCGCCGCGTGCTTCGAGCAGCTCGGCCAGCACTGGGACGGCTTCGACATTCTGGTCCATGCTATCGCTTTCGCTCCGCGTGAGGCCATCACCGGTGGTTTCCTGGATGGGCTGACTCGCGAGAACTTCGCCCTGGCCCATGACATCTCAGCCTATTCGCTGGCGGCGCTGGCCAAAGCCGCGCGCCCGGCCATGCAGGGACGCAACGGCGCGGTGCTGACCCTCAGCTACCTCGGCGCCGAACGTGCGCTGCAGAACTACAACGTCATGGGCGTGGCCAAGGCCAGCCTGGAAGCGACGGTGCGCTACCTGGCGCTGAACTTGGGACCGGAAGGCATTCGCGTCAACGCCATCTCCGCAGGTCCCATCAAGACCTTGGCGGCCGCAGGCATCGGCGGCTTCCGCAACATCTTGGGGCATGTGGAAGCCTACTCGCCGCTGCGCCGCACGGTCACCATCGAGGACGTCGGTAATGTCGGCGCTTTCCTATGTTCCGACCTGGCCGCAGGCATCACCGGCGAAGTGACCTATGTCGATGCCGGTTACAACATCCTGGGCATGACCGGTATCGGCGACGACTGATCCGGCGTGCGGATCCGGCGCGCACTACCGGCATAAAAAAAGCCCGGCGATGCCGGGCTTTTTCGTAGGACCGACCGCTTGCCTTAAAGCCGGTCTTCCTTGCGGGTGATCTTGTACTGCTTGCGCAGCGCGGCCACGTAGGCAGCAACATCGCTGGCGCCGTCCATCTGCACCACCTGTTGCTGCAACTGGGTGCGTTGTTCCGGGGTGATCTTGGTTAGGTCGCCCTCGTTGACCTTGTTGACCACGAAGACCGCATAGTTCCCATCCTCCATCCTCGCCTTTCCAGTCGACACCTTGCCGGCGGCCGGCTTCTGCGTTGCGAAGATGGCCGCGTTGATTTCCGGTGACGGCATCGGCGCACCGCGCGGAATGCCCGGCAGTTCCCCGGTCTGCAATTTGTCGGCCGCGGCGATGGCCTGTAGGGTCTCGCCCTTGGCGATGCGGGCCAGGATCGCATCCGCGGCTTTTTCCGCCGCCTTGGCGGCGCGGTCGGCGCGGATCGCGGCGATGACGGCATCACGAACTTGCGCCAGAGGCTGCGCCTGTTCGGGCGTGTGCTGCAGCACACGGATGAAAACGGAATGCTTCGGAGAGATCTCGATCGGATCGCTGACCGTACCGTCCTGCACGAGGGAATCGGAGAAGGCCGCGCGCAAGACCGCCGGGTTGGCGGCGATGCCGGAAGCGGTCGCGCGCGAGAACGGACCGATGCGCTGCACCGGCAGGCCTACGCTCCTGGCCGCAGGCCCTAGTGCGGTCGGGTTCTTTAGCACCTCATTGACCATGCGTCCGGCCAAATCGTTGTAGACCTTTTCGCCATCGGCCTCGGCCTGTTCGCGGGCCAGCACGTCGCGCACTTCCTCGAACGACTTGCCCTGACCCGGCTTGATCTCGCGCAGCTGCAACACGTGATAACCGAAATCGGTCTTGACCGGGCCGCTGATCTCGCCGGCCTTCATCGCGAACAACGCGTCCTCGAAAGGCTTGACCATCACGCCGCGATCCACCCAACCCAGGTCGCCGCCGCTGTCTTTGGATCCGGGATCCTGCGAATTGGTTTTGGCCAGCGCTGCGAAGTCCGCCCCTGGCTGCTTGGCCTGAGCGGCCAATGCGGCGACCTTCTGTTCCGCCGCTTTCTGCGTGGCCGCATCGGCGCCGGCCGGCACGCTAATCAGGATGTGCGAGGCAAGCCGTTGCTCAGCGCTCATGAAGCGCGATTTTTCCTGTTCGTAGCGCGCCCGCAACGCCGCTTCGTCGACCGGTGTCGCCGGGGCGGTCGGCGCGGCGCTGCCATCCACGTCCACGTATTCCAGGGTCACCGATTCGCCCTGCTTGTAATTGGCCGGATGCGCGTCGTACCAGGCCTTGATCTGCGCATCGCTCGCCGTATCGACGCTCGCCTCTGGCGCCTTCAGCGCGGCGATGGTGACGTCGCGGGTCTCGCCCAGCAACTTGATCAGGCGGTCCATTTCCTTGCCGGTAACGAATTCGGATTCGCCGATGCCCCGCGGAATCAGGGCCATCTGCAAGCGATCGCGCTCCTGCTGCTGGAACAGCACCGGCGTGAGCGCCGGCACCTGCGAAGAAAGCAGGGTCGTATAGCGAGCCGCGTCGAATTTGCCGTCGACCTGGAAAGCGGGTTCGTTGGCGATCGACTCGCGCACGGCCGCATTGCTCACCGCGATGCCCGAACGTTTGGCGTTGAGTTGCATGACCTTCTGGTCGATCAACTGGTCAAGCACCAGCAATTTGTTTTCGGCGGTCTCGAACTCGCGCGGGTCGAAATTCTCACCCATCGCCTGCCGCTGCTGCTGCCGTGCCTGCTCGAAACGGGTGCGGAATTCCTCGAGGGTCACTTCCTCGTGCTGCCACAACATGGACACCGGCCACCAGTTCGGCGCGGACTTCCACCAGGTGGGCGGCGCTTCGACTTTGGCCACGGCGTCGTCGGTGCCGCCGGTCATGTATTCGTTGACGCCTACGAAGGCGAACGGAATGATCAACAGGCCGAGCACGGCGGTGGCTATCCAACCGGAAGTCTTGTCGCGGAGTTTCTGCAGCATCGTGGCGTTCGGCCTGATTTCTCGTAAGCCGCGCAGTTTAGCGCGCTTGGGAGGGCCTGTTAACGCCAAACTTCCATAATCGCCCTGTCCGATGGCATCGATACAGGCCGAAAACATTCAGGTCGAAACAGAAAAGGCGCCTTTCGGCGCCTTCCTGTTTCAAATATGGCGGAGTGGACGGGACTCGAACCCGCGACCTCCGGCGTGACAGGCCAGCATTCTAACCAACTGAACTACCACTCCGCTTTGAAGAACTCTTGCAGCAACCGGGCAAACCCGGCGACCGCGGTACACCCGAAGGTGGTGGGTGCTGAGGGTTTCGAACCCCCGACCCTCTCCGTGTAAGGGAGACGCTCTACCGCTGAGCTAAGCACCCTAGTGCTAAACCGACACCGAAGCGTCGGCGGCGAGCAGATTAGTTTACGGCATCCTTCAGGGCCTTACCAGCCTTGAATGCAGGATTTTTCGACGCAGCGATGTTGATGGTGTCGCCGGTCTTCGGGTTGCGACCGGTGCGGGCAGCGCGCTCACGTACCTGGAAGGTGCCGAAACCGACGACAGTGACGCTGTCGCCCTTCTTCAACGCCTTGGTCACGGAGGAGATCACCGCATCCACCGCGCGCGCGGCATCGGCCTTGCTCAGGTCAGCGGACTCGGCGACGTGGTCGATCAATTCTGTTTTGTTCATGTAGTAACTCCCAGTGCGGATGACCGCGGAATGAGTAATCGGACTTGCCCGGAACGATAGTCTGGGGATCATCCGATCGAGGGTGCCGTGAAGCGCGTCATGAAATCAGGCGCCCGCGGGTGCGCCATTTATACCAGCGGCCGGATACCCACGCAAGGCGAAAAGCTAATAATGGCGCGGGTTTCGCGGCTTTTTCCGCTTGTAATTATCACCCGATCAATGCTTGACGTCGGGCTGCACAGGCGCCTTTCCGGAATCCCGCACGGGCAGCTTCTCGCCACCGCCGGACGCCGCCGCCGGGGTCGGCGGACGCTCGAGCGCCAGATCCAGCACCTCGTCGATCCAACGCACCGGCACGATCTTCATGCCCTGGGTGACGTTTGCCGGGATGTCGGCGAGATCCTTGCGGTTCTCCTCCGGGATGATCACGGTGGTGATACCGCCACGTATCGCCGCCAGCAACTTCTCCTTCAGTCCGCCGATCGCGGACACACGTCCGCGCAAGGTGATTTCGCCGGTCATCGCCACGTTGGCGCGCACCGGATTCTTGGTCAGCGTAGAGACCAATGCGGTGGCCATCGCGATGCCCGCGCTGGGGCCGTCCTTGGGTGTAGCGCCATCGGGAACGTGCAGATGTACGTCCTGCTTCTGCAGGAAATCGGTGTCGATGCCGAGGCTTTCCGCACGCGAACGCACTACCGACAGCGCGGCCGAGGCGGATTCCTTCATCACGTCGCCCAACTGACCGGTCAGGGTCAGGCCGCCCTTGCCGGGAACCAGGCTGACTTCGATCTGCAGCAGATCGCCGCCGACTTCAGTCCAGGCCAGGCCGGTGACCAGGCCGATCTCGTTCTGTTCCTCGGCGCGGCCGTAATCGAAGCGGCGCACGCCCTGGTATTTCTCCAGGTTCTTGGAAGTGACGCTGATCGCGGCGGTCTTCTTTTTCGCGGGCTTGGGGCCAGCCAACGCGATCTCCTTGACCACCTTGCGGCAGATCTTGGCGATCTCGCGCTCCAGATTGCGCACGCCGGATTCGCGCGTGTAGTAGCGCACGATGTCGCGGATCGCGCCCTCGGCGATCTTCAGTTCCTCGGGCTTCAGACCGTTGGCCTTCAGTTGCTTCGGGATCAGATAGCGCTCCGCGATGTTGAGTTTTTCTTCCTCGGTATAGCCGGGGATGCGGATCACCTCCATGCGGTCCAGCAATGGACCGGGAATGTTGAGCGAATTGGCGGTCGCAACGAACATGACTTCGGACAGATCGAGATCCACTTCCAGGTAATGGTCGTTGAAGGCGCTGTTCTGTTCCGGATCCAGCACTTCGAGCAGGGCCGAAGACGGGTCGCCGCGGAAATCCATCGACATCTTGTCGATCTCGTCCAGCACGAACAACGGATTCTTGGTTCCGGTCTTGTTGAGGTTCTGTACGATGCGGCCCGGCATGGAACCGACATAAGTGCGGCGATGGCCACGGATCTCGGCTTCGTCGCGCACGCCGCCCAGCGACATGCGCACGAACTTGCGGTTGGTGGCCTTGGCGATGCTCTGCCCCAACGAAGTCTTACCCACGCCCGGCGGGCCGACTAGGCACAGGATCGGGCCGCGCATCTGCTTCACGCGCGTCTGCACCGCGAGATATTCCAGGATGCGTTCCTTCACCTTCTCCAGGCCGTAGTGGTCGGTGTCCAGCGTGTCCTGCGCGACCTTGAGATCCTTGCGTACCTTGCTGCGCTTCTTCCACGGCACACCCAGCAGCCAGTCCAGGTAGTTGCGCACTACCGCAGCTTCGGCCGACATCGGCGACATCTGCTTCAGCTTGTTGAGTTCGTTCTTGGCCTTGGTTTCCACCGCCTTGGGCATGCCGGCTTCGGCCACCTTGCGGGCCAGGTCTTCCAGTTCGTTGGGCGCATCGTCCAGCTCGCCCAGTTCCTTCTGGATGGCCTTCATCTGTTCGTTGAGGTAGTACTCGCGCTGGCTCTTCTCCATTTGCGACTTGACCCGACCGCGGATGCGCTTTTCCAGCTGCTGCACGTCGATCTCGCCGTCCACGAAACCGACCAGCAACTCCAGCCGATCGCCGACCTCGATGGTTTCCAGCAGGCGTTGCTTGTCGCTCAGGCGCACGCCCAGGTGCGCGGCGATGGTGTCGGCCAGACGGCTGGGCTCGTCGATGCCGGCCAGGGTCTGCAGCAGTTCGGGCGGCAACTTGCGGTTGGTCTTCACGTATTGCTCGAACAGGCTCATCAGCGAGCGCGCCACCGCTTCCACTTCGCGGCCTTCGCGCAGGTCGCTCGAATCGATTTCCTCGCCACGCCCGTACAGCGAACCGTCACGCTCGCTGACATCGCTGACGTTCACGCGCGCCGTGCCTTCCACCAGCACCTTGATGGTGCCGTCGGGAAGCTTCAGAAGTTGAAGCACCTGGGCCAGGGTGCCGATCGAATACATGTCGGCGGCCGTCGGGTCATCGGTCTCGGCGGATTTTTGCGCCAGCAGCAGGATGCGCTTGTCGGCTTCCATCGCCTGCTCCAGCGCGCGCATGGATTTGTCGCGGCCGACGAACAGCGGGATGACCATGTGCGGAAAGACCACGACGTCGCGCAGCGGCAACACCGGTAGGTCGAGAAGATGGGAATCGGAACGGGCCATGGGGGCTCCAGCAAAGGACGGACAAGGCGGCGCAAAGCACCATGGCCCCGTTATGGGGCCATCTGCCAAGGGATGCAAGTGGAAACCGGATAGTAGCGTCGGAAAGCCGTTGGGTTTCAACGGCTTGGGCGGCTTATTCGGCCGAGGCGACCTTGGGCTGCGCGGGCGCGTTCTGGTAGATCAGGTACGGTTCGGATTTGTGCTCGATGACCGATTCGTCCACCACCACCTTGCCCACGTTTTCGAGAGAAGGCAGGTCGTACATGGTATCCAGCAGTACCGATTCGACGATGGTGCGCAGACCGCGCGCGCCGGTCTTGCGCTTGAGCGCCTTGCGGGCGATCGCCGACAACGCATCGGGACGGAACTCCAGTTCCACGCCTTCCATGTCGAACAGTTTCTTGAACTGCTTGGTGATGGCGTTCTTGGGTTCGGTCAGGATTTTGATCAGGGCCGGCTCGTCCAGCTCTTCCAGGGTCGCTACCACCGGCAGGCGGCCGACGAACTCGGGAATCAGGCCGAACTTGATCAGGTCTTCCGGCTCCACTTCCGACAGCACCTTGCCCATCTCGGCCTTGCGCTCGGAACTCTTGATCTTGGAACCGAAACCGATGCCGCTGGCTTCGGTCGAACGCTGCTGGATGATCTTATCCAGGCCGGCGAACGCGCCGCCGCAAATGAACAGGATGTTCTTGGTGTCGACCTGCAGGAATTCCTGCTGCGGATGCTTGCGTCCGCCCTGCGGCGGCACGCTGGCCACGGTGCCTTCGATCAGCTTCAGCAGCGCCTGCTGCACGCCTTCGCCGGACACGTCGCGAGTGATGGACGGGTTCTCGCTCTTGCGCGAAATCTTGTCGATTTCGTCGATGTAGACGATGCCCTGCTGTGCCTTCTCGACGTCGTAGTCGCACTTCTGCAGCAGCTTCTGGATGATGTTCTCCACGTCCTCGCCCACATAACCGGCTTCGGTCAGGGTGGTGGCATCGGCAATCGTGAACGGCACATTGAGCAACCGAGCCAGAGTTTCGGCCAGCAGGGTCTTGCCCGAACCGGTGGGACCGGCTAGCAGGATATTGGACTTGGCCAGCTCGACCTCGTCGTTCTTGCTGCGGCTCTCGATGCGCTTGTAATGGTTGTACACGGCCACGGCGAGGGTGCGCTTGGCGCGCTGCTGGCCGATCACATACTGGTCCAGGACTTCCAAAATCTCGCGCGGCTTGGGCAGGCTGCTGCGTGCGGACTGGGCCTTTTCCTCGAGTTCCTCGCGGATGATGTCGTTGCACAGCTCCACGCATTCATCGCAGATGAACACGCTCGGGCCCGCAATCAGCTTGCGGACTTCGTGCTGGCTTTTGCCGCAGAACGAACAGTAAAGGATCTTGTTGCTGTCGCCGGAACGGCTTTGCCGGTCTTCGCTCATGCTTCGGTTGTCCAGTCACCCGACCCGTCGAGCGGGTGTTCGGTTTGAGAATAGCAGTTCCGGCCGCGCGATGGGCGCACGGGCCAGAAACAGGTTGTAAACGTTATTTCCCGAGGCTCGCTGCCGATCAGCCAGCCTGGATGGAGTCTTCCGGACGGCGTTCCAGAACCTGGTCGACCAGCCCGTACGCCACCGCATCGGCCGCGCTCTTGAAATTGTCGCGTTCGGTGTCTCGAGCGATGGTTTCCAGCGACTGCCCGGTGTGCTTGGCCATGATCTCGTTCAGGCGGGCGCGCATCGCGAGGATCTCGCGGGCCTGGATGTCGATATCGGTGGCCTGCCCCTGGGAACCGCCGGAGGGTTGGTGGATCATCACGCGGGAGTTGGGCAGCGCGTAACGCTTGCCCGCCGCGCCTGCCGACAACAGCAATGCGCCCATGCTGCAGGCCTGACCGACACAGATGGTGCTCACGTCGGGCTTGATGTACTGCATGGTGTCGTAGATCGCCATGCCGGCAGTGACCACGCCACCGGGCGAGTTGATGTAGAAGCTGATGTCCTTTTCCGGGTTCTCAGCTTCCAGGAACAACATCTGGGCGACGATGACGTTGGAAACATGATCGTCTACGCCGCCGACCAGGAAGATCACGCGTTCCTTCAGCAGGCGCGAGTAGATGTCGTAGGCCCGCTCGCCGCGGCTGGTCTGTTCGACCACCATCGGGACCAGGTTCAGGGCTTGGGGCTGGATGAGGCTCATGTTCGGTTTCAACCTGGTTGAGGGTGGGAACGCCCGGACGAGGGCATCCGGGCACTGGCTGCCAGCACTGGGCGTGCTACTTACTGGCGTATGGCTTCCTGGAAAGACAGCGCCTGCTCGGTGTGCTGGGCGCGCTCGGCGATCCAGTCGATCACCTGCTCTTCCATCACACGATTCTGCAGTCCACTCATCAACTGGGGGTCGTTGCGGTACAACTCAATGACCTGTTCCGGTTCTTCGTAGGTCGAGGCGATCAGTCGCAGCGTCTCGTTCAGGCGCTTGGGATCCAGGCGCAGCTGGTTGCTGCGCGCGACCTCGCCGACCAGCAGGCCGACCAGAACCCGCTTACGAGCGGCATCCTTGAAGCCTTCATGCGCATCGGCCGGGACCTGCACGTTCTGGCCGTTGCGCTGGGCCTGCTCAACAGTCTGCTGGAGCATGGCGCGGGCTTCGCTCTCGACCAGGCGGGGCGGCATTTCCACGTGCGCATAGGCGGCGATCAGCTGTTCGCCCACTTCGCGGCGCAGACGCGTCATCAGCGCGCCCTTGAGCTCGCGTTCCAGGTTGGTTCGGATATCGGAGCGAAAACGCTCCAGGTCGCCACCCTTAACGCCGAAGCTCTTGACGAACTCCTTGTCCACTTCCGGCATCACCGATTCGGAAACCTCGGTGACCTTCAGATAGACCTGCACCTGGCGGCCGGCCAGCTGCGGTACCCGCCAGTCCGCTGGGAAATTGACCGTGATGTCCTTTTCCTCGCCCTTGGACATGCCCACCAGCGCATTCTCGATCTCGCTATACATCACGCCCGAGCCGATCAGGGTGGCTCCCTTCTCGATCCCTTCCGCCGGCAGGCGCTCTTCGCCGGCCTGCGACCAGGTCTCCAGAGCCACGCGATCGCCCTGCTGGGCCGCACGCGGCACCGGCTGAAAGGTACGGCGCTGCAGACGAAGGTTTTCAATCATTTGGTCGATGTCGGCATCGGTGACTTCGGCCGTGTGCCGGGTCACCGCAAGCTTGGACATGTCGACATCGCCGAAATCGGGTACCACCTCGAAGGTGGCGATCCATTCCAGCTCACCGGCGCCGGCCGGTTCCAGGCGCGGATTGCCGGCCAACTGCAGGGCCTGCTCACGCACGGCCGAGTCGAAGGTTTCACGCAAAAGGCCGTTCAGCGCCTCGTTGCGGACCTGCTGGCCGTAGCGCTGCTCGATCACCTTCTGCGGCACCTTGCCGGGGCGGAAGCCCTTGATGCGCGCGGTGCGGGCCAGCTCGCGCAGGCGGCCGCCGATATGGGTATCCAGGCGCTCGGCCGGAAGGGTGAAACTCATGCGGCGCTCGAGGTTACCGAGCGATTCGACCGAAACTTGCATATCCACTGACTCCTGGGCCACGGAAACGTCCGCGACGCGATGTTGATGATCTGGTTGGCGGGTAGCGCAGTCGCGGGACTGGCGCGGCACCGGCGCAACGCAATAGTTTCGCCGATTACGTGGCCGGCTGCCAGCAAAAGGCCGCAGAAGGGGCTCGCCAGGTCGGCGATGCGGGTTTTTGACCAGGCATCGCTGGGTGCTTCTCTGGTGCGGCCTGGGAAAAAGCAGCAATTCCGGGCACTTGATCGAGAAAACAGCCCGTTACCAAACATAGCTACGCGCCGCGGCGCGCTCTGTTATTGCTGCCCTGTCAGTTGTCCGGGGCGCGGTGCGAAAGGCGGGACTCGAACCCGCACGGGGGTTACCCGTCAGAACCTAAATCTGGTGCGTCTACCAATTCCGCCACTTTCGCTGGTCCGCGGCCCATTGTATCCATGCACCGGGCTGGCCACAAAAAAAGCTCCTGGTGGGCCGGGCGCTTCATAATTTGGTGGGCTGCGAAGGACTTACCAATGAGCCTGCGTTAGCCCCGCTTGAAGACATGAACCGGCAGGGCTAGAGTGCCGATAAATCCAACGGACGGTGACCTCATGCGCGCAGCAATCTTCAGCTTTTTCCTCCTCCTGTCAGCGCCCGCCTTGGCGGACACTTATGCCTTTGGCAGCCGCCTTGTTGTCACCGGCGACGGCGCCGGCAAAGTGATGGAAGTCGCCGGCAAGCCCGATCGCATAGCCAATTTGGAAAACGAGCAGGGCGCCGTCTATGGCGAACGTTGGGACTACTACCTCAGCGGCAAGACAGTCTCTGTCTACCTGGTCGACGGCGTCGTCAAGAAAATCACCGAAGCCCGTTGAGGCGTAGGCACGGCGGTCAGAGCAGTTGCGCCTGGCTGCCGTCCCACCTTGATGACCAGTTCGCCGGCGGCGCCTTTCGACCGTCGACCATGTAACTGGTGGCCCACGTTTGACTGCTACGGCCACGAACCCCAGCTTGTGGAACCTGCAGTGTCTGCCGATTTTTCGGGAGCGTTTTCCGGAGGCAACAAAAAAGGCACCCTTTCAGATGCCTAAGTTGTTGTTTTATTTGGTGGGCTGTGAAGGATTCGAACCTTCGACCTATTGATTAAGAGTCAACTGCTCTACCAACTGAGCTAACAGCCCTGAAACTGTGGATATTGTAACAAGTCGCAGCGGCGTCAGGAACCCGCCGCGACCTTATTCGATATGGGGTGGAAGACGGGATTTGAACCCGCGACCCCCGGAATCACAATCCGGTGCTCTAACCAACTGAGCTACATCCACCATAAAAACGAAACATTAGTAAAACCTACCGCAATGGCGCGCCCGACAGGACTCGAACCTGTAACCGCCGGCTTAGAAGGCCGGTGCTCTATCCGGTTGAGCTACGGGCGCTCGGTCCGGGATTGTCGCATCCAGCCGGTGGACATCCTATCCAAAAGATCGGCCTATCCAAAGATCGGCACCTGAAGTGGTCGGGGTAGAGGGATTCGAACCCCCGACCCTCTGGTCCCAAACCAGATGCGCTACCAGACTGCGCTATACCCCGACTCGGGCCCCGCATCGCCGTGCAGGCCAACAAGGCCGCGTATTGTCGGAAGCTGCGCCCTCGCTGTCAAACCGGTGGGTGGGCAAACTCCCTGATTCCGTAACGATCATGCGCTGCGGTCATGAGCTATCCTCCTGCGCTTAGGGACGCAGGTCCGAAACGATGGAGCAGGCAAAGATGATACGCAGCGGCAATCCGGCACTGAAAGAATCCACCTTCCTTGACCTGGGCAGCGGCGCAGTGGTCTCACGCGACGCTGGCGCGATGACCCTGAACGGCACCGTCAACAAGACCGGCATCCTGCTGTTGCTGGCGGTGTTGACCGCGGCCTTCGCCTGGAGCCAATCCGTCACGGTGGGACCCGATGGTGTGCCCACAATCGCTCCCGGCGTGGTGGGCTACATGCTGGGCGGCGCGATCGGTGGCTTCATTCTCGCCCTGATCACGATCTTCAAGAAGGCCTGGTCGCCGGTGACCGCGCCGCTGTATGCGCTGGTGGAAGGCTTTTTTCTGGGCTCGATTTCGGCGATGTACGAACTGCGCTTCGACGGCATCGTCTTCCAGGCAGTGCTGTTGACCTTCGGCACGCTGTTCGCGCTGTTGATGGCTTACCGCAGCGGTCTGATCAAGGCGACCGAGAATTTCAAACTGGGCGTGGTCGCGGCAACCGGCGGGATCGCATTGGTCTATCTGGCCACGATCGTGCTGGGCTTCTTCAATATCAATATTCCGCTGATCCATGAATCGGGCATCGTCGGCATCGGCTTCAGCCTGTTCGTGATCGTGATCGCGGCGCTGAACCTGGTGCTGGACTTCGATTTCATCGAGAACGGCGTGGAACAGGGCGCACCGAAGTACATGGAGTGGTACGGCGCGTTCGGCCTGATGGTCACGCTGGTGTGGCTGTATCTTGAGTTCCTGCGCCTGCTGTCCAAGCTCAACTCGCGCTGAGGTTCACCGCTTCGATAAGTAGAAAAAGGGGCGCATTGCGCCCCTTTTTTTATGCGTCCACGGCCAAGGCTGCTTTGCGCCGGTGCGGCCACAGCATAAAGGCGATGGTCACCGCGACCAGAAACCAGCAGTAGTGCGCCTTGCCCACCAACGCCAACGGCGACAAGCCGGCCAGCGATGCCGCCAAGAGTATCTGGGCGCCATAAGGCAGGAGGCTCTGCACGCTGCATACGAAGATATCCAGCAGGCTTGCCGCGCGCGCTGGCGGCACATCGTGGCGTTCGGCGATATCGCGAGCGACGCTGCCGCTGATCAGAATAGCCACGGTGTTGTTGGCGGTGAACACGTCGGTGACTGAAGCCAATGCCGCGATGCTCCATTCACCCGTGCGCCGGCCATCGCTGCCGCGCGCGATGCGCGAAATAGCCCTGGCCAACCACGCCAAGCCGCCGCTGGCCTTGATCAGGGCACCCAAACCACCGATGAACAACGCCAGCAAGGTGATCTCCACCACGCTCTCGAAACCGACGTAGATGTCGGTGGAAAAGGCGGCGATCCCGTAGTCCTGTCCGCTGGCGTAGCCGAACAACCCGGCGACGATCAGGCCTATGCTCAGCACCAGCAGCACATCCAGGCCGATCACCGCCAACACCAGTACCAGCACATACGGCAGCACCAGCCACGGCGATGCCGACTGCTCGGCCTGGGCCGGCGAAGCGTCTCCGGCGAAGGTCAGCACCAGCACGGTCAATACCGCCGCCGGCAACGCTATCTTGAGGTTCTCGCGGAATTTTTCGCGCACGCTGCACCCTTGTGTGCGAGCGGCCGCAATGGCTGTGTCGGAGATCACCGAGAGATTGTCGCCGAAGGTGGCGCCGCCGATGACCGCGCCTATCACCAGCGCACGATCCAGTCCCGCTGCGTCGGAGACGCCCAGCGCGATCGGCGCGACCGCGGCGATCGTCCCCATCGATGTGCCGATCGCCAGGGATAGGAACCCGGCGATCAGGAACAGGCCTGGCAGAATCAGCGCAGGTGGCAGCGCCCCTACCCCCAGCGACACCACCGCGTCCACCGCGCCGATCTGCTTGGTGACCATGGCGAAGGCGCCTGCCAGCAGGAAGATCAGGCACATCAGAATGATGTTGGAATCGCCGATCCCGGCCAGCAACGTATCCATGGCCTTACCGCCACGGCGTTGGGCAATCAACATTCCCAGCGCGAGCGCCGGCAGGATCGCCACCGGCGCATGCAATTGATAGAACCCCATCGCATCGCCCTGTGCGGTGAAGTACAGGCCGGCGCCAAAGAAGATCAACAAGAAGAGCAGCAGCGGAGTCAGCGCTACGGCGCTGGGACGGACTTCCATGGAATCGCCGGACCTGTATGGGAGAACGCGATTGTCCGTTGCATCGATCGCGCCACAAAGCCCATGCCTGGGACAAGCGCAAACAAAAACGGGACGCCGAGCGTCCCGTTGTGATCTTGTTCGGTCGAACGTGCTTCGTCGAACGTATTCCGTCGATCAGATCCGGCTTGCGATCGCCTTGGCGAAAGACATCGTGTTGCCCTCGCCGCCCAGGTCCGGGGTCAGCGAATCCTTGGCTTCCAGGGTCGCCACGATCGCATTGCGCAGACGTTCGGCGTTCTGCGGTTGGCCGATATGGTCGAGCATCTGCGCGGCGCCGAGCAGTAGGGCGCAGGGGTTGGCGATGCCTTTGCCGGCGATGTCGGGCGCGGAGCCGTGCACCGCTTCGAAAATCGCCGCCTCGGTGCCGATATTGGCGCCCGGCGCCAGGCCCAGGCCGCCGACCAGGCCCGCGCACAGGTCCGAAATGATGTCGCCGAACAGGTTGGTGGTAACGATGATGTCGAACTGTTCGGGACGCATCACCAGCTGCATGCAGGTGTTGTCCACGATCATCTCGTTGCACTGGATCTCGGGATACAGCGCAGCGACTTCGCGCGCCACTTTCAGGAACAGGCCGGACGTGGATTTCAGGATGTTGGCCTTATGCACCACCGTGACCTTCTTGCGGCCGGTCTTGCGGGCCAGATCGAAGGCATAACGCACGATGCGTTCCGAGCCGGCGCGCGTGACCTTCTGGGTCAAGGTGGCGGTCATGCCGTCCTCGGACGTCATCTGGCCTTCGCCGATGTAGGCACCTTCGGTGTTTTCGCGCACGGTGATCAGATCCACGCCGGTCGGGAAGCGCGACTTCGTGTTCGGGAACGACTTGGCCGGACGCACGTTGGCGTAAAGATCGAAACGTTTGCGCAATTCCACGTTGATGGAGCTGAAACCCTCGCCCACCGGCGTGGTCAGCGGACTTTTCAGGGCGATGCGGTTCTTGCGGATGGAGTCCATGGTGGCCTGCGGCAGCAGCTCGCCATGCTTTTCCAGGGCGGCCAAGCCGGCATCGGCTTCCTCGTAGGCCAAGCCGACCTTCATGCTGTCGAGCACGTACAGGGCGGCGTCCATGATTTCCGGGCCGATGCCATCGCCGCGGATGACGGTGATCGTCTGGGTCATTGCGTTGGGGTTCCGAACAGGGGCGAGAGCGCTGCAGGTTGCCCAGCGCAGTCGCGGGAAGAAGGGATGCGCTAATTATGCCCGATCGGGGCTGTTGACCCCAAATGGAGATGGTCTTCCAGCTTTTCCTTCTCCCACCGGGAGAAGGAACAGCCTTTACCCGTGATCGTGTGCGGCAGGCGCCACCGCCCCGGCTTCCAACTGATCCAAGAAATCCACAGCCCGGCGCAAATGCGGGATGACGATGGAGCCGCCCACCACTAGCCCGACCGAGAAGGTTTCAAAGAACTCTTCGCGACTGACTCCGGCGTCCTTGCATTGGGCCACGTGGTAGCTGATGCAGTCGTCGCAACGCAGCACCATCGATGCCACCAAACCCAGTAATTCCTTGGTCTTCACGTCCAGCGCGCCGGCCTGGTAGGTCTGCGTATCGAGGGCGAAGAAACGGCGCACTACCTGATTGGGTTCGCCTAGGATGCGTTCGTTCATGCGCTGGCGGAACTGGGTGAATTCGGCCAAACGGTCGCCGCCCCGATTGTCCTCGCCGTCGCTCATGCGCGCTCTCCCGCCTGGCCGGCGAACAGGGGTTCGAGCTTGCCGGCGCGGTGCAGCGCGATCATGTCGTCGTAACCGCCCACGTGGGTTTCACCCACGAAGATCTGCGGCACGCTGGTGCGGTTGGCCTTGGCCACCATCTTCTGGCGCTGTTCGAAATCCAGGTCGACGCGGACCTCGGTCCAGATCTGCCCCTTGCTCTTGAGGAAGTTCTTCGCGGCCACGCAGTACGGACAAATGGCGGTGGTGTAGAGGGTGATTTCCGGGGCGCCGGCAACAACAGGATCAGTCACGGGAATTCTCGACAACAATCATGGTCGGAAGAATATGGTGGCATGCCGGGGCGTTACCATCCCGCAAACTGGAACGCTGCGGGCTGGAACGCTGCTGGCTGGCACGCTGTAAGTTAACCGCCTATTCACCCGGCTGCGCACCCCGCAGGTCATCCTGCGTCACGATTTCAATGGCTTTCCCTGGAGCAACGCTTGCGCCCTTCCCTGCTCGCCCTCGCTCTTACTCTGGCAATTGCGGCCCCTCTGGTCCGGGCGCAGGATTCCAAACTCCCGGATATCGGTTCTTCGGCCGGCGAACTGCTTACTCCGGCGCGCCAGGCCGAATACGGCGGCATGATGTTGCGCGAACTGCGCAACTACAATTATCTGCTGGAAGACCCGTTGTTGAACGAGTGGCTGCAGGACATGGGGGGTCGGCTGGGCGCCGACAGCGACCAGCCGCGTCAGCCTTTCACTTTCTTCATGCTCAAGGATCGGCAGATCAACGCGTTCGCCACCCTTGGCGGATACATCGGCGTCAATGCCGGCCTGATCCTCACTGCCGAGCGCGAAGACGAAGTGGCGGCCGTGATTTCCCACGAAATAGCCCACGTGACCCAACAACATGTCTTGCGTGGGGTGGAACGCGCGCAACGCGACCAGATTCCCATCCTGCTGGGCATGCTGGGGGCCATTGTGCTGGCCCAGTCGGCGGGCGGTAATTCCAGCGGCGACGCCTCGCAGGCGGCCATCGCCAGCGCAATGGGACTGATGGCGCAGCGGCAAATCGACTACACCCGCTCCAATGAAGCCGAAGCCGATCGTGTAGGCATTCGCACCCTGTCGCGTGCGGGCTACGACGTTGGCGCAATGGCGGGTTTCTTCGAGCGCATGTCCCAG
This sequence comes from Pseudoxanthomonas sp. P4_B2, assembly GCF_056402315.1. Taxonomy (NCBI): domain Bacteria; kingdom Pseudomonadati; phylum Pseudomonadota; class Gammaproteobacteria; order Lysobacterales; family Lysobacteraceae; genus Pseudoxanthomonas; species Pseudoxanthomonas sp. P4_B2. The sequence goes on from NZ_JBFUHQ010000003.1 coordinate 127,074, forward strand.
GCCATGCGCGGCAACCGCGGCGGCGACCGCGAGCGCACCCCCGATTATCTGCAGACCCACCCGGTCACCACCACCCGCATCAGCGAAGCCCGCGAGCGGGCCGAGCAGATCACCCGGGAAACCACCATCCCGGTCACCACCTCCACCCCAGGTGGCACCCAATCCGAACGGATTCCGCGCAACCCGTCCTATGCCGCAGCGGGGACTTCGAACCCCCTGTTGCCCAGCTCGTTGCTGATGTCGATGGGGATTCTTTCCAAGGGCGGCAGCGGACAGTTCGACTGGGCCAAGGAACGGCTGCGGGTGCTTAGTGCGGACACCCCGAACCAGGCGATCGGAGAATACGAGCGCATACGCCAGAGCAGCGGCAAAGGCCTCAGCGACGCCCAGAAGTACGGCCTGGCCCTGGCCCGGCTGCGCGCCAACAGTCCGGCCGTCGCCGTCACCGAACTGGAGCCGCTGGTGGGCAAGTATCCCGGCAACCTATGGCTGGAGCTGGCCATGGGCCAGGCCGAATCGCGCAGCGGCCAGACCGAAGCGGCCAACCGGCGTTTCTCGGCGCTGCTGCGGCAATCGCCGGATAACCGTGCAGTCGCGCTGAGCTACGCCCAGGTTTTGAATGAGCAAGGCAGCCGCGAGTCGGGGCTAAGCGCCCAGGCCGTGCTGCGGCCCTTGCAGGGCGGCTCGGCTGACGATCCGGTGTTCCAGCAGGACCTGGCCCGTGCCAACGAACTGGCCGGCGACCTGTCCCGCGCCGGCGAAGCCTACGCCGAGGCGGCCTTTCTGAATGGCCGCCCCGAACAAGCTCTGGTTCAGCTGCAGAACCTGAAAAGGCGCGAAGACCTGGATTATTACGCCCGTGCGCGCATCGACGCCCGCATCGCCACCATTACCCCGCAAGTCCTGGAACTGAGACGCCAGGGCATCCGCGATCCGGACGTTGATCGGCGCTGAAACCGCCCGCTGACACGGTTTTGTCACACCAGACCGCCGCATCCTTGGCCGGGCAGCCCCGGGTTGTCACTTGTCGGTCATAAAAACGTCGTCTACTTGCACGCCATGGCCCACAGTGCCACGGTAGCCGCAGGCAGGACACGACATGCAAAAGCACATCCTCATCGTCGACGACGAACCCGCCATCCGCGATATGGTCGCTTTCGCCTTGCGCAAGGGCGATTTCGAGCCCGTGCATGCCGGCGACGCGCGCGAAGCGCAGACCGCCATCGCCGACCGGGTTCCCGACCTGATCCTGCTGGACTGGATGCTGCCCGGTACCAGCGGCCTGGAACTGGCCCGGCGCTGGCGCAAGGATGCCCTGACCCGCGACGTGCCAATCATCATGCTGACCGCGCGCGGCGAGGAAAACGACCGTGTCGGCGGCCTCGAAGCCGGCGTGGACGATTACGTGGTCAAGCCTTTCTCGGCCCGCGAACTGCTGGCCCGCATCCGTGCGGTGATGCGCCGCTCGCGCGAGGACGATGAAGACGGCAGCATCGCCGTGGGCGGCTTGCGCATCGACGGCGCCGCGCACCGGGTGTTCGCCGGCGAGTCGCCGGTGCCGATCGGCCCGACCGAATACCGCCTGCTGCACTTCTTCATGACCCATCCCGAACGCGTCTACAGCCGTACCCAGTTGTTGGACCATGTATGGGGCGGCAGTGTGTACGTGGAGGAACGCACTGTGGACGTGCATATCCGTCGCCTGCGCAAGACGCTGGAGCCGCACGGGGTGGAGAACATGGTGCAGACGGTGCGCGGCTCGGGGTACCGGTTCTCGGCGTCGATCTAATGCGGTCGCTTCGCCGGAGGCCTCGCCGCCGCTCCGATTTCCGCCTGTCTGTCACAAGCCTCTGACACAATCCCTTCAATGCCTCAACACATCCGCTCCGCCTGGTTCAAGACGCTCGGCCAACTGGTCGCAGTGCTGGCGGCGGCCGCGCTGGTGGGCTGGCTGCTGGGTTATGTCTGGCCGGTAATCACGGTCGCGGCGTTGGGCGTGGTCGCCTGGCACTATTGGCGGCTGCGCACGGTGCTGTTGCGGCTGACCGCCCGGCAACGGATGGAACCGGTGCGTGGCGATGGCGTATGGAATGAACTGGATCGCCTGCTCTACCGCGGCCAGTCGGAAATGCGCACCCGCAAACGCAGATTGCTGGACATGCTGCGCGCTTATCGCGCCGCCGCCGCCGCCCTGCCCGACGCGGTTGTGGTGGTGGAACGCAACACCCAGCGCGTGCAGTGGTTCAACAAGGCGGCTACCACATTGCTAGGGTTGCAACATACCGATATGGGCACGCCCATCGGGGAACGCCTGCAACCGATGTCGCTATCGCATTGGCTGGCCGCTGGCCGCAATGCGGAGCCGATGCTGGACGCCGCTTCGCCGGTCGATCCCGACCTTCGCCTCAACCTGCGCCTGATCCCCTACTCGGACCAGTACTGGCTGCTGGTCGCGCGCGACGTCAGCAAGATGCTGCGGCTGGAACAGGTGCGTCAGGATTTCGTCGCCAACGTCTCGCACGAACTGCGCACGCCGTTGACCGTTATCCACGGTTATCTGGACATGCTGGACCCGACCGATTTCCCGGAATGGACACCGATCCTGGCGGAGATGCAACGGCAGTCGCAACGCATGACCCAGTTGGTGGAAGATCTGCTCACTCTGTCGCGGCTGGAAGCGCAAGACAGCCTGCCTGACGAAAGCGTGGCGATGGCGTCGATGCTGGCCACCCTGAAGCGCGAAGCCGAGGCGTTGAGCCATCACCGCCATACCCTGGTCGTGGTGGATGAGGCCGGCTGCGACCTTTGGGGATCCAACAAGGAGTTGCACAGCGCCTTCTCCAACCTGGTCAGCAACGCAGTGCGCTATACGCCGGTCGGAGGCACCATCACCCTGCGCTTCGCGCGCGAAGGCGACGGCGCGGTGCTGAGCGTGCGCGATACCGGCTACGGCATCCCGCAATCGCACCTGCCGCGCATCACCGAACGCTTCTACCGCGTCTCGACCAGCCGTTCGCGCGAAAGCGGCGGCACCGGCCTGGGCTTGTCCATCGTCAAGCATGTGCTGAACCTGCACCAGGCGAGGCTCGAGATAGCGAGCGAAGTCGGCCAGGGGAGCACCTTCTCCATCCATTTCAACGCCGAGCGCGTACATCCGCGCGATCCCGCTTCGGTCCATCCCCCTTCCCAGAGCCAGACCGCATGACTGCCGCCTTCCCCAGCCTGCCTGCCATCGACGCTCCCACCGAAGGCGATCCGCTGCGCGATCCGGCGCTGTATCTCAACCGCGAGCTGTCGCAGCTGGATTTCAATTTCCGCGTGCTGGCGCAAGCGCTGGACCCGCAAGTGCCGTTGCTGGAACGGCTGCGCTTTCTGTGCATCTCCTGCACCAACCTGGACGAATTCTTCGAGATCCGCGCCGCGACCGTGCGCCATGCGATGGATTTCGGCCTGCCCGCCGCGGCCGACGGCATGAGCCCAGCGACCATCCTCAACAAGATCCACGACCGCGCCGCCAAGTTGGTCGATGCGCAGTACAAATGCTGGAACGAGGTGATCCGACCTTCGCTCAACGAAGCGGGCGTCCGCGTATTGGGACGCGATTCTTGGAACGCCCGGCAGACGCGCTGGCTGCGCGCTTATTTCCGCGACGAAATCATGCCGGTGTTGTCACCGCTAGGCCTGGACCCGTCGCATCCGTTCCCGAAGATCCTCAACAAGTCGCTGAACATCGTGGTGGTGCTGAAGGGCAAGGATGCGTTCGGACGTGCCGGCCATCTGGCCATCGTGCGGGCGCCGCGTTCGCTGCCCCGCATCATCCATCTGCCGCAACGCGTATCCGGCGGCGAACACGATTTCGTGCTGCTTTCCTCGGTGCTGTCGGCGTTCGCCGACGAGATGTTCCCGGGCATGGAAGTCAAAGGCGCCTATCAGTTCCGGGTGACCCGCAATTCCGAACTGGTGGTGGACGAAGCCGAAGTCGAGAATCTGGCGTTGGCCCTGCGCGATGAGCTGATCGGACGCGGCTACAACCCGGCCGTGCGACTGGAAATCGCAAAGGATTGTCCCAAGCCGATCATGCGAACCCTGCTGCAGAATTTCGATCTGCCGGAGAACGCGGTCTACCTGATCGACGGACCGGTCAATCTCAATCGCGTCACCCAGGTCTACGACCTGGTGGCCAGGCCGGAGCTGAAATATCCCAGCTTCAACCCGCGCACGCTGCGTGGCCAGGATTCGATGTTCGAGATCGTCGACGACGGCGACGTGCTGATGCACCACCCCTTCGACGCGTTCACGCCGGTGCTGGAACTGATACGCCAGGCGGCCACCGACCCGCAGGTGCTGGCGATCAAGCAGACCCTGTACCGCACCGGCAAGGATTCGGCGATCGTCGACGCGCTGGTCCTGGCCGCGCGTAACGGCAAGGACGTCACCGTGGTGGTGGAACTGCGCGCGCGCTTCGACGAGGACGCCAACCTGGGCGTGGCCGATCGATTACAGGAAGCCGGCGTACAAGTGGTCTATGGCGTGGTCGGTTTCAAGACCCACGGCAAGATGCTGCTGATCGTGCGCCGCGAGGGCCGCAAGCTGCGCCGCTACGTGCACCTGGGCACCGGCAACTACCACAGCGGAACCGCGCGCGCGTACACCGATCTGGGACTGATCACCACCGATCCCGACATAGGCAACGACGTGCACCTGCTGTTCCAGCAATTGTCTGGACTCGCGCCTTCCACCAAGCTCAAGCGTCTGCTGCAATCGCCCTTCACCCTGCACCCGGGCCTGATCAAGAAGATCGAGCGCGAAGCCAAGCTCGCGCGGGCTGGAAAAGCGGGCCGCATCATCGTCAAGATCAACGCCATCAACGAGCCGCGCATCATCCGTGCGCTGTACGCCGCCTCGCAGGCCGGGGTCAGCATCGATCTGATCGTGCGTGGCGCCTGCGCGCTGCGACCGGGAGTGCTGGGAATTTCGGAAAACATCCGCGTGCGTTCCATCGTCGGCCGTTTCCTGGAGCACAGCCGCATCTACTGGTTCGGCAACGACGGCGAGCCCGAGCTATATTGCGCCAGCGCCGACTGGCTGGAGCGCAACCTGCTGCATCGCGTGGAAACCTGCTTCCCGATCCTGGACGAGGACCTGGCCGAACGCGTGTTCAAGGAAGCGCTGCAGAACTACCTGGACGACAACACCAACGCCTGGGTGCTGGATGCCGACGGCGAATACCGCAAATTGTCGCCGGCCGAAGGCGAGGCGCCGTATTCGGCGCAGGCGACATTGCTATCGAAGGTCTGATGGCGGAAGACCGCAGGCGATAAGTTAATATTCGCGCATGCCTTTCCCTTCCTCCGCCGTCTCCCTACCTCTCAATGACGGCGACCAGCTCGCCGCAGTCGACATCGGCTCCAACAGCTTCCACATGGTGGTGGCGCGCTATACGCTGGGCCAGCTTCGCGTCGTAGACCGTCTGCGCGAGACCGTGCGCATGGCCGACGGGTTGGATGGCAAAGGCGGCATTTCCTCCGCTGCGCGCCAGCGCGGCCTGGAATGCCTGGCACGCTTTGGCCAACGGATCCGCGATATCCCCTCGCTGCGCGTGCGTGCGCTGGCCACCAACACAGTACGCCAGCTGTCATCGCCCCAGAGTTTCCTGGTGCCGGCGGAAACCGCACTGGGCCATGCGATCGAAGTGGTTTCCGGCCGCGAGGAAGCGCGCCTGATCTATCTGGGCGTGGCCCACGCGCAACCGCCGAAATCGGGCCAATTGCGGTTGGTCATCGATATCGGCGGCGGCTCCACCGAATTCATCATCGGCCGCGGTTTCGACCAGATCGAACGCGAAAGCCTGCAGGTAGGCTGCATCGCCAGCACGCGGCGTTTCTTCCCGGGCGGAAAGATCTCCAAAAAGCGCTGGAAGGACGCGCTGACCGAGATCGGCGCCGAGTTCCAGCAGTTCGCAGGCCTGTATCGCGCATTAGGGTGGCAGGAGGCATTGGGCTCCTCCGGTACGCACAAGGCCATCGGCGAGATCTGCGCGGCGATGAAACTGACCAAGGGCGCGATCACCGCCGAAGCGCTGCCGCAGCTGCGCGACCGCCTGCTGCAGGCCGACAACATAGACAATATCCAACTTCCAGGCCTGTCCAATGACCGCAGGCCGATCATCGCCGGCGGGGTGCTGGTGCTGGAAGCCGCTTTCGAAGCGCTGGGCATACAACGTCTGATGGTCAGCAAGGCAGCTATGCGCGAAGGAATCCTCTACGACATGCTCGGCCGCGGCAGCGACAATGATCCACGCGATGCCTCGGTGGCTTCGCTGACCCAGCGCTACGGCATCGACGAAGTCCAGGCGGCGCGGGTGGAGGGCACGGCGATGCGTCTGTTCGAGCAAGTGGCGGAAAGCTGGGCGCTCGACGACGACGACGCGAGACAGCTGGGCTGGGCCGCGCGCCTGCATGAGATCGGCCTGGCGGTGGCGCACAGCCAATACCACGTGCATGGCGCGTACCTGATCGAGAACTCGGATATCGCCGGTTTTTCGCGACAGGAGCAGCAGGTGCTGGCCGCGCTGGTGCGCACCCATCGACGCGGCGTTCCGAAGGCGGCCTTCGAAGCGCTCCCCGATCGTCTGTTGCTCAGCGCGCGGCGCAAGGCCGCCTTGCTGCGCTTGTCCGTGTTGCTGCACCGGGCGCACGACGCGCAACCCATACCGAAACTCGAGGCCATCGGCAATGGAGATTCGCTGCAGTTGGTGATTTCGAAGAAGTGGATAGAAGCCCGCCCCCTGCTGCGCGCCGATCTGGTGAGCGAGCCGGAGGACATGGCCGGGCTGGGTGTAGCGTTCCGTCCTTTCGTGGACTGATGCATGCAGACCTGCCGCATCCCGCACTCGGATCTCGAGGTGTCCCGTATCGCCTACGGCTGCATGCACCTGAGTCGCGCCTGGGACGACGAACCGATCACCGCCAGCGAAATATCGGCGACGTTCGAGGTAGTGGAGGCCGCTCTGGAACAAGGCCTCACCCTTTTCGACCATGCCGATATCTATGCGCGCGGCAAATCGGAACTGTTGTTCGGCGAAGCCTTGCGCCAGTTGCCGGATCTGCGCGACCGTATCGTTCTGCAGTCCAAGTGCGGCATCCGCTTTGCGGACGATCCGCATCCCGGCGTTCCGGCGCGCTACGACTTCAGTCGAGAACACCTCCTGCGCTCGGTCGAAAGCATATTGCGACGCTTGCGCACGGAATATCTGGACATCCTGTTGCTGCATCGCCCCGATCCTCTCGCCGAACCGGCAGAAGTGGCCAGCGCATTCGATCAGCTGCAACGCAGCGGTAAGGTGCGCCATTTCGGTGTCAGCAATCACAGTGCCTCGCAGATATCGCTGTTGCGGAAATACGTGGACCAGCCGCTGGTGATCAACCAGATCGAGCTGAGCCTGCTGCACCACTATCCGATTTCCGAAACCATCCTGAGCAACCAGTCCGGCGTCCCCTATGCCGGCGCCACTGGTACGTTGGATTACTGCCGAGAACACGACATCCTGGTACAGGCATGGTCGCCCCTGGCGGGCGGTCGGCTTGCCGGGCCTGCCGCAACGCTGGCGGCGCGGTTGGCACAGGCCAAAGGCGTTACCACCGAAGCGGTCCTGCTCGCTTGGTTGTTGAAGCATCCCGCGCCGATCCAGCCGATCATCGGCACCACCCGCCCGGATCGTCTGGCCGATAGTTGCCGGGCCGACACGATCAGCCTTACTCGCGAAGAGTGGTATTCGCTGCTGGCCGCCGTGCGCGGCCATTCTGTTCCTTGAGAGCGACTACACCCGCTCGTAGTGAGCGTGTCGAACCACGCTTTTGAGCCATATCGAGACCGCACGCCCCTGTGGCGCCTGCCAAGAGCATGGCTCGACAAGCCCATCATGAACGGCTTTTCTTCAAGTCATCGCTCCGTAATCCGCTTGCAACATCCACTTCATGCGGGACCCCCAGCATGCGCAAAACGTGGAGTCACGCATGCGCTATGCCATCGTCACCGAAACGTACCCGCCCGAGATCAACGGTGTCGCCCTCACCGTGCAGGGTCTGGAACTGGGCTTGCGCGCGCGCGGCCATGAGGTACTGCTGGTGCGGCCGCGACAACAAGACGAGATTCGCGCCGGTTCCGATACCTTGCTGGTGCGCGGCGCCGGTTTGCCGCGCTATCCCGGGCTGAAGTTCGGCTTTCCCGCTACCAAAAGCCTGTGGGAGCTCTGGACCGCTTGTCCGCCGGATGCGATCTATGTGGCCACGGAAGGCCCTCTGGGCTGGTCGGCGTTGCGGGCTGCACGGAAACTCGGAATCCCAGCCGCGACGGGTTTCCACACCCGATTCGATCAATACATGCGCGACTACGGCATGCCATTCTTGGAAAGTACCGCCCTGCGCTGGATGCGGCGCTTCCACAACGGAGGCGATGCCACCCTAGTGCCGACCCGCGAACTGGCGGAGTTTCTGCAATCGCAGAATTTCAAACAGGTGGTCCGGTTGGCGCGTGCGGTGGACGCGGACCAGTTCAGCCCAGAGCGACGCGACGCCGCGCTGCGCCGATCCTGGGGCCTGGATGAGTCCGGATTGGCGGTGATCTATCTCGGAAGGATCGCGCCGGAAAAGAACCTGGATCTTGCGGTCCGCGCGTTCCGCGAACTCCAGCGCAGCCGGCCCGATGCCCGCTTCGTGTGGGTAGGCGATGGACCCGCGCGCGAAAAACTCGCTCAGGACCACCCGGACTTCATCTTCTGCGGCCTTCAACGCGGTGCCGAGGTCGCGCGCCATTTCGCCAGCGCCGATCTGTTCTTGTTTCCCAGCCATAGCGAGACCTTCGGCAACACCACACTCGAAGCGATGGCCAGCGGCATCGCTGCGGTAGCGTTCGACTACGGCGCGGCGCGCGAACATCTGCATCACGGGATCGATGGAATGGCCGTGGATAACGATGCGGACTTCATCGCCGCGGCGACGAAACTGGCCACCGACGATGTCCTGCGCCGGGCCATGGGCGAACGCGCGCGGCAATCGATGCAACGCCTGCATCCGGAACAGGTGTCTGCCGACTTCGACACCCTGCTCGCCGGTCTGGCAAATGCGAGGAGGCGACATGCGTCCGCTGCCGCTGCGTAAACCCATCCAGCTGCATGATATGGGTTGGTGCCTGCGCGCCAATCGCTGGGGCCAAGGAAACGGCATCCGCCGGTTCTTCGCCCTGATCAGCCGTCTGGGAGACGGCGTGTTCTGGTATCTGTTGATGGCTGCGCTGATCGCCTTCGACGGAATGGCGGGACTGGCCGCTTCCGCACACTTGGCCGTGACCGGGGTGATCGCGCTGGCCCTATACAAATTGCTGAAGCGGTGGACCCGGCGTCCGCGGCCTTTCGCTTCGGATGTGCGCATCCGCGCATGGGTGGCGCCGCTGGATGAATTCAGTTTTCCGTCCGGGCACACCTTGCATGCGGTGGCCTTCAGCATCGTAGCGATTGCGCACTACCCGGCACTGGCTTTCCTGCTGATTCCTTTCACCGTGTGCGTGGCAGTTTCGCGCGTGGTTCTGGGTTTGCACTACCCCAGCGACGTGCTGGCGGCATTCGGGATAGGTTCCCTGCTAGCTGCGATTTCTTTATGGACGATGCCGGCCATGAGCAACCTGCTTCTCCTGTAGGACTTGCGTAAGCTGCGACCAGAGATTTGCCGGGCTCATTTGGAGACCCAATGCCGCGGTCGCAGCTTACGCAGCTCCTACACGGGTTTGGATAGAGCCGCGCGCGCGATGCCGGGCGCCAGTTGCCCATTCCAATCACGATCGTTGGCAACCTGTGCGCGAACGCGACTGGCTTCCAGCGCCTCGAAATCCAGGTCCGCCATCGCCCAAACCTGATCCCCGTGGGTCTGCACCACGATACCGTCGGCAGGCAAGCCAACATCCATCGGCGCATAGATCGCCGCCTCGCCGGTATTGGTGTCCAGCGCGGGACTCCACGCAGCTCCGCCCGTGGTCACCGACTGGGCAACGAACATGCGATTCTCCAACGCCCGCGCCAGACAGCCTATGCGCACGCGGGTAGCACCGGCTTCGGTATCGGTACAACTGGGCACCAGCAACAGGCGCGCGCCGCTTTCGTATTGCGCGCGTACCGGCAGCGGAAATTCGGCGTCGTAGCAGACCGAGATACCCGCACGCACGCCTTGTGCTTCGAAGACCTTCAAGCCATCCCCGGCTTCGATCACGCCCGTGGATTTCTCGAAACCGGTCAGTTGCAGTTTGTCCTGCCATCCGTGCGCGCCGTCTGGCGTGAACCAGTCGCTGCGGTTGCGGTAACGGTCTTGCCCGTGCGCTAGCAAGAAACTGCCGGCGACCAAATTCAGGCGGTGCTCGCGCGCCAATCGCGAGTACAGCTCGAGCCACTGCGGCCGGTATTGCTGGATCGTCGAGAGCGAGGCGATTAGTTCAGCGCTGATTGCGGCGTCGAAGGTGGCCGCTAGCTCCAGCGACAGGTATTCGGGCAATACCGCGATCGTCGCACCGGCTTGCGCCGCTTCTGCGACCAGCTGCGCCTGTTTGTCCGAAAATTCCGTGAAATCGCGCGGCGCGCCGACAGGATATTTAGCGACAGCGACTTTCATGCAGTCTGCTCCAGTTCGCGCAACCAGAAGGTCAGTGGATGGACGACGTCGCCTTGATCGACTTCCTTCCATGGCAAGTACGTGGTCATGCCAACACTGCGCCGATAACCACGCTTGTGCCAAAACGCATCGTTGGGCCGGTACTCCGGCGGACCACGCGGATCGTCATCCTCTCGATCCACCGAACAGAAAGCGGTCCACCTAAACCCTCCCAGCGCACGTGCATACGCCTCACGTCGATCGAAGAAGGCGTGACCTATGCCGCGTCCGCGATACTCGGGGAGCAGCACGGATTCGCCGAAATAGAAAACCGATTCGACCGGCATTCCGTGCTCCAGAAAAGGCTTATGGAACTCAGGTATGTCGTCGGCTAGCGGCAATCCAGTCGAGGCCCCGACCACCTCGCCATCATCGAATGCGAGCACGAAGAGGCTGTCCTTCGATCGCGCATAGGCCGCTAGGTATACGCGCTCGGACTCGAAACTCCCTTCGTATAAATAAGGCCAGGCACGGAACACACCGATGCGCAGACGGGCGACGTCGTCCAATCTGGCCGAGATCTCTGGGCCGCGAAAAAGGCCGATGGTGTGCGGAGAGTCCATTCCCGGACTCTACCGCACGCCACCGGCCGGGGCGAGATTCCCGGAATCGTAGGAACGACGTAAGTCGCGAAGGGTTTCCACGGCAATCCTTCGCGACTTACGTCGCTCCTACGACCCTCCAAGCCGGCCTTCGTGCACTTAGTCGCGCCAGACATAAGCCAGAAGGCGTACGCTTGGAAGTACCACCAGCAGCGCCTTGCCATCTGTTTTGGTCGTGAAGAACAGCTGTAACCACCCATCGCGGGAATCAGGCGCTTGCTCGGCGCGATTTGGCGAGATCGCCGATACCCACTGCGCCGGGAGGCGAGCGGCCCTCCATTCTTTGTAGGCAAAGGGAGCGCACCGGCGGCCAAGGCCTTCCCTGGCCCGCATCGCTTCCTTGAGGTACGTCAGCGGCTGATTCCCCATCGCATCGATCATCTCCGCGGATATCCGGAACAACACCGCGCCGGTCGATTTCCGTCGTAGCGGGAACAGCATCGCCGCCAACTCATTCTGTCCCGCGTCTTCCAAAAGCACGCCGGAGGTCTTGATGACCTCCGGCAGTACCCGGGCGGCCCGACGATGCAAGGTCTGCACGTTGAGCATGGCCGGCTCAGCGCAACGAAGAGCCGAGTTCATACCAATCGACCTTGCGGGTGATCCACATGATCGCGGCCAGGATGCCGAACAGCAGTAGCGAGCCCATCAGCAGCGCATTGTCTTCGGAGATCAACAGGCTGTAGAGAACGCCATAGAGCGCCGTGAGCATCACCGCGAACCCTCCCGCCCGCACCCAACTCTTCAACACTCCCGACAAGTAGACGAACTGCAGTCCGATACAGGCCACAGCGGAAATCAGATAAGCCTTCATGAAATCGATATGCTCGGACAGGCTGAGCAGCAGCAGGAAGAAGATCGCCAGCGCCAGGCCCACCAGCAGGTACTGCAAGGGATGGATCGGCAGGCGCTTGATCAGTTCGAACAGCGCGAAGCCCACGAAGGTCAGCACCACGAACAGGATGCCGTATTTGCTGGCGCGATCGGCCTGGGTGTAGATATCCACCGGATCGACCAGACTGACTTCCACGCTGTCGATCGCGCTGTCGCCGGAGCCGGGAAACTGTGCCGGGGCGCCATCGACGGCACTACTGCGCTGGGTCAACAGGCCGTCACCTTTGGCCAGTTGCGACTGGGCCGCGCTTGCGAGCGATGAGATTTCCCACTCCGCGCTGAAACCGTCCGCCTGGATGCGGCGCTGGTTGGGTAGGAAACGGCCCGCGAACGAGGGATGCGGCCAGGTGGAACCGAGCGTGATCTGATTACTGTCCGCTATCGGAGCGACGCCCAGCGACTGCGTTCCATTCAAGCGGAAATTCGCATCGACTTGGCTGGCCGGCAACAGGTCGCCGACGATCTCGGGCAGATTCGCGTGCATGCCATGCAGGCGTTCGGACATGGCCTGCGTGCCGGACTCCAGTATTACCGGCGCGCCATCGACCTTGAAGTCGGGCGTGCCGACCAGACCACGCACATCGCCCAGACCAAGCACCAGATAGGGCCGGCCATAGCTGCGTCCCGGCACTACGGTCAGCGCCAGCGGATCGAAGGCGGCCTTCAATCCCGCCTGCCATTCGAATACGCGCACGTTGTACAGCCCGATGCGGCGCACATCCGGCTTGAGTCCGCCCTGCACGCGCATAGTCTTAGGCGTCTGGAAGACATAACCTTCGACGACTTCGGTGCGCGTAACCGGCTTGCCGTCTGCGCCGGTTTCATTCACCACGCGAGGTTCCCGCCATGGAATCACGCGTAATGGGCCGACTAGCTGTTGCGGCCCGGCCATGCTTTGCGACACGCGCTGGACCGCCTGCGCGCGGTAGGCCTGGCGATCATGGATGGCGCCGCGAATCATCATCAACGGAATCAGCAACAGCAGCACCAGGCCGCCTACGGTAATAAAACGCAATAACAGCTTCAGTGACTTCATGGTTTTTGCCCCGGGTTGAACACGGGGGTAGCCTGAAGTGCGTTGGTGTGGAAGGTTTGAGGCGAGTTTGAAGTCTGTGTGAAGTCGAGAACTAGCGGACTGGGCTTTCGCCTGATTCAATCGAACAATATTGCCGTCATCCCAGCGCAAGCTGGGATCCATTTTGCTTTTGCATTAACAATCCTGAAGCAAGATCAAGATGGGTCCCAGCTTTCGCTGGGATGACGTCACTAAGGATGCGACACCATTTGGGGACCAAAATACCTGGTCACCGCTCCTATCGTCAGGACTTGGGCAACCGCAGTATCGCCAGCGCACCGCCGCCTTCCAGTGAGGCGAGTTCCGCCTCACCTCCATGCAATCGGGCCACTTCGCGTACGAACGGCAGCCCCAATCCGGAGCTGCGCAATCCCGTCGAGGGACGCGCCAGCGAATAAAAGCGCTCGAAGACGCGATCCTGCGCGTAGTCCGGGATGCCAGGGCCTTCATCCGCGACCCGAATCTCGATATGCCGATCGACCGTCTTGCTAGACAGGGAAATCGTGCCGCCAGAGGGCGAGAAAGCGATTGCATTGTCCAACAGGTTGGAAACCGCCTGCCGCAGAAGATAGGCATCGCCCTGAACTTCGGCCTGCGGATCGTGGACATCCACCGACAGCGCCAGTCCCGTGGTCGCCAGTTTCGCCGCCACGTCTTCGGCTACCTGTCCCAGTAAGGCATCGATACCCACCGGCCCGATCTTGCGCAGCCAACCATGCTGTTCCACTTCCGCCAGCGCCAGCAGCTTGTCGATGGTTTCGGTGAGCCGTTGTTCCTGGGTTCGGATGTGGTTCGCGAATCGCTGCCGCTCGGCCTCCGGCAAAGGCTCCTGCAGCAGTTCCGCCGCACCGCGGATCGCAGCCAACGGACTCTTCATCTCGTGGGTCAGCGACTGCACGTATTGCTCGACGTAGGCCTTGCCTTCCAGCTTCCTGCGCATGGTTTCCACCGCGCGTCCCAGATCGCCTATTTCGTCGCGGCGTGCGGGCAAGGGCGGCACGCGCTCGCCCGCACTGACCGCCTGCGCATAGCGGTTGAGACGGTTGATTCCACGCATCAACCACCAGGTCATCAGCAAGCCGATCAGCGCGGAAAGGCCGATCAGCCAACCGCCGCGCCGCATGATGTTGCGCTGGCTGGCGGCGATGAAGGGCTCGAAGGTCTCGTTGGGCTGCGAAAGCGTCAGCACGCCGATGAGTTGGTCGCCGTCGCGGATGGGCGCGGCGACATGCATAACGGTATGGTCTTCGTCCCCCGGGATCGCTGGGCTGGAACGCGCACCGTACTCTCCGCGCAAGGTGCGATAGACATCGTTCCACTTGGAATTGTCGCGACCCACGTCGCGTCCCGTCGAGTCGTAGACCACGACGCCGCGCGTATCGGTGATGCTGATGCGGTAGTCGATGCTGCGCTTGGGGAACTGCCAGACCGTGGCGTTCAATTCGCGGCGCTGGGCCAACGCCAGATCGCGTACGAACTGGCCGTCGGCGATATGGCCGGACTTGAGATCGTCGGCCGCCATCACCGCCAGCACATTGGCCGCATCGACCAGCGTGGACTCCATCGCTTGGCGAACGCCCGGCTTCACTTCGTTGACGAATACGCGCATGACGAAGAAGGCCGCCAACCCGACGATCAGGAAGAAACCCAGGAACAAACGCAGGCCAAGGCGCATCAGACCTCCAACGCGTAGCCGAGGCCGCGATGGGTACGGATCGGATCGTTCTCGGCACCGGCCGCACGCAACTTCGCGCGCAGGGTCTTGATATGGGTGTCGACCGTGCGATCGGCGCTATCCGCATCGCTGTCCCAGCCGCGATCCATCAACTGCGCGCGGCTGAGGATGGCGCCTGGGCGCTGCAGCAAGGCCGCGAGCAGCATGTATTCGTAACGGGTCAGTTCCAGCGCATTGCCCCGGAAACGGATGCGGTGGCCTTCGTGGTCTATCTGGAATTCGCCCTTGACCGACTCGCTGACCGGTTCCTGCCCGACGTGGCTGCGGCGCAGACGTGCACGTACCCGCGCCACCAGCTCCCGCGGCGAGAACGGTTTGGCCATGTAGTCGTCGGCGCCCAGTTCCAGTCCCAGCACGCGGTCGATCTCGTCGTTGCGCGCGGTCAGGAAGATCACCGGCACCTCACTGACCCACGCTTCCTTGGAGCTGCGCAGCTCGCGGCATACGTCGAAACCGCTGCGATCCGGCAAGCCCACGTCCAGCACCACCACGTCGACGCCGCCGGCGCGCACACGCGGCGCTATTTCGCGGCCCAGCAGGCAGTGCTCGGCTTCCAGGCCTTCGCTGCGCAGCGCGTACAGCACCGCGTCGGCGATGGCGGGCTCGTCTTCGGCGATCAGGATCAGGGGCATGGCGCGCAGCATAACGTTATGCTTCCCCCATGAACTACAGGCACGCTTTCCACGCCGGCAACCACGCTGACGTCCTCAAACACATCGTGCTGTTGGCCTTGCTCGACGCACTGAAGCGCAAGGACGCGCCGTTTTTCGTGCTGGATACCCATGCCGGGCGCGGCCGCTACCTGCTCGCCGCGCCGGAAAGCCGCAAGACCGGCGAAGCCGACGCCGGCATCCTCAGGCTGATGGGCGAAGCGAAGATGCCCGAAGTGGTGGAGCGCTACCTGCGCGCGGTGGAAGCCAACAACCCGGTCGGCGCATTGATCGCCTATCCCGGCTCGCCGCTGCTGGTGGCCCAGGCCCTGCGCGATCAGGACCGCCTGGCCGCTTGCGAGCTGCAGCCGGAGGAAGCGGCCGCGCTGAAGGAATTGTTCGCCCACGATCCGCGCGTGGCCGTGCACGCGCGCGATGGTTATGCGGCGATCAAGGCGATGCTGCCGCCTAAACACGGCACGACGAAATTCGCACGCGGCCTGGTGCTGATAGACCCGCCCTACGAAGTACAGGAAAACGAATACCCGCAAATCATCTCCACGGTGCGCGACGCGCTCGAACGCTGGCCGCAGGCGACCTACGCCATCTGGTATCCGATCAAGCAGCGACGCACTTTGCAGCCGTTCTTCCGCAAGGCTGCAGCGCTCCCGGCTAAGTCGGTATTGCTGGCCGAGCTACAGATACGCGCGGACGACTCGCCGCTGCGCTTGAACGGCAGCGGACTGGTGATCCTCAATCCGCCGTGGCAGTTCGATCAGCAGATCGCACCGGCACTGCCGCTTTTAAAGAAAGCGCTGGGCGAAGCCGGGGCGATGACGCGGCTGGAATGGCTACGCGCCGAGGGCTGAAACACCGCACATAGAAGCACCTCACGTATGCGAGAATCGCGGCTCCCCAACGCAACTCCTTGATTGCCACATGGCCGGATCCAGCCTTTTCGCCCTGATCGACGACATCGCCTCGCTGCTCGACGACGTGTCGGTCATGACCAAGATCGCCACCAAGAAGACCGCAGGGGTGCTGGGCGACGATCTGGCCCTCAATGCGCAGCAGGTTTCCGGCATCAACGCCGACCGCGAGCTGCCGGTCGTGTGGGCCGTGGCCAAGGGCTCGTTGGTCAACAAGGCCATCCTGGTGCCGGCCGCGCTGGCGATCAGCGCGTTGGAGACCTGGCTGCACGGCAGGGGCTACAACATTCCGCTGGTCACGCCGTTGATGATGTTGGGTGGCGCGTTCCTGTGCTTCGAAGGCGTGGAAAAGCTGGCCCACAAGTTTCTGCACGACAAGAACGAAGACAAGCAGCACCACGCAGAACTGGTAAAGGCAGTACAGAACGAGAACGTCGACATGGTCGCGTTCGAGAAGGACAAGGTGCGCGGCGCGATCCGCACCGATTTCATCCTCTCGGCCGAGATCATCGTCATTTCGCTGGGTACGCTGGCCGGCAGGACTTTTGTGGAGCAACTGCTGACGCTGGTGGCCATCGCACTGATCATGACGATCGGCGTGTACGGCCTGGTGGGCGGCATCGTGAAGCTGGACGACCTGGGACTGGCGCTCAACCGCGATCAAAGCGACGGCAGCTGGGCGAAGGTCAAGCGTAATGTCGGCACAGGCATCCTGCGCGGGGCTCCGTACCTGATGAAGTTCCTCTCCGTCGCCGGCACCGCCGCGATGTTCCTGGTCGGTGGCGGCATCCTGGTGCATGGCTTGCCGCCTCTCCACCATTTCATCGAGCCCTATGCACAAGGCACGGCAGGCACCCTGGTTTCCATGCTGTTCGACGCCGTTGTCGGCATTCTCATCGGTATCGGCGTGCTGCTGGCGGTGACCCTGGTCTCACGACTACGCAAGCCGAAAACCCTGCCAAGGGGCTGAATCGAAGCACTACGCGGGCCGGGTTCCGGCCTGCCTCTTCACTCCCCGCGGCGATCCTTTCATGCGAGCATGACCACATGACCGCGCCGAAAAGACTCCCACCGTGGCACGAGCAGTTCCGATTGCCCAATGGCCGCGAGCTGCTGATCCGTCCTATCCGCCCTGAAGACGCGGATCCGATCCAGGGCGCCTTCGCACTGCTGGGTCCCGAAGAAGTCCGCCAGCGCTTCCTGTATGCGCTGAAGGAAATGACCCCGGAAATGGCATACCGCCTGTGTCACCCCGACCCCCGCACCGAATTCGCGCTGGTCGCGGCCGAGAACCTGCCGCCGGGCGAAGCCCTGGTGGGCGCGGTCGCACGCACCTCCATCACGCCGCGTACACGCGATGCGGAGTTCGCCATCCTGGTCAGCCATTTCATCGCCGGACAAGGTCTGGGCCGTCAGCTCATGCGCAAACTGGTGAAATGGGCCAAGACCAAGAAGCTCGACCGCCTGTACGGCGACGTGCTGGACCACAACCATCCCATGCTGCAGCTCGCCCAGTCGCTGGGTTTCAAGCGCATGCGCGAGGACGATACCCCCGGCCTGGTACGGGTGGTGCTGGATCTCAACGAATAAGCGGATTGGCGGTCGGCGGGACGCAAGCAGAAACGATTCCCTGAGCAATCGCTACCTCTAGAGCGGCGTGCGGCGAATCCGACCACGACCTGGCCGCCTGTTTCTCGTAACTGCGTTGCGCCTAATGGGGGCCTGCGGCAGGCACCGCCGCGCCACCATCGGAAGAGCCGCGCATGAACATAAACGAAGCAAAACTCAACGACTTCCTGGGCAAAGCGGTCGGCGACCTGGGCGCGGCAATCAGCGCCAGCCTGATGCTGGTGGGCGACCGGCTCGGCCTGTACCGGGCCCTGGCCGAAGAGCCCGCTACCCCTACTGAACTTGCCGCACGCACCGGCACTCATGAGCGCTACATCCGCGAATGGCTGGGCAATCAGGCCGCGGGCGGCTACGTGAGCTACGACGCCAGTAGCGGCCGGTACACGCTGAGCGACGAGCAAGCGCTGTGCCTGGCCGATCCGAACGGCCCGGTCGACCTCCCCGGCGCGTACAACATCGTCGAAGACACCTTCCATACCCTGGACCGCACCCTAGAGAATTTCCGCAGTGGCGCCGGCATGGAGTGGGGCGAACACCACCCCTGCCTGTTCCACGGCACCGAGCGATTCTTCCGGGCCGGTTATCACGCGCACCTGCTCGGCGAATGGCTGCCCGCGCTGGACGGCGTGGTAGACAAGCTCGTCCAGAACGCCAAGGTCGCCGATGTCGGCTGCGGCCACGGCGCCAGCACCGTGCTGATGGCACAGGCTTACCCGAACTCGCAATTCATCGGCTACGACTACCACCCCGAATCGATCCGCATCGCCAGCGAGCGTGCGGCGGCCGCCGGAGTGACCAACGCACGCTTCGAAGTCGCCGATGCGGTGGGCTACCCCGACCGCGACTTCGACCTGATCGCCTTCTTCGATTGCCTGCACGACATGGGCGATCCCGCCGGCGCCGCGCGGCATGCCCGCCAAGCGTTGAAACCCGACGGTCACTGCCTACTGGTGGAGCCGTTCGCCGGCGACAAGGTCGAGGACAACCTAAATCCGGTCGGGCGGGTTTACTACGGCGCGTCTTCGCAGATCTGCGTACCGGTGTCGCTGGCGCGCCATGGGCCCGCACTGGGCGCACAGGCCGGGGAAGCGAAGCTGCGCGCCATCATGGTCGATGAAGGCGGGTTCAGCCGCTTCCGGCGCGCTACCGAGACTCCGTTCAACCTGGTGCTCGAAGCGCGACCATAACCGAAGGAGCACTTTGTAGAGCCGAGCTCGCTCGGCTGCTCTTGCTCAATTGCTGACAATTAATGCAGCCGAGCAAGCTCGGCTCTACAAGACGGTGGGCACGAATTGGCCCTCTCTCGATGACTGCTGACAGGCCCTGACACGGGGCACGTTAAACTGCGCGTCCTTTTCCTTGCGCTGGACGCGACCGCGTCCGGCGCTGCTGCTGTTTTGCGTGCCGATGCCTAACGACCCGAAATCCCCGCATTTCCCTCCACCGCCACTGCCCCGCAGCAACCAGTTACGTGCCTGGTGGCGCGCCCCCGTGTCGCCCACGGCCCTGGCCTGGTCGCTGGCGCGTGCGGCCGAAGCCCATCAAGGACCCCTGCTGGCCGTGGCCCGCGACAACCAGGGCGCGCACCAGTTGGAATCGGATCTGCATACCTTGCTCGGTACGCATGCCGAGCTGCCGGTGCTGCCGTTCCCGGACTGGGAAACCCTGGCCTACGACCGCTTCAGCCCGCATCCGGACATCATTTCCCAACGTTTGGCCGCCCTGCACAGCCTGCCGACGCTCAAGCGCGGAATAGTCGTGGTGCCGGTACAGACGCTCATGCAGCGGCTGCCGCCGTTGCGTTACGTGGTCGGCGGCAGCTTCGATCTGCGCGTCGGCCAGAAACTGGACTTCGACCAGGAAAAGCGCCGCCTGGAGGCCGCCAGCTACCGTAACGTGCCGCAGGTGTTGGATCCGGGCGATTTCGCCATCCGTGGCGGCCTGCTGGACGTTTTCCCGATGGGCGCGCATGCGCCGCTGCGCATCGAGCTGCTGGACGACACCATCGACTCCATCCGCGCCTTCGACCCGGAAAGCCAGCGTTCGCTGGAAAAGACCGACTCGGTAAAGATGCTGCCCGGACGCGAAGTGCCCTTGGACGATCTTTCCGTTCAGCGAGCTCTGGATGCTCTGCGCGAACGCTTCGACGTGGATACCCGGCGCAGCTCGCTCTACCAGGATCTCAAGTCGGGCATCGCGCCGGCAGGAGTGGAGTACTACCTGCCCCTGTTCTTCGAGCAAACCGCAACGCTGTTCGATTACCTGGACAACACCAATACGCTGCCGCTGATCGCCGAAGGCGCCTACGAAGCCGCCGAAGCGTTCTGGGCACAAACCCGCAACCGCTACGAACAGCGCCGGCACGACATCGAACGGCCACTAGTGCCGCCGGACGAGCTCTATCTCGCACCCGACGCATTGCGCGAACGTCTGAACCGCAATGCGCGCATCGAGGTGTGCGGACCGAACCATCCGCGCCGGGAAGAATCGCAGTCGCTGGGCGACCAACCAGTGCCGGTGCTTCCGCTCGCCGCCAAGGATGTCGAGCCCGCCGCGGCGGTGAAATCGTTCCTGTCCAGTTATCCGGGACGGGTGATGGTGGCGGCGGATTCGCCGGGTCGTCGCGAAGCCTTGATGGAAGTGATGCAGGCGGCGGCGCTGACGCCGGACGTCGTCCACGACTTCAACGCCTTCCTCGCCGGCTCTTCTCGATTCGCGCTCGCTGTCGCACCGCTGGAAGACGGCTTCGCGCTGGATGCGCCGCAGATTGCGGTGCTAACGGAACGCCAGCTGTTCCCGGAACGCGCCACCCAGCCGCATCGTCGCCGCCGCACCGGGCGCGAGCCCGAAGCGATCATCCGCGACCTGGGCGAGTTGAGCGAAGGCGCGCCCATCGTCCACGAAGATCACGGCGTGGGCCGCTATCGCGGGTTGGTGGTGCTGGAGGCCGGCGGCACGCCCGGCGAATACCTGGAAATCGAATACGCCAAGGGCGATCGCCTGTACGTGCCGGTCGCGCAGCTGCATCTGATCAGCCGCTACTCCGGCGCTTCGGTGGAAACCGCCCCGCTGCATTCGCTGGGTGGCGAGGCCTGGACCAAGGCCAAGCGCAGAGCGGCGGAAAAGGTCCGCGACGTAGCCGCCGAACTGCTGGAAATACAGGCGCGCCGGCAGGCACGCGCCGGCCTGGCGCTGCATCTGGATCGCGCGATGTACGAACCGTTCGCGGCTGGCTTCCCGTTCGAGGAGACCCCCGATCAGCACCATGCCATCGAAGCGGTAATCCGCGACTTGGCCAGTTCGCAGCCGATGGACCGCGTGGTCTGCGGAGATGTGGGCTTCGGCAAGACCGAGGTCGCCGTACGCGCCGCGTTCGCCGCGGCCAGCGCTGGTAAACAGGTGGCCGTACTGGTGCCGACCACGCTGCTGGCCGAACAGCACTACCGCAACTTCCGCGACCGCTTCGCCGACTGGCCGTTGAAGGTCGAAGTGCTGTCGCGCTTCAAGAGCGCCAAGGAAATCAAAGAAGAGCTGCGCAAGGTCACCGAGGGAACGCTGGACGTGATCGTAGGCACGCATCGCCTGTTGCAGCCGGACGTGAAGTTCAAGGATTTGGGACTGGTGATCGTCGACGAAGAGCAGCGCTTCGGCGTGCGCCAGAAGGAGGCGCTGAAGGCGTTGCGCGCTAACGTGCATCTGTTGACCCTCACCGCCACGCCGATTCCACGTACTTTGAACATGGCCATGGCCGGCCTGCGTGACCTTTCCATCATCGCCACGCCACCGCCCAACCGCCTGGCGGTGCAGACCTTCATCACGCCCTGGGACGCGCCGCTGCTGCGCGAAGCGTTTCAGCGCGAGCTGGCGCGCGGCGGCCAGCTGTATTTCCTGCATAACGACGTGGAAAGCATCGGCCGCATGCAGCGCGACCTGTCCGAGCTGGTGCCGGAAGCGCGCATCGGCGTGGCCCACGGACAGATGCCGGAACGCGAGCTGGAACAGGTGATGCTGGATTTCCAGAAGCAGCGCTTCAACGTGCTGCTGTGCACGACGATCATCGAATCGGGCATCGACATCCCCAACGCCAATACCATCGTCATCAACCGCGCCGATCGTTTCGGCCTGGCCCAGTTGCATCAGCTGCGCGGACGCGTCGGCCGTTCGCATCACCGCGCCTATGCGTATCTCGTCATCCCCGACAAACGCAGCATGACCGGCGATGCGCAGCGCCGTCTGGAAGCGATCGCGGCGATGGACGAACTGGGCGCCGGCTTCACCCTGGCCACGCACGACCTGGAAATCCGCGGCGCCGGCGAACTGCTAGGCGAAGACCAGAGCGGCCAAATGGCGGAGATCGGCTTCAGCTTGTACACCGAACTGCTGGAACGCGCGGTACGTTCGATCCGCCTGGGCAAACTGCCCGACTTGGACGCCGGCACCGCGCACGGGGCCGAGGTCGAACTGCATATCCCGTCGCTGATCCCGCACGACTACCTGCCAGACGTGCACACACGACTGACGCTGTACAAACGTGTGAGCAGCGCCGCCGATGCCGACGAACTGCGCGACCTGCAAGTGGAAATGATCGACCGCTTCGGCCTGCTGCCGGATGCCGCCAAGCATCTGTTCGCCATCGCCGAACTCAAACTCACGGCCACGGCGATGGGCATCCGCAAGCTGGACCTGGGTGAGAACGGCGGCCGCATCGTGTTCGAGTCGCAGCCCAATATTGACCCGATGTCGGTGATCCAGATGATCCAGAAGCAGCCTAAGCTGTATTCGATGGACGGACCGGACAAATTGCGGGTCAAACTGCCGCTGCCGGAGGCGGCGGACCGTTTCAATGCCGCGCGCGGACTGTTGGCGACGCTTGCCAAGTCCTAGGCGTATTCTCTGCTCTAACATTCCAGACCCAAGCTGAAGGATACCGTCGTGGACACCGCATCGCTGCTCTGGGGCTTGTTGTTCGGTTCGGTGGGGCTGGGTTACTTCCTGTACGGAAAGAACCAGAAGGCGCTGGTGCCGACGCTGTGCGGACTGGTGCTGATGATCTTCCCGTATTTCGTTTCCAGCACGCTGCTGCTGGTGGTGGTCGGCCTAGGGTTGATGGTTATCCCCTATTTCGTCAGGTTCTGAGCCGCCGCGGAAAGTGGGCGTCGCGCTTGTCCGCTCCGGGCGTGCCGGCGCGTTGGAAAGTGATGTCCGGATATCGTTGCCCGGCACCCGGCTCGGCCACCCACGGAGTAGCCCATGCGCATCAGGCTGGCAGCCATCCCAGTTTTCATGCTCCTGCTTTCCTCGCAGGCCCATGCGGTCACGCAGACGCAGGCGGAAAAATCGCCAGCGACTACCTGTCCTCGCTTCCGCCGGCCGATGTCAGTTACCAGGCCGCCCAAACCGTCGTGGGCGATCTCGATGGCGATGGTAAACCCGAAATCGTGGTGCAGACCGCGTTACTGGGTCCGACTTACTGGTCCTACCGGCTCGATGTGTTCGTCGATCGAGGCAAGGGCTATGTGCAGGCCGGCAGCGGCGATCTCTGGGGTGAAGTGCAAAGCATCGCCATCGACAAGGGCATTGTCGTGGTCAAGTCGAAGATGCCCGGACCCAATGATCCGCGCTGCTGCCCCACTTTGGACAAGACCTATCGTTATCGCTGGCTGGGCGGAAAAGTGGTCGAGTTGAAATAGTCGAGCCCTCGTCCCGTCCTTGCACTACCATCTGGACGACTTTCACAACGCGCTCGATCTGTTGCGCAACGAGAAAACGCTATGGTTGTTGTATTCGGGAATGGGCGATGGTTTCGAGAACGGCATCAAGAGCGAGGCCGAGATCACGGGCGAGGGCGAAACCGGACTGAAGCGATTCGCAACACGCCGAACCGCCTGTCGCGCTTGTTGTTCCTCGCGGCATTAGTGGTGGGCGTGGCCGCCTGCAGCACCACTGCGTCGACCGCACCGGCCGGCACAACCACCACCTTCATTTTGGTCCGTCATGCGGAGAAAGGCACGGACGATGCGCGCGATCCTTCGTTGAACGACGCCGGCAGGGCGCGCGCGGACAGGTTGGCGCAGCTACTGAGCGATGCACCATTGACGGCAGCCTATGCCACCGCTTACCGGCGCACCCAGCAGACGGCACGACCTGCAGCCGATGGGCATGGCATCAGCGTCACGACCTACGATGCAAAGATGGCCGACGCCGCATTCGCCTCGCAACTCCGCGCCGCCCATGCGCGCGGTACTGTACTGGTCGTCGGCCACAGCAACAGCGTGCCAGGGATCGTCGCGGCGCTATCGGGAACGACCGTCGAAGCGATGCGGGACGACCAGTTCGACCGCATCTATCGGGTCAGTATCGGCCCAGATGGCAAGGCGACACTTTCGCAGAGCAGTTACTGATCTGTCCGCAACGCATGTCCCGCCCTAGCGGAAAGACCGCTGACCGTTTGCGATTCCACATGCGGGCCGTTTTCCGACTTTGTCGACCGGGAAACTCCGACACGGCATAGACCCGCGACCGATTCTTGAAGCCGTAAGCTTGGACCATGCGCACGGACATGCGCCTGCCGACCCATACTCAAGGACCGAGATCATGAACCTGCGCATCGTTTTGCTGTTGCTGCTGTCTTTCCTGCTGCCCCCACCGTCGCTGGCGGAAACGACAAGCCAGCCGCAGTTGATGCTGGCCACGAACTACCACAGCGGCTTGAACATCGCGGACTACTGGATCAGCGAGAAACTGGATGGCGTCCGCGGACGTTGGGACGGCAAACGTCTGGTCACCCGCGCCGGACAACCGATAGCGCCGCCGGAATGGTTCACCGCGGGCTGGCCGAAGGTGGCCATGGATGGCGAACTGTGGGTAGGTCGCGGCCGTTTCGATGAGGTCAGCGGCATCGTGCGCGCAGGAAAGGCCGATGATCGCGCCTGGCGGCGCGTACGCTTCATGGTCTTCGATCTGCCCGAGCATGGTGGCACTTTCGAAGCACGAGTGCTGCGCATGCGTGGCTTGTTGTCCACAGCTGGGATCGTCTGGCTGCAAACCGTTCCTCAGTTCCGCGTGGGCGATAAGGCTGCGCTCGAGGCGAGGCTCAAGCGACTCGTCGCCGAAGGCGGCGAAGGTCTGATGCTGCACCGGCGCAGCGCTTTATATCAGGTGGGCCGGAGCGACGACCTCATCAAATACAAGCTTTATGAGGATGCGGAAGCGCGCGTGGTGGCGCATGCGCCAGGAAAAGGGAAATACAGGGGCATGCTCGGCGCTCTGATCGTACAGATGCGGGATGGCCGGCGATTCCGCCTAGGCTCCGGATTCACCGATGCCCAGCGCGCCGCTCCCCCGCCGATAGGCAGCCTGGTCACCTATCGCTATAACGGATTGACCCGTAAAGGCTTGCCGCGCTTCGCGCGCTTCCAACGCATCCGCCTGGACCCGCCGCCGCCCGATCCCACATAAGCGCGCTGAAATCTGCACATGGCGCGAACACGTCCTGATTACCCTTGTGCCATGGATGTGAATTCGGAAACCGATGTGTTCGCCGATTGGGACGGCAGCATCGCTGCCGCACGCTCTCTGCAGGTGGAGCTCGCCAAGCGCGTTTCCTTGCAGGACGACTTTCCCGAGCCGCGCGTACTGGCCGGGTTCGACGTGGGTTTCGAGGAAGAAGGCACAGTCACCCGGGCCGCAGTGGTCCTGCTCGACGCCGGCACGTTGCTGCCCATCGAATCGCATATCGCCCGGGTCAAGACTTCGATGCCGTACGTACCGGGCTTGCTGAGTTTTCGCGAATTGCCTGCATTGATGGCCGCATTGGCCATGCTGATGCGGACACCGGATCTGGTCTTCGTCGATGGCCAGGGCATCGCCCACCCCCGACGACTGGGAATCGCGGCGCACTTCGGTGTGGCGACAGGATTGCCTGCCATCGGAGTAGCCAAGAAAGTACTGGCCGGTCGCCATAACGACCCGGGGCCGACGCCAGGCGACCGCGCTGCACTGACGCACCGTGGCGAACAGATCGGTTGGGCGTTGCGCAGCAAACTACGCTGCAATCCGCTAATCGTTTCACCCGGGCATCGAATTTCCATGGACACGGCGGTCGGATGGGTGATGCGCACACTGAAGGGCTATCGCTTGCCGGAACCGACTCGTTTGGCCGACCGCATTGCCTCCCGGCGTGGCGAGCTTCCCACCGACGTCGCCGCCTCCATCGACAACGACAGTCTCTTCTGAACGCAACGATCCGTTCCCGTCGGCGTGTCGAGCGCCCGGCTTTCCTATGCGATCCTGCCGCTATTCCCGGAGGCCTCCATGACCACGATCATCACTCCCCGTACCCACGACCTAGGCGGCGGTTTCGAAGTACGTCGCGCCGTGCCCAGCTTGCAGGCGCGCAGTGTCGGACCGTTCGTGTTCGTCGACCATATGGGGCCGGCGATCTTCGAACCCGGCCGTGGCATCGACGTACGTCCGCATCCGCATATCGGCCTGGCCACGGTGACGTTCCTGTGGGCCGGCGCGATCAACCATAAGGACACGCTGGGCTCCGAACAGGTGATCCTGCCCGGCGACGTCAACTGGATGACCGCAGGCCGCGGCATCGCCCATTCCGAACGCACGCCGGCCGATGAGCGTGGGCGCGGGCATGCTGTGCACGGCATGCAGACCTGGGTGGCGTTGCCGAAATCCGACGAGGAAACCGCGCCGGAATTCCACCACCACGCAGCCTCCGCGCTGCCGCAGATCCGGCGCAACGGTGCATTCCTGCGGGTGATCGCCGGACGCGCCTTCGGCGAGGAATCGCCGGTTCGCGTCTTCACCCATACCTTCAATGTGGCCGTGGACCTGGAGGCCGACGCCGAACTGGTCATCGAAGACGGTCATGTCGAGCGCGCGCTCTACATCCTGGAAGGCGACGCGCAGCTGGATGGCGCCGATGTCCCGGACAAGCATCTGGTGGTGCTCGACCCGGGCACGCGACCGGTCCTTCGCGCCAAGACTCCGCTCAGGGCCATGTTGCTGGGCGGCGAGCCGCTGGATGCGCCGCGTCACATGTGGTGGAACTTCGTGTCCAGCTCGAAAGACCGCATCGAGCAGGCGAAGCAGGACTGGTTGGACGGAAGCTTCGGCCAGATCCCAGGCGAAGTGGAGTTCATTCCGCTGCCGGAACGATAAGACGCGACCGGCCGGTGGGAGCGGCGTCCCGCCGCGAGCTTTTCGCTTCTATAGCCTGAAGAGTTTGCGGCGGGACGCCGCTCCCACAATGCATCCATGGCATGTCTGTGACTGGAGATTAGCGGCAACGCGTTGGTGTGAGTCATGGAACTCTTATAGCTCAGCGGTTCCATGTAACGGAATTAAAACAATTTCCGCACCTGCTTCCGCTACTTTGCCCGAGCCGCCAGCCGGCGGATCGACACTTTGGGGGCAACATGAATCTGGGCAAGAAACTCACGGCCGAGTTCCTCGGTACGTTCTGGCTGGTTCTCGGCGGCTGTGGCAGCGCGGTGCTCGCCGCCAACTTCGGTGGCGACGGCAATCCGCTGGGGATCGGATTCGTTGGCGTTTCATTGGCTTTCGGCCTGACCGTACTGACCGGCGCGTATGCGTTCGGCCATATCTCGGGCGGCCACTTCAACCCGGCGGTAAGCCTGGGACTGTGGGCAGGCGGGCGCTTCCCGGCCAGGGAACTGCTTCCCTACATCGTTGCGCAAGTATTAGGCGGCATCGCGGCCGGGTTCATCTTGCTGCAGATCGCCAAGGGCGGCGGCGGTTTCTCGATCGATCCCACTGCTGCTGGCGCCTTCGCCACCAACGGTTACGACGCGCTGTCTCCGGGTGGCTACACGGTAGCGGCCGCCTTCCTGTGCGAAGTGGTGCTGACGGCGTTCTTCCTTATCGTGATCATGGGCTCGACCCATAAGAATGCGCCCACCGGCTTCGCGCCCATCGCGATCGGCCTGGCGCTGACCCTGATCCACCTGATCAGCATTCCGGTCACCAACACTTCGGTGAACCCCGCACGCTCGACCGCCGTCGCCGTATTCGTCGGCAACGGTGCGCTCAGCCAACTGTGGCTGTTCTGGTTGGCGCCGATTCTGGGCGCATTGATCGGCGGCATGTTGTACGGCTGGCTGGGACGCAACGAGGCGGATATTGTCGGCAACGGCTAACCGACGGCACCCCGAAGAATGAAAGCCGGGCTTGCCCGGCTTTTTTTGTGACGTAGGCAACGCCATCGTGCCAAAAGCTGGGCTAAGGTCGATCGGTCCAACAGCTGGGGAGGCTGATGGACGGGAACCCTGGGAGTTCTACAGGCTTCGGAAGGTCGCAGTCGAATCGGCACCCATGGGTTCTGCAACCGGCCATCAGCATTTCGCGATGGCTATTCCAGGGGACTAATCCATGAAAACCATCTGCCTACTTCCAACGCTTCTTCTTTCAATACTTCTTGCTGTGCCCGGCACGGTCATGGCCCAGCAGGCCTCCGTTCGGTGCCCCTCGCTTCCAGCCAGCTCCGGTTTGCAATGGGAAGAACGAGTGAGCACCGGTTTCCTCGCCTGCAAAGCGCGGACTGAAGACAGCAGCAAGTCGATGAACCTGCTGCTGACCTCACGCGACCCGGACCTGCGTCTGAGTAAGTCTAGACGCGCGGAGCAAGGTGTGTTCTCTGGTCAACCATTGCACTGGTACGTCCCGGAACTCGCTGGACAGGCCGAATCGGTGGTGGCCTCCAAGCGGATCGCGGTGGTGGAGCTGGGCAAAGATCAGTACGCGCAAATCTGGATCGACGCCAAGTCGCCGGAAGCTCTAGCCGAACTGCAAACCTTGGCCGAGAAGTTGGACGTGAGCACGAGCGCCGCCTACTTGGTTTCCGGGAATTGAACGCAAGACGCGGCTACACCGCGCCTGCAATTCAAAATCTACCTTCCTGAAAATCGACGAAGGCCTGCATCAGTTCCTGTTTGGTGTTCATGACGAACGGGCCATGGCGCATCACCGGTTCGCGCAGAGGGCGGCCCGCGACCAGGATCAGGCGCGCGCCCTTGCCGCCGGCGCGGAGTTGCAATAGATCGCCGCCGCCGAGCACTGCCATCTCGTGAGTCTCGAGCGCGCGCGCTTCTTCACCCTCGCCCACCGTCGCCGCGCCTTCGAACACGTAGGCGAATGCGTTATGGCCTTCGGGCAGCGTGTATTCCCACGCGATGCCCGCGTCGAGCGCGATATCCAGATACACCGGATCGGTGGCCGGCTGCACGATCGGGCCGATCACCTCGCCTACCCGGCCAGCGATGACCTTGACGCTGACGCCCACCGCCGGAGCGGCCACCGGAATGCGGTCCGGCGCGTATTCCTGATACTTCGGATCGGTCATCTTGTCGCGCGCAGGCAGGTTCACCCACAGCTGGAAGCCGCGCATGCGTCCGGATTCCTGTTCCGGCATTTCCGAATGCACCAGGCCGCGGCCAGCGGTCATCCACTGCACGCTGCCTGGGGTCAGCAGGCCTTCGTTGCCATGGTTGTCCTTATGGCGCATGCGCCCGTCCAACATGTAGGTGACGGTCTCGAAACCGCGATGCGGGTGACTGGGGAACCCAGCCAAATAGTCCTCGGCGCGGTCGGTGCCGAACTCATCGAGAAGCAAGAACGGATCCAGCTCCGGCAGATCCGGACCGCCGATGACGCGGGTCAGTTTGACGCCGGCGCCGTCGGACGTAGCGCGGCCGCGTATCTTGCGGGTGACGCGGGCGGGGATCGGGGAAGTGGCGACAGTGTTCATGGAGCCTCCTTTTCAATGGCTGAAAGATGGCACCGGCAACGCGCTATCGGAACGGCAACCGACGCAACCTTCCGTTCCATCCATGTTCCTGCAGCGGCTCAAACATCTTTGTAGAGCCGAGCTTGCTCGGCTGCTCTTCCGGGAAGTCAAAAGCAGCCGAGCAAGCTCGGCTCTACAGGAGCCGGCTCTACAGGAGCGGGCTCAAGCCACGTAGACCGACTTGATGTTCATGAACTCGTGGATGCCATGCTCAGCCAGTTCACGGCCGAAACCGGAGCGCTTGGTGCCGCCGAACGGCAGGCGCACATCGCTTTTCACCACCGCGTTGACGAATGCCGCGCCGCACTGGAGCTGGCGGGCGACCTGATTGCCGCGCTCGCGGTCGCCGGTCCAGACGCTGCCGCCGAGGCCGAAGGTGGTGTCGTTGGCGACTTTTATCGCTTCGGCTTCATCCTTCACCCGGAGAATGCTGGCCACCGGACCGAACAATTCCTCTTCGTAAGCGGCCATGCCCGGCACCACCGCATCCAGGATCGACGCCGGATATCCTGCATGCGAGTCGTCCGGCTCGCAACCTAGCAGCGGCTTGGCGCCTTTGGCGATGCTGGCCTGGACCTGCTTGTGCAGCTCATCGCGCAGGTCCCGCCGGGCCATCGGTCCCAACGTCGTGGCTTCGTCGTTGGGATCGCCGAGCTTCAATTTGGAGGCCGCGTCGACGAAGCGCTGCACGAAAGCGTCCGCAATGCCCTCAACCACGATGAAGCGCTTGGCCGCGATGCAGGTCTGACCCACGTTGCCGAAGCGCGAAGCCACCGCGCTGGCCACCGTTTTGTCCAGGTCGGCGTCTTCCAGCACCACGAAGGCATCGCTGCCGCCAAGTTCCATTACGCACTTCTTCAGCTGGTCGCCGGCATTGGCGGCGATCGAGCGCCCTGCCCGCTCGCTGCCGGTCAGGGTCACCGCAGCGACGCGCTTATCGCGCAGCACTTCGGCGGCCTGATCGTTATCGATGTGCAGGGCCGCGAACACACCTGCTGGAATACCGGCATCGCGCAGCGCTTCGGCGATGATGTCCGCGCAGCGCGGCACGTTGCTGGCGTGTTTGAGCACAGCCACATTGCCGGCCATCAGCGCGGGCGCGAGAAAACGGAATACCTGCCAAATCGGAAAATTCCACGGCATGACCGCCAGCACGCAACCGATAGGTTCGAAACGCACATAGCTGTTGCTGGCTTCGGTGGCGATGGGTTGGTCCCGCAGATAATCCGCCGCATGTTCGGCGTAGTAATCGCAGGCGTCGGCGCACTTGTCGACTTCGGCCAGAGCTTCCTTGCGCAGCTTACCCATCTCGGCGGTCATGATCTTCTGGATATCGTCACGACGGCTACGCAGCTGCGCACCGACCTTGCGCAGCAAAGTGCCGCGCTCGGCCAACGAGCGCGCGGACCATTGCGGAAATGCGGATTCGGCCGCCGCCAGGATGGATTCCACAGCGGCGCTGTCCATCAGTTCGAGCGTGTATTCGACCTTGCCGGTCGCGGGGTTGACGGTTTCGACTGTCATGGGGAATCTTCGTGGTGATTATCGTGGATGAATTCTGCCAGTCAGAGAGTTAGCTGACCGTAGCGGCCTCCCCCTTTGCAAAAGGGGTATTGAGGGGGATTTGCTCTTGATCTTCGCGGAAGCCCTTACCAGCAACAGCAAAAGCAAATCCCCCGTAGCCCCCTTTTCCAAAGGGGGCAAAAGCAAGAGCCTCAGCCGTTGTCCTGCAAGGCCAGCTGCATGTCGCGCTGCCGCCGCTTCTCTTCGCGGTTCATCAACCACCAGGCGACGAATGCGGCAACGGATACCACCACGATCATGATCGTGGCCAGGGCATTGACCTGCGGATTTAGCCCGCGACGCGCCGAAGAGAACACCACCATAGGCAAGGTGGTGGAACTGGGTCCGGACACGAAGCTCGCGACCACTACATCGTCCAGCGACAGGGTGAACGCCAACAGCCAGCCCGAAACGATGGCCGGTGCGATGATCGGCAGCGTGATCAGAAAGAACACCTTGACCCGGTTCGCACCCAGATCCATCGCCGCCTCCTCCAGCGACTTGTCCAGTTCGGCCATGCGCGAAGACAGCACCACGGTGACGAAGGCCAGGGTGAAAGTCACGTGCGCGATCCAGATCGACAGGATGCCGCGAGGCGCAAGACCGATCAGACTGCCCAGCGACATGAACATCATCAGGATGGACAGGCCCAGGATCACTTCCGGCATCACCAAGGGAGCGGTAATCAGTGCGCCGAACAGGGTCTTGCCGGGAAAGCGCCGCATGCGCGTCATCACCAGTGCGGCCAAGGTACCCAGGATCACCGCGGCGGTGGCGGTGAAGAACGCGATCTTGATGCTGATCCAGGCCGCGCCCAGCATCTGGTCGTTCTGCAGCAGCTTGCCGTACCACTTGAGCGAGAAGCCAGACCACACCGTCGCCAGTTTGTTTTCGTTGAACGAATAGAACATCAGCACCAGGATCGGCACGTACAGGAAGCCGAATCCCAACGCCAGGATCAACCAGGTCGGCCAGCGCTTGGCGAAGTTGCTCATGTCAGCCTCCCTTCGATCTCGCTCTGCTGCACGCGGTTGAAGATCAGGATCGGTATCAGCAACAGCCCCAGCATCACGATCGCCACGGCCGAGGCGGTGGGCCAGTCGCGGTTATTGAAGAACTCGTTCCAGAGCACGCGCCCGATCATCAAGGTATCCGGCCCACCCAGCAATTCCGGAATCACGAACTCGCCGATCGCCGGAATCATCACCAGCATGCAGCCGGCGATGATGCCGGCCTTGGACAACGGCAGCGTGATCTTGAAGAAGGCCTTCCACGGCTTGGCGCCAAGATCGTAGGCGGCCTCCAGCAACCGGTGGTCGTGCTTGACCAGGTTGGTGTACAGCGGCAGCACCATGAACGGCAGGTAGCAATACACGATGCCGATGTAGGCGGCCGTGGGCGTATTGGCGATCTGCAGCGGTTCGCTGATGAGATGCAGCTTCATCAGCAGATTGTTGAGCAGTCCATTCGGCTTGAGGATGCCGATCCAGGCATAGACACGGATCAGGAATGAGGTCCACGACGGCAGGATCACCAGCATCATGGCGATGTTGCGCGCCGACGACGGAAGCCGCGCGATGACGTAGGCCATCGGGTAGCCGATCAGCAACGCCAGGATGGTGGAGATGGCGGCGATCTTGATGGAGCTCAGATAGGCCTGCACGTACTGCGAATCGGTGAACAGGCCGATGTAGTTGCTTAGGTTCAATTTCAGCGAGAGCGCGTTGTCCACGTACTCCAAGACCGGCGTGTACGGCGGCATCGCAATGGCGAGCCGCGAAAACGATATCTTCAGCACGATCAGGAATGGAATGGCGAAAAATACCAATAGCCACAGATACGGAACCGAGATAACCGCCCAGCGCGGGTGCGGGAATATCCGCTTCAGGAGGGCGTTCATGAGGTCAGCACCACGCCTTCGTTGTCGCCCCACGACACCCACACTTCGTCGCCCCAAGTCATGCCCTCGCTGGCCCAGCGCTGCTGGTTGGCGAAGTTGGCCATGAATTTGTAGGCGCTGGGCAGGCGCACGTGGAAGACGGAGTGGCTGCCGAAATAGGCGATGTCCTCGATCTTGCCGCGCGCCTTGTTATAGCGCTGATCGGGCTCTTCCTTGCTGATGTGGACCTTTTCCGGACGCACGCCGAACGAGACTTCCTGCCCCTCGAAACCGGAGATGCCGTGACCCACGTAGATGGGCGTATCCAGCGAGGGCGACAGGATGGTCACGTAATCGGCCATGTCTTCGTCGACCTTGCCCTGGAACATGTTCACTGAACCGATGAACTCGGCAGCGAAGCGGCTGGTCGGGGATTCGTATATTTCATCGGGAGTGCCGACCTGGCGGATGCGGCCCGAATCCATTAACGCGATGCGGGTGGCCATGGTCATGGCCTCTTCCTGGTCATGGGTCACCATCACGCAGGTGACGCCCGAGGTCTCGATGATGTTGACCAATTCCAGCTGCATTTGCGAACGCAACTTTTTGTCCAGCGCGCCCATCGGCTCGTCCAGCAACAGCAATTTTGGCCCCTTGGCCAGCGAACGCGCCAGCGCCACGCGCTGTTGTTGCCCGCCTGACAACTGATGCGGCTTGCGCTTGGCTAGCTTGCCCAGTTGCACCAGCGCCAGCATTTCGTCGACGCGTTTTTTTATCGCGTCCTTCGACAATCCATCCTGCTTCAGGCCGAAGGCGATGTTCTGCTCCACGGTCATATGCGGGAACAACGCATAGGACTGGAACATCATGTTGATAGGACGTTCGTACGGCGGCAGATCGTTCATGATCTGGCCGTCCAGATAGATCTTGCCCGAAGTGGGTTTTTCGAAGCCGCCCAGGCAGCGCAGCAAGGTGGATTTTCCGCAACCCGAGCCGCCCAACAGCGCGAAGATCTCGCCCTTGCGGATGCTCAGGTCGGTATCCTCAACCGCTACGAAACCATCGAACTCCTTGCGTACATCGACGATCCGCAGATAGTCCTCCACGGGCCTGGCATTGCCGGCGGTGTTCTTGGTTCCGTTCAACTGTTCCGTTGCCATCGTTGTCCCCAGAATGTCATGACGCCAAAAATCAGGCCGATCTTCGAATCTGCTCGGACCTGGGTGAACTGCCGGCCGGGGCGATGTTTCTCATGGCGCGAGCGACATACTCTTCTTTCTCGCCGACCGGGGCGACGTAATGAAGCGCGTTGCGAGCCGCCTCCTCTCCCTCGAAGCGGGCGATGATCCAGGCCGCAAGGTATTGCGAAGCGAGGCAGCCACCCGCGGTCGCCACATTTCCCTGAGCGTAGAACGGCTGGTTGATAACCTCGATGCCCGCCTCCTGCACCCAAGGTTTGGTAGTGAGATCCGTGCAGGCGGGAACGCCGCCGAGCAGACCCAGCTTGGCCAGAATCAGCGTGCCCGAGCATTGGGCGCCGATCAGCTGGCGCGCGGGATCCAGCTTGAGCCTGGCCATAAGCTCGGGACTGCGGACTATTTCGCGGGTTTGCATGCCGCTCCCGACAATGACAGCGTCTGCCGCGCAGGCCTCTTCCAAGCTCGACTGCGCATGCACGGTTACCCCGTTCATCGAAGTGACCGATGCCGCCGGACACGACAGCGTCACTCGCCAGCCGGGTGTCTTGATGCGATTGAGTATGCCCAATGCGATCAAGGAGTCGAGTTCGTTGAATCCTTCGAATGTGAGGATCGCTATGTGCATGGCGGCGTTCTTTCCGATGCTCGCAATTCGTGTCCGGAAACGAATCGGGGCAGACGCGATCGCCTGCCCCGTTCGTGCTTCTACTTGCCGGTCTTCAGTTCCGTCCAGATCCGCGTATAGAGCTTGTCGACTTCCGGCGGAATGATCGCGAAGGTGAACAGTTTCGCCTCGACCTCCGGCGGCGGATACACCGTCGGATCCGAAGTGATGCTCTTCTCCATCAATTCCTTCGCCTTGGGAACCGCATTGGGATAGCTGATGAAGTTGGAGTTGTTGGCCATCACCTGCGGGTCCAGCAGGTTGTTGATGTAGGCATAAGCCTCATCCACGTGCTTGGCGTCCTTGGGGATGGCCAGCATGTCGAACCATTGCGGCGCGCCTTCCTTGGGGATGGCATAGGCGATGTTGACGCCGTTGCCGGCTTCGGCCGCGCGGTCGCGCGCCTGGATGATGTCGCCCGACCAGCCCACCACCAGGCAGATATCGCCGTTGGCCAAGGCGTCGATGTACTGCGAGGAATGGAAATTGCTGATGTAGGGCCGAATGCTCTTCAGCAACACCGCCGCCTTGTTGATCACTGCCGGATCGGTGCTGTTGGGGTCTTCCCCAAGGTAGTTGAGCGTGATCGGGATCAGCTCCGATGGCGTATCCAGAACGGTCACGCCGCAGTCCTTGAGCTTGGAGATGTTCTCAGGCTTGAACACGATATCCAGGCTGTTGGTCAGGTCGGTATTGCCGAAGGCTGCCTTGACCTTGTCCACGTTGTAGCCGATGCCGGTGGTTCCCCACATGTACGGAATCGCATATTTGTTGCCGGGGTCCTGCGACTCCAACTTCTTCATCATCACCGGATCGAGATTGGCGTAGTTGGGGATCTTGGATTTGTCCAGCGGCAGGAACACGCCGGCCTGGATCTGGCGTCCGAGGAAATTCATCGTCGGCACCACCACGTCGTAACCGCTTGAGCCGGCCAGCAGCTTGGTCTCCAGCACTTCATTGCTGTCGAACACATCGTAGGTGACCTTGATGCCGGTCTTCTTCTCGAAGTTGGCGTTGGTGTCCTCGGCGATGTAGTCGGACCAGTTGTAGACGTTGACGCTTTTCTCGCCGGCCGCGGCCGCGGCCGCTTTGTCCCCGCCCTTGCCACCGCACGCGGCAAGCACACAAGCGGCGATCATTGCACCCAGTATTCGCAGTTTCATTGCACTCTCCAGATGGCCCGAAAGGGCTTGTTGTTGGCACCCGCACCCCGCGGCACGCGGGGCGCCCGTTGTTCCCTTCCTGTTGTAAACCTAGTTATAAACCCAGCTCTACGGCGGTCTCGTTCAATGCTTTCCAGGCCTTCTCGAACAGCTCGTCGACCTGGCCACGACTGATGATCAGCGGGGGCGACAGCAGCATGGCATCGTAGGTGGCGCGCAAGATCAGACCGTTGGCCAATGCCTTATCGCGGCACAGCTGCCCCACTGTACCGCGATCGTCGAAGAATGCACGCCGGCCCTTGTCCGGCACCAGTTCGAGGGCGCCGACCATGCCCGCGATGCGTGCTTCGCCGACCAAGCGGTGTTCGCCGAGCTCGGCCCAGCGTTTGGCCAGGTAAGGCGCGGTATCGACCTTGCAGGTTTCGATGATTTTTTCTTCTTGCAGGATGCGGATGTTCTCCAGCGCCACCGCAGTGCATACCGGATGCCCCGAATAGGTGCAGCCGTGCGCCAGCTCTCCACCCTGATCGGCCAGCACCCCGGCGACGCGATCGTTGAACATGGCCGCGCCCAGCGGGATGTAGCCGGAGGTGATGCCCTTGGCCAGGGTCATCACGTCGGGCATAAAACCGAAGTATTCCGAACCGAACCATTCGCCGGTGCGGCCAAATCCGCAGATCACTTCATCGGCGACCAGCAGCACGTCGTACTTGCGGCAGATGCGTTCGATCTCCGGCCAGTAGGTCATCGGCGGAATGTAGACGCCGATCGCGCCCATGATGGGCTCGCCGATGAAGGCGGCTACGCGGTCGGGACCCAGTTCGAGGATCTTGGCTTCCAGCCTGCGCGCCGCGACCAGCCCGTATTCGTCGGGATCCAGGTCGCCGCCATCGGCGAACCAGAACGGCGGATCGATATGGTGGATGTCGGGGATCGGCAAGCCGCCCTGTTTGTGCATGCCGGCCATGCCGCCGAGGCTGGCACCGGCCATGGTAGTGCCGTGGTAGCCGTTGTGGCGGCCGATGAAGATGTTCTTCTGCGGCTTGTCCTGCACCGCCCAGAAATGCCGGACCAGACGCAGGATGGTGTCGTTGGCCTCAGAACCGGAATTGGTGAAGAACGCATGGTTGAGATCGCCCGGTGTCAGCTCGGCGAGCTTGGCCGCGAGCAGGATGGTGGGCTCGGTGGTGCACTGGAAGAAGCTGTTGTAGTAAGCCAGCTGCGTCATCTGCCTGGAAGCGGCATCGCCTAGCTCCTTGCGGCCATAGCCGATGTTGACGCACCACAAACCGGCGAAGGCATCCAACAGCTTGTGGCCTTCGGCGTCCCACACGTAGGCGCCCTCGCCTTTGGTGAGGATGCGCGTGCCCTTCTTGGCCAGCGCGGCGTTGTCGTTGAACGGATGCAGGTGGTGCGCTGCGTCGAGTTGCTGCAGTGCGCGGGTGTCTAGGTGGTCCATGGAAACTCCGGTTGATTCGTCCCTTCTCCCATCGGGAGAAGGTGGCGCGAAGCGCCGGATGAGGGAGGGAGAATTCAAACCCACGGAAAGTTGTCCGTTGATCTGGAAATCCATGCCCTCATCCGCCCCTTCGGGGCACCTTCCCCCGGAGGGAGAAGGAAAAGCAGTCACACATTCAACAACAAAAACTCCCGCTCCCACGAACTGATCACGCGGAAAAAGGTTTCGTATTCCTTGCGCTTCACCGAGACATAGGCGCGCACGAAACGCGGCCCCAGCAATTCCTGCAACGGTTTGCACTGCTCGAGCTCGTCCAACGATTCGCCCAGCGAGCGCGGAAGTTCGAAGCCCACATCCTGGGCGCTTCCGGCCAGCGGCGCGGTCGCCTTCAATCCTTCGCGCATACCCAGCAGTCCGCAAGCCAGCGTGGCCGCCATGGCCAGGTAGGGATTGGCGTCGGAACCGGCGAAACGGCTTTCCACCCGCGTGTTCTCCGGCGTATCCATGGGCACGCGCAGACCGCAGGTGCGGTTGTCGTAGCCCCACTGCACGTTGATCGGCGCCACCTGCCCCAGCGCGAGGCGGCGGTACGAATTCACGTTGGGCGCGAAGAACGCCATCGCCATGGGCACGTACTTCTGCAGCCCGCCCAGGTACTGGTCGAAGGTCTTACTCAGCTTGCCTTCGCTCTTGCCGGTGAAGACGTTATTGCCCTTCTTGTCCAGCATGCTCTGGTGGATGTGCATGGCGCTGCCGGGTTCGTTCTCCATCGGCTTGGCCAGAAAGGTGGCGTAGATGCCATGACGCATCGCCGCCTCGCGCATGGTGCGCTTGAAGAAGAACACCTGGTCGGCGCGCGACAAGGCGTCTGAGTGGGTGAAATTGACTTCCAGCTGCGCTGCGCCGGATTCGTGGATCAGCGTGTCGACGTCCAGTTCCATCGCATCGCAATAGTCGTACATCAGGTCGAGGATGGGGTCGAATTCGTTGACCGCATCGATCGAATACGACTGGCGTGCGGTTTCCGGCCGACCGGAACGGCCGGCCGGCGGCAACAGAGGGAAATCCGGATCGGTATTCTTCTGCACCAGGAAGAATTCCAGTTCGGGCGCGACCACCGGGCGCAGGCCGGCGTCTTCGTAGGCCGTCAGTACACGCCGCAGCACGTTGCGCGGGGCCAGGTCGTGCGGCTGGCCGTCCTTGGTATAGCAGTCGTGGATCACTTGCGCGGTCGGATCGGTGGCCCAGGGCACCATGCGGATCGTGTCCGGATCGGGACGCAGGTACATGTCCGAATCCGAGGGAGAGGTCAGGTCGTAATAGTCGTCCGGATAATCGCCGGTGACGGTGGTGGCGAAGATGCCTTCCGGCAAGCGCGTGCCGTAGTCGTGGGAGAACTTGTCGGCGGGAATGATCTTGCCGCGCGCGATGCCGGTGATGTCGGGCACCAGGCATTCGACTTCGGTGATGCTGCGCTCCTTCAGCCACCGCCGTAGCGAGCTCTCGGGTTTCTCGGGTGACGATTTCTTCTGGGCCTGGAGCTGGGTCATGGGTTCACTTCAATGTTTTCGTTGTGCGGCGCGCGTGCGGCAGGCGTCGCCAAAGGCTTTGAATATGCCGAGATAGAACTGATTTTCGGTGACGCGCCACTCGGGATGCCATTGCACGCCGAGCAGAAAACTGGCTCCTTCGTGACGGAACGCTTCGACCAGGCCGTCCGGCGCCACCGCTTCCACCTTGAGGCCCTTGCCCAGGCGGGCGACGCCTTGCCCGTGCAGCGAGTTGACTCGGGCCGACGGCGCGCCAGCTATACCGGCCAACATCCCTCCCGGATTGAAGGTGACGACATGCGCGGGGGCGTATTGCTGTTCGAGCGGATCGCCGAGGTTCTCACGATGATCCAGGAAGCCGGGCTGCTCCTGCACTTTCTGGTACAGGCTGCCACCGAGAGCGACATTAACTTCCTGGAAGCCGCGACACACCGCGAGCAACGGGATTCCCATTTCCATCGCCAACGTCACCATCGGCAGACTGCTGGCATCGCGCGCAGGGTCGTGGAGATTGCCTTCGTAACTGGGTTCGTCGCCGTAGTGGTGCGGCTCGATGTTGCTAACCGAGCCGGTCAGCAAGATGCCGTCGACCTGTTCCAACAACCGCTCCAACGGCAGCGCAGGCTGCAAAGCGGGAAGCAGGATCGGCAGCGCCCCGGCACCGTCCACCACCGCGCGCACATACTTCTCGCCGACCGCGAGGAAGGGATGTGGACCGATTTCTTTACGGTCGGTGGGAAGGCCGACCAGCGGCAGGCTGGCCATGGGGGAGGCTCGGAAAAAGCTTGCCGCAACTTAACCCGCCTGTTTTATTTTTACAACACGAGCCGCCGGAATCGCGGCTTTATCCCGGTAATGGTGCGGCGCGGCACCACTTCCGGGCTTCTTAGCCGATCTGCTAGCTCACCGGCGTTGAGTATTCTTGACAGTACAGCCTCTCTGGTAAGCTGCCGCGAACCGCCCGTGACGCCATCATGACCCGCATTCCAGACCCTTCCGCTTTCCAAGACTCCCCCCTCCCGCTGGCAGATGCCGACGCGCTTGCGCGACTGCCCGATTGCGAGCTGGTGGACCTGCTGCTGCCCGACATGAACGGCCTGCTGCGCGGCAAGCGCATCACCCGCGATGCGTTGGAGAAGGTCTACCTGGAGGGCGTGTGCCTGCCGATGTCGCTGATCGCCACCGACATCACCGGTAACACGGTGGAGGAAACGGGCCTGGGCTACGACATCGGCGACGAAGACCGCATCTGCCGTCCTGTACCGGGATCGCTGCGGCCGGTGCCATGGTCGCCACGGCCGATGGCGCAACTGTTGCTGTCGATGGAGGACGCCAAGGGCGGCGCCTTCGACGCCAACCCACGCGAAGTGCTCAAGCGCGTGCTGGGGCGCTATACCGCGCGCGGTTTGAAGCCGGTGGTGGCGGTGGAACTGGAGTTCTACCTGTTCGACCCGCATCTGGACGCAGACGGTAGGCCGCGTACGCCGATCAATCCGGTCACCGGCCGGCGCAGCAGCAGCACCCAGGTCTATTACATGGAAGACCTCAACGATTACCGTGGTTTCACCGATGCGGTATCGGCGGCGTGCAAGGCGCAAGGCATTCCTGCGGACACCGCGGTAGCCGAATACGCGCCGGGTCAGTTCGAAATCAACCTCAAGCATCGCGACGACGCGTTGCTGGCCTGCGACGATGCGGTCATGCTCAAGCGCGCTATCAAGGCCGTGGCTCAGCAACAGGGCGTGCAGGCGAGC
The DNA here is from genome assembly GCF_056402315.1 of Pseudoxanthomonas sp. P4_B2. Taxonomy (NCBI): domain Bacteria; kingdom Pseudomonadati; phylum Pseudomonadota; class Gammaproteobacteria; order Lysobacterales; family Lysobacteraceae; genus Pseudoxanthomonas; species Pseudoxanthomonas sp. P4_B2. Next base: position 168,334 of record NZ_JBFUHQ010000003.1, read on the forward strand.
TTCATGGCCAAGCCGTTCGCGGAACAAGCCGGCAACGGGCTGCACATCCACGTCAGCGTGCTGGACGAGAACGGCTCCAATATCTTCGCCTCGACGCCGGATGCGCCGGCCGACACGCTGAAGCATGCGATCGGCGGCCTGCAGCGCAGCGCCAAGGACAGCCTGCTGCTGTTCGCACCGCACGCCAACAGTTACCGCCGCTTCGTACTCAACGCCTTCGTGCCGCTCAACGACGCCTGGGGCTACAACAACCGCACCGTCGCCATGCGCATCCCGCACAGCAACGAGGCCAATACCCGCATCGAGCACCGCATCGCCGGAGCGGACGCCAACGTCTATCTGGTCACCGCCGCGGTACTGGCCGGCATGCTGCATGGACTGGAGAACGGTTTCGACCCTGGCTCGCCAGTGGTCGGCAATGCCTACGAACAAACCGAGGTTCGTACGCCTTACTGGCGACAGGCCATTGAAGATTTTATGGGTAGCGACTTCATCCGCGAGCAGTTCGGCGAGGCGTTCCGGCATATTTACGGCCAGCAGAAGCTGAAGGAGATGCAGACGTTTTATACGCAGGTGACTACGTTGGAGTACGACTGGTATTTGCGGGCTGTGTGATATGTCTGGCCGCCGCCTTTGTTGCCGTCATTCCAGCGAAAGCTGGAACCCATCTTGATCTCGATGTTCGCACCATGGCCGGTAAAGCAAAGTCAAAATGGATTCCAGCTTTCGCTGGAATGACGACGCCGGGGTTTCGATAATGTCGGCATTGAATTCTTCGTATCCACCTTCCTGGTACGCCGCCAGCACTACCCCGTTGCTGGAACAACCGACACTGCAAGGCCGCCTCGAAGCCGACATTTGCATCCTCGGCGCCGGCTACACGGGCCTTTCAGCAGCGCTTGAGCTAGCCGAAGCCGGTTACAAAGTCGTCGTGCTGGAAGCCGAGCGCATCGGCTGGGGCGCCTCCGGGCGCAATGGCGGGCAGGCCATCGCAGGCTTCAGCTGTGGCGAGGCGAAGCTGGAATCGCTGGTCGGCTTCGACGACGCGCGGAAGATGTTCGACCTTTCCCGCGAAGGCTTGCAATGGTTGCGCGAGCGCATCCGCAGGCACGGCATCGCCTGCGACTGGCGCGATGGGCATGCCACCGTGCCGATCAAGCCGAGGCAGGAGCGCGAAGTGATGGCAGCGGTCGAAGACTTCAATACCCGTTATGCCTATCCGGTCGAATGGTGGGACCGCGAAAAGCTGCGTGGAGAACTCGCCAGCGATCGTTATCTGGGCGCACTGTACGACCCCAACAGCGGTCACCTGCATCCCCTGGAATATGCACTGGGGCTGGCGCGTGCCGCGATATCGGCAGGTGTGCGCATCTTCGAGCATTCTCGGGTGACGCAACTCGTGCGCGGGACGAAGCCCGTGTTCAAGACCGCGCAAGGCGAAGTGCGATGCGACTTCGCCATCGTCGCCGGCAATGCGCTGCTGCAGGGCATCGCACCGGAACTGGAATCGAAGATCATGCCCGTCGGCACCTACATCGGCGCGACCGTTCCGTTGGGCGAAGACCGCGCCCGCACGTTGATCCGCAATGACATGGCGGTGGCCGACACCAACTGGGCGCTGGATTATTTTCGCCGCAGCCGGGATCACCGTCTGCTGTTCGGCGGACGCGCCAGTTATTCCACCCTGCCGCCGCCCGACCTGCGCGGCACCATGACCCGGCGCATGCGCCGCGTGTTCCCGCAGCTTGCGGACGTGCAAATCGAGTACGTGTGGGGCGGCTACATCGACATCTCGCTCAACCGCGCGCCGCATTTCGGCCGGCTGACCCCCAACGTCTACTTCGCCCAGGGATTTTCCGGGCATGGCGTAGTCGCGACCGGGCTGGCCGGCAAGCTCATGTCGGAAGCGATACGCGGGCAATCGGAGAGGCTGGACCTGTTCGCCAATATCCCGCACCTGCCCTTCCCCGGCGGCCGCGCCTTGCGCACGCCGATGCTGGTCGCAGCGATGGCCTGGTACAAACTGCGCGACGCGCTCTGGTAGTTCCAGATGTTGTAGATCCGAGCTTGCTCGGACGCTTGCGGCACAGAGTCAGAAGCATCCGAGCAAGCTCGGACCTACAAAGAGTGTGCTTTGGTGCGTGGAGCCAGTAAAAGTGCGATCAAAGTGAGCGTGGCCGCTGCGGCGAGGTAATAACCTACATGCGAGACGCCATGCTTCGTCGCCAGATAGGTGGCGATGGAAGGAGTCAGCGATGCGCCCAGAATGCCAGCCAGGTTGAAGGCCAATGAGGCTCCGGTGTAGCGCACGGCGGTGGGGAACATGTCGGCAAGCAAGGTACCGCACGGCCCGTAGGTCAAGCCGGTCACCGTCATGCCGATGATCAGGAACAGCAACACGCCTGCGCCGCTGCCGACACTGAAAAGCGGTCCGTAGAACAGCCCGAATACGATGATCGAAAGCGTGGCCAGCACCATCGCCAAGCGCCGGCCATACCGGTCCGCCAGCAGCGCCGACACCGGAATGCCGGCTCCGAAGAACAGCACTGCGATCATCAACATCAGCAGGAATTGTTCGCGCGTGTAGCCGAGCTGTGTGGTTCCCCAGGACAGGTTGAACACGGTCATCAGGTAGAACAGAACGAAGGTGGACACCAGCGCAAACGTCCCGGCGAGCAAGGCTCCCGGGTGTTCGCGAAGCACGGTCAGCATCGGCAGGCGTACGCGTTCGCCCTTATCCAGCGTCTTCTGGAAATCGGGCGTCTCGGCGATGCGCAAACGCACCCACAGGCCTACGAAAACCAGCGCGGCGCTGGACAGGAACGGAATACGCCAGCCCCAGGCCAGGAACTGCGTGTCGTCCATCGCTTCGGTAAGCAACAGAAAGATGCCGGTCGAACACAGGAAACCGAGCGGCGCCCCGAGTTGCGGGAACATTCCGTACCACGCACGTTTTCCTGGTGGCGCGTTCTCCGTCGCCAGCAGCACCGCACCGCCCCACTCGCCGCCCAAACCCAGCCCCTGGCCGAAGCGGCAGATCGCCAGCAGGATCGGCGCCGCCACGCCGATGCTGGCGTAGGTCGGCAACAGACCGATGGCGATGGTGGAAAGGCCCATTGTCAGCAGCGCTGCGACCAAGGTGGCCTTGCGTCCTACCCGGTCGCCGAAATGACCGAATAGCGCCGACCCCACCGGCCGCGCGAAGAACGCCAGGGCGAAGGTGATCAGGGATTTAAGGGTGGCGGTGGCCGGATCGCTTTCGGGGAAGAACAGCTGCGGGAACACGATCACCGCGGCGGTGGCGTAGATATAGAAATCGAAGAATTCGATGGTGGTGCCGATCAGACTGGCGAACAGCACTCGGCGGGGGGAGTTGGCAACGGTCGGGACTGCTGTCGTCATCGTCTAAGATCTGGCTTGGCTGGCCCGATTCTGGCAGATTCCCTTGCGGCCAGCGTAGCCCTCACAGCAGGAGGCATGCCGTGGACGAAGATCTCGACCGACTGACCCAGGCGGAGCTGGTTGCAGAAGCGCGCAAATTGCGCGCCGCCATCCGCAAGCATCGCGACTCCACCCTGCACGAGCTTTGCTGGCACCATCCGGACCTGTGGAGTCTGTTGCCGGAGAAGACCGATCCCTTGCCCACGGTCCCGGAGTGGCCGCAATTCATGCGCGGCTGCATCCATTACCGCCAGTCGCTGGATCGCCAGTTGCCCGATGCCGAGCGTGCCAGCGTCGAGTTCAAGGAATCCGACAGGTCGTAGGATGTCGTGGAACGGCCCCATGCCGCCGAAATCACTTCAATCCCAGTCATCCTTGTAGACGAACTTCGGCATTTCCCAGTGATAGCGGATGGCTAGCATGCGCACGGCGAAGCCTGTCACCATTGCGGCCACCAAGCCCACGTCGTGATCGATGCCCACATGCGGTGCGGTCATATAGATCGCGCCGGCCAGTAGCGAGACGCTGGCGTACAGCTCCTTGCGGAACAATAGCGGCACCTGCGTGCAAAGCACATCCCGCAACACACCGCCGAAGGTTCCGGTGATCATTCCGCTAACCAGGATGATCAGCCAGTGCAGATGCAACCCCTTGGCGATATCGCAGCCGACCACGGTGAATACGACCAGACCGAGCCCGTCCAGCACCAGGAAACTGGTGCGCAGGCGCTTCATCATCGGCGCCACCAGGATCGTTACCAGTGCGGAAACCAGCACTATCACCAGATAGCTGGGATGCTCGATCCAACTCAGCGGGTGGCGCCCCAGCAGCACGTCGCGCAGCGTGCCACCGCCGAGTGCGGTGACCACGGCGATCACGCACACGCCCAGCCAATCCATCTGCCGCCGGCCCGCCACCAATGCCGCGCTCATCGCCTCCACCGCGATGCCGATCAGGAAAAGGATATGTAGAAGCATCTTTCTTCCTTCGCTTCCGGCGGCGCCGCGCGGATCAGCCGCCCAGATTGATCCAGGTCGCCTTCATCTCGGTGTACTTGTCGAAGGCGTGCAGCGACTTGTCGCGGCCATTGCCGGATTGCTTGTAACCGCCGAACGGTGCGGTCATGTCGCCGCCGTCCCAATAATTCACCCACACGCTGCCGGCGCGCAGTTTACGCGCCACGCGGTGGGCCCGGCTGATGTCCTTCGTCCACACGCCTGCTGCCAGGCCGTAGTCGGTGTCGTTGGCCATGCGCAACGCCTGCTCTTCGGTGTCGAAGGCGATCACCGACAGCACCGGCCCGAAAATTTCCTCGCGCGAAATGGTGTGTTCGTGCGCCACCTCGTCGAACACGGTCGGTTCGATGTAGCTGCCGCCGGGCACCGTGTCGGCACGCTTGCCGCCCAGCACCAGTTTGGCGCCTTCGGCCACGCCTTTTTCGATATAGCCCAGTACCCGGGAGGTCTGCGTCTCGTCGACCATCGCCCCCATCGGCGCGCCTGGCTCGAAAGGATGGCGCGGCTGCATCTTGCGTCCGGCCTCGACCACACGGGCCACGAACTCGTCTTTGATCGACCGCTCCACCAGCAGGCGCGACGCCGCGGTGCACACTTCGCCCTGGTTGTAGAAGATCCCGCTGGCCGCCGCTTCGGCCGCCTTATCCAGATCGTGAGCATCGGCGAAGATCAGGTTAGGGCTCTTGCCGCCGCATTCCATATAGGCGCGTTTGAGGTTGGAGCGCCCCGCGCATTGCAGCAACTGCTTGCCGACCGCAGTCGAGCCGGTGAATACCAGCCCATCCACGTCCATGTGCAGAGCCAGCGGTTCGCCCGCTTCCTTGCCGAAGCCGGGAACCACGTTGAAGACGCCGGCGGGAATGCCGGCTTCCATCGCGATTCCTGCCAGGCGGATCGCGCTGAGCGGCGATTTCTCGGAAGGCTTCAGCACCACCGAATTGCCCATCGCCAAAGCCGGTGCCAGTTTCCAGGCGGCCATCAGCAGCGGAAAATTCCAGGGCACGATGGCGCCGACCACACCCAACGGTTCGCGCGTCACCAGTCCGAGTTCGTCCGGGCCGGTCGCCGCGACTTCGCCATAGACTTTGTCCAGCGCCTCGCCGGTCCATGCCATGCAGCGGATCGTCGCCGCCACGTCGACCGCACGCGCATCGCTGACCGGTTTGCCCATATCCAGCGATTCCAGCAAGGCGAGTTCGTCGCCGTACTGTTCAATCAGCTGTGCGAACTTGAGCAACACTTTTTTTCGATAGGTGGGCTTGGCTTCGGACCATGCGCCGGAATCGAAACTGCGGCGCGATGCGATGACGGCACGTTCGATGTCCTCTGCCCCGCATTCGGCCACGCGGCCCAGCGAACGCCCATCGATGGGGCTGATGCAATCGAAACTCTTGCCGCTGGCGGAATCGACGTATTTGCCATCGATGAAGGCCTGGGTGCGGATTTGCAAGCCATCGGCAAGGGTTTGCCAGCTGTCACGGGTGCGGGGGGCGTTCATGGGTTGCTCCTGAGTTGTTCCCTTCTCCCACCGGGAGAAGGTGCCCGTAGGGCGGATGAGGGCATGGACTTTTAGTTTGACGGATGGTTTTTCGTGAGTTGGAATTCTCCCGCCCTCATCCGTCGCTGCGCGCCACCTTCTCCCGGCGGGAGAAGGAAATCAAAATCAAAACGTAGCCGGCGTATTGGCACTGAAAATCACCGCATCCACCTCGCCGATGTTGCGGAAGCGATGCGGAATCTTGCTCTCGAAATAATAAGCCTCGCCCGCGCGCAGGACCCGCACCTGATCGCCGACGGTCACTTCGACTTCACCTGCCACCACTACGCCGCCCTCCTCGCCTTCGTGCAACAGCATGCTATCGCCGGTGTCGGTGCCCGGCGGCATCACCTCGCGCAAAATGCACATCTGACGTTGCGGGCGGTGCTGGCCGACCAAGAAATAGTGGATGCCGTTGCTGCCGACGTCCGGCAATTCGTCGGCCGTGTAGAACGGGCTATCGGGCAGGCCGACTTCCAGATCCAGGGTAAAGAAATCGGCCAGCGAGATGGGGATGCCATCCAGCACCTTCTTCAACGAACTGACCGAAGGACTGACCTTGTTCTGTTCGATCAGCGAAATGGTGCTGTTGGTCACGCCCACCCGCTTGGCCAGCTCGCGCTGGCTGAGATCCTTGGATTTGCGAACCAGCTGCAGGCGCGCGCCGATGTCCATCCCTGCCCTTGTCTGTGAACCCGCGTTGTAACGGTGTTGCCGGATACTTTACACGGCATGGGGATACGGTCAATTTTTCGTCACATAACCCCACTGTTGTAAAGTTTTTTCAACGCGCTAAGCTGACGGCCTCCCCTTCCGCGACCCACGGAGCCAGCCGAATGAGCGCCGATTCCACTCCCGATCACGCCGCCCTGGCCGACCATTACGCCACCCAGGCGACCGCCGCGCCCGCATCCATGGACGCATTCTGGATGCCGTTCACCGCCAACAAGCAGTTCAAGGCCTCGCCGCGTCTGCTCGCCAGCGCCTCAGGCATGTACTACAAGACCGTGGACGGGCGCGAAATCCTCGATGCCACCGCCGGCCTGTGGTGCTGCAACGCGGGACATTCGCGGCCACGCATCGTGGAGGCGGTGAAGACCCAGATCGAGACCCTGGATTTCGCGCCCAATTTCTCCATGAGCTCGCCGCTGCCGTTCGTGCTGGCCGAGCGCCTGGCCGAACTGGCGCCGGGCAATCTCAATCATGTGTTCTATACCAACTCCGGGTCCGAGTCGGTGGACAGCGCGTTGAAGATGGCCATTGCTTATCACCGCGCGCGCGGCGAAGGCCAGCGCACGCGATTGATCGGACGCGAAAAGGGTTATCACGGCGTCGGCTTCGGCGGCATTTCCGTTGGCGGCCTGCCCAACAATCGCAAGTGGTTCGGCTTGGGCCTGCCGGGTGTGGACCATATGCGCCACACCCTGGATATCGGCCGCAACGCCTTCTCCAAAGGATTGCCCGAATACGGAATCGAACTGGCCGAAGATCTGGAGCGCATGGTCGCGCTGCACGATGCCTCCACCATCGCCGCGGTGATCATCGAACCGATCTCCGGTTCTGCCGGCGTGGTGATTCCGCCGGATGGCTACCTGAAACGCATCCGCGAGCTCTGCACCAAACACGGCATCCTGCTGATTTTCGACGAAGTAATCACCGGCTTCGGCCGCGTCGGCAACGCCTTCGCCGCGCAGCGCTTCAACGTACAGCCCGACATGATCACCGCCGCCAAGGGCATCACCAACGGCTGCGTGCCGATGGGCGTGGTGATGGTGTCCGACGACGTGCACGACGCGTTCACCCAGGGGCCGGACAACGCCATCGATCTTTTCCATGGCTACACCTATTCCGGACACCCCCTCGCCTGCGCAGCGGCCATCGCGACGCTGGACACCTATGCGGAGGAAAACCTGTTCGACAAAGCCATCGAACTGGGCGACTACTGGCAAGAAGGCATCCATTCCCTCAAGGGGCTGCCCAATGTCATCGATATCCGCAACTACGGGCTAATAGGCGCTATCGAATTGGCACCGCGTCCGGGCGCGCCCGGCACGCGTGCCTACGACGCCTTCACCCATGCCTTCCACAAGGGCAGTCTGCTGACGAGGGTTACTGGGGACGTAATCGCTCTTTCGCCGCCGTTGATCCTGGAGAAGTCGCATATCGACGATATCGTCAACCGGTTGGCCGACTCGATTAGGGAAACAGCCTGATACAAGCCCGTTACAATGGGTAACCAGTCATTGGCTATCTGGCTCGCTCCGTCATCACCGTCAACCATCAGGTAAACACATGCCTACGCTCTATCTGAAAGACAGCAATCAGCTCCTTACCGAGATCAGCGATGCGGATCTTTCGCACATGGTCAATGTGATGGAAGAGGAAAGCTCCACCGACAGGGATTATTTCATCGATCTCAATACGGTCGATCTGCTTAAGAACGCTGGCGCTTCCGAACAAGTGACCTCGGCGCTTGAGTCGGCTATTGCGGGTTCGGAAGGCATCGACGTCGTTTGGCGATAAGCGCCCCCAACTCGAACAGACAATCCAGAGCATTCAAGCACCAGCCCCGGGAGGGCAAAATCATGCTGATCGGCGTCCCCAAGGAAATCAAAAACCACGAATACCGCATCGGCCTCACGCCGGCCGGCGCCCGCGAACTCATCGCCAACGGCCACAGCGTCCTGATCCAGCGCGATGGCGGCAAATCCATCGGCTTGACCGATGAGATGTACGTGCGCGCGGGTGCGGAAATCGTGGAAAGCGCCGAGGAAATCTTCAAACGCGCCGACATGATCATCAAGGTCAAGGAACCGCAGCCGGTGGAGTGCGCGATGCTGCGCCCCGGCCAGGTGCTCTACACCTACCTGCATCTTGCGCCCGATCCGGAACAGACCAAGGCACTGGTGAAATCGGGCGCCACCTGCATCGCCTACGAAACCGTCACCGACCGCAAGGGTGGCCTGCCGCTGCTGGCGCCAATGAGCGAAGTGGCCGGACGCATGTCGATCCAGGCCGGCGCGCACGCGCTGGAGAAGGCGCAGGGCGGTTCCGGCGTGTTGCTCGGCGGCGTACCGGGCGTGAAGCCGGCCGAGGTACTGGTGATCGGCGGCGGCGTGGTGGGCATCAATGCGGCGCGCATGGCCATGGGCCTTAATGCCCAAGTAACCATCCTGGACCGCTCGCTGGACCGCCTGAAATATCTCGACGAGGTCTACGGCGACAGGCTGACCACGATCTATTCCACGCATGATGCGATCGAAGAACGTCTGCCCGACACCGATCTGGTGATTGGTGCCGTACTGATTCCCGGCGCCGCCGCTCCTAAGCTGATTTCGCGCGCGCAGTTGAAGCTGATGCGCCCCGGCTCGGTGCTGGTGGACGTGGCCATCGACCAGGGCGGTTGTTTCGAGACCAGCAAGGCGACGACGCATCAGAACCCGACCTACGAAGTGGACGGCATCGTCCATTACTGCGTCGCCAACATGCCCGGCGGCGTGGCGCGCACTTCGACGTTCGCACTGACCAACGCCACCCTGCCCTTCGCCGTGCAGCTGGCCAACAAGGGCGCGCGCCAGGCGATGTTGGACGACGAGCACCTGCTCAACGGCTTGAACGTGCACGACGGCAAGATCACCTACAAAGCCGTAGCCGACGATCTTGGCTACGAATACGTGCCTTCGACGAAAGCGCTGGGCTGATAGCAGGGGGAACCGTCCTCTGCAACAACTCTATCGAAAGAACCCTTCTCCCGTTTACGGGAGAAGGTGTCCGCAGGACGGATGAGGGCGCTTGTGCCCTTGTCAAAACGATCCCACGTGTTGAGTTCAAGCGAAAAGCGCCCTCACCCGCCCTACGGGCACCCTCTCCCGTTTACGGGAGAGGAGTTAAGCGCGGGTCCCTTCGCGACTTACGTCGCTCCTACAAACGATCGTCATTGGCGCATCAGGCGCCAGCAACGATGGATTCGCGCGTTGCGCTCGAAATCCGGCGGGATGGTCTGCGCGGTGATGTCCTCGCATTGCGCGAACTCCGCGACCGCTTCCATATCCAGCTTGAAGCGGCGGAAGTTGTTGGAGAAGTACAGCACGCCTTCGGTGGTCAGGCGATCCACGCAGGCACGCAGCAAGCGGACGTGTTCGCGCTGGATGTCGAAGTCGTCGGCGCGTGCGGAGTTGGAGAACGTCGGCGGGTCGCAGAAGATCACGTCGTAGCGGTTCTTCTCCGCTTCCAGCCAGCGTAAGGCGTCGGCCTGCACCAAGCGATGCTGGGCGCCGGCGAAACCGTTCAACGATAGATTGGCGGCGCACCATTCCAGGTAAGTGCCGGATAGGTCCACGCTGGTCGTCGAATCCGCACCGGCCACCGCCGCCTGCACCGAAGCGACGCCGGTGTAGCAAAACAGGTTGAGGAAGCGCTTGCCGCGCGCCTCCATAGCCATGTGCCGACGCAACGGGCGATGGTCCAGGAACAGGCCTGTGTCGAGATAGTCGAACAGGTTTACTTGCAACAAGGCCCCGTTCTCGCGCACCTGGAGCAGTTCGCCGCGCTGCTCGAATTTTCCGTACTTGCTGCCGCCCTTGCCGCGCTCGCGGGATTTCATCGCCACCTGTTCGGCCGGCACCGCGAACACCTCGCGCGCAGCAGCCAGCAACTCGTTGCGACGGCGGCGCACATCGGCCTCGGGGATCTCTTCCGGCGCGGCGTATTCCTGCACATGCAGAAAGGTGCGCATGTCGCCCTGTACTTCCCTGTAGACATCGATAGCCGCCGAGTACTCCGGCAGATCCGCATCGTAGACGCGGAAACAGCTCACCTCTTCGCGCGAGGTCCATGACTTCAGCTTGCGCAAGTTCTTGCGCAAGCGGTTGGCGACCATTATCGCGCCTTCGGAAAGCTCCCGCGGCACGCCGCTTTCCTGCTTCGGCACACCGACCGGATCGCAGACGATCAGGGCGCATTCGATGGCGCCGTTGAAAATCTGATACTTCTTGCTGGCGCGCAGGCCGGTGGCGTAGGCCAGCTCGGCATTGCCGCATAGCAGGCTGGCACGCCACTGCGGCACGGTGCGCTTGAGCGCATCGCCCAGCTTGCGGTAGAGCGCGTTATCGGCGGCCAGGCGTTCGTCGTAAGGCGGATTGCAAACCACAGTGCCGCGCTCGAACGGCGGTGCCTGCAGATCGCCGACCTCGCGCGTGCCGAACCAGATATCGTCGGCGACACCGGCCACTTCCGCGTTCTCGCGCGCGGCGCGGATGGCGTGCGGATCGACGTCGCTGCCGAACATCGTCTGCTTCAGGTTTGACCGCCCGGTTTCCTCGCGCTGCTTCGCTTCTTCGACCAGCTGTTTCCAGCCCGCGGCGTCGAATCCGAGCCAGCGGCTGGGCAGACTGCGTCCGTGCCGCTGTAACCCTGGAGCGACGTCCGCCGCCATCAGCGCACCTTCGATCAGCAAAGTGCCGCTGCCGCACATCGGGTCCAGTAATGCGCCACCCTCGTGATAGATCTTGGGCCAGCCGCCGCGCATCAATACGGCGGCGGCAAGATTCTCCTTCAACGGCGCATCGTTCTGCACGTTGCGCCAACCGCGGCGATGCATGGGACCTCCGCCCAGGTCGATGGAAATCGTGGCCCTGCCCTTGCGTAGCGACAGATTGATGCGCACGTCGGGATGGTCCACATCCACCGACGGACGCTCCTGCCCCTGCGCGCGCAGGGTGTCGACCACCGCGTCCTTGACCCGCTGCGCCGCGTAGCGCGCATGGGTGATGGCGTCGCCGGAGACGTGGGCATCGACCGACAGGGTGTGATCGGAACGCAGGTGCTCCTGCCAGGGAATGGCCGCAACGCCATCGTAGAGCGCTAACTCGTTCGGGCATTCGAATTCGGCGATCGGCCACAACACGCGGCTGGCCAGGCGCGACCACAACACCGCACGCTGCGCATCGGCGAGCTCGCCTTCGGTGTTGGCGCCGGAAACGGTGGCGGTGGCCTTTGCAACGCCTAGAGCGAGGAGCTCGTCGACGAGCAGGTATTCCAGGCCTTTGCCGCAGGAAACGAAGAATTTCAAAGTCATTCCTAAAATTTCGAGTCGTCATCCCAGCGAAAGCTGGGATGACGCAGGATGTTGCTCATTTGATCGATTGCAGCAACTGAGCGAACGCCTCCGCAGAAGCCTCCACATGCTCCGACAATCGATGCGTATCGTTCACCAGCAACAGGCGTCCGCGGCGTGCATGCGCCCAGTCGACCACCTGTTGCGCAGGTATCAGTTCGTCATCCCAGCCGTGGATGATCGAAATCGGCACCGATGCCGCATCGAGATTCGGCAGGCGCCCCATCGTGGTCGGCGGCGCCATCAGAAATAAGCCCAGCACAGGAACTTGCAGCGAAACGCGGGCGGAGATGTAGGCGCCCAGGCTGGAACCGGCCAGCACCAGCGGCCCACGGCTCGCGGCGGCGGTCGCCAGCGCCAGCAGGTGCGCCTGGCGCGCTTCCACGTCGCCCAATTCGCTGAGGTCGCGCCGTCCGTCGAAACTAGTGTAATCCGGACGCTCATGGGTCCAGCCCAAACGTTCGGCGGCGATGGCCAACGCCGCGACTTTGGTGGCATCCGGACCGCTTTCGAAGCCGTGCGAAAGAATGCAATGACCCCTTCCGGCAGAGGGCCGGCTCACAGCGCGACCACTTCGTCGCCCACGCGGAAATTTCCTCCGGACACGATGCGCGCGCAAAGTCCGCCCATGCCGCGCATGGCGTTGTAGCCGCCGGCGCCCAATGCGGTTTCCATCCGCGAACACGGATCGCAGGATTCGGTGCCTTGCAGCACCACTTCGCCGATGCGGAACTGGCGGTCCTTCAGCGCGATCAAGGGAATGCCCGACACGACCACATTTCGCCGCAACAAGGCCGGTTCAATTCCGCGTCCAGCCAGCGCCGCGATCGCGGGCAAGTGTTCGGCCTGGATCAGGGTGATGCCGCGCTTGCCGCTGCCGCCTTTGTAACGGTCGCCGCGCAGCCCGCCCTCGGTCACGGCCTCGACCGATTCGACCGCATCCATCCACTCATCGCGCGCCGGACGCAAGCCTATCCACTGCACCACGCCGACCTGCGGCAACGTGGCCATCAGCTTGGCGAGTTCGGAGTCGGGGTTGAGGGGCATCGGCGGCGTCCTGCGGCGGACAGGCGTCCACGCGAACCGCCAGTTTACTTGACCGCGCCTGCCTGGGCCGCTGCGCCCTGGGTCCCGCGAGCCGGGTGCTAGCATTCCGGACATGCTCCCAGACCCGCCGCCCGTGATCCAGTCGCCCCTGCCCTACGAATTGCTGCTGGACGAACGCCCGCGCAGTTGGATCGACCTGGTGGTGATCCACTGCACCGAACTGCCCGACCTGGCCGCTGCGCGCGGCTTCGGCGAACGGGCGCTGTACGACTCGGGCACGGGCAATAGCGGGCATTACTACCTAGACCGCGACGGCAGCGTGCATCAGTACGTGCGGGTGGAACGCGTCGCCCACCATGTGCGCGGCTACAACCCGCGCGCCATCGGCATAGAACTGGTCAACATCGGCCGCTATCCGGACTGGCTGGCGGCCGGCGGCCAGTCGATGCATGAGGCCTATACGGAGGAACAGATCGTCGCGCTGGTGGATTTGCTGCGATACCTGCAACAGGAAGTGCCCACGCTGAAGTTCATCGCCGGTCATGAGGAACTGGATGCCACCGAGGTCCCCGCCAGCGATGACGAGAGTGTGCTGGTCCATCGGAAACTGGATCCCGGTCCGCTGTTCCCGTGGGATCGCGTGATGCAGGCCATTACGCTGGAGCGCCTCGACCCCTCGTCTTAGGAGTGGCCATGGGCGCGAATTTTTGCGTGAATAGCCTTGAAAAAGCTCGCGCCCACGGAGCATTTCTACGGGGCCGGTATAATTTACCAATCGCACTCCACCGGAATTTCTCTTGTCCCCCAGCCCCGAACCCGTCGTCAGCGAACTGATCGAGCTGCTCTCGCTGGAGCGCCTGGAAGACAACCTGTTCCGTGGCCAGAGCCGCGATATCGGCACCAAGTACGTGTTCGGCGGCCAGGTGCTGGGCCAGGCACTGTCCGCGGCGCAGGCCACGGTGGAAGACAGCGGCCGCATGGCTCATTCGCTACATGCCTACTTCCTGCGCGCCGGAGATGTGGATCATCCCATCGTCTACGACGTGGACCGTACCCGCGACGGCGGCAGTTTTTCTGTTCGGCGCGTGACCGCGATCCAGCACGGCAAGGTGATCTTCTTCTGCGCGGCCTCTTTCCAGGGCGAGGAACCGGAAGCCCAGCAGCATCAGCTATCGATGCCGGAAGTGCCTCGTCCCGAAGACATCGAGCCCGCGCCTGCGGTTCCGGCAGAGGTGATGGCGACGTTACCGCCCAAGGTGCAGCGCTGGCTGTCGCGGCGCGGCCCGTTCGAATTCCGTCACGTCTACCCGCGCGATGAGCTCAACCCACCCAAACGGCCGCCGTTCCAGCAGGTCTGGTTCCGCCTGAGCGAACCGGTAGGAGACGCGCCCGAACTGCACCATGCCTTGCTCGCCTACGCGTCCGATTTCCAGTTGCTGGGCACGGCCAACTATCCGCACGGCATCAGCTATTACCAGCCCAATGTGCAGATGGCATCGCTGGATCACGCGCTTTGGTTCCACCGCCCGTTCCGCGCCGACGACTGGCTGCTGTATTCCATCGACAGCCCCAGCGCGCAGAACTCGCGCGGCCTGGCCCGTGGTCAGATCTTCACCCGCGACGGCAAGCTGGTGGCCAGCACGGCACAGGAAGGGCTGATCCGCGTCGTGCCCGATCGCGGCACTGCGGCTCTGGTTCCGGCCAAGGAATAGACATGCGTCAAGTCTTCACCAGCTTGCGGGTCGAAACCGTCGAAGGCGTGGCCAAACTGCTGGAGGACGCCGGCATCGAGGTCTACCTGGCCAACGGGCGCTCGTACCACAGCAAGCGCGGCGGCCAGTTCAGCTATGCCGAGCCGATGAAACTCAAGCAGCAACCCAGCGTCTGGGTGAAACGCGCCGAGGATCAGCCGCGGGCCCGCGAGATCCTGCGCGCGGCGGGATTGCTGGCGACGACTCGCCCGACCCAGGGCGAGCCGTTGGTTTTCGCGGGCGCCGATGCGCTCGATGAGCCGAAGAAGCGTCCGCTGGCCTGGCGCATCCGCATTGCCCTGCTGATCGCCATCGCTATTGCGGCGCTGGTGACGGTGCTGCGCCCCCGTCCAGTGCCGGACCCTGTTCCTCCCCCTGCGCCGGTTGCACCTTTGCCGGCGCAACCGGCGCCACAACCGGCACCGGCCGAGGAGGAAGAAGAAGTCCGCGTGCGCATCTCGGCGCCCACCCCCACCAAGCCGTAGCCGCAATGCCTGCCGCCCTCGTGGTCACATTTGCCGATGCGCGTCGTCCTGCCTGGTATCGACCCGAATGCCAGGACCGTATCCGATGAACGCCGACGCCCTCGGGCTCATGCTGCAACACGAACTGCCCGCCGCCGCCAAAGGCGACCACGGCGCCTACGGCCGCATCGTCGTTGGCTGCCAGAACACGGTCACCGCCATCGCCCTGGCGATCACGCGGGACGTGGCTGCGAGCGAAGATATCGCTCAGGAAGCCTTCCTGAAGGCCTGGCAGCAACTCAACCAGCTGAAGAATTCAACCAGTTTCCTACCTTGGCTGCGGCAGATCACCCGCAATCTGGCGCGCGATCATTTGCGTGCGAACCGTAACCGTCCGCTGTCGGGCGAGAGCGCAGACCTGGCCATCGAGATGGCGGCCGACCCCTCACCCACGCCGAGCGAACGACTGTTGCAGACCGAAGAGGAAGTAGTCGCCACCGACATCATTTCCGCTCTGCCCGAAGAAAGCCGGGAAACACTGCTTCTCTATTACCGGGAAGGTCAGAGTTCGCAACAGGTCGCCACACTGCTGGGACTGAGCGATGCCGCAGTCCGCAAACGCCTGTCGCGGGCGCGCGGCAGTGTGCGGGAGGAAATGCTCAAGCGATTCGGCGAATTCGCGCGTAATTCCGCGCCGTCGACCGCATTCGCCGCCGTGATCGTCAGTGCGCTCAGCGTGGCGAGCCCACCCGCCGCCGCGGCCAGCATCCTCGGCGTAAGTGCGACGGTAGGCGCCAAAACCATCGGCAAGATCGTGCTGGGATCGATGGGAGGCGTCGCGCTGGGGTTAGGCGCCGCATTCGCCGGCATGTACCTGGGATTGCGGCGCAACCTGCGGGGCGCCATCGACGCAGAAGAACGGCGTGCATTGGTCCGCAGCGCAGGCGTCAACGGACTGGCTACGATAGGTTTCATGATCGGCGTCGTGCTGGCCGCCAGATACTCGACTACGTGGATACCCCTGACAACGTTGGCAGCGGCTTTCTTCGCGGCCGTGCTCTGGCAATCCATGGTGGTGGAACCGCGCATCAAGGCGCGCCGCCACGCGTTGGAGGCGGCGCGTGATCCGGTGCGCGCCGCACGTTGCCGCCGACGTGAGCGCATCCTGGGCTGGCTGGGATGCATCGTGGGTTTCGGCCTAGGTGCCGCGGGATTGATCGTGGGAATGATCAACTCCGGGCGTATGCCGGGGTTCTGGATTTTCGGATGACGCTTGCTTCTGCTTCCGCTTAACCCCGCGAAGCGCCGCCGCTTCCTACGAACCTGCACGACAAAGCCCATGTCCTCATGAACATGGGCTCATGCTGCGGCCTCCCAAGCGCGATCAGTTCGTGGGTTCTTCCGGCGTCATCGGCGGACGCGGACCACCGCGTTCACCATGCTTGGGCTTGGCCGCATCCACTTCCGCACGGCTCAACTTGCCGTCTTTGTCGGTGTCGGCAGCGGCGAACCATTCGTCCTTGCGCTGCTTGGCGAGGATTTCATGGTCGGCTCGATCGACGTAGCCGTCCTTGTTCGCATCCATCTGGTCGAAACGCGAGGCCATCCTGCCCTCACCGGCCGTGGCTTCGGCACGGCTGATGCGGCCGTCCTTGTCGGTGTCCAGCCTGGACATCGCTTCGCGCGGGCCATGGCCACGCTTGTCATGACCATGTCCACGGCGCGCTGGCATTTCATCCTTGGTCAGCTTGCCGTCCTTGTTCTTGTCTAGTTCGTCGAACTTGCCGGCCAGGCGCGGATGCTGGGCCGCTTCGGTGCGGTCCACAATGCCATCGCCGTTGCTGTCGAGCTTGACGCGGGCAGCCGGCTGCGCGCTTGTCGCGGAAACGTCGGGGGCGGGAGCCGTGGCTGCGAAGGCGGTGTCGGCGGCCAGCGCGGTCAGTACGGCGAGGGTGAGCAGGGTCTTGCGGGTCATGCGAATCTCCTGGAAGGTGTGGCGCGGTTCCGCCACTGCCCCGGTTAACGCCCCGGCCGTGCGCGGGTTGACCGCCTCGCCTTCCTATTCATTTTGCGGACAGTCGCAACCCACGCGATACGCACCCCGCAGTATCCTGCCCCCATGAATCACGCCTTCGCTCGCGCTGTCTCCATCTCCGGACATCCGATGGTGGTGCTGCCGTTGGCAGCCCTGGCGTTGACGCTGGCGCGTGGGCAGTACCGGATCGCGTTGTGGATGGGGCTTGGATTCGCCGCGTTCGCGGGAATAGTGATGGCCTATTCGGGCTGGCAGGTACGACAGGGGCGCTGGTCGCATGTGGATGCCAGCGACCAGAACGAACGCAGATCGTTGAATCGCTTTCTGCTGATCGCGCTGTTGGTTTCCACCGCATTGACGTTCTGGCTCGACCTTTCCACGGAACTGACGCTCGGGCTGGCCCTTTCGGCGTCGATGGTGGCGATCGCCATGCTGACTTCGCGCTGGTGCAAGCTTTCGCTGCACATGGCGTTCGCTGTGTTCGCCGCCTTCCTGATGCTGGTCAATGCGCCCTGGTGGGCAGGCCTTGCGGGATTGTGTTTCGCAGCCACGGTGGCCTGGTCGCGCCTGGCCTTGCAACGCCACGTGCCGCGCGACCTTATCGCTGGCGCATTGACTGGCGCGCTCGCCGGTATTGCCTTCGCAATGTCCGTCGGCGCGGGAGCGGGCTGAGCGATGGGCAACGATCCGCAGCAACCCGCCGACGACCTGCGCCTGTTCCATACGGGCGAACATCCCTGTGGCTATTGGGAAGACCGCACCGCGCGCGATCTGGTGCTGGATCCGCGCGATCCGCGCCTGGCTTCGTTCTATCCCACTGCGTTGAGCTGGGGGTTCCGCCGCTCGGGCGATCTGGTCTACCGGCCGCATTGCGAAGGGTGCCGTGCCTGTGTGGCGGTGCGCATTCCGGTGCTGGAGTTCCGGCCCGACCGCAGTCAGCGGCGCTGCGCGGCACGCAATATCGAAGTCGAGGCGCGGGTCGTCGCCGCCGAACGCACCGACGAGCATCTGGCGCTGTACCGTCGCTACCTGGCCGCACGCCATCGCAACGGCGGCATGGACGACCACGGCGCGGTGGAGTTCGAGCAATTCCTGGTGGGCAGCTGGTCGCAAGGACGCTTCCTGGAACTGCGCGAACACGGAACGCTCATCGCGGTCGCGGTCACCGACATCACTCCGGATGCCTTTTCAGCCGTCTATACCTTCTTCGATCCGGATCTGGAAAAGCGCAGCCTGGGCACCCTGGCGATCCTGCGCCAATTGGAATGGGCCAAGCGCGAATCGCGCCGGCATCTGTACCTGGGCTACTGGATACAGGGCCACAGCAAGATGGATTACAAGCGTCGTTTCCAACCCTTGGAAGCCTTCGACGGCCGCAATTGGAATCGCTCGCAATTAACCGATTGAAAACATAAGCGATCCGGCTTTTGTGAGAGCATCGCGTGCTCGCTGGGTCGGCAGTTGCCGATCCGCGAGTAAACGAGGTGGATTACCTCGTCCATTCCCATCTGAATAAATGGAGTTTTGCATGATGAAATTGAACGCGCTTTTCCTGGTCGCTGCGGCCACTCTGGCTCTGGCTCTGGCTGCCTGCAAGCCTGCTGAAAAACCCGCTGAAGAAGCCCCCACTGCCGAAACGGCGCCTGCCGCCGAAGTTACGGCACCGGCCGCCGAACCTGCTGCTCCGGCGGCAACAGCTCCAGTCGCCGATACCGCCACCGCCAGCACCGGCGTGCCGGAATGCGACACCTACCTCGAGAAGGTCTATGCCTGCATCAGCGACAAGGTGCCGGAGGCCCAGCGCGCCGCCATGAAGCAAGGCATCGAGCAGACGCAATCCGGTTGGTCCACGGTCACCGACAAGACCGCGCTGGCCACCCAGTGCAAGACCGCCATGGAACAGGCCAAGACCAGCTTTGGCGCCATGGGTTGCACGTTCTGATCAAGCTCCGACAGGCTTAGCCTAGTCGTTAAGTCCTGAAAGCGCCCCGGGAAACCGGGGCGCTTTTCTTATGTCATCGCCAACGCATAGTCGCGTGTCAGAATCGGCGCATGCACAGACTCCTCATTGCCCTGCTCATGCTCCCCAACCTGACCGCCTGCGTGCATGTCAACGTACATGGAGACCCGTCGGCTTACGCAGCGGAAAACAAGATCCGTGTCGCCACCTACAACACTTCGCTGTACTCGGACGAAGACGGCGGGCTGATCCGCGAATTGGAAGGCGGCAGCGCGCACGCGCGCAAGATCGCGGCGGTGCTGCAACGGGTACGCCCGGACCTGGTGCTGTTGAACGAGTTCGATTACGACGACGCGCATCGCGCCGCCGATCTATTCCAGCGGCGCTACCTGGAAGTCGCGCAAGCGGGCGGTGGAGAAGCGCTGAAATATCCCTATCGTTATCTCGCGCCCGTCAATACCGGCGTTCCCAGCGGACTGGACCTAGACGGTAATGGCGAAGCCGGCGGCAACGGCCGCGCGCGCGGCAACGACGCCTGGGGCTATGGCTTGCATCCCGGGCAATATGGCATGTTGATGTTGTCGAAATATCCGATAGACGCTGCCCGCGTGCGCACGTTCCAACACTTGCGCTGGAGTGCGATGCCCGACGCATTGCGACCGATCGATCCGACCTCGCGCAAATTTTTCTACCCGGACGCTGTCTGGAAACAACTGCGGCTGTCTTCCAAATCGCATTGGGATGTGCCGGTTCAGACGCCCGGCGGCGTGACTCACTTCCTGGTATCGCACCCCACTCCTCCGGTCTTCGACGGTCCCGAGGACCGCAACGGCAAGCGCAACCACGATGAGATCCGGCTGTGGTCGGAATATATCTCGCCCGGCGACAAGCCCTGGCTATGCGACGACAAGGGCCGCTGCGGCGGTCTGGCCGGCGACGCGCGTTTCGTGATCGCCGGCGATCTGAACAACGATCCCATCGACGGCGACGGTTCCCACGAGGCGATCGTCGAACTGCTCGAACACCCGCGCGTGATGCGCTACGCCACGCCGCGCAGCGAGGGTGGCGCCGAGGCTGCGCGCGCCTATGCTTCGAAGGGTATCGAACATCACGGATCGCCCGCGCACGTGACCGGCGATTTCGGCCCCAAGACCGGCGCGATGCGGCTGGACTATGTGCTGCCGTCCACCGGCTTCGGCTTGATCGAAAGCGGAGTGTTCTGGCCGCCGACAGCAAGCGAAGACGCCAAGATCGCCGACGGCAGCGATCACCATTTAATATGGGTCGATCTTTCGGTTGAATAAAGCGGCTTTCCGGAGCTGAACCAGGACGCCGCACCGAAAACGACGTCATTCCGACCCAATAATGCGATGTCATCCCAGCGAAAGCTGGGATCCATTTTGACTTTGGCTCTTAAGTAATACCTGTGAATCGAGGTCAAGATCAAGATCAAAATGGATCCCAGCTTTCGCTGGGATGACGATCTATTTTTTCCGCTCGCCTCTCAAGCTCGATCGCTAGCTACATGCCAGCTGCAGGCTCGGCCTTGCGCGGCCCAAAACCGAAGCTGCCGTCGCTGTGCGCCGAGACGATCATGCGCACCATGCTGCCAGGCACCATCAGTTCGATCATCGAAGGCTTGCCGTCGACGGTATGGGACTGCAACGTCATTTCGATCAAGGCGCCGCCGGTGTCAACTTCCTTGCACAGTATGTGCACGCCGGCCGGCCCTTCGGCCAGGTACGGCTTGATGGCCTCGCCCAGTGCTTCCAGCGCTTGCGGGAAGAAGAACACCGCATAACCTTCGCTTCCGTTCATAGCTGTGTGCCTTCGGGTTCGAGTTCGATGGAAATCGCTTCACAGGCCTGCCGCGCGATTTGTCGCGCGGCGTCCAGCGTATCGGCGCGCGACAAGGTGACGCCGACGCGGCGATGCCCTTCCACCCGCGGCTTGCCGAACAGACGTAAGGCGGAGTCCGGCGCCTGCAGAGCGGCTTCGATATTGGAGAACACCGGCACGCCATGGCCGTGCGCCAGCATCGCGCAGGACGCGGACGCGCCGAGCTGGCGGATCGCAGGAATGGGAAGGCCGAGGATCGCCCGCGCATGCAACGCGAATTCGCTCAGGTCCTGCGAAACCAGGGTGACCAGACCGGTGTCGTGCGGACGCGGCGACACTTCGCTGAACCATACTTCGTCGCCTTTCACGAACAGTTCCACGCCGAACAACCCCCAGCCGCCCAGGTCGTCGGTGATCGTCTGCGCGATCCGCTGTGAACGCTGCAGCGCCGTCGGCGACATCGGTTGCGGCTGCCAGCTTTCGCGATAGTCGCCATCCTTCTGCCAGTGTCCGATCGGATCGCAGAATGCGGTGCCGCCGGCATGACGCACGGTCAACAGAGTGATTTCGTAATCGAAGTCGACGAAGCCCTCCACGATCACCCGACCCGCGCCGGCGCGGCCGCCGGTCTGTGCATACTCCCAGGCCGCATCGATATCGGATTCCATACGTAGGGTGCTCTGGCCCTTGCCGGAAGACGACATCACCGGCTTGACCACACAGGGCAGGCCGATGGCGGCCACGGCTTCGCGATAATCGGCGTGCGTGTCGACGAAACGGTAGGGCGAAGTCGGCAACCCCAGGGTTTCCGCGGCCAGCCTGCGGATACCTTCGCGGTCCATGGTCAGGCGCGCGGCGCGAGCAGTAGGAATGACATGCAATCCGGCTTCGGCTTCCAACTCCACCAGGGTCTGGGTGTGGATGGCCTCGATTTCCGGCACCACCAGATGCGGTTTCTCCAGTGCGATCAGCGAGCGCAAGGCCGCCGGATCCAGCATGTCCAGTACGTGCGAGCGATGCGCCACCTGCATGGCCGGGGCGTTGGCGTAACGGTCGGCCGCGATGACTTCCACCCCAAAACGCTGCAGCTCCAGCGCGACCTCCTTGCCCAGTTCGCCCGATCCGAGCAGCAGAACGCGGGTGGCGTGCGGGGAAAGCGGGGTGCCGAAGGTGGTCATGGGCGGGCCGGAGTTGGAGAAGTCGACATTTTAGCGGCCGACCCACTCAGCCGACGAACGGCTGTTGATTATTGATATCAAATTGATATCTAATTTACCGAACCCGGAGAAACCACCATGAAAGAAAATCCCACCCGCTCCCTGCCCGGCCTGCCTTTCCTGCTGGGCGTATTGGTTGTTGCTGTCCTGGCCGTCTGGCTTTTCATCAAGGGCACGGGCGTCGGCGACAACGCGCCCGACGGAATGTCGCTGCTTGCTGCAGTATTGGTAGGCATCCTCGACTTTTTCAGCCTGATCGGCCTGTACACCGTGCAGCCCAATCAGGCGGCGGTACTGAGCCTGTTCGGTAAATACATCGGCACGGTCAAGGACAACGGCCTGCGCTGGAACAACCCCTTCTACTCCAAGAAGAAGGTTTCCCAGCGTGTGCGTAACTTCGAGAGCGGCAAGCTGAAGGTCAACGAGTTGGACGGGAGTCCGATTGAAATCGCCGCAGTGATCGTGTGGCAGGTGGTGGATTCGGCCGAGGCTGTCTACAACGTCGACGACTACGAAAGCTTCGTCCATATTCAGACCGAGTCGGCGTTGCGGGCGATGGCCACCAGCTATCCGTACGACCAGCACGAGGAAGGCCAGG
The DNA here is from genome assembly GCF_056402315.1 of Pseudoxanthomonas sp. P4_B2. Lineage (NCBI taxonomy): Bacteria > Pseudomonadati > Pseudomonadota > Gammaproteobacteria > Lysobacterales > Lysobacteraceae > Pseudoxanthomonas > Pseudoxanthomonas sp. P4_B2. Next base: position 191,354 of record NZ_JBFUHQ010000003.1, read on the forward strand.
TCGCGTTGCGCAGCCATCCTGCGGAAATTTCCCAACACCTGAAAGAGCAACTGGACGAACGCCTGTCCGATGCCGGCGTCAGCGTCATCGACGCGCGCATCAGCCACCTCGCCTATGCGCCCGAAATCGCCCAGGCGATGCTGCAGCGCCAGCAAGCCAATGCGGTGATCGCCGCGCGCACGCGGATCGTCGCCGGCGCGGTAGGCATGGTCGAAATGGCGCTGGCCGAACTGCAGAAGAACGGCTTCGTGCAGTTAGATGAGGAACGCAAGGCGCAGATGGTCAGCAATCTGCTGATCGTGCTGTGTTCCGACCATCGCGGCGTGCAGCCTGTCGTCAACACCGGTTCGTTGTACTGAGCCGACGGGCCGGACGCTATCGTGGCAGAGAAGAAAGCCTACCCCCTGCGCATCAGCGCCGACGTATTGAACGCGGCGCAGCGCTGGGCCGATGACGACCTGCGCTCGTTGAACGCGCAGATCGAATACGTGTTGCGTGAGGCTCTGCGTAAGGCGGGGCGGCTGCCCAAAGCAAGCGAAGACAAAAAGGAGACGAAGTGATGAGTACGCGCTGGAGCTATCAGGTGGTCGAGATCAAGGCTCAGTTGTTCGGAACGACGATGACGGTGCGTGCCCAGGAAGAACTCAACCGGCTCGGACAACTGGGGTGGGAGCTGGTGTCGTCGGTGCAGTCCAGTGCAGCCGATGCCATCCGCCTGTTCCTGAAGAAGCCCGCATAGTCTTTATTCACCCAACAAAGGAGGCGCACCCCATGCTGCACCTCATGCCTCTGATCGAACGCCGTTTTCCCGGCAATGCACAGGCGCTGTGGCTTGCCCTGGTCTCGGCTTCGGCTGCGCTGCTCGGCGCCGGCGCGTTGCTGGTCCTGCAGTAACTGCGACGACAGGAACATGAGCACACAAACGCTCGACCCGCGTCTGCAACTGGTCCCGCCCGGTACCCAGCCCCGCCTGTGGATGTTCGGCCTGTGCGTACTGCTGCCCGTCCTGGTCACCGCCGCCGCGTTGCTGGCGGTCAAGACTGGCGATACGCATTGGGACTTCGCCGGCGGCGACCCGCTCATAGTGGGTGCGGCGATCATCGGCGCGGAGTCGCTCTTGATGTCTGCCATATGGGCGCTGCTGGACCGGGTCATGCGTCGACACCGGCTTGCGCTTTCGGCCGACTCCCTGGAAGTAAAGACTAGCTTCTACTCCCGGATCGTTCCGTTGTCGGAACTGAGACTCGATCAAGCGCGCGTGGTCGACCTGCACGAGCGCACGGAGTTCAAGCCGGGGCTGAAGACCAACGGCTACTCGGTGCCGGGTTTTCACAGTGGTCACTTTCGCCTGCGCAATCGCGAGAAAGCATTCGTCGCCGTCGCCGGAGAGCGCCGCGCGCTATGGTTGCCCACTGCCCACGATGCCGGCCTGCTACTACAACCACAACAACCCGATGCCCTGCTCAACCGCCTGCGCGAACTGGCGACATCCCCGCCGCGCCGCTAAGCTGCGCTGATGCGCGGCCAACCCCGAATACTGATCAATACCCCGGACGTGGAACTCTGGCCGGGCGGTTTGTTGCGTGCGCGCAGCAATGCCGATGCGCGGGTACTTTCGCGGGCCGGGCATGTATTGCGGCGCAAGCGGGATGGCCGTTATCTGGCTGCTGCGCTACCGGAAGGGATGCTGTCGCTGTCGCCGCGCTGGGCGCATGAACCCGGTGTCGAAGCCGCGCTCGACGCGCTCGATAGCCTGCGCACGGATCGCGGCTTCGACATCGATGCCTCGGGCGAGCTGCCGCTGGACCAGTTGATAGAGCGCCTGGACTCTCTGGGTCTGGACGAAAGCTACGGCGAGCAAGTCGGGCTTGAACTGGTGCCGGAGTCCGCCGCCCTCGCCTTCGCAGGATTCGACCGTTACCGGCGCCCGCTATGGCTCACCGCACGCGCAGCGCGAGCGTGGGAAGGCATGCGGCGTGTGGCCGGAAGCGAAGGAGTCGTGCTGGAAGCCATCTCCGGCTATCGCAGCCACCACTATCAGCTGGGCATTTTCGAACGCAAGCTCGCCCGCGGGCAGACGGTGGAACAAATCCTCACCGTGAACGCCGCACCCGGCTACAGCGAGCACCACAGCGGCAATGCGCTGGATATCGGCACTCCCGGCGAAGCGCCCGCCGAGGAATCGTTCGAAAAAACACCCGCGTTCGACTGGCTGACCGCGCATGCCGGAGATTTCGGTTTCGACATGAGTTATCCGCGCGACAATCCGCACGGCATCGTCTATGAGCCGTGGCATTGGCGTTACTCACGCGGCGGTTAGCCGCAGACCCGGGAACAGGGGAATCGAATGGACAATCCGTACAACGCGCCCGCCAGCGCCGTCACCGGAACCGTGGCCGGCGGCCGGTTCAAACACCCGGCTGTCCTGACCCATCTGGTCAGGCTCTGCCTGGTAGGCAGCGCGGTCATGGCCGCGACGACCTTCTTTGTTTCCTCCGCGCAACGCGCCCTTCTACGCGAAGGGGAAGCCGCCGGCCTGACCGTGGACGACACCTACGCGGACATGCCGTTGCACTTGGTGATGGCCCCGGTATTGCAACTGCTGGTACTGGTGGCCTGCTGGGTGATTATCGCCATGTGGATCTACCGGATGGCCAGCAATACGCGGTTCTTGGCCGGTGCCAACAAGATGGATTACACGCCGGGATGGGCGGTGGGTTGGTACTTCATCCCCTTCGCCAATCTCTGGAAACCGTACCAGGCGATGAAGGAAATCTGGACGCTTAACGTCGTCCGGGATCGCGATTCCAGCGAGCTGATCGCGATGTTGCTGCCGCTCTGGTGGTTCCTGTGGCTGGTCTGGAACTTCGTGTCCAATGCGGCCGGACGAATGAGTTGGCGCGCGACCAGTTTCGAGCAGAACGACAACGCCTTGCTGGCCAGCATGACGTGCGACGCGATCCATGTTCCTCTCTGCATTGTCCTGCTGCTGATCGCCAACCACCTGTACGCCGCGCAGGTCCGCGCGCACGCCGCAAGGCTCTCCGGGGGCATCGACCCCAGGGTGGCAACTCAAGGTCTTGCCACGCCGACGTTTCCGCCCATCCTTCCCTCTTCTACCGCACAGGAATCGACCCCGTGACCGCATTCGGAAACCTGCCCAACCACCAGATCCGACTGGCCAATCGTCCGGTTGGCATGACCACACGTGAGAACTGGCAATTCACCACCGAAGCGGTGACCGAGCCGGTCGAAGACGGCGTGCTGGTGAAGACGCTCTCGCTGTCGCTGGATCCGGCGATGCGCGGCTGGATGAACGAAGGCAAGTCATACATCGCGCCGGTCGAGATCGGCGAGGTGATGCGCGCCGGTGGGATCGGCAAGGTGATCGCTTCGAAGCACAAGAACTTCGCGGTCGGCGATCTGGTAACGGGCGGCCTGGGCGTACAGGAGTACCGTCAATTCGCGTCCGCCGAAATCAAGCGTCACGCCATCAGCAAGATCGACCTGCGCATGGGAACCATCACCCAATGGCTCAACGTGCTGGGCATGCCAGGCATGACCGGCTACTTCGGCCTGATGGACGTGGGACAGCCGAAGGAAGGCGATGTAGTCGTGGTCTCGGGCGCTTCCGGCGCGGTCGGTCAGACCGTGGGCCAATTGGCCAAGATCAAGGGCTGTCGCGTGGTCGGCATCGCTGGCGGCAAGGCCAAGTGCGACTTCGTGGTGAACGACATGGGCTTCGACGCCTGCATCGACTACAAGAACGAGGACGTGCGCGCCGGCCTGAAAACGCACTGCCCCGATGGCATCGACATCTACTTCGACAATGTGGGCGGGGAAATTCTGGACCACGTGTTGGCGCGCCTGCGCCGCAAAGCGCGCATCATCATCTGCGGAGCGGTTTCCCAGTACAACAGCGCCACCGGCGTACAGGGGCCGAAAAACTATCTGTCGCTGCTGGTCAATCGCGCACGCATGGAGGGCATCGTGGTGTTCGATTACGCGGATCGCTACCCGATCGCCATCGCCGAGCTGGCCGGTTACCTGAAAGACGGCCGCATGAAATCGCGCGAAGACGTGGTGGTCGGGCTGGATACTTTCCCGGAATCGCTGGTGAAGCTGTTCACCGGCGAGAACTTCGGCAAGCTGGTCTTGCAGGTCGCATCGGAATAGCGTGCAAATCCAACCAAGGAATGGTTATGGTCAAAGAACAACCGTCGACATCGCCAGGAAAACGCGCGCAGCTCGATCGAAAGGGTACGGCACGCATCTGCGGTATCGCATGCGTGGCTGTGTTGCTCTTGCTGTCTGCCGTCCTTGTCTATGCCCATGCAGGCGTGGGCTGCTACCTGGGTCTGATCCTGATGGCTGCTTCAGTAGTGATCTTGGGCGGTACGGCACTGGTTTTATTGGTGGCATCTGCTTGGTTGCGGCCCGCAGAACTGATCTGGCTAGGCGCCGCCGGCTTGCTGACCACTTTCGCCACCGGTCTGGCGATTCAGCTGCTGCCTGCTGTCGCCTGCGGCTACCCCGGATAGCGCGTTTCTGTCAGTCCTGCGAACGCTTGGTCGGCGTCTTCGCTTCGGCTGCGAAATCGGCGATGCGCCACAGGTACTGGCTCGCATAACTGCGATAAGGCCCCCAGCGCTCGCCGCGCGCGAGCAACTCCTTGGGCGTCGGCATGGCTTCCAGTTTGTCGACACGCTGGGCGCCTTTGCGGATGCCCAGATCGTCCACCGGCAGCACATCGGGCCGCCCCAGGCGAAACATCAGCATCATTTCCACAGTCCAGCGGCCGATACCGCGCACCGGCACCAGGGCGGCGACGATATCGTCCTGATGCATCGTCGACATCTGCCGCAGATTGGGGATTTCCCCGTTGGCTTCGCGGGCAGCCAAATCGCGCAACGCCAGGCTCTTGTTGCCGGAGACGCCACAGGCGCGCAAGGTCGCGTCATCGATGCGCCCCAACGTGTCGAAATGCAGCCGGGTGCTGCCGATGGCGGCCTCCACGCGACCCACGATGGTCGACGCCGCCTTCCCGCTGAGCTGTTGGTACAGAATCGCGCGGGCCAGGGCGTCGACCGGGTCGAATGGCTTGCGCCAACCGGCTTGCGGTTCGAGGTACCCGATGCGCTTCATCCACGCGCCAAGTTTGCGATCGCGTTTGCCCAGATGATCGAAGGCCTGTTCGGTATCGAAACCCCGGGCGTGGCGCGGCATGCAGGCAGACTCAGCGACGGATGGCGTCAAGGGCCCACAGCAGCCAGCCGAGCATCAACACAATGCCTCCTACCGGCGCCAGCTTGGTGCTGATTTGCGCGAGCGCCCCCAAGGCCAGGCTGCCCGAAAACAGCAGTATGCCTATCAGCAATAAGTACAGGCCGGCCCGCCCCAGCGACCTGGACGTACCCGCCGTAAGCGCGGCCAGGGCGACCCCGTGACCGAATGCGTATAACGCGGCAGTCTGCAGATTGGATTGCGCGTGCGCGTCGGCGACGCCATGGGCCGCATAGGCGCCGAGCGCGACGGCGAGCGCCGCGAACAAGGCGCCGGAAAAAGCGAGCAAAGAGGGTTTGCGTTGGCGACGATCGTAATTCAACAAAGCAGCGGCCTCTTCAGGAAGCGGCGTCCTGGCCGGTGGCGGATGGATCTCCTGTTCCGAAATGCAACGCGCCGCAAAAAGCGGCGCGTTACCTCCAAACCGCGCGCGGACCGGGGTCCGCGGCACGTTATTGCTTGCTCTTACTTGATGGCCCAATAGACGTCGAAGGCGCCTTCGGCGGTGAACGCCTGATCCACGCCGCCCTTCCAGGACTCGTAGGGGCGATCGGCCACTTCATATCCATTGGTCATCGCCCAGGCGCGCAGCGAATTACGCACGGCGTCCAGTTCAGCCATATAGCCGGTGTAGTTTGCGGAAGCGGCTCTGTGCGCCTCGACATGCACGTACTCGACCGGCGTACCGGAAACCGAAACCTTCAGCGGACCGGTCGATGCAGCCGGCGTGGCTGGCGGCGTGATCGGCGGCTCGGGCTTGGCCTTGTCGCCGCTGGCCGGCTTGGGCGCGGCGCCACTGCGCTTGCGCACCGGCTGAGCTACATCGAAGGCGTACTTTTCGGTGCCGAAATCGGTGGTGATGATGCGCACCGGACCGGCGGCCTCAAGACCGTTGGATTCCATCACGCGCTTGATCCACTCCTGATTCGCCTTGATCGAAGCCTTGATCATGTCGTTGTTGCGATCGATGTTGCCGGCCTTGACCACCAGCAGGTCTTCGGCGGGCACCTCGGCGATCTTCAGGCCGGTCAGCTTGGAACCTGCGATGCGATAGTCGAAGTTGGGTACCGTGGCCAGCATGTTGGTCAGCTTAGACAAGCTGGCCTTGACCGAATCGCCTACGTGACGGCTGACGTACATGCCGTTGAAACGACCGAACAGGTTCCAGCCGTAGTTGACGTCGTAGGCCTGGGTGACCTTGACGTTGCGGCCGTTCTTGCCGGCCGGCGCCAGGGTGAACACGGTCTTCTTGTCGCCGCCAGGCGTGCGGTCTTCGATGGCGTACGCCACCTTTCCGCCGCCGGTGCCGGCCGGGGCTTCACTCTCGGTGATTTCCCAGTGGCCCTTGCCCCAGCGCTTGTCGGCCGAGTTGAAGTCGACGCGCGCGCCGACGCCGGTGTGGTCTTCGCCGCCGCCGGTGTAGGTGAGCTCGGAAACCTTGCTGGGCATCAGCAGGTTCCAGTCCTTGAGCCGGCGGACGCTATTGATAGTGTCGAACACGATAGTCATGCGTCGGTTGGTCTCGGTGCTTTCCACCAAGTGACGCTTGGAAGGCAGCACCAGGCCGACCACCAGGAACAGCGCTAGGACAAGCGCCAGTGCAATCAGGAACTCGAGCAAACGGGTCATTCAGCAGTCTCCGGGGGCCGATCCCTTGGCCAGTGAAATAGGTGCAGGGCGCATCCTAGCAGGCTTGGCGGATTCGGTCAGCCTGTTGGTGCATCGGCGGGCGCTGCGCCGCAACGCAACGGAATCTTCACCGACCGGGCACTTAAGCAAAAACAGCGGGCCGAACCGGCACAGCCCGCCCGATCCAGCCCGCTTTCCCGCTCAAACCAGCTTGTTCAGACCAGCTGAAGTTCGAATGCCTTGAGCACGGCGCGGGTTCGATCGCGCACGCCCAGTTTGGACAGGATATTGGAGACGTGGTTCTTGATCGTGCCCTCCGCCACGCCCAGCGAATTGGCGATCTCCTTGTTGGAGAAGCCGCTGGCCATCAGGCGCAGGATCTCGGTTTCCCGGTCGGTCAGCGGATCGGGACGGTCCAGGCTGACGAAATCGTTGCGCATGTGCTCCAGACCCGACAGCAGACGCTGAGTCACGGCCGGCTGCACCAGCGAACCGCCAGAAGCCACGGTGCGGATCGCGCCCACCAGTTGTTCAAGCGAGACATCCTTCAGCAGGTAGCCCTTGGCCCCCGCCTTGAGCCCCGCCAACACCAATTGGTCGTCGTCGAAAGTAGTCAGGATGATCGCCGGGGGCAGCTGGTTCGTGGCGGCCAGGGCCTGCAACGCTTCCAGTCCGGACATCACCGGCATGCGCATGTCCATCAGCACCACATCGGGCTTGATCTGCGGTATCAGCTCCACGGCCTGGCGGCCGTCGGCGGCTTCGGCGACCACCTCGATGCCGTCGTCCAACCCCAGCAGCGAACGGATGCCCTCTCTTACCAAAGTTTGGTCGTCGACCAGGCAAACACGGATCATGCGGTACCTCCGGTAAGGGGCTCTGGGCGAAGCTCCAGGGCAAGGGGTTCGGTCGTATCAACGGGAAGCTGCAGGCATAGGCGGAAGCCACCGCCCAAACGGGATTCGATGGTCATGTTGCCACCATGCTGGCGCAGGCGTTCGCGCATGCCGCGCAGGCCGTTGCCGGCGATCACCACGTCGGCGCCGTGTCCATCGTCATGGGCATCGATAACGATCTGGCCGCCGTCGCGCCGGCAATGAATCCAGAGATTGCGCGCCCCGGCATGGCGTACGGCGTTGGTGATGATTTCCTGGGTGCAGCGCAGCAGCACGTGGGCGCGTTCGGCATCGTCCAGCGTCAGCGGTTCCTCGATATTCATGTGGATTGTCAACGCCGGCACCCGCTCGGTCAGCAGCAGCAGCGCTCCTCCCAAATCGATGGCATCGCCCTCGCGCAGCTGGCTGACCACCTCGCGCACGTCGGTCAGCAGCAGCTTGGCCAGGGCATGAGCTTGCTTGACGTGCTCCAGCGCGCGGCCTTCGGTCATATGGCCGGCGACTTCCAGATTCAGGCTGAGCGCGGTCAGATGATGACCCAGCAAGTCGTGCAGTTCGCGGGAAATGCGGGTGCGTTCGTTGACCCGGGCGCTTTCGGCCAGCAGCATGCGGGTGGCGCGCAGTTCCGCATTGAGCCGGCGCTGTTCGTCCCGTGCCTGCGCCTGCTGACGCGCCACGTACGCGGTGACCAGCACGAAGGCGGAGAATCCCACGTAGAAAGTCGACTGGAACAGCGCATCCCAGAAGCTGAAATCGTCGCGGGCCATGAACGACGGCACCAGCGGGATATGGGCCATCAGCAACCACGCCACCGCCGCCCGCAGGCTGAGTATCCAGGGCAGCACGCCCGCCATGACCAGCAGCAGCATCGCGCTCAGCCCGGTCTGGGTGAAATAACCCACGGCCACCGCCGCGGTAGTCAGCACCAGCAGCAGGACGAAATTGCCGCGGGTCGAAGCCACGGCGTCCCGGGAACCCAGCGAACGGGTGGCCAGCCAGTAGCAGAGCCCGAAAGCGAGATAGGAAACGACCGTCATGGGCACGTTGACGCCCAGCCCGGCCGTCTCGTCCACGCCACGCGAAGGCGGCAGGAACCAAATGTTCAGAATGATCGGGATACCCACCAGCGCCCATGTGTACAGACCGGCTGCACGCAGGAGGCGGGTGTGGCTGAGGCGATTCAACATCCATCCATCTTAGGCCGATTGCCCGGCGCCCACCCTGACCGAAAGTCATGCCTGCGCTCTCACAGTCGCCCCGCACCTTGCCGCGCATGCGATAATCCGGGCCGGTGGCTCGCGGCCACCCGTACCATCTCCCCGGAGCGAGCTGAATGTCGATTGTCATCCGCGACGTGCGCGAGCACGAGCTGGATTCCGTCCTAGCCCTGAACAACAACGCCGGACTGGCGATCCTGCCGCTGGATTCGGCCAGGCTGCACCGTTTCCATGAGCAGGCCGAATATTTCCGCGTCGCCGAGCGCGACGGCAACCTGGCTGGCTTCCTGGTCGGTTTCGGGGCCGATTCCGATCACGACAGCAGCAACTTCGCCTGGTTCCGCGAACGCTATCCGAAGTTCTTCTACATCGACCGCATCGTGGTGGCCAGCCGCCGCCGCGGCGGTGGCGTCGGCCGTGCGTTTTATGCCGATGTGCAGAGTTACGCCGAGTTGAGGTACCCGCAGCTGGCCTGCGAGGTATTCCTGGACCACGGCGCCGACCCGGCCCTGCTGTTCCATGGCAGCTTCGGTTTCAAGGAAGTCGGCCAGACCCAGATGCCCGATGCCGGCGTGCGCGCCAGCATGCTGATGAAGGAACTGTGCAGCTATCCGTGGGTGCGCGAGACCTACGGCGATGCGCTCCCCGACCTGCCCTGGGCGCGTAGCCGTCTGATCGCGGCGGCGGCGGAAAGGTCCACCGGAACATGAGCATGGTCTACATGAGCATGAGTCCATGAGCACGACCTCGGCGAACCTGGATTACGAACAGGCCGGCGAACTCAAGATCGGCCAGGTCGGCATCGCCAACCTGCGCGTACGTACCCTGGACGTGGCCCAGCTGTCGCGCGAAATGCGCGAACGCGTCGACCGCGCGCCCAAGCTGTTCGGCCGCGCCCCGGTCATCATCGATTTCGGCGGACTGGCGCAAATGCCCGACGTCGCCACCGCCCAGGCCTTACTGGAGGGGCTGCGCGGAGCGGGCGTGCTGCCAGTCGGCCTTTCCTACGGCACGCGCGAAACCGAACAACTGGCCGAACAGCTGGGATTGCCGCTGCTGGCGAAGTTCCGTGCGCAATACGAACCTGTCGGAGCCGCCGCACCCACAACCTCTGCCGCGCCGCCTGCTCGCCGGGAAAGCGCCGAGGCCGCTCCCGCAAAGACCGCGAAAGCGCCTGCCGCTAATGCGAGCAGTCCCGGGCTGGTGCAGAAAACGCCAGTGCGTTCCGGCCAGCAGCTGTATGCGGAGAACCGCGACCTCACCGTGCTCAGTACGGTCGGCGCGGGCGCCGAAGTCATTTCCGACGGTTCCATCCACATCTACGGCAGCTTGCGTGGCCGCGCGCTGGCCGGCGCGCAGGGCAACACCGATGCACGCATCTTCTGCCGCGAGTTCCATGCCGAACTCGTGGCGATCGCCGGCCACTACAAAGTGCTGGAAGACGTACCCAAGGAACTGCGCGGCAAACCCGTGCAAGTCTGGCTGGAACACGGCCCGGACAAGCAAGACCAACTCATGATTGCCGCCCAGTGACCTCGCTCCGCGCTCAGACGCAGACCGACCCTCTGAAGAAGCATTCCCCCGAACGTACAAGCAGGAGATACACCATTGGCTGAAATTATCGTTGTCACTTCCGGCAAGGGCGGCGTTGGCAAGACCACCACCAGCGCCAGCATCGCCTGCGGTCTGGCGCGTCGCGGCAAGAAGGTCGCGGTCATCGACTTCGACGTCGGCCTGCGCAACCTTGACCTGATCATGGGCTGCGAGCGTCGGGTGGTGTACGACTTCGTCAATGTCACTCATGGCGAAGCCACGCTGAAGCAGGCGCTGATCAAGGACAAGCGCTTCGATACGCTGTTCATCCTCGCCGCCTCGCAGACCCGCGACAAGGATGCGCTGACCAAAGAAGGCGTGGAAAAAGTGTTGAAGGATCTGGAAGCCGACGGCTTCGACTACGTGGTCTGCGATTCGCCGGCCGGCATCGAGAAAGGCGCCTACCTGGCCATGTATTTCGCCGATACGGCGGTGGTGGTGGTGAACCCCGAAGTCTCCAGCGTGCGCGACTCCGACCGCATCCTGGGCCTACTGGATTCCAAGACCCGCAAGGCCGAAAACGGCGAAACGCTCAAGCCCTATCTGCTGCTGACCCGCTACAGCCCCTCGCGCGTGGAAGGCGGCGAAATGCTGAGTATCAAGGATGTCGAGGAAGTGCTGGGTCTGAAGACGATCGGCGTGATCCCCGAATCGGGAGACGTCCTCAACGCCTCCAACAAGGGCGAACCGGTCATTCTGGAACTGGAGTCCACCGCCGGCCAGGCCTACGACGACGCCGTGGGCAGGCTGTTGGGCGAAGAACGTCCGCTACGCTTCACCACCGTGGAGAAGAAGGGTTTCTTCAACAAGCTGTTCGGAGGTTGAGCATGGGACTGTTCGATTTCCTCAAGCCGAAGAAAGAAACCGCCTCGATCGCCAGGGACCGCCTACGCATTATCGTGGCGCAGGAACGCACTACCCGAGGCGGCCCGGATTATTTGCCCATGCTGCAGCGCGAACTGCTGGAAGTGATCAAGAAGTACGTCAACGTGGATGCCGATGCGGTCAACGTGAAACTGATCAAGGAAGGCGAACACGACGTGCTGGATATCTCGGTGTCGTTGCAGGAAGGTAGCGCCTGAATTCTGCAGGGAGCGCCCTGGGTACGAGCGCTTGGCGATTTGCAGCCGAAGACTCGCGCCCAGGGCGCTCCTACAAAAGTCCCTATGATTCCCGCTATTGCCATCGTCGCCCCTCATCCCGATGTGTTGCGGGTCGCCGACCTGCCGTTCGACGATCTCGCTGCCCTGCTCGCCCGCCACGACTTGCGCTTGCAGACGGTCGAAGACGGACTTCCCATTCCCGGCAGCTTCTGGGGCGATCCGGAGGCCGGCGTGATCGGCAGCACCGTGTATGCGCGCGGCGACACGCCGGTGCATTCCCTACTGCACGAAGCCTGCCACCTCATCGTATTGCCGCCCGAACGTCGCGAGCAGGTGCACACCGACGCCACCGATTCGGATATAGAGGAAGACGCCACCTGCTACCTGCAGATCGTGCTTGCGGATGATTTGCCTAGTGTCGGTAGCGAACGGTTGATGGCCGACATGGATGCATGGGGTTATTCGTTCCGTCTGGGATCGACAAAAGCGTGGTTCGAGAAGGACGCTGAGGATGCGCAGGCATGGCTGATAGAGCGAGGCTTGCTGTCAGACCGGGAGCATTGCGACCTTTGCAAAGTCGGAAGCACAGCTTGAAGTGAATCGTCATCCCAGCGGCTTTCAACAGCCAAATGGCTGGTCAAGCTGGGATCCATTTTGCCTTTTGCTTTATGCGCCAAGTCGAAGATCAAGGTGGATCCCAGCTTTCGCTGGGATGACGGTTCATTTTTTGCAGGAATTAATTCGTCACTGCTCAATGGCGGGTTTTGTCAGGCAAAATTGCGGGATGCTTCCGCCCCCCCACACCGGCACAAACAACTGGCAAGGCCTGGAGGTCATTTCGCGCGGTGCCAACCGCTTGTGCGCCCGTGACCCCGGCGATCCTGCGCAGTGCCTGAAATTCGAGCTGCCACCGGCCGAACGCACGCGAGTAGGCGCGCGACAAAGCGCGCGCCGCTGGCTGGCGCGCCATTTCTCCCGGCTCGGCGAAAACGAGACGGAACTCAGCGCCTACCGCGAGCTGCGAGCGCGTCTGGGAGCTGGCACCGAAGGACGGCTGGCTGCCTGCCATGGCTTGGTCGACATGCCGCAGGGCACGGCATTGCGTTGCGATTGCGTGCTGCTCGAAGACAGCAGCCCCGCGCGCAGTCTTTACCATCACCTGTTCGTGGACCCAGGCTATCCGGCCGCAAGCCTATGCGCCGCGGTGGGTTCCTTCGAAGTCTGGTTGCTGGACAACGACGTCCCTTTGTTCGACCTCAATGCGGGCAATTTCGTAGTAGTCCCGTATGCCGACCGGGTCGAACTGATCTGCGTCGACGCCAAGTCCGTATTAAACGGCAAGGAAATTCTGCCCTTTTCGCGCTGGTCCAAGCGCCTGATGCACCGCAAGGTGGCGCGCCGCGCTCAGCGCCTGCGCGAGCGCATTCGCGCCGCGCTGCAGGACGGGGCGAACTTGCAGTAACTCCCCCGCTTCACTAGCCTTCGCGTTCCAGCGCTCGTCGCCGCCGCCAAGGACTTCCTGTGAAGCAACGCCACCTCCTGCTCGCGCTCGCCATCGGCGCGAGCGCGATTTCGCTTTCCGGCTGCAAGAAAGAACCCGCCGAACCGGCCACGACCGCGGCGCCCGCCGCGGCCAAAGGAGAAACGGCTGACGAGTTCATAGCCCGGGTGAACGACGAATACCGCAAGCTCTATCCGGAGATCAACTCGGCACAGTGGCTGTCTTCTACCTATATCAACGACGACAGCCAGATGCTGGCAGCCAAGGCCAACGAGCGCTATCTCACCCAGCTCAACGGCTGGATCGAACAGGCCAGGAAGTTCGAAGGCCAAAAAATGACTCCGGACACTGCGCGTTCCATCCAGTTGCTGAAACTGATGACAGCCATGCCCGCGCCCAAGGATCCGGCCAAGCTCACCGAGCTGACCCAGATCGCGACCAAGATGGAAGGCATGTACGGCTCCGGCAGTTACTGCACCGGGGAAGGCGCCGCCAAGCAGTGCCGGCAGCTGGGCGAACTGGAGGACGTGTTGCGCAGCAGCCGCGACTACGACAAACAGCTGGACGCCTGGCAGGGCTGGCACACCATCGCCCAGCCGATGCGCAAGGACTACACGCGCTTCGCCGAACTGGTCAACGAAGGCGCCAAAGAAATGGGCTTCGCCGATACCGGCGAAATGTGGCGCAGCGGCTACGACATGACCCCCGTCGAAATCGCCGCCGAAACCGATCGACTGTGGGGACAGGTCAAGCCGCTGTACGAACAGCTGCACTGCTACACGCGCACCAAACTGGAAGCGCAATACGGCAACGATAAAGGCCAGGTCAACGGCCTGCTGCCGGCGCACCTATTGGGCAATATGTGGCAGCAGGACTGGGGCAATCTGTGGGACATGCTGGAACCCTACAAGGGTGTCGGCAGCCTGGACATCACCAGTGCGCTGGAGAAGGAATACCAGGCCGACTACGCGCGCGAACTGGCCAAGGCCGGCGCGGCGCCCACCGCCGACAAACAGTTCGCCGCCGAGCGCGCCGCGCAGCTGGAGGTGGCTAAGCAAATGACCGAACGTGCCCAGGACTTCTATACCTCGCTGGGCATGCCCAAGCTGCCGGAAAGCTACTGGACCAAAACCCAGTTCATCAAGCCGCTGGACCGGGACGTGGTCTGCCATGCCAGCGCCTGGGACATGAACATGGCCGGCGACGTGCGCACCAAGATGTGCATCAAGCCCAACGAGGAAGACTTCACCACCATCTACCACGAACTCGGCCATATCTATTACGACCTGGCCTACAACAAACAGCCGCCGCTATTCCAGGGCGGCGCCAACGACGGCTTCCATGAAGCCATTGGCGACACCATGGTGTTGGCGATGACGCCCAAGTACCTCAACTCGATCGGCATGGTAGACACGCCGCAGCAGGGCAACGAGGCGTTGATCAATTCGCAGATGCGCATGGCATTGGCGAAAGTGTCGTTCCTGCCGTTCGGCCTGATGATCGACCGCTGGCGCTGGGGCGTGTTCGACGGCTCCATCAAGCCCGATCATTACAACCAGGCCTGGTGGGAACTGAAGGCCAAGTACCAGGGCGTAGGTCCGGCAACGCCGCGCGGCGAGGAATTCTTCGATCCAGGTGCCAAGTACCATGTGCCGGGTAATACCCCGTACACCCGTTATTTCCTCTCGCATATCCTGCAGTTCCAGTTTTACAAGGGCCTATGCGACGCGTCGGGCTACAAGGGTCCGCTGTACGACTGCACCTTCTACGGCAACAAGGTGGCCGGTCAGAAGTTCTGGGCGATGCTGGAAAAAGGCTCCAGCCAGCCCTGGCAGGCCACGCTGAAGGAGCTGACCGGCAGCGACAAGGCCGATGCCGGCGCGGTGCTGGAATATTTCGGACCGCTGCAGACGTGGCTGAAGCAGCAGAACGAGGGCAAGACCTGCGGCTGGCCGGCGCCGGCTGCCGCATCGGCCGCACCCACGCCAACCACTGGGAAAGGCTGAATCATTCAGGGAGTGGCGCAAGAAGGCCGGCGTTTGCCGGCCTTCTTGTTGCAGTCCGCAGCTGCTAAATTGAGCTTGGCGCGTACCTGTGCGTTTCCGAAAAAGAGCATTCCTGCTGGAAGGGACCTGCCGATGAATTCGAACCGTTTTCTTTTCGCCGCCGTTTTTACGGCTGCCTGTGCCATGACTTGCCGGATATCACCGGCATCCGCCGCAGAGAGTGTCCCTAGCGAGCGCAGCAGGACCGCTCCGGTGCTGGTAACGCCACGCTGGCGCGCCGACGCGTACCCCACCAAGCTGGTGACGCATCTGCAATACCGGGAAATGCCGATTGCCAAGATTCTGAAAGTGGAGCAGTACAACGCCAGCCGCCGAATGAAGCCCGCTCAAATCGGCATCGGCCGTCTTGCGTCCAGCGAAGGCGAGGCACGTACTTTGCAAGCGCTGAAGTGGATCGCCATGCCCGATGGCAGTTCGGTCGCCCGTATCGAAATCGGTTCGCCGGTGGCGCTGGGCATTCGCGTCGGCCTACAAGTGGGCGCGCTGGATCCGCGCGTCGAATTGCGCTTCGCCGGCTCGGACGACCCATCGCATGTTGTTGCGATGATGACTGGCGGGGAGGTTCGCGAGCTGGCCAACACGCGTGGGATTTTCTGGACGCCAGGAACCGATGGCGAGCGGCAAATCGTCGAAATCTACTTACCCGCCCGAGTGCCTCGCGGTGCGGCGAAGCTACAGGCTCCGGAGCTTTCGCATCTGCTGGCCAACAGCCGCAACGATTTCAAGATCATCCAGAAGATCGGCGAATCGGGGAGCTGCAACGTGGACACGGCCTGTCGTGTGGTCGAACTGGGGCCCAATTTCGTCAGTGCCAAGAACGCCGTCGCGCATATGCTCTTCACCTACAGCACCGGCGTGAGTTACATCTGTACCGGCACGCTACTTGCGGATACGGTGGCCGCTACTCAGATTCCCTATTTCTACTCGGCCAATCACTGCTTTGCTGGCGGCTCCGATGGAGTCCCGGTGCAGAATTTCCAGACCGTGGCCAATAGCCTCAATACCTATTGGAAGTACGAAGCGACCTCCTGCGGTAGCGGCGTGCAGGCCGCCAAGGTGCTGTTGGCGGGCGGTTCGGACTATCTTTATTCGAACGCGAATACCGACGGCATGCTCCTACGGCTCAAGAATGCCCCGCCCGCCGACTCGGAATTCTCCGGCTGGGATTCGGCTGTACTTGCCGCTTCCAGCAACATCATCGGCATCCATCACCCTAGCGGCGATGCCAAGAAGGTTTCCTTAGGCCAACAAGTCTCCGCCGATGCAAGTCAGGTCGCCGTGGGCTGGCTCAGCGGCACGACGGAAGGCGGCAGTAGCGGCTCCGGCCTCTTCACCACCGATCCTGGTGGTTACCGTCTGCGGGGGGGGCTGTATGGAGGCAGCGCCTCGTGCGCCAACAGCGGCGCATTGGGCAACGCAGGCAATCGCGATTACTACTCGCGCTTCGACGTGGTCTTTCCGAACATCAGCCAATGGCTGTCGCCGCCATCCGCCACTCCGATACGCCTGAACGGCTCGCATCCCCTGACTCATGCCGGCGCTAGTCCTGCAGCGGCCGCTAAACCGGCCACGTCAGCAGCGCAGACAGTCCCGGCAGACAGGATAATTCGTCGCCGCGCACGCACGGACCGGCTAGAACGCTGATTCCAATACCCCCGTCGTCCGCCTGCGGCGATCCGGTTCGCACGACCGACAGAATGGGTCGATCGTGCGATGTCGCAGGCCTAGGGCTTGGTCGCCGCCATGCTCGACTCCAACTGCGCCTCGAATTGTTCGAAGCTGCTGCCGTTCGCCTCCACTTCGCGTAGCGCGGCGTCCTTCAGCGCATCCGAATATTTCAGCCGCACCGGCGTGCCATGCGCTTCGTGGAGCCTGGCGGCGCGCTTGATCAAGGCCAGCACCTGCGCCGCGCTTTCCGAGCCGCCGGCGATCTGTCCGCCCATGCCCAACACCCATTCGCCATCGCGGCGCACTATGCCGGCCAGCAGTTGCCCTTCCTGGTCCCGCAACTCGGCGTGCGGCTCGATCGGAGTCGCGGTGGGATTGCCGGTACGCGCCTTGGCGGTGTTGCGCTTCTTCGCCTCGCGCTTGACCTTGGAGTTGATTGACATGGATTCGCTTGCGGGGAATGAAGTAGGGATACGGCGGCGGCGATAGCTGCGGACGGTACGTCAAAGCTGGTTGGGAGGTTCCACCGCGACGATCTCCTGCGGGCACGCCGGCAGCCGCTTGCAGACATTGCGCTCCCAGCGCCAGAAGATCCAGCCGAGCAGGGTCAATGAGGCGCTGCCCAGGGCCAGATGAAAGGGATTGTGGCTGAGCCAGGGCGACATCGCGCCGGACACCAAAGCCGCCACCACCAGGCTGGTAAAGGCCTGCAGAGAGGAAGAAGAGCCGCGGTGGCGCGGGTACATGTCGAGGATCGCCAGGGTCAGGATCGGGAACACCAGCGCCACGCCCACACCGGTCAGGAATAGCGGCAGTACCGCCCATGGAATGGTGAACGGATCGGCGAACGCGGCGTAGGTGATGTGCAACAGCGCGCCGATGCCACCCACAGCGAACCCGATCGCGGTCAGCCGATCGCCATCCATGCGTCCCGCAGCACGGCCGGACAGGTAGGAACCCACCACCATGCCGCCGATGGTCGGGATGAACAGCCAGGCGAAATCGCGCTCGCCCAGGTGCAGATGCTGCATCACAAATACCGGCGCCGAGGCGATATACAGGAACATGCCGGCGAAGTTGAACGCGCCGGCCGCCGCCAATCGCTGGAAACGCGGATTGAGGAAGATCGCCGCGTAGTCGCGCACCAAATGGCGCGCGACCAACGGCGCGCGCGCGGAAGCGGGATTGGTCTCCGGGAACCAGAACCAGGTAGCCAGCAGCAGCACCGCCGAGAACGCAGTCAGGAACCAGAAAATCACCGGCCACTGACCCCAACCCAGTATCCAGCCTCCGACGATGGGCGCGATGGCCGGTGCGATGCCGAACAGCATCGACACTTGGCTCATCAGCCGTTGCGCATCGTCGCCGTGGAAGAGATCGCGTATCGCGGCGCGTCCCACGATCTGTCCCGCACCGGCGGACAAACCCTGCATGGCACGGAACATCAGCAGCGTCGGCAGATCCTTGGCCAATGCGCAGCCGACCGAAGCCAGCGTGAAGACCACCATTCCGCCGATAATCACCGAGCGCCTGCCGATCGCATCGGACAACGGCCCATGCACGATGCTCATGGCCGCATAGGCGACCAGGTAGACGCTGATGGTCTGCTGGATCGCCAGCGGCCCCGCATTGAGCTGCGCGCCCATCTGCAGGAATGCGGGGAAGATGGTGTCGATGCAGAACGGGCCGAGCATGGACAAACCGGCGAGCAGCCAGGTGAGGCGGCGGGTGGAAACGCTGGACTTCACCGCGGAGCCTTTGTCGCGGGTGCCGGCCGTTGAAGTGCCGAGGGCAGCGAAGGTGTGTCGATCGACTCGATCCTGGATATCGACTCGATCGGCACTATTTCTACCTGGTTCGTCGCGGACCACCACAAGAAGACGAAAGCACTGGTGGTTCCCAGCAACGATGCCTCGGCTGGCAGGGTTTCGCCGGTGGAAAGACGAACTTTCACAAGGTGGCCCTTGTCCTTGCCTTTCAGGATCGCAACTGCCGAAGTGGTGCTATGCGAATACGCCAGATGGACCGCGAGGAGTAGGAACCCTCCCAGCAGCAAGGTTTCGCTGCGAACGCCCCAGAAACTGAGCCAGCTCCGGCTATCCGGAAAGAACAACTTCCCCCACCAGTACTTGCGCCGGTATTCGGCGGCGCGTTCGACATTGCGCTCCGTCCACCGCATCGGCCAAGCGCTCAACCACAGCCCTATCAGACTTATTCCCAGGAGCACGAAGAGCTCCGGGCGGCGTAGTCCGGCAACGAAAAAATCGCTGCTCTGCAGATATTGGAGTATCGGGATGTTGAACCTACGGAAGAACCAATAGCTCGACCACAGGCCGAGGATCGAGACGAAAACGTAAGCGATGGTCACGAACAGCACCGGTTCGCGCTTGAGTACGCCCAACAAACGTACGACGATCGAAGTCTCAGCCGACGCAGGGAATTCCGACGCTGCCGTCATCGTGATCGGCGCCTCGACGAGTTCGATGTGGGGCGTATGGCGGGGCTCGACCGGCTGGGTCATGTCGTATCGCTATGGTTTCGGCTATTCATTTTAAGCCAATCCCTTGCATCTGGCCGGATTTGCGACCTTTCCATGCTCATCTCGTCGGGCCAAAGGCTATAATTCCCTCGCAGCACGCAGTGGGAGAAGCGGACCAGCCTGGAACAGGTAGGCCCGCTGCCGAAGGCGCAACGCCCGTAATCGCTCAGGCTAGTGACCGCCGCGTGCACACACTCTGGAGAGATCGGCAGAATGCCGGCGCCGAAGGGGCAAGAAGCAGGACGGAAAAACGGCAATTGCCGTCGTCGCTTCCAAACTCTCAGGCAAAAGGACAGAGGGGCGCCCCACGTGCGGCTTCGCGCGTGCCCTACGGACGTCCCCGCCATGTCAAAGACACCCTCGCCCTCCCTGCGCGACCTCAGCTTGCTTGAACTGGAACACCATTCCGCCTTCGTCGAACGCCACATCGGCCCCAACGACGCCGAGATCGCGCACATGCTGCAGGTCATCGGCCACGATTCGCTGGACGGCATGACCGACGCCATCGTGCCAGGTAACATCAAGTCGCCTGCGCCGCTCGCTCTGCCCGAAGC
This sequence comes from Pseudoxanthomonas sp. P4_B2, assembly GCF_056402315.1. Classification (NCBI taxonomy): domain Bacteria; kingdom Pseudomonadati; phylum Pseudomonadota; class Gammaproteobacteria; order Lysobacterales; family Lysobacteraceae; genus Pseudoxanthomonas; species Pseudoxanthomonas sp. P4_B2. The sequence continues at coordinate 211,403 of NZ_JBFUHQ010000003.1, forward strand.
GATCACCGAGGTCGAGGCGCTGGCTAAGATCCGCCTTATCGCCGACCGCAACGAAGTCTTCCGCAGCTTTATCGGCCAAGGTTATTACGGCACACATACGCCGAACGTCATCCTGCGCAACATCCTGGAGAACCCAGCCTGGTATACGGCCTACACGCCCTATCAGGCGGAAATCTCGCAGGGACGCATGGAAGCGCTGATCAACTTCCAGACCCTGGTCGCCGACCTCACCGGCATGGAAATCGCCAACGCGTCGCTGCTGGACGAAGCCACCGCCGCCGCCGAAGCGATGACTCTGGCCAAGCGTTCGGCCAAATCGAAATCGAACGTGTTCTTCGTCTCCAACAACGTGCACCCGCAGACGCTGGAAGTCCTGCGCACGCGCGCCGAGCCGATGGGCATCGAACTGCATGTCGGCGACGACAGCGAAGCGCTCACGCTGGACAGCTACGGCGTGCTGCTGCAATACCCGGACACCTTCGGTCGCATCGGCGACCACCAGGCATTGGCCGACGCCGTGCATGCGCGCAACGGCATCGTCGCCGTCGCCGCCGATCTGCTGGCGCTGACCCTGGTCAAGTCGCCCGGCGAATGGGGTGCGGACATCGTGGTCGGCAACAGCCAGCGTTTCGGCGTGCCCTACGGTTTCGGCGGGCCGCACGCCGCCTTCATGGCCTGCCGCGACGCGTACAAGCGCTCCATGCCTGGCCGCTTGATCGGTGTATCGGTGGATGCCGAAGGCAAGCCCGCCTATCGCCTTACCCTGCAGACGCGCGAGCAGCACATCCGCCGCGAGAAGGCCACTTCCAACATCTGCACCGCGCAGGTATTGCTCGCGGTGATGGCCAGCATGTACGCGGTCTACCATGGCCCGGAAGGCTTGACCCGCATCGCCCGTCGCACGCACCGGCTGGCGACACTGCTGGCTTCCGCGCTGCGCGATGCCGGCGTAGAGGTGGGCGACAATTTCTTCGACACCCTGCACATCACCGGCGTCGACGCCGCGGCACTGCATGCCAAGGCCGCCGCCGCGCGCGTCAACCTGCGCCCCATCGATGCCGGCAGCGTCGGCATCAGCCTGGATGAGACCACTACGCGCGAAGACATCGTCGCGCTGGCGAAGCTGTTCGGCGCCACCCTCGCCGACATCGACGCGCTGGATGCGAAGACCCAGGACACCCTGCCCGCTTCGTTGCTGCGCACCAGCGCCTTCCTGACCCACCCCGTGTTCAACACCCATCACAGCGAACACGAAATGCTGCGCTACATGCGTTCGCTGGCGGACAAGGACCTGGCCATGGATCGCACCATGATCCCGCTGGGTTCCTGCACCATGAAGCTCAACGCCACGGCGGAAATGATCCCGGTCACCTGGCCGGAGTTCGGCAACCTCCATCCGCTCGCGCCGGCCACCCAGACCGCTGGCTACAAGCAGCTGATCGACGAACTGGAAGCCATGCTGGTGGAATGCACCGGCTACGACGCGGTCAGCCTGCAGCCCAACTCCGGCGCGCAGGGCGAATACGCCGGCCTGCTGGCGATCCGCGCCTACCACCGCTCGCGCAACGAAGGCCACCGCGACATCTGCCTGATCCCCGAGTCCGCGCACGGCACCAATCCCGCTTCCGCGCAGATGTGCGGCATGCAGGTGGTGGTGACCAAGTGCGACGCCAACGGTAATGTCGACGTCGAAGACATCCGCAAGCAGGCGGAGAAATATTCCAACCGTCTTGCCGCGCTGATGATCACCTACCCGTCCACGCACGGCGTGTTCGAAGAGGACATCGTCGCCATCTGCGAAATCGTGCATGCGCACGGCGGCCAGGTATACACCGATGGCGCCAACATGAACGCACTGGTCGGCGTGGCCAAGCCGGGCAAGTGGGGTTCGGACGTCTCCCACCTCAACCTGCACAAGACCTTCTGCATTCCACATGGCGGCGGTGGCCCCGGCGTGGGTCCGTGCGCGGTGAAGTCGCATCTGGCGCCGTTCCTGCCGCGCACCTTGGGCAGCGAAGGCGATGTGGGCATGGTCAGCGCGGCGAGCTTCGGTTCTGCTTCGATCCTGCCGATCTCGTGGATGTATATCACCCTGATGGGCACGGCCGGCCTGCGCAAGGCCACCCAGGTCGCCTTGCTCAACGCCAACTACATCGCCCGCAAGCTCGCGCCGCATTACGAGACGCTGTACACCGGCCGCAATGGGCTGGTGGCGCACGAATGCATCCTGGATCTACGCCCGCTCAAGGACGCCACCGGCATCGGCGCCGAGGATGTGGCCAAGCGCCTGATCGATTTCGGCTTCCATGCGCCGACCTTGAGCTTCCCGGTCGCCGGCACGCTGATGGTGGAACCGACCGAAAGCGAATCGCAGCACGAGCTCGACCGTTTCATCGACGCCATGATCGCGATCCGCGACGAGATCCGTGCGGTGGAAGACGGCCGCCTGGACCGCGAAGACAACCCGCTCAAGCACGCGCCGCATACCGCGACCATGGTCATGGCCAGCGAGTGGACGCACGCCTACCCACGCGAACTGGCGGCGTTCCCACTGGCCACGTTGAAGTTGCAGAAATACTGGTCTCCGGTCGCGCGTGTGGACAACGTGCACGGCGACAAGAACGTGTTCTGCAGCTGCATCCCGATCAACGAGTTCGCCGGCGAGATCGAGGCCTTCAGCGAACCGGACGTGATGTAGTCCGAGAATGCCCCGATCGATGCAGAGAAGCCCCGCGATGCGGGGCTTCTTTTTTCCGGAGCCGGAGTGCGCTTGCGCCGAATCGGAATGTCTCGGGACAACGCCGACGACGAAGAAACCAGCGCTTGACGTGTCCGTACAAGCCGGCAAGATCGCACTCGGCAAACACGCCGCAAGGAACACGATCGCCATGCCCGTACGTTCCCCACTACGTCTCCTTGCTGCGATGGTCGTTTCGATCCTGGCGCTGGCCGGAACCCCGTTGCTCGCCCTCTCGCACGATGTGTCTGCGAAAGAAGCGAAGACGCCTGACGCATCTCTCGCGCCCGACGCCGACACGATCCGAGCGACGATGAAGCGGGCGACCGAGTTCATGGTCGACAGGGTGTCCACGCAGGGAGGTTATGTGTGGTCGTACCTGCCGGATTTCTCGCGCCGCTGGGGCGAGCTAGAAGCGACCCCATCGATGATCTGGGTGCAGCCTCCCGGCACCGCGACCATGGGCCATCTGTTCCTCGATGCCTGGCATGCGACCGGCGACGATACCTACTACCGCGCAGCGGCCGCAGCCACCGACGCGTTGCTGCGCGGCGAGAAGCCCAGAGGCGGCTGGAATTACTTCATCGATTTCGATGGTCCGGAAGCCACCGCCAAGTGGTACTCCACCGTCGGCAAGAACGCATGGCGCATGGAGGAGTTCCAGCACGACTGGGACAACGCCACTTTCGATGACGACGGCACCGGCGAAACCATGCAGCTGATCCTGCGTATGGCCGAGGCCGGCCGCGATCCGCGCTATCTGGGCGCCGCGCGCCGCAGCCTGGATTTCGTGCTCGCCAGCCAGTACGGCAACGGCGGCTGGCCGCAACGCTGGCCGGTGCAGAAGCCCTATGTCCACCATGGCCACCAGGACTACACCGGCTACCTCACTTTCAACGACGATGTGGCGCGCAAGAACATCGAGTTCCTGCTGCTCGCCTACAAGCTGCTGGGCGACGAACGCATCCCCGGTTCCATCGCCCGCGCGATGGACATCTACGTCAAGACCCAGCAATCCGCGCCGCAAGCGGGCTGGGGTCTGCAGCACACGCTGGATCTGAAGCCCGCCGCCGCCCGCACCTACGAACCCAAAGCCCTGGTCACGCATACCACCGCCGACAACGTGCGCGCGCTGATGGCCTTCTATCGCGAAACCGGCGACCGGCGTTTCCTCGCGCGTATTCCCGAGGCACTGGACTGGCTGCAATCGGTGCGCTTGCCCGACGACAAGATCGAGCATGGCCGCGCGTTCCCCACTTACATCGAAATCGGCAGCAACCGTCCGCTGTATGTGCACCGGCGCGGCTCGAACGTGGTCAATGGCGAGTACTACGTCGACCACGATCCAGCGCATGTGATCGGCCACTACGGACAGACGCGCGCTATCGATCTGCAAGGACTGCGCGACGAATACACGGAACTGGCCGCGATGGATCCTGCGCAAGCTACGCGCGATTCGATCCTCAAAGCCGAGGCCCGGGGCCCGCTGCCGCGTTATTTCATGCAGAAGATCGGCGAAGTGTCCGACCTGAACCTCACTGCCGGCGGCAAGACCGCCGTGCAACTGGTGCAGGGCCTGAACGCGGAGGGTTACTGGCCTACCCCGTTGCTCGCGACCAGCCATCCCTACCGTGGCGACGGCCCGGCGGTGCCGCCCGAGGGCGATTTCGGCACCACCCGCGCAGGCGACGATAGCGACACCAGCCCCTACCTGGCCGACAAGCCGGCGATCGGGATTTCCACCGGCACTTATATCGAGAACATGGCGCGACTGATCGAGGCATTGCGAACCGAGCAATAGGAAGTATCGGCGCCTATGGCGGTCGCACCGGAACAGATCGCGGGCATGGACCGGGCTGCTGATTTACGATGCGACCCAACGCAAGGATCGAGTCGACCCATGAGCCGGAACCTGGACGAACTGCAAGCCGCCCAACGCGCGTTCGCGCAAGAACGGGAGTGGGGACAGTTCCATACGCCGAAGAACCTGGCTTCAGCCCTCGCCGTGGAAGCGGCCGAGTTGCTGGAACACTTCCAATGGCTCACCGAAGAGCAAAGCCGTACGTTGCCGGACGACAAGCGCGTGCAAGTCGGCGAGGAGATCGCCGATGTATTGCTCTACCTGTTGCAGCTGTCGGACAAGCTGCAGATCGATGTGATGGAGGCGGCCTGGCGCAAGATCGGGCTCAACGCGGAGAAATATCCGGTGGACCGCTCGAAGGGAAGCATCAGGAAGTACAGCGATCTCTAGCGTCGGCAGCGATCGAGAGGGAAAGGTACCCGCCCAGTGCTTACGGCCGGATCTTGAAACCTGGATTCTCGTTGATGGTGCCATCAGCTTCCAGCACGGCGAAACGCACGCCATCGCGGTGGAACACGATCGGGATCGGCGCCATGAACATCGGGCGACGCACGAAACGCAATCTCCAATGGAATTGCTCCATCGTGTGCAGCGTCGCTAGCTGTTGCGGCGTCAGCCCTTTCTTCAACTCGGATGTATCTTCCTGAATGATCGAACTGCGTCGCTCGCGTTCGGACATGGTGGACTCCGTTGTACGACCACACGATTGTGCCCAAGATTTTTCCCGGATCGCGTGAAAAAGCGGCATTGCCGATGCGCATCGCGGCAAAATGCGCACGGCATCACAAGTGGATGCAGGCAGGCGCCGAGCTATCTCGATTTGCACCGCGAGATCGACGCGGATGCTGCATGGCTCGTTCACCTGGCCACACGCCGGACGTTAAGCGCATCAGCGCCATTCGCGCGGAATGCGGCGCCGATCGTCCGTCAGCGACTTTCCGAAGATGCCCGCCCAGCTCGTCGAAGTCGGACCACAAGTGCGTCTCTACATGGCTTTCCGGCCCGTTGGGCCGGCTTTGCGGAGCTCTTGGCCAGTGGTCAAGCTACCGCCGGTCTCCTGCCCGCCTTGCGCCGCAACAAACAGCGTATGGTGGGGAATGATGCATGAGTTCCTCACCGCCAACCGGGCCGAGTTGATCGCGCGCTGCCGGGTCAAAGTCGCGCTGCGCGCGCCGCCAGGCGTGCCGGAAGACGAGCTGGCGCATGGCGTGAGCATCTTCCTGGACCAGTTGATCAAGACCCTGATCATGGAGCGGACCACCAGTCCGCTGCAGAGCCGTCGCGTCTCCGGTCCTTCGGGGGGCGGCAAGCCGGCGCTCTCGGAAATCGGCGAATCGGCGACCCTGCACGGCAAGGAATTGCAGGCGCACGGTTTCACCGTCGAAGAAGTGGTGCACGACTACGGCGACCTGTGCCAATCCATCTCCGACCTGGCCGTGGAAACCAACGCACCCATCGGCGTGGACGAGTTCCGCACGCTCAACCGCTGCCTGGACAACGCCATCGCCAGTGCGGTGACCGAATACGGTTACCAGCGCGACTTCACCGTCGCCGACAGGCAGGCGGTGGAATTGAACGAGCGACTGGGCTTTTTCGCCCATGAGTTGCGCAACCAGTTGTGCACCGCCACGCTGGCGCTTTCCATCATCAAACAGGGCAACGTGGGCCTGGGCGGCGCCACCGGCGGCGTACTCGACCGTGCGCTGGTGGGCTTGAGCAATCTCATCGACCGTTCGCTGGCCGAAGTGCGCATGACCGCGGGCATACCGTTACAACAGCTTTGCTCTCTCGCCGACTTCATCGCCGAGATCAAGCTCTCCGCTTCGCTGGAAGCGGAGGTGAAGGAATGCGTGCTGACCGTATCGGACGTGGATCCATCGCTGGCCATGGATGTGGACCGCGACCTGTTGCTGGCGGCAGCGGGCAACCTACTGCAGAACGCCTTCAAGTTTACCCATCCGCACAGCGAGGTGACCCTGAATGCGTATGCCCTGGCCGGCCGTATCCTGATTGATGTGCAGGACCATTGCGGCGGCCTACAGCCGGGCAGCGCCGAAAGCATGTTCGTTCCTTTCGTGCAGGAAGCGGAAGACCGTAGCGGCCTGGGCCTGGGCTTGTCGATCGCACGCCGCAGCGTGGAAGCGAACGGCGGCGTGCTGAGCGTGCGCAACCTACCCGGCTTGGGCTGCGTGTTCACCATCGATCTGCCGCGGCATTCGCTGATCGAGGGCGCTCCTCCGCTGCCACAGGCTGCGTGACCCGCCTCGCCCATCGCCGCAATTGGCAGCGGCGAAGAGCAGACGCTACTTCAATGCACCAGAGTCTGGATCGCATGCGCGGGGATCTTCACCTGCGCCGAGTCCGAACCCACGTAGTAGTTGTACGCGATCTCCTTGTCGGTCGGATTCATGACCACCGTCGCTAGCTTGTTGTCCTCATTGAGGAAGGACGTGGCCAGCAGCGTGCTGCGGCTGCTGGCCGCGCTGACGCGCCGCGCGTTGGGGCGGATGAACTTGGAGAAATGGCCGATGTAGTAATAGCTCGGCGTATAGATCAGTTCGCCGGTATTGGTATCGGCATGGATCGGCGCGAAGCACAGATTGCCCACGTGGTTCGGGCCGCCGGTTTCGTCCAGCAGGATGTTCCAATCGGTCCAGCCCACCGCGCCGTTGTTGAGGTCGTTGATCATGGCGCTACCGTAGCGCTCGGCATTGAGCCAGTACTGATAACGCGAGGCGTCGAATTTCTCCACCGTCGCTTCGGTCAGCAGCAGCGGCTTGTCCGGATAGGCTTCGGCCACGGCGGCGACGTTGCGGTACATCGGCTCGAAACCGGCCCAGGTCTCGTACCAGTGGAAGCCCATGCCCCAGGCGTATTTCGCCGCTTCCGGATCGTCGAAGATCACCCGCGCGCGATAGGCCATCATGTCGCGATTATGATCCCAGACCACGATCTTCTTGTCGGCGTAGCCGGCCTTGTGCATGGTCGGACCCAGGTGGTTCTTCAGGAAGTCGCGCTCTTCCTCGGCGGTGTACAGCATCGATTCCCAAGTCTGCGTGGCCATCGGTTCGTTCTGCACGGTGATGCCCCAGATCGGAATGCCCTCCTTCTCGTAGGCGGCAATGAACTTGGTGAAATACTTGGCCCAGGCGTCGTTGTATTCCGGCAGCAGCGCCCCACCCTTCAGCATATTGTTGGTGGTCTTCATGAAGGCTGGCGCGCTCCACGGGCTGGCGAACAGGGTCAGTTTGCCGCCCGCCGCGGCGATGGCCTGCTTGATCAGCGGGATGCGTGCTTTGCGGTCGTGATCGATGGAGAAAGTGGACAACGTCTTGTCGCCTTCCTTGATGTAGGTATAGCTGGCGCTGCTGAAATCCGAACTGTGGATGGTGGTGCGCGCCAGGGAATAGCCGATACCGTTCTCCTTGTCGTAATAGGCCTTGAGGAATTCGGCCTGGCGGGCGGAATCCAGTTTGGCGAACACTTCGGCGCTGGAATCGGTGATGGCGCCGCCGATGCCGAGCACGGACTGGTAGCGCTTGTCGGGGTCCACGAAGATCGAGTTTTCCACCTCGACCAGTTTGTGCCCGGGCTGCAGCGTGGCCGTGCCGCTCTTACTGAGCCGCTGCTCCGAGCCCTGCGCGCTGGTGTAAATGGCGACGGTGTTGCCGTTGCTGGAGAATTTCTTCATGGGGGTTTCGGCGGCGTAACTGGAGGAATGGGCCATGAGTACGGCCAGCATTGCCGTTGCTGGCGGAGAAAGGAAATTCTTCATCGATTGCCTCGTGGTCGGGTGGGTCTGGCGGGTATCAGGGTACTTGCTCCGGCGCCGATTGGGTTTCCCGTTCGCGGTCGGGCGCCGCGAGGCCGGCGATCACCGAACTGTCGCGGCCTTTGTTCTTGGCCTGGTACAGCGCTCCGTCGGCCAGCGAAAACCATTCCTGCCAGCGCACTTCCTCGCCGACCATCGCGCCGCCCAGCGATATCGTGATTCTGCCGCCGGGTCCGCGCAGCGCGCTGCGCACCGCCTGACGCAGGCGCTCGCCGGCGGCCCGTAGGTCTTCATGGCTGTCGACTTCCAGCAGCACCACGAACTCTTCGCCGCCGAAGCGGAAGACCTTGTCGTGCCTGCGCATTTCGAACTTGAGAATAGCGGCCAGATCGGCGATAGCGGCATCGCCCGCCGCATGGCCGTGGGTGTCGTTGACTTCCTTGAAGTGATCGATGTCCGCGATCAACAAGCCGTGGTTGCGCTTGCCGATACGCTGCAGCGCCACGGCTTCCTCGAGCGCCGATTCCATCATGCGTCGGTTCGGAAGGCCGGTCAGCGCGTCCAACGAGGCCAACTGTTCCAGCACCTGATGGTCGCTGCTGACGCGCAGAGCGAACAGGTAGGCGAACAAGGTGACCAGTGCGGCGGCGGCGGCGGCGATGATGCGGTCGATCGGCACTGCGAACATGTGCGGCATCAGCAACAGGGAAAAGGTCAGCAGCAGGTTGAAAGACAGGGCCTGGCGCGAACCGGCGATGAAGAAGTTGGTCATCAGCACCAGGTACACCCAGGGCAGCGACGCAGGCCCGATGACGTAGCAGGCGACGGCGCAGCCCAGGCTGTTGGTGATGCACATGAACGCGCCCGGGCCGGCGGAATTGCCGGTACGCATGGCATGGAACACCGGTGCGCAGATCAGCACGACGATGCTGGAGTCGACGAACGCGGCGGCCCACTGTCCATGCAGGGCGCGGTAGACGGCGAAGAGCGCGAGCGTGAAAGCGGTGGTCAGGCCCAACAGAACGATGATGCCGAGTTGGGAATTACGCTGTAGCCGTTTGAGCAAGGCGTTCAATCCTCTGCATGCGGCGCAGGCGGGTGCCAGGACGCGTCCATTAGGGAGCGGATCAATGCTAGTGGGCACAGGGTTGCCTGGCAGTGAACCCCTCCACACCCAGGCGAACGGAGCGCAACCCCCTGATTCCACCGGAGCTTATCGACAGCCGGGCTTGCCAACAAGTCGACCTATGACCTACCCAGACTGCGAAATCGGGCCGCACGCAAGCCGGCGGCTTCTCGTCACCCTTCCTGCGCATCCGGCGGGGGCTGCAGCTCCGTCTTCACTTCCTCCAGCTCGGCGATGACGGTTTCCAAGGCGTCGTGGAATTCGCTCTGGCGCATCATCAGGTTTTCGATCTTGCCGGCCTGCTTCAGTTTGGAAAGCTCGCCATCGAACATCAGCCATTGCGTGGTCAGCAATTCAACGTTGTTCTTGGAGTAATGCCGCATCTCCTTGAGTTGCGACAGCGTATCGGCAACGTGATCGAGCGGGGTCTTGGGATTTTCCTCGGACATGGCGAACTCCTCGGTGAGAAAGACGGCACTTGGGAATGCTACCTCGCAAGGATGAACGGCACTGTCACGAAGGAACCGACGACGACGGGACTACCAGGAACGGTAGCCCGGGCAGAGCGCAGCGGCTCCCAACAGCGAAGCTGCTCAACCCGGGGCTTTTCGCTTCATGTCAAAAGGCCCCGGGTTTCGCTACGCTCTACCCAGGCCACATCACGACAACGGAGAAACCGCGCATGACCCAGGGCACCCAGCATTCGGCCGACGATCCACGCAACGCCGACATCCTGATTTCCATCAACGGCGTGATGAAGCACCGCAGCGAGGCGATGGTGTCGGTGTTCGACAGCGGCTTCGTGCTGGGAGACGGAGTATGGGAAGGCTTCCGCGTGATGAGCGGGCATCCGCTATTCCTGGAAGCGCACCTGGACCGCCTGTACGAAGGCGCCAAGGCGATCCTGCTGGATATCGGCCTGAGCCGCGAGCAATTGACCCGCGCCCTGTATGCCGCCCTGGACGCCAACGGCATGCACGGCGATGGCGTGCACGTACGGCTGATGGTCACCCGCGGGGTGAAGAGCACGCCCTATCAGGACCCGCGCGTCACCGTGGGTCCGGCCACCGTGGTCATCATTCCCGAATACAAGACCGCCTCCACCGACACCGCCGCGCGCGGCCTGTCGCTGCACACCGTGCATGTGCGCCGCGGTTATCCGGACGTGCAGGACCCCAAGCTCAACTCGCACAGCAAGCTCAACTGCATCACCGCCTGCATCCAGGCCTATGGCGCGGGCGCGGACGAGGCGCTGATGCTGGACCCGCACGGCTTCGTCGCCACCTGTAATTCCACCCACTTCTTTATCGTGCGCAAGGGTGAGGTGTGGACCTCCACCGGCCAGTACTGCCTGGGCGGCATCACCCGCGCCAACGTCATCACCCTGTGCCGCGACAACGGCATTCCGGTGTTCGAAAAGTCGTTCAGCCTTACCGATGTGTACGGCGCCGACGAGGCCTTCGTCACCGGTACCTTCGGCGGCGTGGTGCCGGTGCACACGGTCGACCATCGCAGCATCGGCGAGGCGCCGCGTGGCGACGATGCGCGCGGGCCGATGGTGCAGCGCCTGCAGTCCTTGTATCGGGCATTCGCGGCGGCGGACGCGGCTCGGCGCGTGCGTCCGACATGAGCGCGCCCGTGGAAGCGGTGCGCGTGGCGATGTGGTCGGGGCCGCGCAATATTTCCACAGCGATGATGCGGGCCTGGGAGAATCGCGGCGACTGCGCGGTCAGCGACGAGCCGCTGTACGCGCACTATCTGGACCAGACCGGTTTGGATCATCCGGCGCGCGAGGAGGTGATCGCCGACGGCGACACCGATTGGAGGCGGGTGGTGGATTCGCTGTTAGGTCCGGCACCCGGCGGTTCTGCGGTGTGGTACCAGAAACACATGACCCACCATCTGTTGCCGCACATGGACCGCGAATGGATCGCGGGGCTGCGCAATGTGCTGTTGATCCGCGATCCGCGCGAAGTGGTGGCGTCTTACGTGAAGTCGCGCGCGACAGTCACTGCCGACGATATCGGTTTGCCGCAGCAGGTGGCGCTGTACGACGAGCTGTGCGCGGCCGGTTCGCCGCCGCCGATCCTGGATGCGGGCGATTTCCTGCGCGCGCCGGAGCCGCACCTGCGTGCGCTCTGCGATTGGCTGGGCATCGCCTTCACCGAGCGCATGCTGCATTGGCCGTCAGGACCGCGCGACAGCGACGGTATCTGGGCGCCGCACTGGTACGCGCATGTGTGGGAGTCCACGGGCTTTGAAGCGCCGGTGGAAAAGGAGATCAGTCTGTCGGGTGCGGCAGCGGAGGTCGCGGAGGAATGCCGGCCGCATTTCGAACGCTTGCATGGGTTGCGGATGCGGGTGGGTTAGCGATGGAGCGCCGCCGGTTTGTCAGCTTCACCCGGCGAAACCCGCAGCAGGTCTATGCTGTGCGCATGCCAACCCCTTCACTGCATGCCGAGCATGAGCTGGTCGAGCGCAATCGCCGCTTCTACGATGGGCTGTGGCGCGGCGCGCAGCTGACCGAACCCCAGCGTTTCAATACCTGGCCACTGGTCATGCGGCTGATCGCCGGCGCTACGCAGCGGCTCGAAGTAGCGCCCGGCCTGCGACCGCGATTCCCGCTTAAGGGCACCCACTTCGTGGACATCAGTGCGCCAGCGCTGCAGCGCCTGCAAGCCGGCGGCGCCAATGCCTTGCAAGGCCACGTGACCGCGCTACCGTTCCCGGACGCGACCTTCGATGCCGTCTGCGCGCTGGATATCATCGAACACGTGGTAGATGACGAAGGTGCGCTTACCGAGCTTGCCCGCGTGGCCAAACCTGGCGCGGCGGTGCTGTTGTCGGCACCGCTGCACCCGGCCAGTTGGACGGCGTTCGACGACTTCGTTGGCCACTACCGCCGGTACGAACCGGAACACCTGTTGGCCAAGCTCCGTGCGCACGGCCTTACGCTGGAGCACAGCGCGATCTACGGAATGCAACCCAAGTCTTCGAAGCTGCTGGATGTAGGCATGTGGTTCCTCACCCATCGGCGTCGGCAAGCGATGTGGTGGTACAACCGCACACTGCCACTTTTCGTGCGCTTCCAGAAGCCGCTGGCGCTGGTTCCGGGCATGGTCGGCACCGCACAGGTGGATGAGGTCTTGCTGGTTTGCCGCAAGGTCTGAATGGATACGCACCACTAACGGCGGGTCGCAGACAATCCGCTATTGATCGCGCGGGCATTACCGGCTTGCGCCGCTCACCATCGAGGGAGCTTGCATGAGCGTGACCGCAGAGATCGGACAGGCGCTGGCCAAGGAGTTCGCGCTGCCGGATGCAGGCACCACCACCGCCATCGTGGTGCGCTTGCTCACGGCCGCTGCATTGGGCGGCATGTTGGGCCTTGAGCGGGAGCGCAAGGGACGTGCGGCCGGGCTCAAGACGCACATTCTGGTCTCGATAGGGTCGGCGTTGTTCGTGATGGCGCCGCTGTTGTCGGGGATATCTCCGAGCGATGTGACCCGGGTGATGCAAGGCATCGTGTCGGGCATCGGTTTCCTAGGCGCGGGTGCGATCATCAAACTGGAACGCGACGAACGCATCGAGGGGCTCACCACCGCCGCCGGCATCTGGATGGTCTCTGCCGTAGGCATGGCCGCCGGCATGGGCATGGAAGTCATGGCCCTGGCCACCACGTTGATTGGGCTAGCGGTGGTGAACACTATTCCCAGGATCATGCGTAACGAAGAGCAGTAAGTGGCAGTTCGCTGGTCCCTCGAGTGTCGCCTTCAGCCAGCACGTGGGCGAACCACCCAGCCGCTATGCCAAAGGGTGACGCGTGACCGCGGACGAAGCGGACATCCCCGGATGGGAGGTCAATCTGCGATTAACTTGAAGTGCCCGCCTTGATCTTCAACGCACCTCAACGAGACATAGTCGGGAATGCTCATGTGGGGCGAATAATCCGCCTCACGCGCATGAGCGGAGGTAATCACGCACACCTCCGCAGCCGCGGCCTCAGCTGCCAGGATGCCCGCCGGGGCATCTTCGAACACCAGGCAATCGCTTGGCGCAACACCCAATAGGCTCGCCGCCAATGCATAACCCTCCGGACTGGGCTTGCCTAAAGCGACATCCTCGGCGGACACCAGCACTGCGGGGATAGGAAGGCCCGCAGCCTGGATACGCCGCCTGGCGAGTTCGCGAGGTGCCGAGGTCACGACGGCCCATTTGTCCGATGGCAGTGAGCCGATGAACGACTTGGCACCCGCGACTGCCTCCACACCCTCCATGTCCTCAAGCTCTGCTGCCGTCACTGCCTGCGCCTCAAGATGGATGTCGATGCCCGCCAATCCCTGGCGTGCGATGGAGTCCTCGGCGCGCATGCCATGGATCGTCGGAAGCAGCACAGCCGGGTCGATACCGTGCTTTCGTGCCCAGGCACTCCATACCCGCTCGGCTGCCACGATCGAAGTCAGTATCGTTCCGTCCATATCAAAGAGGAACGCGCGATAACTGCTGAATGGCATTCTATTTCTGCTCTTGGCGATGGCAACAGTTTCCGTCAGCTAGGCATTTTCATCGTAGTTCCTATGACGATCCCCTACTAGGTTCACAGTTCGCGGGCGATCTGCGCCGACTCCTGGCTCGATTCTCTGCGAACACATGGCACCCGCATTCAATGCGGTTCTGGATTGGGCTGGCGATGGTCAACACTATTCCCAGGGTTGTGCGGAACGAAGAGCCGTAAGTAGCCGCTTGCTGCTCTCAGCTGGCGTAGAGAATCCGAAAGCGATCGGGTTGCACCGGATCTCGATCAACGATCTGGATTGGCGCCCCGGCCCATTGCCAAACGCTGATGCCCGGCGTGCGGGAGAACCGGATCTGTCCGCGGCTGCCTTCGACTGCAACGCGCGGCCAAGCGTCGGCAATGCGCGCCCGGTCCGTACCATGAGAACGCAGCACATCGGCGAGGACGGTGATCGTGTCGTAGCCTTCGAAGGCGACGAAGGAAGGCGCTTCGCCCAGCCGCTCATGGAGAGCCGTCCCGATCCGTGCACCGAGTGGGCCGAAGCGCTCGGGCAGATAGCGCAGGAACGGGATCGCGGTGCCGTCGTCGCCCAATAACGTCGCCCATTCGGCGAACTCCGGTTGCCCGGCCGGAGCACCCATCATGATCTCGGCCAGGCGCTGGTCGCGGCGGACAGACTTGACGATCGACACTGCCGGCTCGGGTTGGCCGACCAGAAGAAGGAGGGCTGTCGCGCGAGCTTCGACGAGTTTGTCGCACACGGCCGTGGGGGCCAGCGCGCTCATATCCAATTCGATGACGGTGCCGCCGCGTGCAGCGAGCTGGTCCCGCAGAATGCGGGTCCCTGATGCCCAGTAGACACTCGGCGCGGCTGCTACGGCGATTCGACTGTGGCCCCGGCTGAGGAGGAAGTCTGCATAGATCCGCCAGCCGCGGGACTGCGGCGGGGAGAGGCGCGCGACCCATTCCGTCGGTTGTTCGGTGAGCGCGTCCAGAACCGCTGACGAGCACAGGAATGGCAGACCGAGGGCGTCGGCCCTGGCAGCGGCGGCGCGAGCGACGACGCTGTGATACTCCCCCGCCAAAGCAGCCACGCCCAAGCTGGCCAATTCATCGACCACTGCCGCGGCCTTCTGAGGATCAGCTGCGGTGTCTCGGATCACCAGCTCGAGTGGTCTTCCACCGATCCCGCCTGCGTCATTGACTTCGCGAACGGCCAGCTCAAGTCCGGCGAGCAAGTGTCGACCTGCCTCGACCCAGCCTGGCCGAGTCAGCGGAACGAGAGCGCCGATCTGCACGGCCGATTCGTCGGTCCGCTTCACTCCATAGGGCGACTTGTTCATGCGTTGGCGTCTTCCTGATGAAGATTTCAGGTCGCATCCTGAGCTATCAACCCAGCGCCTGGCACTCCGCAAAGCTGATGACAAAGCCAGCCTAGCGTACGGCCCTGATAAGTAAACCTAACCCCGTTCTTTTCTCTGCCGCTTCTCACTGCTTTGGCGTGACCGGATCGGGCGGGCCTTCCGGTTCCGGCGGGGGCGGTGCGTTGGCGGGGGTGCCGGGCAGGTAGAACGTCACGCGGTCGAATAGGCGGCGGTAGAAGTCCTGGTTCTGCACGGTATTGCTGCCTACCCGCACCAGGTTGGCATTGCTGGCGCCGATGGGGATCGGCAGCGACACAGAGCCGATCATGCTCACGCCGACGCTGGCCGAATTGGATTGCGACTTCAATGCGTAGAGGTCCTGCACCGCATTGATAAAGACGATCGAACCACCGTCGGACTTCGGCACACAGGTCGTGAGCACCTTGAGTTGCGTGTGCACCTCGGCCTGGGGCTGGAAGTTCTTGATCGCCTCCACCGCCTCAGGGGACATCTTGCCGATCACGTAGCCCTGCCCCAACAAAGCGCGCCGCGTGGCTTCGCACGCAGTGGACGGCGCCACCGCATAGCTACGCGAATAGGTGTCGTCGGCACCGAAGGTCTCGCCCAAGGGCGCCGGTTCTTCCTTTTTAATCCGGCTCGAGCCGCAGGCGGTCAGCGATGCCACCAGGACCAAAGCGAGCGTGAGGGATCGGGCGAACAGGTTGGCGGAGAACATGAGAGAAATATCCGTTTTTCCAGGTCCGCCCGAGTGTAGCCACCAGATGTGCAAGGCAGCTGAACACGGCGTCACTTCAAAACCATTGAAATGACGCCGTATTCACATGGGTTGCTTAGCTTGTCACTCGCCGGTAGGAATGGCGGCCGGATCCATCCAGAAGGCTCCCCAGACGTGGCCGTCGGGGTCGGCTATATCGCGGCCATACATGAAACCGAGGTCCTGTATCGGATTGATATCGCCAGTTCCCCCGTTGGCCGCGGCGGCCGCGTTGAACGCATCCACAGCCTCGCGGTCGTCGAAGGAAAGAGCGTTGGAAACTTCGCTGGAGGTGTTGGGCGGAATGGGGCGGGTGGTGAAGGTCTTCCACTTTTCGTGGGTCAATAGCATGACGTGGATCGTATCGCTCCAGACCATGCAGGCGGCGGTGGCGTCGGTGAAGTGGGGGTTGTTGTGGAAACCCAGGGCCTCGTAGAACTTCATGGAGGCGGCAAGGTCGGTGACGGGAAGGTTGACGAAGATCATGCGTGGCATTGGTGCGGTCCTGGTTGGTGGGTATATACCGGCGACGAACGGCAGCGGTGGAAATCGACAAGCGCGTGGCGCGCCACGCCTAGCAGCCACGGTCGTCGTCTGGGGACTTATCGATTGCGGCCGCCTCTTCCGGTTTATTCGGCCGCTTCGGGCGCGCCCATGTTGCCTTTGCTGTACATGCCGGAGCGGTCGAAGCAGCAGGCGCGGCGATTTCCGCAGGCAAGCTTGTCGCAGGCCACGCCGATGCGCTTAGCGCGCGTCTCGGCCTTCTTGCCGGAGGTGATCCAGTGGATCCAGTCGCGCCGCGCCACCGGGGTGATCTCGGCCCAGGTCGCCTTGGCAGCGGGGTTGCTAGCCAGCGCCTGCTTCAGGTCGACGGGCACCTTGGGTTCCGGTTCCTTTTCCACTGGCGCGATCTCAAGCGCGACGCTGTCGCCCGCGGCGACGCCGGCCGCTTCGCGCAGCGGCTTGTCGATCTTGAGCCAATGGCTACCCTGGCCATCGGGCTCGAGCGTGGCCTGGAAGGGCTGGCCTGCGAGCATGCCGTCGACGGTGACCATGCTCCGCGTCGGCAGCTTCTTGCTTGCGGCCGCAGGCAGCACCAGAAAGGTCCAGGCCGCTCCCTTGGGCGCCACGGGCCGCGACAGTTTCGCTTTGAACTTGATCGGATCGAGTGGTTTGGCCATGGCGAAAAGATAACACCGACAGTTCGTAGGTGGATGGAGCCGAAGGCGATACCCACCCTGCAGCAAGGTCCGCCCGAGTGTAGCCACCGCGTGTGCAAGACAGCTGAATACGGCATCCCCTGGAAACAAGCGAAATGATCCTTTTTTCCTTGGGCCGCTTAGCTGGCAAGGGGAACAAAAAACACATCAGCGCAGGGTCGCACCTGCGTCAGTCGTCATGAGCGGTCGAATGGTCATGAGCGCTGGCGACCGTGTTTTTCCCCGAGGGAAACATTCAATCTTCACAGTGTCTGAAAACCAGGTTTAGTAACGTCGCCGGGCAGGACGGACACGCGGCGGACTCCTAAAACCCAGCGAAGATCCCATGTCGACCAATCCACGATTCATCGCGGCGCTTCATGCCGAAAAACCGGCGCAAGACTATGCCGATGCTCTTAAGTTGTATGCCTTTCTCATAGGCAGTTGGCGCGCGGACGTTCTCACCTACGACGACGCTCCCACCCCGCATCGCGGCAGTGCCGAGATCCATGCCGGCTGGGTATTGGAGGGGCGAGCGGTTCAGGACGTATGGATGATTCCGCAGAGCGATTTGCGAAAACTGCATATGCCATCGTTGCCGGTCGCCGGAAACTGGTATGGCTCCACTATGAGAGTCTATGATCCAAACCTCGATGCGTGGCGCATTTTCTGGATGGATCCTGCGACGCAATATTTCGCGCTTCAGATCGGCCGCCGACAGGGCGATCGCATCGTCCAGGTGAGCGACGAAGAGAAAGGGACGCGGGGACGCTGGAGTTTCAGCGACATCACCGCGAACTCCTTTCACTGGCGCGGAGAGCAGTCGACCGATGATGGATCGACGTGGACGCTGCTCGTGGAAGTCCTTGCGCATCGCACTTCGGCTTGAGCCCGCCCTATGGGCTTACCTGGTGACCATCTCGATAAATTGGTCGAGGACGCGTTCGACCGTCTGCAACTCTTTGGCTTGAGATATGTTCCACTCTTCGTAGTGCCGATCTATGGCCATTCGTGCCAATCCATAGACGAGCGCGCGGCACGCCAGCCGCCTGGCGGCCAAATCCTTACCGTCGGTGTCCGGGAACAGACCCAGGATGAAAGGATTCATCTGTTCCATGACGCCTTCGCTCAACTCCGATAAGTGATCGCCCTTGGCAAACTCGATCTCATCGCGATTGGAAATGATGGCGAACTGGGCTCGGTTCTTCAACGCCCACCGAAGGTAACCGCGTCCGATAGCTCGCAATCCGTCCGCGGGCGTACCGCCGGGCGACGCATCCATTTCTTTTTGGATTGCGGTAGAGAAGCTTTCCATGGCTTCGGTCGCTACAACGGTAAGCAAAGCCTTCTTGCTTGCGAAATGACGGAACGGTGCGCCTGGTGATACGCCCAAGCGTTTGGCGATCTCGCGAATCGATACGGCCTTGACTCCCTGCTCTTCGACAAGGACCAAAGTGGCCGCGACGATCGCCTCGCGCAGGTTCCCGTGGTGATAGGCGTTCTCGTCCTTCTTCACACCGGGCGTTGTCTTTTTTTTGGTTCGCGACACTGACGTCATCGGGGGGATCCGTATTGAATGCATTCCAATCCGCGGGATCTATTGTAATCACCGCTTACATAGCCTATACTGGTAATGTTATCACTGATTACATCAAGAAAAAACATGCCAACCCTTATGAAACTCGTACGCGGGCCGAAATTGATCGCGGTGGCCACCGTTCTGATTGCGGCAGGGGTAATTTTGACATTGTTGCTGATCCCAGACCCGGAACAAGCCTGGCGATCAGCCATTCGCTTGACCGCGCGAAGTTCGGCGGTGCTGTTTCTACTCGCGTTTGGCGCTGCTGCCGCGGCGACGCTTTGGCCCGGCAAATTTACGCGCTGGATGCGCGGAAACCGCCGTTATCTTGGCCTGTCGTTGGCTGCTTCCCACACGATCCACGCGTTTACCTTTCTGAGCCTGGCGGGACAGAGCCAGTTGCTTGCCGACCAGGTATTGCCGAAGGGAATGGTCGTGCTGGGCAGCATTGGATACTTTTTCATCTACGCGCTGGCGGCGACCTCATCCAACAAGGCCCAAGCGGTCCTTGGCATGCGTTGGTGGCGCCGGCTGCATGTAGTCGGAACGCATTGGCTGTGGCTGCAGTTCCTTATCTCATTCATCAAACACGCGCCGGATCATCCTGAAGATTGGGTAGGTGTAGTTCTTGTCGTCGCGGTGATGACCTTGCGGATCGTAGCTCGCCTAAAAGTAAATCCTGACTCTCAGACGGTTGCCTCCGTTTGAAGCCGACACACTGCCGGCGTGCGCAGACGTCTCCCAGCAGCAATGCATTCCTAACCTAAAGGCCTAACGTGAAACCTTTCTCCTCCGTCGTCTACGCGCTCCTTCTGTTCGGCTTGCTCGTTCCTGCCACCGCGCTCGCTAAACCCCGCTTGGGCTTCGGGGTCGCAGTGGCGACCGACGGCTTTTTCAGCACGACTCTCGCCGAAGTGAAGGTGGTATCTGTGCAGGTCGGAAGCCCTTCGGAAAGGGCGGGGCTGAAGGGAGGTGATCTGATCGTCGAGATGAATGGAATGGCGATCAAGGGAGCCAGCGGACCCGCGATGAAGAAAACGCTGGCAAGCATTAAAGCAGGTGAACACCTCCTGCTGAAGGTGCAGCGGGGGCGCGACGGCATGCTCGTCATCGATATCGTGGCTGGCCCCTGAAGCGTGCAATCAAAAATAGGGGCGGAGTACGTTTTTAAGGAAAGAGGCTCAGGCCTCTTTTTTGAGTTCTGCCCTCGTCGACCGCGGTCAGGTCATGGCGGAGGTTGAGATAGTCGAGGTCGGCGGGCGAGACGCCGGCGGCATTTAAGCCTTTAGTGTCAATGGCTTGGCAGGCGCGAGAATTTCGCTTGACTTTAATTTAGATGTTTAGCTAAATAGCGACAATGAACACCGTCTTCAAAGCCCTGGCCGACCCTACCCGCCGCAAGGTGTTGGAGTTGCTCCGCCAGCGTCCGATGACCGCTGGGGAACTGTCGGAACAGTTCCCGGTATCGCGGCCGACCATGTCCGCGCATTTTGCGGTGCTGCGCGAGGCCGACCTGATCGAGTCCAACAAGATCGGCACCAGCATCCTCTATCAGTTGAAGTTGTCGGTGCTGGAGGACGCGCTGCTGGGCTTCACCCAGTTGTTCGGCATCGGTACTGCAGCGCGCGCGCCAGCGGAGTCCGCTGGCGAGGCCAAGCCCAAAGCAACCCGTGCAGGAGTCGACGAATGAACGAGAACCCCACTACACAAGCCAAAAAACACATCTTCTTCTCCCTCAAGCTGGCGGCCGTAATGATCGGGGCCGGCCTGCTGCTTTCCCTGGCCCGCAAGCAGGGATTGATCGACGGAGAGCTGGTCGAGCGTGCGATCGGCGTCATCATCGGTCTGGCCCTCGCGACCTACGGCAATGCCATGCCGAAGATGTTGTACGGCCCCCCTCCCCGCTCCCTCCATCACGCGACGTTGGCGCAGGCGGCGGTACGCGTCGGCGGTTGGACCATGACGCTGGCATTCCTTGCCTGGGCCGCGCTATGGGCATTCGCGCCGCGGGATCTCTTCCTCATCGGCTCACTGGCCGTTGTCGGCGCCAGCGCCACGATCATCCTTGGCTACTCGATGTGGAAGTACGTCGCCTGCCGCGCGTCGCGGAGCGACTGAGCCGGACATCCAAGAATGCTCGCAATGCCGTGGAATTAGTCCGCTGCTTCGGGGGCGACCTGTTCATCGAGGTGGACGCCGCAATAGGGGCAGAAGTTGATGGGGCGGGCCAACCTGCGGGGGCTTATGCTCATCGATGCTTCAATGCCGATACCACAACGCGGGCAGGCGGCGCCCCGTTGGTACATGAATACCGCTAATGCGCAGCCTGCAACCGCGAACAGCAGCATGAGCCATGGCCAGCGATTGCCGGTAAGCATTATGCCAGTCAAGCACACGAAGAACAGCGCCCAGAAGATTCGTCTTCGTTTCCGCAAGTAGTCACGAATTGTCATAGCCGCCTAACGTCTGAGTTAAGCCGACGCACATCAGGGCGGCGACTGAGTGTGAATATAGCCGAAGGCGCACACTGAGGCGCCGCCCTGATGTGGGTTCGGCTTGAATGAATTATTAGGCCGCATTGTAAGTAGCAATGCGTGCTTCGAGCGCCTTCCAGACGTCGAATATGTTGCCCGCTCCATCGTGCGCTGGCTCGAGAATCGCTCGTCCTGAATCAGTGACTACGAAGAACTTCCCATTCTTTTTGACCAACTCGTGCTGAGTTAGAAATCGAATGGCGAGCTGAAACTCGCTTTCCAGGGGAACAGCATGGTTAATGGCGTCGGCGGAATGCAATATTTCCGATCTTGTGACCGGATTCTTGTCCCAAAAGGAAATTGCTAGAAAGATCCACGCGATAGTGTTTGCCTCGGTCGTGTTCATCCCAGCCTAACTACCAATAGACCCCAAAGTGGGGTATAGCGCGGATTGTGGGTGTGGCCTGGGAGGCGCGTCAATCAGTTCGCAGGATAGCTTGAGCCGAAGGCAATACTCATCACTCGGCAATAGCCAAAACGACCATTTTCTTGAACTCCGAACTCTTTTTCCATAGGCGTGGATTGATCGACAGAACATGAAATGAAACAAGGCCCCAACATGCGGGGCCTTGTTTTGCTCACGGAGCAATGACGGCGCTCGGATCTGTCGCACTGGAGCGCCGGCCGCCTTGGTTCCTCACTTTTAGGCGACATCCACAATGAGCTTGCCGAAATTCCTACCTTCGAGCAGTCCAATGAAAGCGGCCGGCGCTTGCTCCAATCCGTCGACCCGGTCCTCTCGCAGTTTTACCCGGCCCGTGTCGAGCCACCGCCCCATGTCGCGGCGGAATTCCTCGAAACGATCGGCGTAGTGGTCGAGGATGATGAAGCCCTGCATGCGAACGCGCTTCTGCAACACGGTGGCCAGCAACTGCGGACGCAGGTCCTCGCGGGAGGACGGCGATGATGAGTTGTAGTGCGCGATGAAGCCGCAGACGGGCACGCGTGCGCCCAGGTTGAGCAGTGGAAGCACCGCGTCCAGCACTTCGCCGCCGACGTTTTCGAAATACACGTCGATGCCATCGGGGCACGCTGCAGAAAGGCGCTCCTGCAGCTGCTCTTCGCGACGATCCAGGCAAACGTCGAAACCCAGTTCTTCCACGGCGTAACGGCATTTGTCGGCGCCACCGGCAATCCCGACCACGCGAGCGCCCTTGAGCTTGGCCAACTGTCCGACCACGGCGCCGACCGCACCGGTCGCGGCAGCGACGACCACGGTATCGCCGGGACGAGGCTGGCCGATGACCAGCAAGCCGACGTAGGCGGTGAAGCCCGGCATCCCCAGACCTCCCAGGGCCAGCGACGGCTGCGTCACGTCGTCCAGCAATTGCAGATCGGATCCATCCGACAGTGCGTAGTCCTGCCATCCCGCGCTAGCAAGCACGATCTGGCCTTCGCGGAAGCGGGGATTGCGCGAGGCGACGATACGGCTGACCGTGCCTCCCACCATCGGTTCGCCCAGCGGCACCGGCGGCGCATAGCCCGGGCCGACTTCGTCCATCAGGTTGCGCATGTAGGGATCGAGCGACAGGTGCAACGTGCGCAGCAGTACCTGGCCGTCGACGGGTTCGGGAATCGGTTGTGTCTCGAGCTGGAAATCCTGCAGCGCCGGCAAACCTTTCGGGTGCGCCGCGAGAAGGATACGGCGATTGAGCGTGGCATCGAGGTTCATGCGCTTTCCTTGCATCGATCAGCTTGAGTCGATTAGTCGGCTTGCGTCGATCAGTCGGCGGAAAGTTCGGATGGCGACACCGCACTGCCTTGTGCCGTCGCCGCGTTAGGCCCGTAGCGCAGCGTAAGCAACGTTCCCAGCGTCATCGCGACGACGGCGAACAGCGGGCCTCCGGAAGCACCGATGTGGTCGACCAGCAATCCACCACCGATGGCGCCGGTAGCGATGGCGATCTGGAATGCCGCGACCAGCAGGCCGCCGGCGCCTTCAGCCTGATCGGGAGCGGCGCGCGCGATCCAGATCTGGAAACCGACCGGGAACGCACCGAAGGCGAAGCCCCACAGCACTACCGCAACAGCAGTGACCGCGGGCGAATGACCCGCCAGCAGCAGGCTGGCCGCCAACACCGCGATCAGCGTGCCGCCGAAGACGATGGCATGGCGTTCGCTGCGTCCGGCGATATAACCGCCGACGAAGTTGCCGAAGAAACCGCCGATGCCGTAACCCAGCAGGACGGCCGAGATGGCGCCGACCGACAGCCCGGCGATGTTTTCCATCAACGGACGAATATAGGTGAAGCCGGCGAAGTGAGCCGAGATCACCAACAGCACGGCCAGCAGCGCCATACGCACGGCGGGGCGCGTCAAAAGTTCGCCGAGCACGCGCAGATTGGGGTTGGCGTTGGGCGGTAGCGCCGGCAGCGAGAACAACTGCGCCATCAGAGTGATCGCGCTGACCGCACCGGCGGCGACGAATGCGCTGCGCCACCCCCACAGCTCGCCCATCCAGGCACCTATCGGGGCGGCGCAGACGGTCGCGACAGAAACCCCGGTCAGGATGAGCGACATCGCCCGCGCGAAGTGGTGCTCCGGCACCAAGCGCATGGCCAAAGCCGCCGCCATGGACCAGAACCCGCCCAGCGCCACGCCCAGCATCACCCGGGCGATGAGCAAGGTGGACAAGCTGCCGGCCATGGCCGCCAAGCCATTGGACAGCACCAGCAGCAAGGTCAGCGCGATCATCACGTGCTTGCGATCGATGCGACGCGTCAGCAAGGGAATGGAAGGCGCGGCGATGGCGGCGATCAGCGCGGTGGCGGTGACCGTCTGGCCCGCCACGCCTTCGCTCACGGACAGGTCCGAGGCCATGGCAGTCAACAGGCTGGCCGGCAAGAATTCGGCGGTGACCAGGCCGAACACGCCCAAAGCCAGAGAGACGACGGCGGTCCAGCGTGGCGCGACGATGGTGTCGGAAAGCAGGGGAAGATCAGGGCATTCTGAACAGGCGGTGGAGGACACGTGGGATCGCTTGGTTGAACCGGGCTGGCAGTTTGGCGTTATCCTGTCGGTGTTTCCATGCCGTAAATACCGAAATGCTTGTCAATTCCTCCGAGCCCGCGCTCCTACCCAGTCCCGGCCCCACCTCGCCAGGCGCGCACGACATGCTCACCCAAGTGCTGCTGGGGCTGCGGCTGGAGGGCGTCGAATACGGTCGCTGCCTGATGCAGGCGCCGTGGGCAGTCGCTTTTCCCGCCAGTCGTGAAGCCCGTTTCCACTTCGTCGCTCAGGGAGGTTGCTGGCTGCGCACGGCGTCCTCGGAGTGGATGCGGTTGGAATCCGGAGACGCAGTGTTGTTGCCGCACGGCAGCTTCCATGTCCTGGCCAGCGCACCCGAGGTGCCGAGCGTAGACATCGATCGGCTGGCCCACGTGCCGATCTCCGAAAACATCTACCTGGTGCGGGGCGAGGCCACCGGCAGCGACGCGGCGCCGTCCAGCGTCATGTTCTGCGGGTCCATGCGCTTCAACCTGGATCCGCTGCACCCGCTGCTGGCGATGATGCCGGAGGTGATGCACGCCGGCGCGCTGGTCAAGCGCGATCCGACCGTGCCCGGTCTGCTGGAGGCGATGGAGCGCGAGGTGTCGCTGGACCGGATCGGCGCTTGCGGCATCCTGGCGCGACTGGCGGACGTGCTGGCCGCCAGCATCATCCGTGCGTGGGTGGAGTGCGGTTGCAGCGACTCGACCGGCTGGATCGCGGCCGTGCAATGTCCGCGGATCGGCAAGGTCATGGCCGCCATCCATGCCGAGCCGGAGCGCGACTGGAGCGTGCCGGTGTTGGCCGAGCTGATGGGCGCTTCGCGCTCGACCTTCGCCGATGCGTTTACCCGCACCGTCGGCGAGAGTCCCGCCAAATACGTCGCCAAGGTGAAGATGTTTCAGGCCCGCCGTTGGATCGCACAGGAAGGCATGCGCATCACGGTCGCGGCCCATCGGCTGGGCTACGACTCCGAGGCTTCGTTCAGTCGAGCTTTCAAGCGCGTCGTCGGCCAACCGCCCAGCGCGGTGCGTAGCGAACAGGTGCAGCACCGGAACAAGTCTCGCCTCGCGGATTGAGCGCCAGGACGGAGATCATCGCTGTCCGAACCAGGCTCATCGAACCGTTGAATCCGCGGTCGAAAGCGATTCGCCGATAGCCTATGGAATGAAACAAGGCCCCGACTTGCGGGGCCTTGTTTGCTCACGGACCAATCAGGGCGCGCCTGACATAGCCGACCCGCGAAGCGGGTTCGGTTTGAGTGAATTGTTAGGCCGCATTTTCTGCACCTAGGAACTTGAGGCCAGCGATGCCGATAACGATGAGCGCGATGCATCCGATGCGCACGAAGGACAGCGACTCGCCGAAGAGCACGATGCCGAGTATTGCCACTCCGACTACCCCTATGCCGGTCCAAACCGCATAGGCTGTTCCAGCTGGAAGCTGCCGCATCGCCAGCCCGAGAAGCCAAAAACTGAGCGCCGCCGCAATCAGCGTGATTACAGCGAAGTGGAGTTTGGTGAAGCCCTGCGAGGCTTTCATGCTTACCGCCCAAACGATCTCGAGCAAGCCCGCAACCACGAGGAGTATCCAAGCCAAGTTCGGTGAGAAGGTTGTAGGCATTGTGGCCTCTCGGTTCTTCGGATGATTAGTGCATGGGGCGGACCCCGGCCCATCGAATGTAATCGCTATTGCCGCATTCGGCGGGCTTGAGCCCGCCCCCGTATCAAGTACGGGGCAGGCACTATGAGCCCTACATGGATGAGGAAGGCGGTTGGTAAACCGCCTCCCAAAACATCATGCCACCGCGGGTAAAAGGAAGGCAAAAACAGATCCGATTACGGTGCACAGCAAAGCGAATAACCACAGCACCATGCTTATACGTCGCAGCCTCGCGCAGGTATGGGCCAGCATGGGATCCGCCGGACACGGAAGCGATCGTGCGCGCAGCAAAAGCCCACCGGACAGAGCAAGCATCGCAAAAGCCAGCCCGAATACACCTGCCTTATGCTCCGAAAGCCATATCAATTGTGGAACCGCGGTGACCAGGCCCGCCAACGCGGCTCCGGCGCCCAGGGCGACCATGACGGCAGGTAGCACGCAGCAGATCAAGGTTCCGCTACTTGCGACCAGTGCCAGGAAGGTCACCCCTACATTGCGGCGAAGCGGTGCATTGGCCGAATGAAGTTCATTCATGGTGGGCCGCCCGTTTGCGGATGTCGTCGAGCGAAGTATTGGTGCGTCGAATGGCCACCACTGTGTATCCCGAATCGGTTATCGCCTTGCGCAGCGTCGCATCGTCGATATCGCTGCCTTCCTTGAGCTTGACGGCGACGATCCGATTCTCGAGGCTCACATAGACCGCTTCAGTGGCAGGGAACGCCTTTAAGGTCTTCTGGATGCCTTGCGCGCAGAAAGCGCAAACCAATCCATTAACATCCATTTCGATGGTCTTGGCGGAAACCAACGAAGAAAAGCCGAGCAGTAGCGAGAAAACGATTGTATTCATCAGTTTCATTGGAGTGTCCTGTGTTTAGAAGTTGACCATGGCCATGGCTTGGAGTTTGCCGTCGGTGGTGGCGCCGAACTCGACCCAGGTGCGGCCCTTGAACAGACGAACCAGCACCGCGGTTTCGGTGCCCTCGTACAAATCGCCCGTGTACTGACGCCCCTGCACCACGATCCAGGTAGCCAGCGTGTCGTAGTCGTGTGCGTAAGGGGACCATCCGAGTTGCACGGTGTCGATGCGATGCGAGAATTCATCGCTCTCCTGCAGATCCGAGCGCAGCGAGCTGTAGAGGCGCCGGGTTTCGTAGTCGGCTTGAAAGCCGACATTGCGCGACAAGGTACTACCCTCGAAGTCGTTGCCCGTCGCACGGCCCACACCGCCCCAGACGAAAATGTTCGCTTGTGCGCCCGGCAGGTTCCATCTTTTGGCAAGGAGGTTTCCGCGCACATAGGTGATGTGTCGCTGCTTCTGCCCGCCCTCGCTTTTCAGCTCGAGCCAGCCACCCCCTACGGAATACCAGTACTTCGGTGCGTAGAACAGTTGCGCCTCGTTCATGGTCCCGGCGCCGTACTCGGCCATGACCGTCGTGCCTTTCGCGAACGCGATCGGTTTTGCTGCCGCCGATAACGGCAGACTGCCAAGCAGCATGCAAGCTGCCCAGCCTAGTTTGAATTTCATTTCCTGATCTCCATCGAATGTCGCGCGAGGCGACACAGGGCCCGCCAAAGCGGGCCTATTGGGGTCGAACGGGGATCATCAGGCGATGGGAGGTCGGAGCGCGGTTTCTAGCGGGCGTACAGGCGGTTCGGCCGTATGCCAAGAAAACACGAGCGAAGCGGCTGGCAACGCGGTTGGCATCCAGGCAAGCCCAGGAAGAACGCCCGTCGCCAGGCAAGCGGAGAAATCGCAAGATGACTGCGGACAGCAACCTTTGTCGCAAGGGTCGCCGTGATCAGGCTCCGGCGGGGACATCTTCATCCCCATGGCTTCGTCGCAGGGCATCCCGCCCATCGCCATAGCTTCCGCCGCAGGGGCCTCATGCCGTCCAGTCTCTCGGAACGGCCAATTGCCACCTGGCAGCAGAAAAGCCGCAACAAGCAGCAGGAGCACGGACTGACGAAGGAATGGGGAGTACCGCATGCGCTGATTGTAACCCTCAAATTTTCATTTGGGCGCAGCCAGAGGCGCGGTGCTTGGCCATTCGGTGATGCATATCGAAATCTGCGTTCGTGCAGGCGGGCCGGGCGTACGAGGCGGGGGCGCAGGGCTACTCAGGAAGCCAGTAGGATGGGTTGAGCCGAAGGCGATACCCACCACTCCACCGTAGCCAAAAACGACCATTTTTCTCGAGCGCCGAGCTCTTTCTCCATAGGCGTGGATTTGTCGACAGCACCTGGAATGAACAAGGCCCCGACATGCGGGCCCTTGTTCGCTTACGGATCAATGAGGGCGCGCTCAGATCTGTTGCTCCGGAGCGCTGGCTACCTTGGTTGCGGTACGGTCGAAGCGCGCCGACAGCATCTTGCGCAGGCTGTCGCCCTACCCTGCAATCAGCTTCACCACCAGCTTGCCGAAGTTGCGACCTTTAAGCAGACCGAAGAACGCTTCGGGCGCGTTCTCCAGTCCTTCGATGATGTCTTCGCGATAGTGGATGCGGCCTTCCTTGAGCCACTGACCCATCTCGTTGAGGAACTGGGGAAACAGGTGGATGAAGTCGCGCTGGATGAAACCGCGTACGGTCAGGCGCTGACGCAGAACCTGGCTGAGGAAACCGGGCAGACGATCCGGCCCCGGCAAGATTTGGCCGCGGGCGTTGTAGGTAGCGATGGTGCCGCATACCGGGATGCGCGCGAAATCATTGAGCAATGGAACCACCGCATCGAATACCTTGCCGCCGACGTTCTCGAAGTACACGTCGATTCCGTTCGGAACCGCCGCATGCAACTGTTCGGCAAAGCCCTCGGAACGATGATCGAGCGCGATGTCGAAACCGATGCTTTCCAGATACTTGCGCTTATCCTCACCGCCGGCGATACCAACCGTGCGGGCGCCCTGCATCTTGGCAATCTGGCCGACCGTGGCTCCGACCGGACCACTGGCGGCGGCGACCACCAAGGTTTCACCGGGTTGCGGCTTGCCGATCTCATGCAGGCCAGCATAGGCCGTAAAGCCGGGCATGCCGTACACGCCCAGCGCGGTGCTAAGCGGTAGCCCACTCTCCTCTAGCTTGCGAGTCAGCGTATCGCCTTCAACTATGGCGAAGGTCTGCCAGCCGCCGGTGGTCTGCACGAAGTCGCCGACGGCGGCGCTGAGATGATTGGAGACCAGCACCTCGGAAACAGTACGTCCCTCCATGACATCGCCGATCGCCACTGGCGCTGCGTACGAACGTCCTTCGTCCATGCGACCGCGCATATACGGATCCAGCGACAAGTAATGGTTGCGCACCAGCAGCTGGCCGGGGCCTGGCGTCGGCGCCAGCACACGCTCAAGACGGAAGTTGGCAGCCTCGGGTTCGCCGTTGGGGCGTGAGGCCAGGACGATGCGGGTATTGACGAGATCGTTCACTAGACAAGATGCCTATATGGGCGCCGCGACGGCGGGACTGCTTCAAGCAAGGGTCGCGACCGGGTTGCCGAGGACGCAGCGAACAGCATCGCAGCGACAGTCGAATACGTTTTCCGCATTGGGCGCTCGCGGGAAGTGGTGGACAAAAGGAAGTGTCGGTCGCCCCAGCACCGGAGCAGTATGCCGGCCGATCTCGCCGACAGCAGTCAGAACGGAGTGATCGCTTATGGCATTGCATTATGGGAGCGGCTCGTATATTTATTACAACAGCCTTACGATAAATTTATATTTGATTCGGGGCTGTTCTCAGTCGACAAGTTTAAAAATCGCAGAAAACCGGCCAGGAAGGGGGTCGGCGAATCGGCGGCGTGTAACAGCGCCCCGCAGTAGCTTCCCCCCCACCCAGGAGCCGGCAACATGAAGAAGAATCCACGTCGTATTGCAAAAGTACGCTTGTCCAAATCCGTCCTTGCCTTGGCCTTAGTTCTGGCCGGCGGCTCGGCATTCGCGCAATCCACCACCGGCGGTATTTCCGGCAGCGTCGCTGATGCTGCCGGCAAGACCGTCCTGATCGAAAACAACAGCGGTTTAAGCCGCGAAGTGGCGGTCGACGATCGCGGTCGTTATGCCATCGGCAATCTGCCGCTGGGTACCTATAAGGTGACCGTCAAGCAGGGCGAGGCGGTGCTCGAGACTCGCGAGAACATCGGTATCACCGTCGGCGCCAGCACCGATGTCTCGTTCGCCGGCGGCATGCAGACCCTTGGCGTGGTGAGCGTGGTAGGGACTCGCGTCGCTCCCATCGACGTAACGCAGATCGATACCCGCACCGTCATCACTTCGGAGCAGTTGGCGCAACTGCCGCTAGGCCGCACTGCGGAAGCCATCGCCCTGCTGGCCCCCGGCGTAGTCAACAATTCCGGCGGCTTCGACAACGGTCCACTGGGTGGATCGCTGCCAAGCTTCGGTGGTTCGGCGGCATCGGAAAACGCGTACTACCTCAACGGTTTCAACACCACCACGGCGGCGAATAGCCTCGGCGGCCTGACCCTGCCGTACGGCGCCATCGACCAGCAGGAAATCTTCACCGGCGGCTACGGTGCGCAATACGGACGTTCCAACGGCGGCGTCATCAACCAAGTCGGCAAGCGCGGCAGCAACGAATGGCACTTCGGCGCAGCGGTGATCTGGGAGCCGGATAGCCTGAAGGCCAAGCAGAAGGATCTGTATTGGCGCCCTGACAGCCTGACCTCCAGCACCAACAACACGGCCTACAACTACGCCAGGGCCGCCAACGGCCTCTATCTGCCGCAGAGCGAGCAGGAATCCAGCACGACCACCTATAGCGCCTACGTCGGCGGCCCGATCGTACAGGACAGGCTGTTCTTCTTCCTGGCCGCCGAGCAAGCGGATTCCGATGGCGTGCGCATTCTTTCCAACCGCGACTCGGGCAATGGCGCGACCGGCGGCTGGACGGACTACGAATACACGCAGCAGCGCTGGTACGCCAAGCTGGACTGGTACATCACCGACGATCACCTGCTCGAAGTCACTGGCGCCAGCGATGAGTATGAAACCGGGGGCGAGATCTACCGGTACGACTACCTCAACCGCGAGCGCCTGGCCTATCGGACCGATGAATCGACGCAGGAAGCCGGGCCGACACTTTACTCGGCCAAGTACACCGGTCACTTCGGCGATGACCTCACCGTAACCGCGTTATACGGCGAGCAATCCACGCCGGACAAGGTGACACCGTTCGGCTATGACGCGGCCAACGGCCCTGTCATCACCGACGCCGCTCTGCAGAACCCGGCCTACGCGCCCACCCCGATCCAGGGCACGCAGTTGATCACTTCGATCACCGACCCCGACCGGGAATACAAGAAGACCAATACCCGCCTGAACCTCGAGTGGCGCATCGGCGACCACACCCTCAGCTTCGGCATCGACAACCAGAAATCCGAAGGCATCAACATCGGCTCGGTCCGTTCCGGCCCCGGCTATTCGTGGGCCTACGGACGGACCGCCGACCCGTATGGCCTGTTGACCGGTGGTCTGATCAGTCAGGCCGCGAACGAAGATGGCGGCATAGGCGCGCCCAGCCCGGCCCTGGTGGATCCGACCTATGGCGCGTCGGGCTACTACGTCGTCAGGAACATCGACACCAGCCTGTATTCCTACGAGGCCAAGCAGAAGGCGTACTACATCGAGGACAAGTGGCAGGTCACCGACAACCTGCTGCTTAGCCTGGGCCTACGCAAGGACGAATTCACCAACTACACACCGTCCGGTGAGGCTTACATCGACGTAGACGACGCGTGGGCGCCGCGCATCGGCTTCAGCTGGGACGTGAACGGCGATTCCAGCCTGAAGGTATTCGGCAACATCGGCCGTTACTACCTCGGCCTGCCGCTGTCGCCAGTGGGCCTGTTCACCCCCGCGATCAGTACCAGCACCTACTACACCTACAGCGGCATTAGTGCCGACGGCACGCCGATCATTTCCCAGCAATTGGGGTCCGCAGTGTCAGCCAACTCACGCTTCGGCCGCATCGCGGACGTGCGTACCGCTGTGGCCCGGGACATTGAGGGCGAAAACCAGAATGAAATCATCCTCGGCTTCACCAAGGAACTGGAAAGCGGTTGGGTGCTGGGTGTGCGCGGCACACATCGCCGCCTGAATGCCGGCATCGACGACCAGAACTACGACGTGTCGAACGAGGCGCTGATCGAGGCCGCCGCCGCGCAAGGGGTGACGATCGACTTCTCAAGGGTTTCCGGCGCGGCGCTGGTCAACCCCGGCCAGGACAACGTCTGGGGCGTGATTGGTACGGACGGCCAGTTCCACGAAGTACTAGTGACCCGCGAAGCGGCCGGGTTCCCGGAATTCAAGCGCAATTATTCGGCGGTCGAATTCAACTTGGAACGTCCGTTCGACAGCAAGTGGTACGCCAAGCTCAACTACGTGTGGTCGCACAGCTACGGCACTACCGAAGGCCAGTTGCGTTCGGATCTGTGGCGCACCGGCGGCGCGCTGGGCAGCTACCAGGGTCAGGCGTCGGTTTCGACCACGCAGAGTTGGGACCACGCGGCGCTGATGGAGCACTTCAATGGCGACCAGTCCAACGACCACCGCCATCAGTTCAAGCTGTATGGGTACTACCAGTTGACCGGGGAGTGGGGCGTTTCCGGCAACTTGAGCATGATTTCCGGCGCACCGAAGAACTGCCTGGGCTCATACGGCGGTACCGAGTTCACGGGCAGCGACCCGGCCGGTTATGGCGGCAGCGCAATCACTGGCGGCCCGTATCACTACTGCTACGACCCGGCGACCAGGACCCTCGAACCTTCGCCCCCAGGTTCGCAAGGCCGCCTGGGCTGGGTGAACCAGATCGACCTCGGCGTGACCTACAAGCCGGGTTTCGCCAAGGGCAAGCTCGCCTTCAACCTAAACGTGTTCAACATCACCAACGAGGACACTGCGACCAACATCTATCCGTTCTCGCAGTTGCCGGACCTAACGGGGAACCCGCTGTGGAACCAGCCGGTCGCGTACCAGACGCCGCGTTATGCGCGCCTGTCTGTCACCTACGACTACTGAGTGAGCACCGCCGCAGGAAACTGACGCGACCGACGCAATGCCATGCGCGTCAAGCAATTGGACTGCCGCCCCTGGGCGGCAGTCCGTTTCCGGAAGCCGCGAATCCACAACATACGCAGTCTGTGCATCGGTGCGGAACCGTGGGGAACGTTACTAGATCATTACTAACGATTGTTATTCGGTCGACGCGCCGCGCAATAGATTCGTCTATGAAAGCGCTGGATCGAGTCGTCCGCAACGAAGAAGGAGTTAGAGAACATATGCGATCGAAAACGCATATGTTCTCTGCCCCCTTTCTTGCTAGCTTCTACAGCGGCAAGAACGTGTACACCGCGTCGTACGGGTATTTGCCGTTGGTGCGTTCGGAATGGACGTGCAGACCATCGTACTTCAAGGCGCCGTCCATCTTGAACGCGCCGAACGCGGCTTTGAGTCGCGCGCTGAACGCATTCGCGCCGGGTTTGTAATCGCCTTTGACGACGAAACTATCGCCGGCGATAAAGGTGTCCATCACTGCACGCGCCGGGAAGCGTCCCCCGATGCTTTGCCAGAAGATCTTGCCATCGGCGGTGAAGCACAGGTAGCTCCAGCTTTTCTCCATACTCGATTCGTAGACGCCGTCGAAGCGCAGGCCGGATCTGCATTGAATCGGGGCGCCGTGCTCAGGGGCGGCCATCGCCGGAACGCCGGCTTCGCTGCCATCGGCGAGATACAGCACATGGCCTTCCGGATCGAAGATATGCACGCCGTGATGCTTGGCGATCGCGCGCAGATGTTGCAGTCGCTCGGCGTCGAACTCGCTGAGTTCGAATGTCATCTCAAGCATCGATCCCGCGGGCCGATTGTGGTCAAAGTCTTCATGCCAGACAACACCCTTCGATCCATCCTTCGGCCAAGTCTGCAACAGGCGCACGAAGAGGGTCGCGATGCGCGCGGTCGGCGCATCCTTGTTGTCTTGCCACTTTTCGACGAAATGCACGGCCGCATCCGCGTTCTTCACTTGCGGCGCATCAATCGCGTACAGAATTGCTTCGCTCATCGCTACTCCTGCCAGTCCAGAATCTAACGCCAGTGTCGGCAAGCATAGGACTCTTCATGGAGCCCAACGCCTGAGCCGGAACACTACAACAACTTAGCTACTCCGGCAGATTCGAACGAATTAGGTCCACGGTTTCAGTAAGTTGCTTGGCAGAAACTTGAACTCGCTCTCGACGTAGTGCATCCCCGCTTGGATCATGTGAGGCCCCCCTTTTGCGTCCGGCGCCATCGAATGTCGCGAGTTGAGGCGGACCTATACCCCAATCACTGCCCTTCTGCCGGGGCACAACATGGAAATGGAAGTGCGGTGTTTCCTGTCCGCTATAGACTCCGTTGTTTTGGAACGTAAGTATTCCGAGGGGCCGATAGGTCTTGACGAGCGCCTCTGCGACTCTCTTGGCCGAGGCCAATATAGCCCCGCACTCTTGGTCAGAAAGATCGAGCAGCGTCGCGACATGCCGGCGTGTGATCACGCAGCATTGACCAACTTCGAATTGCAAGGGATTGATCACGGTCAATGTATGTTCGCTTTCGTCGATGATCTTCCATCTTTCTTCGCGACCTGCTACACAAAGGTCGCACGGATCTCTTATAGGAAGTTCAATCATTTTCCCTCTCCGATTAAGCTAGTTTGCCCAAGCGGCCTAACGTCTGACACAGCCGACCGGCGAAGCGGGTTCGGCTTGAATGAATGGTTAGGCGCGTCCCAGCTGTCTTGCACGCACCCAACCCCCAAGAACTGCACTTGGAGCCATAAGCACCAAAGCAGCCACCTGCGACCAGATGGCCCCGTGGCCAAGTGTACTCACCAAGGACGCTGTGGCACCCAGGGCCAGTACCAATGCAACGGCAACACCATGCGCCAAAGGCCGCCGACCCGCCAGCCAGGCAGCGGCATACCCACCGAGGAATGCGGCGATAGTAGCTATGGCAATACTGCCGAACATGACGGCGGGCGATGCATCTTGGTGCGGCGCCTGTCCTGAGATTTGGAAGAATGCAAATGCTGAAAAAGCGAAGAGCAAATACCCGCAAACGACTGCGCCGACCGAGCGAAGTATTTTCATAAATGGATCCCGGAATACTTGCTGACGCGCTTAACGCCTGACACAGCCGACCGGCGAAGCGGGTTCGGCTTGCATGAATTATTAGGGCTTACTTGGAACGATGCCAAGCTTCTTCTGCAGCCCACTAAAATCGATCTTGCTGTAGAAGCTCTCCGCACCTTTTGCAACTTCAGGCGAGGCGAAAATCTGTTGTCCAGCGACTTGGCCAAGCAGTTGAAAGGCTGAGTTGAAAGCACTGGCACCCTCGTATTTGAGCGCATCTGCCGCTTCTGTCTTACATGATTCGCCCACTAGCTTCTCGAATAGCGCGGCCATGTTCTCGTCAATCTCGCCGCGCTTCTCTGACGGTATGTTGGTGTAGGGACTAATTGCTGGGTTGAGCGAGATTGCAGAAAAAATCCATTCCACTAGCTGCTGCTTATCAGTATTTGTGGATGAGCTGACCAAGCACTTTCCGAGGCTGTCAGCGTATACGCCGGCGTAGGCGCTGGAGGACACCAGTGCGGTCGTGAGTAGCGACGCAAGAAGAGCGCTTTTCTTGAAGTTCATAAGGAATCCTTGGGTAAGCCCTAACGCCTGAGTTAAGCCGCGTCGCAAAGCGGGGCCGGCTCAAACGAATTGTTAGGCTGGCGCGCCGACAACAAACAAGGCATGCACCGCAATGCCCATGCTAATGGATAGGAGCCAAAGGGCCACGCCCTCAAAGAGGCTTTCTACTTTCTTCACCTTCTCGTGGGGGTGGGGCTCTTTCTCGCTGTGGCGCAGAAGGTCATGAGCCTGCCTGACTCGCTGCACAAGTGAGAATTGGGACAAAAAGGAAAGTAGCGCAGATATAAACATGAGACTTGTGGCAATCATGATCTTTATGAAGAACTTCTTGTCGCCATCTACGAACTGAGCAAGTGCGATAAGTCCGCCAGCCGCGGTCATGGCAATTGTTCCAAGCTGCTTTAGGTAGTCGAAAGACAGCCCAACAGCTGTATCCAGACTGATTGCCGAGGGGTCTTGAGCGGGTGGGACCTTTTCCATAACGAACTCCGTACTCGATTCCTGCAGCCTAACACCTGACACAGCCGAGCCGCGGAGCGGGCTCGGCTTGAATGAATTTTGGATCGCCGAGTGCATGGTTGTGGCGGCCTCACCCCGGGGTTGCCTCGACCGGCTCCTTTGTTTTGGTCGGATAGGTGAGCAGATAGAGCAGCACTAGGATGCCGCCTACCGGCGCCAGGCTGATGAGTTGCCACCAAGGGTTAAAACCAGCGTCGCGCAGGCGCCGCGTGCAGGCCGCTATCCACGGCAGTAGCACCAGCAACGAAGCGATTTGCAGCGGCAGTGGACCGACCGACTCGGCGAACAGCTGGGCGAAGGCCAGCACCATGGCCACCGCGAGCGCGAACCACCAGAAATCAGCACGCGGGGTGATGCCTGTGAATTCCAAGCCACGCAGGACTCCTTCGCGCATTGCCTTAAGAGCCGGCTGGCTGGGTGCCGGATCGCCCACCAGCAGACTCTCGGCCGGCACCTCAAAGACAGCGGCCAGCGCCCGCAAGGACTCTGTCGAGATTTTCGCGCCTGATTCGAGGCGCTGGATGGTGCGCAGGTTTAAGCCACTCAGATTGGCTAATTGCTCCTGCGACCATTGACGAGCGGCGCGCAGCTCTCGAAGTCGGGCGCTGTTGATGTGCATGGATGCTCCTCGGAATTAGCTGGCGGGTTCCCGTCATGATCCTGCCGCACGCCTGCCCTCCGTGACGACACGACCCCGACACGGGCAGGACACGAATCCGACGACGCGCTGTCGGGCGGACTTCCACTGCCTCCGAACGACCTAGGGCCGCCTCCTCGAACGGCCGCTCCTAGTCGGAAGGCGGGATTGGACTGGTCAAGCCGGATCAGCCTCGTCGAGGTGCACATTATGGTCGGTCTATGGGGTCCGGTCTCTGCGGATGAGCGGTCTAGCGTCAGCCACAGCCGAACCGCGAGGCTGTTTCGGCTTGAATGGATTATCGGAAGCCAACCCCTGAGTTCTCAACGCGTACCTTCCATCGGATTCTCTCGCGAAGTCTGCCGCCCGAGCTGTTGGGCGAGTCCGATGAGAATTCCTTCGGGGCCCCGGAGGTAGCAGATCCGGTAGATGTTTTCGTAGTTGACGACTTCGTCGACCACTGTCGCGCCTAGCTTGCTGAGCCGGGTGAGGGTGTCGTCGATGTCCTCGACGGCGAACATAACGCGCAGGTATCCCAATGAGTTCACGGGGGCTGTGCGGTGATCGGACGCGATCGCCGGGGCGTCGAAGCGCGAGAGCTCAAGGCGGCTGTGGCCGTCGGGGGTGCACATCATGGCGATCTCGACGCGCTGGCCGCGCACTCCGGTGACGCGGCCCGCCCATTCGCCTTCGATCGGCATGCGGCCTTCAAGGGTAAGGCCGAGTTCGGAGAAGAACTCAATGGCGGTATCGAGGTCTTCCACCACGATGCCGACGTTGTCCATACGCTTGACTGTCATGAGGTCTCCCTGGCGTCTAACGCCTGAGTTAAGCCAGACCGATTTGCGGCCGCGGCAGAGGCTGAGAATACAAGAGTCTGCCGGGGCCGCGAAGCGGTCTCGGCTTGAACGAATTGTTAGGTGTCCGCCTGGATCTTCTGGCTTGTCAGTTGATGATTTCACCTGTGCCTGTTTCGATAGCTTCCCTGAGTTGTCGGACGAACTCCCGATCGTAGAGTTCCCAGCTTTTGAGCTCGCCGATGATCTTCACGGGTAGCTTGCTCCGATATGAGCGCGTTGGATTACCCGGGAATTTTTTGTCGGTGACGTTTGGGTCATTTTCAAATTCCCCGGTTGGCTCGACGACATAGACTCGCGGAGGGCCATCCCCTTTCGCAATTTCCGCAGCAAGACCGGCGCCTTTTGGCAATGCTGTGAAATAGATGTGGTTCATCACTACCGTTTCTCTGTAGTTCGATCTGAAGCCTGCAGTCAGCAAATCACCAATTTTCAGGTCGGCTCTTGTGCCATGGAAGAATGGCCCAGTGTCGAGAACTCCCATCAGCATTCTCCATAACAAGCACTGGCAGGAGCGCCGATCTCTCGAGCACACCTAACGCCTGACACAGCCGACCCGCGAAGCGGGTTCGGTTTGAATGAATTGTTAGGCATCGTGCCGATCACTTGGCAACCAGACCTTTTGCACCAGAAAAACAAATCAGCGCACCGCCAACGACATAAATGACATAGACCAACGCGGCAGACTCTCCAGTCAGTCCAAACGGAAATCGCGACGAAGGGCCATAGCTGGATTGACCAAAAACAATGAATTGGTAAAGCGAGTCCGCGCCAGATCCCAGAAGGAATCCACCAAATAGGAACTTACACCAGTCGGAGAAGTTATCTTTTTTGGCGGCCATGCTTCTAGATGCCTAACGCCCGAACTAAACCGACCCGCGAAGCGGGTTCGGCTTGTGAATTGTTAGGGCCCGTGCCCGCTGGGGCAAAGAATGTTGGACCTTCAAAAGAAATGATCATAGGGCCTGACGCCTGACACAACCGACCCGCGAAGCGGGTTCGGCTTGAACGAATGGTTAGGCCCCAACACTAGCTGCCAAAGCCCCAAATGAGTGTAACGAAAAGAACGCCAAAGAAAGCCGTCGACACGAGAATTCCCAAGAGGGCAGCGGCCAAACCGGAGCGCGCAGCCCGCGGCTTGGCGAAGTAACTGCACCCTGTCACCAACAGGCCGACAGCAAGTGCGCCAAACAACATTGGCAGATAGCCGCTAGGCTGACCGGCACGATGGGCTTGGATGTACTGAAGCAATGTAGCAACGGTTGCGAGAGTACTACCGATAGCTGCGAGTGACACTGGCCAAGAGGCAGATCTTTCCATTGGGGCCTAACTCCTGAATTAAGCCGACCCGCAGCGGGCAGCGACTGGGTGCGAATATAGCCGAAGGCGTGCACTTAGGCCCCGCCCTGATGCGGGTTCGGCTTGAATGAATTGTTAGGCGGCGCGAGTGCCACGACGCGGTCTACTGAAGCGCTTGCCAGGAGCGCCCGCATATTGGTCAGTGGACCGCCGTCCATCTGAAGATTCAACCGTAACCGAAAAATGTCGGCCAAAAACCTTATCGGTACCGAAGCGAGCCGATAGGGTTTTAATATTTTGAATGTCCAGATTATGTTTTTTTGCGAGCTCCGGAAGTAGCTCGGAATAGCGTTTGATCGCGTGCCTGAGATCTTCGGATACTGAGCTTCCAGACGATGAGCCAGTCATGAAATCCACAACGATGTACCCTTCTGGCGAGGCAGACGCCTCGTCATGGATGTCTATCGCGTAGAGGCCGACCATGAAACAAATTCCGCTTGCCAGCGAGTCAGCAATATTGTGGCCAAAGGATGTGAGCTCACCGATCTTCATACTTCGACTTACCTAGTAAATGGGTGCGCCGCCTAACGCCTGACACAGCCGACCCGCGAAGCGGCTCCGGCTTTAGTGAATTGTTAGGCCTGGTTACTCAATCTTGAGCGGCTCGCCCGGGCCAGCAACTTGGCCTGTACGAGTATTGACTGACCATGTCCCGACCACACGACCATCAATCGTGTAGCTGACCACGAAGTAATGCGTGCTATCGATCATTCCTGGAGCGAATGGTCGCTTGACCGACCAAACTCGCTCCTTTGTGTCATGCCACCAATCCGGATTGTCATCCACTCCTTTAATCTCATCAGCCCGAACTTGGGTGACCAAGCGGATCGCTTGCGCATGAGGTGATTCCGTCTGGGACAAGTAATCTTGTGCCATCACAGAAGCGGGGGTAGCGAAAAGAATCAGAAACAGCCCCAGAGCTTTCATCGCACGTCCAGTGTATATAGAGGCCTAACGCCTGAAACAGCCGAGCCGCGAAGCGGCTTCGGCTTGAATGATTTGTTAGGCCGCGGCCCGTCTGACGGCGCAACCAATTTCATATTGCCATCCTCATGCGACATACGGGCACCTCTATATTGCCAGGAAGATTCAGGTTAAAACGTTCTAGGATCGAGAAGCCGGCAGCAAGATAGAGCGGCTCGCCGGGAGAAGTGGCGACCAACTCGAGCGAGTTAAACCCTTCCTGTTTTGACGCAGCGATGCATGCGTCCATGAGTTGACGGCCAAGGCCGCGGCGAGCCATGGACGGGGTAACAAAAAACGCACGGATGCGCGCTGATTCTCTGGATGAGTCAAGCAATGGGTCGGGGCCACTCTTTGTCTGATCTCCGCCAAAAAGTGTGCGTCGTTTGCTCCAGCCGCCACAGGCGACAATGTCTTTGCCGTGCTCAATGACGAAGTACGTCCTGTCATCAATTAGCTGAGTATCGACGCCAAAGACGTAGCGGGTTATCGCCTCTGCTTGCGGTGGGGAATAGTAATCGGCGCTCAGCACCCGCCCGGATAGTGCGATAAGGGAGTGAAGACGGGGAATGTCGGCGTGCTCAGCAGGACGGAGCTCTGGCATGCGAGGACCTTATCTAGCGGCCTAACGAATTAAGCCGACCCGCAGCGGGGCGGCGACTGGGTGCGAATATAGCCGAAGACGTGCGCTCAGGCGCCGCCCTGATACGGGTTCGGCTTGAATGAATTGTTAGGTGCCTAGCCGCGAGTACTTACGGCGCAACGCTAAACCAACTCGCGCAAGCAGGAGGACGCCGAATGCAATGGCCGCTACTTGAGCAAGCTCCGGGCGCTCGACAGGCAGCTCAGGCCGGAAGGCAAGCCACAACATGCCCGATGCAAGAACAAACATAACGAGCACGCCCAGAGCTTTGGCCAATCCAACGGAGAATGGGTAAGAAAGCAACGGTGATGCTGCCAGCATAAAGCTAGCACCCGCTACATAGCCTGCTGCTTGCCCAGCCCTCATTGCACCCGATGCCGCGATGACAATCCAAGTCAGGCCAAGCAGCAAAAGACAAGCGCCCATAAGGAATGAGAAAACCTTTACTACCAGCCTGTGAGACTGCGACATGGGCATCTAACGCCTAAGTTAAGCCGAGCCGCGAAGCGGCTTCGGCTTGAATGAATTGCTAGGCCTCATTTGAGTTCGTAATTAAGCAGCACAAGGCCGCTGTTGTAGGCGGTCGATTTTACGAGTTTGAATCGTTGCGAGTCCGCGAGCCCGCTGAATATTGATTTGCCTTTTCCAAGAGCGATAGGGTTAACGAACAAATGAAACTCATCGATTAGCTTCTCCTTGATCAAGGAAGCGACGAACGAAACGCCTCCATAAACAATGATGTCTTTTTTGTTCGTGGCTTTTAGCCTTTCTATTGCCTTTACGACATCTCCTCTTTCAACAGAGGCGTTATTCCATTCTGGTTTGTCAAGCGTTCTTGAAAAAACGATTTTCCTCGCCTCAGCGATCCGTTTGGCAACTTCATACCATGAGCCGTCAGGTTGGGTAGCTGCCGTATCCCAGTAAGGAATGAAGTCGGTCGCAGTCTTTCTGCCGATAACAATCGTATCCGCGTTATCGAATAGATCGCGGGAATAGTCCCTGATTTCATCCCATGCCAGATCGTCGTTTGGGCCGTTTGCGTCAAAACCGTCGACGGTAATCTGCATTTGTAGTTTTAGTCTGCCCATGGCGCGGCTCCAATATGAGTTGTGCGGACCTCGAGTCGTCGAGGGGAGCCTACTTTGGCTTCCTTGGAGTCGACGAATGAAGGAAGCTCAAATCGACAACTCCTGCGGGCCAGAACAAAGAACAAGCGCTCGCAGTTTCCGGGTGGCCGCGTGCGAGGCCTAACGCATGACACAGCCGACCCGCGAAGCGGGTTCGGCTTGAATGAATTGTTAGACCGCGGGCTGATCACTTGGATTGACAATCCAGTATCCGCCAGAATGATCTCGATCTATCCAATAGTGATGGTTATTGTGTTCTATTGCGTCTATTGCCGCCGCGGCATCCTCCCGAGTCTTTGCATTCCGGTGCTGCAATAGCTCTTGTAGAGTAGGAATTGCCGCCTTGTCGAGTGAATAAGCCATAATCCCGCATGCCTGCATGCGTACCATATAGGCTGAGTCATGAGCTGCGGATAATGCGAGTCCAAC
Source organism: Pseudoxanthomonas sp. P4_B2 (assembly GCF_056402315.1). Classification (NCBI taxonomy): domain Bacteria; kingdom Pseudomonadati; phylum Pseudomonadota; class Gammaproteobacteria; order Lysobacterales; family Lysobacteraceae; genus Pseudoxanthomonas; species Pseudoxanthomonas sp. P4_B2. The sequence goes on from NZ_JBFUHQ010000003.1 coordinate 253,722, forward strand.
AACATCGTGGTGCGTCCTGGCATATCGAGTCATTTCAAACAAGATCGCGTTGCGACCCTGCCAGCTCTTGATCTGCGGAAACGCCAAAATCAATCTGGGCAAGAGCGTTTCAATCGAGTTTTGCCCATAGATGCGATTTTCGGAAAGGGCGATATCGCTCTGACGCTTCAAGTCAAACGCGAGTATCAATTCGGCAACAGTTGGTATGGACATTGGTAGGTCTAACGCCTGACACAGCCGACCTGCGAAGCGGGTTCGGCTTGAATGAATTGTTAGGCCCGGAACTGAAGGGCCGCCATACCCACGATTGTGAGTGCTTGCGCAAGCAATACAACCGCCAAGTCTCGGCGCAAAAAATACGCTGAAATGCCGGCTGCTGGGAGAGAGATTATTAGGATGGCGATGGTACCGGCAACAAGCCCCAAGAGGTCTTGGCCGCGACCACCTACGGCAATACTCGCGCACAGTACTAGAAGAGACGCTGTGGAAAATGCGAGCAGGAAGCGCGCCGGGTACTTACGTTGAGCAATAGCTGGGATTTCCATGGGCTCTCTACTTTAACGTCCAGATTTGGCCTAACGCCTGAGTTAAGCCGAACCGCGAAGCGGCTTCGGCTTGAATGAATTATTAGCGCCCACAAGCGACGCCGACGTCTTCCGAGCCAGCGGGATGCTCGAGACTGATTTGAATGTGCTTGAGTATGCCGTCAAATGCCCCGAGCGTTGCGTTGCGAGCGCAGCCATGCAACGTCGGAATCGCTGCGCCACAGTTATGCCTCTCGTAGAATACGGTGCGATCAGAATTTGACAGTTTTTCTGACGAAGAGGCTATACATGTGAATCCGTTGGCTTCAAATTCCCGGATCACTTGGCTCAGCGGTCGTCCAGCAACTGCGATGTTTAGCACGGTAGTGGCGAAAGCCTGATCAGACAAAGGCAAGGACGCCGGCACGGTATCCGGAGACGATTGAGCGAATGCGGCTGAGCTGTACACGCTCGCGAGGGTTATGAGTAGAAGCCGGCAATGGTCTTTCATGGGCGCTAACGCCTGAGTTAAGCCGATCCGCGAAGCGGATTCGGCTTGAATGAATTGTTAGCCGCCACCCGCGGCCAACACTGAATTTTGATTCTTAAGCTTATGGTAGGCGAAGGTTCCGGAAACGCCTTGCCAGAAGTAGTAGATAAAGACGATCGACAGGATAACGCCGGAGGGCTTACCTGCCTCGATCATGAGGAAGATCTTGGAGATGACAAAGTAGGTGAGCATCACTACCGCGCAGGCGCGGCTTTTTTTGTAGATGCCAAAGGCCAAGCCAAAGATCAGCCCAACGTCGATAAGCTCCCAGGCGGAGAATCCGAGTATGTCGGCTCCCGACATCGCAAAAACTGTGACTACAAGGGTGATAGAGCCAGAAATGGCTGCCGCGACCCAAGCGCTCTTAATCTTCTTGCGAACATCCTCTGGAATTTCCGGAGCGGGATCTGCGACATGAGCGGTCGGCGCTGAGTACGGATTTTGGGTTTCCATGATTTCCCCTGTGGCGGCTAACGCCTGAATTAAGCCGACCCGCGAAGCGGGTTCGGCTTGAATGAATTGTTAGCGCTCATTGCTCGACCAGAATTCTGACGCTCTTGTCATTAATGCATGAGCTCTCTTGCGTGATCTTCATTCCATGGTTTGCTCCATGCACGCGAACAATCAGTTCGCTATCTGATGCCCATTCCAGTGAGACTGATTGATCATTGTCAAACCTAGCTGAGGCAATTGATGTTCCTGCATCACCACAATCAGCCGTATTTAGATCTGGGGGCGGGCCGGACGCAAATACAGATACCTGGCCATAAAAGCCGGTATTGGTAGTGCACCCGTACTTCCCAGCTTTCGCTATGTACTTCCCATTGGGTGAGGGTAGTTCAATAAACGTGTCATCCTGACAAAGCCAGCATGAAGTGAGAAGGAGGGTGCTGAGAAGGAGCAGGATGCACTTCATGAGCGCTAACTACGATTAGACCCCAAAGTGGGGCGTAGCGCGGATTGTGGGTGCGGCCTGGGAGGCCCGTCAATCGAGTTTTTCTTCGCTACACAAGAGGTTACGGCGGTATCGCGGGTTAACCGTGCATGCAACATGGCGGATGTTTACCGGTACGGAGGCCGTCTAACGTCTACTGCGGAAGATGCCGCGGTCATAAGCAATCCAGGATCTGCTCGGCCAAGGTCCAGGCTGTTCGATGAAGTTCGGCGCGGATTGCGAGTGAAGCACTACCGTTTGCGAACGGAACCGATCTATCTGTATTGGATTCGCCGCTATATCCAGATCAACGGCCGCAGGTACCCATGCGAATTAGGCGGTACGGAAATCGAGTACTTCCTGAGCGATCTGTCCATTGGCATCGAGTCGCCCCCAGTACCCAGAACCAGGCGCTGGCCGCCCTGCTGTTCTTGTATCGGGAGATGCTGACCTTGGACATGTAACTGGGCCCACGGGTAGCACCTGAAACAGGTTGAATCCACAGTCCAGGCTGTGTGAACCGGCTCATTGAGCTAGGATCTGGAGTGATTTGCTTCGGGGATAGGCGCGGCAGCCTTAGTCCGAAATCGGCGAGCCAGGCGTTGGAGGTCGGATGGTGCGGTTATGGGACTTTTCGCTATTCAAGAGGATGCGCCAAGCCGTGATGGGGGCCATGGTCCTATCCGGCGCCTTCCTTTCCGTGGGCGCGCTCGCGGCCGCTCGGAACTCGGACCAGGTGCAAGTCCTGCCGGCGGCGTTCAAAGAGGGCTTGGTCTATCTGCAAGTTTCGCTCGAAGGTGGGGCGTCCGTCTGGATGTTGCTGGACACCGGGGATGAGGGCTGCTCGCTCGATGTTTCGGAGGCTAGGCGGCGGGGCTTGCGGCTGACCTCCGATCCCGCGGGCGTTGGCGGATTTGGCGAAAGACGGCAGGAGGCGTTCAAAACAAAAGTTGCGCTGCAAATTGGCGCGCTGTCCCTGAGGCGCGTCGCCTGCCGCGCCTACACGCTGGCGCCGGTTCAAGGTCCCGATGGGCAGCCGGTCGCCGGGGTCCTGGGTTACGCCGTACTAGCCGGCAAGGTGCTAACCATCGACTACCCCAATCAGCGCGTGCAACTGGACTCGGGGCCGCGACAGAGTGGGATAGCGGTCGACCTGGTGGCGCATCTTCCCGTCGTCGACATTAAGATCGGGACGCGCTCGGCAAGGGCGCTGATCGACACGGGTGGCGCTTATGGGTTGCTCATCGTGCCCGCCGCCGCCGAAAGCTTAGGTTTGTCCGAGCAACTGGGGCAGGCCCAGGCGATCGAAGGCGTCGGCGCCTCCGGGCGGCAGGCAGTGAAGCTAGGCACCGCGCCGAGTTTTTCGGTCGCGGGCGTGGAGCAGTCGAATCCCCTAGTGGTGTACGCCAGCTTTGGGACAGAGACCGTCTCCTTCGATGCGGCGCTTGGACGAGATGTCCTGAGCCGTTACAAGCTTGTGCTGGACTATCGGGCGCGAACGTTCCGCTTGGACCGATGATCGCCCTGCATCGGGATTCAGATTATTCCTACACCGCAAAGCGGTATCGGCCGATGTCGGCGGCTGGGCTCTACCTACACTCTATGCCCGCCCCGGCAGCACGCCCTAGCACCGGCGACGGATGCCGCTCAGCTAAGGACCATAGGGCGCCGCCTTGAGCAAGCGGTGAAGCTGGGCCGGGGCACTCTCTATCTCCTCCTCTTTGCCCTCCTCTCCTCTATCTCTCGCCGGATCCGCGCCTCGTGGCGCAGCGCGCAGATCATGACGACGGCCTTGCCCGATTCGTAGCTGGCTGGCAGATTTCTCGCTCGAAGTGATGCTCTTGTGCAGGTTCATTGCGACATTCTCTTTAGCCGCACTTCGTTGGCAATCCCCGTATTCGCTATTCGCGAATTGCGAATATTCTTGTTTTCCTGCAAGTGACTCCGACACCGTTACGGATGCGGGTTCGGCTTGAATGAATTGTTAGGGCGCAATCGACTTGAGCCAAACGTGGCATAGGTCAATCGCATGATCCAGCAATCGACGATAGCGAGCATGCCTTGACCTCAGTGATTTGAGCGGCCGATTCAAACTCTAGGAGGTGCGACGTGCCGTGTGGCCCTAGTCGAGGAATCCCGGTTATGTCCATCTCGTAGGCGGACCCAAGCACTTTGAACAGATTCTCGTACTGAGCAAGGATATCTTCATTCGTGCGATCTACGGTCATGACCGTTATTAGATGATTCGCAGTTAGAGAGGGGTCGCAACTAACTACTGCTACCGCACCCAGCGGGTGAGGATAGGTGCAGGCATGAACGATCACCCGCCTGTCTTTATACGAAGAGAATGACTCCTTGAGCTGCAGCATATCGATATGAGGCAGGGAACTGGTGGTCAAAGTCCCGCATGCAGACATGCAGATCGCTAAAGCTGATATGAAGACCACTGAAATTTTCATTGCGCCCTAACTACGATTAGACCCCAAAGCGGGGTGTAGCGCGGATTGTGGGTGGGGCTTGGGGGGGCGTCAATCGGCCCTTTACCTATACGACACAAGGGATTACGGTGATCACGAGTCGGCAGCGCATGCAACATTGCGGGTGTTTACCGGCACCGAGGCGGTCTAATGCCTACTACGGAAGATGCCGCGGTCATAAGCAATCCAGGATCTACGCTGCCAAGGCCCTGGCTGTTCGATGAAGTTCGGCGCGGAATGAAACAAGGCCCCGACCTGCGGGGCCTTGTTTGCTCACGGACCCCTGAAGGCGCTCAGATCTGTTGCATTGGAGCGCTGGCTGCCTTGGTTCCCTCTTGGTTGAGGCGAACCGATGCGCTCACTCATGGCCCAAGACACGGTGTGGCTGGTAATGCGCTTCCAATGCAGCGAGTTCGTTCGCATCAAGCGTCAGCGAGCATGCTGCGATTGCCTGATCCAGATGGATCATTTTCGTGGCGCCGATGATGGGGGCCGTCACACCAGGCTGGTGAAGTAGCCAGGCCAATGCGACTTGCGCAGGCGACATCGACGCGCCGCGTCGCGCGGCGACCTCGGCAACGCGTTCGGCGACTTGGAAGTCGGAGGGCAGGTAGTACATGTTGTGGGCGAATGCATCCGTTTTCGCCCTGACCGTGTCGCCGCCGTCTTGCGAGCGATTGCCGGCAAGGAAGCCGCGCGCCAATGGACTCCAGGGCACCACTGCGATGCCTTCCGAGCGGCAAAGCGGCAGCATCTCTCGTTCTTCTTCGCGGTACACAAGATTGTAGTGATTTTGCATTGAGACGAACCGTGCCCATCCCTGGCGCTCTGAAGTCGCCAGTGCCTTCATGAACTGCCAGGCATGCATGCTGGAAGCACCGATATAGCGGACTTTTCCGGCTCGTACGATATCGTTCAACGCCTCAAGCGTTTCTTCAATAGGCGTTTCGTAATCCCAGCGATGAATCTGGTAGAGGTCGATATAGTCCATGCCGAGGCGGCGCAAGGACGCATCGACCGCGTGCAAGAGGTGCTTGCGGGAAAGGCCTCGACGATTCGGGCCATCGCCCATCGGGTAGTAGACCTTGGTAGCCACCACGACCTCTTCGCGGCGCGCGAAGTCGCGCAATGCGCGCCCGAGGATCTCCTCGCTGGCACCCTGCGAGTACATGTCTGCGGTATCGAAATAATTGATGCCCTGCTCCAAGGCATGCTGGATGAACGGACGACCTTGTGCTTCCGGCAGTATCCAGTCCTTTGATTCGGGCAGACCATAGCTCATCACGCCCAGACAGAGGCGCGAGACTTTAAGACCCGTCCGTCCGAGGTTCACATACTTCATGGCGCTACTCCTGGATCTTGTTGGTTTTGGTCCGGGGCCTGGCGATGGAGGCCGACACCCAAAACGACTAAGGCAATGCCGATCAGTTCGACAACGGAAGGAATCTGGTGCAACACGACGACTCCAATCGCCACGGCGGTCGCGGGAAGTAGCGCTATGAATAGCGCATAGGTCGCTCGCGAGAGACGGGCCATGGCGAGTTGGTCGAAGACATACGGGATGACGGACGAACTGATGCCCACGCCGATGCCCGCGGCCAGTGCAATCGGATCAACCAGCGCCGGCGCCGCATCGATCAGGCCAAGCGGGGTCACGACGACGGCGGCCACCAGCATGGCCGCACCCAGACGATCGAGGGAGTTTGTCCCCGGTTCCGCCCGCGCGACCCGATGCGCGAGGACGATGTACAGCAGGAACAAAGCGGCGTTGGCGAAGGCCCAGGCAAATGCTTCGGGATCGCCCGCTAAGCGAATATCGGTAAGCAAGTAGACCCCTGAGATCGCGAACACCAGAGCGACGAGGTTGCGAACCGAACGACCGCTGACCAGGGCCAAGACGATGGGGCCAAGGAATTCGATGGCCGCGACCGTACCCAGGGGCAGTCTGTCGATCGCAACGTAGAAGCTGTAGTTCATCAGCGCAAACACGACGCCGAGCGCCACAACGATTTTCTGCGTGGATGGCCTGGCGGCGAAGAAAGATTTCCATGGTTTGCGCCAAAGGGCGAAGACCGCGGCGGCGGAAACGATACGCAACCAAGCCACGCCGCCCACCGGAACCCGGGCGAACAGAAGTACGGCGAAGGACGGTCCCAGGTAGTGGAAGATCGCGCTGCCGACGAAATACACGTGCGGTGGAACGCGGTCCATAAGCGTAGGCGTTGCCCTGTTATTACCGGTTAACTCGTTCATGATGGTAATAACAGTATCCCTCAATGTATTACCTGTCAAATGCGTTTTGGTGGTAACATTTTCCGATGGACGCATTACCTCTTGATCCCGGCAGCTACCGCGGTACGTACAAGCTTGTGGGCGGTCGCTCCTCCTTGGACTTGGTCAACACGGTGAGTTGGCCTGGCACCGAGCGCACGCACGACTGGTTCGACTCGGTGGCCAACCTGAGGCGCTGGATGGAGGCGGTGGGGGTGCCGGCAAGATCCCTGAAACCTAGAGACCTAAGTCTGGCGATCGAAATCCGCGACGTGCTGGCCGCCGTCTTGCGCCCACTCGCGCATGGCGAGCTGCCTTCGCGAAACGCGGTTGGGCGCCTCAACGTCCGGGTAGAAGAGGCGTGTGCCCGGCGAACCATCGACCCCGCCACGCTGGCGTGGACCTGGAAGCAACCAATGGCGCTAGCGGATGCGTTTGCGCCGATCGTTCTGGACGCTGCCGATCTGGTCACCGCTAGCGGCCATGAACGACTTCGTTATTGTCCCGCCTGCGACTGGCTGTTCGAAGATCAGACCCGCAACGGCCAGCGGCGCTGGTGCGACATGGCGGATTGCGGTAGTCGGGACAAGGCCAGGCGTTACTACCACCGCTCTCAGGAATAACGCGCGTAGGCAGGTTAAAACCACTACTGGCCCTGCCTCTGTGCAACTCCCGGAAGGCGGTCAAGATCCGCCGGGCTGCGCTCTTTTTCGGTATCTGGATGAAACAAGGCCTCGACATGCGGGCCTTGTTTGCTTGCGGACCGATGAGGGCGTTTAGACCTGTTGCACAGGAGCGCTGGGCACCTTGGTTGCGTTGCGGTCGAAGCGTGCCGACAGCATCTTGCGCAGAGCGTCCAGGCCTTCGCCTTTGCCGGCGATCTTGAGGAAGGCGTAGCCCTCGAGTGCGTTGGTCATCAGGTCGCCGCCCAGGGCCATGGCGGTGTGTCGGCTGGCTCATGTTAGAAAATAGCTAGAGAACATATGCGATCGAAATGCATATGTCATCTGATGTCATTTTCTTACCAGAGAGCGACGCGCGTCGCATTAGATAGCCCTTCGGATTGCCAAACCAGCAAAGAAGACACCATTGGTCACCCGGACACCAGTAGTCATAGGCACGGAGGTCATAGTCTCGGCCGCTACCCTGATTGGGTTAGCAGAAGTCAACACTATTCCCTAGATGCGAAAAGAAGAGCCTTGAGTGGCTGTTCGTAGGGTGAATTTCCCCTATCCCATAATTGATGGCAATAATGCCTGTAATTATTGGTTACGAGGTCCGTTGCTACGCCCATCGGAAACTTGTTGCGACAAGATTCCCGCCGGCGTATACAGAAATCCGATGCGGCTTCCAGAAGCTGCTGATTGGGGCGTAGTTAGAAAAGGAGATTCACCGGCCAACTTGTGGCTCGGTGAGTTTTTAGACTATCCAAATAAGGGGAAGACAAGGATGTTTACAGCACCGACGCGGCTTCGTTTCTTTTTTGCAATTGCTATCGTACTGCAGGCGCCGCTCGCCCAGGCACAGAGCGGTCGATATACCTTCCAAGAGTACGCCGATTCGATTACGGCAGCCCAGAAGCGCACAGCACTCGGAGATGACACTTTCGGCGAGCGTGTTTCTCTCTTCTCCGGTTCTACAGAATTTTCGATAACCGACGTTAGCATACCTGGCAACAATGATTTGCCAGTGTCGCTTGGCAGAAGGCTAGTCATCCAGGATCGGCGCCGAGGTTCTGTCGATCTATCCAACAATTTTCTTGGCGGTTTTGACGACTGGGATGTAGAAGTTCCGTACCTAGAGGGAACCTTTTCGGCTGCGGGTTGGGTAGTCCAAGATCAGAACGCCCAGGCAACTGCCAACCGTTGCTCAAATGCGGCGCGCCCTCATCCGGAAAGCACAACGCATTATGCCGTGTGGGATATCTGGAGCGGTTACAACCTCCATATTCCTGGCAGTTCCGATGAGAAGCTTGCTTTCTCTGTAGCGGGCGCTCATGGCACGCCGTCGGATGGACAGCCTTATCCCTGGGTTGCGAGAGGCAACATTCGATTCCGATGCTTGACCCAAACAGCCAATGGCTACCCGGGTGAGGGATTTATTGGTGTTACTCCTGAGGGAGAAAAGTACTACTTCAATTGGGTAATTGAGCGACAAGCAGTCTCGATGCGCTCCAAATATCCACTCTATCCTTTCACTGTAATCCCTAGAAAGCGGGTACTCATCCTGGCGACGCGTATTGAAGACGTTTTTGGGAACTGGGTCAACTATACGTATGCAAGCGACAAATTGACGCAAATATCGTCGAGCGATGGGCGCGTGATTGACCTCACCTATACCAACGGGAAAATTTCGAGTGCGACAGCCAACGGTAAAACCTGGCTGTACGCTTATTCTCCAACGACCACTGCCAATGACGGCGGATTATCGTTGGTAACGCTTCCGGATACTTCTAGTTGGGCCTACTCGAAAGCAGGGCACTTATACGAATTGACACCCATACCAAACGGCGAGGGCCAAGAATGCGACCCCATAGATGGAGACCGGCCAGGTCCATTTAGCTATAACGCCGTTCACCCTAGCGGATTGCGCACAACATTTCTTTTTCAAAGCTATCGAATTTACCGTGGAGCCGCCTCCACTTGCAGCGGACCGCAACCCTCGTATTACGACGTCTGGGGATTGATTTCCAAAGTTGCCTCTGGCCCAGGAATCAATTCTCAGACAACCACCTACTCAACGAGCAATGGATATCCCGCAACCGCGATAGGGAAATGGACTTCCGTGACTCGTCCTGATGGAACCAAATCCCGTTACCGATACGGCACAACCGTCTATTCGAACGAAGGGTTATTGCTGGAAGAGCAGGTTCTTGATTCTGCAGACAACATCAAGTTCAAAAAGGTATCCGACTATCAGCTGACCACGGACGCCACAGCGCCTTTCGCCATCCAAATTGGCCTCAACCCGCATTATTCGCAATACGACAGCACGCTCATTCGGCCGGTAAAAAGCACGGTTATTACACAAGATGGAGTTGCATTTTCAAGTACCGTCAACTCTTTCGATAGTTTTGCTCGCCCATTGAACATCACGAAATCCAGCGCGCCGGTGACACCGTGAGTTCCGCAGATTCTGCGGATAATATTCAGCTTGAGGACCTGCGCGAAGGAGTCTCTGTCAGCTTGAATCGCAAAAGAAGGATCGCTATGAACAACTTTAGACCATGGATTGGACTAGGCTTTCTTTTGCTGGTGATACCCCTGGCGGCGCAGTCACAATCCTATAGCAGAACTGAAAGCATCGCCTATCACGACAATACGACCAAATGGGTGCTGGGCCAGACAGCCGAGGTGAAGTGCGTGGCCCCGACAACCGCGCTCCCTGTCGGTTGCGGTGCCTCGGGAACAGTCATATCCCAGACTACTTACGATGCGACGTACGCACGTCCGCTCACTATTAAGTCTTTCGGCAAGCTGCAGCAGACTCTGACCTATGACACCACGTCCACCGTTGTCAGCGGTCAGTTGGGTACCGTAAAGACAGTCGCTGATGGCAACAACAGCGTGACTACATTGAGCAATTGGAAACGTGGTACTCCGCAAACCATCCAATATCCGGGTACACCCGAGTCGCCAGCCGGAGCTACCCGATCAGCGATAGTCGATGACAACGGTTGGATTATGGCGGTCACCGACGAGAACGGCTTCGTCAACACTTATGGTTATGACGCCATGGGCCGCATGTCGAGCATTGTCTATCCAACAGGCGATAGTACGGCCTGGAACACAGTGACAATGGCATTCCAGCAAATCAATGCCGACGAACATAGCCTACCGGCCGGCCATTGGCGACAGAGCCGTTACCAAGGCAACAAGCACGTCAATACTTATTACGATGCTATGTGGCGTCCAGTGTTGGAAGAACAGCTGGATTACGCCAATATCGGTGGAACATTAAGCCAGACGGTAAAGCGTTATGATGTAGGCGGTCGCTTGGCTTTCCAGTCGAACCCGACAGCCAATGTGGGTGATTTCAATTCCGTTACCCAGGGGATGCGCACGACCTACGATGCGCTGGATCGGGTAGTTCGCATCGAGCAGGATTCGGAGCTCGGCGTATTGACCACAACCACCGAATACCTGACGGGCTTCAAGACCCGCGTTACTCCCCCTAAAGGCCAGCCGGGCAACACCGCTTGGCAGACCACAATAACCTACATGGCGTATGACACGCCGACGTTTGATTTGCCGGTCACCATTCAAGAGCCGGAGGGGAGGGACACGACGATCGTCCGCGATATTTTTGGGAAACCTACCGCGCTAAACCGAGGTGGGAATGGAGTAATCGCCACACGGAATTATGTGTATCAGGCGGATCAGCAGCTGTGCAAAACCATAGAACCCGAAATCGGCGCTACCGTATACGGGTATGACGGCGCGAGCAACCTGATCCAATCGGCCTCAGGCCTGCAAGGTTACGGCGATCTCAACAGTTGTAACCATCCCCAGGCATGGACCTCGGGGCGAGTCGTTAACCGAACCTATGACGCCCGCAGCCGACTCAAGACATTGAGCTTTCCGGATGGTAACGGTAACCAGTCCTGGGACTATACGCCCGATGGATTGCCCAGCTTGGTTACCACTACCCAAGCAAATGTCGTACCCACGACCAATACCTACAGCTATAACAAGCGTCGCTTGCTAACCAATGAGCAAACCAGCATCGCGGGGGCCCCTCTTTCGCTGGGATACACCTACGACGGCAATGGTTCGCTCAGTGTGCTGACTTATCCCAACACGCTGACAGTCAGCTACGCGCCCAATGCGCTGGGCCAGGCAACCCAGGCCGGTAGCTACGCTACTAGCGTGCAGTATTACCCCAACGGGGCCGTCAAGCAGTTCACGTATGGCAATGGTCTTACACATAACATGTCACAGAATGCTCGCCAACTGCCGTCTCGCGTGACCGATGGCGGCAACGCGCTTGATTTTGAGTATCTATACGATAAAGCCGCGAATGTGAGCGCCATATATGACTATGTCATCGGCACGCCCACACCCCAACACCGTTGGATGGGTTACGACGGATTAGACCGGCTCAGATGGGCGTCCTCCGTGATGTTTGGAGTCAGCCAACAGTTCAACTATACCTACGACGCCCTAGACAATTTGAAGTCTGCCAAGCTGGAGGGCGTAAAGGACTATGCGAATTATGTGTACGATCCTGTGACCAACCTCCTGACCAATATAAAGAATAGTAGCGGGGCCACGATAGTGGGCATTGGCTACGATGTGCAAGGTAACGTAAGTAACAAGAATGGCGCTAACTTTGGCTTTGATTACGGCAATCGTCTTCGTGGTAGCGATACCGAGTGGTATGCCTACGATGCGCATGGGCGTCGGATTCTGAGCTGCAACGCCACCGCTTGCGATTACCAGCAGTATGCCTCCGACGGAAACCTCTACTTCCATCTCGATTATCGTAAGGGCAAGCGCTACAACAACATTTATCTGGCCGGCAGCGTAGTTGCGATCCGCGAGGCAGGCGTCCACGATGAAAGCAATCCGCAATTGAAATACCAGCACACCGACGCGCTAGGCAGCCCAGTGGCAGTAACCGACGCGGCCGGCTCAGTGATCGACCGCACCAACTATGAGCCCTACGGCGCAGCGCTGAATGAGCCGACTTATGACGGCATCGGCTACACCGGCCACGTAATGGATAGCGCCACGAGCCTGACTTATATGCAGCAGCGGTATTACGACCCTCAGATTGGCAGGTTCCTGAGTGTCGATCCAGTAATGGCAGGCAGCAGCACGGGAGCGAACTTCAATCGGTATCGGTACGCCAACAACAATCCTTACCTATTCACTGATCCCGATGGGCGCCAGGCAGCTGAAACGATACGCGAACTAATACTACCAACGAGCGCTGAACTTGTTGAAAGAGGTGAGTCTGGCACGGCGGGCACGAACACCGTAGGGGCGTTGAAGCAGGTAGGCAATACGGCGCTGCAGACTGCTTCTCTTGCGTTAGACCCGATTGGAACGTTTCTGAGGGGCGGAGCACCCCAGATACCAATTCACAATAATGAACTTGAAGGTGCGGCCGCAACGGAGCTTGGTGTTGCAGTTTTCGGTGCGCTAGCGGGCGGGGGCGGCACGGGCGCTGGTCTTGCAAGGAATGGTGCTGGTTTGGTTGACGATGGGGCAAGAGCACTAGCGGGTAGCGGAAAGAACTGGATTTACTCTGCTCGTGAGCTGATCCGTCGAGCAAGCGAACCTGGACCGTTTCATAATTTCCCTGAGTCATTTAACAAACACATCTTTGCCGGGAATAGGGAGATCATCAGCAATAGCTACATTCTCTACACTAGGCCCGGGATGCTTAACGGCAAAACTGGGGCCTTCCAGATTGGTGTTAGACCATCTCCATCCGGACGGACGGAGATCATAACTCATAGATTCTTCAGACCAGATTAGTATGGAGGCGTGACGTGTTCCTGAGTAAAAATGGGTTCAGCTCAAATTACGATGTAGGACTCTCACTAAGTAGGCCTCTCAACAGCTTGCGGTTTTATAGGAAGAATGATCGCAATGACAAAACGATGGTTGAGTTGGACACAATTGGGCGAGACGTCCTACTGGAGGTTAGGCCGGTTGAGGGAGAGCCTTGGGTCGGCCATTTCATAGGGGGTTCAGAGGGGCTAAGTGCAGTTCTGCCAACGCCCAATTCCAATGTCGTCTGCGTAGTCGTCGATGGACAAGGATATTGGGTTCCTGTTGACGACCCGAGAGGCTACTCGGTCATTGATGTAGTACCAATTAAGCGCGCAATAGTTATCGAAAAAAAACATTTAATGATTTTTGTAAGTTTCACCAGACTGGCTGCATATAGTGAAGGAGGCTTCAGTTGGGCTACGAATCATCTTTCTTGGGATGGGCTTGAGATCAAACTCATCACCGACGATCGAATCGAAGGTATCGGATGGGATGCAGCTATTGGGGAAGAGGTGAATTTTTCTGTGGATATCCTAAGTGGTGAATCTGAGGGCGGATCGAGCCCGGAAATGTATAGGACAGGTCTTAAAGGGCTGTAGGATGGGCTTCAGCTCACCGCTGCTTTTTTTTCTAACCTCTTTTTCCCTAGGGACTGGTATCTGAATTTTTCGGTAGCACGCGAAATGAAACAAGACCCCGACATGCGGGGCCTTGTTTGCTTGCGGACCGATGAGGGCGCTTAGATCTGTTGCACCGGAGCGCTGGCTACCTTGGTTGTGTTGCGGTCGAAGCGTGCCGACAGCATCTTGCGCAGGGCGTCCAGGCCTTCGCCTTTGCCGGCGATCTTGAGGAAGGCGTAACCCTCGAGTGCATTGGTCATCAGGTCGCTGCCCAGGGCCATGGCCGTGTCGTCGCTGCGCTCTTGCAGGCGGGCCAGGCGTATGAGGCGCGGGCGCAGGGCGTCGAGCATGGCCAGGTCGCGGCGGAAGCCGGGGTAGTCGAAGTTGACGGGCAGGATGCCGGGATTCTCGCCCAGGACGTCCACGGCCTGCCGGCAGAAGGCTTCAGACTTGTCGCCCATTTTTGTGAGTTGGCGGCGTTGGTCGGGGCTGAGTGCGAGCAAGCCGCTTAGCTGGGTCTCCAGGGTGTTGAGGGCGCCGTCGATGGCGTTGAGTGCTTCGGGGGTGAGGCTGAGGTCGATCAGGTTCTGACTCATGTGCGTTCCTTCATTCCTTGTCAGTGTTACCGGCCCGCTTGGCCGGCAAGTCAAGCCTAGTCCTCCTTTCACGGGCTTCCTACTCACAATTGCAGGAGCCAGCCGCCCAGGGTTCGCCGGCCGAATCGTTGGCGCGAGCCGTAAATCCCAGTGGCGGACCGCACGCGCTCCACTCGCAACCCTCCGAGCCCCGATCCAGGGCAAACAGGCTCGCGCGGCCAGCAAAAAGGTTTGCGAAATTCGGGCTTTGGGAGCCAGGCGCAAGGCTCTGCAGTCCATCGCTGAAGCGTTCTGCCCTACTCCCGACTTTCCCTGCCCGGCGATCGGCTCGGCAAGGCTCGGATTTGCAAGCTCCTTTGCCTTGCGCGCGGGAAGTTTTGCTCAGAGGTTGGGAATTTAGGGGGGGAGGCCAGAGCTCTCTGGCAAACAGGCGGGATGATTTGGGTGGCGACCCGGCCTAAAAGGCTGGCGGGGATGAATTTGGATGCCTGCAGCCGAGATAGCCCCTCGCAAGCTCTGTTATGGGTTCTGCAAGCAAACCCCAGACTTACTCGGGCGCCGGCCACACGTGAGGCTGAATGCCGCTGCCGAACATCTGATACGGACCCACCCTAGCGTGCGAAGGCTCGATTCTAAAATTAGAGTTCTTAGAAATGAACCTTCTTAAAGAGTCATCCATCGTGGATGAGTACACAGTGCTTTCAGCACACCGCACGATGCTCTGATTCACCACTCCAACCTCGTTTCTGCCCAGCGTCCCGAAGAACATTCTGTTGTTTGGAAACTGGAACTCTTCGTCTGACACTCTTGAATCTTCTCGGCTTCTTATCCTTACCGCTAACGTAGGACTAAGTGGAAACGTCCTGTACTGGAAGGGACCAACTGTCTCAGGACCGTAGGCAACCGGAAAATCACTACTCATGAATGGCCTATCGGTATTGTTCGTTAAGACCACCCAGTCAGAGTTTCCAAACGTACTCAGCCGAGAATAGATCTGACTAACGCCTATGGCGTGTGGATACATCTGGTCCACGCTCACCGTAAGCCGGCCACTTTGAATCGCTTCTTCAAATGTAGAGCCGAGAGAAGATGGCATTTCAGGAAACTCACCTGCGCTGTCTAGCGCGCTGCCGACCTGCTCGATCATACGTGCCATAGGATAGGACTCGAGGCGCAGCGTTGCCGGCGTGCAAGTTAGAACATATGCAATGAAGCCCGCAATAACGTAAAGGTCCTCCCTCGTTGGCTCTCGAATGGCGAACGCCCTTAGTGCACGGTCATAGTTCGGCTCTATGGTTGTGAGGAAGTCCTCAATAGCGCGTGGTTCATTCAAATACCTATTCGTATTGCCTTCATCTATCCGACAGATGGAGCGAGCGTTTGGAGTGAAGTAGAACCCATCACGCTTCCGCACTGCATGCAGGAGCCGATTCAGATCGTGCGCATAGAACTTCCTCAAATGCACCTGAGAAACGTAGTGATCGAGGGCCATCTACTAGAAACCTCCGCGGTGATTGATCCAGCACCCTCAGATCAGGTACTGGCAGGGTATGCGCCTGTATCTTCAAACAAAGCTACCCATACGGCCGTAACAGCTATTGCCGAACCTGTCCGTGTGCTTGTTGAGCCTCGCATCAAAGGAGGAACGACTAAACTTCTTCAGGCAATAGGGGCACTGAAGGACATAAGCTCGAGTCGCCGACAACCCCTTTTTTTGCGCTCTAACGCGTGCGACAGATGACGGCTTGGGGCTTGCTCGACCAGATCCAAACCGCCCTGTCCCAAAGAACGAACCCGCCTTCGCGAGTTCAATCGGATATCGAGGCTCGAACTCTTGCTGAGTCTCAGCAATGGACTCGATCTTGTCGGCCGTGAAGGTCTTTATGCTTGTCGTTCCGCTGCTGCCACCCGTCCTATCGTATGCGTAAAAATATTCTCTCCCCACTCCATCTGATTTACGCTTGAATACAAGAGCGTACGGCTCAACGTGTCTTTCGTATCCTCCGTACATCAAGATTAGGAGGCGCTTGAGGCGACCGCCTTCCATGATCGTATTTCTTATGTCTGAGGAGAAATAGATCGACCCAGCCCCATGCGTCCCTGAATTGAATCGAGGTTCCGCCAAAGAAAATATCTCAACAACCAAACTTTTAAACCAGCTTTCGGCGTCATCGAAACCAATCTCAGAGTTTGCCGGGCACACCAAATATTCGTTCCAGAATCCTTTGATCAGCTGGAACGGGAGTGAGAGAAGGAGGCCTTTTGCCGCTTCCGGACTACCGTCATAGATCGTTTGTTTCAAGAAGGTCGATAGAATCTCGCGCTTAGATACCGCAAGCGACTTCTGAAAGAACAGAGAGTGCACGAAATCGTACAAGTCAGGTGAATGGCGTCGTTGAAGAAGAGCTTTGAGCTTTGACGCCAATAACTCTTCCAGCTTGAAGCATCGAATGTTCGCCCGACACAACGCAAAATCAGAGTAGCTATGGATAATCTGTCTCGACTGCACTGGCAAGAATATGTTGTCGAAGTCCTTTACGTCCAAACTTACCCTAATCCGGAGGTCTTCATCTTCTCCGTAAAAACTCTTGAAGTAGACCCGAGCTTCAAAGAAGCGGGACTCTCCATCTACCATTCGCTTCTCGCCAACTCTAGATTCATCGATCAAAAACTCAATGCCACTGTTTTCATTAGCATGTGCACATGCTTGCTTTATAGATTCAAGCAGAAAGCCGGCGTCAACTTTTGACTTTGTCGAAAAATCAAGATCGCTTGAGTATCGAGCAAACTCAAAATAAGCTTTTCGGAAGCAGTTTCCACCTTTCAAGACCAAGTGTTCAGATAATGCGTTGTTCGGCTGATAGAACGAGGAAAGCAACCAGCCGAATGCGTAGTCCCTTTGCACATTGGCAGTATTGACCCCCAGCTCACTGGATTTTTCATCAATCTCAGAATCATAGATCATCGGTCTTAGCTCCAGAATCTGGCGAAGGTTCATCGCCCGCACTGCTGTCGCTTGCTGTCTGATCATCCATCGACGAGAGTGCGACGCACTTTCTGATGTAGGCTGTGCTGATCCGGTGGACAAGCTCTATAAGACTGTGTATTCGCTCGTCAAGCTCTTGCGTTGACCATGGAGAAACTAAAACACCATGCATCACTTGATTTCGTACTGACTGCCACGTATCGATATGCAACTTGGTGATAGCACCGTTTTTAGCAAGAGCTTTAAGCGACTGAACGATGCCTTTAGTTTCAGCGTGAGCAACGGAGTTTACGATCCTCTGCTTTAGCAGTTTGTCTCCCTCCCAAAGCTCAACATGACGCTTAATGCTTTTAAGGTCACTCTCTTGAAAGTCTGACTTTCTTTCGTCGCTAGTAAACATCAGATTTGAGACTCCCTCCACAACGCTAGCCAGCGTCATGCAAAGAACCCAATGAGATCCCGTAGATGCCTGGATTATCTCGTGGTAATACTGAGTAAGAGGGTGCGACTCAAAATTCGGTTCGCCGGATTTGTCTCTGGCATGGACAATCATTGTGAGAATATCGCTGTACATTTCCCAAAAATGATCCCCTGCAAGATACGAATCTTGCTCCAGGATCGAAGATGTCAAAGCGAAGGCATTGTGAGTAGGAGATGGCCTCAGCCAAACAATCGCCTTCCCGCCCCCAAAGTTCCTAGCTACTAATCTCGGAAAAACCAGCTGTCCTAGCAGCAAAGACAGGGGCTCGCTGATCCAGTTCTCTGCATACGGATGTGGGAATAACTTGGAAGCATGAGCTTTCGCCCAGATTATGTTTCCCTCCGGTGCGTGAAAGAACTCGACATGCGTACCGACAACTTCTATCGATTTCGATCCGGGCCCTCTGGACCAGAACACCTCTCGATCCGCTCGTTTTATCGAGGTCACCATGTTCATTGGTATAGGAAGACGCAGTTTTGAATCGTAAACGACCTCTACGCCAGGCTCCTTAGAAACCCAACGTCCGGACACGTCAGTCATCAAGGAGCGAATACTTCCAGATATTCGCCATACACTAGCTGTGGTTTCCCCCAGATCCAGATGGGTCCACCCGCCATTCCACTCGGTTCCGTCGTAAGCAGTTGCAACGATCCTGAACTGGTCACGGATGTTATATGGATTCTTTTGTGCGCGAACTATGCGCTTGAAGGCCTCACCCCCGTCCGCTGGGGTTGCATGCATGACGAAGCCGATCCGCGTACGTGAGAGGATTTCAATATGACCCGGCCCGGAGAAAAGAGGTGGTTCGAAATCCCGGCCGATGATTTCCATAGTCGGGCATTCAATCGTGCTGGGAATACGCAGGACGCGGTCTACCCATCTACTTAGTGTTCGGACTGATTGATGCGCTTGCTCTTCGGTCGTCATCGCAATACCTCTGCAATCCATTCTATGGGCTCGCGAAATCCGACATTCCGATGCTATGGCCGCAATGACACGCCAAGCGCATTCAAAGTCTCCGTAGTCATGGCCCCAGATGAAATTAGCCCATGGTCGGTCTGAAATTTTCCTAGCGCAGACTTCGTTGTAGCACCCAACACTCCATCTATGGCGCCGGGATCGTATCCCTTGGAGTAGAGCGCCGCTTGAACTCGCATAATCATCAACTGAAGCTGATCAGTTGAAGGCCGTGGTGAACGGCTTGGCTCCAACGATTGCTGGGTTCCATAATTACGCCAAGGCTTGCTGGTAACACTGGAAGACTTGGGAGTGCTGGGCTGATAGCTACTCGGCTCCGGCGCCGTAGAAGGTCGATACGTGCTTGGAGGTGTGTAGGTAGTTCGCGGCACCGGAGGTGGCGCGTAAGTGGGGCGCGGCGCCGGAGGTGGCGTGTAAGTGGAGCGCGGCGCTGGAGGTGGTGAGTATGAAGAGCCACTTCCCGAGTAGTGCGAACTATGGGACCTGTGCGAGCTATGGCTGCTATGGGACCTATGGCCCGCATACATATTTTCCATATTCACGTTGAGGGGCGCACTGAGGGTCACCGCATAACTGGCATCCCGTTCGGCAAGCGCGGATACGTTGGCATCTAAAACGGAGGTGCTTTGATCCTGCAAAGACCCATGCAGACTGGAAAGCGCAGCCCCGGTGAATGTCAGTGTCTTGCGCATACTTGTTCCTCCACCTTTACTCGCCTGATTCCGCGACTGGTCCATTCAGGGGTAATCCACCCAAAAAAGCCACCGCAGTCTGATTTGATGTCGCATTCTGCACACGCTGGCAGATAGTCTTGCTTCCAATTTGAAATGCTTCGACGCGCGAATGGCCTTAGTGCATCTGGCAATGTGCAGAGTGGCAAATTGTAAAGGGACACCGACATACCTCTCTGATCCAAGAAGCCGACTGCCTCACGGAGCGTTCCAGCCATGTCAACTGGATCAATCCATAGGGCTTCGTGATGCGCCTTGGCAAACCCAATTGGCTCGATGCCCATCAAAGCCACATGCTCAACAAATGGCAGGTTCTGATAGATGTATCTCACCAGCGAGGACAGTCTTTCGACCGTGGGCTTCACTAAGACCACGCGAATCTCAATGCGCTGCCTCGCCGCATGCAATGCATACAGCCCTTTGATAGTTTCAGCAAAAGCCCCGCTGCTCTGCACTATGTAATCGTGCAGCCGGAAATGGTCGCCATATAGCGGCACGCCCCAGGTCAATGAAGGATGCAGGGCCTTGAACTTGTCTGCATACATCGCATTTTCAAAGTTGCGGCCATTAGAAAGAATGTGGATATGCGTATCAGGCAGCGCATCCGCACATACTCTAATAATCTGGGTTAATCCATCTCCCAGCAGAGTGGGTTCGCCGCCGCTAATCGCAATCGAGGGCTCTTCCTTATCGATTAGCTTTGCAAGCTCGCAGAGATGCGACACGCGCCAATCGTCTTCAATCTGACGCGGAGGCTGCGAACACATTAGACAGAAGCTGTTGCATCGCTCAGTAGCAAATAGAACGTTGCCGTTATCGCCGCGTCGATACCGCACCGCGACCTTCGATACGGAGGGTTTGACTTCAATCACATCCCCCGCTTGCGCAATGGCTTGGTCGCCAAGCAGCTTAAGACTTGGACGCCCGCTCGGAGCAGCCACGCCATCACTGCTCAAGAATCCGGCCCAAGGGAGAGCCAGTAGGGATTCCGAGGAGACTTTTGCTGGATCAGACCGAAGATCCAAGATCATATTTTCTAACGGGAATTTCCCCTGCCAGAATTCCTTCAGGCTGGCCACCTTCAACAGCGCGGGCTCTTGCCACCCCTGCATCTCAACCTTGGCTTCGAGGGCGAGCATTAGGCAACTTCCTTTAGGGCCGTTGGCTCGCGAGAGCGAAATACCCAGCGCTCCAACGTAGCCAGATCGATGGAGGAGAGCGTTTCCATTCTTTCCAACAGCAAGTCAAACAGACCCATCTGCTTGCGGCAGAAATCACTTGTCGGCCGATGCCCGATGGAGTCCCCTTGGCGTGCGTAGTGATCGATCGGATCTGCGCCGCAGAGAGGGACATAAGCGCAATCAGAGCAGGTCGGTAGCGACTCAGCTACGCCAGCGGTCATGAGCCTCTTCATTGCTGGTGAAGCAAGCCAAGTAGCAACAGACTGATCCACCCTTCCCATAGAGAAGGTGTGATCACCCATAGCGGCTAGCATGCGTGCCTCATCTGATGGGTAAACCTGGCCGTCATAGTCGTAGACCACCGTGCCCAGCCCAGCGCCGGTCGGTGAACGGAGATCGACATAGCCGTGGCTAAAAGGTGTCAGCAATTGCGATAACAGCAAGCTTCCATAGGTCTCCTCCATGGCGTATCCACCACGGTTTACCGACAAGATATGATCAAGTGCGGCCTCGTAGAATCGCAAAAAGTCTGGGATCGTGTATCCGTTTCGAATCTTGGTCTTTTTTGCGAAGCCGTAGGGGCTCAGCGGACGCAAGGAGATCGAGTGGAATCCCTGCCTCTTATATTCATCGATGATCTCAATGGGAACTTCCAGGCTTCGACTGGTTAAAGTCGTTAATGCGGATACTGAATCCTCACCCAGGGCCCTTCTGCCTCGCTCTATTCCCTCCACTGTTCGACGATAACTATCACGCTCCGGTCTTGGCCTGTTGGCGTTGTGGAGCCACTCGGGGCCATCTAATGAGGTCGACAGCTGAAACTGGTGTTCTTTAAAGAAAGCCAACTGATCTTCTGTCAGATTGTGAAGCGTAGAGGCCAAGACAAACCGAAGAATCCGATTTTCGGTCTTGTTGCGCGCTTCTATCATCTCGGTCAGCGATTTCACCCTGTCAAAATGCAGCAAGGGCTCGCCGCCCTGAAACTCAATCGTGAGTCGTTCAGAAGGCCATTCGAATAGACGATCTACCGCATGCTGTGCAGCGATACCCGACATGTCGAACTCGGCTTTGGTCGTCGGCTGTCTGGAAACCTGGCAATAGGAGCAGGTGTGGTGACAGCGCAGGGATACGACAAAGATGTGTAGCGCTGGCCCACCTTGCAGATAAGCCTTTCGTGTCCGGTACTGACTAAGTAGTGGCGCCAAAGTAGAACGGTCTGGATCTGTTGCGATCAGATTTCGCGCTTCCATGTCCGCGAACAGCGATTCACCCGGATTCAGAGAACCACTGACCGCGCGCGCGAGATCAGCATGAAGCATTACCAGCCAGTCACCCGACATGGAGGAGACGAAAACACGTTCCTGATCCCAAGGTAGCCTGCGGAAACGCAAGGGCAGCAAGCGGTAACCCGAAGCGCCTTCGAACGCATCTTTGGTGGCGAATCTCATTTCTACTCTACGGTTCGCGGCTGGGCTTGCCGTAGCGCTGCTTGCGTCAGAACAACGTGTAGTTCTGCGGTTTGGCTTCTGACCCTTTCTCTCAGCAAGTCATCCAATAAGTCGTTGCGGAAACGCCGCTCTATGTCGTCTATTTGGACATCGCCCCTTATGGGTATCAGACGGACCTGAATTCCCGCAGCCTCAGAGTTGATCTCTACGAAATAATCGCCGGTATAACGATGCGCTGTTCTGGCGACAACGTCTATCGAGAAGACATCTCCCAAAGCGATGTTGAAAGCCTCGTGAGCTTCCATAATTCCTCCCCCATTACCTGCTTCCCCAAGTCCGATGCTGCTCCCCATTAGCTTCGGCTGCAACCTTTGCTCTTTCGCGCATGCGATCATTCGCCGCCACGGTATGCAACGTAAATAATTCACACGCAGCCGATCCTTCAATCATTTGTGAGTTGACGCCCACCGGCGCGCGCAACAGACTTCCGCCACGGGGCCTAGAAACTCCACACAGAGCGGTACCCACCTCCGAAACACTGGTGGGTTTTTTATGCCCGAAGTTGGGCATAAGACCGGCGCAGATTTCTGCGTCGGGAGTGGGCTAATAAAACACCCGAAAGGGGAATACGCCCGCCGTCTCTGTGCGGTTTCTAGCCTCCCGACATCCCGCCTGCCCCCTAGCAAGCGGGCGTACCCACGGATCGGAGTACCGCCATGTCCAAGTCCCGCCGCACCGCCGTGCCCACCCCCGGCTACCACCTCCCCGAAGAAGCCCACCAACAACTGCAGTCCCTCTGCCAACACCTGCACCTACTGGCCGAACTCAGCCACCCCGAAATCCTCCACCCCGACCACCTGATCCTGCCCCGCACCGGCCTGGCCCACTGCTTCAGCCAGCTGGCTGAGGTGGCGGACCAGATTGTGGGTAGTACTACCTTCCAGCCATCGTAAGGGGTGGGCTGGGGTGGCATTCTGGGGTTTGGGGGTCCGCGCCAAGAGCGCCCTCACCCGGCCTTCGGCCACCCTCTCCCGTAAACGGGAGAGGGGTTATCAGTTGGGGGTGGCCGCCAAGAGGCCCGCCCCTCCACGACATGACCTCCGACATGCTTGCGCATCGTATTTCGATGCGCTTAATATCGTTAAACGATATCTCCGGAGACCGTGCCATGACCCGCACCAGCGCCCAAGCCCTCGCCCTTGCCCGGCCCGTCATCCAGGGCCTGACCCTCCTCAACGCCTTCTATGCCCTGTGCATCACCGCGCTCCTGGTCTTTAGCTTCTTCATAGAAGGCTGGCCGCAACGCCCCCTCGGCTTCGACCTGGTCAACGCCCACCCCCAGGTAGGCAACGGCCTGCGCGCCATCATCGTCGTTGGCCTGGCCGGCGCGGCCATCGTCCACACCGTCCTGCGGCGCCTGCTGGCCATCGTCGACACCGTGCGCGTCGGCGACCCCTTCATCCTGCAGAACGCCCAACGCCTCAACGCCATCGCCTGGAGCATCGCCGCGCTCGAAGGACTGCGGCTGATCGTCGCCGCGATTGCCGCGGTGGTGTGGGAACCGGGCAAGGTCGACGCCTTCTCGCCCGCCGCCTGGCTGGCGGTGCTGCTGATGTTCGTCCTGGCCGGCGTCTTCGCCCACGGCGCGCGCATGCGCGCCGACCTAGAAGGCACGGTGTGACATGGCGATCCTGGTACGCCTGGACGAAAAACTGCACGAACGGCGCATGACCCTGACCGAACTGGCCACGCGCGTGGACATCACCGTGGCCAACCTGTCCATCCTCAAGACCGGTAAGGCGAAGGCGATCCGCTTCTCCACGCTGGAGGCGATTTGTGTGGCGCTGGATTGCCAGCCGGGGGAGTTGTTGGAGTTTCGGCGGGAGGGTCAGGCGGGCGATGCGGTTGCTGCGGATGCAAGCGACGAAGCGAGCGCTTGAAGAACGGCAAGGAGAGCCTGGAAGGCGCAGAGCTAATTGATTCGTCATTCCCGCGAAGGCGGGAACCCAGTGACTTTCGCTCTTACATGACGAAACGAACCAAGCAAAGTCGCTGGGTCCCCGCCTTCGCGGGGATGACGGCTGAAAGTTTTATGCAGTGCGGGTTTCTGAAGAATGTGTGGGATCACGCGAAGAGCACCCCTCCCCAACCCTCCCCTGCTTTCGCAAGGGAGGGGGCAAGAGCGGAGCACCCCTCTCGCACCTTCTCTGCGTCGCGAAGGGGGTCCCTTCGGCCAACTCTTTTTAGACAGCCCCTTCCCGGACAATAAGAAAACCGCGAGTGCGTGGGGACGAAGGGTTGAGCGGCGCGCTCATCGCTTCCCACAACAAGGTTGCGGGTACCCAGACCGGTGGATATTTGTGGGCGGCTACGTCGAGGATCAGGAAACGGTCTGTGCCGGCGTCATAGGCGGCGAGCGGTGAGATGTGGCCGCCTTCGGCCTGGCCGAGTTCGGCGCGTTGATAGTTCACCAGTAGAAAATCCCCGGACGTCATCAGATTCTTTCGTGCGATTCGGCGGAAGGTTTCCAAGTCCGTGTCGGAGGCATAGACCACCGTCGTCCTGACGCCATGCGCACGCAACAGATCGCTGAGCTGGTTCAGCGACATTCCCGACACGCTCACCCGCCAGGAAGGCTTGATCTCTTCGACGGGGTCGGTGAAGAACGTGGATTGATCGAGATGCCCCTGCTTGCCGTGCATGGCATTGATGACGGCTACGGCGCTGGCCACGCCACAGTAGGAACTGCGCGTTTGCGCGACGAAATTTTGGGTAAGGCTTTGGTAATCGGCCAGATATTCACTTTCGGCGACCAGCTTCTGGCCTGAGGGCGATTGCATGGAGACCAGATATTCCGGTACCGGCAACTTCTCTACCTGCGGCTTTCGGAAGTATCGATCCCAGGCAAGACTTCCGCCTGCGAGCAGAAGAAAAAATACCAGACCCATGACAACGGCCAAGGACCGTTTCATCGCACCCTCCCCGCGCTTGGACGCCGATCGGGGTTCAAGCGCGTGGGGTCAGGATTGTCCTTGGGGGGTCAAGTGGAGGTGAAAAATAAAGGCTTGGGAGCTTGGATGGTCTAGGCGGATGGATCGCGCCAAGAGCACCCCTCCCCAACCCTCCCCTGCTTCGCAAGGGAGGGGGCAAGAGCGGAGCGCCCTCCTCTCATTCGAGCTCCCCTGCGCCCCGAAGGAAGTCCCCTTGAGGGCTTCGCAAAAGAGGGGCCTAGAATCGAGGGAAATTCTCAGGGGATGAAGGTTTGTTCGGGATCGTCGAAGGATTTGAATTCCAGCGCGTTGCCCGACGGATCGAACAGGAACATCGTCACGTGCTGGCCGGGCTTGCCCTTCAAGCGCAGGTGCGGCTCCTCGTGGAAGGCGACGCCGGCCGTCTTTAGGCGCTTGGCCAGCGTCTCCCACGACTCGCGATCCAGATTCATGCCGAAGTGCGGAATAGGCACCGCCTCGCCATCGAAGCGGCCGCTCTGCAACGGCTCGCCCGCGCCGGAGATATGGGCGACCAGGTGATGGCCGAAGAAATCGAAATCCTGGTAGCTCACATCGCTCCTGCCCTGCGGGCAACCGACCACCCCGCCGTAGAAGCGGCGCGCCTCGTCCAGGTCGCGCACCGGAAAAGCCAAATGGAACTGGGTGAGGTTGCTCATGACACCGCCCTGCTCACGGCATGCCTGCTTACGGCACGCCTGCTTACGACACGACCCTGCGGCCGGCGCCGCAGGCTTCGAAGATGTTCTCCCAGAACTGATTCCATGCGCTGATGCTGCGTTCGTAGCCTTGGGCCAACTCCGGCAGCACGCTGGGATCCTGCTGCAGATAGTCGTCGATGGCTTGGCGCGTGAGTTCGCCGTGCACGAGGTCCACCTCGCCGGTATGGATGGTCCAGAACTCCCAGTCGATGCGGTCCGCGTGTTCGCGCAGGTACGGATGCACGCGCAAGTGTTCGAACATCACCGACAGATAGGTCTGGCATAGGCATTCGCCGCCCATTCCGCGCAGGCCCACGCCGAACGCCGGACCGCGGCGGCGCAACTCCCCGGTCAACGCGCTCAAGATGGCCGCATTGGCGGGCACGCAGCGCTCCCGCTGCTCCGGCTGCACGCCGATGCTGGTCAGGAAACGGTCGTAGATGGCCGGATGCGCTTTTGATGCATCGCCGTCGCCGAGTTCCTCGGCCAGTATCTGGCTCAACAGGCTGCGTAAACCACCGAACGGCAGCTTGGCCAACAGCAGCGCGAGGTCGCTGATGTAATGGATGGTGAAGAAGCGGTACTGCGTGCAGAACAAACGCAATGCCTCGACGGACAGGTGCGGCAGCGCTTTCATCTTCTGGTCGGCCAGCGCCTCGGTCGCTTCCTTGGCGCTGTCGGCGAACTGCCAGAACGATTGCCGATCCCACGCGCGTTGTCGCAACGCCATGGCGGGAACGAAGGGGGTTGCGGGCGCGTTTTGGCTTTTTTGCAATGACATGCGGTCCACCCGGAAGAAGGCCGTGGCGCATGCAACGCCACGAAGCGGCGGGGGCAAGCAAATTTCGCCGGGAGCATACTCCCCGACTTCGCCGGCGCACTTCACTCCGCATTCACGGAGGTGACTTAAGGTCGTGCGATATCGCGGCGAATGCGCAGGCGGGAACACCAAACCGATGGATGCGTCACGCTCTGGCGTGCCTCTGCTCTGGACCGGCGGCTGGGATTCGACCTTCCGGCTGTTGCAATTGCTGTTGATCCATAAGGTCCCTGTCGCTCCCCTTTATCTGCTGGACTCGACACGGGCGTCGACGCAGATCGAACTGCGCACGATGGCCCGCATCGGCGATCGCCTGGGCGACGCCTATCCGCACACGCGCAAATTGCTGCAACCGCTGCGCACCGCGGCGGTGGCCGACATCGCGAAGGATGCGGAGATAAACGCAGCGCTGCGGGAAATTCGCAAGCGCGTCTACATCGGTAGCCAGTACGCCTGGTTGCCGGCGTACTGCAAACACAATGCGATCGACGACATCGAACTGGGCGTGCATATCGACGACAAGGTGCAGGCGCTGGTGCGCCCGTTCGCCGAGGTGTTCGATCATCCCGGCGGTTACCGGAGCATCCGCGTGGATTCCAGGCATGCCGACACCCCCGAGTACAGATTGTTTCGCTACTTCAGCTTTCCGCTGTTCGGGATAGACAAGGTAGGGATCGACCGCCAGGCGGAAGCCGAAGGCTGGAGCGAGTTCATGGACATGACCTGGTTTTGCCACACGCCGGTGCATGGCAAACCCTGCGGCCTCTGCCCACCCTGCGTGTACACCATCGAAGAAGGACTGGCGCGCAGAGTGCCGGCTTCGCGGCGTGTGTTGTCTTTCTTCTACCGGCGCCTGGCTTTGCCCATGAAAGGGCCGCTGAGGCGAATGCGCGCTACTCACGCGCCATAAAAAAAGCCCCGCGATGCGGGGCTTTTTTTGCCAAGGAGCACGGATGGATCGCGCCAAGAGCACCCCTCCCCAGCCCTCCCCTGCTACGCAAGGGAGGGGGCAAAAAAATCAGGCGAACGGATCCTGCAACACCATGGTGTGGTCGCGGTCCGGTCCCGTGCTGACGATGGATAGCGGGCAGCCGGCCAGTTCTTCCAGCGCGCGCAGGTAGGCGCGGGCGGCGGCGGGCAGTTTGTCCCACTCGGTGACGCCATGGGTGTTCTCTTCCCAACCCGGGAATTCCAGATACACCGGCGTGCACTCTTCCCAACCCTGCGCATCCAGCGGCGCATATTCGGTGCGCTTGCCGTGGTACTCGTAGGCGATGCAGATGTTCAACTTCTCCATGCCGTCCAGCACGTCCAACTTGGTGATGCACAGGCCGCTGATGCCGTTGATCGCCACCGCACGCTTCAACGCCACGATGTCGATCCAGCCGCAACGGCGCGGACGGCCGGTGGTGGCGCCGAACTCCTGGCCCTTGGCGCGGATCAGCTCGCCGGTTTCGTCGTTCAACTCGGTCGGGAACGGACCGCCGCCCACGCGCGTGGCGTAGGCCTTGCAGATGCCCAGCACGTAATCGATGGCATCGGCGCCCACGCCGGTGCCGGCCAGCGCGCCGCCGACCGTCGTATTGCTGGAAGTGACGTAGGGATAGGTGCCGTGGTCGATGTCGAGCAGCGAACCCTGCGCGCCTTCGAACATCACCCGCTTACCCTGCTTGCGCAGGTCGTGGAGGATGCCGGCCACGTCGGACTTCATCGGCTGCACGTATTCGCCGAAGGCCAGGGCTTCGTCCAACGTCTGCTGGAAATCCACCGGATCGGTGTTGAGGTATTTGGTGAGCACGAAGTTGTGGTAATCCAGCGCCACGCGCAGCAGTTCGGCCAACTGCTGCGGATAATGCAGATCGGCGATGCGGATGCCGCGGCGCGCCACCTTGTCTTCGTAAGCCGGACCGATGCCGCGGCCGGTGGTGCCGATGGCCTTGCCGCCGGCCTTGAGTTCGCGGGCCTGATCCAAGGCGATGTGGTACGGCATGATCAGCGGCGCGGCCGGCGAGATCTTCAGGCGCGAACGCACTTCCACGCCGTTTGCTTCCAGCTCGCCGATCTCCTTCATCAGCGCCGCCGGCGAAATGACCACGCCGTTGCCGATCAGGCACAGCGCATCGGAGCGTAGGATGCCGGAGGGAATCAGGTGCAGCACGGTCTTCTTGCCGTTGATGACCAGGGTGTGGCCGGCGTTGTGGCCGCCCTGGAAGCGCACCACCGCGCCGATTTCCTCGGTGAGCAGATCGACGATCTTGCCCTTGCCTTCATCGCCCCACTGGGCACCGAGAACGACGACTGACTGACCCATGATGCTCGACTCCGAATTTTGTATGGTCTAGACGCAGAAAAAGCCGGAGGGGAGAAGAGTCCCCATCCGGCTTTTGTGCATTATCCGGGTTTTAGGGGGCGGGGGCTACCCTGCTCTCCCTCCCAATGCCGATTGAACCCCTCTCCCGCTTCGCGGGAGAGGGTGGCCGGAGGCCGGGTGAGGGCTCGGCTTTTGATTTTGAGAGCGGGAAGCAAGATCAAAAGCCGCCCCCATCCGCCCTTCGGGCACCTTCCCCCGCAAGCGGGGGAAGGGTTAAATCAGCGATCGCTCTTCATGTACTGCAAAAACGGATCGTCCTTGTCCAGGACGATGACGCTCTGGCCGTCGGCGAAGGAGGTGCGGTAGGCCTCCAGGCTGCGCTGGAACGCGTAGAACGAGGGATCGCGGTTGGCGGCCTCGGCGTAGATACGGGCGGCTTCGGCGTCGCCCTCGCCTTTCAACTTCTGCGAATCGCGTTCGGCTTCGGCCACTAGCACGGTCTGGTCGCGGTCGGCCGAGGCGCGGATGGTGCGGGCCTGCTCTTCACCCTCGGCGCGCAGCTTGCTGGCCACCTGCATGCGCTGGGCGCGCATGCGCTCGTAGACCTGCTTGATCACTTCGCTGTCGGTGGGCAGGTCGATCTGCTTCAGACGGATGTCGGTGATGTGCATGCCCAGCGTGGCGGCGCCTTCGTTGATGGCGGTGAGCTGCTTGACCACGATGTCGTTACGGTCACCGGACACCAGCTGCTGCAGTGTGCGCGAGTTGATCTCGTTGCGCAGCGAGTCGGTGATGATGGGCGCCAGACGCTCGTTGGCGGTCTTCTCTTCGCCGCCGGTGGCGCGGTAGAAGGCGCGCACGTCGGAGATGTAGCCCACGGCGAAGAAGTCGACGCTGACGTCCTTGCGTTCCAGGGTCAGGTAGCGCTCCGGCGCGGTTTCCAAAATCTGGAAGCGGCGGTCGAACACGCGCGCGGTTTCCACCAACGGTACCTTGAAGTGCAGACCCGGCTTGATGTCGGCGCGGGCCACCCGGCCCAGGTTCAACACCAGCGCGGTCTGGTCCTCGCGGACGATATAGACCGAGCCGAGCAAGCTAAACAGGATCACGGCCGCGATGGCGGCGTAGAAGGAAGTTTTCATCGTTCGACCTCCTCACGGCCGGTGGGTCGCGCGGGGCGTTCGTTCGAGTTGGAAGGCACGGTGCTGCGCACGGGCGGCATCAGCACGTCGCTGGGCAACACGGCGGGCGCGGGCGCGGCCGGCGCGCCGTTTTGCGCGGGCATCGGCACGTAGATCAGCTGCTTGCCGTCGCCGCCGACAACCTTGCGGTTCTGCGCCAGCACGTGCTGCACGGTTTCCAGCCACAGGCGCTTGCGGGTGACATCGGGCGCGGACTTGTACTGTTCCTGCAACAGGCTGAAGCGGGCGGCGTCGCCGGTGGCGCGGGCCACGGCAGCGGTCTTATAACCGTCGGCGGTGGTGCGCAGGCGAGCAGCTTCGCCGCGGGCTTCGGGCACGACCTTGGCGGCGTAGGCCTGGGCCTGGTTGACCAGGCTTTCGCGGACTTGCTGGGCGCTGTTGACCTCGTCGAAGGCCGGCTGCACTTCGGTGGGCGGACGCGCGTCGGGCAGGTTGAGTTCGGTCACGACCAGACCGGTGCGGTAGGCATCGAGCGAGTGCTGCAGGCGTTCCCTGGCCGAACTGCCCAGCGGACCGCGTACGCCGAGGACGGTGTCCAGGTCGGAACGGCCGACCTGTTCGCGCACGGCGCTCTGCGCGGCCTGCTTGAGCACTTCGTCGGCGTTGCGCGAGCCGAACAGGTACAGGCGCGGATCGCTGATGCGGTACTGCACGTTGAGCGAGACGGTAACGATGTTCTCGTCCTTGGTCAGCACCGGCACGGTGTTGCTGAAGGTCTTGATTTCGGTGGCGTTGACCTTGGTGACCCTTTCGATCGGCCAGGGCCATTTGAAGTTGGGGCCGGGCTGCATGATGCGGGCGAACTGGCCGAAGCGCAGGACCACGCCGCGCTGCTGTTCGCCGATCAGCTGAAAGCTGCTGAAGACGATCAGCAGGGCCAGGCCGATGGCCACCCAACGCAACGGATTGCCGCCGCTACCGTCGAACAGGCCGCGCAGGCGGTCCAGCAGGCCGTTCAGATCGTTGCCGCCGCCCTTGTTGCCTTTCGGCTTCCAAGGATTGGGCCTGGGCTTTTCGCCGTCGCCGTTCGATCCGTTGCCGCTGCTACCGGGGGTGTTCCAGGCCATGCCTACTCCACGTTTGATGATGAGCGCAGGCCGGGGCCGTTGCGGTTCCGATTCTACTAGATAGGGCCTTGCATCCCGGCAGACAAGCGTAGGGCGGGTCTTGACCCGCCATTGCCATGCTTCCGGTCGACGCGAGATTGGATCGAAGCCAACCGTCGCATCACTTTTTGCCACCTCGATTGAGGGCGTCGCTGGTGGAGACAGGGCAATGGCGGGTCAAGACCCGCCCTACGCCATCCATTCCTCTGGCAGCACTTCAGGCAGCAGCGCTTCCAGTGGCGCGCCGCCGGCCTGCACCGCCAGGCGCTGGGCGTCGGCGAGCGAGAGGTCGACTTGCAGATGCCAGCCGTCCTCGTCGTGGGTCTCGCCACGCACCGCGCCCAGGGCATGCAGGCGCGAACGCAGGCGTTCGGAATGCGCGGCCGGCAGATGCAAAGGGCCCTGCACACGCACTAGCGACAAACGCTGGGCCAGCGTTTCTTCCAGCAGGTCCAGGCCCAGTTCGTCGCGGGCGGATAGCCAGACGCGTTCGCGGCCTTCGTTGGGCTGGTCGTGGCGCGGCTGCGCGCCTTCGATGCGGTCGATCTTGTTGTAGACCAGCACCTGCGGAATGTCGCCGGCGCCGATGTCCTGCAGCACCGAATCGACTTGGGCGATGCGGTCTTCGCGCAGCGGATCGGCGGCGTCGATGACATGCAGCAGCAGATCGGCCTCGCGTGCCTCGGACAGGGTGGAACGGAACGCGGCGACCAGTTCGTGCGGCAGATCGCGCACGAAGCCGACTGTGTCCGAGAGCATGATCGCGCCGCCGCGCAGGTTCACCCGGCGCACGGTGGGATCCAGGGTGGCGAACAGCTTGTCGGCCGCGTAGGCGTCCGAGCCGGTCATGGCGTTGAACAGAGTCGACTTGCCGGCGTTGGTGTAGCCGACCAGGGCGACGCGCGGCATCTCGCTGCGCACGCGGGCGCGGCGCATCTGGGTCTGCTGCACTTCCACTTTTTCCAGGCGCTTCTGCAGTTGGTCGACGCGTTTCTGCAGCAGGCGGCGGTCGGTTTCCAGCTGGGTTTCGCCGGGACCGCGCAGGCCGATGGAACCGCCGCGCTGGCGTTCCAAGTGGGTCCAGCCGCGGACTAGGCGCGTGGCCATGTGTTGCAGCTGGGCCAATTCCACCTGCAGCTTGCCTTCGAAGCTGCGCGCGCGCTGGGCGAAGATGTCCAGGATCAGCCCGGTGCGGTCCAGCACCCGGCGCTCAAGGAATTTCTCCAGATTGCGCTCCTGGCCCGGCGACAGGGAATGGTTGACCAGGATCAAGTCGGCGCCGGTGGCATCGGCCGCGGTCCTCACCTCATCCAGCTTGCCGCTGCCGATATAGGTCGACGGACTGGGCTTATCCACGCGCGCGGTGATCACCGCGGCGATGGACGCCCCGGCGGAACGGGCGAGGTCGGCGAATTCCTCTTGCGCCCCGTCATCGGGCGAACTCCCCCCGGAACCCGAGCGCATGGGCTGTATCAACAGGGCGTGCTCGCCCTTTCTGGATCTTTCGAACATGGGACAAGTGTGGGGGCAGAGGGGCGGATTACAAAGGGCGAGGCCGCTTTTGCTTCAGATTCGGCTCTTACGCGCTTTTCGAGCCCCGTGAGCGGCGGCAGGCGGGCCGGGACAAACCCGAAGGGCAGCGCACAGGGATGTGCGCCGTTTCCGGAGGCGCAGAGCCTGCCCCGTACTTGATACGGGGATGCGCCTTACGGAAATTCCCGGCGCGCATGCGGACCCCACGGCTCCATCGTGGGGCGCGGCGTTAGGGTGTGTTTCTTTGGTTACTTTCTTTGCACAAGCAAAGAAAGTGACTCGCGCAAAGCACGAAACGCTTTTTGCTTGGGATTCAAAAGCAAGATCAAGATGGATCCCAGCTTGCGCTGGGATGACGTCGGGTATTTGGAGGACGTCGGGAAGGATCAGATCGCTACAGAAAACAAGCGCCCTACTCGTTCTCGTCCCCGCCTTCCTCGCTACCGTCCTCATTGCCCTGCACATACCCACCCCCCGGCCCCACCCGCACATTGCGCGCCGGCACCACCGTGGAAATGGCGTGCTTATAGACCATCTGGCTGACCGTATTGCGCAGCAATACGACGAACTGATCGAACGACTCGATCGTGCCCTGCAGCTTGATGCCGTTGACCAGGTAGACCGAAACCGGCACCCGCTCACGACGCAACGCATTCAGGAAAGGATCCTGCAAGGATTGCCCCTTGGACATTTCTAACTCCCGCCTATTTCAATAGGTGTTGTTTTTATTGGTCCGGAACGGCGCAAGGCTCCCCTGCCGTGGCCCGGTGACCCGATGTTACACAACATCGGGCGCTTGACCAGCTACCCAGTGCCCAGATTCGGGGGCAGGAACAGGGCCAGAGCCGCTTCCAGGCCCTGGCGATCGGCCAGTGGATCGAACCAACGCGCGTCTTGCTGGCCGCGCAGCCAGGTGAGCTGGCGCTTGGCCAGCTGGCGAGTGGCGAAGATGGCGCGGTCGCGGAATTCGGCTTCCGAGAGGGTTCCATCCAAGTATTCCCAGGCTTGCCGATAGCCGACGGCACGGATCGCCGGAAGGTCCAGCGGCTTGTCGATCGCCTGCAACTGCGGCAGATCGCGCAAACGATGCACCTCCTGCAAGAAGCCGGCCTGGAGCATCGCGTCGAACCGCAACTCGATGCGTTGATGAAGCAGCGCACGGTCGCGCGGCGAAAGCACCAGTTTGAGCACTCGAAACGGCAGGCGCTCGCGCACGGACGTCGCCTGCCATTCGCTGATGGGCTTGCCGCTGAGACGGAACACTTCCAGCGCGCGCTGGATACGTTGCGGATCGGTGGCTTTGATCTTCGCCGCAGCACGTGGGTCGATCCCGGCCAACTCGGCGTGCAGCGCCGGCCAGCCTTTGTCCGCGGCTTCGCTGGCGATGATCGCGCGGACCGCTGGATCGGCTTCCGGCATGGGGGCCAGTCCTTCCAGCAGTGCCTGGAAATACAGTCCGGTGCCGCCGGCGAGGATCGGGATTTTGCCGCGTGCGGCGATAGCGGCCAGCGCGGCGCGCGCATCGGTCGCGAATTCTGCCGCCGAATAAGGCTGCCACGGTTCGCGCACATCGATCAGATGATGCGGCACGGCCGCGAGCATGGCCGCATCCGGTTTGGCCGCGCCGATGTCCAGGCCGCGATAGACCAGCGCCGAGTCGACGCTGACGATTTCCCCGCCGAGGCGTTGCGCCCATTCCATCGCCAATGCGGTCTTACCCGAGGCGGTGGGACCCATCAGGGCGAGAGCGATCGGCCGGCGATCGGCCGCCATCAATCGTCGTCCGGCCAGCGGATCGTCGGCGCCTGGGTTTTGCCGCGCGGCATGGGCACGGCCGCGACTGCATTCCAGACCTTCAATGCATCCACGGTGGCGGCCACGTCGTGCACGCGCAGGATCAGGGCGCCGCGCTGTGCGGCGATGAGGTGGGCGGCCACCGAAGCGGCGACGCGATCCCGCGCAGCGTCGCGACCGGTGAGTTCGCCGAGAGTGCGTTTGCGAGACAAGCCGGCGAGCACGGGCACGCCCAGCTCGACGAAACGTTCCAGCTGCGCAAGCAGCGATAGGTTGTGCTGGGTGTTCTTGCCGAAGCCGAAACCCGGATCGACGATGAGGTTCTTCTTGGCAATGCCCGACATTTCGGCGGCGAAGATGCGCTCGGTCAGGAAACGATGTACGTCGCCGACCACGTCGTCGTAGTCGGGGGCCTGCTGCAGGGAATGCGGCTCGCCCAGCATGTGCATCAGTACGACCGGCACGCCGAGCGCGGCGGCCGTCTCCAACGCGCCTTCGCGGCGCAATGCGTAGACATCGTTGATCATGCCCGCGCCCGCCGCGACCGCGGCGCGCATCACTTCCGGCTTGGAAGTATCGATGCTGATCGGCAGCGAGGTCCGCTTCGCCAATTGCTCGATCACCGGAATCACGCGACGGAGTTCTTCTTCGACGGAAACCTGCTTCGCACCCGGGCGTGTGGACTCGCCGCCGATATCGAGCAGGTCGGCGCCCTCCTCCGCCAGTTTCAACGCGTGCGCCACCGCGGTTTCCAAGGTGTCGTGCGCGCCGCCGTCGGAGAAGGAATCCGGAGTGACGTTGACGATGCCCATCACTTGCGGGCGATCGAGCTTGAGAATGCGGCCAGCGCAGTCGAGTTGGGGGGTGATGTCGAACATGGGAATGCGGGCCTTAAAAGACGGTAGTGTAGGTCGGGGCTACGCCCCCGACACGCTTGATGGGACCAGCGTATCCGGACGCGCAGTCCCGGCCTGTTAACTTCCCTTTTTCCCCGACACTGCGCCCATTGCAATGCCCAAGGCCAGGCCGATGCCGATGCCTATGGCCAGATTGCCCATCGCCATGCCGATCGCCACGCCCATGGCGATACCGATGGCGATGCCCGCGCCAGCGCGCGCATTGGGTCCAGAAGGACTGGGGTTGAGATCATTCATTAGCGGCTCGTTGCATGCGAACAAAAAGGCCAGAGCGAACTCTGGCCTTTCCGGTGAAGCATGACAAGAGGCTTTGGGCAGACCGGGGCTGCGCGCTGACGTGCTCTCAAATTGCCCCCTGCATTTAAAGTTTTTCGATCACGTGGAACAGATACGCTTTTCGCTCTTCGTTGAATCGGAGCAGACACCTGAAGAAGACTTGCCTGGCACCGGAAGCCGCAGCGCCGGCATAGCCGACTTCGAAACTGCACTGGCGTTCGCTGAATTTCTTGAACCGCCTGGCCGCATCGCGCATCGAGGAAGCCGCTTGTTCGTGGTGCGCGCCAGTGATCGTGCCGTCTTGTTCTCTTTTTCCCGATTGCGCCACGATCCGGTCCTCCAGACGGCGGATCTCCAGGTTGCTTTCGTAGTAGAGGCGTTGCAGGCAATCCGTCGATCCGGCACCGGAGTTGGCCGCAATGCATTCTTCGGCGTCGGCGATGTAATCCTGGCAAAAAGCGAGAGTGGGGATGGCTAGAAGCAACAGCGGCACGAATCGAACCAGGCGCATGCGGATGCATCGTTGGGAAAGCCGCATTCTATCCGGCCGATCCGCATGCCGACTTCTGGCGCTTCTCCCCCTTTCCCCCTTGCGCGAAGAAACTGACGAAACGAATTCCCCTCCACTCAAGCAGCATCGGATGGCGGCAAAGAGCCCACAAAAAAAGGCCAGGTGAACCCTGGCCTTTTTCGGCGAGCATCGACGACCCGGCCGGTCGGATCAGGTCTGCGCGGCCGGCCCGCCGATCGGCGGCAACGGCATCACTTCGCCCTTGTCGGTCTTGGTCCAGCCGGCTGGCGGCGGCGGCTCGCGGCCTTCCATGATGGCGTCGATCTGCGGCACGTCGATGGTCTCGTACATCATCAAGGTCTCGGCCATCGCGTGCAGCTTGTCGATGTTCTCGGTCAGGATCTTGGTGGTGCGCGCATACGCCTTGTCGAGGATCGTGCGCACCACTTCGTCGATCTTGCGCGCGGTGTCGTCGGAGACGTTCTTGTGCTGCGAAACCGACCGGCCCAGGAACACTTCCTCTTCCTCTTCCGCATAGGTGATCGGGCCGAGCTCTTCGGACAGGCCCCACTTGGTGACCATGTTGCGGGCCATCTTGGTGGCGCGCTCGATATCGTTGGACGCGCCGGTGGTGACCTTGTCGGCGCCGAAGATCAGCTCTTCAGCCACGCGACCACCGTACAGCGTAGCCAAACGGCTCTCGATGCCAGTGCGGTTGATGCTGTACTTGTCGCCTTCCGGCAGGTACACGGTCACGCCCAGCGCACGGTCGCGCGGGATGATGGTGACCTTGTAGACCGGGTCGTGTTCCGGCACCAGGCGGCCGACGATGGCGTGACCGGACTCGTGGTAGGCGGTATTGCGCTTTTCTTCCTCGCTCATGGCCAGCGAGCGGCGCTCGGTGCCCATGATGATCTTGTCGCGGGCGCGGTCGAAATGCTCCATGCGCACTTCCTTGCCGCTCTCGCGCGCGGCGAACAGCGCCGCCTCGTTGCAGAGATTGGCGAGATCCGCACCGGAGAAACCGGGCGTGCCGCGGGCGATGACCATCGGCACCACGTCGTCGGCCAGCGGCAGCTTGCGCATATGCACCCGCAAGATCTGTTCGCGACCCTTCACGTCGGGCAGGCCGACCACGACCTGGCGGTCGAAACGGCCCGGACGCAGCAACGCGGGATCGAGCACGTCGGGACGGTTGGTCGCCGCGATCACGATCACGCCTTCGCCGCCTTCGAAACCGTCCATCTCCACCAGCAACTGGTTGAGGGTCTGCTCGCGTTCATCGTGACCGCCGCCCAGACCGGCGCCGCGATGGCGGCCGACAGCGTCGATTTCATCGATGAAGATGATGCACGGGGCGTGCTTCTTGGCCTGGTCGAACATGTCGCGTACGCGGCTGGCACCGACGCCAACGAACATCTCGACGAAGTCCGAACCGGAGATGCTGAAGAACGGCACCTTGGCTTCGCCAGCGATGGCCTTGGCCAGCAGCGTCTTGCCGGTGCCGGGCTGGCCGACCATCAGCACGCCGCGCGGAATCTTGCCGCCGAGTTTCTGGAACTTGCCGGGGTCGCGCAGGAACTCTACGAGTTCGCTGACTTCTTCCTTGGCCTCGTCGCAACCGGCCACGTCGGCGAAAGTCACCTTGATCTGGTCGTCGCCCTGCAGCTTGGCCCGCGACTTGCCGAAGGACATCGCGCCCTTGGCCCCGCCACCGCCGCCCTGCATCTGCCGCATCATGAAGATCCAGAAGCCGATAATCAGCAGCACCGGCAGGAAGGTCATCAGGATGGAACCCAGGGACAGGCCGCTGGCCGGCTTCTCGCGGGTGATGGCGACGTTCTTCTTCACCAGCATGCTAACCAGGTAGTCGTCCTGGGGGCCGTAGACCGTGCCGGGAGTGCCGTCGGTGCGCTTGTACTGGATCGCGTTGGTGACCAGGTTGCTGTCGTTGGTGAAATTCACCGACGCCACCGAACCGTTGTCCACTTCCTGCAGGAACTGCGAATAAGTAGTCTCGGCGCCGGCGGCGTTGCCCAGCTTCGGCGAAAAACTCTGGAACACCACCATCAGTACGACGGCGACGACTACCCACAGCAGCAGATTCTTGCTCAAGCCGTTCATCCTCATTGACTCCGGTGTTTCCTATAACTCGATTGGAAGACTACAACGAACCACGTCATTTCATGTGCAGAAGCTTGCCCTGCCCCAGCGCATAGACTTCCGGGGAGCGCTTGCGCGAGGCATCCGGCTTGCGGATGACCACTTTCTCGTAACGCCGCCTCAATTCGCGCACGTAGTCATCGAAACCCGTGCCCTGGAACAGCTTGATCAGGAAAGCACCGCCGGGCTTCAAATGGCCGTCGGCGAAATCCATCGCCAGCTCGGCCAGATGCATCATGCGCGGCTGGTCGACCGCGTCCACACCACTCTTATTGGGGGCCATATCCGACAGCACAAGGTCCACGGGATGGCCGTTCAACATCGCTTCCAACTGCGATAGGACGTCATCCTCCCTGAAATCCCCATGAAGGAAGTCCACCCCGGCCAGGCTGGGCATCTCCAGGATGTCCATCGCCACCACCCGGCCGCTGTCGCCCAGCGCCTTGCGCACGAACTGCGACCAGCCGCCCGGGGCCGCGCCCAGATCGACCACCACCATGCCCGGCTTGAGCAGGCGATCGCGCTCGATCAGCTCTTCCAGCTTGTAGGCCGCACGCGAACGCAGACCCTCGGCCTGCGCCTTCTTCACATAAGGGTCGGCGAAGTGCTCTTTGAGCCAGCGTTGGCTGCTTTTGCTGCGGGTGGCCATGGGCGCGTCAGTCCCCCGGCCCGCGCGCAGGCGGCTGGAGAGAGGGGTTCGGTGGGGCGGCCATGATACCCTGAACCCCCTTGAGACCCCGTACCGCAGCGCATGTCCACAGCTTTGACCTCCAGCCAGTCGCGCTTCCTGCGTGGCCAGGCCCATGACCTGAAAGCCCTGCTGCAGATCGGCGCCAAAGGACTTACCCCGGCCTTCCTCGCCGAACTGGATGCGGTGCTGGAACAGCACGAACTGGTCAAGGTGAAGATCGGCGCCGAAGACCGCGAAGCGCGGGATGCCATGATCGGGGAACTCGTGGAGAAATCCGGATCCGCCCTGGTGCAACGCATCGGCCATGTGGCGGTGCTGTACCGACCGAGCAAGGATCACCGCCAGATCGTGCTGCCCCGGAAATAAACGCGGAACCGGGAATCCTGAGCCGTTTCACCATTCCCTGCGACCTGCCGCTGCCATGCAACTGAACCACGAGCTCCCCGACTATACCTACGCCCTGCGCGCGGCCGACGGCCACAGCGCCAAAGTCAACGATCGAGTGCTGGAAGCCAGCTTCATCCTGGCGCCGAACGAGTTGCTGGAGGGCTGGGCCGTCCGCGAAAGCTCGGCCCTGATGCCGGAAGACCTCGCCTCCCTGCTGGCCATGAACCCGGAATTGATACTGTTGGGCACTGGCGAGCGCCAGGTGTTTCCCTCGGCAGCGGTGATGGCGGCCTGCCTGACCCGCGGCATCGGAATCGAAGTGATGACCAATGCCGCCGCCGCACGCACGTTCAATGTGCTGGCCGGCGAAGGCCGGCGCGTAGTGGCGGGATTCCTGTTGGCGCCGTGATCCCGGCCGCAGGCTTGCGGGCGGCGACCGCGGTCGCGAAGAAAGCGGCCGTGTTCGTTTCCCTGGCAGCGCTGCTGGCGGCCGTGCTGTTGGCGGCATGCGCACCCGCCGCGTCGAAAGACCGCTTCGAGGACTGGAGCGCAACCCCCGCAGCGGCAGGCGTCGCGGAATATCGGCAATACCTCCAACGCCAAGGCCTGGGCGACGTGGCGCCGATGCCTGCGCTATTGCGAAGCGCGCGGAGCTGGCGCGAATGTAATGCTGGGGAATTCGCTTTGCCGCCGCGTGCGCTGTGGCCGAATATTCTGCCCACGCTGCGCGTGTTGCGTCGGTTGCAGGCAGCCGGACTGGTCGATGGCCGCAAGGTCGCTTCCGGTTATCGCGAGGTGACGCTCAACCGCTGCGCCGGTGGCAGCGCGCGCAGCCGCCATCTATCGAACAACGCCCTGGATTTCGACCTCCTGGAGTCGCCGGACAACGTCGAGCGGCTATGCGATTTCTGGCGTAGCAAAGGGCCGGCGTTGAAGCTGGGGCTCGGCTTCTACGCGGATACCAGGATCCATCTGGACACCTCCGGCTTCCGCACTTGGGGCAGCGATCACACTTGGCGGACGTCGTTGTGCAGTCCGCGTGCGCCAGCGTCGTAGCGCCGGTCGAACGACTGGATTTGCCCTACAGCCACGGGCTCAACGCTTCGGCAGGTACTGCAATGGATCCACTGGCTTGCCGTTGTAGCGGATCTCGAAATGCAGCATGTCGCGCGAGGCGCCGCTGCGGCCCATCTCCGCGATCTGCTGTCCGGCCTTTACATTCTGGCCCTCATTGACCAAGCGCTTGCGGTTGTGGCCGTAGGCGGACAGCCACGATTCGC
This sequence comes from Pseudoxanthomonas sp. P4_B2, assembly GCF_056402315.1. NCBI lineage: Bacteria > Pseudomonadati > Pseudomonadota > Gammaproteobacteria > Lysobacterales > Lysobacteraceae > Pseudoxanthomonas > Pseudoxanthomonas sp. P4_B2. The sequence continues at coordinate 294,702 of NZ_JBFUHQ010000003.1, forward strand.
TGTGCTTGATGATGATCAATTCGCCGTAACCCACTAGGCCGCCGCCCGAGTACACCACCACGCCGTCGCTGGCCGCGCGCACTGCCTGGCCATTGGCGCCAGCGATGTCGACCCCCTGCTTGGTGGCGTCGCCGCTAGTGAAGCGTCCGATGACTACGCCTTCGGCCGGCCAACGCCAATTGAAGCCGCTGCTGGCCGGTCCCGGCGCCGGCTTGGCCGGGACGGGCGGCTTGGGAACGGCAGGCGCGGGCCGGACGACGGTGGTTGCCGGACGCGTGTCGCCCGCGGTCTTGCCGCCACTGGGCGGATAGAGCCGGAGGCTCTGCCCTGGATAGATCGTATAGGGCGAACTGATGTTGTTCCAGGCGGCGAGATCCCGGTAGTCGATGTCGTTGCGGAAGGCGACCCCGAACAGCGTATCGCCGCGCTGCACGCGCAGGGTCGCACCGTATTTGGGTTTGGAGACGATGCGCTGCGAGGGGTAGGACGACGGAGAGGTTTCGCGCACGACACTGCTGCTGCATGCCGCCAGCAAGACGACCGCGGCCATCGTGGCTATTGTCTTATGCGTAATCCATCCGCTTCTGTTGGTCATTTTCTGATCGTCATTCCGTGGTTGTTCCGCGTCATCCGCCGTTCGCTTTCCACACCAACCAGCCGATCAACGCCACCAGCAGCGCGGTGGAGACCCAGCCTATCGGTTCGATCCAGCGATGCAGCGCCGCCTCGGCGCGCGCGCCTCCTAGCTTGATCGCACCTGCCACCAGATAGAGGCGCTTGCCGCGACCCACCAACATGCTGGCAAGGAACGGTAACAGCGGCACACCGACAATGCCTGAGGCCCAGGTGAATATCTTCAACGGGATCGGCGTGAATCCGGCGAACACCAGCAACCAGAATGCTTTCCATGGCGACTCCGCCACGACTTGTCGCAGATGCGTCACCTGCTCGTTTATTCCGGCGCTCCAACCCAGCCATTCGATCACCGGTTTCAGCGCTTCGAACGCGAAATGACCCAACGCGTATCCGACCACCGCGCCGGCCAGCGAACCGATCAGGCTCAAGGTGGCGAACCAAAGCGCGCGTTTCGGTTGCGCCAGCGACATCGGCGCGAGCATGACTTCCGGCGGAACCGGAAAGATGATGGCTTCGACGAAACTCAATCCAGCCAGCATCCTGGGCGCATGCCGGTGTTGCGCCCACTGGATGGCGCGGGCGTACAGCGGTCCGAATATTTTCATGGGTCAGTCCAACGTGCCGGACAGCAACGGAACGAACACCACCGGCGCCAACACCTCTTCGTCTACACCGCCGTCTTCGCGCTTGGTCAGCTTGATCAGCGATTGCGACGAAGCGCCGCCCACCGGCGCGACCAGGCGCGCGCCGACCGCCAATTGATCGACCAGCGCATTCACCAGCGCGGGCGCGGCGGCGGTGACGATGATCGCATCGTAGGGCGCATGCTCGGCCCAGCCGATGCGTCCGTCGTCATGCTTGCTGCGCACGTTCATACCCAACTGGCGCAGACGCTTGCGCGCCTGCCGCAGCAGGTCGCCGATGCGTTCGACCGTGTACACCTCCAGCCCCAGCGCCGCCAAAATAGCGGCCTGGTAACCGGAACCGGTGCCGATCTCCAGCACTTTTTTCGGTGCCGCGTTCTGCAGCAACGCCTCGGTCATGCGCGCCACCACCCACGGCTGGGAAATGGTCTGGCTGTGGCCGATGGGCAAAGCGGTGTCTTCATAGGCACGGGTCGCCAACGCTTCATCGACGAACAGATGACGCGGCACCGTACGCACCGCGTTGAGCACGTTCTCGTCGCGAATGCCCGCTTCGCGCAAGCGCTCCACCAGACGGTCCCGAACGCGCTGAGAAGTCATGCCCTGCCCTACGGCCTCCCGCAAACGTGGCGTCACGCCGATGCCTCCAGCGAAGCGCTCAGGCCACCGACCCAACTGGCGACTTTTTCCAGCGCCTGGAAGCGCGTCAAATCGACATGGATCGGCGTGATGGAAATAAAGCCGGTGCGTACGGCGTGAAAATCGGTGCCGGCGCCAGCGTCCTGCTCCGGCCCGGCCGGCCCGATCCAGTACACCGTACCGCCACGCGGATCGGGCTGCGGCAGACAGGCCTCGGAACGGTGGCGATTGCCCAGCCGGGTCACTTCGAAGCCGGCGATTTGATCCCACGGCAGATCGGGCACGTTGACGTTGAGGATGGTGTCGGCCGGTAGCGGATCGGAATTCAGCCGCGCCACGATCTCCACTGCGGCTCGCGCCGCAGTCGCGAAATTATTGGCCTTGTGATCGGTGGTGACCAGCGACACCGCCACTGCGGGCAGTCCGAGAAAACGTCCTTCCATCGCCGCCGACACGGTTCCCGAATAGATCACGTCATCGCCCAGGTTGGCGGCGTTGTTGATGCCGGACACGACGATATCGGGTTCGATGTCCAGCATTCCCGTCAGCGCGAGATGCACGCAATCGGTAGGCGTGCCGGCGACGCGCCAGGTCTGCTCATCCAGCTTCTTGATGCGGATGGGCAGATCCAGGGTCAGCGAATTGCTGGCGCCCGAGCGGTCGCGGTCTGGCGCCACCACCAGGACTTCATGGCCCGCGGCGCGCAGGCCCTCCGCAAGGATTCGGATGCCGGGGGCGTCTACGCCGTCGTCGTTACTTACCAGTACGCGCATGGGGTTCCTCAGGTACGGGCCCATGATACCGCACGCCCTTGCGCGACGCCCCGATGCCGTTAACCTGCGACTATGCCGATGCCACCCGACGACGACGATGCCGCACTGTTCCGCGAAGCGATAGGACCCGTCAAGCCCTTGCCTGAATCATCGCCGGCTCCCAGCAAACCCAAACCCAGGGCCATCGCACGCATGGCCGAACGCGACGAGCAGGATGCGCGCAGCGAATTCCAGCGTGGGCTTGACGATCTTTCCGCATTGGCAGCGGGCGACACCCTGAGTTACCGGCGCGATTCGGTGCCGCCGGCGGTCTTCCAACGATTAAAGCGGGGACGTTTCTCGGCGCAGGACGAACTGGATCTGCACGGCGCCACCCTGCTGCAGGCCGAATCGATGTTAAGGCATTTCTTTGCCGAAGCTCATGCCCACGATTTCGGCTGCGTGCGCATCATTCACGGCAAGGGGCAGCGCGACGATGGCGGAATGCCGGTATTGAAAAACCTGGTCGACCGCGTGCTGAGGCAACGCGCCGACATACTCGCGTTCCACTCCGCGCCGGCCGCGCAAGGCGGTACCGGCGCCGTGGTGGTGTTGCTGGCCAGACGTTAATTCTCTTGCCGTGGCCGCACTACTCGACGACTGCCACCGCGGGTACTTTTTTCGTAGGCGGATGAACCCACATCACCTTTGCCCCACGCTGTTTGGCGACATGCTCGACGATCGCCACATACCTGTCGTCCGTCACGGTGGACCCCGGTGCCGGCGGTGCGGGGCGGTACGCTGTCTGCGTACTTGCGCAACCCACCAGCAACAGAATTCCGAGCGATAAGGCCGAGATTCTCAAAAGAGTCTTCATGACACCCTCCGATTCGAAAAGTCAGAACTCCATGGCGGCCGGCGAATACTCCGAAAATAAAACTCCGGACGTCAACTCGGCTTATACGCTGCGCCTGCCTGCGTTCCAGTACCTACCAAGGCTTTCCGACGAACGGCATCAATTCCGCGTTGCATCGGTGACTTCGCCGAGTTCTTGGAGCAAGGCGGTGGCATAGCTGCCGGGCGGCAGCGAGAACGACAGCAACAGCGCGGCCTCTTCCTGCCATGTCCAGGTCAGCCCTTCGGCGACCAGACGCAGGGCACGACGCTCCTGTTTTAACCCCGCATCCTGCAGACCTTTGCGCAAGACGAGCGCATCGTCGCCGTCCAAGGCCGATAGCTCGACCTCGGCGCACCGCGCCGCGCTGCGAAGTTCTCCAGCGCCCCACAAAGGCCCGCTGGGGTGGATATCGAAACGCGTTAGGCGGTCGGCCAATATCTCGTCCCAAGGTTCCGGTCCGAATACGCTGCGGCTGCCCGACAGGATCCAAACCTCGCCTTCCAGTCCCGTGTCCCAACTGGCGTCGCGTACGCGCGCGGCCAGTACGCGATTGAATAGCTCCGAGCGCGCTGCCGAAAGCAGGATCGAACGCTGGTCATGGCGCACGCGACGGCCCGCGAACATGGACAGCGCCGATTCCACGTTGTCGCCGCCTCGGCCGAACCGCTGTTCGCCGAACCAGTTGGGCAAGCCGCGGGCCGCGATCTGCCGCAAGCGCGCTTCGATGGCCGCGCGTTCGCCTGCCACTTCGCGCAGGACCAGCACAAAGCGATTTCCGGCCAGCGCACCTCGCGGCAATTTGCGGTTATGCCAAGTAGAGGACAGCACATCCATATCTTCGGATTGCAGGCCCTTCGTGTCCGGCGCGATGCGCTTGGGCAGATGCACGCTGAATCGCTGGCGCGTTACCGCGTGCCTGTCCTTCATTCCTGCATAGCCGACAGCCATTTCCGGCAACCCGGCCCAGTCGGCCAGGCGTTTGGCTACTGCGGCGGTATTGAGCCCGCGTTTTTCGATGGTCAGCAACAAATGCTCGCCTTCTCCGCTGGGCTCGAACCCCGCGACTTCCTCGACGAAGAAATCCTCTGCGATGGTGCGGATGCGGGCGCTGAGCACCGCTGCGCCGAAGGCGCTGGGTAGCGGCTGGGTCACCTGGCCTTGACCAAAAGCACTACCGCCTGGGCGGCAACGCCCTCGCCACGGCCGGTGAAACCGAGTTTCTCGCTGGTCGTGGCTTTGACGCTGACCGCGTCGGCATCGATGCCGAGATCGGCGGCGATCAGCAAACGCATCGCTTCCGCATGCGGACCGACTTTGGGGCGTTCGCAGATCACGGTGATGTCGGCATTGCCCACGCGCCAATCGCCGTTCCCGCTGATCAGCGCGTTGCAATGGCGAAGGAAGGAACGGCTGTCGGCATCTTTCCATTGCGGATCGGACGGCGGGAAATGCCTGCCGATATCGCCGAGCGCCAATGCGCCCAGCATCGCGTCGCACAGCGCATGGATCACCACGTCGCCGTCGCTATGCGCTTGGACACCTTGGTCGTGCGGTACACGGACACCGCCTAGCATGAGGTGGTCGCCAACGCCGAAGGCGTGGACATCTATGCCCTGGCCGACGCGAATATTGAAAGTGTTGTGCATGCGGTGCGTCCCGATTCCATTGATGGCTATTGCCGTCATTCCCGCGAAGGCGGGAATCCGGTGACTTGTAGCTCAGCGTCGCTTATCTCGCAAAAAACCAAAGGCGCTGGCTTCCCGCCTTCGCGGGAATGACGGGCAGGAATCGCCTCACGCCTCACGCCTCGAAAGTATGAACTCGAAACGCGAAAGATCGGCCGGCGTGGTGATCTTGAAATTGTCCTCGCTGCCTTCGATCAGTAACGGCCGCAAACCCTGCAGCTCCATCGCCATCGATTCGTCGGTGACTTCGACGCCCGCCTTGTCGGCCTCTTCCAGCGCGCGCGTCAGTTGCAGACGGCGGAACAGCTGCGGAGTCAGTGCACGCCACAGTCGTTGCCGTGGCTCGGTGCCGTCGATGCCGCCATCGTCGCCGGCGCGTTTCAGCGTGTCGCGTACTGGTGCGGCCAGGATCGCGCCCACCGGATCGTTGCGGCCACGCTCAAGCAGTTGCTGCAGATCCTCCTGACCCAGGTTCGGCCGCGCCGCATCATGCACGAGCACGAAGTCGTCGGCCCTGACCTCGGCCGGCAGCGCTTTGAGCGCAGCGAGCACCGACCCGGCACGGCTGGTACCACCGACACAAGTCAGGATCGGCTTGCCGCTGAAGCTATCCCAGCCCAGCCAGTCGGCGTCGTTCTCCGACAGCGCCACCACGGCGCCTTCCACCACTGGATGCGCGAACAGGGCTGCAAGGGCGTAGGCGATCAACGGCTGTCCGCCGACACTCAGATACTGCTTGGGGGTTTCACTGCCGAAACGAGTGCCACGACCGGCGGCGGGGACGACGACCCAGATACCGGGCATCAGCGGCTTTGCTCTACTGGCGGAGCAGCGGTTTCTTCGGTGACCGGCGCGGGCGCAGAGGGCGATTCCACCACGCGGTAGAACTTCTCGCCCGGCTTGATCATGCCCAATTCGCTGCGCGCGCGCTCTTCCACCGCTTCTTCACCCGATTTGAGATCCTCTACTTCGGCCGCCAGGGCGTTGTTGCGTTCTTGCAAGCCCTGGTTGTCGCGCCGCTGGTGGGCCACTTGGTTCTGCAGGCCGGTGACCTCACCCCAGCTGCCTTCGCCGAACCACAAGCGGTACTGCAGCCATCCGAATAGCAGCGCCAGGATCAGCAGTGGCCAGCCGAGGCGCCGCATCGCTTTATCGCTTCAATGACACGAATGCGTCGCGGCCGGCGTAGCGCGCACGCTTGCCGAGCGATTCCTCGATCCGCAGCAACTGGTTGTACTTGGCGACGCGATCGCTGCGGCACAGCGAGCCGGTCTTGATCTGGGTGGCGGTGGTGGCCACCGCGATGTCGGCGATGGTGGTGTCTTCGGTTTCGCCGGAACGGTGCGAAATGATCGCCGCGTAGTTGGCGTGGTGGGCCATGGAAACGGCTTCCAACGTTTCGGTGAGCGTACCGATCTGGTTGACCTTGATCAGGATCGCGTTGGCGGTGCCGGATTCGATGCCTTGCTTGAAGATCTTCGGATTGGTGACGAACAGATCGTCTCCGACCAGTTGGACTTTTTTGCCCAGACGATCGGTCAGCAGCTTCCAGCCCGCCCAGTCGTCCTCGGCCATGCCGTCTTCGATGGTGATGATCGGGTACTCGGCGGCCCAGTCGGCCAGGAAGTCGGTGAACTGCTCCGAGGTCAGGCGCTTGCCCTCGCCCATCAAGTGGTATTTACCGTTGTCGTAGAACTCCGAACTGGCCACATCCAGGCCCAGCAGAATGTCTTCGCCCGCCTTGTAGCCAGCCTTGCCGATGGCTTCCAGGATGGTATCCAGCGCTTCGACATTACTGCGCAGGTCCGGCGCGAAACCACCCTCGTCGCCCACCGCCGTGCTCAGGCCATGGCCTTTCAGCACCGACTTGAGCGCATGGAAGATTTCGGTGCCGGCGCGCAGCGATTCGGCGAAGGAATCGAAACCGACCGGCAACACCATGAATTCCTGCAGGTCGACGTTGTTATCGGCATGCGCGCCGCCGTTGATGATGTTCATCATCGGCACCGGCAACACGACGTCGCTGCCGTTGGCCAAGTGCTGCCACAACGGAATTTTCTTGGATGCGGCGACTGCGTGCGCGTTGGCCAACGAAACCCCGAGCAGCGCGTTGGCGCCCAGGCGACCCTTATTCTCGGTACCGTCGATATCGATCAGGCGACGGTCCAGACCTTCCTGATCGGCCGCATCGAAGCCTTTCAGCGCGGTGGCGATAGCGCCGTTGACGTTGGTCACGGCGTGCTGCACGCCTTTGCCCAGGTAACGGGTCTTGTCGCCGTCGCGCAACTCGACCGCCTCCTTAGAACCGGTCGAAGCGCCCGAGGGCACCATGGCGCGGCCGAAGGAACCGTCCTCGAGCGTGACTTCCGCTTCCAGGGTGGGATTGCCGCGGCTGTCGAGGATTTCGCGGGCGTGGATCTTGGTGATTGAGGTCATGGTCGTGCCGGATTGAGGGGATTGAGGGAGGATTCCACTTCGGCCAGCGCGGCGAGGCTGTGCTGGCTCTGATCTATCGGAAAAGTACCGTACAAAGGCACGATCTCGCCTGATGGGCTGGGCCGCTGGGCGAACACCAGATAGTCCTTGCCTTCCAGGAAATAGACATCGCAGTTGGTCGCGCCATTCTGGATCAGGGATTGTTCCGGCTGCTTACCTTTGAGCACGCGCACGGTGGAAAATTCCGCGGAGGTGGTTGGCAGACGGATGGCTACGTTCACGGGCGGGTCGGTGAATACCCGCTCCATGAATGCTTCGTCTTCCGGGCTTAGCGGCCGGATTCGTTCGACATGGACAATGGCGATCAGATCGGCCGTACTTGCCAGATCGCCGTACGACGGCGCCTTCATGGGCGGATTCATCCGACATGCAAGGGCGTCGAATGAAGCAAGCGCCAGGAACGCGAGCATGCCTGGGACCGCCACTCTTCTCATGGAACCCGCCTGGCAGCCGGAGTGAACCCTTCATCCATCAGACAGTACTCTCCAGAAAACCGTTCTTCTTGGTAATACTGTCCAGCGCCATCAACGTTTCCAACAACGCTTCCATCTTGCCGAGCGGCCACGCATTGGGGCCATCGGAGAGCGCTTCTTCCGGCTTGGGATGGGTTTCCATGAAGATGCCGGCGATACCCACTGCCATTGCGGCTCGCGCCAGCACCGGCACGAATTCGCGCTGACCGCCGGATTTTCCATCCATGCCTCCGGGCAGCTGCACCGAATGGGTGGCATCGAACACCACCGGACAACCGGTGTCGCGCATCACGCTGAGCGAGCGCATGTCGGAGACGAGATTGTTGTAGCCGAAACTGGCGCCGCGTTCGCAGGCCATGATCTGCTGGTTGCCGGTGGCCTTGGCTTTGTTGGTGACGTGCTTCATTTCCCAGGGCGACAGGAATTGGCCTTTCTTGATGTTGACCGGCAAGCCGGCGCTGGCGACTTTGTGGATGAAGTCGGTCTGCCTGCACAGGAACGCCGGGGTCTGCAGCACGTCGACGACCGCAGCGACTTCATCCAGAGGTGTGTACTCGTGCACATCGGTCAGTACCGGCACGCCGATCTGCTTCTTCACTTCGGCCAGCACCTTCAGCCCTTCCTCCAGTCCGGGACCGCGGAAGCTGGTGCCGGAAGTGCGGTTGGCCTTGTCGAAGCTGGATTTGAAGATGAAATTGATCCCCAGCTTGCGGGTGATCTCTTTCAGCTTGCCAGCGACATCCAACTGCAACTGCATGGATTCGATGACGCAGGGACCGGCGATAAGGAAAAAAGGTTTATCGAGGCCGACTTCGAAATCACAAAGCTTCATGCACGTGCTTCCTTGAGCAGCTTGCCACCGGCTTTCATCTCGCGCGCGGCACGGATGAAACCGACGAACAGCGGATGGCCGTCACGCGGCGTGGAGAGGAATTCGGGATGCGCCTGGCAGGCCAGGAACCACGGATGCTGGTTGCGCGGCAGTTCGATCATCTCCACCAGCAAGTCGTCCATGGATTTGGCGGAAATCACCAGGCCGGCGTCTTCCATCTGGGTGCGGTAGCGATTGTTGAATTCATAGCGATGGCGATGGCGTTCGGCCACGACGTCCTTGCCGTACAGCTCGCGCGCCAGCGTGCCCGGTTTCAGACGCGCTTCCTGCAGGCCGAGGCGCATGCTGCCGCCCAGATCGGTGCGTTCGTCTCGCTTTTCCACCTCGCCGGTGGCGGTGCGCCATTCGGTGATCAGGCCGATCACCGGATGCAAGGATTGTTTGTCGTTCTCGGTGCTATTGGCGTCTTCCATGCCGAGGATATTGCGCGCGTAGTCCACCACCGCGGCCTGCATTCCGTAGCAGATGCCGAAATACGGCACGCCGTGTTCGCGCGCGTAACGCGCGGTGACCACCTTGCCCTCGAAACCGCGATCGCCGAAGCCGCCCGGCACCAGAATGCCATCGACATCTTCCAGGGCCGACATGTCTCCGCCTTCCAACTCCTGGGCTTCCAGCCATTTCAGGTTTACCCGCGTGCGCTGGCGCAATCCGCCGTGCTTCAGCGCCTCGCCGACGGACTTGTAGGCGTCCTTGTGGTCCACGTACTTGCCGACCACCGCGATAGTGACTTCATCGAGCGGATTGAGCGTGGCGTCGACCGCCGCTTCCCATTCCGAAAGATCGGCGGGGCCGGTCACCGGCAGCTTCAGCTGGTTGACCACGATCTCGTCCAGCTGCTGTTCGTGCAGTTCCAGCGGAATCTTGTACAGGACATCGACGTCGCGCGCGGTGATGACGGCGCGCTCGGGCACGTTGGTGAACGAGGCGATCTTGCGGCGTTCGGAATCCGGCAGCGGTTGTTCGCTTCGGCACAGCAATACGTCGGGCTGGATACCGATAGAGCGCAGTTCTTTCACGGAGTGCTGCGTGGGCTTGGTCTTCAGCTCGCCGGCGGCGGCGATGTAAGGCACCAGGGTCAGGTGCATGAACATCGCCTTTTCCTGGCCGCGCTCGGTGCGGATCTGGCGGATGGCTTCCAGGAACGGCAGCGATTCGATGTCGCCGACGGTGCCGCCGATCTCGACCAGGGCCACATCGAAGCCTGCGGTGGCCTCGTCGATGCAGCGTTTGATCTCGTCGGTGATGTGGGGAATGACCTGCACGGTGGCGCCCAGATAATCGCCGCGGCGTTCCTTGCGGATCACGTTCTCGTAGATGCGCCCGGTGGTGACCGAATTCTTGCGGCTCAGGCGGGTACGAACGAAGCGTTCGTAGTGGCCCAGATCCAGGTCGGTTTCGGCACCGTCGTCGGTGACGTAGACCTCGCCGTGCTGGAACGGGCTCATGGTGCCCGGATCGACGTTGATGTAGGGGTCCAGCTTCATCATCGTGACCCGCAGGCCACGGGCTTCAAGGATGGAGGCAAGCGAAGCGGCGGCGATGCCCTTGCCAAGCGAGGACACTACACCGCCGGTAACGAAAATCAGGGGGGTCATGGCTCGAGGCCTCCCGGAAAGCCATAGTTTACCGGTTGGCGGGCCCGGCCGCACCGTTGACTTGTGGTCGGCTCCTCGTTCCAGCAGGTCCAAAATGGGGACGCCCCGATAATCGGGGCGTCCGTGTGTGCGGCTGATGGGTGCTCCCGGCTCAGCGCTCGCTGCGATCCGGCTTGTCCTGTCCGGCTTCTTCCTCACGGGCCGCCTTACGCTCGGCCCGGCGCTCGCTCCGAGATTTCTTGGTGCCACTGGACGCTGCCGTATCGGTCGACTGGCCGGTGATAGCGCTACGGGTCGCCGCCGTCGCGTTGCCGGATACGCTCGTTACCGCCTGGTCATTGGCATGAAGCGCTCCGTTGGCCGCGGCGTCCGCGCCCACGTTGGCGCTGGCCTGTCCCGACGACTGGGTCGCCGCATTGGCAAGGCCCCGCCCCGAGGCGACGGCACCCAGCGCCGCGTTGCCAGCGGCCTGCGTCGTGCCGGTAGCGCTGTCGACCGCCTGCGTGCCTGCCGATGCCGCCGCCGAAGTAGCGGCCGCTACTTCCGCGTTGGCGCGAGCGGCGGTCCTGCGGGCGGCATGCGTAGTCTGCTCGACCGCGTCGGTATTGGCGCCTACATCGGCGCGCGCGCCCACTACACCGCCCGCGTTGGCGGGTCCTGTCTGCACGCTCGCCCCGCCGCCGACCCCTACGTTGCCGCCCAATACCTGAGCGGACGCGATGGGGGCGGCCAGCGAAGTGGCGATCAGGATCGGCAGGAAATATTTGTTCTGCTTCATGGTCGATATCCTCGTTTCTATCTGTCGGGGGACATATCTATCTGTCGGGGGACACATCGGAGCCGCTCGGCTTGCAGCAGCGTGTCGACCCTAGGCAATGCCTACCGGCTCCGGACTGAACCACCCTCGCCAGCTCCGGTGGATAGAGACAAGCCAGTCGTTTTTTCGCCAAAAACCTTTTCCAATACAGACAGTTGCGGCGCAAAAACGGATGAACGTCCGACAACAAAAAAAGCGCCCCGGCATGCGGGGCGCTTTTGGACCAGACGGGCCCTTAACTATTTACTCGTCGGAAGAAGGCACGCAATCAAGGTTTGCGCTCTTCCTCTTCTTCCTCGGTGTCCGATTTCTTTCCGCTTTCGCCTTTCGCCTTGGCCTTTGCTGCCGCCGCCGCTTCGTTCTGGGCGCGGCGCTGGGCTTTCTTGTCGGCGTCGGACTGTTCGTCCCCTGCCGCTTCCGCGGTGCGATCGGCCTTGGTGTCGGCCTTGGACTGGGCAAACGCCGCCGTAGCGGTCAGGGCGGCGGCGATGACGCCAAGGATGAGCAGGATGCGCTTGTTCATTGAGGTTCTCCGTTTTGCTGCCGGCTGGGGACAGATGACGCCCACGCTGCCGTGCGGACTACGCGAAACATTAGTCCCCCCCGACCTACTTGCTACTGAACGTGCAAAAAATGACCCCAAGCCGCACACTTCGGGGCTGTAGTCGCCCTAGAAAAAGTCCTGCCCATTCCATGAATACCCGCTACAACGCAGCCGACATCGAAGTCCTTTCCGGCCTGGACCCGGTCAAACGCCGTCCGGGCATGTACACCGACACCACCCGACCCAACCATCTGGCCCAGGAAGTCATCGACAACGCGGTCGACGAAGCGCTGGCCGGGCACGCCAGCGAGATCGAAGTGATCCTATTCAAGGACGGCAGCTGCCAGGTCAGCGACGACGGCCGCGGCATGCCGGTGGATATCCATCCGGAAGAGAAGATCTCCGGCGTGGAGCTGATCCTCACCCGTCTGCATGCCGGCGGCAAGTTCAACAATCGCAATTACACCTTCAGCGGCGGCCTGCACGGCGTGGGCGTCAGTGTGGTCAATGCGCTGTCGAAGAAAGTGGAACTGTTCATCAAACGCGACGGCAACGAATACCGCATGGAATTCCGCGACGGCGATGCGGCCTCCAAGCTGGAAGTGGTCAACACGGTCGGCAAGAAGAATACCGGCACGCGCCTACGCTTCTGGGCGGACCCGAAATACTTCGACACGCCGAAATACAACCTGCGCGCGCTCAAGCACCTGCTGCGCGCCAAAGCGGTACTGTGCCCGGGCCTGACCGTGAAACTGTTCGACGAGGCCAGCGGCGAGCGCGATGAGTGGCATTACCGGGACGGCTTGCGCGACTACCTGCTGGGCGAACTTCAAGGGCGCGAACTGCTGCCGCCGGAGCTGTTCACCGGCCAGCTGTCCAAGCAGAGCGAGATCGTGGACTGGGCCGTGTCTTGGATTCCCGAGGGCGAACTGGTGCAGGAAAGCTACGTCAACCTGATTCCCACCGCCCAGCACGGCACGCACGTGAATGGTCTGCGCAGTGGCCTGACCGACGCGCTGCGCGAGTTCTGCGATTTCCGCAATCTGCTGCCGCGCGGGGTCAAGCTGGCGCCGGAAGACGTATGGGATCGCGTCGCGTTCGTGCTTTCGCTGAAGATGACCGACCCGCAGTTCAGCGGCCAGACCAAGGAACGCCTGAGCTCGCGCCAGGCCGCCGGTTTCATCGAAGGCGCCGCCCACGATGCGTTCTCGCTGTGGCTCAACCAACATACCGATTTCGGCGAGCGCATCGCGCAGCTGGCGATCGAACGCGCCAGCGCGCGCCTGAAGACCGAGAAGCAGATCGTCCGCAAGAAGGTGACGCAGGGCCCCGCCCTACCCGGCAAGCTGGCCGATTGCATCAGCCAGGATCTCTCGCGCACCGAACTGTTCCTGGTCGAAGGCGACTCCGCCGGCGGCAGCGCCAAGCAGGCGCGCGACAAGGATTTCCAAGCCATCCTGCCGTTGCGCGGCAAGATCCTCAACACTTGGGAAGTGGCTTCGGGCGGCGTGCTGGCTTCCAACGAAGTGCACGACCTGGCGGTGGCCATCGGTTGCGATCCCGGCAAGGACGACATCACCGGCCTGCGCTACGGCAAGGTGGTGATTCTCGCGGACGCGGACTCCGACGGCCTGCATATCGCTACGCTGCTGACCGCGTTGTTCCTTAAGCATTTTCCGGCGCTGGTGCAGGCGGGCAACATCTTCGTCGCCATGCCGCCGCTGTTTCGCGTGGACGTGGGCAAGCAGGTGTTCTACGCCTTGGACGAGGAAGAGAAGCGCCTGCTGTTGGAGAAGATCGAACGCGAGAAGCTCAAGGGCGCGGTCAACGTCACCCGCTTCAAGGGCCTGGGTGAAATGAATCCCTCGCAGCTGCGCGAATCGACTATCCACCCCGATACGCGCCGGCTGGTGCAGCTGACCAATGAAGACGACAGCGGCACGCGTTCGCTGATGGACATGTTGTTGGCCAAGAAGCGTGCGAGCGATCGGAAGGCATGGCTGGAGCAGAAGGGCGATTTGGCCTCACTGGAAGTCTGAACCGGCTAATCACACATCGTCTGCCGTGGCGACGGCGCAGATATCCAGATCACGGACGGGGAATCCCGCGGCGCGGCTGGAGCAGAAGGGCGATCTAGCTTCGCTGGAAGTTATGAATTCTTCCGCGTCACCGCGGGTCTCCATGCTTCTGGCCTGACACGACACACGGAGGCACAGAATATGCATCAATCCCCTTGGATCATTTCTGCCACGCTCAAGCAATATGCCGCCGGGTCCTCCATGGACCGACACCTGCACGACCGAGCTTCTTTATCTCTGGTCGTCAATGGCGAGTATGAAGAAAACATCTGTGGGCGCGCCGAGACGCACAACAGCGGACATTTGGTGTTCTGCCCCGCCGATGAGCCGCATGCGCAGCGCTTTTCCCGCAATGGTGCGCTCAAGGTGCTGGTCGTACCATCGACTGCGGCACTGGACTATCTTGGGAAGCGTCTGCCACTGACCTCTGCGCCGTCCGCTTGTTCGGTGCAACTGGCTGGACTCGGCATGCGCCTAAGCCATGAACTGCGGCATCCCGACGATTTCTCGCCCTTGGTGGCCGAAGGGCTACTGCTTGAGATGTTCGGCCATTTCTGTCGGAAGCAGTCGCATCAAGAGAGCGCCGCGCAATGGTTGCGCGATGTTCGCGACCAACTCCATGCGCAAACTCCCGTCCAGCCCAGCCTGGACGCGCTTGCGAATACCGCAGGACGCCACCCGGTCCACCTTGCCCGCAGCTTTAAACGGGCTTATGGCAAGACAGTCGGCGAATACGCGCGCGAATTGCGGGTCCGCCATGCTGCCGGCCTGCTGCGTTCGACCCTCATGCCCATAGCCGACATTGCGTTGTCGTGCGGCTTCTGTGATCAAGCGCACCTGAGCCACTCGTTCAGGATCGTATATGGCTGTTCCCCCGGCCGTTATCGGGAAGGACAGCGCTAACCAGGTACAAATCCGCTGTTCCACCGCAATACCGACCAGCAATGTATCGGCACACTCAAGGGATCCAGCCAGCGAAGATCACCGCCATGCCTTCCCTTAGTTTTACTCGCCGTTTTACTCGTCTCGCGCTAGGGTGCATGCCCCTCCCACTGCTCATCGGCATGGCCGTACTACTATCGGTCGCTTCCGCCGAAGCTTGGTCAGAAACACCCGCCCCAGCATCATTCGATCGCAGCGGCTGGCTACAGGATTACCGGTACCTGAAAACCCAACTGGAACAGGACTACGCGAACTTGGCGTGGTTTGCTTCTCCACAGGGCGGAGTGGATTTGCCCGGGTTGGACGGGACTACACAGGCGGCGCTGAATCATGCGGAAAATGATGGGCAGGCCCGGCAAGCCATCTTGAATTTCGTCGAAAGCCTGCATGACGGCCATTTCTCCCGATTGCCCGATCTTCCCGAAAACAATGCCGTACCTACCGCGGAACCGCCAGACGCGTCGCTCGACTCCGATGACGCCGCCACCGCTTGTGCTGCTTCCGATTATGGCTTTAACAGTCAGGTGGCTTTTTCCCTGCCATTCGAGTCGCTTCCCGGTTTTCATCTGCAATCGGATGGATCGACTCAGGTCTTCCGTTCGGGTCTGCTGACGCGCTCCGATGGCGGCAAAATCGGCATCGTGCGCATACCGGACTTCAAACAACGCGAATATAGCTTGTGCTTGGAGGCGTGGCGCGTCATAGCCCGATCGAGCGTCCCAGATCGGGAAACAATCAATCGCGCCGTCGTCGAAAATTGGTATGCCACTCTGGCGACCCGTTTACGCGACTTACGTACTGCGGGCGCTTCGTTGCTGCTGGTAGACGTAGGTCGCAACAATGGCGGCAACGACAGCGGGGACATCTCAGTCAGATTATTCACCGACAAGCCCGTCCATTCGGCGCGCCTGCAGGTGAGTCAATCCCAGGTCGGCACGGCCTATTTGGACGAACAGATCCAGGAGTTGCAGCACGGTCTTGAACTTAAACCCAGCATCGGTACCAGACGTTTACTCGAACAAACGATCGCACGATTCCAGGATATGAAAAGCGATTCGGCCAGAACCCATTGCGACCTGTCGTGGGTATGGAGCGAACGCCGCGATTGGAACGGCTCCGGATGCCATCGCCTGGTTGATGCAGGCTCCGCGGGCGGGCCCTTGGATTACTTGTCCGCTGCCGGACAAAGCGACATCGCCGCCGCCGCCAAACTGCACTGGCCGATCCAGGCCCGCCGCGTAGAAGGTTCTTGGACAGGCCCTGTCTATGTGCTTACCGATGGCGGGACCTACTCATCGGCGGAAATGTTCGCCGCGGCCCTGCAGAACAATCGGTTGGCGCGTGTTGTCGGCAGTCGAACCGGAGGCGACGGCTGCGGCTTCATGATCGATAGCGACCCTGTCGTTCTGCCTAATTCCAAACTTCGCTTCCGCGTGCCCAACTGCGTCCGACTGCGAGCGAACGGCGGCAACGAAGTCGCCGGTGTCGTACCGGATCTTCCTGTGCTTACGACAGCAGGCGAAAGCCGACGCGCGCGCGCTGCACGCGTGCTGAATACCATTGCCGACGCTTCGCAGCGCTGATCACCATATGCCTTCCGGTTATAGCGATCTCGATGTTGGCCTCGTCACCGTAAACACGCCGATCAGCACCAATACCGTGCCGGCGATCTGCCAAACGCCCATCGATTCGCCGAGCACGAACAGGCTCAGCACGATGGTCGAGATCGGGCCGATCATTCCAAGCTGCGAAGCCAACGCCGAGCCGAGCCTTTGCACCGCCATCATCGTGGCTAGCACCGGCAGCACCGTGCACAAGGTGCCGTTGAGCAACGACAGCGTATATATCTCCGCTGGCAGTTCGAACAGCGAATGCCATGGCCGCACCAGCAGAAAATGCAGGATGCAGAATGCGGCCGCCACCGCACTGGCATAGGCGGTCAGACGCACCGCGCCGACCCGCGCCACCACTTCGCCGCTGCCGACCAGATAGGTCGCGTAGCTGAGCGCGCTGAGGAAGACCAGCACGCCGCCCAGCGCGATGCCATCGCCGCCGATCTCTAGATCGTGCGCGAAAGCCAGCGCCACGCCGAGGTAGCTGATCGCCAGCGCCAGCAGCTGGCGTGCCGCGGGTTTGCGTTTGAACACCAACACGCTGATCAGGAGCACCAGGGTGGGAGTGAGATACAGGATCAACCGCTCTAGCGTCGCGGTGATGTACTCCAGTCCCGCGAAATCCAGGAAGCTGGCCAGGTAATAGCCGCTGAAACCCAATCCGACGACCTTCCACCGGTCGCTACCGCGCAAACGGAAACGTTGCGAGTCGCGCCGCGCCCACCCTGCCATCAGCGCGAAGAACGGAAGCGCTACCAGCATGCGCAGCGCAAGCAGGGTGATCGCGTCGGCGCCGTATCGATAGCCAAGCTTGACGATGATGGCCTTGCCGGAAAAAGCGATGGCGCCGAACAGCGCCAGCGCGATACCCGACCAGGGATGTCCCGGCCGTGTTGGCGGTTGGTCCGGAACGTCTACAGGCAGCGTTTCGTCTGGAACAGCCGCGGTTTCGCTCATGCCAGCATCTGGTCGAGCAGTTCGCGCAGTACGACCTGCGTGCGGGCCGCCTTGCCGGCATCCCATTCGAAACTGTCTTCGTCCATGTAGATGCGCTGGCTGATTTCCAGCTGCACCGCCTGGATGTTCTGCGCGGGATCGCCGTATTGGCGGGTGATGTAACCGCCTTTGAAGCGGCCATTGACCACGAAGTCGTGGCGGTCCTGCGCTTCCAACACCGATTCCAGCCGCGCCTGCAGCGCCGCCGAACAACTTGTGCCTCCCGCCGTTCCCAGATTGAGGTCCGGCAGCCGGCCCTCGAACAGGAACGGCACCACGCCGCGGATCGAATGCCCTTCCCACAACCCGGCACGCCCATGCTGCGCATGGATGCGCTGCAGCTCTCCCGCCAGCGCACGATGGTAGGGACGCCAGTAGCGTTCGACGCGCTCGGCGACTTCGGCTTCGTCGGGATCCTGGCCGTCGCGATACACGCGCTCACCGCTGAATTGCAGATGCGGGCACAGGCCGGTGGTGTTCTGCCCGGGATACAGCGACACGTCGTCCGGCGGCCGGTTGAGGTCGATCACGTAGCGCGAATAGTGGGGAACGATCATCGAAGCGCCGAGCTCTCGCGCGAAATCGTAGAGTTTCGACACGTGCCAGTCGGTATCGGGCACGCGCCGCGCAGAATCGGCCAAACGTGCGGCGATGTCGTCGGGAATGGCGGTGCCGTCATGCGGCAGGCTGATCAGCAGCGGCGCGGTGCCGCGATGCAGGGTGTAGGTTTCCATGCGCTCAGTTTAGCTTTTGCGCGGCCGCGCGGCTTTCTTCGGCAGTTCTTCGGCCGCTGGCAGCGCTCCGGGGAACCCGGGCGCGGTGCCGCGCACCGATTCCAGTTCGCGCATGCGTTTCTGTCCGTATTCCCACTCCTGCTCGGTGGTTTCGGCCAGCAACGCTTCGGCTATCGCCATCAGCGCCACGCTGGAATCCCACACCGAAGGGACCGCGACTCGCGCCGGCAACACGTGCGTGGCCAGGCGCGAGATCGGCGACAACCACTGATCGGTGACCAGCACCACCTTGGCCTGGCGCTTGCTGGCGGCCTGGGCCAGGCGCAGCAGACTGGGCTGGTAACGACGGATGTCGAATACCAACAACACATCGCGCTTACCCATGTCCAGCACCTGGTCGTACCAGTTGTCCTCCTGGTCCTCCAGGTGATTGATGCCCGGGCGCAGGATGCGCAACTGCACCGACAAATAGCGTGCCAGCGCATCGGTGAACCGTCCGCCGATCAGATGCAGACGATTGCGACGATCGGCGAGCAGACGCACGACCTGGTCGAACTCGGTGGCCGGCAGATGGCTGAAGGTTTCGTGCAGATTGCCTTCCAGCACGGTCGCGAACTTCTGCAGCCGCGGCGCGGCCGCGCCGCCACTACGGCGTGCGGTGGCAGGCGACTTGTTCAAAGGGGAACTCAGCTGGGCGGTGAGTTCTTCGCGCATCACCCGCTGGAAATCCGGATACGAGGCGAATCCCATCCGCGCCACCATGCGCAGGACGCTGGGCGCGCTGACGCCCACTTCGCGGGCCAGGTCGCTGGCGCTCTGCAGGCCGGCGATCGGATAGTCGGCGAGGATCCGCTGCGCTACCCGCCGCTCGCTGGCGGGAAAACCCGCCAAACCGTCGCGCAATCTTTCCATGACCGTCCGCATGATCCAGCTCCGACTTGACAACTGCCTCCTATTGTTAGACTTTCTTCAGGAAAGGCAATATCTATCTGTTTCGTACTTTTCGTTACATGACGGCGGACGACCCATGGCAATGGCGGCAGTCAGCGCATCGGATGTGGCAAGCAGCGCGGTGGCGGTGAGGAATCGGGGCGGACGCGGCGCGTTCGTGCTGACCTGCGACCACGCCAGCGCGCACATCCCGCCCGGCTACGCCGGCCTGGGCTTGTCGGCTGCGGAACTGCAGCGCCATATCGCCTGGGACATCGGCGCGCTGGGTCTGGCCGAACAACTCTCCGGACTGTTGGATGCGCCGCTGCTGCACCCCACCGTCTCGCGTCTGCTGCTGGATGTGAATCGGGATCCCGGCGCGCACGACTCCATCGCCGTCACCAGCGAAGACACTCTCATCCGCGGCAACCAGACGATCGATGCGGATGAGCGCCAGCGACGGCACGACTGGATCTATGCCCCCTACCACGGCGAAATAGCAGCGATGATGGCTGCGCGCATCGCCGCTCGACTGCCCACGGCGATGATCTCCATCCACTCGTTCACTCCCGTATTTAAAAGTCTGGAGCGCCGCTGGCAGGTAGGCGTGCTTTCGCATCGCGACCGCCGCATGGCCGATCCTTTGTTGCGCGCTCTGGGCGCGGACTCCGGACTGGAGGTAGGCGACAACCAACCGTACGCGCCACGCGATGGCGTGTACCACACGCTGGAACGGCACGCCGAGGCCCATGGCCTGCCTTGCGTGATGCTGGAGATCCGCAACGACCTGATCCGCGACACCCCGGGGCAACTGTCCTGGGCCGAACGGCTGGCGCCGCTGCTACTGCGCGCCTTCGAGGACGCCCGTGCTGCGGAGGGGGCTGCCGAGCGTCGTTAACCATTGTCCACCGTTGTAGCCACCGCAAGGGGATTGGAAATGTCCGAATCATCGAGTGTCCAATACACCAAGGTTGACCAGAGTTATTTCGAGAAACGCGGACTGCGACGCTACGCCGGCGTGTGGTCGTTATGGGCGTTGGGCGTCGGCGCGGTGATCTCGGGGCACTTCTCCGGCTGGAATTTCGGTCTGGCCAATGGCTGGGGCAGCATGCTGGTGGCCGGCATCATCATCGCGGTGATGTACCTGGGCCTGACCTTCTCCATCGCCGAAATGAGCCCGGCCTTGCCGCACACGGGCGCGGCTTATTCGTTCGCGCGCACCGCGATGGGGCCGTGGGGAGGATTCCTCACCGGACTGTCGGAAAACGTGGAGTACGTGCTGACCCCGGCGGTGATCGTGTTCTTCATCGGCAGCTACATGACCGGCATCACCGGCACGCCGACGGAAATGCAGCCCTTGTGGTGGATAGGGTTCTACATACTTTTCGTCGGCCTAAATGTCATCGGTGTGGAACTGTCGTTCCGCATCACCTTGGTGGTCACTTTGCTGGCGTTGGCGTGCCTGGTGGTGTTCTGGATCAGCGCTCTGCCGCACATCGATTTCAACCGCTGGGCATTGAATGTGGGTGCCGGCCCCGACGGCGCGCCAATTGAGCTAGCCGAAGGCGGTGGTTCCTGGTTCCCATTCGGATGGAAAGGCGTCCTGGCCACCCTGCCCTTCGCGGTATGGCTATTTCTGGCCATTGAGCAATTGCCGCTGGCCGCCGAGGAGTCGGTGGACCCGAAACGCGACATGCCCAAAGGCATCATCCTGGGCATGTTCACCCTGATCGTTTCGGCTTTCATGATCATGTGGTTGAACCCGGCCGTCGCCGGCATCGGATCCTTCAAACTGGCGACATCCGGGGAACCGCTGTTGGACGGCTTCAAGGCGATCTATGGCGAAGGCACCGCCAAGTTGTTGGCGGGCGTGGCCGTGCTGGGTCTGGTGGCCAGTTTCCACACCATCATCTTCGCCAAGGGACGGCAGGTGTACTCCCTGGCTCGCGCAGGCTATTTCCCACCGGGTCTGTCGATCACCCACGGCACGCGCAAGACACCGCATGTGGCGATGGTGTTCGGTTCGATCGTCGCGCTTGGAGTGATGTTCGCGTTGTGGTTCGGTCTGGGCGCCGACCATGGCGGCAAGATCATCGGCGCGACGTTGCTGAACATGGCGGTATTCGGCGCGATGTTCAGCTATTTCATGCAGGCGCTGTCCTTCATCGTGCTGCGCAGGAAGCTGCCCAACATCCATCGCCCGTACCGGAGCCCGTTCGGCATCTTCGGCGCGGCACTGACCATGATCATCGCCGTGGTCACCCTTTTCTATCAGATCAAGGATCCTGCCTACAGCACTGCGGTCATGTGGGTGGCGATCTGGTTCGTAATCGGCATCTTGTATTTCGCCGTGCGCGGACGGCATCGCCTGATCCTCTCGCCCGAAGAGGAATTCGCGCTGGAACACAAGCAGCAAGCCGGCGTCTGAGCAATCGATATGGAGAGCGGCGGCGCGCAGGCGCCGCCGCATGCTTCCCACTTACGGAAACCGAGATGACCGCACCCCTAAGCTTCGCCGAACTCAAGCGCGCTGTCGCCGACGGCAGCATCGATACCGTGCTGGCCTGCATGATCGACATGCAAGGCCGCCTAATCGGCAAGCGCTTCCAGGCCGAGTTTTTCCTGGACAGCGCGCACGACGAGACCCACGGCTGCAATTATCTGCTGGCCGACGACATCGACATGGAACCGGTGCCCGGCTATGCCGCGGCCAGCTGGGATAAAGGCTATGGCGACTTCGCGCTCAAACCCGACCTGGGAACCTTGCGCCGCATTCCGTGGCTGGAAGGCACGGCGTTGGTGCTGTGCGATGTGCTGGACCACCATCACAAGGATCTGCCGCACAGTCCACGCGCCATGCTGAAGAAGCAGATCGCCAGACTCGCCGAACGCGGCTATGTCGGCATGTTCGCCTCGGAGCTGGAGTTCTACCTGTTCGACGAAAGCTACGTGGACATCCATGCCCGCGACTACCGCAATCCGAAGACCGCCGGCTACTACATCGAGGACTACCACATCCTGCAGACCACCCGCGAGGAACCGGTGATGCGGGCGATGCGCAAGGGCATGCAGGCCGCCGGCATCCCGGTGGAGAACACCAAGGGCGAATGGGGTCCGGGCCAGGAAGAAATCAACGTGCGTTATGCCGAAGCGCTGGAAATGGCCGACCGCCACGCGATCATGAAGAACGGCTGCAAGGAGATCGCCATGCAGCACGGCAAGGCGATCACCTTCATGGCCAAATGGCGTTACGACTTGGCCGGTTCCAGCAGCCACATCCACAACTCGCTATGGAGCGCGAAGACCGGCAAGCCGCTATTCCTGGACGCCAAAGCCGAATACGGCATGTCGGATCTGATGCGCGCCTGGGTGGCCGGACAGGTCAAGTACGCGCGGGACGTCACCTGGTTCTTGGCGCCTTACATCAATTCTTACAAGCGCTTCCAGGCCGGCACTTTCGCTCCGACCAAGGCCGTGTGGAGCGTCGATAACCGCACCGCCGGCTTCCGACTCTGCGGCGAGGGCGGCAAGGGCATCCGCATCGAATGCCGGATCGGCGGCGCGGATCTCAATCCGTACCTGGCCTACGCCGCATTGATCGCGGCGGGGCTCGCCGGAATCGACGAGAAGCTGAAGCTGGGCAAGCCCTTCTCCGGCGATGCCTACGGCGGCGAAAAACTGCCGGAAGTCTCCAAGACCTTGCGCGACGCCACCGATGCGTTGCGCGGGTCGAAGATGCTGCGCAAAGCGCTGGGCGATGAAGTGATCGATCACTACGTGCATACGGCCGAATGGGAACAATCCGAATGCGACCGCAGGGTGACCGATTGGGAATTGCGGCGGGGGTTCGAGAGGTATTGACAGAAAACCGCTGTCGAAAAAAGGACGTCGTCATCCCAGCGCAAGCTGGGATCCATCTTGATTTTCGCGGGATACCTACCGAAGCATTGAAAAACAAAAAGCAAGATCAAAATGGATCCCAGCTTTCGCTGGGATGACAACTGATAGTAGACCTGCATGGCAACGATCCCCACCATTCCGAGAACCGAATGAGCAACGAAGTAAAACTAATCTCTCCCGTCGACGGCCGCGTCTATGCCGAACGCCACTACGCCAGCGATGAGACCGTGACCGCTGCACTGGACACCGCCGCGCAAGCGCAGCGCATCTGGAAGAAAACTCCGTTGGCCGAACGCGCCAGCTATTGCACCGCGGCGCTGGAAGCGTTGCTGGCGATGCGTGAGGAAATCGCACCGGAAATCGCCTGGCAGATGGGGCGTCCTGTGCGTTACGGCGCCGGCGAGCTGCGCGGGGTGGAGGAGCGCGCACGCCACATGATCGCCATCGCCGCGGATGCGCTGGCCGATATCGACTCCGGCGAGAAAACTGGCTTCCGCCGCTTCGTGCGTCGCGAACCGTTGGGCACGGTATTGGTGATCGCGCCCTGGAACTACCCTTACCTCACCGCGGTGAACTCCATCGTTCCCGCATTGATGGCCGGCAACGCAGTGATCCTGAAACACGCGACCCAGACCTTGCTGGTGGGCGAGCGCTTCGAGCGCGCATTCGAGCAGGCCGGCTTGCCCGCGGGCGTGTTCCGCAACCTGTTGCTCGATCACGAACAGTCCGCGCGGGTGATCGGTTCCGGCCGTGTGCAGCAGGTCAATTTCACCGGCTCCGTCGAAGGCGGGCGCGCCATGGAACGCGCCGCCAGCGGCCACTTCCTCGGGCTCGGCCTGGAACTGGGCGGCAAGGATCCGGCTTATGTGCGCCACGATGCCGACCTGGATTTCACGGTAGAGAACCTGGTCGACGGCAGCTTCTTCAATTCCGGGCAGAGCTGCTGCGGCATCGAACGCATCTATGTCGATCGCGGCGTGTATCCGGAATTCGTCGAGCGCTTCACCGAACTCACCCGCAGCTATGTGTTGGGCAACCCTTTGGACGAGGCGACCACGCTCGGCCCGCTGGTCAAGGCCGCCAGCGCCGACTTCGTGCGCGGACAGATCGCCGCTGCCATCGCCGGCGGCGCGCGCGCGCTGATCGATGGCGCCGCCTTCAGCGCCGACGCCATCGGCACGCCTTACCTCGCTCCGCAGGTGCTGGTCGAGGTCGATCACTCGATGTCGGTGATGCGCGAGGAAAGTTTCGGTCCGGTAGTCGGAATCATGCCGGTGGACGGCGACGCGCAAGCGTTGCAGCTGATGAACGACAGCCCATACGGCCTCACTGCTTCGGTGTGGACGCGCGATCTCGACGCCGCCGAACGCATCGGCGACGACATCGCTACCGGTACGGTATACATGAACCGTTGCGACTATCTGGATCCCTCTTTGGCCTGGACCGGCGTCAAGCACACCGGACGCGGCGCCACTTTGTCGCGCGTGGGCTATGAAACCCTTACCCGGCCCAAATCCTTCCATCTGCGCCACGACATCACCAAATGAGAATCCCCGAATGACCCTCCGCGCCAACTGGAACTATCCCACCTCGATCCGCTTCGGCGCAGGGCGCATCAGCGAACTGGCGGAAGCCTGTTTGACCAGCGGCATCCGCAAGCCGCTGCTAGTGACCGACGCCGGCCTGGCCAATGCGCCGATCACAACGAATGCGTTGGCGTCGTTGCGCGCCGCTGGATTGGATGCGGAACTATTCGCCGACCTGAAACCGAACCCGGTGGAAGCCAATCTCAACGCCGGCCTGCTGGCGTATCGCGACGGCGGCCACGACGGCGTGGTGGCCTTCGGCGGCGGCAGCGGCCTAGACACCGGCAAGCTGATCGCCTTCATGAGCGGGCAATCGCGCCCGGTCTGGGATTACGAAGACATCGGCGACTGGTGGACCCGCGCGGACCCCGACGGCATCGCTCCCATCATCGCCGTGCCCACCACCGCTGGCACAGGCTCGGAAGTCGGCCGCGCGGGCGTGCTGACCGACGACAACACCCATACCAAGAAAATCATCTTCCACCCGAAAATGATGCCGCGCGTGGTGATCTGCGATCCGGCGCTGACCGTGGGCATGCCCGCGAAGATCACCGTCGGTACCGGCATGGATGCGCTATCGCATTGCCTGGAAGCCTATTGCGCGCCTGGCTATCACCCCATGGCCGATGGCATCGCGGTCGAGGGCATGCGCCTGGTCAAGCAGGCGCTGCCGCGCGTCTATGCGCAACCGGACGACCTCGAGGCGCGCGGCGACATGATGGCCGCCGCCGCGATGGGAGCCACTGCCTTCCAGAAAGGACTCGGCGGCATGCATGCGCTGTCGCATCCGGTCGGCGCGTTGTACGACACCCATCACGGCATGACCAATGCGGTGTTCATGCCGTACGTGCTTGCCTTCAACCGCAGCGCGATCGAGGAACGCATCGAACGGCTGGCCGCCTACCTGCAGCTTCCGCGTCAGGATTTCGCCGGCTTTCTGGATTTCGTGCTTGAGCTTCGCGCGTCGCTGGGCGTGCCGCATGCGCTGGAGGAGTTCGGCGTGAACGGCGACCGCGCTGGCGAGATCGCGGTGATGGCCGAGGCGGATCCGTCGGCGGGAGGGAATCCGGTGAAGTTCGACTCCGCGGCGGCGGCGAAGGTGTTCGATGCGGCGTTGACTGGCCGCGTGTAGCTTCCTTTCTCCCATCGGGAGAAGGTGCCCGAAGGGCGGATGAGGGCATGTAAGTTCCGCTTTTACTGGAAGGTGGAAGGCGAGTCATTGCCACTCCCTCATCCGTCGCTGCGCGCCACCTTCTCCCGGTGGGAGAAGGACAGCACTCATCACCGCATCAACACCACTTCCTCCGCCGAAGTCGGATGGATCGCCATGGTGTCGTCCAGATCGCGCTTGGTGATGCCCTTCTTCAAGGCCACTGCGAATCCCTGCAGGATTTCGTCCGCACCTTCGCCTAGCAGATGGATGCCGATTACGCGCTGCTGTTCGGGTGCGTCGCCTTCGCCCACGCATACCAGCTTGAACAGGCTGCGCTGCGGCGAATCGGCCAACGCGTGCAGCATCGGGCGGAAAGCGGCGCTGTAGGTCTTCACCGCATCGCCATGGCGTTCGCGCGCCTCGGCTTCGGTCAGGCCGACCATGCCCAGCGGCGGATGCGCGAACACCACGGTGGCGATGTCGTCGTAATCGAGCTTCGCTTCTGGTTTGCCGCCGAACAGGCGGTCCATCAGGCGACGCGCGGCGGCGATGGCCACGGGCGTAAGCGCAAGCCGGCTGGCAACGTCGCCCACCGCATGTATGTTAGCAACGCTGGTGTCCTGGAATTCATCGACCACGATGAAACCATCGCCGTCGATGGCCACGCCGATGTCTTCCAGACCGAGTTGCCGGCTATTGGGCTTGCGGCCGGTGGCGAAGATCACGGCATCGTAGGGTTCGCTGATCTGCCCGTTGCGCTCGTGCAGGACCCGCTGCCCGCCCGCCTGCTCAAGCGAAGCGATCTGGTGCCCGAAATGACAATGGATGCCATGCTGCCTGAGGTTTTCCGTCAGTGCGTCGGTAAGCTCGCTGTCGAAGGAATCGAGCAGGCGCTTGCCGCGCACGAACAGTTCCACCTTGCTGCCCAACGCCTGCAGGACGCCGCCCAATTCGACTGCGATATAGCCGCCGCCGACTATCGCCACGCGCCCGGGCGCGCCGCAAAGATTGAAGAAATCGTCGGAGACCAGACCCAGTTCCGCGCCGGGAATGCCCAGACGCTTCGGCTGACCACCGGTCGCAATCAATACGTGCGCAGCACTGATGCGCAGGCCCTGATGGGTTTCCACCGTATGCGCATCGATGAAATGTCCGCGGCATGGCAGGTGTACTATCTCGGCCGTGTCCAAGCGCTTGCGATAGCTGTCGTGGATGCCGGCGATGTAACGCTGGCGATGGACGATGAATTCGCGCCAGTCGAGCTTAGGCGGCGGCAAGCCGAATCCCAGCCGCGAGGCCATATCGATGCGCTGCGCCAGTTCGGCCGCCAACCACATCGCCTTCTTCGGCACGCATCCCACATTGACGCAGGTGCCGCCGAACTCGCCAGGTTCCAGTAGCGCGACGCGCGCCCCATGCCATGCAGCGCGGAAAGCGCCGGCCAGGCCGCCGGAACCGCCGCCGATCACCACCAGGTCGTAATCGTAAGCCGGTAAAGCAGCACTCACAGGAAACGCTCCATCCGATAGGGCGCGGGATCGATCGCGGTCGTGTTGCCGACGATCAAGTCCGCCATCAATTGTCCGCTGGCCGCGCTCATGGTGACGCCGAGCATGCCATGCCCGGCGGCCAGCCAGAGCCTACGCTTGCCGGGCACGCAGCCGAGCACCGGCAAGTCGTCCCAGGTCATCGGCCGCCAGCCGTACCAGCGTTCATGAATGACCGCGCCGACTGGTTCATACAGGTACTCGTCTGCGCCGAACTCGAGCGCAGCCAGCCGTGTCTCATTCAAAGTCTCGTCGTAACCGGAGAACTCCATGGTGCTGCCCAGGCGGAAGCCGCTATCCCACACGGTCACGCAAACCTGCCGATCCTTCAGCACCATCGCACGCCGGGGCACCAGCGCAGGACGCGAATAGGTGATCGAGTAGCCCTTGCCCGGCTGGATCGGCAGTTTGATCCCCAACGTGCTCGCCAACGCCGGCGACCAGGCACCGAGCGCGATAACCGCATCGCTGCCGCTGCGCGGACCCAGACTCGTTCCCACGATCACGCCGTTAGCGGACTCCTGCAGCGAATCGACCCGGCAATTTTCCTCGATCACGCCGCCCCGCTCCCGCACCACTCTCGCGAGCTCCGCCACGTAGCGATCCGGACGCAGGCGCGCATCGTCCGGGAAACGAACCGCACCGGCCACGCCGGGTTTCAAAGCCGGTTCGTCGCGCAGATAATCGGCGCCGTCGAGTATTTCGCTGACGATTCCGAATTCGCGCAGCAACTCGCACTCTTTCGCGTAATGGTCGAAGTACTTCCGCTGCCGGAATACGTAATCGAGCCCTTCTTCCGCGAACTCGCATTGCAGCCCGTAACGTTCCACCCAGTCGGCCAAGCGGCTGCGCGAATCGTTGAGGATCGCCGAACGCGACTGCGTGCTCTGCCGCCAATTCTTGAGGTTGCAGCGCGCGGCGAAATGCGCCAGCCAGCGCCACAACCCAGGATCCAGCCGCGGTTTCAGATACAGCGGCGCGTCCGGGGTGAACATCCAGCGCAGACCCAACGCGATCATGCCGGGGGCGGCCAGCGGTGGCGCGTGGCTCGGCGTGATGGTGCCGCAGTTGCCGTGCGAAGCGCCGCTGCCGACCGTCGCCGCTTCGAGCACGCGCACGCCCCGGCCAGCTTCGAGCAGCGCCAGCGCCGTGGCCAGGCCGATCACGCCGCCGCCGATGATTAGAACTTCGTCGCGTTGTCCAGTCATTGCCCTAGTCTAGGACAGCAAGCAGCTGATCTGGTACATGCTCGATGCGCACAATGCGGTTGCA
Source organism: Pseudoxanthomonas sp. P4_B2 (assembly GCF_056402315.1). NCBI lineage: Bacteria > Pseudomonadati > Pseudomonadota > Gammaproteobacteria > Lysobacterales > Lysobacteraceae > Pseudoxanthomonas > Pseudoxanthomonas sp. P4_B2. The sequence goes on from NZ_JBFUHQ010000003.1 coordinate 323,527, forward strand.
TACGATCTAGTTCGCACCGACTCGCATTGGCTGCGGCTTGAGATAGGTCAGCGAACGCCACAGCCATTCCATCGGACCGAAACGGAAGCGCTGCAACCACCAACGGCTCAGCAACAACTGCGCGCAAAACAACGCCAGCACGAACGGAACCTGCCAAGCCCGCGGCAGTCGTTCGAAGTAACCCAGTCCGTAGCCGTAAAAGACCAGCGTGCAGACCAGCGACTGCAGCAGATAATTGGTCAGGGCCATGCGTCCGGCCGGCGCCAGCCAGGCCAGCTTGGCTGCCCACGTCGGCGACTGCATGCCGTGTACCACCCAGCCGGCATACCCCAGACACATCAGCGCGCCGCCCAGCATGCTCAGACAGAATACGCTCGAAGCGGTCAGGCTGATTTCGGCGGGATCTTGCGTGGGATGCCAGACGAACGAGCCCAGCACTATCGCCAGACCCGCCGGCAAGCCCAGCCAGCGCATTCTGCGGAACAGTCGCGGATGGTTTTCCGGATGCGCGATCGCCCCGGTCTTAACCAACCAGGAGCCGAGCAGGAACATGCCGAATATCAAGGGTCCGATCATCATCAGGTTCATCAGCGAAAAGCCAAGATCCTTCGCCCGTTGCAGCGTCGCCTGCAGATAGCTGCCGGCGCCGAACGCCTGGCGCTGCCCCTCCAGCATGGCCGCGATCATTTTTTCCTGTTTGCCCATGGTCAGCTCCCAGGCTGTCGCCAGCTCGGGCGTGGATTGCATCAGCGACCCCATTAGACCCTGCAGCATCATCAGGCACAGGGGCGCGAGAAACGAAGCGATGGCCAACCACAGTAGCCAGCGCGCGGACACCTCGCGAAACGCCAATAGCAGCATCGAAAGCAAGGCATAGGCCACCAGGATGTCGCCGGACCAGATCAACAGCGCATGCACCAGGCCTATCCCCAGCAGGGTCAGGCCGCGTCGCCAATAAATACCGGCGAACGGACGGTGCGCGGCCTGCGCCCTCTGCGACATCACCGCAAAACCCATGCCGAACAACAGCGAAAACAGGGTGAAGAATTTGCCCTGCACAAAGAGATAGATCAGCGCATCGGCCCAACGGTCGGCGCCGGTCAAGGCGGGATCCAAGCCAGTCGCTGTGGCCATCAACGGGCCGGTCATGGCTTCGATGTTCATCAGCAGGATGCCCAGCAGCGCGAAGCCGCGCACCACGTCCAAGGTCTGGATACGCTCGGCGACAGGAATCGGATTCATAGCCAGCGAAGGCGGCATCGTGCTCATCTTGCTCCTTGGGCGATATGGGTCGGAACCTCGCTTACAGGGCACCGGATACGAAGACGGCCCGCCTGAGCGAGCCGTCGGTATCGATCCGGAACCTGGATCAACGGCCGGGATCAGTGGTGGTGACCGCCGTCGCCATGCACGTGACCGTGTTCCAGTTCCTCGGCGCTGGCTTCGCGCACTTCCACGATTTCCACGTCGAAATGCAGATCCTTGCCGGCCATCGGGTGATTCAGGTCGACGTCGACCACGCTCATGCCGACCTTCTGGATGGTCACTGCGCGCGGACCGAAGTTGGTCTGCAACACCACCTGCATGCCGGGCTCGAGCTTCTGCGCGCCGAAATGCTTCTTGGGCACGCGCTGGCTCAGGCCGTCGCGCTTTTCCCCGTAGGCATCGGCTGCGGCCACGTCGACACCGAAGCTGTCGCCGGCTTCGCGGTCCAGCATGGCCGTTTCCAGGCCCGGGATGATGTTGCCGTGGCCGTACAGGATGGCCAGCGGTTCGCGGTCTTTGGAGCTTTCCAGCGATTCCTGGCCCACTTCGGACACGGTGTAGTGGAAACGGACCACGCTGTCTTTTGCGATTTTCATGTTCGGCTCTGGCAGGGCTGCATCGCGTTTGGTTAGGCGATCGCAGACGGGAGCGGCTTGTGGGCCACGGGAGATTGCGGTCAATATTGGCCGCAATGAAGGCCGCGCATTATCCCGGCTTGCCGGGTCCCACGCCAGTTGCCGCCCGTAGTGCGGGAGGTCGCGGCGTCGCCTTCCCTCGTGCAGCCCTGCTCCTACTCCCACTGCTTCTCGCTTTGCTGCTGAGCGGATGCGGCGGGCAGCAGGTGCGGCCGACCCCGCCGGCCGGGGCAACGCAACGACATTGGCCGCAGGTAATACCCGCCGATCCCGATGCCGCCAATGCGGTGTTGATGCGGGCCATCGGCCTGGTAGGCACGCCCTACACATATGGCGGAAACACCCCGCAAACGGGTTTCGACTGCAGCGGCCTGGTCGCCTATGTCTATCGCGACATGCTGGATCTGCGCCTGCCGCGCACTTCTCGCGAGCTCGCCAGCATCCAGGGGCCACGCATTGCCCCGGAAAAGCTAGCCACTGCCGATCTGGTCTTCTTCGGCAGCAAAGGCAGCGTGAGCCATGTGGGGATTTACGTCGGTGAAGGGCGCTTCGTGCATGCGCCTAGCACCGGCGGGACGGTCCGGCTGGACCAGTTGGATGGCCCTTACTGGCGCGATCATTATTCTGGCGCCAAACGCGTATTGAATTGAAAATGTGACACGTGTTCTATTGAATTCACGCGACACTAACGAAATTTGAACCATATGAAGGACTTATGACGGCATGATCCGTCCCTGATTCACTGCACAGATCTCCGCGTGACGACCGACGACCTGCAAAAAGGCCTGCCCGCCGCCCGCCGCCCCCTTCGGGGTGTGACCCTTACTCTCTTCAGCACCGCCGTCCTTTGCCTAGCCAGTATTTCGGCCCAGGCCCAGAACGCGCCCGTCGCCGCCCCGCTCGAGGCTGCCGCGCTCAAGCAGGCGTCTTCCCAGTCCGTCGTCGCCGCTACTGCGGACGCCGTAATAGCCGATGCGCTGGCCTCGACCGCGGTAACGACCACCGACAAGGTCTCTTCCAACAGCGTCCGCGATAAGGCCGCACAGGCCGCCGCCGCTACCCTGACCGCCCTGTTGCCGCGACTCGCCGCCAGCGACACGATGCCGATGCTGGACCGCTCGGCGATGTTCGCTGGCGACTTGAGCCGTCTGCTGGCCAATTACGACCTCAGCCGCACCGGCGTGCTTGGGCAGCAGGATTCCGGCGGCAAGGTGCAAACCGTACTCCAGCGTGCACTGACCCTGCTCGGCACGCCGTACCGCTGGGGCGGCACCTCGCCCGACAGCGGTTTCGACTGCAGCGGGCTGGTCGGCTATGTGTTCCGCACCGCGCTGGGCATCGATCTGCCGCGCGTCTCACGCGACATGGCCCGCAAGTCCGACGCCGAACTGATCAAGAATCGCGAAGACCTGCAGCAAGGCGACTTGGTGTTCTTCGGTCGCAGGGGCCGCGTGAGCCACGTGGGCATTTACGTCGGCGAAGGCCGTTTCCTGCATTCGCCCAGCACCGGCAAGGACGTGCGCGTGGACAGCCTGATCACCGGTTACTGGAGCGCGAAGTTCATGCAGGCCCGCCGTGTGGCGATGTAAACCGCGCTGTCCTAGCCAGCACGCCCTACTCAAGCACGATCCGAAGGCCGCCTAATCCGCGGCCTTCTTCGTTGTGGGCTGCTGGTAGTGGGCGATGGTCTGCTCGATGCCTTTGCTCAGTTCCATCACCTTGGTCGCGTACTCGGACATGCGGCGGTCGTCATCGGTTTCGGGCTTCCATGACGGCACCGGCATGGGCTTGCCTTCCACGCCGTCCAGCGCCACGAACACGATGATGCAGTGGGTGCACAGGCGGTTCTCGGCCTGGCTGGAGTCCAGTCCGGGATCGCGTGCGCGTACGTCGACGGCGAAATGCATGCTGCTGGTGCCGGTATAGACCAGGGTCGCCGTCACCGTGACCAGATCGCTGATGCGGATGGGTGCGACGAAACGGATGCCGCCCACCGCCACGGTCACGCTGTAGTGGCCGCTCCAACCCACCGCCGCCGCGTAGCCTACCTGGTCGATCCACTTCATCACCACGCCGCCGTGCACCTTGCCGCCGTAGTTCACGTCGGTGGGTTCGGCCAGGAAACGGAAAGTCAGCTCGCGTTGTTCGCCGCTCATGCATCGATCTCCTCTGTCGGGCAGCAGCTTATCCGGTTGCGGCGCGCAAGGCTTGGCGTCATCCTGCGGACGGTAGGCCGGCAAGAGGAAGGGCAATGATCGCCATGATGCCCCACCACCCCGCGTGGATGAGCACTTAAGGCCTGCTGTTGCCGGTCCCGGCGGCAGTGCTGGCTGCGCGCCTGGCCAAGCCACGCCTGCCTCCGTTGCGGAAGACGACTTGATCGCAGCCACCTCGCCGGTGTGGAACTCGTCGCAGCTGTCGTCAACGCTTCACCGAACCAGCGGGTTGCGACTTCGTTTTAGTCGCGCCATGCTTACGGCTTGAACCACAGGAGAACAACGCGATGGTACGCACGGTTTTGGGGACTTTTTCTGGCGCGCTGATCGCCAGCCTGGCGCTGATCGGCAGCTGGTACGGCATCGCGGAGATCTATCCGTTGCCGACGAATACCGATTTCGCTACTCCCGAATCGCTATCGGCTTACGCCGCGGCGACTCCCTCTTCGGCCCAGGCTTGCATTCTCGGCGCCTGGGCGCTCGCGGCACTGCTGGGCGGCTGGACTGCGGCCCGTACCTCGAAAGGCCGTCGCGGCGCCGCAGCATTGGTGATCGGAGGTTTGCTTACCGCGACCGTGATCGTCTACGCCACGCTCATCCCCAATCCGGAATGGATGACCGTGGTCGGCGTGCTGCTGCCGATTCCGTTTGCGGTCCTGGCCGCGCTAGTGGCGATGCCTCGCAACGAAATCTGAAAGCGTGATGCGGCGGAGATCGCCGCTATTGTTTTCAGCGCCTGACGGTGTAATCCATCCCTACCGAAACCGGACCGGCCTCGACGAAGCCGTATTGGGCGTAGAGATGCCGCGCGTCGCCATCGGCGAACAGGGAGACATTGGAGGAATCCGGCGCATTGGCGCGCAGCCACGCATCGAGCGCGCCCATGATGCGTTTGCCGAGCCCACGCCGCTGATATTCCGGCTGCACCGCGATATCGACCACCACGAAGAAACAACCGCCATCGCCGATGATCCGGCCCATGCCGATGGTGTCGTTGCACAGCTTCAGGCTGACTCCATACAGCGTGTTCGCCAGCCCCAGCACGGCGGCCTCCGCCGATTTCGGCGACAAGCCGGCGACGCTGCGCAGGCGGCGATAATCCTCCACGCCGGGGAACTGCTCCACCAGAGCGATCTCGTCAGGCGCGTTCACGTAGCTTCTCCGGCACCTTCAAGTCCTCTTCTTCGATGCCGACGTTGGTCGGTGCCGCTTCGTAGATCGTGCGGTCGAGCATTCCGGTCTCTTTCGCCACCAGCACTGGCACCAGCATCTGTCCGGTGACATTGGTCATGGTGCGCATCATGTCCAGCACCCGGTCGATGGCATACAGATAGCCGATGGTTTCCAACGGCAGGCCTGCGGCGCTCAGCACCACCGTGGCCATTACCACCGCCGTGCCCGGCACGCCGGCGGTGCCGAAGCTTCCAAGCACCGAGGCGATCATCACGATGAAGTATTGATCCGCACTCAACGGATGGCCGGTGTATTGAGAAATGAACACCGCGCACAAAGCCGGATAGATGGCCCCGCAACCGTCCATCTTGATGCTCGCGCCCAACGGCACGGCGAACGAGGCGTAGTCTTTGTTGACGCCCAGGTTGTGGGTGACGCTACGGATCGCGGCCGGCATCGCCGCGAAACTCGAAGAACTGACGAAGGCGACCTGCATACCGGCCGCGGCGCCGCGGAAGAACTTGATCGGATTCAGCCCGTGCGCCAGCAGCAGGCCGCTGTAGACGATGACGATATGCAAGGCGCAGGCGAGATACAGCGCGCCAACGAAACTCAGCAGCGGAAGCAGCTTCTCGAACCCATAGGCGCCCACCAGCGCCGCGATCAAGCCGAAGGTGCCGATGGGGGTGACCTCCAGCACGAAGCGGGTGACCTGGATCATCACCTCGCTGGCTTCGCCCGCCAGCTTGCGAGCACCGGCCACACGTTCGCCCAGCTTGACCATGGCGAAGCCCAGCAGCATGGCGAAGAAGATCACCGGCAGGATCGAGCCCTTGCCGGCGGCCAGTACAGTTTCGCCCGCCGCGTTCTTCACCGCACCGATACCGGTCAGCGCCTGGAATGGATTGGAAGGCACCACATTCAACAGCACCTGGATCGGGCTGGGAACGTCCTTGGGCACGTAGTTGGGATCGACCTGCAGCGTGGTCACCCCCACGCCCGGCTGCACCACGATGCCCACCGCAAGACCCACGCCTACCGCCAGCACGGCGGTGATCACGAACCACAGGAAGGTGCGCCCGCCCAACGCGGCGACCGATTTCTGGCCATGCAGGCTGGACACCGCATTGATCACCGCAAAGAACACCAGCGGTATCGCGATCATCTTGATCAGGGTGACGTAGAGATCGCCCAGCGGACCGAACCAGGTCTCCGCCGAAGGCCCGAACGCCCAGCCCGCCAGCGCGCCCAGCACGAAACCGGCAACCACGCGTTGCCAGAACGGGATCTTGAACCAGGCTGCCACTAATTTCATTTCATCAACCCACCATTGCGTGCACGCACGATAGCCCAGTCGGCAAAAGGACGCGACGGCAGCACTGGAATTGCGTCATGTCATCGGCAGGACACTGTACTCACGGCATAATCTGGGATTGCCCGCATGGACCCAGCGATGCTTCGACCTGCCCCCGCTCTGCTCTGCTCTTCCCTGGTTTTGCTTGCCGCCTGCGCCGCAGTGCCCGCGCGCCACGACAGGCCGGCCACGTACTTGATCAAGGTGCCCGAGGTTGCGCATCCCGCAGCCGAAACCCCGGCCTGGTGGTACCGCAGCGGCGCAGCGCGCGCAGCGGGCAATGGCGCGATGAACGGACGGGCGAAGAACGTGATCCTGTTCCTGGGCGATGGCATGAGCCTGACCACCGTGGCCGCCGCCCGCATCCTGGAGGGCCAGCGCAAAGGCGGCCCGGGCGAAGAGAACCAGTTGGCTTGGGAAACCTTTCCCAACACCGCATTGAGCAAGACCTACAACACCGATTCGCAGACACCCGATTCGGCCGGCACCATGACCGCCATCACCACCGGCGTGAAGACGCACATGGGCGCGATCGGCGTTACCGCCGGCAAGCGCGACGACTGCGCGGACAGTCTGCATAAATCCGCGCTTACCTGGCTTGAACTTGCCGACAGCGTAGGCATGGCCACTGGCATCGTGACCACCACCCGTCTTACCCATGCCACGCCAGCGGCGACGTACGCCCATTCCCCGGAACGCAATTGGGAAAACGACACCGACGTGCCAGCGGAGGCGAAGACGCAAGGTTGCAAGGACATAGCGCAGCAGCTGATGACCTCGCGTTTCGGCAAGGGTCCGACGGTAGCGCTGGGCGGAGGCCGCGGCGAATACACCACGGTCGAAGAACGCGACCCCGAATACGACGACAAGGTCGGCCAGCGCCTGGATGGACGCGATCTGGTCGAAGAATGGCGTCGTGCCCACCCGCAGGGTGCTTATGCCTGGAACAAGCGCCAACTGGATGCGGCCGGCAACGCATCAGCGCTGCTTGGCCTGTTCGAGCCCGACCATATGCAGTTCGACCACGACCGCAACAAGGGTCCCGATGGCGAACCCTCCTTGGCGGAGATGACGACCGCAGCGATACATACGCTATCCCGCAATCCGGACGGTTATGTATTGATGGTGGAAGGCGGACGAATAGACCACGCCAACCATTATGGAAATGCGTTCCGCGCGCTGGACGAAACCATTGCGCTGTCCGACGCGGTGAGGGCCGCGGCCGCGGCCACATCGCCGGAAGACACCCTGATCCTAGTGACCGCGGACCATTCGCATACGCTGAACTTCGTCGGCTACCCGGTGCGTGGCAACCCCATGCTGGGCAAGGTCCGGGGAGTGGGTGGCGAAGACGGCAACCGCGACGATTACGCGCGCGATCTCAGCGGTCTGCCGTACACCACGCTCAACTATGCCAACGGCCCCGGCTATGTCGGCGCCAGCAATGCGCAGGAAGCCGGTCCGAAAAAATTCTTGCACGAACCCAGCAGCTCCGAGGCCGCCGATGGCCGCCCCGATCTGACCAAGGTGGACACCGAGGACCCGGATTACCTGCAAGAAGCGACGACCCCGTTGAAAGCCGAAACCCATGGCGGCGAAGACGTCGGCATCTGGGCCCGCGGCCCTGGCAGCGATGCGGTGCGCGGCACGGTGGAACAAAACACTATCTACCATTTCATTGTGCAGGCCACGCCCCGCTTGCGCGAGCGTCTGTGCGCGGCGAAGACCTGCAATGCCGATGGAGTGCCGGTGGAGTTGCCGACGCCTGCTGATTTCGAGAAGAAATAATGCGCTTTCGTAGGTGCGGACTATGCCCGCACCTGCCACGCAACTGCTTCAGAACGGCTTGGCCAACACCAGGTAGACCACACCGACCAGCAACAGCACCGGCAATTCGTTGAACCAGCGCAAAGCCTTCGAGGACGGCAGCGCGCGGCCTTTCTCGGCGCCTTTCAACCAGCGGCCCGCGATGATGAAGTGCGCTAGCATCAGCGCCACCAGGGTCAGCTTGGCGTGCAGCCAGCCGCCGCTGATGTGGAAGTAGAACCACAGCACCAAGCCCAGGACGAGCGCCAGTCCGAACATGGTGTGGCCGAAGCGGTAGAGCTTCTTCCCCATCATCAGCAAGCGCGCCTGCACTTCAGGCTGACCGCCGCTCTCGGTAAGGTTCACCAGAATGCGCGGCAGATAGAAAACGCCGCCCATCCAGGCCATGACGAAGACGAGATGTGCGGTCTTGACCCAGAAATACATACGCTTGGCTCCCGTTGGCTGACAATAGGATAGCGGAGCGCGCATCGCGGCATCGAATGCGCCTTGCTCCCGTCGCATATCAACTTCCGATTCCGGCGCCATCAAGATGACCAAACAGTACGATCAGGCCTACTTCCAGCAGTGGTACCGCCGCAGCGATATCGGCGGTCCACAACGGCTTGCGCGTAAGGTCGCGCTAGCGGTGGCCTGCGCCGAGTACTACCTGGAGCGTCCCATCCGCACTGTGCTGGATATCGGCTGCGGGGAAGGCGCGTGGCGCGCACCCTTGCTGAAATTGCGCCCGAAACTGCGCTATCTAGGATTCGATAGCAGCGAGTTCGCGGTCTCGAAATACGGTCCGCGCCGCAATCTGCACTACGCGCACTTCGGCGATTTCTCCCAGCTGCGTCCCTGCCCACCGGTCGATCTGCTGATTTGCGCGGATGTGCTGCACTACGTGCCCGCGCGCGAACTGCAACGCGGCTTGCCCGGGTTGGCGGAACTCTGCGGAGGCGTGGCCTTCCTGGAGACCTTCTCCCGCGAGGACGAGTTCGAAGGCGACCACATCGGTTTCCAACCCCGCGCCGCAAGCTGGTACCGCAAGCAGTTCGGCGCCCATGGCCTGCAATCGGTGGGATCGCATTGCTGGCTGTCTCCGGCCCTCGCAGACCAGGCGGCGGCCCTGGAAAAAGCGGATTAAGCCTAGCCTTGCCGGTTTGCGGTATGCTGCGGCGCAGCAACCCGCTATTCGCCGGACTCCGTACCCGATGATGCTTTATCAATGGCATGAACTGAGCCGCAACTGGATGGCTCCCTGGATCCACCAGGCCGAAGCCAACGCCAAGCTCTTCTCCGATCCCAACAGCTGGCTGTCCACCCTGCCCGGCGCCGACCGCATCTCCGCCGGCAACGAGCTGGTGCACCGCCTGGGCAAGGACTACGAAAAGCCGCCGTGGAATATCCACCAAGTGGAAGTCAACGGCGCCAAGATTCCGGTGGTGGAACAGGAAATCATCGCCACGCCGTTCTGCCGCCTGCTTCGCTTCAAGCGCTACACCGATGAAGTGAAAAGCATCGCGGCGATGAAGAAGGAACCGGCCGTGCTGGTGGTCGCTCCCCTGTCGGGCCATCACGCGACCTTGTTGCGCGATACCGTGCGCACGCTGCTTCAGGACCACAAGGTCTACGTGACCGAGTGGATCGATGCGCGCCTGGTGCCTGCGGAAGAAGGCGAGTTCGGCCTGGACGATTACGTGGCGACGATAGAGGACTTTATCCGTCATATCGGCGCCGACAGCCTGCATGTGATCAGCGTCTGCCAGCCGACCGTGCCGGTGTTGGCGGCGGTATCGCTGATGGCCGCGCGCGGAGAAGCCACGCCACGTTCGCTGGTGATGATGGGCGGACCTATCGATGCGCGCCACAGCCCGACCCAGGTCAACGACCTGGCCACGAAGAATCCGCTGTCCTGGTTCAAGAACAACGTCATCCATACCGTGCCTTCGGCGTATCCCGGTCATGGCCGTTCGGTGTATCCCGGCTTCCTGCAACACGCAGGCTTCATCGCCATGAACCCCAGCCGGCATTTCATGTCGCACTGGGATTTCTATGCCGACCTAGTCAAGGGCGACCTGGAAGATGCCGACTCGCACCGCAGGTTTTACGACGAATACAACGCGGTGCTAGACATGCCGGCCGAGTACTACCTGGACACCATCCGCACCGTGTTCCAGGAATTCCTGCTGCCGCGCGGCAAGTGGAAGATCAAGGGCGAGCTGGTGAACCCTGCGGCGATCAAGAAGACCGCGCTGTTGAGCATCGAAGGCGAACTGGACGATATCTCCGGCTTGGGCCAGACCGCCGCCGCGCACGATCTGTGTACCGGTATTCCGAAGACCAAGCACCAGCACATGACAGTGAAGGGTGCGGGCCATTACGGCATTTTCAGCGGGCGCCGTTGGCGTGAAGTGGTTTATCCGGATGTTCGGGACTTTATCGCCAAGTACGCGGCGTAGATTCTTTCGCCGTAGGAGCTGCGCAAGCTGCGACCGAAAACTGAAAAGGCCTACGGATAATCTCCGTAGGCCTTTGTTTTTATGGTCGCAGCTTGCGCAGCTCCTACAGTTTCCAAATCAAACCACTGCGTTGCGCACCAGCAGATGCTTGGCCAGCAGCCCGTGCAGCTTGCCGATACCGCGCGCCAGATGCAGGGTGGCGAACAGCAGCAGGACTCCAGCCACGCATATCAGCGGCAATAACCAGGGCGCACTGGCGATCACGTTGTAATTGTCGATAGTGAAAGCGTAGTGCTCACCTGCGAAAAGGTACCCGATCGGAGCGCCGATGAAGGCCAAAGACACGCTCAGCAAGGTCACCGCTACCGTGAAATAAGCGGTGCCCAGCGGCAGCATCAACAGGAAGTACAGCATCGCGGTCCAGGTGCGGCCATCGGTGAACATCTCTTTGATGCGCTCCAGCCAGCCCTTGCCACGCTGCGTGTAAAGAGGCCTGCGCGGCATGCGTTCGCCCAACAGAACTTCTACGATGCGTCCTTCCACCAGCGACAGCACGCGGATCAGGCCCAGAAACAGCACCAGCAACGGGATGCCGATGATCAGGATCATCAGCCCGGCCGACAGACTGACGCCGGTCACCACGAAGGTGAAGTAGACGATGCCGGTAGCCAGCGACAGCAACATGTAGAACAACGCGCCGTAAGTATGCGGGTCGGCGATGACGCCGAAGAACTTGCCGATCGCGGACTTGCGTTTCTGCGGGACCGGTGCGCGCAAGGCGCGATTCACCGTCACCTCGGTGTCGCGGTAGATTTCAGCCACTTCCTCCGGCGCGCCGTAACTGCCAGCGACCGAGGCGATGACTTCGGCTTCGCTCTTACCGCTTTGTTCGGCGAGTTCTGAGCGCAGGTATTCTTCCGCGTCGTAGACCGCGTCCTGGATCATGGCCGGATCGGCGCCGCGCAACGCGGCGCGCAATTGCTCCAGGTATTCGGGAATCGTGGTGGGCAGGCGGCTTTCGGGAGGCATGGGAGCGTTCATTCGAGTATCCCCAACAGGACGGAATCTACGGAGTCGCGGGTGGCGCGCCAGGCGCTTACCCATTCGCGCAGGGTGTGCCGCCCTGCTTCGGTGATGCGGTAGTAACGACGTGGCGGACCGGACATGGAAGGCTCGACGAAGCTGTCCAGCAACCCCGCGCCCTCCAGATTGCGCAAGACCGGATACAGCGCGCTCTGCTTGCCGCTGAGCACGCCTTCCCCTACGCGCTCCAGCTGTTTGGCGATCAGATAGCCGTACATAGGCTCCTCCGCTTTTGACAGCACCGCCAGCAGAGCCAGCGACACGGTGCCGGCACTGAGCTCTTTCTGGAACTTTTTCAGATGGACATCGGAATCGTTCATGGCCTCCCCTTTCGGCAGAGGCCGCTAGGTTGGAGGGAATACTAGTATTGAGTTAGGTATAGCGAATGTGCCATTAGTCACCAGGCGCTTGGTCATGGGCTCCAAGTCCGGCGAGAATCGGGGTTCACCTCCTTCCGGCTATCCATATGACCCTGCGTCCCGCCCTGCTCGCCTGCGCCATCGCCCTGCTTTCGTCGCCGCTGGCGGCTGCGGAACAACCCAAAGGCGAGCCGCCCAAGTACAAGAGCGCGCAGGAAATCATCGACGCCTCGCCTGCCGATGCCTGGCGCGCCCTGGATCCCGCCAACACCCTGTATCTCGAATTGGAAACAGGCCGCGTAATCATCGAACTGGCACCACAGTTCGCGCCCGAGCATGTGGCCAATATCCGCACGATGGCTCGCGAGCATTTCTGGGACGGATTGAGCATCTATCGCTCGCAAGACAATTTCGTCGTGCAGTTCGGCGATCCGGACGGAGACGACCCTGCCAAGGCCCGTCCGCTGGGCACGGCGAAGAAGAAGCTGCCGGCCGAATTCCACCGCGCCTCCGCCGGCCTGAAATTCGACCGTCTACCCGACCCCGACGGCTGGGCGCCGCGGGTCGGATTCGTCGATGGCTTCCCTGTCGGGCACGATCCCAAGGCCAGCACGACCTGGCTGGCGCACTGCTACGGAACCTTGGGTGCGGGCCGCAACAACGACGCCGACAGCAGCATCGGCGCGGAACTGTACGTGGTCGATGGGCAATCGCCGCGCCAGCTGGACGACAACATCACGGTGGTGGGTCGTGTGGTCCAGGGTATGGAATTGCTCAGCGTCATCCCCCGCGGACCTGCGCCGATGGGCTTCTACGAGAAGCCCGAGCTGCGCACCACCATTAAGTCGATCAAGCTGGCCAGCGAGTTGCCGGAAGCCGAACGCGTCCCGCTGCAGCTGTTGCGCACCGACAGCAAGACCTTCGTGGAAGCCACCGAGGCGCGCCGCAACCGCCGTGATGATTTCTACAAGCGTCCCGCCGGGCATATCGACCTGTGCAATGTGCCGTTGCCGGTGCGAGTGGCTAAGAACTAATTCTCGCGGCTTGAAAACGTACAAGTAAGAATCGTCATCCCGGCGAAAGCCGGGACCCAACTCAAAGTTGTCGGATAGTTGGGTCCCGGCTTTCGCCGGGATGACGACCTTCAATACTTCAGATGCGTTTGTGTGCTTCTTCGATGATCCGCTTGTTGCGGATACGCACCGCGCCCACCATCAGCAAACGCATATCGCTGACGATGTAATCCGCCAGTTCGGCATCGGAAATATCCTCGCCTTCGATGTCCAGCCGGAATCCCTGCCCCTGCAACCCGCCGCCGTTGCTGAAGTCGATCTCGAAATCGAACACCACCCGCTTCTGCGTCGTCGCGACGGCGCTCATTTCTTGTTCCCTGCGCGTTGGCTCACCGCCACGCTGCCCAGGATCAGCAGGCCGGCGGCGATCATGGTGGGGGTGACCGGCTCGCTCAAGAACAGCCAGGCGAAGGCGGCGCCGAACAGCGGCACCAGATAGGTCACCACCGCCGTGCGAGTGGGGCCGATGCGCTGGATCAAGCGGTAATACATCAGGAAGGCGAAACCGGTGCACAGCACGCCCAGTGCGATGGCGCTGAACCAGGCCGCTGCCGAAATCGGTCCCGTCGGCCAATGAGTAGCCGCGAACGGCGCCAGCAACAAGGCCGAGCAACTCAAGGTGCTGCCTGCCGATGCCGCTGGCGGCAGATGCGCCATGTGCCGACGTACCAGGTTCAGACCCACGCCGTACAACAATGCCGCGCTGGCGCCGGCCACCACCGCCCAGCCCACGCTAAGGCCGGCCACTTTGCTGGTCGCCAGCACCACCACGCCCGCAAAACCCACCAGCAAAGCCAGAGCGCGGCGCACGCCGATCTTTTCGCCGAAGAACAGAAACGCCACCAATGCCGCGAACAACACAGTCATGGCATTGCAGATAGCGCCGATCGCTGCCGGCGAACGCTGCGCCGCCCAGGCGAACAGCAGGAAGGGAATCGCGGAATTGATCAGTGCGATCAGGGCCAGCTTCGGCCAGATTCCCAGAGTGAAGGCTGCCCGGTCGCGCCAGAGAAACGGCAGCATTACCAACGCGCCCAACGCCAGCCGGATATCCACTAGCGCGAATGCGCCGAACGGCTTGGCCGCTACCCGCATAAACAGGAACGAGCCGCCCCAGATGGCGCCCAGCAATAGCAACTCCAGCGGCGTGCGCCAGTCGCGCGTGGCTGCCACAGTCCCGCTGCTCGTCGCTACCACACCGTTGGCCGCCATCGCACTACTCCTGCTTTTTGTTGTCTGCCTCCATTTTCCTTGAACTACGCGGGCCCACAAGCGCGTACTATCCGGGTCAGTCACAAATCTGGCTTGTGTCTCCCAGGAGTTCAGAATGAACCTGCGCCCGGCCCTGCTGCCTGCCCTTGGCGTTTTCGCCGCCGCCGCGCGTCACCAGAATTTCGCCCATGCCGCCGAAGAGTTGCACCTGACCGCCAGCGCAGTCAGTCACCATGTGCGCAAGCTCGAAGCCAACCTCGGCGTGGTGCTGTTCCAGCGCAATGCTCGCGGGGTGACTTTGACCCCAGAAGGGCGCCAACTGGCCGATGCCGCCACCGCCGCGATGACCGACATCGCTGCCGTTGCCGCCAACCTGCACCACAGCGGCAGCATCACCTCACTACGTATTTCTACCCTGCATTCGCTGACTTATTGCTGGCTGCTGCCGCGCCTGCCGCGCTTCTGCGCCGCGCACCCCAACATCCGCATACATATCGACGCCAACATCGCTTTGACCCGTTTCGACGACGACGGCCCCGACTTGGCTGTCCGCCACGGTGCTGGGCAATGGACAGGCCTGACTTCCCATCACTTGATGGACGACGAACTATTTCCCGTGGCCTCGCCCGCGCTGGCAGGCGTCGACAGGATCAGCGAGCCACGCCAGATCGCCACACTACCGCTGGTAAGCGACATGGCCCTGCAGGGCTGGCGCGACTGGTTCCGCGCTGCCGGAGTGCGCGGTCTGAATCTGCCGCCCATGCACATCTTCAGCGACAGCACCGACGCCATGCGCGCGGCGGTGTACGGCATCGGCGCCGCCCTGGCGCGCAAGCAGATCGTGATGCCCTACCTGCAACGCTACGAACTGATCCGCTTACCGGGGCCGGCGTTGAAAGCGCGCTTCGGCTACTACGCGGTCTATCCCACTCATCGTCCGCTCAACCCCGCCGCCGCACTCTTCATCGACTGGATGAAACAAGAAGCGCCGGACGAACGCACGCCGATGCCGGCCATTCCTGCCGCGCTGCTAGGAAGATAAGGCCCGCACGGCTGCTGTAGATCCGAGCTTGCCCGGCTCAACATAAGCGAGAGTAATCAGGGAATGATCTTCAGCGCCAACACCGCCGGAGCTTTCAACGCCTTGATCTGAGCGTCGGCGGTCTGGTCGGCCTCCAGATAAATACTGGTCAGGAACGCGAGCAGATCGTGTCGGCGCGCTAGCCAGGCCGTGTCGGAATAGGCTTTTTCGCGCTCGCCGATGCGTTCTGGCAGACCCAGGAACCAGGCCGACCAGTCGGCGTCGACCAGCACGCCACGCTTGGCGATGTACAGCACCGGCCGGGCAAGCCGGCCCGGTTCGCCGAACACGTAGGCGTGCGCGCTTTCCGGTACCGCCTGGGCGGCGATCGCGGTGAGCATGCTCTCCAGCTGCGGACGCTCCAACGCGGGATTCAACGCGAGTTGCATCAACCAGTCGCTGCCGTGCGCCACGCCATGGCGCCAGCCCTGCGCATTGTCGAAACCGCGGTAGTCCTGCACCGAACGCAGATAGGCCACGGCGTGGTCCACCATGGCCACGCGTTCGGCCGACGTCATCCAGGGAGCGATGCGGTCGGTGCGCGCGACTTCGGAGAGCACCAGCGCCGCGAAGGGCCGCGAGAAGCCTTCCGCATCGGGAGTCTGCAACATCGCGTAAAGATCATCTCGCAATCGCACGCGCGTGTCGGCTTCCAGTCCATTGCCGCGCAGCCACGCAGTGATCGCCTCGTAAGCGATGCCGTCGCGCAGCGTCGGATCCGGGCTGGACAGGCAACCGAGCAGCCTGATCGCAAGCGTGTTGCGCGTGGTCGCATCAGCGACCACGAAATCCTGTTGCTTCAACAGCTGCAGCGACCCGGCATCGGTGCCCTCCGGTGGACAGGCGCCTTCGGCCCAGGCCGACAACGGCGACAGCAATGCGAAACCGAGCAGCGCGCGCGGCAGCCACCGGCATTGATCGACGCGCTCAGTACTCACAGGCTTGCGCCATCGAATTCGTTCACCTTGAGCGTCTTCAGGTCCACGTCCGGCAGACAGCGCACATTGACCGCGAGCATCTTCGTGCCGGTCTTGGGATTGTCGGCTTCACCGAACACGGCTACGCCACAGGCCGCGCAGAAACGATGCTGGATATGGTGCTTGTTGAAGGTATAGGTGGACAGATCGGATTCGGGCGTCTTCAGCGTCAACGCCTCGCGCGGGCCGAACCAGAGCAATCCGCCGCGGCGCCGGCATAGGGAGCAGTTGCAGTCGGTGACTTCCTGAATGTCGCCCTCGATGTCGAAGGCGACCTTGCCGCAATGGCAGCTGCCGGAGTGTTTCATGAGCGTCTTCCCCTCGCTGGTGTGGACGCGAGCATAAGCCATAGGCACATGCATCGGCTGGCGGGATTGCCTATGCTTTCGGTCTTCGTGCGATGCCGCACTGCAACGGGAACTATAGGAATGATGCGCCACAGCCTGCTCGCCCTCGCCCTGCTCTCCTCTCTCGCCGCCTGCCAGAAGGCCGACGCGCCCACCGCTCCGGCAGCGACCGAAACGGCCGCCGTCGCAACCGACACCGCCGAAGCCGATGCGAAGTTCGCCGACCTGTCCAAGCGCGCGCTGGACGGCTGGTTCCAGCTGTCGCCGGTTTCCGCCACCCAGATCGGTGAGCACAAGTACGACAGCGAGATCGATGATCTGAGCGCGGCCGGAAGGCAGAAAGCGTTCGACTTCGGCAAGAAGACCCTGGCCGAACTCGATACGCTCGACGTCAGCAAACTGTCGCGCGAAAACCAGGTGGATGCAGCGATCTTGCGCAACCAGTTGCAGTACGACATCTGGGGCAGCGAAACCCTGCAGAGCTGGGCCTGGGATCCGCAGGTGTACAGCGGCCTGACCGGCGGCGCCATCTACAACCTGATGGCACGCGAGTTCGCTCCCTTGCCCGACCGCATCCGTTCCGCTACCGCTCGCATGGAGAAGATCCCGGCCTTGCTGGCGCAGGCACGCGAGAACCTGGATCCGGCGCGCGTTCCTAAGATCCATGCCGAAACGGTGGCCAAGCAGAACAGCGGAATTCTCAGCATCGTCGACATGTT
This sequence comes from Pseudoxanthomonas sp. P4_B2, assembly GCF_056402315.1. Classification (NCBI taxonomy): domain Bacteria; kingdom Pseudomonadati; phylum Pseudomonadota; class Gammaproteobacteria; order Lysobacterales; family Lysobacteraceae; genus Pseudoxanthomonas; species Pseudoxanthomonas sp. P4_B2. Next base: position 341,290 of record NZ_JBFUHQ010000003.1, read on the forward strand.
CATCACTCCACACTTGAAAGAGCTGCCCGAAGCGGATCGCGTGCGCACCGAGAATGCTGTCGAAGGCCTGAAGAAGGCGATCGCCGAACACCAGACGTGGCTGGACAAGACCCTGGTACCGAACGCCAAGGGCGACTTCCGCATCGGCCAGAAACTCTATGACCAGAAGCTGCAATTCGCGTTGCTGTCTTCGTTGTCGCGCGCCGACATCAAGCAACGCGCCGAAGCCGAGCTCAAGCGCGTGCGCGGGGAAATGTACGGCATCGCCCGCACCGTGCTGAAGGACAAGGCCGGTGCGCCGCAGATGCCGGACGCGCCCAGCGACGACCAACAGCAGAAAGCGATCGAAGCTGCGCTGGAACTGGCCTACGCCGACAAGCCTTCGCGCGACAAGGTGGTGGAAACCGCCGAGACCGCACTGAAATCGGCTACCGACTTCGTCCGCGAGAAGGACCTGGTCACCCTGCCCGATGCGCCGGTCAAGATCATCCTGATGCCGGAATTCCAGCGCGGCGTGGCCGTGGCTTACTGCGATTCCCCCGGTCCGCTGGACAAGGGCCTGGATACTTTTTATGCGGTGTCGCCGATTCCCGACGAATGGGACGCCAAGCAGGTCGATTCGTTCCTGCGCGAATACAACACCCGCATGATCCACCTGCTCAGCATCCACGAAGGCACGCCGGGCCATTACCTGGAAGGTTGGCATTCGGCCAAGTTCCCCTCGACCCTGCGCGGCGTACTGCGCTCGGGCATGTTCGCCGAAGGCTGGGCGGTGTACACCGAGAAGATGATGACCGACGCCGGTTACATGAATAACGATCCGCTGTTCCACCTGGTGCAACTGAAGTTCTACCTGCGCGCGATCTCCAACGCGATCCTGGACCAGGGCGTGCATGTGGATAACTGGACCAAGGAACAAGCCATGGACCTGATGGTGCGCCAGACCTTCCAGCAGGAACGCGAGGCCGATGGAAAGTGGAAACGCGTGCAGCTGACCTCGGCGCAGTTGCCCACCTACTTCGTCGGCGTGCAGGAACACTTCGACACCCGTAAGGCCGTGGAGGCGAAGCTGGGCGACAAGTTCAACCTGAAAGCCTACAACGACCAGATCCTGTCGTATGGCGCGCCGCCGGTGCGCTTCGCGCGTGAGCTGATGTTGGACCAGCCGATCGAGTAATGCGCTGTTCCTTCTCCCATTGGGAGAAGGTGGCGCGCAGCGACGGATGAGGGCATGAGAATGATGTGTTAGCGAAAGATTGCCAGCACGGATTTCCCTTCCTCATCCGTCCCCGTATTAAGTGCGGGCGCAGACTCTTCGGGCACTCTTCCCCGAAGAGAAAGGAAAAATCAAAGATTAGCTGCGACGAACCCACCCGTCTGCCGCTGCCACAAACGCGCATAAAGCCCTTCGCGCGCGATCAGCTCGGCATGCGTGCCGGTTTCCACCACTTCGCCGCGATCCATCACCACCAGCCGGTCCATACGCGCGATGGTGGACAGGCGATGGGCGATGGCGATCACCGTTTTGCCCTGCATCAGCGTATCCAGACTGTCCTGGATGGCGGCTTCCACTTCCGAATCCAGTGCGGAAGTCGCCTCGTCGAGCACCAGGATCGGCGCGTCCTTCAACAACACGCGCGCAATGGCGATGCGCTGCCGTTGCCCACCCGAAAGCTTCACGCCGCGCTCTCCGACTTGTGCGTCGTAGCCGCGTCGCCCCTGTCCATCCACCAGATCGGCGATGAATCCGTCGGCGCGCGCGCTGCGCACTGCGGCGATCACTTCGTCCTCGGTCGCTTCGGGGCGTCCGTACAGCAGGTTCTCGCGGATGGATCGGTGCAGCAGCGAAGTGTCCTGGGTGACCACGCCGATCTGCCCACGCAGACTTTCCTGGCTGACGGTCGCGATGTCCTGCCCATCGATGAGGATGCGTCCCGACTCCAGGTCGTACAAACGCAGCAGCACGTTGACCAGGGTCGACTTTCCCGCGCCCGAGGGACCGATCAGGCCGATCTTCTCGCCCGGCCGTACGTGCAGGTCCAGACCTGCGATCACGCCGCCCTGCTTGCCGTAATGGAAATGGATGTCCTGGAACTCCACCTCGCCGCGGGTTATCGCCAGATTGCCTGCTTCGGGCGCATCCATGACGGCATTCGGCTTGGCCACGGTCTCCATACCGTCCTGTACCGTTCCTATGTCTTCGAAGATGCCGTTCACCACCCACATGATCCAACCGGACATGTTCTCGATGCGAATCACCAGGCCGGTGGATAGCGCGATGTCACCTACCGTGATCAGCCCCTTCTGCCATAACCACAGGCCCAAACCCGCGGTGATCACCACCAGCAGTCCGTTGAGCACGGTCAGGGTGACATCCATGCCAGTGGTCATGCGGGTCATGGTGCGTACCTTGGCCACATTTTCCTGCACAGCCTCGGCCACGTACGCATCTTCCTGGCGCGTATGCGCGAACAACTTCAACGTGGAGATGTTCGTATAGCCGTCGACGATGCGGCCCATCAACTGCGAACGCGCTTCCGAAGCTTTCCAGGACCGCTCCTTCACTCGCGGCACGAAGAACGCCAGCGCGCCGATATACAGGAACACCCAGACGATCAGCGGCAGGGTCAAGCGCCAGTCCGCCTGCGCAAACAGGATCAACGCGCTGCCGGTGTAGACGCTGACGTACCACAGCGCATCCACGATCTGCACCGCCGATTCGCGTAGCGAGGCGCCAGTCTGCATGATGCGGTTGGCGATGCGGCCGGCATAGTCGTTCTGGAAGAACGAGAGGCTTTGCCGCACCACGTACTGGTGCTGCTGCCAGCGGATGCGCGCGGTCAGCCCCGGGGTCACCGCCTGGTGCATTAGCAGATCGCTCAGTCCGATCAGCATGGGCCGGGCGATCAGCGCGACGAAGGCCATGAACAGGAGTTCGCGCCCGTGGCGTGCGAAGAAATCGGGCGCAGGCACGTCTTTGGTCAGGTCGACCAACCGACCGAGGAAATCGAATAGCGCCACTTCCACCAGCGCGACCACGAAACCCAATGCGCACATCACCCCCAGCACAGGCCACGCCTGGCGTAGGTAGTGCACGTAGAAACGCCACACCCCACGTGGCGGCATGCGCAGGTCCGGTTTCCCGAACACATCGATCAGCGATTCGAACCAGCGGAAGATCATGCACGCATTATTACGTAGGAAGCAGATCCCTGTGCGCTACGATCACGCCATTGCCATCGGCGTACAGCCACTGCCCTGGCGAGAACGTGATGCCTGCGAAGCTCACTTCTACATCCACCTCGCCAGCGCCAAGCTTCTCGGTCTTCACCGGACAGGCCGCCAGCGCCTTTATGCCAAGAGGAAGTTCCGCCAGTGCTTCCACATCGCGCACGCAACCATTGATCACGAAACCGTTCCAGCCATTGGCGACGGCTTTTTCAGCCAGCATGTCGCCCAGCAAAGAGCGCCGCAACGAACCACCGCCCTGCACCACCAGTACCTTGCCCCGCCCATCGGTGGCGACCAGGTCGCGTACCCGCGAGTTGTCCTCGAAACAGTCGATGGTGACGATGCGTCCACAGAACGCCGGGGTGCCGCCGTAATCGCGGAAAATCGGATCGGCGACGGTGACTTCAGGGTGGCTATCGCACAGGTCGGGCGTGGTCCAGTTCATGGCGATTCCGAAACGTGGAGTCACCGCATTCTAGAGCGCCCGGCTGATGGTGAAACTGCCGAACACCGGCGCCTCCACCTGGCCCTCGAATTCACGGCTTCGGTTGTAACGGGCCAATGCGAACTTCCAACGCCCCTTGGTGAGCGCGAAACCGTAGCCCACCTCGCCCACCAGCGCCTTCTTGTCCACGCTGTGGCTGTGCCGGAAGGTGTTGCCGTCCAGGGTGATGTCGCGAAGCACCCAGCGCGCATCGAAGGTCAGGAACATGTGGATGCCGAAAGGACCTCCCACCTGCCGGCTATGCGTGGGCGCGGTGTTTTCGCCGGCCGGACGCAACGGCGTGCTGCCGAAGTCGTCGGGCAGATGGCGGCCGAAGCGCACTTCCGCGCCGGCATTGGCGTAGGTGGCCAGGTTTCCCAGGCTGCCGCCGTAGTGGGTGATGGCGTCCCAGCCCCAGTCTCCGTTTTCGGGCGAAAAGCGACGCATGCGTTCGTGCACGAGTCGGATCACTGGTTCGTCGTGGAGCTGATTGTCCCAACCTTCGAACCGCGGATCGCCAAGGATGCGGTGCACTTCGTTTTGGACCTGCTCGCCCAATGCCGAAGGACCCACGATGCCGAACTGCAGCTGGGTGGTGCGCAGGTGGTCGCCGTTGCGGGCGTTGTAGCCCAGGCCGACCAGCAAAGCCGCGGCATAAGGCCGATCCTCAACGATCAGGTCGCTGCGCGTGTAGTCGGTCGGGGTGAAGATGCCCTGAGCGAAGGTCACCACCATGTTCTGCTGCTCGAAGCCTTCCGGGGTCAAGGCGTCCAGATGACGGTTCATCCATCGCGCCAGTCGCGGCAGGCAGGGATCGTCGGTGTAGTCGACCAGATTGGGCGACACCAAGGTCAGCTGCACGCCGTTGCTGTAACCCTGGTCTTGTTTTCCGAACAAGTCGTTGTCGATACGGAAATTGACCGTGGGCGGCAAGTCGGTGCGTTTGTCGCATGTCTCTGCGTCGGCGGCCAGCGCGTTGCCGCAGGCGAGCGCGGCCAGGAACAGCCATCCTGTTCTCAGCATCGTGTTTACCATAGGGATGTGGGGGGTGCCGCCTACATGTAGATGGAAGCGGTTAAAAGCAATGTGAAGAACCCTCTTTTCTTAGCTTCCGCAAACGCGATCGCAGGCTCTGCGACCTCCATCACGAAAGATGGCAGCGGTCTCATTCCTGGACTATCCTGCAGCGAGGCCGAGGAGAAACACGTGCAATTCCTGTCGCTGATCCCGCAGGCACCGCTCAGCCATCTGGTCGAAATGATCTGGGACTGGGAAGCTGCGTTCCATTCCCACCGACTGGAACGGGTGCTGCCGGTCGCCAACGCCGGGCTCATCATCAATCTCGCCGAAGACCAGACCCGCGTCTACGACGAACAATACCGCTGCACCCGCTTCAGCGGATCGACGCTCGACGGCCCCCGTACCCGCAGCAACATCATCGATACCGAGGAGCAGGTCGCGGTCATGGGCGTGGTATTTCGTCCCGCCGGCGCGGCGAGGTTTTTCCGCGAAAGGATGGATCGGCTCGCCAACGATAGCGTCGATCTGGAAAACCTTGCGGGCAACAACGCCATTCTGCTCCGCGAGCGATTGCTGGAAGCCGATAGCCCGCGTCGCCGCTTGGCGTTGCTCATGCAGTGGCTGGAAAAACGCGCCTCGCCGGCTGCATCGACGAACCCTATCCAACATGCGCTCACCGTGCTCGATTCGGATCCGCGCATCGGCGCGTTGACTGCCGCAGCGCGCGATCTGGGCTGGTCGCCGCGCCAACTCGGCGAACGCTTCCGCCAACAGGTCGGCATCACCCCAAAGCGCTACCTGCGTCTCAGACGTTTCCATCGGGTCATCGCGACGACCGGAGCCCGCGAACGCATCGACTGGGCCGGCGTATCACTGGACTGCGGCTACCACGACCAGGCCCACATGGCCCACGAATTCCGTGAATTCGCCGGCCTCAGTCCCGCCGCTTTCAGCCGTCAGCGCGGCGCCTACGGCCACCATATCGCCTTGCCGTGACCGCGGAAATCTACAAGACCCGCGCTGCAGAATGACCCAGGATGCGCGCACACCAACACCAGGAGCCAATCCGATGTCGCTTGCCGCCGATACCACCAGCACCGTCATTCCCTGTCTGCGTTACCGGGACGCGCACGCCGCGATCGACTGGCTATGCAAGGCGTTCGGTTTCCGCAAGCATGCCGTCTACGCCGATGGCGATGTCGTCCATCATGCGCAACTGGTTTTCGGAAACGGCATGATCATGCTGGGTTCGGCCGACAATCGAAGCGAATGGGGAAAACAGATAGCGCAGCCGCAGGACGTCGGCCTGCGCGAAACCCAGAGTCCTTGCGTGATCGTCACCGATGCCGATGCGCATTACGCGCAAGCCAAGGCCGCCGGCGCGGTCATCGTCATGGAGATCGCCGACCAGGCTTACGGCGGCCGCGGTTATTCTTGCCGCGATCCGGAAGGACATCTCTGGTGGTTCGGCAGCTACGATCCCTGGAAGGCAGAATGAGTCCCCGCAACGACAAACCCACGGCCGATCTGTTTTCCTCGCTTCCGACGGCAATGCCGTCTCGCATCCGCGTCGGCATCGGCGGTTGGACCTATGTGCCTTGGCGCGGCGGCATGTTCTATCCGGTCGGACTGGTGCAGCGGCGCGAGCTGGAATACGCCAGCAGGCAGCTCACTTCCATCGAGGTCAACGGCACTTACTACGGCGCGCAGAAACCGGCCACCTACGCCAAATGGCGCGACGAAACGCCGGACGGTTTCGTTTTCTCGGCAAAAGCGCCGCAGCGGATCATGGAATCGAAGGCGCTGTCGAAAACCGGCCATCAGATCGAGGACTTCATCGGTGGGATCGTCGAGCTTGGCGACAAATTAGGGCCGTTGGTCTGGCAGTTCGACAAGGGCAAGCGCATCGACGCTGCGGAGTTCGAGGCATTCGTCGAACTGCTGCCCGCCGAACACGCCGGCCGCAAGCTACGGCATGTGCTGGATGTACGGGATCCGGCATTCGTGGACAAGGACTATCTCGCGTTGGCCCGCGAACACGGGATGGCCACAGTATTCACCGACTCGAAGGAGCACCCCTCCTTCGCCGACCTCACCGCCGACTTCGTCTATGCGCGCCTAATGCGTTCGCAAGCCCGCATCGAGACCGGTTATCCGAGCGTAGAACTCGACCAATGGGCCGAGCGCGCCGTGCTCTGGTCGGAAGGCGGCGATTCCGCCGATCTTCCACATATAGAGGCCGGCGCCCGGGCGAAGCGTCCACGCGACGTCTTCCTCTATTTCATCAGCAGCGCCAAGGAGCGCAATCCGGCCGCCGCGATGGCGCTGCTTGAGCGCCTGGGCGCTATCGCCAAGTCGGGCAGTTAACTCTTGCGCTTCGGCCCGGTCGTTTTCTTCGCGGATTTCTTGCTCACGGGCTTTTTCTCGGAATTCTTCCGCACCGCGGCTTCATAAGCCAGCTTCGCCCAGGGGCGCATCGCCTGCGCCGACTCCATTGCCTCGGCAGGCGGCAACCAATAACTCGTCGTCACCGGCTTGCCCTTGCCCTGATAGACGAAAGGATGCCCGCCCGCCTGCTCGAACGCGCCGACGGTGGCCGCATCGGTCTTGAGATAAAGCTCTTCACCGATGACAAGCCCGATGATCAGGCCATCGTGATAAAGCCCTTGTCCGCCGAACATCTTGCGCAGGACCACCGGTCCCAGCTCCGAAAACAGATCGCCCAAATAACTGGTGAAGGATTCGCTCATGGCACTCTTGGTTTCGTATCGCCAGCGCACGCCGGCTTCGGCGACAATAGTGGCATGCCTCTATCGTCTACCGCCAAAGCCCAGCTGCAGATCCACTTCTGCGTGCTGTTATGGGGCTTCACTGCCATCCTGGGAAAGATGATCACCCTGCCTGCCTTGCCGCTGGTGTGGTGGCGCATGTTGCTGGTAGTGGCGGTGCTGGCCGCACTGCCCGCTGTCTGGCGTGGCCTGCGGGCCATGCCCGCCAGGACGATGCTGGCTTATGCCGGCATAGGCGCGTTGGTGGCGCTGCATTGGCTGACCTTCTATGGCGCGGTCAAACTGGCCAATGCTTCGGTAGCCGCCACTTGCATTGCCCTGGCCCCCGCCTTCACCTCGGTGATCGAGCCCTGGCTGACGCGCAGGCCGTTTTCCATGCGCGAACTCGCCTTCGGTCTGGCCGTGCTGCCCGGCGTGGCGCTGGTGGTCGGTGGCGTGCCCGATGGCATGCGTATGGGAATCGCGGTGGGAGCATTGTCCGCGTTACTGGTCGCGATCTTCGGTTCGCTCAACAAGCATATGGTCGACGGAGGCGATCCGCTGACCGTTACCGGCGTGGAGCTGGGCGCCGGTACGCTGCTGTTGACTCTGCTCGCGCCGCTGATGCCGATGCTGTTTCCCGCCTTCGCCGGCGACCTGCTGATTGTTCCCAGCCTGCACGATGGCCTGCTGCTGTTGTTGCTGTCGCTAGCTTGCACGCTGCTGCCCTTCGCCTTGTCGCTGGTCGCGCTGCGGCACCTCAGCGCGTACGCGGTGCAACTGGTCACCAACCTGGAGCCGGTCTACGCCATCCTCCTGGCGATCGTGCTGCTGGGCGAACAGCGCGAACTCACGCCGCTGTTCTATCTGGGCGTGGCGATCATCCTGGTAGCGGTGTTCCTGCATCCGCTGCTGGACCGCAACAAGCGCGTCCAGCATCCCGAGGTGATCGGCATCTCCGAGGCCAAGGGCATCGTCGAATGAATGCCTCTCACCACTCGGTGCGCTGAGGCAGCAGTCCCCGCAATTCGATCTCGGTGAGGTTGCGCCACTGGCCGGGCTTCAAAGCGCCGAGTTTCAGATTGTCGATGCGCACCCGGCGCAGTTGCTTGACCCGGTAGTCGAACGCCGCCGACATCAGCCGGATCTGCCGGTTCAAACCCTGGGTCAGCACGATGCGGAAGCCGAATTTCGCGAGCTTCGCGGTCTTGCACGGCAGCGTCGTCTGGTTGTGCACGCGCACGCCGCGCGCCATGCCGCGCAGGAACTCGTCGGTGACCGGTTTGTTCACCGCGACGTGGTATTCCTTTTCGTGCTTATTTTCCGCACGCAGGATCTCGTTGACGATATCGCCATTACTGGTCAGCAGGATCAGGCCTTCGGACTCCTTGTCCAGGCGGCCGATCGGGAAGATGCGTTCCTGGTGATCGATGAAGTCGATGATATTGCCTTCCACCGCCTGCTCGGTGGTGCAGGTAATGCCCACCGGCTTGTTCAACATGATGTACACATGCTTGCGGCCGCCAGCCTTCTTTTGGCGCGTGCGCAGCTCCTGCCCGTCCACCTTGACCTCGTCGCCCTCGCCCACCACCGCACCCATGCCGGCGGGCATGCCGTTGACGGTGACGCGCCGATCCGCGATCAGACGATCGGCCTCGCGGCGCGAGCAGAAGCCGGTTTCGGCGATGTGTTTGTTGAGACGGGTGGTGGTCATAGCGTCATTATCCCGGATAAATCCTGGGACGCGGCCGGCACAGACCGATCAGGACGCCGCTTTCTTCGCTTTCTTGCTTTCGCGCTTGATCGGACCCGCCACCGGGCAGATCTCGAAGGCGAACTGGGTCAACGTATTGACCAGATTGTCCGGAATCAGCCTGTAGACCACGAACTGGCCACGCCTCTCGCCGACTATCAGACCCGCGTTCTCAAGTACCGCCAGATGACGCGAGATGGCCGGCGAACTCATGTCGAAGCGCGCGGCGATGTCGCCCGCCGGCAGCTCCTGCTCGGAGAGATAAGCCAGTATCTGGCGCCTTGGCAGGGAGGCCAGGGCTTCGAAGATCTTATCGGTGCTCATTTCACTAGTTGTTTTCGACCATGCTGGATCGGCCCCAGTACCTTGCAGGAATATACCCATGCATACCAGAACGCTAGCGCACTGATTACGCCAAATGCACCCCATATTGCCATGAACCCTGAAGTTCGAAGCCACTCGTCGGACGTAGGCCAACCTGCCTGCAGGTAGATCAGCAAACCGCCCAGCGGTACCAGCGCACCCGCGAAACCGGCAAGCGCCATTGTGAAGGGACTAGCGCGATCGGTGTGCCTGAGCAATGCGAATGCCGGCAAGCCAATCGCTAAGACATGCAACAACGAAACCATCGTGACCGCGATGAGCGTTCGTACGTCGCTAATCGCCGGCTCCCATCCACTGACCACCAATGTGATGACTGACAAGAGAACCGGCGCTATGAAAACCGAGGCCGCGGTCGCCGTCAGGAGAGGCCATATGCCGTACTTTGCGGAACGCGCGAACTCCTGGCCTGCCGAGGCAGGCACAGGAACAGGTGAATCTGCGGCGTGCATCTTCTTGCTCAACGATATGAACGCGGAATCGGCGGAATGCCTAACGCAACCTCAGCCTGCGCAGCGCGGTTATCCGCGGCCCAGGCGGCGACCGTGCGGCCATAGCGCGCGATCATCATCATGTTGAAGAAATGCATCGCGCCCAGCACCAACACCGACAATCCCACCTTGCTGCCGACGTAGGGAATCATCGACACCACGGCCTTCTGCGCATCCCAGCCATCCAGGCGCAGGGCGATGAAACCTATGTTGATGAGATAGAAACCCACCACCAGCAGATGGTTGGTCGACTTCGCCAGCACTTCGTTCTGTCCGAAACACATCACCAGGAAGACTTCCCCGTTCTTGGACAACGTGCGCGCCACCCAGATCGTCATGGCGATGGAAATGCCCAGGTAAAGCAGATAGCTCAGTTGCAGCGTCATGGTCTTGCCCTCTTTGTTGAATTAGGCTATTGCATATTTAACTATATTGTTAATATATTAAACGCACCTGTCAAGCCCCTAAGTAGCCGCGGAAAGGAAACCTCCATGAATTCGTTGCCAGCAAGCCTAAAACACCACCGGGTGCGATCCGATTCGATCCGAAACGCCAGCGAGGGCCGGGTTCTGTGGGAGCCAGTCCGCTCGATTTGGTTCGCTTCCATGACCCTGGGCGCAGCGGCAGGCGGCACGCTCGCTTTCAGCTGGAGTGGCGTGGCCTTGTTCCTGATTTCCACGGCCGTCGTGCTGTTGCTGGGGCACTCGCTGGGAATGCACCGAAAACTGATCCATGGCAGCTACGACTGCCCCCTATGGCTGGAATACCTGCTGGTGTACTGCGGCGTGCTGGTGGGTTTGAATGGACCTCTCGGCATGATCCGCGCGCACGAGTTGAGGGACTACGCTCAGCGCCTGCCGACCTGCCACGACTTTCTTCGCCATCAGAGCCCATTATTGAAAGACGCTTGGTGGCAGCTCAACTGCGAACTGCGATTGGAAAATCCGCCGCTGATTGCGATAGAGGAGCGCATCGCCAAGGATCGTTTCTACCGATTCATGCAAAGCACATGGATGGCGCAGCAGTTGCCGTGGGCATTGCTGTTCTTCGCTCTCGGAGGCTGGAGTTGGGTGCTCTGGGGCGTCTGCGCACGGGTCACGGCCGGCGTGTTCGGCCATTGGCTAGTCGGCTATTTCGCCCATAACCATGGTGGGCAACACTATGAGATACGCGACGCTGCGGTTCAGGGCCATAACGTGCGTATGACCTCACTGTTGACCATGGGCGAATGCTGGCACAACAACCATCATGCGTTTCCCGGCTCGGCCAGGCTGGGGCTGCATCTGGGCGAGTGGGATCCGGGCTGGTGGGTGCTGTTGGGCCTGCGGAAGGCCGGACTGGTGTGGAATATCCAGCTACCCGGCGACCTGCCGTATCGTGCGGAACTGCTGGCGCTGGAGCCGCCCCATCGCGCGCGGCAAGCCGCGCGCTGACAACTACTTCCCGCTACTCAAGGACGCGGCTTCGGTGGTCCCTTGCGATGCAGCTTGCCCGGCGGGCCCGGCTTGAAACCCGATGGTTTCCCGCCGGTGCGCGCGCCAGCCGGCTTGAACTTGCGCGGCGCCGTATCGCCACCGGCGTCGCCCTCGCCCACCTTGTGGATGCGGAGCTGCTGACCGGACACCCACACCTTCTTCAGGTGCATCAGCAGTTCCTTGGGCATGCCCTCAGGCAGGTCCAGCACGGTGTAGTCGTCCTGGATGTCGATGCGGCCGATGTACTTACTGTCCAGACCCGCCTCATTGGCGATGGCGCCGACGATGTTGGCCGGCTTCACGCCGTGCGCGTGGCCCACTTCGATGCGGAACGATTCCATGCCGACGTCGGGTTTCTCACGCGGCGGCGCCTTGTCGAAGCGCGGGCGTTCGCTGGCCGGAGCGTCGAAGCTGGGACGCTCGATGCGCGAAGTCTCGCGTGCGGGCTTATCGAAACTGCGCGGCGCGGGACGCTCGAACGGAGTTGCGCTTTCCTCGCGACGGGGCGCCGAACGCTCCTCGCGAGCAGGCCGCGCTGCAGGCGCAGGCCGCTCGCCATAGGCCGGGCGTTGTTCACCCTGCGAAGGACGTTCGCTGCGCTGCGGACGCATGGGACGTTCGCTGCGTTCATGACGCTCGTTGCGTTCGTACGCCTGCGGTGCCGCCGGCGTGCGGTCCGGTCCCAGCAGTAAAGGCGTATCGCCCTGCAGCAGACGCGCCAGCGCGGCGGCGATGTCGACCATCGGCACGTTGTTTTCCTGCTCATAGCGCTCCACCAACGAACGGTATTCGCCGGGTTCGCCGGTCGCCAGCGTGTCGGTGATGCGGCCCAGGAATTTCTCGACCCGCTTGTCGTTGACCGCTTCCACGCTGGGCAACTTCATTTCGTCGATCGGCTGGCGGGTGGCGCGCTCTATCGAGCGCAACATGCCCTTCTCGCGCGGAGTGACGAACAGGATCGCGTCGCCGCTGCGGCCGGCGCGGCCGGTGCGGCCGATACGGTGCACGTAGCTTTCGGTGTCGTAGGGAATGTCGTAGTTCAGCACGTGGCTGATGCGCTCGACGTCTAGGCCGCGGGCGGCCACATCGGTAGCCACCAGAATGTCCAGTTTGCCGTCCTTTAACTGCTGGATCGTGCGCTCGCGCTGCTGCTGCTGGATATCGCCGTTGATGGCGGCGGCGGCCAGCCCGCGCGCCTGCAGCTTCTGCGCCAGCTCTTCGGTGCCCAGCTTGGTGCGGGCGAACACGATCATGGCTTCGTACGGCTCGGCTTCCAGGATGCGGGTCAGCGCGTCCAGCTTGTGCATGCCGCTGACGAACCAGTAACGCTGGCGGATGTTGGTCGCCGTAGTGGTCTTGGAAGTGATGGTGACTTCCTGCGGATCGCGCAGATAGGTCTGGGCGATGCGGCGGATGACCGCCGGCATGGTCGCCGAGAACAACGCGACCTGGCGCTGGGGCGGAGTTTTCTTCAGTACGGCTTCGACGTCGTCGATGAAGCCCATGCGCAGCATTTCATCGGCTTCGTCCAGCACCAACGTGGTCAGCTCGGACAGGTCCAGGGTGCCGCGGTCCAGATGGTCGATGACCCGGCCCGGCGTTCCCACCACCACATGCACCCCGCGCTTCAGCGCGGTCAGCTGCGGCGCATAGCCCTGACCGCCGTAGATCGGCAGCACCACGAAGCCGGGAATCTTGTTGGCATAGCGCTGGAAGGCTTCGGCCACCTGGATAGCCAATTCGCGCGTCGGCGCCAGCACCAGCGCCTGCGGCTTCTTCTGGTCCAGCTTGAGCCGGGACAGGATCGGCAAGGCGAAGGCCGCGGTCTTGCCGGTGCCGGTCTGGGCCTGGCCCAGCACGTCCTTACCGGCCAGCAACGCCGGAATGGTGGCCGCCTGGATGGGCGAAGGGGACTCGTAACCCACCTCGGTGACCGACGCCATGACGGGCGCGGAAAGACCAAGATCGGCGAAAAGCAGTGGGGTATCGGATTCGTTGGACATGCAAAAAACTCCGGCGCGCCAAGGAAAATGGCCTACGCAAGGCGATATTGTGCGCTCTGCGGTAAGAGCTGTCGCCCTAAACCCAATCCGCCAGGGCTTGGCGGGGCGGTGTTTCCACCCTGCCAGCGGGCTATCCGCCCGGTTTTCGACCCCTGTTTGGCGGAACCGCGGGACCTCCGAGAAGGCCCGACCGGGCTGCGGCCAGGACCGAAATCCGGCGCCCGATTTAACATTCGGGCAGCCAGCCATTTTCAACTAGGGCAGAAGAACAGCTTGGCCCGGCAATCGCGCCAACATGCGATCGACGTCCGTGGACGCCTCACCTTTGCCGCTTCCAGAAGCACTTGTAAGGTTTTGTTGATCGACCAACAGGCGGATCAGACCCTCTCGATCGAGACTGCCGTCCATCGACGGGTACAGAGCCCGCTCCACTGGCGACAGTTCGATGCTTTCGTGCCAAGCGTTGGCAACGTACGAGTCCGCCCCTTCCAGTGCCGCCGTCATCCGCCGCACCAGCGGGTCCACGCAAGGATGGGACACCGAGACGTCGGCACTCGCAAGTACTGGAGCGAGCCGGATGCGTGCAATACCGCGCAGGATCAAAAACTCGAGCAACTCGTCGATAGCCGCTTCCACCAAAGTACGTGGTGCGCTGCCGGCATCGAGCGATGTTTCGACGCAGGCCACCAGTTCATTCCGGCCTATCGTCATCGGCCACGCCTGGGTAAGCAGATCCAGGGCCCGCTTCACCGCATCCGAGGAGGTGCTGACGCTGGGCTCGCCCTGCATTCCGTACTCCTGGGTGCTGCCGTCGAAACGAGTGCCGCCTGCGACACAGGGAAGCCTCGCCGCGAAATGAACGGATTGCAGACGTTGTCGATCTAGTCGATAGCGGATGTCGGCGGCACGGGAAGCGTGCACCAGCAGGGTCTGGCGGAATCCCCGGTTGATGGCGAAATCCAAATATTGCTCCATCCGCGCCTGATCGTGACCGAACGCTCTTAGCAATGGCTCGGCGATGTCGTTGCCGTAATTCCCCGGGATCATCATCGCCGGCTGCGCTTCGCCCAAGTACGACAGGCCATGGCCGCTTGCCCGTTCCAGGAATTGATGGAAGTAACAAGGCAGGTTGTAGGGCTCCAGGTATTCGTGAGCCAGATAATGGTCATCGCCCTTGCGCAGGTAAGGCAGGTTCTCCTCCAGCGCCCGAGCCAGCATCCCGTCTTTGCGCGCGACCTGCTGCAGGAACCCGACCATGCCGCGCGCATAAGCGATCTGCTCTTTGGGATCCGAACGCGTACTGCCATGCAGCAGCATGGCGTCTCGGATCATCTCCTTCGCTTTCCAACCCGGATAAGTGTTGTAGCTGACGTACGCCACGCCGTTGGGCGCAAGATTGCGGCTGCAAATGCGCAACAGCGCATCTTGTACGTGCGGCGGCACCCAACTGTAGACGCCATGGCAGACGATGTAATCGAACTCGCCGAGCGATTCGCTGTCGATCTCGGCGAGGTCCGCCTGACGCAGAACTATATTGTCCAGTCCCAGCCGGTCGGCCTGCCGCGTGCCTAAATCGATCTGTACCGGCGACAAATCCAGTTCCAGCGCTTTGAGTGCTGGATAACGCAGCGCCAACGGAATCAGGTTTCCGCCGGAAGCGCCTCCAAGCTCGAGCACCCGGGCCGTAGCCACCGGCGGCGCCGAAAGTCCGAAGATATGCGCCACCGCCGCCGATTGTTCGGGCGAGCTATGCATGTAGGCGTGCGAGGTGTAAGGCACGCTGTCGTAGTAGGCGCGGACATGCGCAAGAGTAGTGGTCATCAAGGGCCCGATTGCGAGCGCGTGACCCGTGTAGGCCAGACGATCCGGCCCTACTCCGCGCGCCGGCCGCCAGGGGCAGCTGGCCGTGCGCGATCTCTTCGGATGCAAACGCTTAGGGCTGGAATTCTCTCACAGCCCCGGATGACGGAGTGCCGACAGGTAAGCACGGCGTCCGAACAACGACGCGCCGAACTCAGGCGAGCGCTTTGGCCCGATAGCCGAAGCCGACCATACGCCGGGACTGCTCGTCCCACAGCTTGAGGCGGGCGCACTTCAGGCTGGACCACAAAGTCAGGCGCGGGGCCGATTGCAGCAGCTCGCTGGATTCGAACGCCTCGCGCAAGCGGTAGTTGGGAATGCGGCTGGCTAGGTGGTGGATGTGGTGGTAGCCGATGTTGCCGGTGAACCAATGCAGCACGGCAGGCAGGTCGAAGTACGAACTGCCGGAGACGGCGGCCTTGCCGGCGTCCCACTCTTCCTTGTTGGTCCAGTACGCGCCTTCGAAGGTGTGCTGCACATAGAACAGCCATACGCCAATGGCGCCGGCCATCAGCACGATGGGCAGGTGCACCAGCAGCACGGTGTGCCAGCCGATGGCGAAACCCAACGCGCCGCCCACGACCAGCAGCATCAGGTTGTTGAGCATCACGCTGGCCCATTCCTTCTTCCAGCTGAAAGGAAGGTCGAACGGGAAACGATGCTTGATGACGAACTGGTACAGCGGGCCGATGCCCAGCAGCACTGGTGTGCTGCGGTAGAAGCGGTAACAGAAGCGGCCGAACCACGAGCGCGATTCGTACTCGGCCACGGTCAGCGTCTCGATGTCGCCCATCTCGCGGCGATCCAGGTTGCCGGAGGTGCCGTGATGGATCGCGTGGGTCTTCTTCCAATAGCCGAACGGGAACAGAGTGATCAGTCCCAAGCTTGCGCCGACGATATGGTTGGCGCGCTCGCTGGCGAAGAAAGAACCATGCCCACAGTCGTGCTGGATGATGAAAAGACGCACATAGAAGCCGGCGGCGGGAAGAGCCATCAACAACGTCCAGCCATAGCCCCATTGATCGACCACGCTCCACGCCATCAACGCCCAGATCGCCAGCAACGGCGGCAAGGTATTGAGCAGCTGCCAGATGGCGCGGCTGAGGCGGGGTTTGGCGAAGTGCGAGCACAGCTTGCGCAGCTGAGCAGCCGTGGCGGATGCCTGAAGGTCGGAACTCAAGAAAATATCTCCCATGGGAGTCACGATTGTCAGGGACACGTGAAGTCAGCGCAATGACATGCGCTGGCGTATGGCCGGTTTTGTTCATCCCCGCCCACTTTCCGTCCGCATTGGGCACAACGGACCGTGATTATTCCCGTGCCGGCGCGAATCATGAGGGCAGACAAGCACAATCGCGTAGGCAGCTGAATGGGGCACACGGCAATCATGGCAAGGGATACGCAACCCCAGCAGCGCTTCGGCGAGCTGCTGGACCAGCATCGCGGGGTCGTATTCAAGGTCGCCAATACCTACGGTTTCCATGCGGAGGACCGCGCCGACCTTGCCCAGGAGATCGCCGCCCAGCTGTGGCGCGCTTTTCCCGCCTACGACGCCGAAAGGCCGTTCTCGACCTGGATGTATCGGATCGCGCTGAACGTGGCGATCTCGCATGTGCGTACTACCGTCCATCGGGATAAGCACTCGATTCAGCTGGACGAAGCCGTGCATGACATCGCCGACGACAACGGCGCCGACCAAGAAACCGACCAGCAGGTGCGCGCCCTGCACCGCTTCATCGCGCAGCTGGACAAGCTCAATCGCGCCTTGCTGCTGCTGTACCTGGAAGACCAGAGCTATCGCCAGATCGCCGAGATCCTGGGCATCAGCGAAACCAACGTAGCCACCAAGCTCAGCCGACTCAAGCAACGCATCCGCTGCGAAATCTGAACCGAAAAGACAATCATGGAAAACATCATGGAACTCGACGAACTGAAAGCCACCTGGCAGGCGCTCGACCGCCGCCTAGCCCGGCACGACCGCATCAATCTGGAACTGTTCAAGGAAAAGAAGCTGGAAAAGGCCCGCACCAACCTGCGTCCGTTGTTCTGGGGTCAGATGTTTCAGCTGCTGCTCGGCATTGGCCTGATCGTGCTGGGCGTCGCCTGCTGGACCCGCAACACCGGCGTTCCGGGCCTATTCGTGGCCGGCATCCTCGTCCATGCCTTCGGAGTCATCACCACCGGCGCCGCCGGGATCACACTGGGCTTGATGGGCAACATCGACTATTCCGCACCGGTACTGAAGATCCAGAAGCGGATGGCGATGCTGCTGCGCTTCTACACCATCAACTCCAATATCTGCGGCCTGCCGTGGTGGATCATGTGGGTGCTGGTGGTCGTTGCCTTCGCCGGACTGGGCCAGATCGATCCACAAGCGACCACGCCAGCGTGGATCTGGATCAGCCTGGTCATCGGCGTGGCGGGTCTGCTGGGTACCTGGTGTTTCCATCTATGGAAGCGGCGAACACCGGCGCAGCACGCGCGCGAGACCGTCTGCGTCGCCGATGGCGGGGACGGCATCCGCCGCAGCCAGCGAATCCTCGACGAGATCACGCAGTTCGAGAAGGAATAGCGCGGCGAACCCGCAATGATCGCGGCTACCCGAACAGCGTACGCCGCGACAGCTACACCCGGCCCCTCAACGCAAACTGTAGCCGGACACGCGCCAGGTCTTGTCTTCATCCAGGCGGAAGGACACCAATTCACGCACTGGTCCCGGCGCGTCGGTGAACTTGGTGGCGAAGACCACGTTGATGTAGTTGCCGGCAGGCACTTGGTTGCCCGCAGCGTAAACAGCACGGGTAACCGCGACTTGCGAGCGCGTCATCGGCGCGCCGAGCTTCTGGCGATCAGCGGATATCTGCTGGACGAAGCTGTCTTTGGTCACCACGCTCTTGGCTACGGAAGAGGCGCCCTCCCATACTTCGCCGCCCTTGTTCTGATCCACCCATTGAATGACCAGCCCCGCGGCCTTGGACATTTCCGCACTCTGGCGCGCGATCTGCACCCGCTGTTCTGAGGTGAGCTGCTGTTGCTGCAGGACTGTCGCGCGCGCGGGCGAGGCAGGTTGTTGCGCAAGGCCAACACCGGTGGATGCCAGCGAGGCAGCGAATAGAATGGAACGGCAAGTCTTCATGGGTCCTCCGGAGTTCTGAGGCGGTACGCGCCCGCGCCCTCAATCTATGGCGGGCGCCATAAGGTCGTGTTATTGCGGTTTTAAGTCGAGTTTTCAGCCGCGCGAATTGGCTGTCACCTGGATCTCGACACGACGATTGGGTGCCAGACACGCGATTAGAGCGTCCCGGGGTTGTTCGGCGCATTCCGTGACTGGCTCGCTTTCGCCGCGCCCTTCCGCGGCGATGCCCGCTGCAGCCACGCCATGCTGCACAAGGTATCCACGGACCGTCGCAGCGCGACGTTCCGAAAGCAGCTGGTTAGCCGCTACGCTGCCGATACGATCGGTATAGCCGATCACGGCGATCGAAGCGGTGTCGGCATCCTTCAGCTTTGCGGCGATGGCCGACAGCTGTTCGCGGCCTTGGGGAAGCATGTCGCCGGCTTCGTATTTTCCGAAGGCGAACAACGCATCGGCCGACAGATCGAAACGCGTTCCGGTGGCTAGGACGGCTGGGGCAGCGGGAGCCTGCTCGACCAGTAGATCGGCACACGACTGCGGCGACCAGTGAAAGCTCTGCGCACGGTAATCTTCGTCGAAGATGGACTTGTACTGGCAGGTGACGATCTTGCCGTTCTTGCGGAAATGGAAGAGATAATCCCACTCGCGCACGCCCGCATAGCCTTCACGGAAATGCGGGTGCCCCAGCAGCTGCGACAACTGATCTTTGGTCATGCCGGGTGCGATCAATCGCAGGTCGGCCGGATTGGGGAAAGTACCGTCCTTCAACGTGGCGCTATCGGCGGCCGGGAAGATCACCTCGCCCGCGATTCCCTGTGCGCTGATATCGCGGCTGACGTGGCGGGTGCCGCATGCCGCGAGCGCGGCGCTCAACGACAACAACAGAAATGCGGTTTTCGGATCGTGTTTCATCGTTTTGTTACCCCTAGATATGCATACGGAACGCGGCGCAAAGGTCGGCGGACCGTTACCACTGGATACCCGCGCCGACCGAGAAGCCCCAATCGCGTGCCGTGTTGCCGCTGGCCTGCGCCTTGTACACGTAGCGACCGTTCTCGGTGATGCCCGACAAACCCACCGCCATGCCGTACTCGCCCTGGTAGCCGCCCAAAGCCGCCGACAGCATGCTTTTGCCCGGCAGGTACGCCTGTGGCAAGCCGGCCATCGCCATCGCCGACGAAGTCGCACCGCGATAGCCGCGCTCCATCGTCCAGACGTCGCTTTGCAGTCCGGTGATGCGGCTATCGGTGTACTGGTTGGCCGTGTTGATGGCGTAGTTCACGCCTGAGTTCAACTGGCTGACGTTGACCGCATCGGTGCCGGCGATGCCCGGCGCCACGCCGGTGATCGTGCGACCGCCGACATTCACTTCACCAGTGGAGCTGCTGCTGCCCACATAGGCGGCGTTGTAGCCGCTCTGTGCGCCGACGGTGGTGGCCGAGCCCGCGCCTAGCGCCACGCTGTTGCCGTGAGTGGCCGAGGCGTTGTTACCCAGCGCGGTGCTGTTGGTGGCCGACGCAGTGGAACCAGTACCGATCGCGGTGCTGTTGTCGCCGCTGGCGGTGCTCTGGTTGCCCACGGCCAGTGCGTTGTCGCCGCTAGCGACGGCGCCGTTGCCGCCGGCGGAGGAGTTGGTGCCGGTCGGCAGTGGTTTGACAATCGCGCCTTCCTGGCTGACCTGGAACATGCCATCGGCGCCGTTCTGCACGTTGGCGATGTCGGTGGTGATGTTGTTGACGGTGTCGGTCAGGTTGGTGATATCGCCCTCGATGTCCACGATGTCGCTCTGGATGTCGGTGATATCGCCTTGAATATCGACAATGTCGCCTTCGATGCTGGTGACCCGGTTGTCCAGATTGGTAATAGCGGTGTTGACGGTGCTGATCTGGGTGTCGGTGTACTGGTTGGACGTCGCAGTTGCGGAGTTCACGCCAGCGGTCAGCTGATCGACATTGACGCTGTCGGTGCCGGCAATACCCGGCGCCACGCCGGTGATCGTACGGCCGCCGATGTTCACTTCGCCGGTCGAATTGCTGCTGCCCACATACGCGGCGTTATAGCCGGTCTGTGCGCCCACCGTAGTTGCAGAACCCGCGCCTAGCGCCACGCTGTTGGCATGCGTGACGGTGGCGCCGGCACCTAGAGCCGTGCCGTCGGCAGCGCTGGCCACCGCTCCGCTGCCCTGGGCGATGGCGTTGGCGCCTGTGGCCGAAGCGTTGGAACCTATCGCAACGGCGTTGATGCCCAGCGCCGAAGCGCCCAAGCCCGCGGCATAGGAAGCATCGCCCACGGCCACGCTGTTTACGCCGATCGCCACGGCGTTAACGCCGCTGGCACCGTCATTGACGTAGTTGCCTCCCGCGACGCCGTTGTCGTTGACGCTGTAGTAATGCACTGCTCCGGCTGCAGCCTGAGATGCCACGGCATACAGCTGCGAACCGTTGATGGCGTCGGTGGAGGTCGCGGTCACTTGACCGGCAGCCACGTTCTGGATCTGGCGTTCCGCGCCGATTGCGCCGACGCTGAAGGCGCTGGCCGGTGCATTGCCCGCAAAGGTGCCATAGGTTATGCCACCCACGGTAGCGGTGCTGGTCGGAACAACCGCAGAAGTCACACTGTCGCTGCCCAGGGCGACATCACCTGCCGCCGTGTTGGCCACGGCATTGGCCCCCATCGCGATGGCGCCGTTCTGGTTTGCCAACGAATTGGTTCCGAGGGCAATGACATCACTGGCGGTGGTAGCAATGCCTGCGATCAAGTCGGCACCGGCATTCTGGCCCATGAAAATATTGCTTTGCCCGGTATTCAGGGCACCGGCGAATCCGCCAATCGCAATGCTATTGCTGCTCGACATCGCAAGACCGGAGTTTTCGCCGATCGAGACATTGGAACTGCCTGTAACGTAAATTCCGGCGTTGGAACCCATCGCGACATTGGAGAGTCCGACCGTGTTCTGACCGGCTCCCGGGCCGACCGAGGAGTTCAGATCGCCCACAATATTGGAACCTGCGTTATTGCCCAAAGCCGCGTTGTTATTGCCCGCGACATTTGCACCCGCGCTCACGCCTACTGCCTGATTGGCGTTACCGACTACGTTAATTCCGGCAGCATCGCCAAGGGCCAAATTTTGCATGCCCGTGGTGCCCGTGCCTGCGCCGGATCCGAAGGCCGAGTTATTGACCCCCGTGACATCCCTCCCTGCAAAGGCGCCGAGAGCGGTATTAAACATTCCGGTGGAATTATCTCCGGCTCCGCTACCAATCGATGTCGACAGAAGACCATTGGCGGTTGCACCATTACCGATCGCGGTGCTTTGGTTACCTGTAGCCGTCGCGTTCGTTCCCGCCGCCAAGGCGTTGATGCCCGTCGCCCCATCGTTGTTGTAGTTGCCCCCAACCACGCCATTGTCATTGACGCTGTAGTAATGCGTGGTGGCTTCCGCTGCAGCCGCCTTCAACTGAGCCACATTCACCCCGTCGGTGTCCAGGGCGCCGGCGGCCACATTGTTGATCTGGCGGGTCTGGCCGTTGCCGCCCACGCTGACCGCGCCCAGGGTGCTTACCCAGGTGGACGACGTATCTGTCGACGGCAGGCCGGTCGTCGGGTCGTAGCCAGCTACGCCGGCTGCGGTGTCGGCGACCGAGCCGCTGCCCAGGGCTACCCCATCCTGCACGATAGTGACTGCGTTGGCGCCGAGTGCGGTCGAACCGGATACGTCCGCGCTGGCGTTATCACCTAGCGCCGCACCCGCAATGATGGCTGGATCGATGACGCCACCGTTGTACGTGGCGACCGCGCCGTCGCCGAATGCCGCACCGCCATTGCCGGCGCGCGTCGAAGCGCCCATCGCAACCGAGCCGGTAGCGATCGCGTCGTAGCCGATGGCGATGCTGCGCACACCCAGCGCCTGCGCTTCGGCGCCCACCGCTACCGCTTCACCGGCGCCCACGTGCGACCGATTTCCGATCGCAACGGCGTTGTTCAGAACCGGCAACGAAGCAGGATCGAAGGTGGACTGGTCGACGATGTTGCCGTCGCGGTCGTAGAGAGAGTCCGTATTGAAATCGTAGGTATAACCCAGGCCGGCTGCCTGCCCCATTACCACGTTGGCATCGCCGCGCAGGAGGACGCCAGCGTCCGTGCCGCTGATCAGATTGCTGTTGCCAGCAACGGCCATGCCTGCGTGCGAGCCGCTCAGGACATTGTCATTACCTGCCGCCCCCAAACCTGCGAATACACCCGTGATGCTGTTGTTGTTGCCGGATACCCCTTGGCCAGCGCTGACTCCTTGCACCAGGTTGTTGTCGCCCTGCAAGCTGTTGCCGGCAGAGAATCCTTGAACAAGATTGGCCGATCCATTCACCCCGGCGCCGGCGGCATGGCCGATGGCGGTGTTGTAGTCGCCCGTCGTCATTGCGCCAGCCAGCGTGCCTATGCCGGTGTTGTAGTCACCGGTCATAGTTATCCCGGCGCCACCGCCGACCGCGGTGTTTCCAGATCCGCTCGCGCTGGTACCCGCGCTATTGCCGAAAAAGGCATTCTGGTCACCGGACGACCCCATGCCTGCCGCGTTACCGACAGCGACATTCAGAGTGCCCGAACTGAATTGCCCTGCCTGCGAGCCGATAAAGGTTCCCTGGATGGCTGTCGATCCCACGCCGGCCGCGTTACCAATGGCTGTGGTCGCATTGCCATTGGCTTGCGCCCCTACACCAATGGCCATAGTCAAGTTGCCCGCAGCCGCCGTGTCGGCACCGATCGCCACGGCGTACAGCCCGGTAGCGCCATCGTTGTTGTAATTTCCCCGCTGCGTGCCCGCATCGGTGGTGCTGACGTAGTGGATCTGATCGGCTTCGACCTGAGTGGCCAGACTTTCGATGGCGGTATTGGTCGCATACAACTGCGAACCGTTGATGGCATCGGTGCTGGTGCCGCTGATCCGGCCCGCAGCAACATTGGTAACGGTGCGTTCGGCATCTGGACTGCCGACGCTGACGGTGCTGGTCGGCGAGGCACCGGCGAAGGTGTACGGCTTGCTGTTGATGATCGTACCGCTCGTCGCAATCACCGGCGCCGTCGTAGAACCCGAACCGAGAGCTACATCGAGATTGTTATTGGCGACGGCACCCTGCCCCAGCGCCGTACTATTGTCACCGGTGGCTGTCGCGTCCGCGCCCACCGCCGTTCCCCGGACGCCCGAGGCTGTCGAATTCGCACCAAACGTCGATGCGCCCAGACCAGTCGCCATCGCGCTGTTACCGACCGCGGTAGTGAACTGATCGGTGGCTTGAGCGTTCTGGCCTACCGCGGATGCAGCGAAATTGTTCGCAACACTGGAGTTGCCCAAGGCGACCGAATATTCGCCCGTGGCTTGGCTGTTCTGGCCGATCGCCGTGGTCGCCACCTGCGTGGCCTGACTGTTGGTGCCGATAGCGACGGCATAATCCGCACTGGCTGTGCTCGACTGGCCGATCGCCGTGCTGCTCAGATTCGAGGCCAGGCTTGCTTCGCCAATGGCGACCGATTTTTCCCCCGTTGCCTGGCTGAAGGTACCAATTGCTGTTGCGTCCACCGCACTCGCGTTGGCTGCATTACCGATCGCAATGGCGTTCTGCGCAGAAGCTTGCGCCCCCAGGCCCAACGCTACGCCGTTGTCGCCCGCGGCGATGGCATTGTTACCGATAGCGATGGCGTTGGCACCGCTGGCGACGGCTCCATCTCCGCATGCAACCTCATTTCCGGAACCCGCAGCGGCGCCGAGAGGCAGACCCGTAACCGGATCCAGACATACGGCATCCGCCGCCCAGGCACCGCCGGAAGCGCTCCCAAGCAAGACCACAAGGAGCAGCGACAGCACATCACGCTTGGGCGGTACGGCGCCCGCAGACCCCGTCGCCCCCTGGCTGTTACCACTTGCCAATTCCGAGGCCACCACCAGTTGCCCAAGTTCCTTGTTCCAAACCTTGCTGTGGATTTTGTTCATGAAATACTTCTCACGTATTGACGAATGGACGCCTTGGCGCGGCGACCAGTGCCTGACTCTTGAAGGCTGCGACGAGTGGGGGGCTTGACGAGCGCGGTATCGAAAACAATTGAATTGTGATCGTGCGCACAGTCTAGAATTAGTTGAAACTCGACTGCGGTCGATTCCGAGAACCACAAGTTTCCGTTTCACGAACAGGGCGATATCAATTCGCTGTACGTCTACCGGACAATGCCTGCCCTCACCGCCACCCCTTGCCCATGACAATCCTGGAATTCGAACTGGACCGCGAATACGTCGAACTCAACCAACTGTTGAAGCTGGCCGGGGTCTGCGACAGCGGTGGCGCAGGCAAGGCATTGGTAGCCAGCGGCGCGGTATCGGTGGATGGTGTGGTCGAACTTCGCAAGACCTGCAAGATCCGCGCAGGAAACACTGTGGAATTGGAAGGCTTGGCCATTCGGGTGATCGGCGCCCCGCCCGCCTGAAGTCCGCCGCCGGCCGACCGCAAGCGGCAAAGGCATAATCGGCGCTTCCCTGTTGTTCCAGGAGTGCGGTCCGTGACCCTTCTAGCAGTTGTTCTGTTCCTGGTGCTCTCGGGTTTGCTTGCGTGGAGCGTGTTCGCCTTCAACCGGTTGGTGCGTCTGCGCAACCAGGTGCGGACCGCCTGGGCCGATGTCGATGTGCAGTTGATCCGCCGCCACGATCTGGTGCCTTCGCTGGTGACGGCAGTCCAGGCCTACGCCGGACACGAACAGGCGGTCCTGGCCACTGTCACCGAGTTGCGCGGACAGGCCATGGCCGCACAAGCGCCGGGACCACTGGGCGCAATCGAATCGGCGCTGGAACAGGGCATCGGCCGGTTGCTGGCGCTGAAAGAAGCCTACCCCGACCTCAAGGCCAGCGAGAACTTCGCGCAGTTGCAACGCGATCTGGTGCAAGTGGAGGAGCAACTGCAATACGCGCGCCGCTTTTATAACGGCGCGGTCCGCGACCTGAACGATGCGGTGCAACGAGTGCCGGATCTATTCGTCGCCCGCGTTGGAAGGTTCGACAGCGCCGAGTTCTTCCAAGCCGACGACGCCGGCCGCGCTGCGGTGAAAGTGGAGCTTTCCCGATGAAAGGAATTTTCTTCGCATTGCTGCTACTGCTTGCGGTGCCGCTGGCTGCGCAGGAACGCATCCTTTCGTACGACAGCGAAGTGCAGGTCAGCGCCGACGGCAGTCTCGACGTCACCGAGCGCATCGCGGTGCGCGCCGAAGGCAACAACATCCGCCGTGGCATCTATCGCGACTTCCCGACACGCTACAAAGATCGCTATGGCAATCGGGTCGTGGTCGATCTGCAAGTGATCGACGTGCAGCGAGATGGCAAGCCCGAGCCGTGGTTCACCGAAAAGAAGTCCAATGGCGTGCGCATCAATACCGGCAATGACGATTTCCTGCCGGTTCCTACCGACTTCACCTACACCCTGCGCTATCGCACCACGCGCCAACTGGGGTTTTTCGCCGACCACGACGAGCTGTACTGGAACGCCATCGGCACCGGCTGGGACTTCCCCATCGAACGCGGCAGCGTGGAAGTTCGCTTGCCCTCCCCCGTTCCTATAGACCGCATCCAAGTGGAGGCCTACACCGGCGCGCAAGGTCAGAAGGGCGATGCCTACGACGCGAAGGTCACCAGCCCCGGCATTGCGCGCTGGTTGCTGACCCAACCGCTGGCGCCGCGCGAAGGCTTCACCATAGTGATGAGCTTTCCGAAAGGATTGGTGGCCCAACCCAGTTCCACGCAGCGCTGGCTGTGGTTGCTGAAGGACAATCGCGGCGTGTTGATCGCGCTTGCGGCGCTGATCACGCTGCTGGTCTTCTGTTTCCGCCGCTGGCACCGGCTGGGCCGCGACCCCAAGGCAGGCGTGATCATCGTCCTTTACGATCCGCCGACGGGCTACTCCCCCGCCGGCCTACGTTTCATGCAGCGCATGGCCTACGACACGCGGTGCTTCTCGGCGGATCTGCTCTCTCTGGCGGTGGCCGGAAACGTGCGCATCCATCGCGAGAAAGGCTTCCTGAGCGATGACTGGGAGTTGGAGAAAACGGCCGACGCGGCCCCGGTCGGGATCGAAGAGCAGAGGATCCTGCAATCGCACCTGTTCAAGAACGGCAACCTGAAACTGGAATTGAAGAACACCAATGCCAGCACGGTGTCTGGCGCGCAATCCGCCCACTCGGTGGCGCTGGAGAAGCGCTTCAAGCCCGCTTTTTTCGCGCGCAACGGCAGCAGTATCGCCATCGCGGTCCTCATCGCTATCGTCGGCGCTGCCGCCTCTTTGGTCTTAAGTGGCGGCGGCGGCATTCCTTTCATCCTGATCGTCGTCGGATTGATGCTGATTGCGGCGGTCGTCTTCGGCGTGCTGATCAAAGCGCCGACGCCCGCCGGACGCAAACTGTTGGATGAGATCGAAGGCCTGAAACGCTACCTCAGCGTCGCCGAACGCGATGAACTGAAGAGCCTTCCGGGCCCCGATGCACCTCCGGTACTGGACGCCAAGCGCTACGAAATGCTGCTGCCGTACGCGGTAGCGCTGGAGGTTGAGGACGCGTGGACCAACAAGTTCACCGTGGCCGCAGGCGCTGCCGCAGTAGCCGCAGCGACGGCGGGCATTTCCTGGTACCACGGCAGCAACATCGGCGACCTGAGCAGCTTCACCGAGGCCGTGGGCAGCAGCCTGAGTTCGCAGATCGCTTCTTCTTCAAGCGAGCCCGGCAGTTCTTCGGGTGGCGGAGGCGGAGGTTCCTCTGGCGGCGGCGGCGGCGGCGGTGGGGGCGGCGGCCGTTGAAACCGCCCTCGTCCTGGTACGTCTACCTGATCGAATGCCGCGATGGCAGCCTGTACACCGGCATCGCGGTCGACGTGGTTTTGCGCTATGCAAAGCATGTCGCCGGGAAAGGTGCGCGCTATACCCGTTCGCATCCGCCTTTGCGGCTACTGGGACAATGTGCTTTTGCGGACCGTTCCGAAGCCAGCCGCGCCGAATACCGCATCAAGCAGCTCGCACCCGCACAGAAGCGCGAACTGTGCGCTAGCTGGGCGCTGCCAGCACCAACGGAAACAGAACGAGCTCGGACACCCTTGTCCTTGTAGATCCGAGCTTGCTCGGATGCTCTTGCTCAAAAGCATCCGAGCCTAAAAGCATCCGAGCAAGCTCGGATCTACGAGGCCGAGATCACGTTGCTTGCCGACTCGGCCAAGGCTGTTAATCACCCATGCCGAGCTCCGCCTGGCGCCTATTCGCTGCCGGTCCGGCCTGCAGCGTGCGCGCCATCGGCGTCGCGGGCGGACAGCGGGCTTTCGATCGGACATTTCCGATCAGGAAAACCGTAGCTTTCCCTTAGCGCCAGTCCGCAGGCATCCACCACCTCGGTGCTGCTGTCGGGCAGCTGGCATTCGCGTTCGAAAGCGCGCATGAACTCGTCCTTGCGCCGCACGAAATCTTCGCCGCACTTGCGGGTCAGCCCGATGCGCTCCAGATCGTCCTGCACGGCGTTGGTGCCATCCAGCCCGTATTCCACCAGCTCGTCCGCGGAGAGCAGCCGCAGCTTGCGGTTGGGCACGGTCATCATCAGATCGGCCACGGCCACCGACGCGCCATTGCGCTCCAGATACTCCTTCATCTTCTCGTAGACCTCGCGCAGCTCCTGGCTGAGCTCCGCGCGCGTGGTCGCGGTCGAATCGACGCGCATCATCCGATGGATACCGACCTTGCCGGCGATCTGGCGGTCGTCTCCCGCGGCCAATATGAGCACGCAGGCGCTATGGCAGATGGCTTGGTCCCCTACGCGGATGGTCCATTTCGAGGCGCCGATGGCATCGCCCGCCTTCATGGCGTCTTCCACGTGGCCGCCACTGGAATCCAGATCCAGGACGCGTTGCTCGATCTTCAGGCGCTCGGCGACGTTGCCCACTCGCTCCACCAGCGCGGTGAAATCGGTGGCGATCTTGCCTTCGTAGTTCAGCCGCAGCATTCCAGCTTGCTTGCACTTCTCGACGGCCGCATTCACTCCGGCGTACGACAGATCGGTAAGCGGTTCGCCTCCCCTTGCCGCGATCGGATTGGATTCGCAGCTGATCGCAGCCTCTCCGGAAGTCAGCTCGACCGCCGGCCAATGCGTACCTTTCAATACATCGGCCTTGGACGCCACCGGCGCGGGCGTCGGAGAGCCGCCGCTGAGCGCACCGCTCTGTCCCGCGCTGGCGGGCACATCGACGATGGTGATCGGAGGCGCGACCGGCGCCTTTTGCTGACAGGCGGTAAGGCAGGCGACAAGTGCGAACAGAAACCATTGTTTGGACATGCTGCGTCGTTATCCGGAATAAGGAAACACTGCATCGCGATCTGCGACGAGCAGTCCTCAGTCTAGTGTGTGGCCGGGGAACGAACCAAATGAAGCGTGAATATCGCCGCCAGAGGCCGCATTTCACGAAACCAAAGCGTCGACAAAAGCCGCGCCGCGCTTACTCCGCCGCCATTGCCGCCAGCCGGACGACTGTATTCATGTTGCGCGCGGTTCCGCTCTTCGCCGCCGGAATCACCAGTTTCGAATCGGCCATGCCTTCGCCGTAATGCACATAGATCTCGCGCTTTCCTGGCACGATCCGCTCGTCCTTGAGATGCCTGACCGTTTCCAGCGTGTCCGCAGGTGGCGCGCCGTCGAGGAAGATCGTTACCACGCGGTTGGGTGCGGCCGTGGGAAAGGGATTGGCGGCAATGACCGCCGCCATCTCGGCGCCGGTGCGCACCAACACGCCCACGGGCTTGCCCGCGTACCGCGCCAATGCCTCCTCAAGCGCGGCTTTCACCTGCACCGCGCTGGTATCGCTGCGCAACAATACATTGCCGCTGGCGATATAGGTGCGCACACCTTGGAAGCCGGTGGATTCGCACATGGCGCGCAATTCGGCCATAGGCAATTTTCCGGTTCCGCCGACATTCACGGCGCGCAGCAGGGCGATATAGGTGTTCATGCGAACCTGATTGAGGCGAATCGACGCAGCGTCGGATCGGCAGGTTACCCCAATAGCGAAGCGCAGCCGGACTAGGACCCGCGAGTCGGGTTCAGGCGCCGCTATCGTCGCGCCGCAATGACCAGAAGGCGATGTCGCGACGGAGGCCGTAGCCGTTCTGCGCGTACAACTCCTTGGCCCTGCGGTTCTCATGGCTCACGTGCAGGAACGGCGTCAGTCCACGGCTAAGGACGTCGTTGGACAACCAGGCCAGCAGGCGTCGTGCATAGCTGCGGCCATTGAAATCGGGATGCGTGCAGACTGCGCTGATTTCCGTGTACTCGTCCATGCCCATGCGCTCGCCGATCATCGCGGCCAGCCGGCCGTCCTGGTAAATGCCGAAATAGCGGCCCAATTCCACGGTGCGCGGTCGGAAGTAATGCGGATAAACCAGCGTCGTCAGCGCCAGCACATCGGCTCGATGGACTTCCGTAAGTTCGATGAGGTCCGGGCCATCCACTTCGGGAATCCGGACGGAACAAACCATTTGCGCCAGCAAGGCCAGCTGCTGCATTCGCCAGCCTTCGGCTTCGGCCGGCGCCCGTCCCAACAACAACACGGTATCGCCATGCGGCACCAGCGATTCCAGCGATACGGCCGCATCGACGCCGTCGGCCGGTACGCCCAGAAAGGGCGCGACGTCCGGTGGATAGCGCGCCGCATAGTCTTCGCGTATCGCTAGGGAACGATGCCGGCTGGCCAGGGATTCCCAGATCGGATTGTCGAGCGGATGCGAACTCATATGAGCGCGAAGTCTGCCATCGGTTAAAGAAGGTCTGCGGCGATACGGCCGACTTCGGCTATGACCGAGTTGTTCGTTTCCTGCGGCGCTGTGGATTCCGCGTGATACGCCGTCACCAGCAGAGGTGCGCGGCCAGGCGGCCAAACGATGGCGATATCGTTGGTCTCGCCCTTGCCGCTGGTGCCGGTCTTGTCACCAGCCCGCCAGCCTTTCGGCAGGCCGCCACGAATACGCCTGTCGCCCGTAGTGGTGGCGATCAGCCAGTCGGCAAGCAGTTTGCGCGAGGCGGGCGACAGCGCATCGCCCAGCAGCAGCGAGCGCATGTCGTCGAGCATCGCCGCGGGAGAAGTGGTATCGCGCGGGTCTCCGGGAACCGCCTCGTTGAGTTCGGTTTCCCAACGATCCAGCCGGGTCACGCCGTCTCCCAGCGATCGCGCGAACGCGGTCAGTCCGGCCGGTCCGCCAAAGCTGGCCAGCAACAGGTTGCCGGCGGTGTTGTCGCTGAGAGTAATGGTGGCGTGGCACAACTCGGCCAGACTCATGCCGGGTTCGCCGACGTGTTTCTCGGTGACCGGCGAATACGCGACTAGATCGCCCTTCGAGTAGACGATGCGACGGTCCAGCCGCTCCTCGCCACGATCCACCCGTGCCAGCACCTGCGCCGCGGCGAGAAGCTTGAAGGTGCTGCACATCGGAAAGCGCTCATCGGCGCGATGGCCAACGCGCTTGCCGGTGCCCGTGTCGAGGATGGAAACGCCAAGACGACCGCCGTGGCGGCGTTCCAGTGCTTCGAGTTTGCCTTGCGCGTCGGCGTCGCGCTTCCCCGCCGCGAACGCGCGCCCGAAGGGCGCGAGCGAAGCGCTACAGGCGATGGCGAGCAGCAGCGAACGGCGTGAAGGATCGAGGGTCACGTAGGTCTATTCGAACCTGGGGGCAGGAGAAAATATCACTTCGTCTCGCCGCCCTCTACCGGCCACCGTTCCCCTCAAGACTCAAGGCGTGTCCTTGTTCGGCACCCACACCATCCACGACACGCCGAAGCGATCGTTGCACTGACCCGCTAAGGATCAGGCCACTGACTTTCCAATACCCGTATCAGCAGATCGTCCAGCGTCGCGCCCGCGTTCATATGCACGAGCTTGCCATCGAGCGCGAGATACGCGAAGCCGTGGACCGTCGACCAGGTAGCCAGCAGGGCTGCCTGTGCTTGCGGATCAAGTACTTGCTGCTCTGGTATGCAGCGGATCGCACGAATGGTTTCCTCCAGTTGCGCCAGGGTGCGGGCACCCGTTTCCTGCAGTGCGGCGTGATCGGGGCTCAGCAGATCGCGACGGAACATGAGCTGGAACCGTCCCGGGTAGGTCATGGCGAAACGCACGTACCCCATTCCCTGCAGCCGCAATCGCTGCGTGGGCGTTCCCTGGGAAACTTCGACGTGCAGGTTCTTGGCCAATTCCTCGAAACCAAGCAGGGCCACTTCCGAAAGCAGCCCGGCCGCGCCGCCGAAATGGTGGGCCGGCGCGGCCGCGGAAACGCCAGCGCGTCTGGCCGCTTCGCGCAGGCTGAAGCCCGCCAGGCCGTGCTCGGCCAGTATTTCGTCGGCGGCCCGAATCAAGGCGGTCCTCAGATCGCCGTGGTGATAGCGATCGGCAGGGCGTTCTTCAGGCGGCTGTTTTCTGTTCATTCCGGGTATCTTTACACTGTTCAAATTATGTTGTAGCTTCATGTTAACACCGTAAAGATTGAGCCGCGACATGAATAACACCTCGAGACGAGCGGATCCGCCGGCATGGACCGAGAAGGACCTGCCCGACCAGACAGGCCGCACGGTAGTGGTAACCGGGGCCAATAGCGGGCTTGGCTATCTGACCAGCCTGGAATTGGCCAAGCAGGGCGCGCACGTAATCATGGCTGCGCGGGATCTGGAAAAGGGATGCCTGGCCCAGGCCAGGATTCTGGCGCTGCGGCCAAGAGGAAGCATCGAGCTGCGACAACTCGACTTGGAGGATCTGGACCAGGTGAAGGCTTTCGCTCACCGCCTGCTCGACGAACACAAGCCCATCGACGTACTGGTCAACAACGCGGGCATCATGATGCCGCCCCGCTCGTTGACCGCGCAGGGCCACGAGTTGCAGTTCGGCGTGAACCACCTCGCGCATTTCGCCCTCACCGGCCTGCTGCTGCCGCTGTTGCTCGAAGGTCGCGACAGCCGCGTCGTCACCGTCAGCTCCGACCTCCACAAACGGGGCCATATCCACTTCGACGATCTGTCCGGCGACCGCAAATACGGACGCGTCGCCTTCTACGCCCAATCCAAATTCGCCAATGTCCTGTTCGCCCTGGAATTGGATCGCCGCCTGCGAGCCGCCGGACTGCCGATCAAGAGTCTGTTGGCGCACCCCGGTTATGCCGCAACGAATCTGCAGATGAGCGGACCCAGCGGCGCACTCAAGCTTTTCATGCGCTTCGGCAACCGTTTCCTTGCGCAATCGGCGCAGAGGGGCGTATTGCCCCAGCTTTACGCCGTCGCCGCACCGGAAGCGGGCGGCGGTCAATTCATCGGACCCGATGGTCCGAACGAAAAAAAAGGTTATCCCACCCAAGTGCAGCCCGTGGAGGCGGCGCGCGATCACAGTCTCGCCGAACGACTGTGGTTACTCTCCGAGGGGCTCACCGGCGTCCGCACTGATTTCGCGGACATGAGGAGCACTCCAGCATGACGACGATCGATACCCTCGCCTTCTTCCGCACCTGGCTATCAAAACCGTTGCAGGTAGCGGCGATCGCACCTTCCGGAAGCGCGCTCGCGGGCTTGATGACCAAGGAACTGTCCGTCGATAGCGGACCCGTTCTTGAACTCGGTCCCGGCACCGGCGTTTTTACCCGGGCATTGCTGGCGCAAGGCCTGCGCGAAAGCGATCTCACCCTGATCGAGCACGACCCGGGTTTCGCCAACCTGCTCCGGCGGCGATTTCCTGCGTCGCATATCCACCGATTGGACGCGGCTCGGCTGGCCAAGGCAGGACTTTTCGAAGACAAGCGCGTCGGTGGCGTGGTCAGCGGTCTGCCCTTGCTTTCCATGAAACCGAGGAAGGTGATGGCCATCCTTTCCGGTGCTTTCGATTCGATGCGGCCGGGCGCTTCGTTCTATCAATTCACCTACGGACCGAATTGTCCGGTGCCGCACCGCATTCTCGATCGGCTCGGCCTCAAGACCACACGCATCGGCCGTACCCTGTTGAACGTTCCGCCGGCTAGCGTGTATCGCATATCGAGGCGATCGCCACGGAAGTAAGCCCCCTGAGCCGACCCGATCGGCTCAGGCCAGTCCGGCTTAAGCCAGCACCTTCACCGCATCGCCGACGCGTACGCTGCCCGCAGAGCGCGGGATGAGGTTCTGACCGAAGGTCACGCCGTCGGCAGTGCGGCGGTAGCCGATCAGGGTGCGCAAGGGCTCGCCGTCGGGATCGCGCTCGCCACGCATCGGATCGATCGTGGTGAAGACGCAGCGCGTACAGGCCTTGGCTACATCGAACTCCACCTCGCCGATGCGGACGCGTTTCCAACCATCCTCCGCATGCGCGGCCACGCCCTCCACCACCAGGTTGGGGCGGAACTGCAGCATGGAAACGGGCCTCGCCAGCCGGGCGTTCAGGCCGTCCAGCGCGGCGCGTGAGATCAGCAATAACGGGAAGGCGTCGGCAAAGCTGACCTCGTCGCCCACTTGCGAATGCGGGTCGGTCATCGCCCGGCTGACGCCAGCATCCATGTGCACCAATCGCGCGGACTGTTGCAGGAATTCGCTTAGCCAAGCCTCGGCCGCCGCGCCGGCGGGTTTCGCGGCGACCTCGTTCTTCCACACGTTGACCGAGACGGTGGTTTCGGTTTGCGGAAACGGCACGGACAGCGATGGCATGCCGGGCGCGGCAAGCGAAAGCCCTGTGGGCACGGGCTGCGCTCGCACCAAGGTCAGCCGCGGCAGCTCCCTCCCGGTGAGGAAGCGATTCCCGGCATCCACCACCATCCAGCGCCGGTCGTACCGCAAGCCGCGCGGCTCCACCACCGCCGTTTGCGTCTCGAGCGGTGCGGAAGATTTGATTGGGTACAGGTAAAGGTCGGAGAGGCGCATGCGCGTTCAGTCTGAAGGCCGGTGCGTGCATGGTAGTGCAAGCCAAGGAGACGGACCGCTGGCGGTTTGGTCGGTGATTCTCGCCGCTACCGGCGACGCTCCGCCTCCCCGCAGCAAAGAACACGAAGCGAATGCCTTTATGACCGGACATTAACCTCGGCGGGCGCACCGTGGGCGTTGCGGTCTCTTGACCGCGCGAAGGAGACCAGCGATGTCCTATATCGACGGATTCGTAATTGCAGTACCCACGGCCAACAAAGAGAAATTCATTCAACATGCCAACGACGGTGACTCGGTCTTCGTCGAGCATGGCGCCACCCGCATCCTCGAATGCTGGGGCGACGACGTTCAGGACGGCAAACAAACCGATTTCCGTCGCGCCGTGAACGCGAAAGAGGATGAAACGGTGGTTTTCTCCTGGATCGAGTGGCCCGACAAGGCGACGCGCGATGTCGGAATGGAAAAGGCCATGAAAGATCCCAGACTGTCGCCGCAGTCGAACCCCATGCCGTTCGACGGCATGCGCATGATCTTCGGCGGCTTCGCACCGGTGGTCGAACTCGGGTCCGACACCAAGCACTGATTGAACGAATGCTCTTCGGCAGAAACTTCGTGCAGAGATTTCGTGCACAAACGGGGGCGGGCCAAAGCGGCTCGCCCTGCAGCGGCCAAACTGCAAGGCTTGAGCTGCGAGTCTAGGATCGTTCCTATTTTTCGATCAACCTGTAAACCCTGACGTAATCGACCTGCATGCTTGCGGGGAAAATGGTGTCGTCCACGCCTTCCTTCCCACCCCAATCGCCGCCGACCGCGATGTTCATCAACAGGTGGAAACGCTGGTCGAAGGGCCAGACCTTGTAGCCCTTGCCTTCATTGGGGAATTCCAGCACCAGCGCATCGTCGATGTAGCCGCGGATCGCGTCGGGCGTCCAGTCCACACGGTAGAGGTAGAACTGGCTCATGGCGCCGTCGATCACTTTCGTAGCGGTCTTCTGCGTGTTGATCTGGAAGTAGTAGGCCTGGGTGTGCGTGGTGATGTGCACACGGTTCGGGTCGTAGCCGACATGCTCCATGATGTCGATCTCGCCCGACTTGGGCCAGCCGCCATACGCCTGATCGGTGGGCAGCATCCACAACGCAGGCCAGGTGCCTTTCCCTGGGGGAAGCTTGGCCTTGATCTCGAAGCGGCCGTAAAGGAAATCGCCTTTTCCCTTCGAGATCACCCGGGCGGAGGTGTAGTCGCGGTCTTCCTTCTTTTCTTTTCGCGCGATGATAGTCAGCACGCCGTCGGCGACGGATGCGTTGTCGGTGCTGTCGGTGTAGTACTGCAACTCGTTATTGCCCCATCCCTGCCCGCCGATGTCGTAACCCCACTTGGCGGGATCGGGAGCGCCCGTGTAGTCGAACTCGTCCTGCCATGAAGGCCCCGCTTCGAACTTCCAATCGTTGTGTTGAGACGCTTGCATGGCATCGGCGGTGGAGACGCCATCGCTCTTCGACTGCTGGCCGAAGCAAGCAACGGCACGCGACGCGATCAACAGGGTCAAGCCAGCAAGCAGCGTTCGTGAGCGTTTCATCGGAAGGACTCCTCGGATTTGTGGACGTCGCCGACCGCGCTTAGAAAAAGTCGATACCCTGGCGCAGCAGCAACTGGAAAATCAAAAGCAGCGCGATCGCCGCCATCAACGGATAGACGAGCGAAGTGGTCGCAGGTAGCCCTGTAGCCCTGATCATACGCAGGCGCCAAGCGCCGGACTGGATCCAGAACATGCCGACCCCGGTGACGATCACCGGCAAAAACACCACTTCGATCCATTCGCGCGGCACGCGGAACGGCAGGATCAGCACCATCGCCACCAATGCCGGCAAGGTGGCCACCTGGAAGATGAAACGGCTGCGTGCGCCTGCGCCTGCCAATTGCGCCGGCTCGGAGGCCAGGCCCAGCAAGTGTCGCGAAAACTCGCGTGCGAACAGCGGGATGGCCGCAAGCGCCAGCAATGCAGCGATGTTCTTGGCGGTAGCGGTGAGCCGGAAGTAATCCATCGCCATGCCCACATCGCTGCCGGAACTCAGCGCGCCAACCACGACCTGCGGCAGCGCCATGAACACGCCGCAGTACGCCACCCAGATCAAGAACAGACGCACAGCCACAGTGCGCCCCACACCCCGCCGCAGCAGAAACAAGCAGCCCAGTCCCAGTACGAAGGTGGCCAATGCGCCGGTTCCCTGAAACAGACTGGCCAGTGCATGCTCGCCTTCCCAGCGATGGTTATTGTGGAACAAGGTCGGCCGCAGTCCGGGGGTGAACGCCTTGGGCAGTACCAGGAAAAGTTCCTGCACGAAAAACACCAGGTTGAAAGCCAGGGTATAGAGCAAGACCGATATCGCCGTCAGCTGCTTGTCCCAGGTCGCGACGGGTGCGGTGGGTTCGCTAGGCGCACGCACCCAACCCGCCAAGGCCAGCAATAGGGGACCGACGATGAGGACCAACGCGGCGGCGATCAGGATCATGCGCTTCGCTTCATGCATTCCGACGGATTTCGATGTTGCCACAGGCACGCACGGCAGCGCCCTGCCCTTCCCCACTCAAGCTGTCAGTTTCTGGTGGGAAACAGCGATTCCTGGTGCTTGGGGCGCCAATTCATACCCTTGTAGTCGACGGGCTTGGCCGCAGCGGGAGCCGGCTCGCCCGCCCGAGTCGCAGAAGCGGTAAGCGTTGCGCTTTTCAGCTTGGCGGCGATCCTTCCGAAGGCTTCGATGTCGCGGGAAGTGAATGCGTATTCGTCGCGGCAAACTCTGTAGCGCACCTCCTGCGCGTCGGCCACGGCGATCGCCCATTCCAGAGTGACGTCTTGTTCGATCAACTCGATCATTTCGCCATCGACGACGCTGCCGCGATGCGACGCGGGCCGGGCCGCCAGGGATCGACCATCCACGAACCAGTCGATGTTGTGGCATGCGGCGAAGCGCGGCGCTGGCACGCCCCCGCCGTCGCTCGCCGAAACGAAGGCCAGACTGATCGCCGCGGAAGACGCATCGCCGATGAAACTGCCGTCGAAAGTGAAAACTGGTCTAGTCGTATCCATGCTGCCATCGGCGGTATAGGCGATGGTGCGCTCGCCGCTGATCCGGTCGAAGGTCTCGTTGACGCTCTGGGCGGAAACAGGCGCAGCGATCGCCAGCGCGATCGCGAAGAAAGCGATGCGCATCAGCCAGCCGCCTGAACAGCGGCTGGTTTATCCAATTCTGGCTTCATCACACTCCCCAGTGTGTTGCGACGTCGAACGCTAAGCCCCTTCCGGCTTCCCCGCCCTGGCTTCGCATGTACAGCTTGCCATTCCTGGCGCATCGGCGCACCTACAAGGCGATCCGCTTAGCGCGATTGTGCGGACGGTCACGCTGGCGGCAGCGTCCGGCTGCGCTATTCGCGTCCCGGACTTCCTTTATCAGGATCGTGGCAGCGAACGATCGCCGTCGTTATCGCTACACCTATCCTGCGAGATCCGCGCCAACCGCGAGCCACTGCCAGGCCGATGTGGCCCTTGCCTCAGTCGCAGGCACGCGGCCACGCCGGATCCGCGCCGGCTTCCAGATCCACCAGGAACAGTTCGCCTGAGCGCTCACCATTGGCCTGCGCAAATAGCAGGCGCTTACCGTCGGGCGACAACAAGGGCCCGACCTGAAACACGTCCTGCCGCGCCGGCACTTGGCCGCGTTCGCGCCACGCGCCGTCGACCTGCTCGTAGCGGTACAGATGCGAACGTTCGCCGCGGTTGGCCACCACCACCATCACCCGCCCATCGCGCGAGATATCGGCCTCGTATTCGTCGCCTGCGGTGTTCGCCTCGCCCAACAAGGGTTGTACTTGCCATCCGCCGCCTTCTTGCGGCGTCGCCACATAAAGATCGCGACCGCCCGGTCCGCCCGGCCGATTCGATCCGAACAGCAGGCGTCCATCGGACAGTTCGCGCGGCAACAGCTCGCTATGCGTGGAATTGACCGGTTCCGGCAGACGCTTCGGCGCGCCCCACTGGCCATCGGCGTCGCGCTCCACTTTCCAGATATCCAGATCGTCCTTGCGATGACGCGAAGTGCCGTAATAGAGCGTCCGGCCATCGGCGCTGAAGGCCGGGTCCGTTTCCAACACACCCGGCGCAGCGGCGAACGAAGGCTCGACCGGCGCTGTCCAGCGTCCGTCCACGCAGCGCGTGAACAACAGGCGGTAGTTGTCGAACTGGCGATCGGCGCGGAAGAAGAAAAGTTCGCGTCCGTCGGGCGACAGCGTGGGTGAGGATTCGTACTGGTCTGTCGAAATCGCAGCCGGCGTCCAGCGTTCCGGCGTTGCCGTCGCCGTCGCCGTTGCCGTCAGCAGCAACCCCAGGCTCATCAATGAAGCGGTCATCGACTGCAGTAGCATGCGCTCACTTCCTTGAGAAACGAAAACGGCGATACTGGACGCGCATGCGGGAACCGGAAAGTGAATTTTCCACAAACCAGTGTTGAACGAAAATAAAGGCGGCGACCCTGGAACTCTTCGATGTCGATTCCAGGCGCGCTTGTTCGTCATAAGGACAGAGGGCTGTCCTCTGCCAACGAGATCCCACCATGTCCAGCAATACCGTAAGGCTTCACCGGGTCATCCGCACCACTCCCGAGCGACTCTATCGCGCCTTTCTCGATGCCGACGCGATAGCCAAGTGGCTTCCGCCGAATGGCTTCACCTGCAAGGTCCATCAACTGGATGCCCAGGTCGGCGGCACCCACAAGATGTCGTTCACCAATTTCTCCACAGGTCACAGCCATTCCTTCGGCGGAACTTACCTGGAGCTGACGCCCCATGAACGTATCCGCTATACCGACGGCTTCGACGATCCCAACCTTCCCGGCGAAATGCGGACCACCATCTCGTTGACCAAGGTTTCGTGCGGCACCGAACTGAACATCGTCCAGGAAAATATTCCCGATGTGATTCCGGCCGAGCAGTGCTATCTGGGCTGGCAGGAGTCGCTGGTGCTGCTGATCAAACTGGTGGAGGCCGATATTCCGGAGTGAAGCGGCAAGATTTTTTTCGTGTCGTCGGAAGCCGACCGTCCACGCTTGCCCCCTTGAAAAAGGGGCGACAAGATGCGAAAGCGGCTTGTGGGGGATTCGCTCTTCGTGCCAAGAGCAAATCCCCCGTCGGCCGCTTCGCGGCCGCCTGCCCCCTTTTGCAAAGGGGGCACTGGCATGGAACGAAGATAAGGCCGATCGTATGCTGCCGGCATGAGCAGAGTTACTTGATGACGCAGTTACACCCCCTGCCCTCACACGCGGACACACCCAGCCCACCGCGCAAACGCTTACGGTCCGTCGCCTGCCTGCTGCCCGTTTTGCTGGCCGCTTGCGTCACGCAAGGGCCAGTGCAGCCGGGACAACGCCCGACCGACGTGCGCGCAGAGATAGTGCGACGGATGCCCGCGAGCACGGACCGGAACGGCTGGGCGGCCGACATCCAGGCGGCCTTCGCCGCCCAACGCATCGAGCCCAGCACCGAAAAC
Organism: Pseudoxanthomonas sp. P4_B2; assembly: GCF_056402315.1. Classification (NCBI taxonomy): domain Bacteria; kingdom Pseudomonadati; phylum Pseudomonadota; class Gammaproteobacteria; order Lysobacterales; family Lysobacteraceae; genus Pseudoxanthomonas; species Pseudoxanthomonas sp. P4_B2. The sequence continues at coordinate 381,344 of NZ_JBFUHQ010000003.1, forward strand.
ATCTGCGCGGTGCTTGCGGTCGCCGAACAAGAATCCGGCTATCAGGCCGATCCCATCGTGGCCGGTCTGCCGAAAATCGCGCGGGGAGAAATCGACCGTCGCGCAGCTTCCAAGCACATTCCGAAGTTCCTGGTCGACGCCGCACTCAGTATCAAGTCGTCGAACGGAAGCTCGTACGCACAGCGCCTGCAGGGCGCGCGCAGCGAGCGCCAACTCAGCGAGATCTATGAAGACATGATCGGTCGCGTGCCGCTGGGCAAGCGCCTGTTCGCCGACATGAATCCGGTGCAAACCGCCGGCCCCATGCAGGTCAGCATCGCGTTCGCCGAATCCCATGCCGACCATTACCCATACCCCATCGAGGGCTCGGTTCGGGACGAAGCTTTTACTCGTCGCGGCGGCTTGTATTTCGGCATCGCCCATCTGCTGGGCTACCGCACGCCGTACACGCGCAAGCTGCACCGTTTCGCCGACTACAACGCCGGCTGGTACGCCAGCCGCAATGCGGCGTTCCAGAACGCGGTCAGCCTGGCTTCGGGGATTCCGCTGGCGCTGGATGGCGACCTGCTGCAACCAGGAGCGCGCATGGACAAACCAGGCAAGACCGAACTGGCGGTGCGTGCGCTCAGCGGGCAGCTCGGATTGGACGAGGGCGCCATCCGCAACGCGCTGGAACGCGGCGACCGGCTGGATTTCGACGACACCGATCTCTACGCGAAAGCGTTTGCGCTCGCCGAAGCCCACGAGCGCAAGCCGCTGCCGCGCGCGATGATCCCGGGTATCAAACTGGAAAGCCCCAAGATCACCCGCGATCTGACCACGGCGTGGTTCGCCACCCGGGTGGACGAGCGTTACCAGCGCTGCATGCGGCAGTAGCGGGAATACGTCTCTTATATCTCACCAAAACCGCAAACATTTCGATTCTTAGCGCATTCACTGCGTAATGAGTCAACCGTGTTCGAATCGAAGTCGCCCTCCACGAAGAAGCGGAAGGAATATGAAAAACCCAATACTTCTGTGTTTTATTTTTCTTCTTTCCGCAAACACAACCCTCTTCGCCGCAGAGAACCCGCCGAAGCACTATATTTACATTTATCAACGAGGAGAGAATGGCGCCGACATCAAGACAGACAAGGCACTGCGCGATCCACGCTTCAGCGGGGCTCAAATTGTTTATACATGGCGCCAACTTGAGCCTTCCAAAGACCAGTATGATTTCAGCGCGATAGAAGAAGACCTTGCCTACCTCGATTCGATAGACAAGCGACTCTGGATTCAAATCCAAGAGAAATCGTTTACCCCACGTCGCAATGTGCCTGATTACCTGTTGAATGACCCGCTCTATCGGGGCGGTGTGATTAAGCAGAGCATGCTTAGCGCGCCCGAGCGGGATCCGGACAAACCGCTATCCGACGATGAATACGGGTGGTCAGCCAGGATGTGGGAACCTCCCGTCCGCGAACGCTACCAGAAGCTGATCCGGCAACTGGGCGCCAAGTTCGATGGAAAGATCGTTGGAATCAACTTCAGCGAGAGCTCCATGGATATCGGCACCGAGAACGCCGATGGCAGCACCACCTTTCCCATCGATTTCGATCCCCAAGCCTATGTGGATGCGATTCGGGACAACATGCGGGTGCTTGCCGATTCCTTTAAACAATCCATTCCAATGGTTTACCTGAATTTCGTGCCCGGCGAATGGTTGCCATGGAACGACAAAGGCTACATGCGCAGTCTTTTCGCCGAAGCCAGGAAGCTGAAAATTGGAGTAGGCGGGCCCGATCTCATGCCGTACCGCAAAAGCCACATGTCGCAAACTTACGGTTTTTTCAAGGACTATCCCGACGATCTCGTAAAAGGCATGGCAGTGCAGGATGGAAATCTGCGCCAAATCAATCCTAGAACCGGCAAAAAGAACACGGTGCAGGACCTGCTTTCTTTTGCAGAGGGGTACCTTGGGTTGGATTATGTTTTCTGGGTAGAGGAAGAACCCTACTTCAGCAACGAAGTGCTTGAGCAGCTGCCGCCCTCAGATCACTTGGGAATCCAGGATCGTGAATAGGGCGGGCTCAAGCCCGCCGCATGGCAAGCAGGGCCCACCCCTCGTGGCCTACACCTGCGCCGTTTTCCACTTACCGCGCGAAAACAGCCAAAGGGTGAACAACCCCACCGAAGTTTCGGAAACGAACACAGCCCAGAACACGCCGGTGTGCTGCCAGTCCAGATTGATGGCCAATACATACGACAACGGAATCTGGATCAGCCAGAAGAACACCAGATTGATCTTGGTCGGCGTGACCGTATCGCCGGCGCCGTTGAAGGCCTGTACCGAGACCATCCACCAGCCGTAGACGAAATAGGAATACGACAGGATCCGCAGCCATTCGCCGCCGATCGCGATCACCGCCGGATCGTCGGTGAAGATGGCGATCAAACGGTCGTGGAGGAAGAAGAACAGCACCGAGATCAAGACGGTGAACGCCATGTTGTACCAGCCGATCCGCCATACCGACGCTTCCGCGCGGCCCGGCTCGCCGGCGCCCAGGTTCTGCCCGACCAGCGTCGCCGCGGCGTTGGACATGCCCCAGGCCGGCATCAGCGTGAACATCATGATCCGGATCGCGATGGTCGCGGCGGCCACCGCCTCGCTGCCGAGGTTGGCCAGAATGCGCATCAGGAAGATCCACGAGGTCATCGCCACGATCATCTGGCCGACACCGCCCAACGAAGTGCGCACGATGTTCCACATGATCGCGCCGTGCACGGCCAACTGCGAAGCCACCACGCGGATGTGCTGGCCGCCGCGGAACAGCGACCACAACTGGTACAGCACGCCGGTGCCGCGGCCGATGACGGTGGCCAGCGCCGCACCTTCGATGCCCATCTCCGGGAATGGGCCGATGCCGAAGATCAGCAGTGGGCACAGCACGATGTTCAGGCCGTTGGCCAGCCATAGCACGCGCATGGCGATGGCGGCATCGCCGGCGCCGCGGAAGATCGCGTTGATTACGAACAGCAAGATGATCACCGCGTTGCAGCCCAGCATCCACTGCATGTAGGGATAGCCGTGCTCCAGCGTCCAGGCGTCCGCGCCCATCAGACGCAATAGATCCTGCGCATAGACGATGCCGGCCACCGCGAACGGTACCGACACCAATAGCGCGACGAGGATCGCCTGCACCGCCGTGACTGCGGCCTCCTCGCGCTTGCCTTCGCCGATGCGCCGCGCGATGACCGCCGTCACCGCCATCGCCAGCCCCATGCCCATCGCATACAGCAGGAACAGCAGGCTCTCGGTCAGCCCCACCGTCGCCACCGCGGACGGGCCCAGCTTGGCGACGAAGAAGATATCCACCACCGCGAACGTGGACTCCAGCACCAGCTCCAGCACCATCGGCACCGCGAGCAGGAACACCGCCTTGCGCAGTGGGATCTTGGTGTAGTCCGCGCCGGTACCGCGAATCGCGTCGCGCAGTTCAGCCCAGAGCGATTGCGCCGGCGCGGGCATGACCGTCGCACCTGCTTTGATCTGGTCGGTGGATTGCGGTTCGGTACTCATGCGCGCAGGCCTCCGTGGTTGGCGAAAACGCCGATGGTAACCGCAGAACGGGCCCTATTCCGCCACCGACTGCTGCTTGCACGTGTTGCGCTGCCTCGAATGCTTTCGGTGAACATGCCATAGCCGACTATCGACGCGACCAACACACTACTTTCGTTGTGGAACATGACTCCTCCTATGGATCGGCGAAAACGTCATCGCCATTGCCCATCGCCTTTCTAGGTGCGACGAACGGACTGGCCCGGAATCGACAACCCGAACAGCGCGCTTCGTCTTACAAGCGTCGTTGGCACATGGGTTAAAGTCGAAACCCCGGCTTATACAGTCAGGACCTGATCACAGGAAACCTCCCATGCCCACCCTGCCTCACGCTACCGCGCTCTGTCTTTCGCTCGTCTTCGCCTTCGGCGCCACCGCCGCCGAGCCGAATCCGGCGAAAACCCGCGCCTACATCGACAAGGCCTGGACCACGCTGACGCGTTCGATGGACGATTGTTCCTCACTCCATGACGACAAGGTCAAGACCCGGCCGGTTCTCTATCTGCCCGCGGATCTGAACCGTACCGCCGACATCGACGCGATCGGCAAGCGTTGCAACGTCGATGTGCGCGCGCTGCCGCAGACCGTCCGTCAGGTCGGCGAACTCGATCCTTCGCTGCTGCCGCAACAAGGGCTGCTCTACCTGCCCAAACCCTATGTGGTTCCGGGCGGATTCTTCAACGAGATGTACGGTTGGGACAGCTATTTCATCGTGCTGGGCCTGGTCGCGGACAAGCGCGAAAAGCTGGCCCGCGACATGGTCGACAACTTCTTGTTCGAGGCGGAGCACTACGGCGGCGTGCTCAACGCCAACCGAACCTACTATCTCACCCGCTCGCAGCCGCCGTTCCTGGGCGAAATGATCCGCGAAGTGCTGAACGCACCCGGCAGTTTCGCCGACCCGCGCGACGCGGACGCCTGGCTAGCGCACGCGTATCCGCTGGCGCTGCGCGACTATGCGGTCTGGAACCGCGCGGAGCATCGCGCCGGCGATACCGGCCTGGCGCGCTACTTCGATTACGGAAACGGCCCGGTGCTGGAAATGCGCGACGCCAAGTACCTACGCGGCGTGATCGAATGGCTGCTCGCCCATCCGCAGCAGAATCCCGGCTATCTACTGGAGGCTTCCGAGCATCCGGACGATGCCGAAGCGCAACGGCTGAAGACGACCAGTTGCGATGTGCGCGCTTCCGAGGTCTGCGCGCAGGCTTGGGCGAAAGGCCGCCGGCTCAGTGCCGACTATTATCTCGGCGACCGTGCGATGCGCGAATCGGGCTTCGACGTCAACTTCCATTTCGGCCCCTTCGCCGGTTCCACCCATCACTACGCGCCGGTCTGTTTGAACAGCCTGCTCTACCGCTACGAAATCGCCTTGCGCGATTTCGCCCTGCGCCTGGGCAAGAAGGAGGATGCGCAGCGCTTCGCGCAAGCCGCCGCGGCGCGCAAGGCGGCCATGGACAAGTACCTGTGGCAGCCGGGCCCCGGCATGTATCAGGACTACGACTTCGTCGCCGGCAAATCCGCACCCGATCCTTACATCACCACCTTCTACCCGCTGTGGGCCGGCGCCGCCTCGCCGCAACAGGCGCAAGCGGTGCGCGAAAAACTGCCATTATTCGAACGCAAGGGCGGCCTGGCGATGAGCGCGAACGAAAGCGGTGCGCAGTGGGACGCGCCCTTCGGCTGGGCGCCGACCAATTGGCTGGCCGCAGCCGGTCTGGAGGCTTACGGCTTCCACAAAGACGCCAAGCGCGTCGGCGGCAAGTTCGCCGCCACCATCGACCGCAGCCTGGCCCACGACGGCACTATCCGCGAGAAATACAACATGGTCAGCGGCAATGCCGACGTGAAAGTCAGCGCCGGCTACAGCGAGAACGTGATCGGTTTCGGTTGGAGCAATGGCGTGTACCTGAAGCTTCAGGACCTGCTGAAGAATCAAGGAATACCGTAGCCTGGGTAGAGCGCAGCGGTTTTCAACAGCGAAGCTGGTCAACCCAGGGAACCGAAGTGGGACACTCAGCCGGTGATCGTACACGGCCCGAAACACGCGATGCAGGTAGTCCAGAACAACACAGATCAAGAGCCCCGGGTTTCGCTGCGCTCTACCCGGGCTACGTCACTCCTCATGGAATACGGCTCGTGAGCAAACCAGAACCAGGACGCACAAGCCAGGACCCCGAGCTGCTGCGTCGCCTGCTGCGCGCGAAGGATCGGATGGACGCCGTCTCGCACGAGGCGTGGCCCGTGCAACGGCTGGCGCGCGTGAGCAGCGTTTCGGAGGCTCACTTCGCGCGATCGTTTAAAGAAGCTTTCGGCCTTCCGCCGCATCGGTATCTGCTTACGCGTCGGATCGAACGGGCCAAGGCGCTGCTGCGCGACACGGATCTGCCCATCCTGGAGATCGCGCTGCAGACCGGGTGGAACAGTCTGGGCACGTTCGGACGTACGTTCCATGACGTCACCGGCGAGAGTCCCAGCGAATTGCGCACGCGCGAACGAGCCGCGCGACACGAATTGGAGCGGGTACCGCACTGCTATATCAGCGCTGCGTACCGTCCCGGCCTCACAACCGCAGTTTCGGAGAAGCGGCGGCAGGAGGCAGGTGCTACAAAGAGCACCCCACAGAAACCGGAGGTGATATGAGTCAGGGTATTGGAGTAGTCGGGCTATACGTTCGCGATCAGGACGAAGCCCTTGAGTTCTATGTCGAGAAGCTCGGATTCCGCGTGCATACCGACGCGCGCAACGGCGACTATCGTTGGCTTACGGTGCAGCACCCGGAGCAGCCGTCCTTGCAGCTCGGCCTGTTCAAACCGCAGGCGCCGGAGCTGGACGCGTCGACGGCGCAGACGGTAAGCGAAATCGTAGCGAAGGGCGCGATGCCGCCGCTGGTGCTCAACGTGGACGACTGCCGCGCCGCCTACGAACGGATGCAGGCCCGCGGCGTGGAATTCACCCAGGCGCCGGAGGAACGCTATGGCAACGTGGACGCCAATTTTCGCGATCCTTCGGGGAACGGCTGGAAGATGATCGAGTCCCGGCGCGCACCGCACTGAGCGCCAGCGCAGTCACCCTGAGCCCGACTCCTTCGGGCTCGTCTTCAGAGGAGGTCGCAATGAACTGGAACAAAGGGATTCGACAGTTCCACCGCTGGGTGGCCATCATTTTCACGCTGACCGTCATCGCCAACTTCGTCGCACTGGCGCAGAGCGGTGGTGCGATGCCGCCTCCCTGGATCACCTACTCGCCGCTGCTGCCGCTCGCCTTGCTTATGCTCACCGGCCTGTACATGTTCGTGCTGCCGTATGCGACCAAGTGGCGCAAGCCCTCGCAGGCCTCATAGGGCGGGCTCAAGGGACTAACCCCTGCTACGTATATCGGTCGCGAGCGTCTCCGCACAGCCCAGCGCGGCCGTCGGTGACGCCATGTCCGCGCCGCGTGTGCGTTGCAGATGCGCCAAGCCCCAGACTCGGGCGTTCTCCACCAGCGGCAGGACCGTGCGGCCGTAATCGCTCAGGTGGTAATGCACCGGCGCGGGCGCCGGCCCGGTCTCCAGGCGCCCGATCAATCCGTCGGCTTCCAGTTCCCGCAACTGCTCGGTCAACACCTTGTGCGAGATCGGTGCGACACGGCGCAGCAGCGCGGAGAAGTGATGGGTTTCGCGTGCGAGCCAATACAAGATCGTGAGTTTCCATTTGCCACCGACCGCGCTGAAAGCCGCGTGCAGCGGGCACTCGGCGAGTGGATGGGGCTTGGCAAGCGGATACGCACCTGCAGGTGCCGTCTTGTCGTTGGACATGGATGCCTCTAGCGTTCAGTCAACCGATAGTGCTGGAGGATGCCATGCCGGGCCATTGCCGTGCGTTCATGCTGGGGATTGCGATCATGGGGCTGCTCTGTTTGCCGGTGGCGCAAGTCACCGCACAGGCGGTGCAAAGCGCCAAGTCCGGGGCGAAGACGCCACGCGATGGGCAACATGATTTCGATTTCCAGATCGGCACGTGGAAGACGCATCTGAAGCGGCTCGTGCATCCGCTATCGGGATCGGACGAATGGGCGGAGTACGAGGGCGTCACCACGGTGCGCAAGGTCTGGGACGGCCGCGCCAATCTAGTCGAGCTGACGGCCGACGGTCCGGCCGGCCATTTCGAAGGCCTGAGCCTGCGCCTCTACAACCCGCAGTCGCATCAATGGAGCCTCAACTTCGCCAGCAGCCGCGGGGGAATACTGACTCAGCCGACGATCGGCGGCTTCATCGACGGTCGCGGCGAGTTCTACAATCAGGAAGACTTCGATGGTCGCGCGGTATTGGTCCGTTTCGTGATTACACCGCTCGACGCCGACACCCTCCGCTTCGAGCAGGCGTTTTCCGACGATGGCGGGAAGAGCTGGGAGGTCAATTGGGTGGCGACGGATACGCGGGTGAAGCAGTCCGGCTTACTGGATCTTCCACGGCACCCCATGTCCCGAGCGGTGGGCCGGAGCTTACCCAACTAAATCCCCTATCCCTACACGTGTGGGGCTCAAACCCGCCGCAAAATGCCCGATCTACGGTGCTTGCCAAGGACCCTGCCCTTCATGGCAAGCTATCTGCGGGGACGGTGCCACGATGGCGCCGAAGGAAAAACACCGATGCATTTCGTACAGCGGGCTGCCTGTGCCGGGCGCGTGGTGGGCTGGATCCTGTGCTTCGCACTGCTGACAGGTTGCGGTAGCGGTCCGGACGGAAACGAGTACGTGAACTATGACGGCACTACCCTGATCGTCGAGGGCACCGAGTTCAAACGGGAAAACACGATGGACCCGCCTGGCACCTTCCTTCCCGGACGCGTCGTGGTACAGCCGGAGGATGAAATGGTGGACGACGCTCTGACGCTCATCGAGCGCTACGGACTGACGTTAGAAGGTCGCAGTTCCGAAGGCTGGCTGCTGGTCAAGGCGCCCGACGGTTTCGAGATGCAGTGGGCGGCGGCTCTGCAGTCGCAGCTCGGCGGGCGTAGCTTTGCGACCATCGACTCCGCCCAGTCGCCAACACCGATAGTCACGGCCGCGGCTGGCAAAGCGCCGGTCGCCGAAGGGCCCGTGCCTGACGATGAGCCGTCCGCCGCGGACGTGCGCCGCATCGCCATTGAGAGGTACGAGCGGCTCGAGCAAGCCGGCGGTCTTCCCGTGACCATGACGGCCACCGGGCAGTCGATGGTCCTCCACAGCAAGGTATTCGATGCACGCAAGGAATCCTGCCGGAAACTCCCCGGCGCCAAGCCTGGCGAGTGGGAGTGCGAGGCCGAACTGATGATGGGGTTGTGCAGCGGCGACTGCGACCCGTCCGCCGAAGAGCCCCTGCCAAAGGGCGAGCGTGTAGGTATCCGCTGGGATCCCGCGCAGCGTGGCTTCACGCTCGACGACTGATTTGAATTAGTGCTGATTTGAATTAGCGAAGCAGGCGACTGTCCGGTTTGGTCGAAAGCGGCCACTGGTACACGGGTCAAAGACCCCGGGTGCGATTCGCGTGCCCGGGGCCGAACCTACTTACGGCTTGGCGATCTGCAACAGTTCGAGTTCGAACACGAGGGTGCTGTTAGGCGGAATCGGGCCGCCGGGCGTGCCGGCTTCGCCATAACCCAGCTTGGATGGGATCCACAGTTTGTACTTGCTGCCCACGGGCATCAGCTGCAGCGCCTCGCTCCAGCCCGGCACTACCGAGCCCAGCACGAACTGGGCGGGTTCCTTGCGCTTGTATGAGCTGTCGAACTCGGTGCCGTCGAGCAGCGTGCCGGCGTAGTGCACGCTCACGCGGTCTTCCACTTTCGGCTTCGGCCCGGTGCCCTGAGTGATGATCTGGTATTGCAGGCCGGAAGCGGTGGTGATCACGCCGGGCTTCTTGCCGTTCGCGGCCAGGAAGGTCTTCTCCAGTTCGACGTTCTTCTTGCCCTGCGCTGCCATCTCGGCCTGTTTCTTGGCCATCTCTTCCTGTTGCTTGGCCTGCATCCTGACCGCGAAGGTCTGCATCACTTTCGCCACCTGCTCGTCGTTCAACAGGAGCTTCTTGTCCTTGACGACATCTTCGATCGCCCGATTGAGCGTCTTCAGGTCGACCTCGTCCTTCATCGGCTTGAGCGATTTGCCGATATCCATGCCGATCATGTAGCTGACTTGCTCCTTGTCGGTCGCCAATCCCGGGATCTTCCCGGCCGCGTCCGGCTTGGCGGCGGTCTCGGCGGCATCTTTCTGGGACGGGTTGCAAGCGGCGAGCATCAGGGCGCACGAGGCTGCGGCCACGGTGAGGGTCAGGGGGCGCGATAACTTCATCAAAAACTCCGGAGATTGGCAGGGCTGCATAGTGAACTAATAAGACCAACACCGGCTAACTGCGCAGTCGCAAAACCGGCTTCAGGGACAGACGGGGCGGGCCCAGACCTGCCGCGCGAGGTGGGATCTGCGGAATCTGATGTTGCGCCGGCCCAGAAGCTCGAGGGTCTACCGACAGGCCTCATAGGGCGCGCTCAAGCCCGCCGCATGATGTCCGACCTACAGGGCCTGCGTCGTTCGACATGCCGTCTGCGCCGTCGCTAAACTGACCTTGAGGCTAAGGAGGTGCCATGCAGCATTGCGACCTACGCACTACCACCGGCGCCGGCATCCATGTCCTACCGGCTCCCTGGAGGCTTGCAATCCGACGCGCTTGGCTTGTGGCCTGCCTCGTCTTGTCTGGTGTGCCCGCTGCGGCGCAGACCGAATTGCAGCGCATCACCGTCACCGCACCGCCCCCTAGCAAGGTCAGCGGCGGCTATCTGCGCTCTGGCGACTTCAAGGTCGATCCGCGCATGCCTTACGTCGTATTCGCTGCGGAACCGCTGATCGCGGGCGACATCCTCACCGTCCAGCCTATGCATCTCAACGACGACGAGTATCTGGTCCTGCAGGAATGCGCTTCGGCCGACTGCAGCGTAGCCAAGCTGGTGCGGGTCTGGAGCGTGGAGGGCTCGACCTCACCCAATAGCAAACCCGACCACATCTGGATCAAGCGCGAGAACAAATACTTCCTGTGGCTCAAGCGACTGCCGGGCTTCATCTCGCCGCCGTGCGAGGGCTGCGGCACGCACTACAGCTCGTTCGCGCTCGAAAGTCCGCCACTGGTGCTGGAGCCGAATGGGACGCTGACGGCATTCAACATGGCTCGCCTGGAAGCAGCCAAGTCGGCGGATCCGATCCTTGTGAAATCGCAGCGCCACGATGGCACCTATTTCAACGTCACCTACGTGGGCGGCACGCGGATCCGCGTCCAACGCATGCGCGCGCTTTCCGCTGAGCAGGCTAAGGCTGAAAAAAGCCCCTCACAGTCACCGCGACCCTAGCTGACCGTACATAGGGCGGGCTCAAGCCCGCCGCATGACGTGTGTGCAGCAGCATAAACTCCGGCTGTCCCCCACCCTGCCGTTCCTCATTCCAAAACGCGAATGTGATCCGGCTTGGCCACCATCACCTGTGTCTGGTAATAGTATTTGTCGGTCCGCACGCCGCCGGTGCTGAAATAGATCTTCACCTGGCTGGCGGCCCCCAGCACGACGATGTCCTTGTCCTTCAGGAATTCATCCGGCGCACTGCCATGTTTGCGCTTGAACGCGGACTCGACCTCCGGACTGAAGACAAGCGAAAGGTTGCGCGCGTCGCGATAGTCGGTTTCAGAATTGAGATAAAGATAATTGCGGTCGCGGCCGCTGGCCTGTACTTTCATCACGAACAAACCGGACGCCCGGCCTTCCGCCTCCGCAGCCAATACTCCAGCAACCTTGGCGGGGATACGTTCGCCTTCGCCGGTCAGCAGCATCGCTTCCAGCACGGGAAGCACGGCTTTGCCGCCGCCGCACATTTCATTGATCACCTCGGACGGCCCGTGAGGCATCACTTTACGTGCGGCCGCAAACGGTTCGTCGGCCTGTTTGTTGCCATCCAGAGCCAGCGCGGCCCATTTGCGGTACAGGGCTGCGGCCAGGGTCAGCCGCGCGATACCGTAGTCCATGAGGTCGAGAGCCTTGGTCGCTTCGACGATCGCTCCTTCGGCATCATCGCCCCAGCACAGCAGGAAGCCTGCATAGTCGCCATGCGCCCAGGCGCTGGCGGCGTCGGTCGCAATATTGGCTCGGTACAAGGCATCTGCGTCGCCAAGCCGGTTGTTGCGCTTGTAGTACTTGATCAGGCCCAGCTGCGCCGCTTCGTTCGTGCGGGCGCTGGCATTGTCCGCCAACACTTTCTTGTAGCGCGCCACCGCTTCATCCTGGCGATTTTCCTGCAGCAGCAGGGCGGCCCAGTTGAGGTGCAGCCACGGATCGTCCGTTCCCAGCTGGTCGGCTTTCTGTAGCGCGGCCTTCGCCTGCGCGGGCTTGCCCATCAGTCGATAGACGTGCCCCTGCAGGACATAGGCGCGGGCGTAGTCCGGTGCGATCTCCAATGCCTTGCCCAGGGCCTTGTCGGCGGCCTCGAGAGTGCCTGGTTCGAACGATTCTCCGCTGCGGTGGCCGTCGATGAGGTAGTAGCCCGCGTACAGTCGGTAGGCATTGGCCGAACGCGGGTCGTCGCGCAGCACGCGGTCGAGCTCCGCCTTGGCTTCAATCAGTCCATCCCCCTGCCCGCCCCAGGAGTCCAGCAGCGATTCGGCGCGATCCAGACGCCCCTGGGACGCCGCAGAAACGCTGGGCGCTTCGCCCTCAGCGGCGAGAGCCACTCGCGGAATCATCGCCCCTGCGAAACCCGCCAACATCAACAACAGAAAGCACCGCAACGACCGCTCCCCTGTGCTCGACATTCATGCATTCCCATGGTGAATGCTGTCTAGAGTGGCTTGCAGCTCGCGATTGTCAAGCATCGTAGCCTGGGTAGAGCGCAGCGAAACCCGGGGGCACGTAACAATGGAACAACCATACTGCGCTGACTGCGGGAGCCCCGGGTTTCGCCTACGACTCTACCCGGGCTACGTCGCTCAATTCTTCGCCCTGGCAAACGGCAATCCCTTTAGCAAGCCTTGGTTGATGGAAGCGCACTGCTCTGGCTTCAAGTCGCAGACCATGGCCATGCGCACCACGGGCACGTCGCCTTCCATCATCGGGCGATAGCGTGCCGCCACGATGCGGATACCGTTTTCGTCGCTGATCACCAACCAGAACTCTCTTCCTTCGGGTCCTTCCACTTGCATGAATCTGTGCGGGACATTGAGCACGGATGGACGCACTGTATCGGGCACGGATTCTTTCACGTCCTTGCTGACCTCCGCCGCGTTGCCTTGGCCTGCCAGTGAATCGTCCGCCAAGTAGATCGGACGCCGATGCGTTTTCGGCCAATCGACATTGCGCGATTTCAGTTTGGTGTTGTTGTCCATATGGAAGGACACTTCCTGGACCACCCAGCCATCCACCGCACCGGCGCTTTCCTGCTGGGTGAGAACCGACGCACGCTTGGCCACCAGCGCAGCCTCGTTAAGATCCGGCCGCCCACTGCTCTTTTGCACCTCGGCTTCGACCACGCGCCCGCACGTATCAACCCTCATCCGCACCATCACAACGCCGCCTTTGCCGGCACGCGCGGCATCTGGCGGATAGCGCGGCACAGCCTTCAACGGTGCAGGACAGCTCATGTCTGCGGCAGGCTCTGCTTCGCTTGCCGCTAGCGGTGCGATCGCAAGAGAAAAGAGGAGGGAACCAACCGTAAGCAGGCGGCTCACGCATCCACCATCGGCAACTTCAACCCCATCTCCCGCGCACACTGCTTGGCAATCTCATACCCCGCATCCGCATGCCGCATCACCCCGGTCCCCGGATCGTTCCACAACACCCGCGCAATCCGCTTGTCCGCTTCAACGGACCCATCGCACACGATCACCACGCCTGAGTGCTGCGAATAACCCATCCCCACCCCGCCGCCGTGGTGCAACGACACCCAGGTCGCCCCACCGGCCACATTCAACATCGCATTCAACAACGGCCAATCGCTAACCGCATCGCTACCGTCCTTCATCGCTTCCGTCTCGCGGTTAGGCGACGCCACACTGCCCGAATCCAGATGATCGCGGCCGATCACCACCGGCGCCTTCAACTCCCCGTTGCGCACCATCTCGTTGAACGCCAGCCCCAGCTTGTGGCGCAAGCCCAGGCCCACCCAGCAGATACGCGCCGGCAAACCCTGGAAACTGATCCGCTCCCGCGCCATGTCCAGCCAGCGATGCAGATGCTCATCGTCTGGAATGAGTTCCTTCACCTTCGCATCGGTCTTGTAGATGTCTTCCGGATCGCCGCTCAACGCCACCCAGCGGAACGGCCCGACACCCCGGCAGAACAGCGGCCGCACATAGGCCGGGACGAAACCCGGGAAATCGAACGCGTTCTTGCAACCCTCGTCGAACGCCATCTGCCGGATGTTGTTGCCGTAATCGAACACCGGAATGCCCTGCTTCTCGAATTCCAGCATCGCCTCCACATGCACGCGCATCGACTTCTTGGCTGCGTCGCGCACCTTGTCCGGATTGGTCTTCTGCTCCAGCAGCCAGTGCTCCACCTTCCAGTCGATGGGCAGATAACCGTGCACCGGATCGTGCGCGCTGGTCTGATCGGTTACCGCATCCGGACGCACGCCCATGCGCACCAGCTGCGGCAGGATTTCCGCCGCGTTGCCCAGCAGCGCGATGGACTTGGCTTCGCCCGCCGCCGTGTACGCGCGGATGCGCGCCAGCGCGTCGTCCAGGTCGGTGGCCTGCTCGTCCACGTAACGCGTGCGCAGGCGCATGTCGATGCTCTTCTGTTGGCATTCAATGTTCAGGCTGCAGGCGCCGGCCAACGTGGCCGCCAGCGGCTGCGCGCCGCCCATGCCGCCCAGACCGGCGGTGAGGATCCACTTCCCTTTCAAGTCGCCGTTGTAGTGTTGGCGACCCATTTCCACGAAGGTCTCGTAGGTGCCCTGCACGATGCCCTGGCTGCCGATGTAGATCCAGCTGCCGGCGGTCATCTGCCCGTACATCATCAAACCCTTCTTATCGAGTTCGTTGAAGTGCTCCCAGGTGGCCCAGTGCGGCACCAGGTTGGAATTGGCGATCAGTACGCGCGGCGCATCGCTGTGGGTGGGGAACACCCCGACCGGCTTGCCGGACTGCACCAGCAGGGTCTCGTTGTCTTCCAGATTGCGCAGCGACTCCAGGATCGCGTCGTAGCAGGCCCAGTCGCGCGCGGCGCGGCCGATGCCGCCGTAGACCACCAGCGAGGTCGGATCCTCGGCCACTTCCGCATCCAGATTGTTCTGCAGCATCCGGTACGGCGCCTCGCTGAGCCAGGACTTGCAGGTGAGCCGGGAGCCCCGTGGGGCACGGATGACGCGGGAGGGGTCGTGGCGGGGATCGGACATGTGGAAATCCAGTTGCAGATGTAACCCCATTATCGGTGATCGGTGGGAGCGCCGTCCCGGCGCGAGCTCTCCCTGCACAGCAAGGCAAAAGCTCGCGCCGGGACGGCGCTCCCACAGAAATGATGGGCGTCGTGGCAGACTTGGCCCATGCGCCCCTCTATCCCGACCTTACTGACCGCCTTTCTCTCACTGGCCTTCTGCCTGAACGCCGCCGTGGCCCAGCCGCCACCGCGCGTACTGGTCTTCAGCAAGACCGCCGGCTTTCGGCATGACTCCATCCCCACCGCGGTTGCTGCGCTGCAACGACTGGGCGCGCAGGAAGGCTTGAAGGTGGACCACAGCGAAGACCCTGCCGACTTCAACGAGAAGAACCTCAAGCGCTATCGCGCCGTAGTGTTCGCCAGCACCACCGGCGACGTGCTGGACGCGGCGCAGCAGGCTGCCATGGAAAGCTTCGTGCGCGCCGGTGGCGGCTATGTGGGCGTGCATGCGGCCGCCGACACCGAATACGACTGGCCGTGGTACGGCGAACTGGTGGGCGCGTGGTTCAAGGGCCATCCGCCTGGATTGCAGACCACTCGAGTGGTGTTCGAACACGATGGCGTTCCAGTGGGCGCCGCCTGGACGGTAACCGACGAGATCTACAACTACCGCAGCAACCCGCGCAATGCGGTGCGAGTAACCGCCACGGTGGACGAACGCGACTACCAGGGCGGCACTATGGGCGCCGACCATCCCATCGCGTGGTGCCATAGCTACGACGGCGGGCGCGCGTGGTACACCGGTCTAGGACACGACGCGAAGCTGTATGCAGATCCGCAGTTCGAAGCGCAGCTGCGGCGCGGCCTGCGTTACGCGACCCGCAAGTCGGAAGACTGCTGAGCCCTGAAAGCAAAACGCCCGGCATGGCCGGGCGCTCCCCCTATTCTGATCATGATCAACTCACTGCCGGATCAGTGCACCGCCGGATCCAGCCTGCGGATCGCATCGCGCAGGTCGAGGGCGCCGGTGCGGTCGATATCCTCCTTGCTGTAAGAGCGGCCAGTAGCGTTGGCGCACTTGCGGCCCTTGCTATCGGCACGGATCAGCCGCGAGCCGGTGTATTGGAGGCAGTTGCGGTCCGCCCATTCGTCCTTCTTCGCATCGGCCTTGTCCTGCTTGGCCGATGTTTCGGTCGGAGCGGGGTCGGCCGTCTGCGGATCGGTGGGTTGCGCGGGCGCAGCTGTCTGTGCGGAAGCGGCGAAGACCAGACCCAGGAGGGCTGCGGTAAGAGCTAGGCGTTTCATGTGAATCTCCTGCGCGCAATGGACGCGCTGGGTAAGCGGAATGCAGGGAGCTACATGGGTTATACGCCTGCAGGCCTGTGGCGGTCGCAACCCTGCCTGTCTGCATTCATAAACGCGTCAGACCGCGTCGCAGGCCTTGCCGCTCCCTTCGCGGAACGCTTGCACTGCCGCCGCGTCCGCAGGTTCCGGACGGTTACCGTCGTCGAAGATCACCCGCCATGCACCGTCTTCGTCCACTTGCCAGACCGTCCTGAAGCGCCCATGCCGGAACGCGCCGGTTTTCGGGTCCTGATACAGCGCCGGCCCGCTGGAATAGGCGGTGCGCCCGTCGCCGCCCACGGCGACCGCATCGGGATACCACTCCAGCTTGAGCGCGGTTCCGTCGATGATGCCCTGCCAGTCCGCGGCGATCTTTTCGCGGCCGACGCTGGGCTTGCGCTCCATGCCGAACACCGCCTGAGGATGCAGATGCTCGGCGAAGGCGATCGCATCGCGATCGGCGACCGATTTAGCGAAGCCCAACTCGCGTTGCCAGACTTGGCAGCGTGCCGACTCCGCAGGGGCCGAAGCAGGTTCCGCGGCCGACACTCCCAAACTAGCGAGTATCAGCGTGGCGATGCAGGCAATCCGTGGAAACTGTGTCATGCGAGATACTCCCGAGTCTGCCAAGCTTGGCGCATAGATTCTCACGACAATCGCCTATGCACCTGCCATTCTTCAGGCTTGCGTGGTTGGCCGCTTTGCTGTTGTTGGCGGGCTGCTCCACCACCCCGGCCCGGACTGCCGCCGTCCAAACCGGTTCAGATCAAACCGGTTCAGCTCAAACCGGTTTAGAGCAGGCACCGCTGCTGCTGATTTCCATCGATGCCCTGCGCGCCGACTACCTGGGCAAAGGCGACACCCCGCACCTGGATCGCCTGGCCCGGCAGGGAGTCCGTGCCGAAGGGATGAATCCTTCTTACCCGGCCCTAACCTTCCCCAACCATTTCACCCTGGTCACCGGCCTGCGTCCCGATCGCCACGGCGTGGTCCACAACACCATGCGCGAAGAAGGGTTGGGCGATTTCCGCGTGGCCGATCTGGCCGCGGTCGGCGATGGGCGGTGGTGGCGGGCCGAACCGATTTGGGTGGGCGCCGAAAAAGCCGGCCTGCCGACCGCGATTTGGGCCTGGCCCGGCAGCGCGGCGGAGATCGATGGCATACGCCCCACGCGTTGGCAGCAGTACGACGAGTCCGTCCCCGCCACGCGACGTGCCGACGACGTGGCCCGCTGGCTGGAAGAGCCTGTCGCCACCCGTCCGAGATTCGCCGCGCTGTACCTGGAAATGGTGGATGGCGCCGGCCATGCCTACGGTCCGGATGCGCCGCAGACGCGCGAGGCCGTGCGCGAAGCGGATGCGGCCGTCGGCCGCCTGATCGATGCGCTGGCGCGCAAGCGCAGGTTGGACCAGGTGAACGTGATCGTAGTGTCCGACCACGGCATGGCAGCCGTGCTGCCCGGTCACGTCGTAGCGGTGGAGGACATGGTGCCGATGGAAGACGCGACGATCATCAGCATCGGCCAGTCGGTGGGCATCGCACCGCGCGCCGGTCGCGTGGAAGCGGCGGAAAAACGCCTGCTCGGCCGCCACGATCATTACGAATGCTGGCGCAAGGGCGAACTGCCGGCGCGCTGGCATTACGGCCGCAATCCGCGGGTGCCGCCGATCGTCTGTCAAATGGATGAAGGCTGGGATGCCATCCCCGCCGCCAGCGTGGGCAAACGCCCGCCCGGCGTCACTCGCGGCTCGCATGGTTACGATCCTGCGCTTCCCTCGATGCGCGCGGTTTTCATCGCACGCGGCCCCGCTTTCCGCAAAGGCGCAGTGATCGCTTCCTTCGACAATGTGGACGTGTATCCGCTGATGGCTAGATTGCTCGACATTCCGGCGCGCGAAAACGACGGCGACATCACGCCGTTGCTGCCTGCGCTGAGGCCGGGTGAATGAGACTAGCTGAGAGCAATCGGGACCTCGTTGTCCAACTCCGTGCGTGGTGAGCTTGTCGACCACGCCGTTGGCGAGGTTTTCAAGTAAAGGCGAACCGTCGCCAAGAGCATGGTTCGACAGGCTCACCATGAACGGTTCGCAAGGCACACCATTAGCACTCAGTATTGATGTCCGAAAACGGCGAGTCTGGCCTGCGAACCGATGCTAGCCTATGCGCATGGAAATCAACGGCGCCTTTACCACCCTGGACCCACGCGTCTGCGAACAGGCGCGTCTGAGTCGCGATGCGCGTTTCGACGGACTGTTCTTCATCGCGGTGAAAAGCACCCGCATCTATTGCCGCCCGATGTGCCCGGCCCCCTCTCCCAAACCGGTCAACATCACCTACTACGGCAATGCCGCCGCTGCGGAAGCCGCCGGCTATCGGCCCTGCCTGCGCTGCCGCCCGGAACTGGCGCCCGGCGACGGTGCTTGGCGGCGCGGCGATGAAGCGGTGGCGCGCGCATTGAAACTGATCGACCAGGGCATGTTGGCCGAACAACCGCTGTCGGCGCTGGCCGCACGCGTGGGCTTAGGCGAACGTCAATTGCGCAGGCTGTTCACGGATCGGCTGGGCGCCGCGCCGATCGGCGTGCATGGAACGCGCAGGCTGCTATTCGCCAAGCAGCTGCTGACCGAAACCAGTTTGCCGATCACCGAAGTGGCGTTGGCTTCGGGCTTCGGCAGTCTGCGGCGATTCAACGCCACTTTTCTGGAAGCGTACCGGATGGCGCCACGCGATCTGCGCCGCCAAACCGTGATCTCGCAGGAAGGCACGCTGGTGTTGCGCCTGGGGTACCGGCCACCTTACGACTTCACAGCCATGCTGGATTTCCTGCGCGGACGAGCCCTGCCCGGCGTGGAATCGGTGGACGAACACAGCTATGCACGCGTGATCGGTCCGGCCAGCGCGCCGGGATGGCTGCGTGTGAGCGCATGGGCGAACAACGAGCACGCCTTGAAGCTCGAACTGCACGGCGTAGCGCCGACACGGTTGCTGGACATCGTCAATCGGCTGCGACGCATGTTCGACCTGGATGCGGATCCGCATGCCATCGCCGCCGCGCTCTCGCACGACGCGCGTTTGCGGCCGTTGTTGAAGAAACGCCCGGGCCTGCGCTTGCCCAGCGGCTGGGACGGCTTCGAGATCGCTATGCGCGCCATCATCGGCCAGCAGGTCAGCGTGGCGGCGGCGCGCACGTTCACGGCAAGACTGGCGCAGGAATTCGGCGAAGCGTTGCCGGAAGGTTTCGCTGCCGGCTTGCATCACCTTTTCCCCACGCCGGAAGCGTTGGCCGAAGCCGACCTTACCCGCATCGGCCTGACCCGCACGCGCGCCGACACCGTACGCACTGTCGCACGCGCGGTACTGGACGAACGCGTGGATTTCCGCGGCGAACGCATGCTGGACGATTTCATCGCCCGTTGGGTGGCGTTGCCTGGGATCGGGCCATGGACCGCGAACTACATCGCCATGCGCGCGCTTGGGCATCCGGATGCGTTCCCGGCCGATGATCTGGTCTTGCAGAAGGCGGTGCCGACCGACGGATCGCGCATGACCGCCAAGGCGCTGACCGCACGCGCGCAGGCATGGCGGCCATGGCGGGCGTACGCGGTGATACAGGTGTGGAAGGATTCGATGGGACTTGCCAAACCCCTGGCCGCGAACAAAGTCGAAGGCAAGAAAAAAATAGTCGTCATTCCCGCGAAGGCGGGAACCCAGTGACTTTCGCTCTTCGCTCTTTTCGGTATCCATCAACAACAGCAAGCAAAGTCGCTGGGTTCCCGCCTTCGCGGGAATGACGAGTTTTTCCAGCCATGGAGAACACGCAATGATCCACTATCAATTCATCGACAGCCCCGTGGACCCGCTGCTGCTCGCAGCCGATGAGCACGGCTTGAAGTTGATCGAGTTCCACACCCCGCGGCATCCAATGTCGCGCCTTGCGGACTGGAGCGAAGGCGACAATGCGGTGTTGCAGGCCACTCGTATGCAACTGGACGAATATTTTTCCGGGGCACGTAAACAGTTCGACCTCCCGCTCGCACCGCAAGGCACGCCGTTCCAGACCGAGGTCTGGCATACGTTGGCGACGATTCCTTACGGCGAAACCATCAGCTATGCGCAGCTGGCGCAGCGCGTCGGCAAGCCGACGGCGATGCGCGCGGTGGGCGCGGCCAACGGCCGCAATCCTTTGCCGATCGTGCTGCCCTGCCATCGCGTGATCGGTGCCGATGGATCGCTGACCGGCTTCGGCGGCGGTTTGCCGACCAAGCAGTTTCTGCTGGAACTGGAAGGTGCGCTGGCCCGTCCCGCCGACCTGTTCGCACACTAGCCGCGTAGGTCGCGACGTAGGAGCGACGTGAGTCGCGAACACATAGCTTTGTTTTCAGTCGCGACTCACGTCGCTCCTACGCCAGTCCCAAGCGATGAACAACGGCCGCGGGGCGACGGAACCTACAATCTGTGGAGCGAGCGGACCTCAGTCCGCAAGCAAGCCGGCCACGACTTGGCGGTAACGCCGCGCGATGGCGTCGCGGTCGGAATGGCGGCCATCGGCAACCACCCGCTGACCACCTACATGCACCTCGCGTATCGCAGGGCGATTGCCGCTGAATATCCAGCGATCGATGACGTCGTCCGCCAGCGCGCCCGCGAAGATCGCCGCATCGGTATCGAGCACGACGAAATCGTCCGCCGCGTCCTGACCCGTCGCCTGACGGGTGCTGGCTAGCGCCCCGCGCAATAGCGTTTCGCCGACGCTGGTGGATTCCGCATTCACCGCGATGTTGCGATGGCGCGTGACCAAGCGTTGGCCGTATTCCAGCCAACGCAGCTCTTCTACCGGCGATACCGAGATATGGGAGTCGGAACCGATGCCCCACGCGCCGCCCGCATCCAGATAGGCACGTAGCGGGAACAGGCCGTCGCCCAGGTTGGCCTCGGTGGTCGGGCAGATCGCCACGGTCCCGCCGCTGGCCGCGAGCTGCTTGGTTTCCACCGGCGTCAGATGGGTGGCATGCACCAGCGTCCAGCGCGAATCGACTTCGAAGTTCTGCTGCAGCCATTCCACCGGGCGCGCGCCACGCAGCGCCAAGCAGTCCTGCACTTCGCCGATCTGTTCGGCGATGTGGATGTGCAGCGGCGACTCCGGCGGCAAGATCGCCAGCACTTCGCGCATGGCCGCCTCGGGCACCGCGCGCAAACTGTGGAACGCGCAGCCGATCCGCAGCAAATCGTTTTCCTCGGCGCGCAGGATCTGCAACAGACGCAGGAAGCTTTCCGTATCGTGGCCGAAACGCTGCTGGCGCACGGACAAGGCGCGGCCATCGAAACCGCCGGTCATGTACAGCACCGGCAACAGGGTCATCCTGATACCGGTGTCGCGCGCGGCGGCGATCAGCGCGTGCGACATCGCCGCCGGATCGTCGTAGGGCCGGCCATCGGGTGCGTGGTGCAGATAGTGAAATTCGCAGACGCTGGTATAGCCGGCTTCCAGCATTTCCACGTACAGCTGCGTGGCCACCGCATGAGTGCTGTCCGGATCCATGCGCGCGGCGAAGCGATACATGGTTTCGCGCCAGGTCCAGAAACTGTCTTCAGGATGGGTCTGGCGTTCGGCCAGACCCGCCATCGCGCGCTGGAAAGCGTGCGAATGCAGGTTGGCGATGCCGGGAATGCGCCAGTCGCCCTGCGCGGTCGTGGACAACAACTCGGTGGCGGCAGGGCCGATGTTGGCGGAGAGCGCGGCTTGCATGCAGGGTTCCGATTGCATGGGGACGGATTGCGCTAGGCTAACGCGTCGCCGCTTCCCTGACACGCCTATGAAGCTATTGCTGCTGGCCCTGGTGGTTTTTGTTCTATTGACCCTGCTGTTCGGGCGGTTCCGGCGCGGACAGACGCGCGATTCTTCGGGCTCCGGTAGCGGCGATTCGAGCGCAAGCCACAGCGCCGGTTCGGATAGCGATTGCGGCAGCAGCGATGGCGGAAGTTGCGGAGACGGTGGTGGCGGTGGCGACTGAAAGCAACGACGCAGCGCGCTGGGACGGATTAATCCTGGGTGCCAATCTGGTCACGCTGGCCGACGACTCTGGCTATGGTTTGATCGAGCAGGGGGCATTGGGCTGGCGCGACGGCCTGCTGCAGTTCGTCGGATCCGTTTCCGGCCTGCCCGCCTCGCCGGAACAACTGGCGCACCATGTCATCCAGGCCAAGGGCTGCATCACTCCCGGCTTGGTCGACTGCCATACGCATGCGGTGTTCGCGGGCGATCGCGCCGGCGAGTTCGAGCAGCGCCTAAGCGGCGTGAGCTATGAGCAGATCGCGCGCAGTGGCGGCGGCATCGTTTCCAGCGTGCGCGCCACGCGGGAGGCGAGCGAGGAGGAACTGTTCGTGCAATCGCTGCCGCGCGCACGCGCATTGCGCGACGATGGCGTGACTACACTGGAGATCAAGTCCGGATACGGCCTGGACTTCGACAACGAACGCAAGATGTTGCGGGTTGCGCGGCGCATCGGCGACGAGCTGGGGATTACGGTACGCACTACGTTCCTGGGCGCGCACGCCCTGCCTCCGGAGTTCGTAGGACGTGCGGACGATTACATCGCTTCGGTCTGCGAGTGGCTGCCCCGCCTGCATGGCGAGGGGCTGGTGGACGCGGTGGATGCGTTCTGCGAGCGCATCGGTTTCACCCTGGAGCAGACGCGGCGCGTGTTCGAGGTTGCGCGAGCGCTGGGCTTGCCGGTCAAGCTGCATGCCGACCAGTTGAGCGATGGCGAAGGCGCGGCGCTGGTCGCCGAATTCGGCGGGCTTTCGGCCGACCATGTCGAGCACACCTCAGAAGCGGGCGTGCGGGCGATGGCTCGAGCCGGCACCGTCGCGGTACTGCTACCGGGCGCCTTCCACTGCCTGCGCGAGACCGTGCTGCCGCCGCTCGATGCCCTCCGCCAGCACGGCGTACCCATGGCCGTGGCGACCGACTGCAATCCCGGCACTTCGCCCTTGCAGTCGCTGCGGCTGGCGATGTCGCTGGCCTGCACGCATTTCCGGCTTACGCCGGAAGAAGCCCTGCGTGGCGCCACGCGCAATGCGGCGCGCGCGCTGGGGTTGTCGGATCGTGGGGCGCTGCGGGTGGGCATGCGTGCCGATTTCGCGCATTGGAGCATCCGCCAGCCCGCCGAACTCGCCTACTGGCTGGGCGGCGATCCTTTGCTTGCCTCCTACTCAGGCGGCAGACGCCTATCTTGACCCCACAAACAAAAACGCGACGCCGGGCGTCGCGTTTTGTGAATGACCTGGATGAGCCGATCAGCCGGCTTTGGCCACCGTCTTCTTGG
The DNA here is from genome assembly GCF_056402315.1 of Pseudoxanthomonas sp. P4_B2. Taxonomy (NCBI): domain Bacteria; kingdom Pseudomonadati; phylum Pseudomonadota; class Gammaproteobacteria; order Lysobacterales; family Lysobacteraceae; genus Pseudoxanthomonas; species Pseudoxanthomonas sp. P4_B2. Next base: position 404,977 of record NZ_JBFUHQ010000003.1, read on the forward strand.
CCACGGCTTTCTTCGCCGGTGCCGCCGTCTTGGTCACGGTCTTCTTTGCGACAGGCGCGGCCGGACCGACTGCGACCTTAGAAACGTGCGTGCGTGCGTTGCCGTAGCTAGCGATGCTGCGCTTGCCTTTGGCGGTCCTGCGATCACCTTTGCCCATGGTTTGCTCCTGATTTAGCTGTAGCGCCTTGCGCGCGAGGCCGCAAAGCCTATCACGCAGGCCTCAGTGCGCGCAGCTTGCATCGTGAATATGCCAGTGATTCAGACGCAAATTGACGATGTGGGCCAGCCCCACCAAGGTCCCACCCAGGGTCATCACAATCGCGTGTATCACCACCGGATGATGCAGCGGCGGGTAATAAACGCCGGCCCACAACACCGCCAAGCCAATCAGCAGCAAGCTCAGGGCCCGAAAGGCGCGATGGCGGCGATAACCCCAGAGCAGGCTGAACAACCCCACCACGGTCACGAACACTACGAAACCGCGCTCAAAACCGTCCCCGAGCCAGGCCGAAAGGCCCAGCGACGGAATCGCCGCGAGCAGCACCGGCGTCAGCGCGCAATGCACGGCGCAGATCATCGAGCCGGTGGCGCCGAAACGGTCTAGCAGACTGCGGAAGCGGGAATCCATGTGCATGAGTATGACTTTCGGGAGGGGTGTCTTTCCAATGTTGGTATATTATAACATCCGTCAAGCCCCTCCCACCCCCTTGGACTTCCGATGCCCTCCAGCCCTGCCACGCCCTTCCCCGCGCGTTCCCGCCACCGGCTTGCCATCGCCCTGGCGCTGGCCCTTTTCCCGGCACTTTCCTGGGCCGCCACCGCCGCCGACGATGCGCGCGCGACCGCCGCCTCAGCCGATGCGCCGCCGCCCACCGATCCGAGGCATGCCGAGGGCGACGCCAACGACCGCCACATCAAGGACCTCGACGACGTGGTCGTTACCGCCAGCCCTTTGCGGGATAGCGCCGACGCCTTGAGCAAGCCCGCCGAAGTGCTTTCCGGCGAACGGCTGGATGAAAACCGCGCCGCCAGCCTGGGCGAAACTATTTCCAGCCTGCCGGGCGTGCAGAGTTCCAACTTCGGTCCCGGCGTCGGCCGCCCGATCCTGCGCGGCTTGGATGGCCCACGCGTGGCGGTGCTGAGCAATGGTCTGTCCAGCCAGGACGTGTCCACCGTCAGCCAGGACCACTCGCCCGCGGTGGAAGCTTTTCTGGCCGACCAGATCGAGGTGTTGAAAGGCCCCTCCACCCTGCTCTACGGCAGTGGCGCCATCGGCGGCATCGTCAACGTGGTCGACGGGCGCATCCCGGAAGCGGCCATCGAAGGCGGTTTCAGTGGCCGCGCGGAAGTGCGCTTCGACAGCGTCAACGAGGGCAACACCGACCTGGTCCGCGTCGACGGCGGCAACGACCGCTTCGCCCTGCACGCGGACGCCGTGTACCGCAACAACAAGGACTACGACACGCCGGACGGCAAGCAAGCCAACACTTTCATGGACACCAAGACCGGTGCGGTCGGCGGCTCGTTGTTGGGCGACTGGGGTTTCGTCGGCGTGTCGGCTTCGCGCTTCGAGGACGACTACGGCAATCCCGGCGAACCCGGCGATCTGGCCGCCGGCGAGCGCGGCGTCTGGCTGAAGCTGCGCCAGGATCGCTACGACCTGAAGGGCGGACTGACCGATCCTTGGGGCGAAGGCAGCAGCCTGCGTTACAGCTTCGGCCACACCGACTACAACCACATCGAATTCGAAGGCGACGAAGTCGGCACCACTTTCACCAAGAAGGCCAATGAAGGCCGCGTGGAAGCGGCGTTCGGGGGCGCTTCGGCATGGAAGGGCGCCGTGGGCGTGCAAGGCAGCGACTCCACTTTCGCGGCGATCGGCGAGGAATCCTTCGTTCCCGAAACCCAGACCCGCTCCTTCGGCGTCTTCGGCGTTGCGCGCAGGAACTGGAACGACTTCCAGTTGGATCTGGGTGCGCGCATCGACAAGGTGGAAGCGGATCCGGTGAACGCCGCGGCGCGCGATTTCAAGCCGCTCAGCCTGTCCCTGGCCGGCGGCTGGCGACTCAACGATCAGTGGCGGCTGACGGCCAACCTCGACCATGCCGAACGCGCGCCGGCCGAGGAGGAGTTGTTCGCCGACGGCCCTCATTTGGCGACGCTGGCCTATGAGATCGGCAACGCTGATCTGGGCAAGGAAAAGGCCAATCAGTTGGAGTTCGGCCTCCAGTACCAGTCCGACTTCATGGATGCCAAGGCCTCGGTCTACTACAACCGCTTCGACGATTTCATCTACCTGGTCGATACCGGCGAGCAAGTCGAATTCGAGGAAGGCGAATTACTGCCGATCCGCCAATGGAGCCAGGCCGATGCGCGTTTCCACGGTTTCGAGGGCGAGGCCACTTTCCATCTGGCCAACAACGACAACGGCGCCTGGGATCTGCGTGTTTACGGCGACACCGTGCGCGGCACGCTGGCGGCAGGCGGCAATCTGCCGCGGATCGCACCTTCGCGGTTCGGCACGCAGTTGCGTTGGGAACGAGAAGGCTGGCGCGCTTCGGTGGGCGCGGTGCGCTACGACAAGCAGGACAAAGTGGCGGTGAACGAAACCCCGACCGCGGGCTATACCTTGGTCGATGCGCATGTGGCCTACCACCACGATCAGGGCAATACCGCATGGGAATTGTTCCTGGACGGCAGCAACCTGACCGGCGAGACCGCGCGCGTGCACACCTCCTTCCTGAAGGACTCGGTGGTATTGCCTGACCGCAACTTCTCCACCGGCATCCGCCTGTTCTTCTGACCACGTAGGTATGACCGAAAAGGCGGCTGTCCGAACAGGCAGCCGCCTTTTTGTTGACAGAACATGTGCATATACACTTAAATAACCGAACCTTGGCGCAGGCGTACCCAAATGCCCTCTCCTTCTGAAAGCGTGTGCACCTGTTTCCGCCTGCGCCGCGCCGCGCGCCAGGTTTCGCAGATATACGATCATGAGCTCGCTGCGGTCGGCCTCAGCCTCAACGAATATTCCATCCTGCGCCATGCAGAGCACGGCGGCCATTGCCTGCTGGGCGAACTGGCCGATTCGCTGGGCATGGAACGCACCACTCTGACCCGCAACCTGAAGCCGCTGCTGGAAGCGGGTTGGCTGAAGGAGTCGCGCGGCGAAGACGCGCGGCAGCGACTGATTTCGATCGCCGCTAGCGGACGCAGGCGCATCACCAGCGCGAAGCCGTACTGGTTGCGCGCGCAACAACGCATCGAAGCGCTTTACGGCGCCGCCAGGACCGATCGTCTGCGCAAGGATCTGGATCTTCTGAATAACGCACTGCGCCAGTCGCCCGGGGTCGCCGCATGAACGCTCAACCGAATACGCGTAACGCACCGACGATGCACTGGGGATTGCTACTGACCGCGGCGGCCATGCTGATGATCACTATGGGCGCACGCCAGACTACCGGCTTGTTCGTGCAGCCCATCCATCAATCCACCGGCGTGGGCATCGCCGCGATCAGCTTCGCGTTGGCGATCGGGCAGTTCGTATGGGGTGCGGTGCAGCCGGTGTTCGGCGCCATCGCCGACAAGCAGGGTTCGACCCGCATTCTGGTCGCCGGCGGCATCCTGCTCGCCCTGGGCATGGCGTTGACGCCGTTCATGTCCTCGCAGTGGGGGCTTATGTTTACGTTGGGGCTGCTGACCGCGGCAGGTGCGGGCGCCGGCAGTTTCTCCATCCTGATCGGCGCCACCGCTTCGCGGCTAACGCCGGAGAAGCGCTCGTTCGCGGCTGGTTTCATCAATGCCGGCGGATCACTGGGACAGTTCGTGTTCGCGCCGCTGGTGCAACTGGCGATCAGCGCGGCTGGTTGGGGCGTGGCGATGTTCGGGCTGGCCGCCGCTTCTCTGCTGACGCTGCCGCTGGCTTGGCCGCTGCGGCGCAAGCCTGCTCCCGCAGTTTCGGCCGATACGAGCGCAGTCGCGGCACCACCGGCGGAAATTACTCTCCGCGAACAACTGCGCATTTCTTTGCGCGACCGCAGTTATTGGCTGCTGCACCTGGGCTTTTTCACCTGCGGTTTCCACATCGCTTTCCTGGTCACGCACTTGCCCGGTGAGATCGCGCTATGCGGTTTGCAACCCGGCGTCGCGGGCGCTTCCATCGCGCTCATCGGCTTGTTCAATGTACTGGGCAGTCTGGCCGCCGGCGCGCTGGGCCAGCGTTACCGCATGAAGCTGATACTGGCCGCGATGTATGCCAGCCGCGCGGCGATGATCGTGATTTATCTGCTATCGCCGCCCACGCCGATGACGTTCTATATCTTCGCCGCAGCGTTGGGCTTCACCTGGCTGGCGACGGTGCCGCCGACGGCGGGGCTGATCGGGAAATTGTTCGGTCCGCGCTATCTGGGCACGCTATTCGGCCTGACCTTGCTGTCGCACCAGATCGGCGGGTTCTTCGGCGCGTGGTTGGGCGGCGTGGCGATCGAGAAGTTCGGCGATTACACGTGGATGTGGTACGCGGACATCGCATTGGCACTGATCGCGGCGGCGGCGAACCTGCCTATCCGCGAGAAATCGCCACGCGTTGTTGTTGTAGGAGCGGCGCAAGCCGCGAAGCCCTGAAACCTTCACTGTTTCGCGACTTGCGTCGCTCCTACGAAAAGCGTGGCTAGGCCGCGCAGCGTGCGCACAGGCCGTGCACTTCCAGGGTCTGCGCCTGCGGCTGGAAGCCGAGCGCCTTAGCCCGGGTTTCCAGTTGCGTGACCACTTCGCGATCCTCCAGTTCCACCGCGCTGTGGCAGCGGTCGCAGATCAGGAACGGCACCGAATGCTGGTCGCTGTTGGGATGATGGCAGGCCACGAACGCATTCACCGATTCCAGCTTGTGCACGAAACCATTCGCCATCAGAAAATCCAGCGCGCGGTAGACGGTGGGCGGCGCATCGGCACCGACGCCTTTCTTTTCGCGCACCAGCTCCAGCAGTTCGTAGGCCTTGACCGGCTTGCCGGCATCGGCGATCAGCGAAAGCACCCGCGAGCGGATCGGGGTCAGGCGCAGGCCACGCTCCTGGCACGCGCGCTCCACCGCCGCGACGAAGCCATGAGCGTCGTCGACGTGGTGCTTGGGATCGGTGCAGGAGTGCTTCTGGGCCATGGTCGGGTGGAATTATGCGTCCGCAGGTATCTTGATAAGTGCTGCATCGATGCGTTTCAAGGCCTGCTCGCGCCCGGCCAGGTACACGGTCTGTGAAATATCGGGGCTGACCTGCGTGCCCGTGATGGCCACGCGCAGCGGCTGCGCCACCTTGCCCATGCCCAGGCCCAATGCCGCGGCGGTGTCGTGAAGGGCGGCGGACACCGATTCCAGCGTCCACTCCACCGCATTGGCCAGATGATCGCGGGCGGCGTTGAGCGGCGCAGCGGCAGCGGAGTTCAGGTGCTTGGCGACGGCGGCTTGGTCGTAGACCTCCAGCGGCTGGTACCAGACCGCGGCGCGCTCGGCCATTTCCTTCAGCGTGTGTACGCGATCGCGCAGGGCGGCGACGACATCGCTCGGCGCAGGACCATGGAACGGATCCAACCCCAGCTTGCGCAACTGGTACTCCAGCTGCGGCGCGATGGTGGCCGGCTCATCGCTCTTGAGGTAGTGCTGGTTCACCCAGCCCAGTTTGTCCATGTCCAGGCGCGCGGCCTTGGAATTGACGTCTTCCACCGAGAATAGCTGGATCAGCTCCTCGCGACCGAACAGCTCCTGGTCGCCATGCGACCAGCCCAACCGCGCCAGATAATTGATCAGCGCATGCGGCAGGTAGCCGGCGTCCTTGTACTGCATCACGTCCGCTGCGCCGGTGCGTTTGGAGAGCTTAGCGCCCTCCGGGTCCAGGATCATCGGCATGTGCGAGAACAGCGGCACCGGCACGCCCAGCGCTTCGTAGATATTGATCTGGCGCGGGGTGTTGTTGATGTGGTCGTCGCCACGGATCACGTCGGTGATGCGCATATCTATGTCGTCGACGACCACCGCGAAGTTGTAGGTGGGATAGCCGTCGGATCGGAAGATCACCAGATCGTCGAGCTCGCTGTTGCTGATCTCGATGCGGCCCTTGATCCGGTCCTCGAATACTACGCTGCCAGCCTGGGGATTCTTGAAACGAATCACGCGATTGGGGTCGTCGCGATGCAGCAGGTTCAGCTCGCGCGCACGGCCGTCGTAGCGCGGCTTGTCGCCGGCGGCCTGGGCCGCGTTGCGGATCGCCTCCAATTCTTCCTTGGTTTCGTAGGCGTAGTAGGCCTTGCCGTCGGCGACCAGCTGCTCGGCCACTTCGCGATAGCGGTCCAGACGCTCAGTCTGGTAAATCGGGCCTTCGTCGTAATCCAGGCCCAGCCATTCCATCGCCTCCAGAATCGCGTCGATGGCGCCCTGGGTGCTGCGCTCACGGTCGGTGTCCTCGATGCGCAGGATGAAGTCGCCGCCGCGGTGGCGCGCCTCCAGCCAGCAGTACAGCGCGGTACGCGCGCCGCCGATGTGCAGGTAACCGGTGGGACTGGGAGCGAAGCGGGTACGGCAGGTCATGAGGAAGCCAATGATGCGGAATCGCTTGATTTTACCGGAGTGGGCGGGTTTTCTCCTTCCCCTTCGAGGCGAGGCCTTAAACTTCCGGCATGACCACTCTTTTCATCTCCGATCTGCACCTGGATTCCACCCGTCCGGCGATTACCGAACTGTTCGGCCGCTTCTTGCGGCGCGAGGCGAAATCGGCCGAGGCCTTGTACGTTCTCGGCGACCTGTTCGAAGCCTGGGTGGGCGATGACGATCCTTCCGAAACCGGCGCCTATATCGCCTCGAGCCTGAAGGAAGTAGCCGATGCAGGCGTGCCGGTGTACTTCATCCGCGGCAACCGCGACTTCCTGTTGGGTCAGGACTACGCATTGCGCGCGGGCTTTCGCATCCTGCCCGACCCGGCGGTAGTGGTGCTCTACGGAAAGCCCACCCTGCTCATGCATGGGGATCTGCTCTGCACCGACGATGTCGCTTATCAGGCGTTCCGTACGCAGACGCGCAACCCGGCCTGGCAGGCCCAGTTCCTGTCGCAGCCTCTGCAGGCGCGGCTCGCCTTCGCCGCACAGGCGCGAGCCGCCAGCCAGGCGCACCAAGCCAAGTTGCGCGAAGGCGGCAATGATGTGCGCTTCGAAACGGTGACGGACGTAACGCCCGCGACGGTGGAGGCGACTTTCGCGCGCTTCGGTATCGACACGATGATCCATGGGCATACTCATCGCCCTGCCGTGCACGATCTGCAAGTCAACGGACGCGAATGCCGGCGAATCGTACTGGGTGACTGGTACGAACAAGGGTCAGTGTTGCGCGTGGATGCAAGCGGTTTTCGGTTGAAATCGCTCCCGTAGGAGCGTATGGGAGCACGCCGCTCAGGCGGACAACTGCTCCAACGCTGCGATCTCTTCGGCGTCGAATCCGGCCAGCAGACGCGCATCATGATTGAACGGTCCACGCAGCGTGGGGCCTGCATATTTCGCCAACAACTCGCGGAAGGTGGAATGCGGTTCGACGCCGTCGCGCTGGCAGTACCAGCGGAACCAGTGCGATCCGGCGGCGACGTGCGCCACTTCTTCACGCAGGATCAATTCCAGTATCTCGGCCGTGGGCTTATCGCCGGCATTGCGCAGCTTGGCGATCATTCCGGGCGTCACGTCGAGTCCACGAGCCTCCAACACGCGCGGCACCAGCGCCATGCGGGCCATGCCGTCATGTGCGGTTTTTTCGGTCATTTCCCACAGACCGTTATGTGCATCGAAATCGCCGTACTCGTAGCCGAATTCCCGCAGCCGATCGCGCAGCAGCACGAAATGTCGCGATTCGTCGTTGGCGACGGAAACCCAGTCCGCATAGAAGTCCGCCGGCATACCGCGGAACCGGTACGAGGCGTCCCAGGCCAGATCGATCGCATTCAATTCGATATGGGCGATGGCGTGGATGAACGCGGCGCGGCCTTCCACGCTGCCCAGTCCGCGCTGCGGAAGCTCGCGTGACGGAACCAACTTCGGCCGCGCGGGACGGCCCGGCATGCGAATAGGTTGCGGCGGCGGAGCCTCGGGATCGACGTGGAGTTCGCCACGGGCGAACGCGGCGGCGTACTCCTGTGTCAGCGCGACCTTGCCGTCTGGCGAAGCAGCGTCAAGGCACGTCCAAGCAGCATCGAAGAGTGATAAAGCCATTAAAAATGAATCGTCATTCCAGCGAACGCTGGGATCCATTTTGACTTTGCTCTCGAACGCCCAATAGCAAAGGCAATGGCGAAGGCAACAGCAAGATCAAGATGGATCCCAGCGTTCGCCGGGATGACGATCCGGACGGAACGTATTTCACGACACCCGACGCTTGCGCTTGGCTTCGTCCGAACGCAAGGACTCGATGCGCTCGAAATAACCGGGCTCGATGCCGGTCACGTAATCGCCATTGAAGCAAGACGAATCGAAACGCTGCAGGTCCAGGTTGCCTTCGCGCACCGAGGCTTCCAGGTCTTCCAGATCCTGGTAGATCAGCCAGTCGCAGCCCAAGAATTTCTCGATTTCCTCGACGCTGCGCTCGTTGGCCACCAGTTCGTCCACCGCCGGCATGTCGATGCCGTAGATGTTGGGAAAACGCACCGGCGGCGCTGCCGAGGCCAGGTAGACCTTGCGGGCGCCGGCATCGCGGGCCATCTGCACGATCTGCTGGCTGGTGGTGCCGCGCACGATGGAGTCGTCCACCAGCAGCACCACGCGGTTGCGGAACTCCAGGGGGATCGGGTTGAGCTTGCGGCGTACCGATTTAACGCGCTCGCCCTGCCCCGGCATGATGAAGGTGCGGCCGACATAACGGTTCTTGATGAAGCCTTCGCGGTATTTCACGCCCAGCACGTTGGAGATTTCCAGCGCCGCATCGCGCGAGGTATCGGGAATGGGAATGATGGTGTCGATATCGTGGTCGGGGCGCAGACGCAGAATCTTCTCGCCCAGCTTCACGCCCATGCGCATGCGCGCCTTGTGCACGGAGACGTTGTCGATCATCGAATCGGGACGCGCGAAGTACACGTATTCGAAGATGCACGGCGCGTGCTCTTGCGGCTCGGCGCAAATTTCGGAGAACAGCTCGCCGCGCGCGGTGATGACGATGGCTTCGCCCGGCTGCACGTCGCGCACGCGCTGGAAGCCCAGGATGTCGAGCGCTGCGGATTCGGAAGCGACGATGTACTCGTCTGCGCCTTCCTTGTGTTCGCGCTTGCCCAGCACCAGCGGACGGATGCCGTGCGGATCGCGGAAGGCCACCAGGCCCAGGCCCAGCACCACGCTGACCACCGCATAGCCGCCCTTCACCCGGCGGTGCACGCCGGCGACGGCGCGGATCGCGGTCTCGGGCGAAAGCGTGCGCTGGCGGTCCAACTCGTGGGCGAACACGTTCAGCAGCACTTCGCTATCCGAATCGGTGTTGATGTTACGGCGATCTTCTGCGAACACATCCTGGCGCAGGGCGTCGGTGTTGATCAGGTTGCCGTTGTGCGCCAGGGCGATGCCGTACGGCGAATTGACGTAGAACGGTTGCGCTTCGTCCAGTCCTTCGGAACCGGCGGTCGGATAACGGCAGTGGGCGATGCCCACGCGGCCTTCCAGGGTGCTCATCGCTTTGGGGTTGAATACGTCGCGCACCAACCCATTGTCCTTGTGCACGCGCAGGCGCGTGCCGTCGGCGGTGGCGATGCCGGCCGCATCCTGCCCGCGGTGCTGCAGGACGGTCAGCCCGTCATAAAGCTGGCCCGCAACGTTCTGGTTGCCGACGATTCCGACGATGCCGCACATGGATACGTACTCCGCTCGTTTATTGCGAACTGGGCCGTTTCTGGCCGTTAGGGCGCTGCTTTGCTGATTCGACGTTGGCCGGTTCGGCCGTTGCCGGGCCTTGCCCGGTCGATTCGACGCCGTTCGACTCAATGTTCGCGGGCTCCTGCCCGCCGGCCTCGATATTCGCCGGTTCTATGACTGCCGGGGTGCGGCCCTCCGCCTCCCCTGATACGCCGCCTTTGGCCGTATCGATTGCCTGCTGGACGACGCCTTCCAGCGAGGGCACTGACAACGCTTCTGTGCCGCCATTATCGCCCGTGAGGAGCCGATTGCGAAAATCCATTTCCGGAACGGACCAATCCGGCAGTTTGGAACGCATCCAGCCCGCACCGGGCAGCAAGATCGGCAGAACGCTGGACTGTTGCCAGGACGGCTCGCGGGGCAACGGCGTGAAACCCATCAGCAGGACCAGGACGCAGGCCAGGAAAGCCCCGCGCAGCAGGCCCAGGCCTGCGCCCAGCATGCGGTCCATCCCCGACAGACCGACCGACTGGACCATGGATTTGGCGAGAGCGCCGACTAGCGCCACCGCCACCATCACCACCACGAAACTCAGCGCATAGCCGCCGAACGATTCGACCATGGTGGGTTTGCCGTCATCGGACAACCAGAAGGCGACCTGCCCGCCGAATTGGAAAGTGATCCAGCCGGCCAGCAACCATGCGGCGGTCGATACCAATGTGCCCACCAGCCCGCGCATCAGGCCGAGCAGCACGGAGCCGCCGATGATGACCAATAAAACGATGTCGATCATCGAGACGAATATTCCCGGACTGCCACGCGCCGACCTTTCGCCAGGCCCCGATCGGGTGTCAGGCGATTACGGATGCGGACGGACCATGCCGCTGATGCCCACCTTGGCGGCAACTTGCGCCTTCAGCTTGTCGGCGTCGGCGCGGCTGGCGACCGGCCCGACGCGGACCCGGCTCAGTGTGCCCTTGTCGGTCTTCACCTGTTCGACGAAGGCACTGAAACCGCCGGCGCGCAATTTATCGCGCAGGGCGTTGGCGTCGGCGGCCTGGGAGAAGGCGCCCAGCTGCACGGCGAAACCCACGTTGGAAGCGGCCGGCTTGGGAGCTTCGACCGGCTTGGCGATCGGCTCCGCCGGCTTGGGCGTGATCGTTGTCGGCTTAGGCGCTGCCGCCACTGGTTTGGGTGTCGCCGCAGACGGCGCCTGCGTCGGTTTCGCGGGTTCGGGCGGCAAAGCCTGGGTGGCGACCGCTGGCGGCGCGGCCGCTGCCAAGGGCACCGAGGTCGACGTGGACGCCGCCGCGGGCGCATCCAGGGTCACCACCTGCGCCTTCACGTCGCTGCGCACTTGTGCGGCCTGCAGACGCACGGCTTCGGCATCGGCCCGCTCGGCATAAGGTCCGATCCGCACGCGGTAAGCGGTCTTGCCATTGATGTTGGTGGGTTCGCGGAAGGCGGGGAGCGAGGATTGCTTGAGCCGCGCAATGACCGCGTCGGCATCCGCCGGGGTGGCGTAAGCACCGAAATTGACCGCGTAGTTGCCGCCTGCGGTACTGGCCGGCAGCATCGTGCCCGCCGCCGCGACCGGCGCAGTGCCGAGCGGAACCGCTTCGCTAGCGCTCGCAGGCGCGGGGGCTGGCGCATCTTCCATGCCCACTACGCCACCCGCGGGAGCGTTGCCAGGCGTCACCAAAGGAAGTTCACGGGTTTCGTACTGCCCGCCCGGTGTTGCCGGTACGTCCAGCGGCACGTCCGAGACGCCGCTGTCGGGCGCGGGGCCCTTGATCAGCATCGGCAGGAAGATCACCGCCAACGCCACCAGGACGACGGCGCCGATCAGGCGTTGTTTGAGGGCGGTATCCATGCGGGCTCGCAAAACGACGCGGCGGGAATGCCGTGCGAATTATACGGTGCCGCGAAACGGCTTCGCCGTCATTGACCTGAATGCAGGATCGTCAGCGCTTCGGCCACGGTATGGAAGGAGCCGAAAACGAGTATCCGGTCCTCAACGCTCGCGTCCGACTGCGCGGCACGCAGCGCCGCTTTCACACTTGTATGCCTGGTACCCGCCGCGGCGGCAGTTCCAGTCAACTTCGCGGCCACAGCATCCACCGATTGTCCGCGAGCCCCGACACTTTCCAGCCCCGCGAGAAACCAAGCCGACACTTCGCGCTCCAGAGCTGCGACCACGCCCGCCACGTCCTTATCTGCCAGCGCCGAAAACACCGCCAAGGTGCGCCCCTGTACGGGTTCGGCCCGCAACCATGCCGCCAGTTCGCGAGCCGCCTGCGGGTTGTGGCCCACGTCCACGATTACTGCAGTGCCTTGCAGGTCGAAGCGTTGCAATCTTCCCGGAATCATCGCCGAAGCTACGCCCTCGGCGAATGCAGCATCGGGCAACTCGATATCCAGGGCGCGCAGCGCCGCGATTGCGATGGCCGCATTGACGCGTTGCACAGGCGCGCTCAGGGAAGGATTCGGCAGTTCGATCTCGAAACCGGCATCGCGCCAGCGCCAATGGAATTCGTCCACCGGTTCATGGAAAAAATCGCTGCCCAGACGTACCGCATTGGCGCCGATGGCATAGGCGTGGCGTAGCACGCTGGAAGGCGAGTCGATCTCGCCCAGCACCAGCGGTTTCCATGGCCGCGCGATTCCGGCCTTCTCATAGCCGATGCTTTCGCGGTCGTTGCCCAGCCAGTCGACATGGTCGATATCGACCGTAGTGATGACGGCGACGTCCGGATCGATGATGTTGACCGCGTCGAGACGGCCGCCGAGTCCGACTTCCAGGACGGCCAAGTCGAGTTCGGACCGCTGGAACAACCAGAGTGCAGCGAGCGTTCCGAACTCGAAATAGGTGAGTGGTACGCCGGAGGCCTCCCCTTCAAGGAGAGGGTTGGGTGGGGATGGTGTTGGATCGCGATCTGGGGCATCCCCACTTCGCCATACCCTCACCCCAACCCCTCTCCCGTCGGGAGAGGGGCTCGATCGCGCCGCTTCCACCGCCTCGAATGCTGCGATCAGCTCTTCATCACTGGCCTCGCGTCCCTCGATGCGCACACGCTCGTTGTAGCGAAGCAGATGTGGCGAAGTGTAAGTGCCGACCTTCAATCCGGCCGCACGGGCGATAGCTTCGATGAAGGCTACGGTGGAGCCTTTGCCATTGGTGCCGCCGACAATGATGACGTGTTTCGCTGGCCGATCGATGTCAAGGCGACCCGCAACTGCACCCACACGATCCAATCCCAGCTCGACCGATCTAGAGTGGAGCTGCTCAATATAGGAAAGCCAATCGTTGAGCACCACGGAGGTTCCAGCATCGACACTCATGTCAGATCGGCATCAAACTCTGGCAGACGGTCATTCAGACCTCATCCAAAAAGGTTGCGGGGGTTTGGGAGGGGGCGGCAATGCCGTTTGCGTCGGAAATCCCTCAAGAAACTTCACAAGCTTTGCGCAAGATTCTTGGCCTGCTTCACACAACCAACTGGCAACCCAATAAGCCTTCTTCCCATCGGAAACCAACCTCCTCCTAACCAGTGCAGGAGAGAACAACCAGCCCTTCTCGAAATATTCCCAATAAGTCCGGCCGTAACTTGTATTCAGTGAATAAACCTCGATCCCTTCCTCGCCCTTCTCACGTGCGCCCTCGCGGCGGAGCAAAGCCATGTTTTCGGCAATGTTCGGCAGACTGACCGCCAAACCATCCGGGATATATCCTGGCAATGTGCCATCGGCATTCATCGAAATCTCAACCACCTGGCTATTCTTCCATTGAATCACCATTCGCCGCAGTTCAGGGGATATCGCGGATGCTGATTCGGCCGACGTGTGGTCGGACTGGAAATCGATAGGCAAACGCAGTCTTGACGGCTTTCCCCCGTATTGGGCTCCGGGAAATACCTTCCACCCTTTGACCGCCGCCATCGCAGCGTCATCCAGGTCACGGCTCTTTGAAGAACTTTCGACCTGCACATTTACCACACGCCCGCAATGGTCCGTATCAACCAAGAGGATCACCAAGCCACCAACATGTAAATCCTTGGCCGACTCAGGATATACGGGCGGCTGGTTCATCCCGGCCTGCTCTATCGAGCATGCCGTGGCACCTTCAGAGGCATGCAGGTTCGCAGAGGCGGAACAAATCAACGCAAACACTACCTGCATCAACAAAAGACCAAGCCTCATCGACATCTCCATATTGTTTTTTTAAACCGCTAGCTATAGCGCCCGATGCACCGCTTCGCCGAAGAACGGCGTGTGGTGCGCGCAATCGTTGAGGCGGACGATTTCCAGATGGTCCACGTCGGGGCCTTCCAGCAGGTTGAGCGTAGTGGGCGCCTGGCGGAAGCTCCAGAGCTTGGACAAGGGCAGACCTAGAATGCGGCACAGGATCACGCGATTGACCGCATCGTGGGCGACGACCAGTAGTGTGTCTCCATCGCCCAGACCGTCGGCTGCGCGCGCCAGCCCCTGCCAGGAACGGTCCAACACCTGACGCAAGGATTCGCCGCCGGGCATCAGCACGGTTTCGGGTTCCTCGCGCCAGGCACGTAGGCGGGCGGGATCCTTATCGTCGATTTCGCTGGCCAGCAGGCCTTCCCATTCGCCGTGTGCGATTTCCTGCAGATCGGGATCGAGGGTCAGCATCGGAACGCGCGCTTCGCCCAGCGCCAATTCGGCGGTGCGGCGTGCACGCGACAGCGGCGAGGCCACCGCACGGGTGAGGTTCACATCTGCGAGGCGGACGCCTAGCGCAGCGGCTTGCGACTCGCCGATGGGCGATAGGGGGATATCGATCTGGCCTTGATAACGGCCTTCAGCGTTCCACGGCGTTTCGCCGTGGCGGGCAAGCAGGATGCGCATGCGGGAGGGGGATCCGTGTGGGGGTGAAGCCGGGCGTTGCGGAGACCGAAACGACGACGGGAGCGAATGATACCGCGCCGCAGCAAGCCCAAAGCGCCATGACCTCAGAACGTGCCGCAGCACGCCGGCAAGCCAACCGAGGTCAGCTCCCGACCGTTGACTGCCATGGGCGAGACGATGCTCGCGTCATTCAGCGCGCGATGCCCATCTCCTTGAGCAACTGCGGCGCTGGGTAGACCTCCTGCATGATCCAGCGCACGTAGCGGCCATCGACCGAGATCATGCGCGTCATCTTCGGATCGAACACCCAGTTGGAACTCACCGACTCCCAGTTGCCGTCGAAAGCCAGACCCACCAACTTGCCTTGCGCATCCAGCACCGGAGAACCGGAGTTGCCGCCGGTGATGTCTAGATTGGACAGATAATCCACCGGCACGGTGCCCAGGCGTTTGTCTTCCAGGCCCCCGTAACGCTTGGCCTTGACTGCATCGAGCAAGGCCTGCGGCGCGTCGAATGGCTCCACGCCGGTGGCCTTGGCGGCGACGCCTTCGACGGTGGTGAATGGTGCGTATTCCACTCCATCCTTGGGCTGGTAGCCGGTGACATTGCCGAAAGTGATGCGCAGCGACAGGTTGGCGTCCGGATAGACGAACTCGCCTTTGCTCTTGCGATAGTCGGCCACCGCCTGCAGATAGATCGGCCGTGCCAGCAGAGCCTCGCCGGCGCGCGTCTTACGCTCCTCCTCCAGCGTGAGCAGCGCGGGCATCACCGCGACGGCGTATTGGATGGCCGGATCGGTGCTGGATTCGAAAGCTTTGCGATCGGCCTTGAACCACTTCAAACGTTCGTCGGTGCTGCCCAGCTTGGTCTTGGCGAAACGGTCCAGCGCGCGGGTGAGATTTTGTTCCTTGCTACCGGCCAGGAATTTATCGATCGGGGCCAGTCTCTGCTTGGCGGGCAACTGCGCATATTGCCGCAGCCAGTATTGCTGCAGCTGTCGCTCCATTGCGGGCACGTAGCGGCGTTCGAGCTGCTTCTGTGCGCCTTCGATGGAGGGATAGTCGCGCTGCTGGTAACCCGCTTCACGCTCGGCGTCCGGCTTTTCGCGTTCGATGGACAGGCGATACAACTGGATCGCGGTACCGAGTATGGCGGTGCCGTTGAGCTGGCCGACGACATAATCGCGTTCCCGCGTGGCCTTGGCCTTTTCGCCCAGTTCGATCAGCTCGTCATGCGCCGACAGCGCCGCGGTCCCCTGCCCGCCGCGGCTGCGCAGCCACGCCAATACCGCTTCCTCATCTGCATGTTTTTGCCAGGCGGCATCGATACGCTCGAAGCCGGCCAGCTGGCCCTCGTAGTTCTTGCTGGTGTTGCTCCAGCCGGCCCTGGTGCTGGCGTACTTCACCTGGATATCGGGATTTTTCTTGCCCGCCGCATCCACCATCGCGATCAGATTCTTGTAGTGCTTGCCGATGGTCGGATACGTCCAACTGGCGGTGCTGTCGAATTCGCTGGCCAGCGCGTAGCGGTTGGTCGATCCGGGATAGCCGGCCACCATCACGAAGTCGCCCGCACCCAGCGGTTTGTCGGCGAACTTGAGCCAGCGCTTGGGCTGGTAGGGCACATTGTCGGCCGAATACGCGGCCGGCTTGCCGTCCTTGCCCACGTAGGCGCGATAGAAGGCGAAATCGCCGGTATGACGCGGCCACATCCAGTTATCGATGTCGCCGCCGTACTTGCCCACACCGCTAGGCGGCGCATAGGCCAGGCGCACGTCCTTGATTTCCAGGTTGCGGAACAGCCGGTAGGTGTTGCCGCCGGAAAAACTGAAAAGACGGCAGCGGAAGCCGGCTTCGGCTTCGCATTCCGCTATGAGCTTTTTCTCGAATGCTTCCAGCGCGCGGGTTCGTGCCAGCGGATCTCCGCCGGCCGACGCGATGGCGGCCTTGGCGTCGGCGGTGACTTCTTTGATGGAGTCCAGGACGAAAATGCGCGCATTAGGACCCGCGCTGACTTCAGCGCCTGGGACGGTTGCATTGAAGCCGAGCTTGATCAGGTTCTTCTCGGCGGTCGAATTCAACTGGATGGCGCCATACGCGCAATGGTGGTTGGTGACCACCAGTCCCCGCGGGGAGACGAAGCTGGCGGTGCAGCCGCCCAACGCCACCACCGCGCCCATCGGGTCGCCGGTCAGATCGGCCAGCTGTTTGGGACTGAGCTTGAGGCCCGCCTTCTTCAACGGCCCGGAGATCTCGGGTAGCTGTTGCGGCACCCACATGCCTTCGGCGGCCTGGGCCACGCCCGTTTGAATTGCGGCGGTGGCGGCGAGCGAAACAGCTAGCAGGGTCAAACGCACAAGCAATTCCTTGCAGATCATGGGCTTTGGATTGTAGCCAGCCCGTCCGCCGCCAGCCTCATGACTTATGGCAGGGAGGGGTCAACGGACCGCCAGGGGCGGCGGCGTATAATTCGCGCCCTCTCTAAAGGCAGGGCCCGCACCGTCATGGCGCAAACGATGAAAGCACTGGTCAAGCGGGAAGCGGGCAAGGGGATCTGGATGGAGCAGGTGCCCGTGCCGCAGCCCGGCCCCAACGAAGTGTTGATCAAGTTGGAGAAGACCGCGATCTGCGGCACCGACCTGCACATCTACCTGTGGGACGACTGGAGCCAGCGCACTATCAAGCCGGGGCTGGTGATCGGCCACGAATTCGTGGGCCGCATCGTGGAGATGGGTCCGGGTGTTAGCGGCTATGCGCTGGGTCAGCGCGTTTCCGCCGAAGGCCACATCGTTTGCGGCCACTGCCGCAATTGCCGCGGCGGCCGTCCGCATCTGTGTCCGCACACTGTGGGCATCGGCGTGAACCGCGACGGCGCTTTCGCCGAATACATGGTGATGCCGGCCAGTAACCTGTGGCCGATTCCTGACCAGATCCCCAGCGAACTCGCAGCGTTCTTCGATCCGTACGGCAACGCCGCGCACTGCGCGCTGGAGTTCGACGTGGTCGGTGAGGACGTGCTGATCACCGGTGCCGGCCCGATCGGCGTGATCGCCGCCGGTATCTGCAAGCACATCGGCGCACGCAACGTAGTGGTCACCGACGTCAACGATTTTCGGCTGAAGCTTGCCGCCGACATGGGCGCCACCCGCGTGGTCAACGTGGCCCAGCAGTCACTGAAGGACGTGATGGCCGACCTGCATATGGAAGGCTTCGACGTGGGTCTGGAAATGAGCGGCAATCCCACCGCGTTCAACGACATGCTCGATTGCATGTACCACGGCGGCAAGATCGCGCTGCTCGGCATCCTGCCGAAGGGCGCGGGCGTGGACTGGGACCGCATCATCTTCAAGGGCCTCACCGTGCAAGGCATCTACGGCCGCAAGATGTACGAGACCTGGTACAAGATGACGCAGCTGGTGCTGGGCGGTTTCCCGTTGGGCAAGGTGCTCACCCATCAGATGCCAATCGACGATTTCCAGAAGGGCTTCGACCTGATGGAAGCGGGCAAGGCCGGCAAGGTGGTTTTGAGCTGGAATTGACCAAGCGCCATCGTGCTGAGCTCGCTCACCCACTGTTGCCTTGTTGAAGCAAAAATAGCCGAGGAAACCGGCTTTACGAATCATCAAAGAAAAAGGGCGCCTTGCGGCGCCCTTTTCGTTCAAACGGCTTGAATGGTTTACGGCAACGCAACCGCTACGGTCAGCACAAGGCCCGGCTTGTAGTTGTCGGTGCCGTTGTCGCGCAGTTCGTCGGCATCCGAACTGAAGGTGTCGTAGTAGCCCAAGGTTGCAGTGGCGGGACCGAAACCCTTCGACACGGAAACCGAACCGTCGAAGTAGTCCGTAACGCCATAATCGACCTTTTCGCCTTCGATGGTTTCGTCGCCGTAATCGACCGAGGTGTAACCCACCCCTGCCGCTACGGTGAACCCGGTTTCGCCGATGCCGTACGAGGCCGTCAGATTGGCATAGCTTTCCTTCGCCTTCGGGGTCAGATCGCCGTAGTCGGGGGCATAAGCCACCAGGCCAGTGACAGTGATCGGACCACTCCAGGTGATCTTGCCGATGATTTCGTCATAGTCGCCGCTAAAGCCACCATCACCCGAATAGGTGTAGCGGGTGGCGCCGAGGTCAAGATTCCAGCTGTCGCTGAGATCTTTGTTCCAGCCGACGTAATAGTCCGTCTCAAAGCCGCCGGTACCGCCGAAATCAACGTTGGAACCCCACACGCCGGCATAGATGCCGAACGGCGCGCTGTAGGTAACGCCCGCCTGGAAGGCCGGGCCGTTGTCGGTCTGCGACACACCACGGAACACGTAATCGGTGGTGGCGGCCAGCGAGATGGCCCACGGCGAGGAGGCTTCCTCTTCGGCTGCGGGCGCTTCGGCTTCCTGAGCAAACGACACAAACGGCGTCGCCAACAATGCGGCCGCGAGAGCAATACTTAGCTTGACTGACTTCATCCGGGTTCTCCTGGTTGGGGGGTTGCAGTCCGAGCCCAGTGTCACGAGCCCGCAATGGCAAATTCACGGTTTTTTAACCGGTTTGATATTGCGACGCAACATTAGCCCCGTCAAGTGTTCGATTAGCCCCGTCAAGTGTTCGGCGCATAAAGTCTGGATAAAAATTACTGACTGGCCGCCTTACCTGAATCAACCGGGGAAAACCCCATATTGGACCGGCGCCAGCCTGACTTCGGCACCGGCGATGTGAACCGGCGCCGCAGGTCCCGCAGGCAGTTCCACTTCCACTTCCGCATCGCCGTTATGCAGCCGCGCCCACAATCTTTGGCGAGGTCCGCTGCGCTGGCTGCCCAGCACTGTGGCCGTCCAACCCTCCCCCGCCTGCGTGAGTTGCAGGTGCTCGGGCCTTACGTACAGTTCAACGCTTCCGCTGCCCGAATCGCCAGCCGGCCCCGCCAGATCAAGTCCAGCCACCTGCAAGCGTCCATCGCGCCACTCGCCCGGCAGGCGATTGACCGCGCCAACGAAGGAATACACGAAGGGGCTGGCCGGTTGGTCGTAAGTTTCCGCCGGCGTGCCGAGTTGCTCGATGCGGCCCTGGTTGAGGATCGCCACGCGGTCGGCCAGTTCCAGCGCCTCTTCCTGATCGTGGGTGACGAAGACCGTGGTCAGCCCGGTGCGGTCGTGCAGCTCGCGCAACCAGCGGCGCAGGTCGCGGCGCACCTGCGCATCGAGCGCGCCAAAAGGTTCGTCGAGCAGCAGCACCCGCGGCTCGATGGCCAGCGCACGCGCCAAGGCCACGCGTTGGCGCTGGCCGCCGGAGAGTTGCGAGGGATAACGCGATTCCAGCCCTTCCAGCTGCACCAGCGAAAGCAGTTCGCTCACCCGTTCGCGGATGCGTGCCTCCGGCCAGCGCGCTTCGCCGCGGCGCACGCGCAAGCCGAAGGCGATGTTCTCGCGGATGTTCATATGCCGGAACAGGGCGTAATGCTGGAACACGAAACCCACCCTGCGCGCCTGCACGCTCAGCTGCGAGGCGTCTTCGCCGGTCAGCAGCACGCGCCCCGCATCGGCAGGCTCCAGGCCCGCAATCGTCCGCAACAGCGTGGTCTTGCCAGAACCGGAAGGGCCCAGCAGCGCAAGCAGTTCGCCCTCGCGCACGTTGAGGCTGATGTCTTCCAATGCGACGAAATCGCCGTAGCGCTTGCTCAGGTTTTCTATGCGTATGGTCATGGGATGCAGTCTCAGTGACGATGGTTGGCGGCCAGCGATTCGCCGTGCCGCCATTCCAAGTAAGCCTTCAGGATCAGGGTGACCAGCGCGCTGAGCGCAAGCAGCGAGGCCACCGCGAACGCGGCGCCGTAGCTGCTCTGACCGATGTCGTTGTAGAGGATTTCCACGTGCAACGGCAGCGTGTTGGTGCGCCCGCGGATGTGGCCAGAGACCACCGACACCGCGCCGAATTCGCCCATCGCGCGTGCGCTGCACAGCAACACGCCGTACAACAGCGCCCAGCGGATGTTGGGCAGAGTCACTCGCCAGAAGGTCTGCCAACCGCTGGCCCCCAGACTGAGCGCGGCGAGCTCTTCATCGGTGCCTTGCTGCTCCATTAGCGGCATCAACTCGCGCGCGATGAAGGGGAAAGTCACGAAAGTCGTGGCGAGCACGATGCCTGGCGTGGAAAAGATTATCTTCGGCAATTGCAGGGTGAATTCCCCCAGCCACGGCAACGCGAAATGCCAACCTTCGTTGATCAGCGGCCAGGCCCAGCCCTGCGCGCCGAAGATCAGCACGAACACCAGGCCCGCCACCACCGGCGACACCGCGAACGGCAGGTCTATCAGGCTCACCAGCAAACGCTTGCCGCGGAACTCGTGCTTGCTGACCACCCATGCCGCAGCGATACCGAATACCAGATTCAGGGGCACCACGATGGCAGTGACGAGCAGGGTCAGCCTGATTGCGGCCAATGCATCGGCTTCGGTGATCGCCGAGACGAACGCCTGCACACCGCCGCTCAGCGCTTCCACGAACACCAACACCAACGGCAACAGCAGGAAGCCGAGCAAGAAAAGCAAGGCGACCGCGATCAACAGCACCTGGATCCCGCGCGGTTCGGTGGTCGAGGCGATGGCGCGCCGCTTGTGGGTACTGTCGCGGGCGCTCTCGCTGGCACTTTGGGTGTACAGCTGCGGATTCTCCGAAGGGAACGCAATGACGGCGGAAATGGCCTCGCTCATCTTAACGCCCCCGCCGCGTCAGCTTCGACTGCAGCGTGTTGATCGCAAACAAGGTCAGGAACGACAGCAGCAGCATCGCCAGCGCGATGGCGGTGGCGCTGGCGTAGTCGTACTCATCCAAGCGGAAAGTGATCAGCAGCGGCGCGATTTCCGTGAATCCAGGCAAGTTGCCGGCGATGAAGATCACCGAACCGTACTCGCCCACGCCGCGCGCGAACGCCAAACCGAAACCCGCCAGGATCGCCGGCCACAACGCCGGTAGCACCACCCGGGTCACCGTTTGCCAGCGGTCTGCGCCGAGCGTGGCCGAGGCTTCCTCCAGCTCGCGCTCCACTTCAGCCAGCACCGGCTGTACCACACGCACCACGAAAGGCAGACCGACGAATATCAACGCCACGGTGATTCCCAGCGGCGTGTAAGCCACCTTGACGCCTATGGCTTCAAACCAACGCCCGATCCAACCCGACGGGCCGTACAGCGAGGTCAGGGCGATGCCCGCCACTGCGGTCGGCAGCGCGAATGGCAGATCGATCATCGCGTCGAAGATCCGCTTGCCTGGGAATCGGTAGCGCACGAACACCCATGCCACCAGCGTGCCCATCAGCGCGTTGAACGCGGCCGCAGCCAGCGCGGTGCCGAAACTGAGCTTCAGCGCCGACAGCACCCGCGGCTCGGTCCATATATTCCACAAACCCTGCCAGCCCAGGCCGCCCGCCTTAACGAAAAGACCGGCCAGCGGAATCAGCACGATCAGGCCCAGCCAGGCCAGCGTATAGCCCAGGCTCAAGCCAAACCCCGGCAAGACGCGCCTGCGCCGGAGGCGCCCGATCGATGCTGACTCCGCTGCCATCAACTATTTTTCCGCTTGTATCTGATCGAATACTCCGCCGTCGGCGAAATGCGTAGCCTGGGCCTTGGCCCACGAGCCGAATACTTGGTCTATCGTCACCAGCTCCACCTTGGGAAAACGCGCGATGTCGGCGGGGTCCGCATATTGCGGAAAACGTGGACGATAGTAGTGCTTGGCCGCGATCTTCTGTCCCTCTGGCGAATACAGATATTGCAGATACGCCTGCGCCACTTCACGGGTGCCGTGCTTGTCTACGTTCTTGTCCACTAGCGCCACCGGCGGCTCGGCCAGGATCGAGAGTTTCGGCACTACGATCTCGAACTTGTCGGGGCCCAGCTCCTCGACGGACAAGAACGCCTCATTCTCCCAGGCCAACAGCACATCGCCTATTCCGTTCTGCACGAACGTGGTGGTGGAACCACGCGCGCCGGTATCCAGCACCGGCACGTTGCGGAACAGCGCGCGCACCATGTTGCGGGTTTTCGTCTCATCGCCCTTGAAGATTTTCAGACCATAAGCCCATGCAGCGAGATAGTTCCAGCGCGCGCCGCCGGAAGTCTTGGGGTTAGGCGTGATCACCGATACGCCGGGACGCAGCAGATCAGGCCAGTCCTTGACCTTCTTCGGGTTGCCCTTGCGCACCAGGAATACGATGGTGGACGTGTATGGCGCGCTGTTTTCGGGCAGGCGCTTCTGCCAGTTGGCCGGAAAAAGTTTCGCACGCTGGGCGATGGAATCGATGTCGTAGGCCAGCGCTAGCGTCACCACATCCGCTTCCAGGCCGTCGATCACCGCGCGCGCCTGCTTGCCGGAACCGCCATGCGAAGTTTCGATCTGCACCTTCTGCCCTTTCTTCTGCAGCCAGTCCTTGGCGAAGGCGGCATTGAAATCGCGATAGAGCTCGCGGGTGGGATCGTAGGAAACATTGAGCAGTTCCACGTCTTTCGCAATCGCGCCGGCCGCCACGGTCAGGCCGAAGGCGAGCAACAGGGTCCGGAGAGGCAGTGGAATGAAGGAGATTTTCATGGGGGGCTCCGTTTTCTCAGAAGGCTACTTGCAGGCGTGTGAACACGGCTTTTTCATCTTCGCGATCGGCGCCGCTCGCCGCTCCGCCCTCGAGGCTGGTATGCAGGTAATTCAACACCAGCTTGAGATTGCTATTGAGGTACCAGTTCAGACCCACGGTCCAGGAAGCGGCTTCGCTTGCCGATACTGCGGGATCGGCGAACAACGGGAACGCGTCGTCGTCCACTTCCAGTACACCATAACGTCCGACCACTTCGAACGCACCCCATCCGCCGGTGCCGGGACTGAACGGATGCGACGGCTTGACCACACCGCGGTAGCTGGCGTCCTCGCCGGTCAACACGTAACTGGCGGTTGCCTGCCAGGCTTTGTTGGACAGTTCTTCGCGCACGCCACCGATGCTGACTTCCTGTTTCGACACGATGTACTCGGCAAGCAATCCGAACGCATTGCGATAGTAGTAGCCCTGCGGCGAGAGACGGCTTTGCTGCCCATCGGCCAGCGCGGCGGCGCGGTAGTTGAAGAATTGCACCTGGCCCGGCGTGCGATAACGCGGCAGGAAATTGTTGCCGCTGCCGCGCTTGTCGCCGACGCTGGCGCCGATACCGAAGCCCAGCCCGGACAGCGCGTTGGCGTCGTTCTTGAACGGTTCGAAGAACACGCGCCCGGCATATTCGAACTCGTTGTCCGGATTGGTGGTGACCGCGTCGCGGCCATCGACGGTGCCGTTGAATACGCCGATCGCGTAGCCGAAGCGGCCCTCGGCCACGTCGCCCTGCAGCTGCACGCCGATATCGCGATTGGGCGCCAGCTCGCTGGGAAGCGCGCGCTCCACCTCGGACAGCGCCGACGAAGACTGCAGGCGCTCCAGCCCCACCGGCGAAGTGAACTTACCCGCACGCACCGTGTAAGCCGGATTGAAACGAAGATCCACATAGGCATCGACGATGGTGGCGCTGTCGCCAGCGAACTCCGGCGTGAAGCGGAAGCCCACCAGCTTGCCCAGGGAGCCTTCGATGATCGGCCGTGCGGTACGCAACAGGAAGGTGTCGTTGTTACCCGCAGGCACCCCATCCAGGAAGAAGCGGCCGTCGCCCTGCAGCAATCCGCGGATCTTGATTTCGTAATCGCCATTGGCCGACTTGAAGGAAGCGCCCTTGTCGTTGACCGCGATCACCGGCGCTTCCTTGGCCTTGGCCACCTGCTCTTCCTGCTGCAGTTCCAACTTGCGCTCCAGGATGCGCAAACGCTGATCTAGATCGGCGAGGCCGGGCTCGGCCTGGGTTTCTCCGGACTCGCTGGCCGCGCTGCCGCCGACGCGCCGTTCCAGCGCCTCCAGCCGCTGCTGCAGCTGCTCGACCGTCAGTTTTTCCTGCGCCAGCAACGGAGCGGACAGCGAAGAACAGGCCAGAACGCCCAGCAAAACTGCGCCCTGCCCTTTGCCCCTAGTCCGTTCCGATCGCGTTCGCATTGTCTGGCTTCCCCTCGGTTGACCCCATCCGGGCCGGAATGTAGATGCTGCGGATGCACAATCACCGGGGGAAATGAATAGAGGGCCGCCGCTTATGCCGGATTGGCATGAACAGGCTGCAAAACGTCTCCAGGCGAGCAATTGTTAAACTGACCGCCTTTCCCGACCGCCGAGCGCCATGACCTCTTCCGCCCTCACCGATCCCGCCTTGACCCAGCATTACGCTGCCGAATTGGAATCGATCCGCGCCCAGGGTCTGTTCAAGGCCGAACGCATCATCACCAGCCCGCAGTCCGCCGAGATCGAACTGGCCGACGGCCGCAAGGTGCTGAATTTCTGCGCCAACAACTATCTGGGCCTGGCCGACCACCCGGACATCATCCAGGCGGCCAAGGACGCGCTGGACACGCACGGCTTCGGTATGGCCAGCGTGCGCTTCATCTGCGGCACCCAGGATCTGCACAAACAGCTGGAGGCGAAGATCGCGGAATTCTTCGGCGCCGAGGACACCATCCTCTACGCCGCCTGCTTCGACGCCAACGGCGGTCTGTTCGAGCCGCTGTTGGGCGAAGAGGATGCGGTCATTTCCGACGCGCTGAACCATGCCTCGATCATCGATGGCGTACGCCTGTGCAAAGCCAAGCGCTTCCGCTATGCCAACTGCGACATGGCGGACCTGGAAGCGCAGCTGCAGGCGGCCGATGCCGCGGGCTGCAAGACCAAACTGATCACCACCGATGGCGTGTTCTCCATGGATGGCTTCATCGCACCGTTGGACCAGATCACCACGCTGGCCAAGAAGTACAACGCACTGGTGCACATCGACGAATGCCATGCCACGGGTTTCCTCGGCGCGACCGGCCGCGGCTCGGCGGAAGTCAAAGGCGTGCTGGACCGAATCGACATCATCACCGGCACCTTGGGTAAGGCCATGGGCGGCGCGCTGGGCGGATTCACTACCGCAAAGAAGGAAGTGATCGAACTGTTGCGCCAGCGCTCGCGTCCCTATCTTTTTTCCAATTCGCTACCGCCGCACGTGGTCGCGGCCGGCATCAAGGCTTTCGACATGCTTTCGTCGGCGGGCGATCTGCGCGAAAAACTGGCGGAGAATACCCACTACTTCCGCGAGAAGATGACCGCAGCCGGTTTCGACATCCGTCCCGGCGTGCATCCGATCAGCCCGGTGATGCTGTACGACGCGCCACTTGCGCAGCGTTTCGCCGAGCGGCTGCTGCAGGAAGGCATTTATGCGATCGGCTTCTTCTTCCCGGTAGTGGCCAAAGGCCAGGCCCGCATCCGCACGCAGATGAGCGCCGCGCATTCGCGCGAGCACCTGGATCGCGCGATCGATGCCTTCGCAAGAATCGGTCGCGAACTGAGCGTCATCAAAGCTTGATTGGTTTTTACGGAAGCGGCGGCGATATCGGCGACAGCGCTGCCGCTTCTGCCGGCGACAGGCTGCGCCACTGCCCTTTCGGCAATTCCCCCAACCTCAGGTCGCCGATCGCGACGCGGATCAGGCGCAGCACGCCGATATCGAACGCCGTCAGCAGCCGGCGTATCTGCCGGTTGCGCCCTTCGTCCAGCACGATCTCCAGCCAGGCGTTCTTCTCGCCATAGCGCAACATCGTCGCGGAGCTCGCTCTGAGTGCCGCGCCATCGACCAATACGCCGGCCGACAAACCCGTCAGCAACTCAACATCGGGAATACGATCGACCTGCACGTGGTAGGTCTTGAGCGGTCCGGTTTTCGGATCGGTAATGCATGCGGCCCACTCGGGATCGTTGCTGAAGAGCAGCAGTCCTTCACTGGCCTTGTCCAGACGACCGACGGGCGCGATCCAGCCCAGGCCGGCGCCGTCGAAACATCGGTAAACCGTATCGCGGCCCTGCTCGTCCTTGGCCGTGGTCACCAGCCCGCGCGGTTTGTTGAGCATCAGGTAGTGGCGCTGGCTCTTGCCGATTT
Organism: Pseudoxanthomonas sp. P4_B2; assembly: GCF_056402315.1. NCBI lineage: Bacteria > Pseudomonadati > Pseudomonadota > Gammaproteobacteria > Lysobacterales > Lysobacteraceae > Pseudoxanthomonas > Pseudoxanthomonas sp. P4_B2. Next base: position 431,727 of record NZ_JBFUHQ010000003.1, read on the forward strand.
CCTTGCCATCCACCGCGATGCGATGCAGGCCGCGGACCACCGGAAATTCGACGTTCCTCACGACCCGCCCATCCACCGATACCCGCCCCTCGGATATCCAGGCGGCGGCCTCGGTACGTGAGCAGACCCCTAGCTTGGATAACGTGCGCGCAAGCCCGTGTCTTGCGGCAGGCGCTGACCTGAAGGTGTTCGCGGAGGCCACGGGCTACGGATTGCGCGCCGCGCCGAACGCGAGGGAGCGCTCGATTACTTCTTTACCGGCTCGGCAGCCGGAGCCGCAACCGGTACAGGCGCTGCCGCGGGCGGTACGCCCTTGACCACGCGCACGCCGCGCGACTTCATCCAGGCATCGAACTCATCGGCGGTCATGCGCTTGCCGTTCTGGGTCATATCGAAACGCCAAGGCGTGTTGTCGAACGCCGTCTTCGGCTTGTAGGCGGCCGGATCATTGGGATCGGTGACGCTCTGAACGGGCATTGCCATCGCCACGTTCTGGCAGGCCTGGACCCGCAACCGGAGCAGCACGCGGTCGACCGACTGCGCTTCGTCGTACGCATGCGCCAGGACGCCGCTGGGCGCTCCCAGAGGCGTGGTGTTAGTGGCCAGTTCGGGAGCGACCGGTGCCAGCAACGTCTGCGTCGAGGAAAGTGGTGGCGATATGCCACCGCTCGCGCAATTGGGCAGCGCGTTGGCGCCCGGAATCGCGGCGAAGACAAACAGGCTGGAGACGACGAAACGGCGCATTGGAAAACCCGGGCGGTAGGTGTCCCAGAGTGTAGGAAGCGCGGCAGCCAATATCAAGGAAAGTCTCGCTGCCCGCTCAGGTAGCGGCGATGCAACGGATGCGCGTGCAACTATCGCGGATACCCCACGCGATACCTCAATCCGCACGCAAAAAAGAAGCCCGGCACTAGGCCGGGCTTCTGATCTTGCTTGAAGCTGTGTCCGATTAGTTCTGGACGTTCAGCTCGGTACGACGGTTCTTCTCGCTCTTGCAAGCCGGGAAGGCCTGGCCCAGGTCTTCCAGCGGACGGCTTTCGCCGTAACCGTTCGGACCCACCAGACGGCCGGCGTCGACGCCGTTCGTGGTCAGGTAGTCGTACACCGCCTTGGCGCGACGCTCGGACAGGCTCTGGTTGTACGCATCCTTACCGCACTGGTCGGTATGGCCGGCGACTTCAACGCGCAGATCCGGGTAACGCTTCAGGATTTCGGTCGCTTCGCTCAGGATCGCAACCGCGTCCGGACGCAGCTTCGACTTATCGAAGTCGAAGTTCACACCCTTCAGGTCGATCGCCACGGCCACCGGGCAGCCATCCGGACCGATGGTCTGGCCAGCTTGCGAACCCGGGCACTTGTCGTTGCAGTTGTTGACGCCATCGCCGTCGTCATCCAGATCCGCGCAGTTCGGGGCCACTTCCGGAGCAGCCGGAACCGGAGCCGACGGCGCCGGGCCGAGCGGAATCACGACACCGACCGAAGCCAGGACGTCGCCGAAGTAGCTCTCTTCCTGCTGGTGCGGATAACCGCCCCAATCCGGGCCGCCTTCGGCGGCAAAGCTGCTGTCGTCGAAGTCGGCGCGGTAGGCCAACTCAGCGCGAACCGCAACGCGCTTCTCGAACGTGCTCTGCAGACCGATACCGACCTTAGCGGACAGGTTGCCGTCCTTACGCTCGCCGGGGGAATTCGGGCTCGGGAAGTTGTCGAACTCTTCTTCCGAGCGCTGGTAGCCCAGGCCGGCCAGCAGGTAGGGGTTCCAACCGCGGCCTTCGGAGATGAAATGGCGGCGCAGATCGATCGACAGACCGTACTGGCTCCAGTTCAGGTCGTCGTTCGCGCCGGCGATGCCGCCGTCGAAGCTCGGATTCTGATAGTTCAGTTCGCCGTCGAGCGACCAGTTCGGGCTGATGAACTTGCCCAGACCCAGGCTGATGAACGGGACGTCGTCGGTGCGGCGATCATCATCCTGCATGTTGTAACCGACTGAACCCGTCAGATACCAACGGTCATCGAACTCCTGAGCGGAAGCGGCCTGCGCCACGCCCAGACCGGCCAGCAATGCGGCACAGAGAAGTTTCTTGTTCATTTGCAGCTCCTTAAAAAATCAAGATGTAAGAGAAAACCGGAGTACTTCGTTAAAGGGTCCAGCTTTTGTAAGTTGTTCAGACGGCCATGTCTGCACGCCATCTCGTCCAGATTATGCGTGTCGATGTGAAGGCTGTGTTAACGGTACCATAACAAGTCAGCAGGGCCAATGACCGCACTATCTCATATCTCTAGGCGCGGTACATGTTCATGAACGCATCGACGGGAAGGGCTTCGAGCCTGGAAGGATCGGCTGCCAGGGCCATGATCCGATCGACTTGCGCGGCCGACAGATGGGCTCGCAGGGCTGCCTCGCACTTGGCCATCAGCATCGGAATGCCTTCGGCCCGACGCTTGCGGTGGCCGACGGGGAAATCGATTGAGATCCGGTCGGTGGAAGTCCCGTCCTTAAAGAGCACCTGCACCGAATTGCCGATATAGCGTTTGTCGGGATCGAAATAGTCCTGAGTGAACTGCGGGTTCTCCTTGACTTCCATTAGGCCGCGCAAGGCATCGATCCGAGGATCGGCAGCCACGTCATCGCTGTAGTCATCGGCAGTCAGATGGCCGAAGATCAGCGGCACGGCGACCATGTACTGCAGGCAATGATCGCGGTCGGCGTAGTTCGCCAGCGGGCCGGTCTTGTCGATGATGCGAATGCCGGCTTGCTGGGTTTCCAGGACGATCCTCTCGATCTCGCCGATCCGGTCCTTGACCTGCGGATGCAGGATCATGGCGCACTCGACGGCGGTCTGGGCGTGGAACTCGGCCGGGAAGCTGATCTTGAACAGCACGTTCTCCATCACATAGCTGCCGAACGGGCGCTCGAACTGGAACGGCTTGCCCCGGAAGGCGATGTCATAGAAACCCCAGGTCCTCACGCTCAGCGCGCTGGGATAGCCTACTTCGCCGTTGACCGCATTCAATGCATGAATGACCGCGCGACGGCAGGCGTCGCCGGCGGCCCAACTCTTGCGCGGACCGGTATTGGGGGCATGGCGGTAGGTGCGCAGCGCGCCATTGTCGATCCAGCTATGCGAAACCGCGTTGACGATCTGCTCCTTGCCGCCGCCCAGCATTTGCGTAGCCACGGCAGTGGAAGCGAGCCGGACCAGGATCACGTGGTCCAGGCCGACCCGGTTGAACGAGTTCAGCAAGGCATAGCCCCCTTGGATTTCATGGGCCTTGATCGCCGCGGTCAGCACATCGCGCACGGTCAGCGGTTTGCCGCCTTCGCGGTTGGCCTTACGGCTCAGGTAGTCGGCAACCGACAGAATGGCGCCCAGATTGTCGGACGGATGGCCCCATTCGGCGGCCAGCCAGGTGTCGTTGAAATCCAGCCAGCGGATCTGCGCGCCGATCGCGAAAGCGCCCTGCACGGGGTCGAGCTCGTGAGGGGTGCCGGGAACACGCACACCACCCTGCAGGGTCGCGCCGGGAACCACCGGCCCCAAGTGCTTGACGCAATCTGGGAATTTCATCGCCAACATCGCGCAAGCCAGGGAATCCAGCAGCATGTAGCGCGCGGTGTCGTAGGCCTCCTGCGAGTCGATCCGGTAGTCGACGACGTAATCGGCGATATCGACCATGGCCTGGTCGGGAGCTGGGCGGACGGCGGAACGGGTGTCGTGGTGGCTCATGCAAACCTCGGCCAGCGGAAACCTCGCTTATGTTGCCTGACCGGCGGCCCGCCGCTGTATTCGCCACCGAAGCAGCGGCGATCCCGGACCATTACTGCAACACACCGGGTTGGCGGTGGCCCTTGGTGAAACGCACGCGCGGCCCGATCCTATGCCCTATGGAAACCACTCGCCTGCCCTCCCTTTTCGTTTCGCACGGTTCGCCAATGATGGCGCTCGAGGACTCTCCGACCGCCCATTTTCTCGACCAGCTAGGCGCCTCGCTGCCGCGGCCGCGCGCCGTGGTGATGGCTTCGGCGCATTTCATGGCGCCTGCGCCCACCGTCACCGCCACGTCCTCGCCGCGAACCATCCATGACTTCGGTGGCTTTCCCAAGCCGCTGTATGAAATCCAGTACCCGGCGCACGGCGCGCCCGCTCTGGCAGAGGAAGTGGTGCGACACCTGACCGCAGCCGGCTTCGAACCGGTACTGGACGACCACACCGGCATCGACCACGGCACCTGGGTGCCGCTGCGGCGCATGTATCCGCAGGCCGATATTCCCGTCGTGGCCTTATCCGTGAACCCCGCACAGACCGCGGCCTGGCATTACCAGCTAGGCCGGGCGTTGGCTCCTCTGCGCGAAGAAGGCGTGCTGGTGATCGGCTCCGGCGGCTATTCGCACAATCTCCGAGAGCTGGACTGGCAGCACGCCGACTCGCCGATGTATCCATGGGTGAAAGCCTTTACCGAGGCGCTCAGTGCGAAGTTGCTCTCGGGCGACGTACAAGGCGCGTTGGACTGGCAGTCACTGCCCGAGGCGCGACGCAATCATCCCACTACCGAGCATCTTTATCCTTTGTATGTCGCCCTGGGCGCAGGTGGTGCGAGCGCGCAGGCCACACGCCTGCACCATGCTGTGCAGATGGGCGGCATGGCGCTGGATGCATTCGCCTTCGACCAGGCGGCCTGAAAGCTTAGACCTTTAATCTCAGACCTTTAATCCATGCTCCCAGGGTGCGTCGCCGAACTGCGAGATGAGGAAATCGACGAACGCACCCACCCGCGGCGGCACCAGCCGACGTTGCGGCATGACCGCGCTTATCGCGGTGGTGGCAAGGCGACAGTCGGGCAGCACCACTCGCAAGCGGCCAGCGCGCAGATCGTCGGCGATATGCCACAGGGAATGAATGGCGATACCTTCGCCCGCCACGGAAGCATCGCGCAGCAGCTCGCCGTAATTGCTTTCGAACCGGCCCCGCACGCGGATCGCGTGTTCTTCGCCCTGCGCGTCGTGCAGGCGCCAGACGTCCTGACGGCCGCTGCTACCGAATAGCAACAGGCAGTCATGCTCCATCAGATCCTTGGGCAAACGCGGATTGCCCCGGCGTTTCAGATAGACAGGCGACGCGCACAGCACGCGCCGGTTGGGCGCGACATGGCGAGCGACCAGACTGGAATCTTCGAGCGCACCGATGCGTATCGCCAGATCGAAGCCTTCGCTGATCAGATCCACTACTTGATCGCTGAGATGCACGCTGATGCGCAACTTGGGATGCCGGGCCAGGAAAGCGGGCAGCAACGGCGACACGTACTGGCGGCCGAAGGAAGCGGACAGGGTGACCCGCAGGGTTCCGGCGATCTCGGTGGCGGTTTCGCGTAGACCCGTTCCCAGCGACTCCAAGTCTTCGACCAGCACGCGCCCCTGCTGCGCGAGCGCCGCGCCTTCTGGCGTGGGGTGCAGGCGGCGCGTGGTCCGATGCAGCAGACGCACCCCCAGATCGCGTTCCAACCGTTTCAAACGCTGACTCGCGACCGCCACCGACAAATCCAGGCTATGCGCCGCCGCGGTGATGGAGCCCAGGTCCAGTACGCGCAGGAATAGTGTCAGGTCGCCTACTCGATCCATTATCAATAAATTACTGAGAGTGATTAGCCATATTCGCTGTTTTTTATATTCAGCGAAAGTCCCAAGCTGGCGGCCGGTCGAACCTGAGCAGCTTCTTGAACGCCATCTCCCCCTCTCCGTCCAAACGATTCCCGCTGGCGCTGTACGCATTGACCGCCGGTGCTTTCGGCATCGGCACCACCGAGTTCGTGATCATGGGCCTGTTGATGCAGGTCGCCACCGACCTGCAGGTGTCCATTGCCGCTGCCGGCCTGTTGATCTCCGGATACGCACTGGGCGTGTTCGTCGGTGCGCCGCTGCTGACCGCCGTTACCGGCCGCATGCCGCGTAAGGCGGTGTTGGTGGTGCTGATGGTGGTCTTCACGTTGGGCAATCTGGCCTGTGCGCTAGCGCCCAACTACACCGTGCTGATGATCGCGCGGGTGATCACCTCGCTGGCGCACGGCACCTTCTTCGGCGTCGGCGCCGTGGTCGCGACCGGACTGGTCGCAGAAGACAGAAAAGCGTCGGCGATCTCCATCATGTTCACCGGCCTGACTGTGGCTACGTTGCTAGGGGTGCCTGCGGGCGCCTGGCTGGGCCTGCACTACGGCTGGCGTTCGACCTTCTGGGCCGTCACCGCCATCGGCGTGATCGCGACGATCGTCATCGCCACGCTGGTGCCGAAAGATCGCGGCGACGCCGTACCGATGGCCTTCCGCGAAGAACTCAAGGCCGTTGCCCGCCCGCAGGTGCTGTTAGGCCTGCTGATGACGGTGTTGGGCTTCGGCGGCATGTTCACCGTCTACACCTATATCCAACCGCTGCTCACCGAAGTCGCAGGCTTCGCCGATGCGGCCGTGTCGCCGATCCTGCTGGTGTTCGGCGTGGGCATGATCGTGGGCAATCTGCTGGGCGGGAAATTCGCCGATCGCCGTTTGCTGCCCGCGCTGCTGGGTACGTTGATCGCGCTGACCGCAGTGATGGGCTTGATGACCTTCGTCCTGCATAGCCAGTGGGCGATGGTGTTGTTCGTCGGCCTGCTGGGCGCAGCGGCGTTCGCCACCGTTTCTCCTTTGCAGCTGTGGGTGCTGCAGAAAGCGACCGGCGCGCAAAGTCTGGCGTCCAGTCTGAACATCGGCGCCTTCAATCTGGGCAACGCATTCGGCGCTTGGCTGGGCGGCGTGGTGATCGTGCATGGTCCGGGGCTTGAAGCCCTGCCGAGGGTCGCAGCATTGGTCCCTCTGTCGGCCTTTCTGGTCGCGCTGTGCGCGATTGCATTGGAACGCCGGCAATCATCCAGCCTGCCAGTTTCCGACCCGGCGCTGGTCTGTCGGAGCGAGAAGGCATGAACCGGTCCCGCCTGCATGCGATGGCACTGGGCGCGGCTTTGGCCACAGGCAGCGCCAGCGCCTTGGCCGCCGATGCTGCCCGCTGGATCGGGACTTGGCACGCTAGCCCGCAACCCTTGTGGCAAGGCGATTTTCCGTTCCCGACCAACGTGCCGTTCAATCTCTGGAACCAGACTTTGCGTCAGGTGGTACGGATCGGCCCAGGAGGCCGCCGGTTCAGAGTGGTGTTGAGCAATGAATACGGCGACCGGCCGCTCCACATCGGCGCCGCCCATCTCGCGCTGGCTGGAGAAGGCGCAGGCATCGTGGCCGCGAGCGATCGAGTGCTGCGCTTCGATGGCCGGGAATCGGTGACCATCCCTGCAGGCGCGCCGATGCTCAGCGATCCGGTGGAACTGGAAACTCCTGCCTCCGCGCAATTGTCGATCAGCCTGTACCTGCCGCAGCCGGCCGCACCTTCGACCTTCCACTGGGAAGGCCTGCAAAGCTCCTACCTGACCGATGGTGACGCCACCGCCGCTACGGACCTTGAAGCGGCGACCGCACTGCCTGTGCGGCTGTTCATCAGCGGTGTGCAGGTCGAAGCCGATGCCAACGCGCGCGCCGTGGTGGTGCTGGGCGACTCGATCACCGACGGCGCGGCCTCCACCCCCGCTAGCGACCGGCGCTGGCCGGACTTCCTGGCCCGGCGCCTGGCCAGCGAAGGGATTGCCGTACTGAATGCGGGAATTTCCGGTGCACGCGTATTGCGCGACCGGATGGGCGTCAACGCGCTGGCGCGTTTCGATCGCGATGTGCTGAGCCAACCGCAGCTACGGACGGTCATCGTGCTTATGGGCATCAACGACATCAGCTGGCACGGCACGCCGTTCGCCCCGGACGATGCGCCGGTGAGCGCCGATGAATTGATCGCCGGATACCGCCAGTTGATCGCGCGCGCGCATGCCCGCGGCGTGCGCATTGTCGGCGCCACGCTGACGCCTTTCGAAGGCGCATTGCCGGACACGCCGATCACCGGCTACTACAACGTGGAAAAGGAACGTGTGCGGCAGGCTGTAAACCAGTGGATACGCGAGGCTCGCGAGTTCGATGCGATCATCGACTTCGACGCCCTGCTGCGCGACCCCCGGCATCCCACCCGCATGCTGCCCGCTTACGACTCCGGCGATCATCTGCACCCGGGCGACGCAGGCTACCGGGCGATGGCCGAGGCGGTTGACCCTGCATTGCTCTGAACGCAACTATTCCTGAGCCAAGATCTTCCGTTCCAGCCTTTGTTCTTAATTTCTTCTTCCCCCACAAGGAGCAACCCCATGGAATATCGCCACCTCGGCAAATCAGGCTTCAAAGTTCCCGCATTGAGCTTCGGCACCGGCACGTTCGGCGGCCAGGGCAAGCTGTTCGGCGCATGGGGCAATACCGACGTCGCTGAAGCGCAGCGCCTGGTCGATATCTGCCTGGAAGCGGGCCTCAATATGTTCGACAGCGCCGATGTGTATTCCGGCGGCGCTTCGGAATCCATCCTTGGCGCCGCCATCAAGGGTCGACGCGACCAATTGCTGATTTCCACTAAGGCCACCTTCCGTTTCGACGACGGCCCCAACAACGTGGGCTCGTCGCGGTTCCACCTTATCAAGACCATTGATGCGGCACTGAAGCGACTCGGCACCGACTACATCGACCTGTTCCAGCTGCATGGCTTCGATGCGAAAACACCGGTGGAAGAAACCCTCTCCACGCTCGATGATCTGGTCCGCGCCGGCAAGATCCGCTACCTGGGCGTGTCCAACTTCTCCGGCTGGCACCTGATGAAATCGCTCGCAGTCGCCGAACGCCACGGTTGGTCGCGCTACGTCGCCAACCAGACCTACTACTCGCTGATCGGTCGCGACTACGAAGAAGAATTGATGCCGTTGGGCTTGGACCAAGGCGTGGGTGCGGTGGTGTGGAGCCCGCTGGGCTGGGGACGCCTGACCGGCAAGATCCGGCGCGGACAGCCGTTGCCGGAAACCAGCCGCCTGCACGACAGCGCCGAGTTCGGACCGCCGGTGGAAGACGAACGCCTGTTCAAGGTGATAGATGCGCTGGATGCCGTGGCCGCGGAAACCGGCAAGAGCATTCCGCAGATCGCGTTGAACTGGCTGCTGCAGCGCCCCACCGTTTCCACCGTGGTGATCGGCGCGCGCAACGAAGAACAACTGCGGCAGAACCTCGGCGCGGTGGACTGGGCGCTGAGCGCCGAGCACATCAAGACGCTGGACGACGCAAGCGCGACTACGCCCCCCTACCCCTACTGGCATCAGCGCGGATTCGCCGAACGCAATCCGTCGCCGGTCTGAAATCCAAGGAGCACGCCGATGAAAGCCATCGCATTGACCCGCTACCTGCCGATCAGCGATCCGGAATCGCTGCAGGACGTCGAATTGCCGAAACCGGTCGCCAACGGCCGCGACGTGCTGGTGCGCGTCGAAGCCGTTTCGGTCAATCCCGTCGATACCAAGATCCGTTCGCCCAAGTCGCAGGTGGAAACGCAGCCGAAGGTGCTGGGCTATGACGCCGCGGGCGTGGTCGAAGCCGTGGGCGAAAACGTCACACTGTTCAAGCCCGGCGATGAGGTCTATTACGCCGGCGACGTCACCCGCAGCGGCAGCAATGCGCAGTTCCAATTGGTGGACGAGCGCTTGATCGGCCGCAAGCCGGCGACGCTGGATTTTGCACAGGCAGCCGCCCTGCCGTTGACCGCCATCACCGCCTGGGAGCTGTTGTTCGAGCGCATGCCCTTCTCCATCGACATGGAAAACAACACACGTACGTTGCTGATCATCGCCGGCGCCGGCGGTGTCGGTTCCATCGCCATCCAACTGGCACGGCATGCCGGCTTCACCGTGATCGCTACCGCTTCGCGCAATGAAACTGCAGATTGGTGCAAGTCACTGGGTGCGCACCACGTGATCGACCATCGGCAGCCGCTGCAAGCTCAACTAAGCGCGCTTGGCCGCGAACAAATCGACGTCGTACTCAATCTGATCGATCCGAGCCCCTACTGGGAAGCGATCGGCGAGGTCCTTGCGCCGCAGGGGCACGTGGGATTGATCGTGGAGCCCAGCAAGCCATTGAACATAGGCGACCCCTACAAAGCCAAATGCATCGGCATCCATTGGGAAATGATGTTCGCGCGCGCGCGTTTCAAGACGGCGGACATGATCGAACAGCATCACCTGCTCAATCGCGTGGCGAGTCTGGTCGACGCAGGCGAACTGCGGACCACGCACACCGAAACCATTGGCGCCATCAACGCCGCCAATCTGCGCGAAACGCATCGCCGGCTGGAATCGGGAACCACCATCGGCAAGCTGGTGCTGGCAGGCTGGTAGCGCATGGGGCGTCTTTCTTTCGACAACCGGGGATACGAGGGATGAGCCTGTCTGCTTGGTCGTTGTTTTGCGCGTTGTCGCTGATCACCGCGTTCAGCCCCGGCCCCGCTATTCTGTTGGCGGTATCCAACGCAGCGACGCTGGGCATGCGTCGGGCACTGATCAGTTCGGCTGGCAATGCGGCTGGAGTCGTTCTGGTGTCGGCGACCGCGATGCTGGGTCTGGGCGCCCTGTTGAAGACGTCCGCATGGCTGTTCGGCGCGCTCAAGCTGGCGGGTGCGGTCTATCTGATCTATCTGGGTATTCGGCAATGGCGCAGCCGGGCCAGCGTCTTCGACGCGGCGTCGAATGCAGTGGGGACGAGGGAGCAGCCGATTGCACGGCTGTTCCTGCAAGGCCTGCTGGTGGCAACGACCAATCCCAAGAGCATTCTCTTCTTCACCGCGCTGCTTCCGCAGTTTATGAGCAACGAAGTGCCGGTGATGCGCCAGTTCCTGATGCTGACGCTGACCTTCGCAGCCTGCACGGTGATGTCGCACCTCTGCTATGTCGGACTGGTACGTGGCATGGGCCGCTGGTTCGCCGGCAGCGCGCGTGCGCGGTTGTTCAACCGCTTGTCCGGGGCGATGTTCGTGGTCCTCGGCGTCGGCTTGCTGCGTCTGCGCAACAATCACGCGACCTGAGTAGCGCCGAGAACACCGACATGCGCGAAGAACGCAGCGCCAACTGGAACTGAGCGTCGCAGGCACGCGCTGCATGCGGTCGATAGAATCGTTTTTCCGCATTGGATAGCACGCATGACTCTTCCTCCCCTGTTCGCACGCCGTTTCGCTCAACTCCTCCTAGGCCTCTTCCTCTATGGAATCGGCATCAGCCTGATGGTGCGCGCCAGTGTGGGCATCGCGCCGTGGGACGTGTTGACGCAGGGATTGTCGAAACAGAGCGGTCTTTCGTTCGGCCTGCTGACCAATCTGATCGGGCTGGTGGTGTTGTTGCTTTGGATTCCCATCCGGCAGATGCCTGGCCTGGGAACGCTGCTCAACGTGGCGTTGATCGGGCCGAGCGCGGCGTTCGGACTGTGGCTGTTCCCGCAATTCGAGGGTCTATGGCAACAGATCCCTGCGTTCGTCGCCGGCTTGGGCGTATTAGCGCTCGCTACCGGCATGTATATCGGCGCCAACTTCGGCCCGGGTCCTCGCGATGGCCTGATGACCGGCCTGCACCGGCGTACCGGTTGGCCGATCGCCGCAGTGCGCACAGGTATCGAAGCCAGCGTGCTGCTCGCCGGCTGGCTGATGGGTGGCGATGCGGGCTGGGGAACCTTGGCCTTCGCCGTGGCCATCGGCCCGATGTGCGCGGTTACGATGCGCTGGTTCGCCGCCGCACCGCGAGCGCCGCTTGGCGATCTGGCCGGCGATGCCGCAGCTGGACCCAGGCCACACGGTTAGAGCCTTGCCCGGAGCGGGGATAACCGGCATCGTGCGCATTCCGTACGCACACGTATCGATTGCATGACCCTCGCGCCCAGCCCGCTGCCGTCCACGACGGAAGCCGCCAACCCGCACTATCCGCATCTGTTCGCGCCGCTGGACCTGGGGTTCACCCGAATCCGCAACCGGATACTGATGGGTTCCATCCATACCGGGCTGGAGGACCGCGCCAGCGATTTCCCCAAACTGGCCGCCTATTTCGCCGAACGCGCTCAGGGCGGGGTGGGTCTGATGGTGACCGGTGGGTTCTCGCCGAACCTGGTCGGCTGGCTCAAGCCCTTCGGCGGAAAGTTGTCCTGGCCGTGGGAAGTACGCCCGCACAAGTTCGTCACCCAAGCTGTGCACCACAACGGCAGCAAGATCTGCCTGCAGCTGCTGCACGCAGGGCGTTACGCCTACCACCCCTTCTCGGTCGCGCCGTCCAAGCTCAAGGCGCCGATCAATCCGTTCACCCCGCGCCAGCTTTCCGCGCGTGGCGTGGAGCGGCAGATCACCGCCTATGCCGACGCCGCGCGCCGTGCGCGCGAAGCCGGCTACGACGGCGTGGAAGTGATGGGCTCGGAAGGCTATTTCATCAACGAGTTCACCGCCCCGCGCACCAACAAGCGCAACGACGCTTGGGGCGGCACGCCGGAGAAACGCATGCGCTTCGCGGTGGAGATCGTGCGCCGCGTGCGCGAGGCCTGCGGTCCGGACTTCATCATCATCTACCGGCTTTCGTTGTTGGACCTGGTGGAAGACGGCAACCAATGGGAAGAGATCGTGGCGCAGGCCAAGGCCATCGAAGCCGCGGGTGCGACGATCATCAATTCCGGCATCGGCTGGCATGAAGCGCGCATTCCCACCATCGTCACTTCCGTGCCGCGTGCGGCCTTCGTCAACGTCACCGCAAAATTGCGCCCGCACGTGGCGTTGCCGCTGATCGCGACCAACCGCATCAATATGCCCGACGTCGCCGAACGCATCCTCGCCGACGGCATCGCCGACATGGTGTCGCTGGCGCGCCCGCTGTTGGCCGATCCGGACTGGGCCAACAAGTCGCGCTCCGGCAAGCCGCATTCCATCAATACCTGCATCGCCTGCAACCAGGCTTGTCTGGATCACGTGTTCGAGAACAAGCACGCCAGCTGCTTGTTGAACCCGCGCGCCTGCGCCGAGACGGAGTTGAACTACAACAAGACCTTCGCGCCGAAACGCGTAGCGGTAGTCGGAGCCGGGCCCGCCGGCCTGGCATGCGCGACGGTCGCCGCCGAACGCGGCCATCGCGTGACCTTGTTCGACGCCTCTGGCGAGATAGGCGGACAGTTCAACTACGCGAAAAAGATTCCGGGCAAAGAGGAATTCCACGAAACCCTCCGCTACTTCACCCACAAGCTGGAAGAAACCGGAGTGGAAGTGAAGTTGGGCGCCCTGGCGACCGCGCAGGATCTTTCCGGGTTCGATGAAGTGGTGTTGGCCACCGGCATCCTTCCGCGTCGGGTGGAGTTTCCCGGTTCCGATCACGCCAAGGTGGTCAGCTATCTGGATGTCCTCAGCGGCCGGGTCAAAGTCGGCGGACGTGCAGCGATCATCGGCGCTGGCGGCATCGGTTTCGACGTGGCCGAGTATCTGGTGCATGAGGGCGTGTCCCCTACCCTGGACGCGGCACGCTGGATGGCCGAATGGGGGGTGGACCCGACCTTCGAAGCGCGCGGCAGTCTGGTTCGGCCCAAACCGGAAGCCCCCGCCCGCGAGGTCTGGCTGCTGCAGCGCTCGCCCGGCAAGCCCGGAGCCCGCCTGGGCAAGACCAGCGGCTGGGTCCACCGGGCCACCCTGAAGGCGAAGAAGGTGCAGATGCTGGGCGGAGTCGAATACCTGGGAGTGGACGACGCCGGCCTGAATGTCCGGATCGACGGCATCGAACGTGCCTTGCCGGTGGACCACGTTGTGATCTGCGCCGGCCAGGAACCTCGTCGTGAGCTGCAAGTCGAGCTGGAAGCGGCTGGCATTTCTCCCCATCTGATCGGCGGCGCCGACGTGGCGGCGGAGCTGGACGCCAAGCGCGCGATCGACCAGGGAAGCCGGCTGGCGGCCGCACTCTAGCGGCCTGGTCGCCGGTTGCGCCACGCCTTGCGGTCGGACAACCAGAGTAAAGACTCCATTTTCAATCAAGCACTTAGCTTGATTGTCAAGCTCAGGGGTTCAGGCCAGGTTGGGTCTTCGGCCCTTACCTTGCGCCAACTTTTTCGGCCCGCCCCCGTTTCAACTGGCGAGCCACCCCGGCCCTGATCCCACCCTTCTGGCCGGTCCTGGGCAGCTTGTCGCAGCAGCTGCCTCCCCATGACGCCCTGACGCCGTGTCTATCCAAACGCACCTTCCCCGAGGGGAGGCGCGTGGACGCTGCCAAGACGGAGCAAGGAGTTCGAATAGTGAAACTGGCTTGGATTCTCTGGCTGTCGCATATGTTGCCGCAGCCTGCCGCAGACTCGCTCTGCCTCAGCACCACCGTCTACCTGGAAGCCCGCGACCAGACCCTTCGTGGCCAGCAAGCCGTGGCCGAGGTCGCCCTGCGTCGCCTCGACAGCGGCCTGTGGGGCGACTCGATGTGCGAAGTGGTCACCGCCCGCAAGCAGTTCGCCCCTACCCTGGTCGCCCCCGGCACTCGCTTGCAGAATTCGGATGCCTGGGCCGCCTCGATCAACGTAGCCCTGGGCGCCGAACGCAACTGGGCGCTGCCGCCCGGTCAACGCAAGGAAATCGTCCCCGGCGCCAGCCACTTCATGGCGCACAACATCGCCAGTCCCAGTTGGCGCAACGCCTACCAGGTAGCGACCATCGGCGACCACACTTTCCTGCGCGTGCAGAAGCTCAAGCCTCGTTCGTAACGAGGTCTCCGACGAGGCATTAACGCTCTTCATCGACAATGCCGAAACGGACTGGGAAACTCCCGGTCCGTTTTTACATGGGGAGTTTTCAAATGGGGAGTTTCAAATGGGGATCGGCATGAAGCTCTACACCAAACCGGGAGCCTGCTCGCTCGCCGATCACATCGCCCTACGCTGGATCGGCAAGCCGTTCGACGTGCAGGTCATGGATGCGGCTGGGATGAAAACGTCCGAATACCTGAAACTCAATCCAACCGGCGCCGTACCCGTACTGGAAGTCGATGGTTGGGCGTTGACCCAGAACGCGGCGATTCTGAATTTCCTTGCAGACACTTTTCCGGAATCCGGACTGGGCGGCGACGGCACGCCGAGAAGCCGCGCAGAAATAAATCGCTGGCTTGCCTTCCTGAATGCCGATGTGCATCCCGCTTTTCACCCGATTTTCGGCTCGACGCGTTACTTAGGCGAAGACGCCATGATCGAGAAGAGCAAGGACAACGCACGCACGAAACTGCGCGATATGTTCGAGCGGCTGGATGCGCAACTGGCCGGAAAGGATTGGCTGACCGGCGCGCGCTCCGTCGCAGATCCTTACCTATTCGTCACCCTGCGCTGGGCAAGAGCAACGCGAGTGGACCTGTCAGGCCTGCAGAATCTGGAGAGCTTCTTCATTCGCATGCGTGCCGATGCCGGCGTGACGGCAGCGATGGAAGTCGAAGGGCTCTAACGCTTTATAAAGAAGGAACTTCGAGCAACGGGGAAGATGCATCGGCATCCCGGTTCAAGCCTGTACTTCGTTCAAGCCTGTACTTCGGCACGCGTCCGGGCGAGCCATTCACTGGCGAAAGTGTGGTCCTTGGCTTTGGTCAGCGCAGTGGCGATTTCAGGCAACAGGGCGAGCAGCGCATCCACATCGGCGCACTTCTCGACCTTGAGCTGTATGAAATATCCCTTCAGCCCCATGTGCCTGCGCACCGTATCGGTCACGATCTCGTACAACCGCCGGTAGCGCCCGAAGTCGGCCGGTAGCTGCACCTCGCCGGGTAAGGGACCCGCTGCCGCTGCCAATGTGGCGAGAGTCGGGGCTGCCGATGGCGGCGTTACTGGTGGTGCCGGCGCTGCTGGCGGAGCAGCGGGCCCGTCACGCTTGACCAGTCCCATGACCAGCAACTGTTCCAGCGCATCGTCGGGCACGCGCAATCCGGCCATCAGGTCGCGCAGCTGGGTCTGGTCGCGCTGTCCATCGACCATCAACAACAGCGAACGCAGGGAGGCAGGCAACTTACGGCCGCGATCCTGGATTTCCTGCTTGCCCGCATCGGTCTTGTAGTACAACTCGCCCACTCTCACTCCCCCAGACCGGCGTCTACGCGCAGTCGTCCCGTTACTGATATTTCCCCAAGTATAGGGTTGCAGAGAAGGCGCCGACGGTCCGTTATGGAGGTCACAGAAAGGCCACGGCGACACCCCGTGCGGTCGGAGTCCCCTTCGAGAGACCCACCCGCGGTCGATGTGGCGTTGTTCGGAGCGGGACCGGACCTGCACTCCCGACAGGAATCAGAACACGTTGCCTGGCACCCGTACCGCACCTTCCATCAGCACCCGCGCGCTACGGCTCATGACCGCTTTGGCGACTGTCCATTGTCCATCGACTTGCTTCGCTTCCGCACCCACCCGCAGGGTTCCGGACGGATGGCCGAATGCGATTACCTCGCGAGTGCCGCCGCCGGCCGCCGCGTTGACCAGCGTCCCCGGCACCGCGGCGGCGGCAGCGATCGCCACCGAAGCCGTGCCCATCATCGCGTGGTGCAGCTTGCCCATGGACATCGCACGGGCCAGCAGGTCGATGTCGGCCGCATGCACGGGCTTGCCGCTGGAAGAGACATAGTCCTTCGGCGCCGCGACGAACGCTACCTTCGGCGTGAGCGGGCGCGCCGCGGCTTGGGCGACATCGTCGAGTAACCCCATGCGCACGGCGCCGTGGGCGCGGATCGCCTCCAGTTTTGCCAAGGCGGCCTTGTCTTCGTTGATCGCACCCTGCAGTTCGGTGCCGTCATAACCCAACTCAGCGGCGTCGACGAAAATGGTCGGCACGCCGGCATTGATCATGGTGGCCTTGAACGTCCCTACTCCGGGCACCTCGAGAGAGTCCATCAGGTTGCCGGTCGGGAACATCGCGCCGCCACCCTCGCCCTCGCCTTCATCGGCCGGATCCAGGAATTCCAGTTGCACTTCGGCGGCCGGGAACGTCACGCCATCGAGCTCGAAGTCGCCGGTTTCCTGTACCTCGCCATCGCTGATCGGCACGTGCGCGACGATGGTCTTGCCGATGTTCGCCTGCCAGATGCGCACCGTGCAGATCCCGTCGCGGGGGACGCGTATCGGATCGATGAGGCCGTTGGCGATCGCGAACGGACCGACCGCCGAAGACAGGTTGCCGCAGTTGCCGCTCCAATCGATAAAGCTGTCGTTGATCGGAACCTGTCCATACAGATAATCGACGTCGTGGCCTGGCTGCTCGCTCTTCGAGAGGATGACGACCTTGCTGGTGCTGGACGTCGCGCCGCCCATGCCGTCGGTGTGCTTGCCGTACGGATCCGGCGAGCCGATTACGCGCAACAGCAACGCGTCTCGCGCTTTACCTGGTAGCTGCGCGGCGGCCGGAAGATCCTGCAGCCGAAAGAACACGCCCTTGCTGGTGCCGCCTCGCATGTAGGTGGCGGGGATACTGATTTGCGGTGGATGTCGCATGGTAATGATCAGCCTGTTGAATGAATTCGCTTGAACCCCTCTCCCGTTTTACGGGAGAGGGACAAGGGTGAGGGCGCCGTTTGCGAAATAGCCAAAGCGCCCTCATTCGGCGCTTCGCGCCACCCCGTATCAAGTACGGGGCAGGCTCTTCTCCCGCAAGCGGGAGAAGGGTTATTCACGCTGCTTTTGATGACTCCAGGAAATCCTGCGCGAAGCGCTGCAGCACGCCACCCGCTTCGTAGATCGATACCTCCTCGTCGCTGTCCAGGCGGCAGGTCACCGGCACCTCGACCCGCTCGCCATCTTTGCGATGGATCACCAGCGTCAGGTCGCTGCGCGGCGTGCGCTCGCCGACCACGTCGAAAGTCTCCATGCCGTCGATGCCCAGGGTGCTGCGTGTCGTTCCGGCTTTGAACTCCAAGGGCAGTACGCCCATGCCGATCAGATTGGTGCGATGAATGCGCTCGAAGCCTTCGGCAACGATGGCTTCCACGCCCGCCAAGCGCACGCCCTTCGCAGCCCAGTCGCGCGAAGAACCCTGACCGTAGTCGGCGCCGGCGATGATGATCAGCGGCTGCTTGCGTTCCATGTAGGTTTCGATGGCTTCCCACATGCGCATGACCTTGCCCTCCGGCTCCACTCGAGCCAGCGAACCTTGCTTTACGCTGCCGTCCGGATTGCGCACCATTTCATTGAACAACTTGGGATTGGCGAAAGTGGCGCGCTGCGCGGTGAGGTGATCGCCGCGATGGGTCGCGTAGGAATTGAAGTCCTCTTCCGGCAAACCCATTTTTTCCAGGTATTCGCCGGCCGCGCTGTCCAGCATGATCGCGTTGGACGGCGACAGGTGATCGGTGGTGATGTTGTCCGGCAGCACCGCCAGCGGCCGCAAGCCGAGCAGCGTGCGTTCGCCGGCCAACGCTCCCTCCCAATACGGCGGACGACGGATGTAGGTACTCTGCGGACGCCAGTCGTACAACGGGTCCACTTTCGGGCCGTGTTCCACCCGCACCGCGAACATCGGGTTGTAGACGCTGCGGAACTGCTCCGGCTTCACCGACGCCTTGACTACCGCATCGACCTCTTCATCGCTGGGCCAGAGATCCTTCAAGCGGATTTCCCTGCCCTCCACCACGCCCAACACATCTTTTTCGATATCGAAACGGATGGTACCGGCGATGGCATAAGCCACTACCAGCGCTGGCGAGGCCAGGAACGCCTGCTTGGCGTAGGGATGGATGCGGCCATCGAAGTTGCGGTTTCCCGACAGCACCGCGGTGGCGTACAGATCACGGTCGATGATTTCCTGCTGGATCGCCGGATCCAATGCGCCCGACATGCCGTTGCAGGTGGTGCAGGCGAAAGCGACGATGCCGAAGCCGAGCTTCTCCAGTTCCGGCAGCAACCCGCCTTCCTCCAGATACAGCGCCACCGCCTTGGAGCCGGGCGCGAGCGAGGATTTCACCCACGGCTTGCGGCTCAATCCCAGTCGATTGGCATTGCGCGCCAACAGCGCCGCTGCAATCACGTTGCGCGGATTGCTGGTGTTGGTGCAGCTGGTGATGGCGGCAATGATCACCGCCCCGTCAGGCATCAGTCCTGGCGTTTCTTCCCAGGCACCGGCGATGCCTTTGGCTGCCAGGTCGCTGGTCGCGACACGCGCATGCGGGTTGGACGGGCCGGCCATGTTGCGCACCACGCTGGACAGGTCGAAATGCAGTGCGCGCTCGTATTCGACATTCTTCAAACTGTCGGACCACAGCCCGATCTGCTTCGCATAGGTTTCCACTAGACGTACCTGCACGTCTTCGCGGCCGGTGATACGCAGGTAATCGAGGGTCTGCTGGTCGATGGAGAACATCGCCGCGGTGGCGCCGTATTCCGGGGCCATGTTGGAAATGGTGGCGCGATCGCCCAGGGTCAGCGCGGCCGCGCCTTCGCCGAAGAATTCCAGATAGGCGCCCACCACCTTGGATTTGCGCAGGAATTCGGTCAGCGCCAGCACGATGTCGGTAGCGGTGATGCCCGACTGCGGCTTGCCCCCCAGTTCCACGCCGACGATGTCCGGCAGGCGCATCCATGAGGCACGGCCGAGCATCACATTCTCGGCTTCCAATCCGCCTACGCCGATGGCGAGTACGCCCAGCGCGTCGACGTGCGGGGTATGGCTGTCGGTGCCCACGCAGGTATCGGGGAAAGCGACGCCGTCGCGCGCCTGCACCACCGGCGACATCTTCTCCAGATTGATCTGATGCATGATCCCGTTGCCCGGCGGGATCACTTCCATGTTCTTGAATGCCTGCCGGGTCCATTCGATAAAGTGGAAGCGATCCTCGTTGCGGCGATCCTCGATCGCGCGGTTCTTGGCGAACGCATCCGGATCGTAGCCGCCGCATTCCACCGCCAGCGAGTGATCGACGATCAACTGCACCGGCACGACCGGATTGACCTGGGCTGGATCGCCGCCCTGCTCTGCGATTGCGTCGCGCAGACCCGCCAGGTCGACCAGTGCGGTCTGGCCGAGGATGTCATGGCAGACCACCCGTGCCGGGAACCAGGGAAAATCCAGGTCGCGTTTGCGTTCGATCAGCTGTTTCAAAGAATCGGTCAGCGTGGCTGAATCGCAACGGCGCACAAGATTCTCGGCCAGCACGCGCGAGGTGTAAGGCAGCCTGTCGTAAGCGCCGGCTTGGATGGCTTCGACCGCAGCGCGCGCGTCGAAATAGTCCAGCGAGGTGCCGGGCAAGGGTTTGCGGTACTGGGTGTTCATGGCTGGCGATCCGGTGAGATTTGCTGGCCGACTGGCAAAGTCGATCGACGCATCGGCGACCAGGGCTGACGCCCTGTCCACCTGTTCTGTTAGCGCTTGTCGAGCGGCACGAAGGCGAGGTCTTCCGGTCCGGTGTAGTTCGCGCTGGGACGGATGATCTTGCCGTCGATGCGCTGCTCGATCACGTGCGCGCTCCAACCGCTGGCGCGGGCGATGACGAACAGCGGGGTGAACATCGCGGTGGGCACGCCCATCATGTGGTAGCTGACCGCGCTGAACCAGTCCAGGTTAGGGAACATCTTCTTGATGTCCCACATCACCGTCTCCAGACGCTCGGCGATGTCGTACATCTTGCGGCTGCCCTGCTCGTCCGACAGTTCGCGCGCCACTTCCTTGATCACCTGGTTGCGCGGATCGCCGGTGGTGTAGACCGGGTGGCCGAAGCCGATGATGACTTCCTTGCGGTCGACACGCGTCTTGATGTCCTGCTCGGCCTCGTCAGGCGATTCGTAGCGCTTCTGCACCTCGAACGCGACTTCGTTGGCGCCGCCGTGTTTGGGGCCGCGCAACGCGCCGATACCGCCGGCGATCGCGCTGTACATGTCGCTGCCGGTGCCGGCGATGACGCGGCAGGCGAAGGTGGAGGCGTTGAACTCGTGCTCCGCGTACAGGATCAGCGAAGTGTGCATCGCCTGCACCCACGAGTCGCGCGGCTTCTCGCCATGCAGCAGATGCAGGAAGTGGCCGCCGATGCTGTCGTCGTCGGTGTCGGTATCGATGCGCTTGCCGTTATGGCTCCAGTGGTACCAGTACAGCAGCATCGGCCCCAGCGAGGCCATCAGCTTGTCGGCGATGTCGCGCGCGCCTGGATGGTTGTGGTCGTCCTTCTCGGGCGATACGCAGCCCAACACGGAGACGCCGGTACGCATCACGTCCATCGGATGCGCCGAGGCCGGCAGCTGTTCCAACGCGGCCTTAACCGCGGCCGGCACGCCGCGCAGCGATTTCAGCTTGGCTTTATAGCTGGCCAGTTCGGCGCGGTTTGGCAGCTTGCCATGCACCAGCAGGTGCGCGATCTCCTCGAACTCGGAAGCGCGCGCGATATCCAGAATGTCGTAACCGCGGTAATGCAGGTCATTGCCACTGCGGCCGACGGTGCAAAGGGCGGTGTTGCCCGCTGATGTGCCGGACAGGGCGACGGATTTCTTGGGCTTGAACGGGACTGCAGCTTCGGACATTTCAACACCTCGTCTTGATATAGAGCCCCTCTCCCACCGGGAGAGGGGTTGGGGTGAGGGTACGGCGGAGTCCTTGCTGTCCAAACAGCGTGGACTCCGCCGTACCCTCATCCGATGCTTCGCGCCACCTTCTCCCGGAGGGAGAAGGGAAAAGCTATTTCTTCGCTGCGAACAACGCATCCAGCTTCTGTTCGTACTCGTGATAACCGATACGGTCGTACAGCTCCTCACGCGTCTGCATCAGATCCACCACATTCTTCTGATGGCCGTCGCGGCGAATTGCGGTGTACACGGCCTCGGCGGCCTTGTTCATGGCGCGGAACGCGGACAGCGGATACAGCACGATGCCGACGCCTGCGGTCTTGAGTTCCTCGACGGTGAACAGCGGCGTCTTGCCGAATTCGGTGATATTGGCCAGCACCGGCACCTTCACCGCATCGACGAAGCGGCGGTAAGTCGGCAGGTTGTAGGCGGCTTCGGCGAAGATGCCGTCCGCACCGGCTTCGACGCAGGCGATGGCGCGCTCGATGGCCGCGTCCACGCCGTCGACCTGGATAGCATCGGTGCGCGCGATCAGGAAGAAGTCCGCATCGGTCTTGGCATCGGCCGCGGCTTTCACGCGATCGGCCATTTCCCCGGCGCTGACGATTTCCTTGCCGGGACGGTGGCCACACCGCTTGGCGCCCACCTGGTCTTCGATATGACAGGCAGCGGCGCCAGCCTTGATCAGGGATTTCACGGTACGCGCGATGTTGAACGCGCTGGGGCCGAAACCGGTATCGATATCCACCAGCAGCGGCAGATCACAGACATCGGTGATCCGGCGCACGTCGACCAGCACGTCGTCGAGCGTATTGATGCCCAGGTCGGGCAAGCCCAGCGAACCGGCGGCGACGCCGCCGCCCGACAGATAGATAGCGCGATACCCGGCGCGCTTGGCCAGCAGCGCATGGTTGGCGTTGATGGCGCCGATCACCTGGAGGGGCGATTCGGCAGCTAGCGCGGCGCGGAACTTCATTCCCGGTGAAGCGGGGGCGCCAGCGGTCGGGTTGCTCATGCGGCAGGACTCCTCTTGGGTCGTCTTGTCCGCCACGGCGCGGAGCGCCGGACGGTCGAGGTGCGCGAATGGTACGCCCCTCTGCGGGTCGCAAATCTGGCACTATCCGGAGTATTGATCAATCTTGATTAATTCAATCAATATATATCCATGCACCCCGACCCGATGCGTACCGACCTACTCTCCGCTCGCGATACCTGCGAGATCCTCGGCATCAGCCAGGCGACGCTGTATGCCTATGTCAGCCGAGGCCTGCTGGAATCGCGGCCCGGCCCGGATCACCGCAGCCGCCTGTACTCCCGGCAGGATGTGGAGCGCTTGGCGCAGCGCAAGCAGGCAGGACGCGGTGCGGCACGCGGCGCGGCGCAGAGTCTGGATCGCGGCCTTCCGGTGCTGCAGACGCAGATTTCGCTGATCCGGCCCGATGGGCCGTACTACCGGGGCAAATCCGCGATCGCTGCCGTGCACGACGGCGCCACCCTGGAAGACATCGCACGCCTGCTCTGGGATTGCGGCGACCAGGATCCGTTCGCCGTGGAAATAGGTCCGCACTGGCCGGCGACGGTAGCGGCGATTGCGAGCGATGCACGCCTGCCACCGCTGGAACGCGCCATGTCCGCGATCCCGCTGTTGGCGTTGGAAGTGCGTCACTCGTTCAACTCCGCTCCACGCGTGCGCCAGGAGATCGCGGCCGCGCTGTTACGGCACAACGCCTCGCTACTGGTGGCCCAGCCGCCGTTCGCCGGTCCGGTACACCGACTGTTGGCCAATAGCTGGAAACCTGGCGACGAGAATTTCGCCGAACTGGTGCGCGCGGCGCTGGTGGTCTGCGCCGATCACGAACTGAATGCTTCCGCGTTCGCCGCACGTGTGGTCGCCTCCACCGGCGCGCATCTGCATGCCACCGTCTGCAGCGGATTGGCTGCTTTGTCGGGCCCGCGTCATGGCGGCGCCACTGCGCGCGCGCATGCCTTGATCGCCGACGCGGGCGACGCGCCATCGGTGCGCGAGTTCATCGGAACCCGCTGGCAACGTGGCGACGAGCTGCCGGGCTTCGGTCACGCGCTCTATCCGCACGGCGATCCGCGTGCCGCCGAAATCCTTTCTCGCTTGCGCGAGTCGCATGCGGGCACACCGATGATGCTGAGGTTGGAAGAGATCATCGTCGTCGCCGAGGAAATCAGCGGGCAGCGTCCCAACATCGATTTTCTGCTGGCCTCCATTTGCCAAACACATGGCTTGCCGGCCACGCCGGCGCTGGTGATGTTCGCCGCTGGACGCCTGGCCGGCTGGCTTGCACATGCGCTTGAGCAACAGGCGCTGGGCAGGTTGATCCGTCCACGTGCGAGCTATACGGGTGTGGCTCCGTCGCTCAAGGAATGAGTTAGGTCTTGCTGAACTACGCACCGAACATGTTTCAACGCTCTGCTTATCTTCAGTGCGCCCTCCTCTATCGACCGTCATCCCGGCGAATGCCGGGATCCATCTTTCAGATCATATGCACTTGCCGAAGGCCGTTTTAATCGAACACCGAGCTGCCAACTGCTGCGGAATTGTCCGAGCAGCCGAGGATGGGTCCCGGCATTCGCCGGGATGACGATTTCAATAAAATGCACGCTCGTTGAGTTCAACTTCCCATTTTTGAAGGCCATGCAACACGGCGATCCGCACTCGGCGCTGCCGTCATGCGCTTCAGCTGCCCACTTCCGGCCCCCGCAGCAACGCCTTCTTGATTTCTTCCAGCGCATTGGGATCATCCAGTGTGGACAGGTCGCCGGGATCGGTGCCCTGCGCGAGCGCTTGGAGCGAGCGTCGCAGCAACTTGCCCGAACGCGTTTTGGGTAAGGCATTGACGATGTAAACGCGTGCCGGGCGCGCTACCGGGCCCAGGTTGTGCTCCACCGCACGACGCATGCCGTCGGCTGCGGCAACGCGCTCATGCGGCTCTTCGGTGTTCTGGCGCAGAGTGGCGAACACTACGGGCACCTGACCCTTGAGCTCATCGTAAACGCCAATCACTGCAGCTTCGGCGACAGCGCCGTAGCCGGAAACGGACTCCTCGATCTCGCGCGTGCCAAGACGGTGCCCGGCCACGTTGATCACATCGTCGGTACGGCCCAGGATGAAGGTATAACCCTGCTCGTCGCGGATGGCCCAGTCCAGCGAGCTGTAAAGCAGCTCCTTGAAGTGGCTGAAGTAGCTGCTGACGAAACGCGCATCGTCGTTCCAGATCGTGGTCATGCAGCCCGGCGGCAAAGGCGGTTCGATCACCAACACGCCTTTCTGGTTGGCGGCGACTTCACTGCCGTCGCTTTCATCGATCACCTTCATCTTGTAGCCGAGATTCGGGAACCCTGGCGAACCGAATTTCACCGGCTTCATCTCCAGCCCCGGCAGCAGCGTGATCGCCGGCCAACCGGTCTCGGTCTGCCAGTAGTTGTCGATGATCGGCTTGCGCAGCGCATCGTGGATCCATTGCGCGGTGGGCTCGTCCAGCGGCTCGCCCGCCAGGAACAAATACTGCAGTTTCGAGAGGTCATGGTTGCGGATGAAGCTGGAGTCGTACTTCTTCAGTACGCGGATGGCGGTGGGCGACGAGAACATCGTCCGCACGCCGTACTTTTCGCACAAGGACCACCAGATGCCGGCATCGGGATTGAACGGCAATCCTTCGTAAAGCAATGAAGTCGCGCCGCCGATCAGCGGCCCGTAGACGTTGTAGGAATGCCCCACCGCCCAGCCGACATCGGAAGTGGAGAACATCGTTTGACCAGGTGCGACATCGAACACGGTGCGCATCGATAGCGCCAATGCCACCGCATACCCACCCACGTCTCGCTGCACGCCCTTGGGCTTGCCGGTGGTGCCGGAGGTATAGAGCAGGTAGCTGGGCTCGTTGGACTCCAGCCATTCCACCGGCACCTCGGCATCGCCCACTTCGGCGCGCAGCGTGGCGTAGTCCACGTCGCGCCCTTCTACTTTCGGCAAGGCCGCATCCAATCCGCGCGATACGATCAGGACCTGGGGCGGCGGCGCGGCCGATTCGGCGCAGGCTTGGTCCACCAGCGCCTTGTACGGAATCACCTTGCCTCCGCGCATGCCTGCGTCGGCGGCGATCAGCAGTTTCGGCGCGGCATCGTCGATGCGTAGCGCCAGGTTGTGCGCGGCGAACCCGCCGAATACCACCGAATGCACCGCGCCGATGCGAGCGCAGGCCAGCATCGCGAACACCGCTTCTGCCATGTTGGGCATGTAGATGACGACGCGATCTCCGCGCCTGACATCCAGCCGCTTCAGTATCGCTGCGAACGCATTCACCTCCCGATGGAGCTCGTTGTAGGTGATCTCACGGGTGATGTTGGTTTCGGTTGAGATCGCCACCAAGGCGAGTTGGTTGCCACGCTCCACCAAGTGCCGATCGACTGCGTTGTAGCAGAGGTTGGTCTCGCCGCCGACGAACCACCGACGGAACGGCGGATTGGAGTAGTCGAGTATTTTCTGCGGCGGCTTGTGCCAGTGGATTGCACGCGCTTGCTCGCCCCAAAATTCCTCAGGCTGTTCTATGGAACGGCGATAGGTTTCCTCGTACCCCATCCTGGCCTCCCGGTCGGTCCCGCAGGGCCCCAGCATAGGCCCGCACGCGGGCACTCACCTTGCGACCTTGGTCTAGGGGATGGACCGTTATCGGGCTGGCTCGCGGTATTCCAACGCCTCGCCGTCGCGGAAGCGGATCTCTTGCGGCCGCCATTCCACTATGAAGTCCTGCGCAGACATGTTCACGAACGCGCGCTCGTCGGCTTTAGGGCTGCCTTGGCTGGCGCATTGGAAATCGATGTGGTCGCCGGGAAGCAAGCGCTCCTGAGTGAAATAACAACCGGTCAAAGTAGGAAGCTCTGCAGGCGAAGGATGCGCCTTGAGAATATCCACCGTGCCCCGAACCGACTCCAGCGTGCGATTGGTGCGGTTCTGCAACCGATAGGTCGCAAGAAACACTTCGTCTTCCACCCCTCCGCGCTTGAAGATGGTCTGAGTGGCTTTTGCCCGTTCGGCCAGCGCGGCCCGCGGCGTATTCGGTTCCGCCCGCAGCACTGCCGCCTGACTGACCGGCAGGATCTCGCGACCCAGCAGACTCACCGAGGTGGCCTCGCGCAGCGGCGCATAGGCCAGGTCGCGTTGCTCCTGCATGCCGCGCGCCCGCGATTCCTGGCCGGACTGCAGGACCAAGAAGGCGCGCTGCAGCTCGATCGCTTCAGAAAAGGTATGCGCGGTAAAGGGCTCGTCCGGATCGGCCAGCGAAGCCGGCATTACGTCGCCACGGCTGCGCTTTACGTAACCCAGCACCAGTTCCCTGTCTTCCTGCGGCAGCGCGTCCAGCTGCGTCTGCACCGTCGACAAATCATCGGTGCCAAAAGGCAGCTTGGTGTGGTGCGGATCGCGCGACCTGATCGCTCCCCAGGTGCCGAGCGCCAGGAGCGCGAGCAGAACGATCCAGACAGATTTCGACACACCATTCCCCAATGTTGTGCGGAACAAAAACGCCGAGCTTGGCCCGGCGTTCTGTTATGGCCTATCGATGCGGCATCAACCCAGCAGATGCGCTACGCCGGCGCGCTCTTCTTCCAGCTCAGCCAGCGTCTTGTCCATGGCCGCGCGGCTGAAGGCGTCGATTTCCAGGCCTTCGACGCGGGTGTATTCGCCGTTGGCGGTGATCACCGGTACGCCGTACATCACGCCTTCCGGAATGCCGTAGCTGCCGTCCGAAGGCACGCCCATGGTCACCCATTTGCCGTTGCTGCCCAGCACCCAATCGTGAATGTGGTCGATGGCCGCATTGGCGGCCGAAGCGGCCGAGGACAGACCGCGCGCTTCGATGATCGCCGCACCGCGCTTGCCCACCTGCGGGATGAACGCATCGCTATTCCAGGCCGCGTCGTTGATCTTGTCCTTCAACGAAGCACCATTGACGGTGGCGAAGCGATAGTCCGGATACATGGTCGGGCTGTGGTTGCCCCACACGATCAGATTCTCGATGTCACCCACTGCAACGCCGGCCTTGTTGGCCAGCTGCGACAGCGCGCGATTGTGATCCAGACGCAACATGGCGGTGAAGTTTTTGGCCGGCAGGTCCGGCGCGGACTTCATGGCGATATAGGCGTTGGTGTTGGCCGGGTTGCCGACCACCAGCACCTTCACGTTACGGCTGGCGACTTTGTTCAACGCCGCGCCCTGAGCGGTGAAAATCTTGGCGTTTTCCAGCAACAGGTCCTTGCGCTCCATGCCCGGTCCGCGCGGACGCGCGCCGACCAGCATCGCTACGTCGGCGTCCTTGAACGCCACTTCCGGATCGTCGGTACCAACCACGCCGGCCAGCAGCGGGAACGCGCAGTCTTCCAGCTCCATGATCACGCCCTTCAGCGCGGCCTGGGCTTTGTCGATCGGCAGTTCCAGCAGCTGCAGGATCACCGGCTGGTCCTTGCCCAGCATTTCGCCGGAAGCGATGCGGAACAGCAACGCGTAACCGATCTGGCCGGCGGCGCCGGTGACTGCGACTCGTACGGGGTTCTTCATGGTGCAAATCCTCGGGGGTTTCGTGGGCGGCCTCAGCCCAACGCAATAGTGGTGAACGATTACTTCAGTTCAGCGAAGAATTCCTGGATGCGCTGCATGCCCGGCGCCAGCTGCGGCGTAGGACAGGTGTAGCTGATGCGCAGCGCGCGCGGTTCGCCGAATGCCGACCCCGGCACGCAGGCCACGCCCTTTGCTTCCAGCAACGCGTTGCAGAAATCGATGTCGTTGCCGATCACCTTGCCGTCGTGCGACTTGCCGAAGGCCACGCTGATGTCCGGAAACACATAGAACGCACCTTGGGGACGCGGGCAGACCACACCCGGTATTTCGGCCAGCGCGGCCATGACCAAGTCGCGCTTGCCCTGGAATTCCAGGTTCTTGGCTTCGGTCACGTCCTGCGGGCCCGACAGCGCGGCGATCGCCGCAGCCGTGGTTACTTCAGGGATGTTGGTGATGTGGTTGGAATTGAGCGTGGTCACCGCCTGCGCGATGGCCTCGGGACCGGCCATGAAGCCGACGCGCCAGCCCGGCATGCCATAGGTTTTGGACAATGAATCGACGAACACGGTGCGCTCGCGCAGTTCCGGGCGCGCCTGCACGAAGTTGTAATACTCCAGCCCGTCGAACAGCATGCGGTTGTAGATGTCGTCGGTGATGATCCAGGTGTCCGGATACTTCACCAGCACCTCGGCCAGAGCGATGATTTCTTCCTTCGTGTAGACCATGCCGGTCGGATTGGAAGGATTGTTGAACAGGAACACCTTCGGCTTGGTGGCCAGCGCGGCGTCGAGCTGGGCGACGGTCAGCTTGTAGTCCTGGCTAGCCGGGCACGGCAGTTCCAGGATCTTCGCGTTGACGATCTCGGCGATGTCGACGTAGGTGGTCCAGTACGGCGTCGGAAAGGCGATAGTGTCGCCCTCGTCCAGCAACGCTTCGGCCAGGTTGTAGAGCACATGCTTGGCGCCGATGCCGGTGGACAGATTGGCACGGGTGTAGCCGCTCAGCCCCAGGTCCTCCATATGCTTCAGGAAGGCATCCAGCAGCGCGTCGGCGCCGCGGTTGGAGCCGTACTGGCCGGAATCCTTAGCCAGCGCGTCGCGCGCGGCCTGGTAGACATGTTCGCCGGGCAGGAAATTGGGAACGCCGATGGAGAAACTGATGATGTCGCGACCGGCGGCCTTGAGCTTCTTGGCCTTTTCGGCGACCGCCATGATCGCGCTGGGCTTGGCGCGGCCCATGCGTCCTGCTAACTGGAGCATTGCGAAAACCTCGTGGGGTGAGGAACAGACTTGCTAGGTGCAGACTGGCTGCTGCGGACCGTTTATTGCGGCGCAAAATTTTAGCATGGCCCCCAGTCGGTTTGCCGTTGCGGGAGAGGCGAAAACCCCTCCCGCCCCGGCCCGATTGTTCAGGCGCTCAGGTGGCGGTTCCACTCGGCCACGCGCTCGGCGTTGGCGGCCAGCACGGCGGAGGCGTCGCCCTCGATCTTCACCGAAGCGATGGCATCGCCGCCCGCGACGCTATCGACCACGTCCAAGCCTTCGATGACCTTGCCGAACACAGTGTGCTTGCCGTCCAGCCACGGGGTGGGCACATGGGTGATGAAGAACTGGCTGCCATTGGTATTGGGGCCGGCATTGGCCATGGACAGCACGCCGCGGTCGTGGCGCACGCCGTTGTTGGTTTCGTCCTCGAAACGGTAACCCGGGCCGCCGCGGCCGGAACCTTCCGGGCAGCCGCCCTGGATCATGAAATCGGGGATGACCCGGTGGAAGCTCAGGCCGTCGTAGAAGCCGCGCTGGGCCAGGTTGACGAAATTGGCGACCGTCAGCGGGGCCCTGTCGGGATACAGCTCGATCTTGATGGGGCCGCGGGCGGTGTCGAAGGTGGCGGTCAGGGACATTGGGGACTCCGTGGTTGAAGGAATGGGGGGATTTCGGATGAATTGGGGCGAATTTATCGATCAAAACCGCTTGGGCGGCCGGATCCGGCGGATTTAGATGACCCTCCGTGCCGATCTGGAGCTAAAGCGCAACCGTAACCCGCTATAATACGCGGCTTCCTTCCCTGCCCCGAGCGCGGCTCCAAAATCGCGCCTTTCGTCATGTCCATTCAGAACCTCCGCAATATCGCCATCGTCGCCCACGTCGACCACGGCAAGACCACCCTCGTCGACTGCCTGCTCAAGCAGTCGGGCACGTTCAGCGAACGCACGGTCACCACCGAGCGGATGATGGACAGCAACGACCAGGAAAAGGAACGTGGCATCACGATCCTGTCCAAGAACACCGCCATCAACTGGCAGGGCAACCGCATCAACATCGTCGACACCCCCGGACACGCCGACTTCGGCGGCGAAGTGGAGCGCGTGCTGTCGATGGTGGATTCGGTGCTGATCCTGGTCGACGCGATGGACGGCCCGATGCCGCAGACCCGCTTCGTCACCCAGAAGGCGTTCGCGATGGGCTTCAAGCCGATCGTCGTGGTCAACAAGATCGACCGCCCTGGCGCGCGTCCGGACTGGGTGATCGACCAGGTGTTCGACCTGTTCGACAAACTGGGCGCGACCAACGAGCAGCTCGACTTCCCGATCGTCTACGCCTCGGCCCTGCACGGCTACGCCAGCCTGGACGACGCCGCCCGCGAAGGCGATATGACCCCGCTGTACGAAGCGATCATGAAGCATGTTTCGCCGCCGGACGTGGACCGCGAAGGTCCGTTCCAGATGCGCATCAGCCAGCTGGACTACAACAACTTCGTCGGCCTGATCGGCGTCGGCCGCATCCAGCGCGGCAAGGTGCGCACCAACATGCCGGTCAGCGTGATCGACCGCCACGGCAAGAAGCGCCAGGGCAAGGTGCTGCAGGTGCTCGGCTTCATGGGCCTTGAGCGCATCGAAGTGGAGGAAGCCGAAGCGGGCGACATCGTCGCCATCTCCGGCGTGGCCGACCTCAGCATCTCCGACACCCTGTGCGCGCTGGATACGCCGGAAGCGCTGCCGGCCCTGACCGTCGACGAGCCGACCATCTCGATGACCTTCCAGGTCAACAATTCGCCGTTCGCTGGCAGCAAGGAACACAGCGGCGGCAAGTTCATCACCAGCCGCCAGATCCGCGAGCGCCTGGAGCGCGAGACCCTGCACAACGTGGCGTTGAAGGTCGAGGAAGGTTCCGATCCGGACAAGTTCCTGGTTTCCGGCCGCGGCGAGCTGCATCTGTCGGTACTGATCGAAACCATGCGTCGCGAAGGCTTCGAGCTGGCCGTGTCGCGCCCGGAAGTCATCATCAAGGAAATCGACGGCAAGCAGATGGAGCCGGTCGAGCAGTTGGTGGTCGACATCGAAGAACAGCACCAGGGCGGCGTCATGGAAAAGCTGGGCATCCGCAAGGGCCAGCTGAAGAATATGGAGTCCGATGGCAAGGGACGCGTGCGCCTGGACTACATGATTCCGGCCCGTGGCCTGATCGGTTTCCAGAACGAATTCCGCACCCTGACCCAGGGCTCGGGCCTGCTGTTCCATGTGTTCGATCACTATGGTCCGAAGGAACAGGGCGCCATCGCCAAGCGCCAGAATGGCGTGATGATCGCCAATGCGCCCGGCGCCACCCCGGCCTATTCGCTCGGACCGCTGGAAGAACGCGGCAAGCTGTTCGCCGCCGAAGGCGACAACGTCTACGAAGGCCAGCTGATCGGCATCCATTCCAAGGACAACGACCTGACCGTCAACGCCATCAAGACCAAACCGCTGACCAACATGCGCGCTTCGGGCAAGGATGACGCCATCAAGCTGACGCCGGCGATCAAGTACACGCTGGAACAGGCGCTGGACTTCATCGAGGACGACGAGTTGGTCGAAGTCACTCCGAAGGAAATCCGCCTGCGCAAGAAGTTCCTCAGCGAAAGCGACCGCAAGCGCGCCTCACGCGCCGCCTGATCTCTGGATTAGCGCGTCGTAGTGACGGAAACGCCTTACAACCCGGCCCCGCAAGCGCATCCGGGCCTGCATGTGCTGGCCCTGTTCGAGGGCCTTAAGGGTCTGCTGGCCCTGATTGCGGCCGCCAGCCTGGAAGTGCTGGGGCCGCAGCCGTTGCGCAATGTGATCAAGGCGCTGATCGCCAAATTCAACCTCGATCCAGTCCACGGCACCCTGCCCTCGCTGCTCGACGCCATCAACCCGGGCGCCGTGCATCTGGCGGTGGCGGTGGTGTCGCTGTACGCCGCCTGGCGCCTGGTCGAGGCCTGGGGTCTTTGGCGAGCCAAGGCCTGGGCGTCCTGGCTGGGTTGCGTGGGCACCGCCGCCTACCTGCCGCTGGACGTATACGCGCTATACCACCATCACGGCTGGCACACGTGGGCGGTGCTGGTGCTCAACCTGATCGTGGTGGCGGTGCTGGCGCGCGACCTGATCAAACGGCATGCGTCCGCAAGCGTTGAGATTGCGCGTTCCGCGGACGCTGGGTAGCCTGTCCTACGCATCTCCTTGCAAGGGTGGAACTCAATGCGGCGCATACCGCTTTTGCTGGCCTTCGTGTTTGTCCTTGGCGCATGCGACTCCAAGGCGCCTGACGGCGTTCCGCCGACGGGGGCCGAACCTACCGATTTCATCTTCGCCGAAGTCGACATCAACGATCTGCAGACCCGCATGCAGAGAGGCGAACTGGATAGCCGCACGCTGACCCAGGCCTACCTGGACCGCATCGCCGCCATCGACAAGGCCGGACCAACCCTTAATGCGGTGATCGAGATCAACCCCGACGCGCTGAAGGAAGCCGCCCTGCGCGATGTCGAACGCAAGACCAATTCCGTTCGCGGACCTCTGCACGGCATCCCGATCCTGCTCAAGGACAACATCGGCGCCACGCCCATGACCAACTCCGCCGGCTCGCTCGCGCTGAAGGATTTCCGCCCGGCGAACGACGCTTTCCTGGTGCGGAGGCTTCGCGAAGCGGGCGCCGTGATTCTGGGCAAGACCAACCTCAGCGAATGGGCCAATTTCCGTTCCACCCGCTCCACTTCCGGCTGGAGCGCCCGCGGCGGGCAGACACGGAATCCTTATGCCCTGGACCGCAATCCCTGCGGTTCCAGCTCGGGCAGCGCGGTGGCGGTGTCGGCGAATCTTGTAGCGGCCGCGATCGGCACCGAGACCGACGGCA
Organism: Pseudoxanthomonas sp. P4_B2; assembly: GCF_056402315.1. Lineage (NCBI taxonomy): Bacteria > Pseudomonadati > Pseudomonadota > Gammaproteobacteria > Lysobacterales > Lysobacteraceae > Pseudoxanthomonas > Pseudoxanthomonas sp. P4_B2. The sequence goes on from NZ_JBFUHQ010000003.1 coordinate 464,937, forward strand.
GCATCATCTGCCCTGCCGCGATGAACGGGCTGGTGGGGTTGAAACCCACCGTTGGCCTGGTGAGCCGCGAGGGCATCATCCCCATTTCCTTCAGCCAGGACACCGCCGGACCGATGACCCGCAACGTCTCCGACGCGGCTTATCTGCTGACCGTACTGGCCGGTCGCGACAACGCCGACCCGGCGACCGCCAACACCGCCTGGAACACCACCCTGGACTACCACGCGCACTTGAAGGCAGATGGATTGAAAGGCGCGCGCATCGGCGTGATGCGCAGCAAGCTGTCGATCCATCCGGATGCCGCCGCCGCGATGGAAGTGGCCATTAGCACCATGCGCGAAGCCGGAGCGACCGTCGTCGATGCCGAGATTCCGACCGATGACCAATGGTCGGACGACGAAAACGTGCTGCTGCTTTACGAATTCAAGGCTGGCCTGGAGCGCTACCTGCAGAAACAGAATGCGCCGCTCAAGACCCTGTCGCAGTTGATCGGCTACAACCAGCAATATTCCACTTCGGAAATGCCGTTCTTCAGACAAGAGCTGTTCGAGCAAGCCAACGCCAAGGGCGGGCTGGGCGAGATGGAATACATCAGCGCCAGATCGCGCGCACGCCGCCTCGCCGGTCCCGAAGGCATCGACGCCGCACTCAAGGCGCAACAGCTGGATGCATTGATCGCCCCCGCCACAGGCCCTGCCTGGGTGACCGACCCGCTGACCGGCGACCACTTCCCTGGCGCCGGTTACGGCGCAGCGGCCGTGGCCGGTTATCCCAGCCTGACCATTCCGATGGGCAGCAGCGATGGATTGCCATTGGGTATCGTCTTCATGGGCGCCGCCTGGAGCGAACCGCGACTGATCGAACTGGGTTACGCCTACGAGCAACTCACGCGTGCGCGCATGCCGCCGCAGTACTTGCCTAGCCTGACCCCCGCCCGCAAACCCGCGCGCTGACCCGCGCGCGAATCTATCGCGCCGCGGGCGCGGCCAGCTGGTTCTGCTTGCGCACGATCGACATCGCGATCTCCAGCGATTGCTCGTAGTTCAAACGCGGATCCACGGTGGAGCGGTAGGCGCGTTCAAGATCGATGTCGGTGAGTTCGCGCGCGCCGCCGGTGCATTCGGTCACATCCTCGCCGGTGAGCTCCAGATGCACGCCGCCCAGACGCGTGCCTGCGGCCGCATGCAGATCGAACGACTGCTCCACTTCGCCACGGATATTGTCGAAGCGGCGCGTCTTGTAACCATTGGAGGTGCTTTCGGTGTTGCCATGCATCGGATCGCACACCCACAACACACGACGGCCGTCGCGACGCACCGCATCCAGCAACGGCGGCAGCTTTTCGGCGATCTGCGCGGCTCCCATACGATGGATGAAGGTCAGGCGTCCTGGCTCGTCTTCCGGATTGAGGATGTCGATCAGGCGCAGCAGCTGGTCCGGATTCACCGAAGGCCCGACCTTCAGCGCGATCGGGTTGCGCACGCCGCGCAGGTATTCCACGTGCGCGCCATCGACCGCGGCGGTACGCATGCCGATCCACGGGTAATGCGTGCTCAGGTTGAACCAGCCCCACTGGCGCGGCACTTCGCGGGTCAGCGCTTCTTCGTACGGCAGCAACAGCGCTTCGTGCGAAGTGTAGAAATCGATGCGGTTGAGGTTGTGCACTTCCGAACCGGCCAGCGTTTCCATGAAACGCACCGCATCGCCGATCGAAGTCGCCATCTGCTGGTACTCGTTGGCGTTGGGCGAATAGCCCACCCAATTGAGGTTCCAGTATTCGGGGTGATGCAGGTCGGCGAAACCGCCGTCGATCAGCGCGCGCACGAAATTCATGGTCATCGCCGAGCGCGCATGCGCTTTGATCATGCGACGCGGGTCGGGGATGCGCGCTTCGGCGGTGAATTCGGGCTGGTTGACCAGATCGCCGCGGTAGCTGGGCAGCGTGACGCCATCGCGGGTTTCGGTATCGGTCGAACGCGGCTTGGCGTACTGGCCGGCGAAGCGGCCCACGCGAACGACCGGCAAACGCAGGCCATGCACCAGCACCAGGCTCATCTGCAGAAGGACCTTGAGGCGGTTGGAAATCAGGCCGGATTCGCAGTCGCTGAAACTCTCCGCGCAATCGCCGCCCTGCAACAGGAAGCGCTTTCCTTCCTGCGCCTCGGCCAATTGCTTTTTCAGCGCGAAGATTTCCCAGGAGGTCACCAGCGGCGGTAACTGGCGCAGTTCGCCCAATGCCGACTCCAACGCCGCCGCGTCCGGATACGTGGGCATCTGCACCGCCGTGCGCGAACGCCAGGTAGCGGGCGCCCAGTCGGTGGGAAGATTCACCGCACGGAGATTGCGGTCCGTATTACTCAAGGTGCTGCTGCTCATGGTGCTGCTACTCATGGTGATGCCCTCAGCGGATCACCATGTTGCCAGATTGATGCGCCGCGTCAAAATGTCGTTACGCTTGCAACTTACGCCGGCGGAATGCGGCAAACAATGCCCAAGCGAGCAAGGCCAGGAACCAGGCGAGACTCCATTCAGGCATCGACAAGCCCAGGAAGGTCCAGTCGACCACCGCGCATTCGCCCGACCCGGTGAACACCTTGCGTAGCACATCGGCGAAAGGGAACGCTTCCATCATGTACGCCAGGTCCGGGCCGCAGGCAGGAACCTTGTCGGCGGGCAGATGCTGCAGCCAAACATGGCGTCCGGCCACCGCCAAGCCCAAAGCCGAGGCCACCAGAGCCAGACCGCCATACGCGCCACGACCGCCGACGCCCTTCGGCGAGTGCAAGCCGCCGATCAGGAACACCACTGCCAGCAACAAGAATGCCCCGCGTTGGAACGTACACAGCGGGCATGGATTCAGGCCCAACTGGTACTGGGAGTAGAAGGCGAATCCCAGCAGCGCCACGCAGAGGGCGAACCCTGTCAGGAATTGGGCGCGGAACGACCAGCGAAATGGGTTCATGGCAAGCCTGCTCAAAACGATGGCGGCCATTATCTCTGCGCAAACCCGCATCGTCACATGCCATAAGTGCCGGCTGGCCGGCTAACTCATGCCGGCGGCCAGAAAAACAAAACCCCGGCTAGGCCGGGGTCTGTGTATCGCTTGCTGCAGGCTTTGGATTACTCAGCCGACAGTGCCGCCGCTTCCGGACGGTCCAGCAGTTCCACGTAGGCCATCGGCGCATTGTCGCCAGCGCGGAAACCGCACTTGAGGATGCGCAGGTAACCGCCCGGACGCGACTGGTAGCGCGGGCCCAGGGTGGTGAACAAGGTGCCGACCGCTTCCTTATCGCGCAGACGCGCGAAGGCAAGGCGGCGATTGGCGACGCCGTCGATCTTGCCGAGGGTGATCAGCGGCTCCGCGACGCGGCGCAGTTCCTTGGCTTTCGGCAGGGTGGTGCGGATCAGGCCGTGCTTGATCAGCGACGCGGCCATGTTGCTGAACATCGCCTGGCGATGGGCGCTGGTGCGGCTGAATTTGCGGCCGGCTTTCTGGTGGCGCATGGTCTTGATTCCTAATGAATGTTGATGCTGTTGGAGTTCGCTGTCGCCATCATGGCGTTGGTGCTTGGACTGCGGATGGCCCGAGCCCGTTCGTCCTGATCGGGCATCGCCGCGCACCTTCAGGCGCGTCGGCGTTGTGTTGCGTGCTCAATGTTGCATGTTCAACCGAATCCCCGCAGTTGCTGCGGGGATCCGTTACAACTATTGGATCAGCCCAACATGCCGTGCTGGGAAACGCCGGCCGGCGGCCAGTTTTCCAACTTCATGCCGAGCGAAAGGCCGCGCTGTGCGAGGACTTCCTTGATCTCGGTCAACGACTTCTTGCCGAGGTTCGGGGTCTTCAGCAGCTCGACTTCGGTTTTCTGGATCAGATCGCCGATGTAGTAAATGCTTTCGGCCTTGAGACAGTTGGCCGAACGCACGGTCAGCTCCAGGTCGTCGATCGGACGCAGCAGCACCGGGTCCACGCCGCTGGCTGCCGGCTTGGCAGCGCCGCGATCGCGGTGGGTGAAGTCGCCGAACACCGACAGCTGGTCGCTAAGAATGTCGGCGGCGGTGCGCACGGCTTCCTCGGCGTCGATGGTGCCGTTGGTTTCGATTTCCAGAACCAGCTTGTCCAGGTCGGTGCGCTGCTCGACGCGTGCGGCTTCCACCGCATAGGCGACGCGGCGGACCGGCGAGAACGAGGCGTCCAGCATCAGACGACCGATGGCGCGGGTTTCTTCGTCAGGACGGCGACGGGCAGCGGCCGGCTGGTAGCCGAAACCGCGCTCGATCTTCAGGCGCATGTTGATCGCCGTGTCCTTGGTCAAGTTGCAGATGACCAATTCCGGATTCAGGATCTCGACGTTATGGTCGGTCTTGATATCGGCGGCGGTAACGACGCCCGGGCCCTGCTTGGCCAGGGTCAGGGTGGAGCTGTCGCCGGTATGGATGCGGATGGCGACGTCTTTCAGGTTCAACAGGACTTCAAGTACGTCTTCCTGCAAACCTTCGATGGTGCTGTATTCGTGCAGAACGCCGTCGATCTCGACTTCCGTAATCGCGAAGCCGGGGATGGACGAGAGCAGCACGCGACGCAGCGCATTGCCCAGGGTGTGGCCGTAGCCGCGTTCCAGCGGCTCGATCACGACTTTGGCGCGATTGTCGCCAAGGCGTTCGATTTGCGGGCCGCGGGGGCGCAGCACCTGCTGTGTGGTAACCGTCATGTTGCTTGGTCTCCTGCAAATCCCCGGCTGATCCGGGGATTCGTGATGGGATTACTTCGAGTACAACTCGACGATCAGCGCTTCGTTGATGTCGGCAGGCAGATCTGCGCGATCCGGCACGGCCTTGAACACGCCGCTGAACTTCTTCGAGTCCACTTCAACCCACGAGGGGCTGAGATCCATCTGCGCCGAAACGGTCAGGGATTCCTGCACGCGCAGCTGTTTCTGGGCTTTTTCGGACAGTTCGATCGCATCGCCGGCCTTGATCTGGTAGGACGGCAGATTGACCGACTTGCCGTTGACCAGCACGCCACGGTGCGACACCAGCTGGCGCGCGGACGGACGGGTGATGGCGAAGCCCATGCGGTAGACGACGTTGTCCAAACGGGTTTCCAGCAACTGCAGCAGGTTCTCGCCAGTGTTGCCCTTCTTGGTCGAGGCCTTCTTGTAGTAGTTGCGGAACTGACGCTCCAGCAGGCCGTAAATACGCTTGACCTTCTGCTTTTCACGCAGCTGGGTGGCGTAGTCGGACAGCTTGCCCTTGCGAGCGGTAGCGCCGTGCTGGCCGGGCTTTTGCTCCAGCTTGCACTTGGAATCCAGCGCGCGCGCCGGGCTTTTCAGGGAAAGATCGGCGCCTTCGCGGCGGGCGAGCTTACAGGTAGGACCAATATAACGAGCCATTTCTCTTCAGCTCCTCAGACGCGACGCTTTTTGGGCGGGCGGCAACCGTTATGCGGGATAGGCGTAACGTCGATGATGTTGGTGATTTTGTAACCAACGTTGTTGAGCGAACGCACCGCGGACTCGCGGCCCGGGCCGGGGCCCTTGATGCGTACTTCCAACGACTTCAGACCGTAGTCCAATGCGGCACGGCCGGCCTTTTCGGCGGCGACCTGTGCGGCGAACGGCGTGGACTTGCGGGAACCGCGGAAACCCGCGCCGCCCGAAGTTGCCCACGACAGCGCATTGCCCTGGCGATCGGTGATGGTGACGATGGTGTTGTTGAAAGAAGCGTGGACGTGGGCGACGCCGTCGGTGACGACGCGCTTGATCTTCTTCTTTACTTTTGCTGCTGCTGGTTTGGCCATGATTCGCGCCCCTTACTTCTTGATGGCTTTGCGCGGACCCTTGCGGGTGCGTGCATTGGTACGGGTGCGCTGGCCACGCAGCGGCAAGCCACGGCGATGGCGCAGGCCGCGGTAGCAGCCCAGGTCCATCAGGCGCTTGATCGCCATACCCACTTCGCGACGGAGGTCGCCTTCGACGATGAACTTGCCGATTTCGGCGCGCAGGCGCTCGACTTCCGGCTCGGACAGGTCACGGATCTTGGTGGTGGAAGTGACGCCTGCGGTTTCGCAGACCTTCTTCGACCGGGTACGGCCTATGCCGTAAATGCTCTGCAACCCGACCCAGACATGCTTCTGGGCAGGCAGGTTGACACCTGCAATACGCGCCATGACGCGACTCTCCAACTGTGTTTGATGGCCCGATTGCAGGCAAATCCGTGAGGATTCGGTGCAAGCCGGCGGAGTGAACTACGAATTTTAACAAGATCTCGGGTTTCTGGGAAGCCCTGGCAGGCCGAAGCTTGCCGGGACCACGGCATGGGGAGTGTGCCCATGCTCCGGCGCCGGAACCTGCCTGGTGCGGGTCGACTTCGGCTCTCGCCTTCCTCGCCCCGCCCCGCCCCGCGCTACTCTTGCGCAGGAACTGGCCGATTCTCACCTGCGCACGAGATCGCTGCACAGGCCGCCCATCTAAGTTGTGGCTGGCCGCAGGCATAACGCCATGCAGGACCGGCCTAGGTATTTCCTCAGCCCCGCGACAAACCGCCGCGCGAGCCGCCTTTCAGGTTCGCCTTCTTCAACAGGCTTTCGTACTGGTGCGACATCAGATGCGCCTGGACCTGGGCGATGAAATCCATCACCACCACCACCACGATCAGCAGCGAGGTGCCGCCGAAGTAGAACGAGGTGCCCAGCTGTGTACGCATGATTTCCGGCAGCAAGCAGACCGCGACCAGATACAGCGAACCGACCGCCGTCAGACGGGTCAGGACCGCGTCCACGTAATCGGCGGTCGCCTTGCCGGGGCGGATGCCCGGGATCAGCGCGCCCGATTTCTTCAGGTTGTCAGCCGTTTCCTGCGAATTGAACACCAGCGCCGTGTAGAAGAACGCGAAGCCGATGATCATCGCCGCGAACACGATCATGTGCAGCGGCTCGCCCGGCGCCAGCGCCTGGGAGATGCGCTGCAGCCACACTGTCGAGGAGGACTGACCGGACCAGAGCGCCAGTGTGGCCGGGAAAGCCAGGAGGCTGGAAGCGAAGATCGGCGGGATCACGCCGGCCATGTTGAGCTTGAGCGGCAGGAACGAGGTCTGGTTCATGTACGCATTGCGGCCGCCCTGGCGGCGCGCGTAATTAACCGTGATCCGTCGTTGTCCGCGCTCCACGAACACCACGAAGTAGGTGAACGCAGCGACGGTCAGCGCAATCAAGATCAACGCTATGGCGCTGATGGTGCCGTTGCGGAAACCCTCGATCGTGTTGATCACCGCCACCGGCAAGCCGGCCACGATGCCCGCGAAGATGATCAGCGACACGCCATTGCCGACGCCGCGCTCGGTCACCTGCTCACCCACCCACATCAGGAAGATGGTGCCTGCGGTCAATGCCACCACCGCGGTCAACACGAAACCCATGCCCGGGCTGTACACCACCGGCATGCCGCCCGGCGCGACCTGGTTCTGCAAGGCCCCCGCGATACTGCCGCCCTGCACCACCGCCAGCAACACCGCGCCCATGCGCGAATACTGGGTGATCTTGCGGCGGCCGGATTCGCCTTCCTTCTGCATCGCTTTCAGCGACGGAAAGATGTGCACGGCCAACTGGAACACGATGGACGCCGAGATATAAGGCATCACGTTAAGCGCGAAGATGCTGAAACGGTGCAAGGCGCCGCCCGAGAACATGTTGAACATGTCCACGATGCCGCCGCCCTGCGCCTGCATCATCGCCAGCATCGCATCGGGGTTCACGCCGGGAACCGGAATGAAGCAACCGATGCGGTAGACGATCAGCGCGCCGACCACGAACAGCAGACGCTGGCGCAGTTCAGTGAACTTGCCCAACCCGCCTACGCCGCCTGCGTTGCCTTGCGCCATTCTGCGATTACTCCTGCACGCTGCCGCCGGCGGCTTCGATCGCCGCCTTGGCACCGGCTGTGGCAGTGATGCCCTTCAGCACGAACTTCTTGGTCAGATCGCCCTTCTTGACGATCTTGGCGCGCTTGGCCGAGGTCGGCACCAGCTTGGCGGCACGCAGGGCGGCGAAATCGATCTCGCCGGCCTCGAGCTTGTCCAACTGGTACGACAGCACTTCGGCGCAATCCAGCTTCAGCTTGGAGCGGAAACCGACCTTCGGCAGGCGCTTGATCAGGGGCATCTGGCCGCCTTCGAACTTGGCCTTGATCTTGCCCTTGCCCGAACGCGCGAACGAACCCTTGTGTCCGCGGCCGCAGGTCTTGCCCAGACCCGAACCAATGCCGCGGCCAACGCGCTTGCGATCGGTGCGGGCGCCTTCGCCAGGCTTGAGTGTATTGAGATGCATATCGATTACTCCTCGACGCGCACGAGGTAGTGAACCTTATTGATCAGGCCGCGTACCTGCGGGCTGTCCTTCAGTTCACGCACATCGTTGAGCTTGTTCAGGCCCAGCGCCTTCACCGACAAACGGTGGATGCCCTGGGAACCACGCAGACCGCGCACCAGGCGGACTTTAACGGTACCGTTCTTGACCGTACCGGTCTTGTTGGACTCACTTGCCATAATTGAGTTCCTCGATTTTCTTGCCGCGCTTGGCCGCGATGCGGGTCGGCGACTGCATGTCGCCCAGGCCCTTCAGCGTGGCGCGCACCAGGTTGATCGGGTTGCGCGAACCGACGGCCTTGGCCAACACGTTCTTCACGCCCACCGCTTCCAGCACGGCACGCATGGCGCCGCCGGCGATCACGCCGGTACCTTCGGAGGCCGGCTGCATGTACACACGCGCCGCGCCGTGGCCGGCCTTGACCGGGTGCCACAAGGTGCCGTTGTTCAGATCGACGTTGAGCATGCCCTTGCGCGCATATTCCATCGACTTCTGGATGGCGACCGGCACTTCGCGGGCCTTGCCATAACCGAAACCGATCTTGCCGTTGCCGTCGCCCACCACCGTCAACGCGGTGAAGGTGAACTGGCGACCGCCCTTGACCGTCTTGCTGACGCGGTTGACCGCGACCAGCTTCTCGATCATGCCGTCGTCTACTTTCTCTTCGCGGTTGCGGTCGCGATCACGACCCCGCGGTGCACGTTCTTCAGCCATTTCCAGATTCCTTGAGTAAGTAAGTGATTACGGCTGAGCCGCTTATAGTTGTGAAGTGAAGCGGTGAACCGCAGGCGCGCGCAGAAGTCGCGGTGCGTCCGGCATTATCCCTGCCGGCGGATTACAGGTGGAGGCGAACCCCACCTGTTTCAACTTGTCCAATCAGAACTGCAGACCGGCTTCGCGGGCAGCATCGGCCAGGGCCTTGATGCGGCCGTGGTAGCGGTAGCCCGAACGGTCGAAGGCAATCTTCAGGATGCCAGCAGCCACGGCGCGCTCGGCGATGACCTTGCCCACGCGGGCAGCGGCGTCGCTGTTCTTGCCGTTCTTCAGGCCTTCTTTCACGTCGGCCTGCAGCGTGTTGGCGGCAGCGATGACCTTGGAGCCATCGGCGCTGAACAGCTGCGCGTACAGGTGCTGACCAGTGCGCAGCACCGACAGGCGCGGCACGCCCAGGACACGGATGTGGGCGCGGGTGCTCTTGGCGCGGCGGAGACGGGCGATGTTCTTGATGCTCATGATCTTGATCCTTGGGAAGCGGATAAGCCTTATTAGGCTTTCTTGGCTTCCTTGCGAATGATGACTTCGTCGGAATACTTCACGCCCTTGCCCTTGTAAGGCTCCGGCGGACGGAAACCACGAATCTTGGCGGCCACTTCACCGACGCGCTGCTTGTCCGAGCCCTGCACCAGGATTTCCGTCTGGGTGGGGGTGGAGATGGTGATGCCTTCAGGGGTCTTGAACAGCACCGGGTGCGAAAAACCCAGCGACAGGTTCAGATCCTTGCCGGCCATGGCGGCGCGGTAACCGACGCCCACCAGCTCCAGCTTGCGCTCGAAGCCTTCCGAAACGCCTTTGACCATGTTGGCCAGGATCGCGCGGATGGTGCCGGTGATCGCGTCGTCGGCCGGGGTGGTCGGCGACAGGTTCAGGCTGCCGTCTTCCACTTTGATTTCGACGCCCGACGGCTTGATCAGCAACAGGGTGCCCTTCGGGCCCTTCACGCTCAGCGTGTCGGTCTGATTGTTGAACTCGACGCCCTTGGGCAGGGTGATCGGCAGTTTGGCTACACGGGACATACGTTTACTCCCTTAAGCCACGAAGCACAGGACTTCACCGCCGACGCCATGCTGGCGCGCCTGCGAGTCGGTCATGATGCCCTTGGAGGTGGAAATGATGGCGACGCCCAGGCCGTCGAGCACCTTGGGCAGGTCGGCCTTGCCGCTGTACTTGCGCAGGCCCGAACGCGAAACGCGGGTCAGGCGCTCGATCACCGGCTTGCCTTCGAAGTACTTCAGCACGATCTCGAGCTGCGGCTTGTTGTCGACGGTGTTGACGCGCGAATCGGCGATATAGCCTTCGGCCTTCAGCACGCCGGCGATGGCGACCTTGATATTGGAGGACGGCATCTTCACCGTCGGCTTGCCTACAGCGGCCGCATTCTTGATGCGGACCAGCATGTCGGCGATGGGATCAGTCATGCTCATTGCGTATTACCCTTTGAGTAGCACCGATATCCGCTTTCGCGAAAATCTTAGGTTGGTTGAATTTTACCAGCTGGCCTTGCGCAGGCCGGGAACGTCGCCGTTCATCGTCGCCTTGCGCAGCATGTTGCGGCCCAGGCCGAACTTGCTGTAGACGCCGCGCGAGCGACCGGACAGCGCGCAACGGTTGCGTTCGCGGCTCGGCGACGAATCGCGCGGCAGCTTCTGCAGCTTGGTCACGGCTTCCATCTTTTCTTCGTACGACGCGCTCTGGCTGGAGATGGTCTTCTTCAGCGCTTCGCGCTTGGCGGCGTACTTCTTGGACAGTTTGGCCCGCTTCAGATCGCGGTTAACCATTGAGGTCTTTGCCATTGCTCAGGTTTCCTTGCGAATCAGTTGCGGAACGGGAATTTGAAAGCTTCGAGCAGCGCCTTTGCTTCGGCGTCGGTCTTGGCGGTGGTGGTGATGGCGATATCCATACCGCGGATCGCGTCGACCTGGTCGAAGTCGATTTCCGGGAAGATTATCTGTTCCTTCACGCCCATGTTGTAGTTGCCACGGCCGTCGAACGAGCGGCCGGACACGCCACGGAAGTCGCGCACGCGCGGCAGCGAGACGTTGACCAAGCGGTCGAAGAATTCGTACATCCGCGCGCGGCGCAGGGTGACCTTGCAGCCGATCGGCCAGCCGTCGCGGATCTTGAACGAAGCCACCGAAACGCGCGACTTGGTCGTGATCGGCTTCTGGCCGGTGATCTTGGCCAGGTCGGCGACCGCATTTTCCAAGATCTTCTTATTGGTCGCGGCTTCGCCCACGCCCATGTTGATGGTGATCTTGGTGATCTTCGGCACTTCCATCGGATTGGAGTAGCCGAATTTCTCGGTCAGGCTGGGAACAACCTGTTCCTTGTAGAACTTTTCGAGACGGGTGGTCATGACTTCATTCCTTAGGCGTCGAGCGCCTCACCACTGGAGCGGAACACACGCAATTTGCGTCCATCCTCCAGTACTTTGAAACCGATACGCTCGCCCTTGCCGGAAGCCGGGTTGAACAGCGCGATATTGGAGATGTGCATCGAAGCTTCACGCTCGACCACGCCGCCGGCGACACCCGCCTGCGGATTCGGCTTGGTGTGGCGCTTGATGATGTTGACGTTGGACACGATCACGCGATCGCCGTCCACACGCACCACGTCACCACGCTTGCCCTTGTCCTTGCCGGCGATGACGACCACTTGGTCGCCCTTTTTGATACGGTTCATAGTTATGTCCTCGGCTCAGAGCACTTCAGGCGCGAGCGAAACAATCTTCATGAACTTCTCGGAACGCAGCTCGCGGGTCACTGGCCCGAAGATGCGGGTACCGATAGGTTCCTGCTTGTTGTTGAGCAATACGGCGGCGTTGCCATCGAAGCGGATCAGCGAACCATCGGGACGGCGCACACCCTTGCGGGTACGCACCACGACGGCGTCGTAGACTTCGCCTTTCTTGACCTTGCCACGCGGGATGGCGTCCTTGACGGTCACCTTGATGATGTCGCCAATGTGCGCGTAGCGGCGCTTGGAGCCGCCCAGCACTTTGATACACATCAGTTCCTTGGCGCCGGAGTTGTCGGCCGCGTCAAGGTAGCTCTGCATCTGGATCATGATTCAGGTTTCCTTGTTAGACGGCCGCACGGGTGACGATTTCCACCACGCGCCAGTTCTTGGTCTTGGACAGCGGGGCGATTTCGACCACGCGCACCACGTCGCCTTCGTTGCAGGCGTTGTCAGCGTCATGGGCGTGCAGCTTGCTGGAACGGCGGATGTACTTGCCATACAGCGCATGCTTGACCTGACGCTCCACCAGCACGGTGACGGTCTTGTCCATCTTGTTGCTCACGACACGGCCTTCGACCGTGCGCTGCGATTTTTCTTTAGTGTCGCTCATCACGGCGGTCCTTACTTCTTGCTGCCGAGCAGGGTCTTGACGCGAGCGATCTCGCGACGAACCCGCCGGGTTTCATGGGTCTTGGGCAGCTGACCGGTGACCTGTTGCATGCGCAGGGAGAACTGCTCCTTGCGCAGGTCGGTCAGATGTTCGTTCAGCTGGTCGGCCGACTTCTCACGGAGTTGTTTGAGTTCCATTAGCGCACCGTCCGGGTAACGAAAGTGGTGGTCACGGACAGCTTGGCCGCAGCCAGGCGGAACGCCTCGCGTGCGATTTCCTCGGTGACGCCTTCGATTTCATAAATCATGCGGCCCGGCTGGATCTGCGCCACCCAGTATTCCACGTTGCCCTTACCGGAGCCCATGCGGACCTCGATGGGCTTCTTGGTGATGGGCTTGTCGGGGAACACGCGGATCCACATCTTGCCGCCACGCTTGACGTAACGGCTGATGGAACGACGCGCAGCCTCGATCTGGCGCGCGGTCAACTGGCCGTGCGCGGTGGCCTTCAGGCCGTACTCGCCGAAACTGACGAGATTGCCGCTCCAGCTCAGGCCGTCATTGCGGCCCTTGTGCTGCTTGCGGTACTTGGTACGTTTTGGTTGCAACATGGCCGATTACCTCGCGTCACGGTCACGGGCCGGACGCGACGGACGTTCGCTGCGCTCGGGGCGCGCTTCGTCCTGCTTTTCCTGGCCAATCTGGGAGAAGTCGAACACTTCACCCTTGTAAACCCACACCTTGATTCCGATGATGCCGTAGGTGGTCTTCGCCTCGGCAAAACCGTAGTCGATGTCGGCGCGCAGCGTGTGCAGCGGCACGCGACCTTCGCGATACCACTCCGAACGCGCGATTTCCGCACCGTTCAAGCGGCCAGCGACGTTGACCTTGATGCCCAGGGCGCCAAGACGGATCGCGTTGCCGACGGCGCGCTTCATCGCGCGACGGAACATGATGCGGCGCTCGAGCTGCTGGGCGATCGACTCGGCAACGAGCTGCGCGTCCAGTTCCGGCTTGCGCACTTCGGTGACGTTGATGTGCGCCGGGACGCCCATCAGGTCGCTCACTTCCTTACGCAGCTTCTCGATGTCCTCACCGCGCTTGCCGATCACCACGCCCGGGCGGGCGGTGTGGATGGTCACGCGTGCGGTGTTGTTCGGACGCTCGATCAGGATCTTGGAGATACCTGCCTGCGCCAGCTTCTTGCGCAGCATTTCGCGCACCTTGAGGTCGGCAGCCAGATACTCGGCATACAGGCCCTTCTTGGCGAACCACTTGGAGTTCCAGTCCTTGGCGATGCCCAGGCGGAACCCGATCGGATGAACTTTATGACCCATCGTTTTTTCCTTCCGCCTTTACTTGCCTGCGCCCACAACCACAGTGATGTGGCTGGTGCGCTTGAGGATACGGGTGCCGCGGCCCTTGGCCCGCGCCATGAAACGCTTCAGCGACGGACCTTCGTCGACCATGATGGTCACGATCTTCAGTTCGTCGACGTCGGCGCCCTGGTTGTTCTCGGCATTGGCTATCGCCGACTCAACCACTTTCTTGATCATGTGCGCCGCTTTCTTGTCCGAGAACTTCAGCAGGTTCACGGCGCGTTCGGCTGACAGACCGCGCACCTGGTCGGCGACCAGGCGGGCTTTCTGCGCGGAGATGCGCGCGGTGCGCAGGATGGCTTTAGCTTCCATGGTCATCTCCTTAACGCTTGCCCGGCGCGGCTTTCTTGTCGCCACCGTGACCCTTGAAGGTACGGGTGACGGCGAACTCGCCGAGTTTGTGGCCGACCATGTTCTCGTTGACCAGCACCGGGATATGGTTCTTGCCGTTGTGCACGGCGATGGTGAAACCCACCATCTCCGGCAGAATCATCGAACGACGCGACCAGGTCTTGATCGGACGCTTGCTGCCACCGGCGGCCTCCACCTTCTTGATGAGGTGATGGTCGACGAATGGGCCCTTCTTGAGTGAACGTGCCATGGTCGATTAGCCCCTACGATCGCGGACGATGAATTGCTGGGTGCGCTTGTTATGGCGCGTCTTGTAACCCTTGGTCGGCACGCCCCACGGCGTGACCGGATGCGGGTTGCCCTGGCCTGCCTTGGCCTCACCACCACCGTGCGGGTGATCGACCGGGTTCATGGCCGCGCCGCGAACGGTCGGCTTGATGCCGCGCCAACGCTTGGCACCGGCTTTACCCAGCTTCTCGAGGCTATGCTCGCTGTTGCCGACTTCGCCGATGGTCGCGCAGCATTCGATCTGCACCTTGCGCATTTCGCCTGAGCGAAGACGCAGTGTGGCGAAGCCTTGCTCGCGGGCGACCAGCTGCACGCCGGCGCCGGCGGCACGGGCGATCTGCGCGCCCTTGCCCGGCTTCATCTCGATCGCATGCACCGTGGTGCCGACCGGAATGTTGCGCAGCGGCAGGGTGTTGCCGGCGCGGATCGGGGCATCGCTACCCGCGATGACCTGGTCGCCCGCCTTCAGACCCTTCGGCGCGATGATGTAACGGCGTTCGCCGTCGACATAGCACAGCAGCGCGATGTGTGCGGTACGGTTCGGATCGTATTCGATGCGCTCGACGCGGGCGGGAATGCCGACCTTGTCGCGCTTGAAGTCGATCAGACGGTAGTGCTGCTTGTGGCCACCACCGATGTGACGGGTGGTGATGCGGCCGTGATGGTTACGGCCACCGCTCTTGCTTTGCGGCTCGAGCAACGGCGCATGCGGCGCGCCCTTGTGCAGGTCGGGCGTCACGACGCGGACCGCGGAACGGCGGCCGGGCGAAGTGGGCTTGAATTTCATTAATGGCATGGGATGTTCCTCAGGCCTTGGCGGTTACGTCGATGGCCTGGCCTTCGGCCAGACGCACATACGCCTTGCGCCAGCTGCCGCGGCTGCCGGTGCGGTTACGGAAGGACTTGTTCTTGCCCTTGACGTTCAGCACGTTGACGCCCTCGACCTTGACGTCGAACAGCTGCTCGACCGCGGCCTTGACTTCGGCTTTGGTGGCGGTGCTCGAGATTTCAAAGACGTATTGGTTGGAGACTTCCTGCAGGCGAGCGGTCTTCTCGGAAACCCGAGGAGCGCGCAGCACGCTGAAGATTTTTTCGTTGCTGAACTTGGCGGTCGTGCTCATGCCAGCCACTCCTCGATTTTCTTGACCGCATCGGCGGTGATTACGACGGTGTCGGCGCCGACCAGCGAGGCCGGATCCAGACCCTGCACGTCGCGCACTTCCACGTAGGGAAGATTGCGGGCGGACAGGTACAGATGCTCGGAAGCCTCTTCGGTCACGATCAACGGACGACGACCGACTTCCAGGCCTTTGAGCTTGGCGATCAGACCGGTGGTCTTGGCCGAGTCGACGTCGAACGAGTCGACGATCATCAGACGACCCTGGCGATTGAGCTCAGACAGAATGGCCTTCATCGCCGCGCGGTACATCTTGCGGTTGACTTTCTGCTCGAAGCTGCGCGGCTTGGCCGCGAAGGTCCTGCCGCCGCCCACGAAGATCGGAGCGGTCAGGGCGCCGTGACGTGCACCGCCACCCTTCTGCTTCTTGGACTTCTTGGTGGTGCCGTTGACTTCCGAGCGCGTCTTCTGCGCTTTGGTGCCGGCGCGGCCCGCATTGCGGTACGCGACCACGACCTGGTGGACCAGGTCTTCACTGAATTCGCGGCCGAACACTTCGTCGGAAACCGACAATTTGTTGGCGCTGCCTGTGATGGCAAGTTCCATCATCGTTCTCCCTTATCCCTTGCTCGACGGACGCACGATCACGTCGCCACCCGGGGCACCCGGCACCGCGCCACGAATGGCGATCAGTCCGCGCTCGACATCAACTTTCACAACTTCCAGATTCTGCGTGCTCTGGTTCACCGCACCCATGTGGCCGGACATCTTCTTGCCCGGAAACACGCGGCCCGGCGTCTGGCGCTGACCGAGCGAACCCGGCTGGCGGTGCGACAACGAGTTACCGTGGGTGGCGTCGCCCATGGTGAAGTTCCAACGCTTGATGGTGCCCTGGAAGCCTTTGCCCTTGGTCACGCCCTGGACGTCGACCTTCTGGCCCACTTCGAAAATGTCGGCCTTGATTTCGCCGCCGACGGTGAAGTCGCCCAGCTTGTCGTCTTCGACGCGCAGTTCCCACAAGCCACGACCGCCTTCGACCTTGGCCTTGGCCAGGTGACCGGCTGCCGGCTTGTTGATCAGCGCGGCGCGGCGCGTACCCACCACCACTTGCACGGCGCTGTAGCCGTCGGTTTCGGGGGTCTTGAGCTGGGTGATGCGGTTCGGGGTTGCTTCGATCAGGGTGACCGGGATGGACTTGCCATCTTCGGTGAACACCCGGGTCATGCCAGCCTTGCGGCCGACCAGACCCAACGAATATTTCTTCGCGGTCATGTCAGTGGCCTCAGGTCAGCTTGATCTGGACGTCGACGCCGGCAGCCAGTTCGAGCTTCATCAGCGCGTCCACGGTCTTGTCGTTGGGGTCGACGATATCGAGCACGCGCTTGTGCGTGCGGGTCTCGTACTGGTCACGCGCGTCTTTGTCGACGTGCGGCGAGGTAAGGATGGTGTAGCGCTCGATCTTGGTGGGCAACGGGATCGGGCCGCGCACTTGCGCGCCGGTCCGCTTGGCCGTTTCTACGATCTCGCTGGCCGAACGGTCGATCAGACGATGATCGTACGCTTTGAGCCGGATCCGGATCTTTTGGTCCGCCATGACGGTGTTCCTTGGTTAAAAGAGCGACGGGCGCGGCCTCTGGGATGCCTTGCCCCGGTTAATCTTGCTGGTTATTCCCCCGCTAGCCGCTGCTAGAACCCGCGACCGCGATGTGGGGATTCGTCCTGAAAAGCTAGGCGGCCCGGTAAACCGGCCCGCCCAGACAGAAAAGTATAAGACGCGTGAATCACCCCGTCAATAGCGGGGGCGCCAATTCTGGCAATCACGCGACATTTCCTTGTCTGGCGAACACGAGGCGCTTCCTGCACCTCTTTTCGCGGTAGCCGGCGACCTCCCAGGAGGCGCTGGCGGATACTGCAACACACGCCCGGCTGCAAAGCCGGGCGCGAATAATACACTTACTTAATGATCTTTGCCACCATTTTGGGTGGCTTTTTGGATCCCGGCGTTCGCCGGGATGACGCTGCGACCATGGATCCCCGACAAGAGCACTCGGGGATGACGGTTTGGCAAAACCGTGGCCGCTAGGCGGCCACGGGCCAAAACGTCACTTAATGATCTTGGCCACCACGCCGGCGCCAACCGTACGGCCGCCTTCGCGGATCGCAAAACGCAGGCCTTCGTCCATCGCCACCGGGTTGATCAGCGTCACCACCATCTTCACGTTGTCGCCCGGCATCACCATCTCCACACCTTCCGGCAGCTCAACGGCGCCAGTGATGTCGGTGGTGCGGAAGTAGAACTGCGGACGGTAACCCTTGAAGAACGGGGTGTGACGGCCGCCTTCGTCCTTGCTCAGCACATAGACTTCG
>NZ_JBFUHQ010000004.1:0-378984 GCF_056402315.1 Pseudoxanthomonas sp. P4_B2
GACGTCGAAGTTGCTGACGGTTTAGCACGCTTGCGTTCGGCTTTGTCGAGTTTCGCGAAGAAGATTCCGTCGACCTGAAGCCCCTCTCCAGCTAAAGCCCCTCTCCTGCGGCGCCCGAAGGGTGTGCAAGGCTGAGAGGGGTTGGGGTGAGGGTGCGGCGAAGTCCAAATAGTTCACCATCATGGACTTCGCCGTACCCTCATCCGGCGCTGCGGGCACCCCGTATCAAGTACGGGGCAGGCTCTTCTCCCGAGGGGAGAAGGGTTAAGACAGCGCGCTCTTCAAGCCTCTTGCAAAGCTTGCCGCAGATCCTCAATCAGATCATCCACATGCTCCAACCCCACCGACATGCGCAGCAAGTTCTGCGGTGTGGTCGTATGCGGACCTTCGACCGAACCGCGGTGCTCCACCAGCGACTCGCAGCCGCCTAGCGAAGTCGCGTTGCTGAAGAGTCGCAACCCGCCGGCCACGGCCAGCGCCGCGTCGCGGCCACCGCGGAACTGCACGCTGAGCATGCCGCCGAAATCGCGCATCTGCCGCGCCGCAACCTCGTGTCCCGGATGCGAAGGCAGACCCGGATAGTTCACCCGTTCCACCTGCGGTTGTGCTGACAGGAATTCGGCGATCTTGCGCGCGTTGGCGCAGTGCATGGCCATGCGCGCCGGCAGCGAACGACAGCCGCGCAGCGTGAGCCAGGCGCTGAACGGAGCCAGCACCGCGCCGGTGATATGCAGGCGGCGGGCGACGTGCTTGCAGACGTCATCATTGCGCTTGAACGCCAGCGCGCCACCCAGCACGTCGCTGTGGCCGCCGAAGTATTTGGTGGTGGAATGCATGACGATGTCCGCGCCCAGCGCCAGCGGCTGCTGCAGGACCGGCGACGCGAAGGTGTTGTCGCAGACCAGCAGCGCGCCGTGTTCGTGCGCAAGCGCGGCGAGGGCGGCGACGTCGGTGACCTTCATCAGCGGATTGGAAGGCGTCTCCGCCCAGATAAGATCCACGCCGTTGGCGCAGGCGCTGCGCACAGCCGCCAGATCGGCCATATCCAGGCGCTGCACCGCGATGCCGCGTTCGGGCAGGAATTCCGTCGCCAACATGCGCACGCCGGAATAACAGTCGTCCGGGAGCAGAATCCGCGTGCCGGACGGCAGCGATTCCAGCAGCGTAGTGACCGCGGCCATGCCCGATGCGAAGGTGAGCGCGGTTTCGCCGCCTTCCAGGGCCGCGATCGCTGCGCGCAGACGCTCGTTGGTCGGGTTGCTCTCGCGCTGGTATTCGTAACCCGCGACACGTTCGCCCGTAGGCCCATGCTTGAAGGTGGTGGCCAGGTGGATCGGCGGCGTCAACGCGCCGGTTTCGCGGTCGCTTTCGCCGCCGGCGTGGATGGCGAGGGTTTCAAGGCGCATCGGGTCGATCCTCCAGGAGGCCGCGCTGGAACAATTCCGCGCGCAGCAGGGTGTCGTTGAGATAGTGGTGCGCGGAAAGCCCGGCGGCGCGCGCGCCCTCCGGGTTCTCGGGCTTGTCGTCGATGAAGAAGCAAGCCTCGGGCGGCGTCTCCAGCGCTTCCAGGCAACGCAGGAACACCTTGGGGTCGGGCTTGCCGAGTTTGAACTGCGCCGAGCAGAACACGCGTTGCTCGAACAGCGGAAACAGAGGCGGGCAAATGGCGGGCAGGTTGTCCCGCAACAGCAGGTTGTTGTTGGTCAGGATGGCGACGCGCGCCTTCCGTGCCACCCGCTGGGCCAACGCCAGCACGTTTGCGTTGACGGTCATCGCCGCCGCGCGCGCTGCGATCAGATCCGCTGGATTAACCGGAGACCCCAGTCTTTTCGCCAGTTCGTCCGCGTGGCCCTGAGCATCGTGGACACCCAGATCGGCTTCCAGTTCCAGGCCGGACTCGAACAAGGCCCGCGAGATCGCGCGTTGGCTGCTGCGAGTGCGTTCGGCCAGCACGCGCAGCCGCGGTGCATGATCGTAGTGCGCCAGTACGCCGTCCAGGTCGAACAGAACCAGCGCCGGCACACTCATCCGGCGGCGACTACCTGGAAGGCTTCGCGCGCTGCCACGAGGGTCTGCGCGATGATCGCTGGGTCGTGCGCGCTGGACATGAATCCGGCTTCGTACGCCGAAGGCGCCAGATAAACGCCGCGTTCCAGCATGGCGTGGAAGAAGCGGTTGAACGCGGCTGTGTCGCAGGCGATGGCCTGCGCATAGGTATCCACTTTCTCGGTGGTGAAGAACAGGCCGAACATGCCACCGACGCGGTTGGTGGTGACGGCGACACCGGCTTCCCGCGCGGCCGCTTCCAGTCCATCGCACAGCGCGTGGGTGGCCGCACTCAATTGGTCGTGGAATCCCGGCGCCTGCACCAGTTCCAGCATCGCCAAGCCCGCCGCCATCGCCACCGGATTGCCGCTGAGCGTGCCGGCCTGGTAGATCGGTCCGCTGGGCGCGATCTGCGTCATCAGATCGCGACGTCCGCCGTAAGCGCCCACCGGCATGCCGCCGCCGATGATCTTGCCGAAGGTGGTGAGATCGGGCGTGATGCCATAAAGCGCCTGCGCGCCGCCGAGCGCGACACGGAAACCGGTCATCACTTCGTCGAAGATCAACAACGCGCCGTGCTTGCTGCACAGCTCGCGCAAGTGCTGCAGATAGCCTTCGCGCGGCGGCAGGCAGTTGGCGTTGCCGACCACCGGTTCCACGATCACGCAGGCGATTTCGCCGCCCAGCGAGTCTAACAATTCGGTGGCGCCATCGAAATCGTTGTAGCTCAACGTCAAAGTCAGGTCGGCCAATGCTTTGGGCACGCCGGGCGAAGTGGGCACGCCCAGCGTCAACATGCCGGAGCCGGCCTTGACCAGGAACGAATCGCCATGGCCGTGGTAGCAGCCTTCGAACTTGACGATGCGCATGCGGCCGGTCGCGCCGCGGGCCAGGCGGATCGCCGACAGCGTGGCCTCGGTGCCGGAATTGACCATGCGCACCATTTCGCAGGACGGCACCAGCCGGGTGAGCGTTTCAGCCATGGTCACCTCGGCCGGGCAGGGCGCGCCGAACGACAGGCCGTCCTGGATCGCGCGCTGGACGGCGTCGCGTACCTGCAGGTGGTTGTGGCCGACGACCATTGGACCCCATGAGCCGACATAGTCGATGTAGCGGTTGCCGTCCACGTCGAACAGATAGGGGCCGTCCGCGCGCTGCACGAAAAACGGTTCGCCGCCCACCGACTTGAAGGCGCGCACCGGCGAATTGACGCCGCCGGGCAGCAGTTCCTGGGCGCGGGTGAACAGAGCGTGGGATTTTTCGTGGTTCATGGCGTTCTTTGTCTGGGACTGCGTGGCGGGGTTCATGGAGCGATGTTTTGTTCTTATGACTTGTAGATCCGAGCTTGCTCGGATGCTCTTGATTTTCGCGAAAAGCATCCGAGCAAGCTCGGATCTACAAAAGCGGGAAGCGTCGCGGCGGGCCGCTCGCTTCTACGAAAAACATCGACGGTAGGCCTGCACGGCGGCTGCGGGGTCCAGTGCGTCGTAGACGCCGGAAATCACCGCCACCAGGTCCGCTCCGGCTTCGATCAGCGAACATGCATTGTCCGGGGTAATGCCGCCTATCGCCACCCGCGGCACGCCCAGCGAGGCGGCTTGCGACAGTAGATCCAGTGTGGCCTGACGTGTACCGGTCTTGCTGCGAGTGGGAAAGAAGGCGCCGAAAGCCACATAGTCCGCGCCCGCCGCGACTGCGGCTTCGGCCAATTCGAAACGGTCGTAACAGGAGGCGCCAATGATCGCCTCCGCGCCCAGCAGTGCGCGCGCGGCGGCGATATCACCGTCGTCTTCGCCCAGGTGCACGCCTGCCGAGCCGATCGCCTTGGCCAGGCGCACGTCGTCGTTGACGATCAGCGGCACGCCGGCCTGCCGGCACAGCGACTGCAATGCGGTCGCCTGCTCGTGCCGCAGTGCGTCGCCCGCGGTCTTGTTGCGGTATTGCAACCAGGTCGCGCCCGCCGCCAGCAGCGGCGCCGTTCGCGCCAGCAGGTTTGCGGTGTCGGCTTCGTCCGGCGTAATCAGATAAAGCCCCGTAACAGCAGGCCCCGTAACAGCAGACCCCGTAACAGCAGTAACAGCAGGCCCTGAGGGCGCGGGGCCGCGATGCGGCCAGCGGGAATTCATCGGCAAACTTCCGGTGCGGGGTGGGGAATGGGACAATAGGCGCCCGCTTCCCCGCCATTATCCTCCGATGACCGATTCCGACGACAGCCGTTACCAGACCTGGATGTGCGTCGTCTGCGGCTTCATCTACGACGAGGCTAAGGGTCTGCCGGAAGAAGGTCTGGCGCCCGGCACGCGCTGGAAGGACATTCCCGACACTTGGACCTGCCCGGATTGCGGCGTGACCAAGGACGATTTCGAGATGGTCGAAGTCGACTAAACAATCCCTGTAGGAGCGCCCCATGGGCGCGAACTCCTAGTAGCTGTTAACGCAGATCCGCACAAAAAGCTCGCGCCCATGGGGCGCTCCTACAAAAAAGCGGGTCAGTGCATGCGTGATTTGCTGGTGTTCAGTTCCACCAGGCGCTCGCGCAGGGCGTGCGCGTCGGCCGCTTCCGGCGCCACGTGCAGGTAACGCGCAAGATCGTGCCGCGCGCCCTGTTTGTAGTCCATCTTCAGATAGGCCAGCCCGCGGTCGCGCAAGGCTTCCGGTTGTTCCGGCGACAGCTTGAGTACGCGGTCCGCGCTGCGCGCGGCGCGATCCCATTCGTCGCGTTCGGCGTACACGCCATGCAGGTTGCGCAGCATGCGGATCAGGATGGCGCGGTGCGAAGCCGGGTCCAGGATATGCATCAGCGCGTTGTCGTCGGGAATGTCGCCACCCAGATGCGGCTTGGCGCGTTCGCGCAGTTCGTCCGCGCCCAACGGGCGGCCGCCGTTGAACGGGTCCATCACCAGGATGCCGTCGTCCACCGGCAGGCGCACCAGGAAATGGCCGGGGAAGGACACGCCATCCAACGGCACGCCCAGGCGGCGCGCGACTTCGATCTGCACCATCGCCAATGAAATCGGATTGCCCAGCCGGCGCTCGAACACTTCGTTCAGATAGCTGTTGCGCGGGTCGTAATACTCGTCGTGATTGCCGGTATAGCCCAGTTCGTCGAACAGGTGCCGGTTGATGGCCGCCATCTTCAGCGGCCAGGCGTCGATGGCCTCGATCTCCGGCCGCAGGTGCTCGGCGTGGCTTTGCGCCAAGGTGTCGTAGAGGTCGGCGTCGAGGTTGGGGTATTCGTCGCGCGCGATCAGCAGCGCGGTTTCCAGCAGGGGCACGGTATCGTCAGCCTGCGCCGCCAGCGAACTCCAGTCCGGCAATGTCAGTCGTACCCCCATGGCCCAAGATTGGGGTTAATCGCCGCGACAATCAAGCCCTGGCGTGTGCCTTAGTGGGAGCGGCTTCCAGCCGCGAGCTCTTGCCTACTAGGTGTGAGCCAATCCGAGCAAAAGCTCGCGGCTGGAAGCCGCTCCCACCTTCACGGCAGCTTGGGAATATCGTCGCTGAATTTCAGCTCGGCACCGTTCTGCAGTTTCAGTTTCGCCGCTTCGCCCGCGTTCAGTTCCAGCACGTAGCGCGCCGGCGCGTTGCTGGGATACGGCGGGCAGGCGTTGCCCGCGGTGCACGGCGGCACGTCGCGTTGTTGCGCCACCAGCTTGCGCGCGTTGTCGAAGTACAGGATGTCCAACGGGATCTTGGTGTTCTTCATCCAGTACGCCTGCGGTTCTTCGCGGTCGTGCAGGAAGATCATGCCGGTACCGGCCGCCAGTTCATCGCGGAACATCAGCCCGCGGGCACGTTCGGCGTCGTCGTCGGCTATTTCGACCCGATAGCGCTGGCCGCCCAGCTCCACCCAACTACCTGCGCTCGCACAGCCGCTGAGCAAGGTCAAAAGCACGAGGAGGCTGGCGCGAAGAGAGGGCATGGAGGGGTTCCCGACGAAGATGCCGCACCTTCCGGCAAGCAGCCGATGGCGTCAAGAGGCCGGAGACTGGCATGGTTGCGCATCGTGCTGGGGTGATTCACCTCTCGCGTTGGCGGCCCGACAGGTATTGGGAGATGCGCGCGGCGACCTGGGCGTTATCGCGGTAGTACGCGGCGTTGTCGGCTAGGTCATGCCAGCGGCGCTGGTCGCGCGCCAATCGCAACAGCTGCCGGGTCATGCGCACCAGCGTGTGCGGTTCGGGCATGGCACTGTGGTCCACGCAGCATTCCAGTAGTTCCAGCAACAGTTCCAAGCGGTCCTGGCACAGCTCGGCTTCCTGTTTGGCGCTGCTGGAAAGCTTGTCCAACTGGGCATAAGGCAGCGGAGTGATACCGACATCGGCCACGCACGATTCCGCGCTGCCCTGCAGCAGGTGGATCAGGCGCTCGAGGCTGGTATGCGGATCGGCTGGGACGGCGGCGCCCGGCGGCGAGGCTTCTTCGGGCGCTTCCTCTTCCGGTTCACTCGGCAACGACAGGCTCATTGGCAATCTCTCCATGTCATGAAAACGATGCCGACCGGCCTCGCGATAAGGCGTTCCGGCAGCAAGGCGTTCGGCGTCCAATCCTTGTGGGACAGCCTTTGGAATCACTCTATGAACCACATAAGTTCATGTCAATGAACATTAATAGTGAATCAGGGGGTCCTGCGCGCCAGTAACTTCCCGGGTCATGAGCGACGAGCGTTACGAATTCTCCCAACGGTTGGTGGCGGCGATGCGGGCGCTCGGCTATGAGCCGCGTCCGGCTGTGCTGTTCCGTCTGTTCAATGCCAAGTACCGCGGCCGGTCGGTGAGTTTCCAGACCACCTCGCGCTGGTTGAAGGGCCGCTCCATGCCGGAGCAGGACAAGCTGCAGGTACTGGCGGATGTGTTCGGCGTGCCGCCGCATGTCCTGCGTTTCGGTGGCTCCCCAAAGAACAAGGTGGCCGAAACCCAAGCCAATTGGCCGGCGGGCGCGGGCGTCCGCGAGCGGCATGTGATCGAGGCGTTCCTGGCGCTTCCGCCCAAACGGCGCGAGCTGGTGGGCGAACTGGTGAAGGCCCTGTCCGCCGGTTGAGGCGTTGTCGGCGGGGCCCGCAAGCGCAGGCTTACCGCATCCGCGCTTACAGCAGCCGCGGCGGTTCACCGCCGATGATCACCACATCCGCCGGGCGACGCGCGAACAGTCCCACCGAGACCACCCCCGGAATCTGCGACAGTTCGCGTTCCATCGCCACCGGGTCGACGATCGACAATCCGTGCACGTCGATGATCGCGTTGCCGTTGTCGGTGACCACGCCGTCGCGCCAGACCGGCTGGCCGCCAGTGAGGGCCAGGATCTGGCGCGCGGCCAGGCTGCGCGCCATCGGGATCACTTCCACCGGCAGCGGGAACTTGCCCAGCACCGGCACCAGCTTGGCCGGGTCGATGATGCAGACGAACTTCTCGCTGGCCTCGGCGATGATCTTCTCGCGGGTCAGCGCCGCGCCGCCGCCCTTGATCAGGCGTTTGTGCGGATCGCATTCGTCGGCGCCGTCGACGTACAGGGCCAGGTCGCCGGTGTTGTTGAGTTCCATCACCTCGATGCCGTGCGCGCGCAAGCGTTCGGTGCTCTGGTCGGAACTGGAAACCGCGCCGGCGATACGGTGCTTGATCCTGGCCAGCGCATCGATGAAGAAAGCCACGGTGGAACCGGTGCCGACGCCGACGATCATGCCGTCTTCCACGTACTCGATGGCTTTTTCGGCGGCCAGGCGCTTTGCTTCGTTCTGCGACACGGGATTGGTTCCGGTGGTTGAGTTATTCGAGGGACAGCAGCAGCTTCCATTGCGCCGCGCTGACCGGCGATACCGACAGGCGCGAGCCGCGCTGGGTCAGCGCGAAGCCTTCGCCCAGCGCATCAGCGTGTTGCTTGATCTCTTCCAGCGGAATCGCGCGCTTGAGCTTGCGCTCGAAAGCGACATCGACCAGCGACCAGCGTGGTTCCTCGCGCGTGCTCTTGGCATCGAAATAGTCCGACTTGGGATCGAACTGGGTAGGGTCCGGATACGCCACGCTCGCCACCTTGGCGATGCCGACGATGGCGGGTATCGCGCAGCTGGAGTGGTAGAACAGCACGCCGTCGCCGACCTGCATCTGGCGCATGTGGTTGCGCGCCTGGTAGTTGCGCACGCCGTTCCAGGGTTCCACGCCCACCTTCTGCAGGTTGTCGATGGAGAAGGCGTCCGGTTCGGACTTCATCAGCCAATAGCGTTTGCGGCTACTCATGGGGCTTGTGCTCACGGGGCTCGTATTCACGGGGCTCGGACAGCAGGGTTTGGCTTTCGGTGCAGATCGCATCGGGCATTACGTCCCACGCTTCGGAAGCGAGCGTGTCGACCCGTTGCGCATCGAAGCCCACGCCCACCAGCCAGGGCGGCGGCATCGAGGCATTGCGGAACGCGAAACTGCGATCGTACCAGCCGCCCCCCATGCCGAGACGGCGGCCGGCGCCATCGAACCCGACCAGGGGCATGACCACCATCGACATGGCTTCGGGCGCGAGGGCGGAATCGGCTTCCACCTCCGGTTCCGGAATGCCGAAACGATTGGTCACCAGCGCGTCGCCCGGTCGCCACGGCGCGAAACGTAATTGGTTTTCGTGGTACAGCACGGGCAGGCAGTAGATCAGTTCACGTGGAAGGCGCAGTTGCCAGCTGTGCAGCGCGATCTCGCCGTCCATGGCCCAGTAGCCGGCGACGTAGCCGGATTCGGGCGCGAAAGCCAGGGACAGCAGGCGATTGGCCAGCGCGTCGGCCGCAGCGATACGTTGCGGCGCGGGAATGGCGCGACGCTGCGAGCGCAATCCGCTGCGCAGGCTGGCGCGGTCCGGAATCATTGGAAAAACCGCGCAGGAGATTTCATGTGCGGGATTCTAAGCCAAGCGGGCTAAGCCAAGCAGGGCCGAACGGCCGAATGGCGTGGCGGAAGGGTCGGCTAAGGGCGAGAACGGATAAGGGGGAGCGCGTCGCGTAGACGCGACGGGGAATTCCGGATCGAGCCCGATGAACAGGGCCGATGAATCGAGGCGCCGCTGCGAGCGCAGGAAAAAAATACATCCTCCGCCATGACGATGCTTGCGAAACGACCTTGAACCCGGGGTTCAAGTGGGAAGAGTTGGGGGCCTTCGGGCTTTCCGCTACAAGGCGGACTTGCGCTCCTGGCTTCCGTTCCCTTCCCGTGGTCGTATTTAAGGGACAAGGCGAATGTTTTGCACGCCGTCGTTCACAGCAGAGGATGTGGAGTCAGTATAGCGACGCCGACGGAAATTCAAAGTCCGTTCGTCGGTCGAAATTCATTCTGCAGTATGCATCGCTGTGATTCCGAATGTTCCACGCAAACATAATCCGGACGCACGGAGTTTCATTCCACCACGATACCGGCCAGTTTCTGCAGCGCTTCGGCGTATTTCGCGCGCGTGCGTTCAATCACTTCCGCCGGCAGCATTGGTCCGGGCGCGGTCTTATCCCAATCCAATGTCTCCAGATAGTCGCGCACGAACTGCTTGTCGTAGCTCGGCGGACTGGTGCCCACTTCGTATTCATCGGCCGGCCAATAGCGCGACGAATCGGGCGTCAGCATTTCGTCCATCACATACAGGCGGCCGTCGGCATCGGTGCCGAATTCGAACTTGGTGTCGGCCAGCAGGATGCCGCGTTGCGCGGCGTAGTCGGCGGCGAAGGTGTAGATGCGTAAGGTCGCATCGCGCACGCGTTCGGCCAGTTCGGGGCCCACGGCTTTGACCATGGTGTCGAAGTCGATATTCTCGTCGTGATCGCCCACCGCCGCTTTGGTCGAAGGCGTGAAGATCGGTTCCGGCAGCTTCTCCGCCTGGCGCAGACCATCGGGAAGGGCGATGCCGCTGACCGCGCCGGTGCGCTGATAGTCCTTCCAGCCGCTACCGATCAGGTAGCCGCGGGCGATGGCTTCCACCGGCACCGGCTTCAGGCGCTTGGTCACCACGCTGCGTTTGGCGTACAACGCCGGATCCACGCCTTCAGGCAACACCGAAGCCACCTCGATGCCGGTCAGGTGATTCGGCAGCAGGTGCGCAGTCTTCTCGAACCAGAAATTGGAGATCTGGCAGAGCATCTCGCCCTTGCCGGGAATAGGGTCGGGCAACACCACGTCGAACGCGCTCAGACGGTCGGTGGCCACCATCAACAGATAGTCCCCATTGATGCCGCCCGCCATCGCATCGGCAGGCAGACGCTCGCGCGGCAGGTCGAAGACGTCCCGTACCTTGCCGCGATGGCGCAGCGTCAGGCCGGGCAGATCGGATTGAAGCAGGGTAGTGGGCATGGAGCCTGGGTCCGCCGGATGAAAGGGAGCAGGCCGCCTAGTTTACGGCGCGCGGACGCTGCCGTGCCGTAAAATGCAGGCAATGAGGAAGCAAGGTCGCCGATGAACCGCTGGTACGGAAAACTATTGGGCCTGATCGCCGGCGCGCTGTTGTTCCGCCCGAATCCCGTTTTCGGTGCATTGATAGGCCTGATCATCGGTCATGCCTTCGACCAGGACTGGTTCAAACTGAGCCGCGACAACCCGTATCGCGTCTTCAATCTGACCAGCGAGGCCAGCGATGCGGAAATCGATCAGGCCTATCGCCGGCTGATTTCCCAGTACCACCCCGACAAGATGAGCGGCGCGGCCGACGACCTGCGCCGCCAGGCCGAGAAGAAGGCCGGTGAAATCAACGCCGCCTACGACCGCATCAGGAAGCTACGCAAGCGCTGACTTTCGATACCGGCCACCACACCGATCCATAACGGAACTCCCTCCATGTCCGACTGCATCATCGCCCCTTCCATCCTTTCGGCCGATTTCGCCCGCCTGGGCGAGGAAGTGGACAACGTATTGAAGGCCGGCGCCGACTGGGTGCACTTTGACGTGATGGACAATCACTACGTGCCCAACCTGACCATCGGCCCGCTGGTCTGCAGCGCGCTGCGCAAGCACGGCGTGACCGCGCCGATCGACGTGCACCTGATGGTGAAGCCGGTGGATCGCATCGTTCCCGATTTCGCCGAAGCAGGCGCCACCCTGATCAGCTTCCATCCGGAAGCCAGCAACCACGTGCACCGCACCATTCAATTGATCAAATCGCACGGTTGCAAGGCCGGACTGGTGCTGAATCCGGCTACGCCGGTCGACGCGCTGGACTGGGTGTTGGAAGACCTGGACATGGTGCTGTTGATGTCGGTGAACCCCGGCTTCGGCGGCCAGGCTTTCATTCCCTCGGCGCTGGACAAGCTGCGCGCGGTACGCAAGAAAATCGATGCGAGCGGGAAAGCCATCCGCCTGGAAATCGACGGCGGGGTGAAGGCCGACAACATCGGCGAAATCGCCGCAGCCGGCGCGGATACTTTCGTGGCCGGCTCGGCGATCTTCAATGCGCCGGACTACGGGCAGGTGATCGCGAAGATGCGTGAGGCCGTGGTTGCGGCCAAAAGATAAGGGCGTCCGCTTTCGCGAACGCCCCAAGAATTAATTGGAGGCTTATCCTGCCTCCGCCAGTCGTCCCTGCTATGGACTTTGATGCTAGGCGCTGGATGTGACGCGATCGTTACACTCGCTGAGGTGGCAGGTGTCCTCAGGAAGTCAGCTGTTGCGTCGAGGAATCGCTGACGTAATTCGGGATTCGCATGTCGCGAAAACCCCTGTTTTCGGCCCTGACGCTTGTCGCGTCCAGCCCTGCCAATAGGCGCTTCGGCCACGGCGTACCGCCATGCCGACAACTTTGCCTGCCTCGCCGACCAGCACCAGCCGCGGACATGCGGACGTTTCCAGTTCAAATGCAACCGCATAGCCCGGCGAACCCAAGCGATTGGCCACGGGCGCGAGCTGCAGATTTTCCACCCCTACCGCATGCGCGTCGGCGGGCAGGGATTGGCCCATCGCGCGGGCCTCGGGCCAGGCGAACATGGCCGTGCCCGATCGCCGCAACAGGGGCAGCGCGGTGACGATTTCGGAGGCAACGTTCTCGCCCAGCTCCGCGTTCTCGCCGATCACACCCACCGCGGCGCCTACCGCGTTGAGTTCCGCCAGCGATTGGGTGCGATATGCCAGCATCGCCATCCACGCTTGGCTGGGCGCCAGCAGCACAGCTGCCAACAAGGTCCACACCGCACAATAGACGGGCTTGGAAGGTCGCCAACGCAGCACGGTCGTCATCGCCAGACCGCTCCAGAACAGGCTGGACCAGGGCACATAGCGTGGCGCGACCAGCTGTTGCGGATACTGGACGAAGTAGCCGGAGCGCGAGACACAGACCAGCACGCCCACCGTCAGCGCGAACCACGCGATGCCCAACGCTACCCGTTCCATGCGCAGAGCTTGCGGTCGGCGCCATGTCGCATGACTCGATTGCAGCAGCCAGAACGCACCGCCGATTCCTAGCAATGCATTCGGCCAGACCGCCGTGTGCGCCGGCCCGAAAAGGCCCTCGAATCCCCTGGCCAGAAACAGGCACGCGTCCCGCGCACTCGCCACCGGAATTTGCGCGGCGGCATTGCTGTCCAGCAGCGGCCAGGCCGCGTACACGAAAGGAGCCGACAACCAGCGCAACAGTTGTGGGACCAATTGGAAGGATGGGCCGCCGCCGGCATTACCCAGACCTGTATTGCCGAGCGAAAGATGCAGCGCCGCGGCCACGACCGCACCTGCGGCGACCGCACCGACGCTTGACCAGGGCGCGCGCCGCAACAGCAGCACCATGACGTAGCCAGCGAAGCACGCAATGCCGCTACCGAAGGAAAACGCGGCCACCGTTCCCAGCAGCACCACTATCGCCAGCCGTTTCGGCGAGACGTCGGCGGACCGGTCCGACAGCAGCCAGCAGCCCAGCGCCAGGCACAGCGTCACCAGGTAGACATGCACCGATTCGTTGCCATGGGCCAGCGACCTTTCATTGCCCAGCCAGAAAATACCGACCACGGCGAAGAGCAGGGCCGCCGCCTTGGTCGCGGCGCCGACCGGTTCGCGACGGATCCCCCACGCCAGCGCCGCTCCCGTGGCGCTGGCCAGAGCCGCACCGACCGTGATCTGCAGCCACTGATTGGCTTGCAACCAATTCAGTTCCAGCACGCGCACCAAGTTGGGGAAGAGTTCGCGGTGCCCGTTGTCCGCTTCCAGCACGTTCCAGGGCCAGGGGGTGGTCAGGAAATGGGCAATGAACCGCCACGGATCGGCGTACAGCACCTTGGGCGACAGGACGAACATGGCCGCCAGTCCGGCAACGGCAAAGGCGGCGGCGACCAGCAAAAGCAGTGCGACCAGCCATCGCTGGCCAGCGGGTATCGGAAAAGAGGCGGCATTCATGCCGTGGGCGATCTCAAGGTCCTGGCGGTCCGGCATCATAAAGGAGCGCCTGCAGTGCGGCCGGCGGGTGCGCGCGCAGGCGCTTTCACGCTAAAGTAGCCGCGTGATCACGCAGACGCTCTCCCGCGCCGTTCCTTCCGCTCGCAGTTGGCGATGGTGGCCTGTTGCCATCGTCTGCCTGACCCCCGCGATCCGGAAGGAAACCCGTTTTGATCACGCACCCGCAATTCCTGCAACACGCTGAGCTAGGCCATACCCGCATCCCGGTGGTGCGCGAGGTGCTGTCCGATCTGGACACGCCGCTGTCGGTCTACCTGAAACTCGCCGATGCGCCGCATACCTACCTATTGGAATCGGTGGAAGGCGGGGAGCGTTTCGGCCGCTATTCCATCATCGGCCTGCCGGCCAGGCGCGTGGTCACTTTCCGCGGCCACACCATGGAAATCTGCGATAACGGCGAACTGGTCGAGAGTCGTGAAGTTGCCGATCCCTTCGCCGAAGTCGAAGCCATGCGCGCCGAACATTCGGTGCCCAAGCTGGAAGGCCTGCCGGGATTCACCGGTGGGTTGGTGGGCTGGTTCGGCTTCGAGTGCATCGGCTACATCGAGCCGCGCCTGGCCGGTGGCGACAAGCCTGATGAACTAAACACGCCCGACATCCTGTTGATGCTGTCCGAAGAGCTCGCCGTCTTCGACAATCTCAAGGGCCGCCTGTATCTCATCGTCCACGCCGACCCGCGCGAAACCGGTGCATGGGAAAATGCGCAATCCCGGCTGGATGCGTTGACTGCCAAACTGCGCCAGCCCGGCTCGTACCCCGCGCCCATCACCAGCAACGTGCTGGACGAAAGCCATTTCGTTTCCGGCTTTACCCGCGAGGGGTTCATCGCCGCGGTGGAGCAATCCAAGGAATACATCCGCGCCGGCGACATCTTTCAGGTCGTGCTGTCGCAGCGCCTCAGCGTGCCGTTCCATGCGCGGCCGGTGGATGTGTACCGCGCGCTGCGCGCGCTCAATCCGTCGCCGTACATGTATTTCCTGGATGTAGGCGATGTGCAGGTGGTGGGCTCGTCGCCGGAGATCCTCGTTCGCCTCGAACACAACGACAAAGGCGAGAGCGAAGTCACCGTGCGGCCCATCGCCGGCACGCGCCCGCGCGGGCATACGCATGCCGAAGACCTGGCGATGGAAGCGGAATTGCTGGCCGACCCCAAGGAGCGCGCCGAGCACCTGATGTTGATCGATCTGGGCCGCAACGATGCGGGCCGTGTATCGCAAGCGGGCACGGTGCAGGTGGGCGAGCAGTTCGTGATCGAACGCTACAGTCACGTGATGCACATCGTCAGCGAGGTCACCGGCAAGCTATTGCCGGGATTGAGCTACGCCGACGTGTTGCGGGCGACTTTCCCGGCCGGCACGGTCAGCGGCGCGCCCAAGATCCGCGCCCTGGAAGTGATCCGCGAGCTGGAACCGATCAAGCGCAACGTTTACGCCGGCAGCATCGGCTACATCGGCTGGCACGGCGACGCCGACACCGCCATCGCCATCCGCACAGCCGTCATCAAAGATGGGCGGCTGCACGTGCAGGCGGGTGCGGGGATCGTCTACGACTCGGACCCGCAGAAGGAATGGGACGAGACGATGAACAAGGGCAGGGCATTGTTCCGTGCGGTGGCGGAAGCTGCGAAGGGATTGTGATGGAAGGTTCGATATTCCAAACCCCGTCGGCCGGGTTGAGTCGTTCGAAGCAGGGAGGCGCTCCGAAAGCGGATCGCCCGTTATCGACCCGCTCATCTCCAGGAGATCGCTCCATGACCATCAAGACCGCAGGACTGCTGTTGCTTTCGTTGCTGGCAACCAATGCGTTCGCGCAAGTGAACGCCTTGCCGCCTACCCGCCATATCCTGGTTTATGGCGACGCCAAGGCGCGCGCCATTCCCAATCGCTTCAAGATTTCGTTGAATTTCGAGGCAGTCGATCTTGCGCCGGAGATCGCGCGGCAGCGTGTCGAGGCTGATGTGAAAGAAGTACTCAGCCAATTGAAGGCAGCAAACGTGCTAGAGGATGAGGTTGTGGCGACTTCTCTGCAGATCGGGCCACGCCATCGTTACGACCAAAGCAAGCAAGATCAGGTTTTCATCGGGACGGGTGTTGCCAGGTCGCTTACCGCGAGGTTCGACAAACAATCCGATCTGCAGACCTTTCTTGCCAGTATCAAGACATCTAAAGAGCTGACGATCTCGGCCGTTACGACTGAGCTTTCCGACGAACAGAAACTGCGTGCCGCGCTTCGTCAGAAAAGCATCGAGTCTTCGCGTGAAAAGGCCGAGGTGATTGCCAAGGCCTATGGGGCGAGAATCGCCGGCGTATACAGCGTCTCCGATGTGGCGCCGCAATTCCAGTACGGCATCCAGGAAGGAAGCTGGCCCGCGCTATACGAGTGGAGAACGTCCGACGGGTTTTCGGGGGGATCCCTCGACCGCCTACAAGTGACGGGCAGTCGGATGGATCGCGGCGCTGCCGCCCCCGAATCCTTGCAAACGGGCTATGTGTCTTTCGACGACAAGATCTATGCAGTATTCCTGCTGGCGGACTAATTCATGCTCCTGATGCTCGACAACTACGACAGCTTCACCTACAACCTCGTGCAATACCTGCAATCGCTGGGGGCCGAGGTGAAAGTGGTGCGCAACGATGCGCTGACGGTGGATGAGATCGAAAAACTCGCCCCCGAGCGCATCGTCATTTCGCCCGGTCCGTGCACGCCCAACGAAGCGGGCGTTTCGCTGGAGCTGATCGAGCGTCTCGGCCAGCGCACGCCTATCCTCGGCGTGTGTCTGGGCCACCAGAGCATCGGCCAGGCCTATGGCGGCGATGTGATCCGTGCCAAGACCATCATGCACGGCAAGACCTCGCGCATCCGTCACCAAGGCAAGGGCGTGTTCGCCCATCTGCCCGACGCCTACGAAGCCACGCGCTACCATTCGTTGGTCGTCGATCGTGCCACCTTGCCTGATAGTCTGGAGATCACCGCCTGGACCGAACTGGAAGACGGTTCCTTCGAGGAAATCATGGGCCTGCGCCATAAGGAGTTCCCGGTGCAGGGCGTGCAGTTCCATCCCGAGTCCATTCTTACCGAGCATGGCCACGCGCTGCTGAAAAACTTCCTGGAACAGTAAACAACAGTGTCGTCATTCCAGCGAAAGCTGGAATCCATTTTGATGTGTGCGTTGACCTCCAAGATCAAGATGGATCCCAGCTTTCGCTGGAATGACGACAAAAGCTAAAGCCGGAATCCCGGTTTCCGAACAAGAGCGCCAACCATGCCCCTGAGCCCACAAGAAGCCCTGCAACGCACCATCGAGCATCGCGAGATCTTTCACGACGAGATGGTCGACCTGATGCGCCAGGTCATGCGTGGCGAAGTCTCGCCGACCATGACCGGCGCCATCCTGTCCGGCCTGCGGGTGAAGAAGGAAACCATCGGCGAGATCGCCGGTGCCGCCACGGTCATGCGCGAGTTCTCGCGCACCGTGGACGTAGCCGACAAGACCCATCTGGTCGACATCGTCGGTACCGGCGGCGACGGCTCGCATACCTTCAATATCTCTACCGCTTCCATGTTCGTGGCCGCTGCCGCCGGCGCGCGCATCGCCAAACACGGCAACCGCAGCGTGTCTTCCAAATCCGGCAGCGCCGACGTGCTGGAAGCGCTGGGCGCGAACATCGAATTGCAGCCGGAACAGGTGGCCCAATCCATCGCCGACACCGGCATCGGCTTCATGTTCGCTCCCGTGCACCATCCGGCGATGAAAGTGGTCGCACCGGTGCGGCGCGAGATGGGCGTGCGCACCATCTTCAACATTCTGGGCCCGCTGACCAATCCGGCCGGCGCGCCGAACATCCTGATGGGCGTGTTCCACCCCGATCTGGTCGGCATCCAGGCGCGTGTACTGCAAGAACTCGGTGCCGAGCGTGCGCTGGTGGTGTGGGGCCGCGATGGAATGGACGAACTCTCGCTGGGCGCGGCCACCCTGGTCGGCGAATTGCGCGATGGCGTGGTCACCGAGTACGAACTGCATCCTGAGGATTTCGGCATCGCCATGTCGGCCAGCCGAAACCTGCGCGTCTCCGATGCCGCCGAATCCAAGGCGATGCTGCTCGGCGTGCTGGACAACCGCCCAGGCCCAGCGCGCGAGATCGTCGTATTGAATGCGGGCGCCGCGCTGTACGTCGCCGGTGTCGCCGATTCCATCGAAGCGGGCATCGAGATGTCGCGCGAAGCCATCACCACGGGCGCGGCGTTGGCCAAGCTCGAGGAATTCGTCGCCAGCACCCGTTTACTGGCCAAAGGAGCTTGAAATGAGCGACAGCGGATTCGCGCAACTTCCCAAACCGCCGTACTACGCGGTCATCTTTTCTTCGCAGCGCAACGCGCACGACGAGGAAGGCTACGGAAGCACCGCGCAGCGCATGGTCGAGCTGGCGCAAGAGCAACCGGGGTTTCTTGGTGTGGAGTCCACGCGCGGCGCCGACGGTTTCGGCATCACGGTGGCGTATTGGGAAAGCGAGGAATCCATCCTGGCTTGGCGTCGTCATGCGGAGCACACCGCTGCGCGTGAACGTGGACGTAGCGATTGGTACGAGCATTTCGAATTGCGCGTGGCCAAGGTGGAACGCGCGTACGGATGGGACAGGCAGTAGATTACCCCCTCCCTTGCGAAGCAGGGGAGGGTTGGGGAGGGGTTGCTCTTGATCCTGATCTTGGCTTTTAAACATTCCGCCAAGAGCACCCCCTCCCAACCTCCCCTGCGCCCCGAAGGAAGTCCCCTTGGGGGGCTTCGCAAGGGGAGGGGCACAAATAGGACTTTGAATGAGCGACATCCTCAATACCATCCTCGCCCGCAAGGCCGAGGAAATCGCCGAACGCAGCGCCCGTGCGCCGTTGGCCGAAGTGATCGCGCGCGCGAACGACGCTTCGCCCGTGCGCGGATTCGCCGATGCCTTGCACGAACGTATCGGCACCGGCGACGCGGCGGTGATCGCCGAAATCAAGAAGGCCAGCCCGTCCAAGGGCGTGATCCGGCAGGATTTCCGACCCACCGAGATCGCCATGAGCTACGAGTTCGGCGGCGCGGCCTGCCTGTCGGTACTGACCGACGTGGATTTCTTCCAGGGCGCCGACGCCTACCTGCAGCAGGCGCGCGATGCCTGCACCTTGCCGGTGCTGCGGAAGGATTTCACCATCGATCCCTACCAGGTGTACGAAGCGCGCGCGCTAGGAGCCGACTGCATTTTGTTGATCGTCGCCGCATTGGACGACAGCCAACTGGTCGAACTTTCCGGCCTAGCCATGCAGCTGGAGATGGACGTGCTGGTGGAAGTGCACGACATCGACGAACTGGAACGCGCGCTGCAGGTGCCGGTGCCGCTGATCGGCATCAACAACCGCAATCTGCGCACTTTCGAAGTGTCGCTGGAGAACACCCTGGCGATGAAGGATGCGGTGCCGAAGGACCGCCTGCTGGTCACCGAGAGCGGCATCGTGGTGGCCGACGATATCGCCAGGATGCGCGCGGCGGGCGTGCATGCGTTCCTCGTCGGCGAAACCTTCATGCGTGCCGATGAACCGGGCGAGGCGTTGCGTCAGTTATTCTTCCCTTATGAGTGAAACTGATTCAACGCAAACTTTCCCCGTGCCGCGAGCCGACGCGCCGGTAGTGGTTTTCGATTTCGACCACACCCTATACGACGGCGATTCCTTCGGCCACGTGCTGGGCTGGTTGCTGAAGCGAAATCCCCTGCGCACGCTGGTAGCTTTGGCCGCCACACCCTTGCTGGGGCCGATGGTCGCTTTTCTGCCGACCCGCCGCCGTGGCATTTCCGGCTATGTCTGGATCGGCACCTTCGGTCTGCACGGACGCCGCAGTTTCGACGCCATGCTCGATCTGTACGTGGCCACGCATCAGGGCGAGATCCGTCGGCGACTGTTGCCGGTGGCGCTGGAAGTCCTGCGCGGCCATCGCGCCGCCGGCGACCGTGTGGTCATCGCCACCGGCGCGCCGCCGGAGCTGGCGCGCGCCATTCTGGCCTTTGTCGCCCATCAGGACGTGCCGGTGATCGGTACCGCGGTCGGTCCGCGCTTCGGGGCGATGGGCGCACGACGCCATTGCCACAATGAAGAGAAAGTACGGATGCTGCAGGAACGCGGTTATGGCGAGATCGCTGCGGCCTATTCCGACAGCAGCGCCGATTTGCCGTTGTTGCTAGCTGCGCGCGCGCCGGTGGTGGTGAATCCCAAGGCCAAGCGCGTGGAGATGTTCCGCCGGCTGCTGCCGCCGGGCACGCCGATCCTCAACTGGGGATGCGCGGGGCGCGCCGGCGAGCCGGTCGCCTCGCCTTTGTAGGGTGGGCCAAGGCCCACCCTACGATCAATCGCGGGGC
This sequence comes from Pseudoxanthomonas sp. P4_B2, assembly GCF_056402315.1. Lineage (NCBI taxonomy): Bacteria > Pseudomonadati > Pseudomonadota > Gammaproteobacteria > Lysobacterales > Lysobacteraceae > Pseudoxanthomonas > Pseudoxanthomonas sp. P4_B2. Next base: position 19,811 of record NZ_JBFUHQ010000004.1, read on the forward strand.
TTGGCTTTCCAGTCCAGAATGAGGTCGTGGAAGTCGTGTTCGGCGAAATCGCGAAACTCGCCGGCGTCGTAGAAACGCCCGTAGCAGTTCTTGCAGCTCTCGAACCAGATATGCGGTTGTTGCGGGTCGACCATGCGGATCAGCGGCCGCTTGCCGGCGCAGACCGGACAGTCGATGTGGTCGATCTCATTGGTGGTTTCGCCGCGGTGCGCGTCGCCGGTGTCGATTTCTTCGGCGTAGTCCTTCAGGCGTTCGTATTCGCCCATGTCGAACCACAGGCCCTTGCATTCGGTGCAGCGGTGGGCGTGCCAGGCCAGGTGGGTGACGCGTTCCATGGTGCCGGCGCACTTGGGACATTGCATGGATGGACCTCGGGCTCGGGAGGGGAGTAGCTAAAGATAACCTCGTGCCATCGATGGGCAAAGAAAAGGCGGGCCGCAGCCCGCCTGATCCAATCCCCAAACCGGTGGGTTCAGCGCGTGCCGTACAGCACCACGGTCTTGCCGCGGGCGTGCAGTACGCCGTCGGCTTGCTGCTTCTTCAGTACGCGGCCGGCCATCTCGCGCGAACAGCCGACCAGGCGGGCCAGCTCCTGGCGGGAGACGCGCAGTTGGGTGCCCTGCGGGTGGCTCATTGCTTCTGGCTCGCGGGCCAGGTCGTGCAAGGTGCGGACGATGCGGTCGGTGACGTCCAAGAACGCCAGACGGCTGGCCTTGCGGCTGGTGTCCAACAGCCGGCGCGAAAGCTGGGAACCGATGGAATAGAGCAGGCGCGGCGCGTCGGCGACCAGGGTGCCGGCGAACAGCTGGTGCAGGCGCTCGTAGCTGATTTCGGCCAGTTCGCACTGGGTGCGGGTACGCAGGATCACTTCGCGGCGGTCGGATTCGATGAACAGGCCCATCTCGCCGACGAATTCGCCGGCGCCGAAATAGCCCAGCACCAGCTCGCGGTCGTCTTCTTCCTCGGTGATGATGCTGACCGAGCCGCTGACCACGTAATACAGGGTGCCGGCAGGGTCGCCCGGTCGGAACACGTCCGCCCGCGCCGGGTAGCGGCGACGATGGCAGTGGGCCAGGAAGCGTTCAATGGTGGCGGCATCGGGCGTCAGGGGGCTGGCCGCGATACGCGCAGGGTTGGAAATCGGTGTACCTAGGCTCATTCGGGGGAATTCAAATGTGAGTTCAGCAAGCTTAGTCTGAATATGTGCGCAACGGCAAACGCCGGCCAGGCCGACATTTCGTTGTCACCCGGTTTGCCTCATAATCGCGCCCCTCGCCGCTTCCCCCAGAGGGATCACCGCTGTGGTCAAACCACTCCCGCGTCTCAGGCTCCAGGGTTTCAACAACCTTACCAAGGCGCTGAGTTTCAATATCTATGACGTCTGCTACGCGGTCTCGGAAGAGGAGCGCCAGCGTTATATCGCCTATATCGACGAAGAATACAACGCCGATCGCCTGACCCAGATCCTGACCGATGTGGCCGAAATCATCGGCGCCAACATCCTCAACGTGGCCCGCCAGGACTACGATCCTCAGGGCGCGTCGGTGACCATCCTGATCTCCGAGGAACCGGTGATCGACAAAAAGCTGGCCGGCAAGGAGATCATTTCCGATGCCGTGGTCGCGCACTTGGACAAGAGCCATATCACCGTCCATACGTATCCGGAAACGCACCCCCAGCACGGTATCGCCACCTTCCGCGCCGATATCGACGTGGCCACCTGCGGCGTGATCTCGCCGCTGAAGGCGTTGAATTACCTGATCGAAAGCTTCGAGTCCGACATCGTGGTGGCCGACTACCGCGTGCGCGGCTTCACTCGCGACGTAAAGGGCAAGAAGCATTACATCGACCACAAGATCAATTCGATCCAGGACTTCCTGGCCAAGAACATCAAGTCGCGTTACGAGATGTTCGACGTCAACGTCTATCAGGAAAACATCTTCCACACCAAGATGCACCTGAAGGACTTCGACCTGGACCAATACCTGTTCGAGGAAAAGGCCAAGAACCTCTCGTTCAAGGAACGCATGAAGATCGAAGCGCTGCTGAAGCGCGAGATCGAAGAGCTGTTCCACGGGCGCAATCTGGTCGAGTAAGCCCTGGTTACACTGGATTCGGGAATTCCCCGCTATCTTGAGCGGCATCAGACAAAGGCGGGACGACCCGCGCGCAGGCATCCATTACCTGCGCTACCAAGACCGACGGCGGTCCGTGGCGAAAGCCCCGGGCCGTTTTTCGTTTCATGCACCCGTTCGAGGAGAACAACATGCCCTGGATTTATCTGTTGCTGGCCGGCGTTTTCGAGATCGGCTTCGCCATCGGCCTGAAGTACACCGAAGGCTTCACCCGCTTATGGCCTAGCGTGGGCACCGTAGTGTCCGCGGCGATCAGCTTGTGGCTGCTGACTCAAGCTTTGCGTGCGATTCCGGTCGGCACGGCCTATGCGATCTGGACCGGTATCGGTGCAGTGGGCGTTGCGATTCTGGGCATCGCCCTGTTTTCGGAAAGCGCTTCGCCAGCGCGGCTGCTCTGCATTGCGGTGATCGTTAGCGGTGTAATCGGCCTGAAACTCACCTCGGCCTGACCGTGTAGGAGCGACGCGAGTCGCGAAACCATTGAGGTTCGAGAGTTGAGGGCCTCGCGACTCGCGTCGCTCCTACAAAGGCACTGGCCTCAGAGCCGGTAGGCCACGGCCTTCATCAGATTGGAGGCTGCCGTCATCAACGTCGGAATAGGCTGCGGCAATATTCGTGCGCCCGCTTGTTCGGCGTGATCGGCGTGGCGGGCCTCATCGGCCTTCATCACTTTGATGATCTCTCTGCTGCGCAGGTCCGCTTCCGGCAAGCTCTCCAGGTGCTCGTCCAGATGGGCCTCGACCTGGTGTTCGGTTTCCACCACGAAACCCAGATTCCAGCCATCGCCGCGCAGGCCGGCCAGTACGCCCAATGAGTAGCTGCCGGCGTACCAGAAGGGATTGAACAGGCTGGGACGGCTGTCGAGTTCTTCCAGCCGGTCCGCGCACCAAGCCAAGTGGTCGGTCTCTTCCTGGGCGGCCTCCAGCAGGTGTTCCCGGGTCTGCGGGTCGCGGGCGACCGCGGCCTGGCCGAAATAAAGGCCTTGGGCGCAGACCTCGCCGACGTGGTTGATGCGCATCAGGCCGGCGGCGTGGCGGCGCTCGTTTGCGTCGAGTTCAACGTCGGCGGTGTCGGCGGCCGGGTTGGGGCGACGCGCGACGGGCCTGCCGGCCAAGGTTCCGAGGGCGTTCTGGGCATCGATCAGCAGCCGGTCAAGCGGGGTGAGGGCGCGCGTGGTCATGGCCGTATTGTGCCGGCTGGCGGCGATGGAGTCTGCCGCACAGCGGATTCGGCTATTCAGAAAGGCCTGGGTTTGCTTGCAATGCAGCACGGCGGTACGTACAATCCCGCCTCTTTCGTTCCACCCTTACAACGCGTGGCAAAGTTCCGCAGGGGGATTTCCCCCGCGCAATCCGCCCGACCAAACAACATCGAGCTCCTTCATGAATACGTTTAGCGCCAAGTCCGAGACCGTCCAGCGTGACTGGTACGTCGTCGACGCAGCAGGCAAGACCCTGGGTCGCCTGTCTACCGAGCTGGCCCGTCGCCTCCGCGGCAAGCACAAGCCCGTCTATACCCCGCACGTCGATACCGGCGATTACCTGGTGGTGATCAACGCCGAGAAGATCCACGTGACCGGCAACAAGCTGGCCGACAAGATGTACTACCGTTTCACCGGTTACATCGGCAACCTCAAAAGCGAGACCCTGGCGCAAGCGCTGGAGCGTCACCCCGAGCGCGTGATCGAGATCGCCGTCAAGGGCATGCTGCCGAAGAACACCCTGGGCCGCGAGATGTACCGCAAGCTCAAGGTCTACGCAGGCCCCAATCACCCGCACGCCGCCCAGCAGCCGCAAGTCCTGGATATCTGATCATGGCAATTACTCAGAATTACGGCACTGGCCGTCGCAAGTCCTCCACCGCCCGCGTGTTCCTGCGCAAGGGCACCGGCAACATCACCGTCAACGACCGTCCGCTGGACGAGTTCTTCGGCCGTGAAACCGCGCGCATGATCGTGCGCCAGCCGCTGGAGCTGACCAAGAACACCGAAAGCTTCGACATCAAGGTCACCGCCGCTGGCGGCGGCACCACCGGCCAGGCCGGCGCCATCCGTCTGGGCATCGCCCGCGCGCTGGTGGAGTACGATGAAACCCTGAAGTCGGAGCTGCGCAAGGCCGGTTTCATGACCCGCGACGCCCGCGAAGTCGAGCGTAAGAAGGTCGGTCTGCACAAAGCACGCCGCGCCACCCAGTTCTCGAAGCGCTAATCGCAAAAGTAATATTGCCCCGTCGCCAAGCGGTAAGGCACCTGACTCTGACTCAGGCATTCGGTGGTTCGAATCCATCCGGGGCAGCCACATCAAAGTCGCAAGCAATCGCTGGAGCAGAACCCGCCCCAGCAGCAAAAGCCCGCCCCGTGCGGGTTTTTGCGTTTTAGCCAAGTCCGACCGGTTAGTGATCCGCAGGGAGTGAATTGAAAGATGGTCGCCACCTTCCTTCCCCCTTTCGTCGAACCCGACGCGCTGCTGCCGCAGCTGCGCGAGCGCGGCTATGCGGTGCTGGCTCCGGCGACCGTCGGCGCGCTATGCGGCTTCGACATCCGCTTGCTGGATGAACTGAAGCCGGGCTGGGACGATCTGCAGCCGGACCGCTACCTCAAGGACGGCGGCAGCTATCGCAAACGCCGCCATTCCTGTTTCGTGTCGGAGCATGGGCGGCTTACCCAGGCGCCGCACCGCGCCCACTGGCAGTCCGAGGAATACAACGCGCTGCATGGCGGCATGCGCCGCTGGTTCGAGCCGATGCGGTCCGACACGGTCGCGCATCCGGCCTGGATCAAGTTGTTGCAGGGCTTGGCCGAAGTCTGCACTGCATTGAAGGGCGCGCAACCTTGGTTCGTTGAGGCTCACCAGTTCCGTATCGACACCGCTGACGGCATCGGCCGTCCCACCCCGGAAGGCGCGCATCGCGATGGCGTGGATTTCGTGGCCGTGCTGCTGGTGGGACGTCATGAGATCAGTGGTGGCGAAACGCGCGTCTTCGCTGCCACTGGCCCCGACGGCCAGCGCTTCACCCTAACCGAGCCCTGGACGCTGATGCTGCTCGACGACGCGCGCGTGATCCATGAATCCACGCCGATCCAGCCGTTGGGCGACTATGGTTACCGCGATACCCTGGTCCTGACTTATCGCGCCGGCAATTTCCAGGGTGACGAATAAGCCTTGTAGAGCCGAGCTCGCTCGGCTGCTTTGGCTTTGTGGGAGTAATAGAGCAGCCGAGCAAGCTCGGCTCTACAAGGACGGGGCCGTCCAAGTTTTAGTTACAATTGAAACCATATAGTCAATGCAGTCACTCTGGAGGTTTGGATGAAGCTGGGATCTTTGAAGGAAGGCGGCCGCGACGGCACCCTGATCGTCGTCTCGCGAGACCTTTCCCGCGCCGTCCGTGCCACCGGCATAGCCGCAACCCTGCAGGTTGCGCTGGAGGACTGGTCCAACCTTGCCCCGCGCCTCAATGCCCTGTCCGAGTCGCTCAACAGCGGCGATGCCGACGGCGTGTTCGACCTGGATTTCAACGTATTGGCGGCGCCGCTGCCGCGCGCCTACGAGTTCGTCGATGGCAGCGCTTATCTTCCGCATGTCGAACGCGTGCGCCGTGCGCGTGGGGCGGAAGTGCCTGAAAGTTTCTACACCGATCCACTCATGTACCAGGCCACCAGCGCCGCCTTCTACGGTCCGCGCGATGCGGTGCGCGTGATCAGTGAGGACTACGGCATCGATTTGGAGGCCGAGATCGTAGTGATTACCGACGACGTGCCGATGGCGGTGACCCCGGAACAGGCTGCCGCGCACATTCAGCTGATCGGTCTAGTCAACGATGTGTCGCTACGCAACCTGATCCCGGGAGAATTAAACAAGGGCTTCGGTTTTCTGCAGTCCAAACCGCGTTCGGCGTTGTCGCCGGTTTTCGTCACCCCCGATGAGCTCGGCGCTAGCTGGCGCGACAACAAAGTGCATCTACCGCTGCTCACGCACATCAATGGCGAATGGTTCGGCGCGCCCGAAGCCGGAGTCGACATGCAGTTCGACTTCTCGCAGCTGGTGGCGCACGCGGCCAAGACCCGGCCGCTGTCGGCGGGCACCATCGTCGGTTCGGGCACCATCGCCAACGAGGACACCTCCAAGGGCGCCTCCTGTTTCGCGGAGAAGCGCACGGTGGAAACGCTGCGCGACGGCAAACCCAGTACGCCCTTCATGAAATTCGGCGATGTCGTCCGCATCGAAATGAAAAATAGTGATGGAAGTCACATATTCGGCGCGATTGAGCAGCGGATCGAACAGCAGCCCTTGCCCTGACCGTCGGCGCGGGCACAAATGTGGGGTACGCGGTCCGGCAGGCTTGAACCCATGCAGCAACGCACCTCATCCATTGCCTTGAACCATCGGATCCGCCGCGGATGAGCGAACAGCTGCGTCTCTATTCCTACTGGCGGTCCAGCGCGGCCTATCGCGTGCGCATCGGCCTGAATCTGAAAGGCCTGAGCTACGAGACCTTGCCGGTACACCTGGTCCGCGACGGCGGCGAACAGCACCAACCCGACTACGTGGCGATGAATCCGCAGCAAATGGTGCCCACGCTGATGCATGGCGTGCGCGTGATCCGCCAGTCGCTGGCGATCCTGGAATACCTGGATGAGGCCTGGCCTTCGCCGCGCCTGTTGCCGATGACCGCACGCGACCGCGCCCGCGTGCGCAGCCTGGCGCAACTGGTGGCCTGCGACATCCATCCGCTCAACAACTTGCGCGTGCTGCGTTATTTCGAGCACACCTGGCGGGTGCCGCAGTCCGAACGCGACGATTGGGTCAAGCACTGGATTGCAGAAGGCTTCGCCGCGATGGAGGCATTGCTGGAAGGCGACCCGGCAACAGGTGCGTACTGCCATGGACAGACGCCGGGTCTGGCGGATTGCTGCCTGATTCCGCAGGTGTTCAATGCGCGCCGTTTCGGCGTGGACATGACGGCATTCCCGACTATTTCCCGTATTGAAAAAGTTTGCCTAGAGCTGCCTGCCTTCATCGAAGCGCGGCCGGACAAGCAGCCGGATGCGCAGTTGCAGAACGTCTAGCCGGCTAGTCGATTAGCTTGGTAGCTCCATATTCGCTGCACTCACAGCTTCCCCCTTTGAAAAGGGGGATTGAGGGGGATTTGCTTTTCGCGCAGTGCAAGAAGGTCCCCGGTGCCCCTTTTCCAAAGGGGGCAGAGCAAGAGCAATTACAGAATCAGCCGAAGCCCTGAGTGATCCGCGGCGAGCTGCCGGCCGATGCCGAGTCGTAATCCGCATAGGGATCGTGCTCTCCGCTGCTGCCCTCGGACAAGCGGAATTTCAGCGCCAGGCCGTCGCGGGAATCGGCCGCACGCAGCGCTTCTTCCTGCTCGATACGGCCTTCCTTGACCATCCGGAACAGGCACTGGTCGAAGGATTCCATGCCGTCCTCCAGCGAGGCCTCCATAGCGGCCTTGATCTCGTGCACCTGCCCGCGGCGCAGCAGGTCGCGGATCATGGGCGTGTTGATCAATACCTCGGCTGCCGGCAGACGGCGGCCGTCCACGCCCTTGACCAGGCGCTGCGACACCACCGCGCGTAGATTCAGCGCCAGATTCATCAGCACGTTCTTATGCGCGGTCTCGGGGAAGAAGTTGAGGATGCGCTCGATGGTCTGATCGGCGTTGTTGGAGTGCAGAGTGGCCAGGCACAGGTGACCGGTTTCGGCGAAGGCGATGGCCGCTTCCATGGTGGTGGCGTCGAGGATTTCGCCGATCAGGATCACGTCCGGCGCCTCGCGCATCGCGTTCTTCAGCGCGTTGTGGAAGGCGTGCGTATCCAGGCCGACTTCGCGTTGGTTGACGATCGACTGTTTGTGCTTGTGCAGGTACTCGATGGGATCCTCGATGGTGAGGATATGTCCGGTAGTGGTGCTGTTGCGATGGTCGATCATCGACGCCAGCGAGGTGGATTTGCCCGAGCCGGTGGAACCGACCAGCAGCACCAACCCGCGTGGAGTCATGATGATGTCCTTCAGCACCTGCGGCAGGTTCAGCTCTTCGATGGACGGGATCACGCTGCGGATCGCGCGGATCACCATGCCTACTTCGCCGCGCTGCTTGAACACGTTGATGCGGAAGCGGCCGGCGTCTTGCAGGGCCAGGGCCATGTTCAGTTCCAATTCGCGCTCGAAGATCGGCACCTGGCCTTCGTCCATCAGCGAATAGGCGATCTTCTTCACCATGCCGGCGGGCAGGCCGGTGTTGCCAAGCGGATACAGCTTGCCTTCGATCTTGATATAGACAGGCGCCCCGGTGGTCAGGAACATGTCCGAGGCGTTCTTTTCCGTCATCAGCTTCAGGAAGTAGCCGATATCCATGTGCGATGTTCCCCAACATTGGCATCGCACCGTTGCAAGTGCGACGCAGGCTTCCGACAATGGCCGCGCTTTCCCCTCACGCCACGGCACTCCTATGCATCGTAGCTTCGCACAATTCCGCCGCTCCCTGTGTGTGATAGTTGGCGCATTCATGCTGCTGGCCGGGCTCGCTGCACCGTTGCAGGCCCAAGTGGCGGCCGTGCCGGAACTGGCCGTCGCACAGCAGGCGGTCAATCGCGCCGACCAGGCCGATGCGGACCAGTACGCCCCCGATCTGCTGAATTCGGCGCGCAGTGCGTTGGCCCAGGCGCAATCAGCCGCCGCCACGCGCCGCGATCGCAAACTGGCGCCCGAGCTTGCCGCGCGCGCCACGGCCGATGCCGACCTGGCCCGCGCGCGCAGCAATGAGGCGGTGGCCAATGCGCAGTTGCAGCAAAGGCGGCAGGAAATCAGCGAACTCCAACGCACGCTGGGCGAGGAGCCCGCGCGATGAGCCCCCACACGATGAGGATGCGCACGATGAGCATCAAGACGCTCACCTGCGCGCTGCTGCTGGTTTCGCTGCCGGCACTGGCCGCCGAACGTCCTGAAGTGGTCGCACTGAACCAGCGGCTGGTTGCCTTGCAATCCGACCCGCAACTGGTCGAATTCGCTGCCTACGAAAAATTGCAGGCACAGCAGGCCGTGGCCGTGCTGGCTAAGGCGCGCGGCAAGCAGCGCGACGGCGCCTTGTATCTGGCCGACCGTCGGGTCGAGATTGCCGAGACCGCCGCGCGCGCCGAAGCGGCACGACGCGAAGCCGACCGGTTGGACCGCACCCGTAGCGAGTTGTTGGTGGAAGCCAGCCGTCGAGATGCCGCGCGTGCGCGCCAGGAAAGCGAGCGATTGCGCGTCCAGGCGCAGATCCAGGCCGAAGAGGCCGAGCGCCTGCGCGTGGCCGCCGAAGCCGAGACGCTGGCCCGCCAGGATGCCGAAGACATGCTGGGCTCGATCACGGGCCAACAGACTGCAAAACTCAGCGCCGCGCGCCAGAAGGAAGCGCGACTAGCCCGTCAGGAAGCCGAATTGATGTCCGGGGCCAAGTTGCCGACTTCCAAATTCGAGGATCGGGGCGAGGTGTTCACCTTGGCCAGCTCCGCCTTCAACGCCGGTCAAGCGAACCTTTCCAGCGCCGGGTCCGCAAACGTCTCTGCACTGGCCGCCTACCTGCAGGCCAACCCCAAGGCCAAGGCCAGGATCGAAGGTTTCGGCGACAAGCAGACACCTGGTCAGCGCCGTGCCGACGCGGTTCGCGACGCCCTGCTGGCGGCTGGCATTCCCAAGGCGAGGATTCAGTCCTCAGGGAAGGGCGAAGGCAGCAAAAGTCGTGCTGTCGATGTGGTGATCGCGCAGTAGAAAATCATTTAAAAACAGTTAGTTGCACCTGTTCTTCTGCGTTCCGGCGCTCCCGCGCTACCCGGTTTGCCTCCCTTCTTTTTCAATCCGATCAAGCACTTGGACAGAGGGTTGCCGGGTTCGATTTCGAAGAGTAGGGTCGTATACCCAAGCGACCTCCGTCGCTTGGCTCACCGGAGAATCGAGCCGATGACGCTGACCCACAATCCAGAGGACCTCACGCCAGGCCGACAGGTCAGTGCGGGTGATTCTGGAGAATGCGCAGCCCGCCGCAACCCGATATTCCGCTCCCAAGCCAACGCCCCGTGCCTGCAGAGGTCGGGGCGTTCGTATTTCTGCTGAAGGAGGTTACGAAATGTTCGAAGGACAACCGCAAACCGAAATCGACGCACTTATGAAGGCTGACCCCGAGTTCAAGCAGCTTTATCAGCGACATCGCGAACTGAACAAGAAGGTGACCGACGCCGAGCTGGGCGTGCTGCCTATCGACGACACCACTCTGGGTCAGATGAAACGCGAGAAACTCGCTGCGAAAGAACGACTTATACGAATCTACGACGCCAAACCCCACTGACGTCTCCCCCTGTTCCATTGTCGCGGGCGGCGACAGCCTCCTCGTCGGCTGTCGCCGTCCGCGCCACTCGAAACATGAAAGCCCGCGAAGCGATTCGTGGGCTTTTTTGTGGCTGTATCACGCGAAACCTAGTGGGTGCCGAGATTCAACGCCTCTGCCGTCATCCCCGCGAAGGCGGGGACCCAGCGACTTTGGCTCTTCTGCCTTTGAGCCAAGAGCATTTCGCGCCTTGCGCGAGTCACTTTATCTTTGAACGGCAAAGAAAAGTAACCAAAAGAAAGCCGCCTTAACGTCGCGCCCGGCGATGACGCCGCCGGGTCCGCAAGCAGACCGGGACAACCGTAAGGCGCATCCTGCGCCTCCGGAAACGGCGCACATCCGTGTGCGCCGCCCCTGCGGGGTTTGTCCCGGCCTGCTTGTCGCGACTCACGGGACTGATTGAGCAAGCCAAAGCCCAAAGTCCCAGGCTTCCAGCAATGCGATAATCCGGTTCCTCTCCAAGCTGCACGCGAGCGCATCTCCGCATGGCCATCCATTCTTCTGTCCTGGAACTCATCGGCGAGACGCCCATCGTCAAGGCCCAACGGCTGGATACCGGCGTGTGCGAGCTGTACCTGAAGCTGGAAAGCGCCAACCCGGGCGGCTCCATCAAGGACCGCATCGGTATGTCCATGATCGAAGCGGCCGAACAGCGCGGCGACCTGAAACCCGGCGCGACCCTGGTGGAAGGCACCGCCGGCAATACAGGCATCGGCCTCGCCCTGGTGGCCCAGCAGAAGGGCTACAAACTGGTGCTGGTGGTCCCGGACAAGATGAGCCGGGAGAAGATCTTCAATCTCAAGGCCATGGGCGCCGAGGTCATCCTGACCCGTTCGGATGTGGCCAAAGGCCATCCCGAGTACTACCAGGATCTGGCCGCGCGCATCGCTAGCGAAACCCCGGGTGCTTACTTCATCAACCAGTTCGGCAATCCTGACAATCCGGCCGCACATGAGTTCGGCACGGGTCCGGAGATCCTGCGGCAGATGGACGGACAGTTGGATGCGATCGTGTTCGGTTGCGGCAGCTCCGGCACCATGACTGGCCTGTCCCGTGCTTTCGCGGAACATGCCCCCGAAGTGGAACTCATATTGGCCGACCCAGTCGGCTCCATCCTCACCCAGTACATCAACGAAGGCACCCTCAGCGAGAAGTCGGGTAGCTGGATGGTGGAAGGCATCGGCGAGGACTTCCTGCCGCAGATCTCGGATTTCACTCGGGTAAAGAAGGCTTACTCCATCAGCGATAAGGAAAGCTTCCTGACCGCACGCGAATTGCTGGCCAAGGAGGGCGTCCTGGGCGGTTCCTCCACCGGCACCCTGCTGGCGGCGGCGTTGAAATATTGCAAAGAGCAGACCACGCCGAAGAAAGTATTGGTGTTCGTCTGCGATACCGGCAACAAGTACCTGTCGAAGATGTACAACGACTATTGGATGCTGGACAACGGCTTCATCGAACGCGCCCAGCATGGCGACTTACGCGACCTGATCCTGCGTCCCTACAGCCAGAAGGACACCGTGGTGGTCAGCCCGACCGACCTGCTGACCACCGCCTACCAGCGCATGAAGTTGTACGACGTCTCACAATTGCCCGTGATGGAGGGCGAGAAGCTGGTCGGCATCGTCGACGAAAGCGACGTACTCCTGCATGTCTACGGAGACGAAGCCCGTTTCCGCGATCCGGTCTCCACCGCGATGGTCAGCAAGCTGGACCGGCTGGACATGAAATCGCCCATCGAGGCGCTTTTGCCGGTATTCGACCGTGGCCAGGTCGCCATCGTCACCGACGGGGAGGCCTTCCTGGGCCTGATCACCCGCATCGACCTGCTGAACTTCCTGCGGCGCAGGGTGCAGTAAGTCGCACGTCAAATTGAGACGGGCGTGTCACGTTTTCGCCGGATGGACGATTGGTTAAGCCCCAGCTGCTAAAATCGCCGGCTGTCTAAAAGGATTAGGCCATGTCGGTATCCCCCACCCATCCCGCCGCTGGAGAGTCTCTGGCCCTCGGCACGCTGGCCATCCATGGCGGGCAATCGCCCGATCCCAGCACCGGCGCGGTCATGCCGCCCATCTACGCCACCTCCACCTACGCCCAGAGCAGTCCTGGCGTGCACCAGGGCTTCGAGTACTCGCGAACCCATAACCCGACCCGCTTCGCTTACGAGCGCTGCGTGGCCGCTTTGGAAGGTGGCAGCCGCGGCTTCGCCTTCGCTTCGGGCATGGCCGCGACTTCGACGGTTCTCGAGCTGCTGGACAGCGGCGACCACATCATCGCCATGGACGACATCTACGGCGGTACCTACCGCCTGTTCGAGCGCGTGCGCAGGCGCAGCGCCGGTCTGGATTTCAGCTTCGTGGATTTGACCGACCTGTCCGCGTTCGAGGCCGCCATCCGCCCCGAAACGAAAATGGTCTGGGTAGAAACCCCGACCAATCCGATGCTGAAGATCGTCGACATCGAAGCGGTCTGCGCCATCGCCCGCAAGCACGGCTTGCGCGTCGTCGTGGACAACACCTTCGCCTCACCCATCCTGCAGCGCCCGCTGCAACTCGGCGCCGACCTCGTCATGCATTCGGCCACCAAATATCTGAATGGTCATTCCGATATGGTTGGCGGCATGGTGGTAGTAGGCGCCGACACCGAGTTGGCCGAGCAGATGGCGTTCCTGCAAAACTCGATCGGTGCGGTGCAGGGGCCGTTCGACAGTTTCCTGGCGCTGCGTGGGTTGAAGACGTTGCATTTGCGGATGAAGGCGCATTGCGAAAATGCGATGGCATTGGCGGAATGGTTGGACACCCATCAAGCCATTGAGAAAGTCATCTATCCCGGCCTGGCTTCGCATCCGCAGCACGAACTGGCGAAGCGGCAGATGGATGGGTTTGGCGGGATTGTTTCAGTCGTGTTAAAGGGTGGTTTCGAGTCGGCCAAACGCTTCTGCGAGAACACGCACTTGTTCACTCTGGCCGAATCGCTGGGCGGCGTGGAAAGTCTCGTCAATCATCCGGCGGTCATGACGCATGCATCCGTACCGCCGCAACGCCGGACTGCCCTGGGCCTTGTCGACGGTCTGGTAAGACTCAGTGTCGGCGTCGAGGGAAAGAAAGACCTGCTCGAAGACATCAGGGTGGCGCTGCGACATGTCTGATGAGGCTGACGTCGGAGCGCGGCTGCTAGTCACCGGAGCCTCTGGATTTGTCGGACATCACCTGATCGATGCCGTTCGGAACGGATTGTTCGGAAGCGTTGAACTGGTTGCTACCCCGGAAGGTTTCGACATCCGCGACTTGAGCGCAGTGAAGGAATTTGTATCCGCATCGGCCCCCGATTATGTGCTGCACCTTGCAGCGCAAAGCTTCGTGCCACGCTCGTTCGAAGACCCGCGAGAAACGCTCGAGATAAACCTTCTGGGCACGCTGAACTTGCTGCAAGCGCTGCGAGACGCGGGGTTTTCCGGCCGCATGCTGTACGTCAGTTCAGGCGACATCTATGGACGTGTGCCGGACTCGCATTTGCCGGTAGACGAATCCCGGATTCCCGAGCCGCGCAATCCTTATGCAGTCAGCAAGGTCGCAGCGGAGCAGCTATGCCTGCAATGGCACCGGGCCCACGATCTCGACGTGATCATTGCACGGCCGTTCAATCACATCGGCCCCGGCCAGCGGGACGATTTCGTTATTCCGTCTATCGCCAAGCAGATAGTTGCGATGAAAAGCTCAGGCCCGCCGTTCCTTTTGGAAGTCGGCGACATAGACGTGACGCGCGATATGACCGACGTCAGAGACATCGTGGCCGCCTACGCCGCGTTGTTGAAAAGCGGTCGCGCCGGGCAGGTCTATGTCGTGGCTAGCGGTGTGGAAAGTTCTATTCGTGAACTTCTCCGGCTCATGTGTGAGGCGGAAGGCGTGGACCCCGAGATCCAGCAAGACCCCACGCGGATGCGTCCCGCGGAACAGAGGCGAATGGTGGCTAGTCCCGCACTGCTGACCGAAACCACCGGGTGGATGCCGAGTATTCCCATTCGCAAGACGCTGGAAGACATTCTTGAATATGCAAGGAACACCAAATGAGTAACGCAAGCAAATCGGCATTGATCACGGGTATTACCGGCCAAGATGGCGCGTACCTTGCAAAGATGCTGTTGGAGAAGGGATATAAAGTTCATGGATTGCTGGCGCGTCGCAGCACAGACACGCTTTGGCGCTTGCGGGAACTGGGGATAAGGGATCAGGTCGAGCTGATTTCGGGCGATCTGGCCGATCTCTCTTCGCTCATTCGGGCGGCTGAGGTTTCAAAAGCGGTCGAAGTCTATAACCTTGCAGCACAGAGTTTCGTGGGCACCTCGTGGCAACAGCCATTGCTCACGGCCGATCTAGACGGTGTGGGTGCTCTGCGCGTGCTCGAGGCCTTGCGCATCGTCAATCCCGGCGCACGCTTCTATCAAGCATCGACGAGCGAGATGTTTGGACTCATCCAAGCCGAAAAGCAGGATGAGCAAACGCAGTTCTATCCGCGCAGTCCTTATGGAGTGGCTAAGCTGATGGCGCACTGGGCCACGGTCAATTATCGGGAAAGCTTCGGCATGCATGCGTCCAGCGGCATACTCTTCAACCACGAATCTCCATTGCGCGGAATTGAGTTCGTAACCCGCAAAGTCGCCCATGGCGTCGCCTCGATCAAGCTTGGTCTCCAGAAAGAGCTAAGACTGGGCAACATCGACAGCAAGCGCGATTGGGGTTTCGCAGGCGACTACGTGGAAGCCATGTGGTTGATGCTTCAGCAGGAGATCCCGGACGACTACGTCATCGCGACTGGCGTAACGGTCAGCGTGCGCGACATGTGCGAATTGGCGTTCAAGCATGCCGGCTTGAATTACATGGATCACGTGGTGATCGACGAGCGATTCATGCGGCCTGCAGAAGTCGACGTGCTGCTTGGAAATCCAGCCAAGGCCAAAGAAAAGCTAGGTTGGGAGCCACGGACCAGCATATCGGAGCTCATTGCGATGATGGTGGAGGCCGATCTGCGACGTCTGAGCTGACTGGAAGGCTCAGTCTAAGACTTCGAAGGCGCCGCCTGCTTCAAGGCAGGCGGCGGACCGAAGCTATTGGCTTGCTTCTATCTGCGCTAACCTGTTCCGGTAGCGCATGCCGATCGTCCGGTAGCCCACGCGGTCTCTGACAGTCCTGCTGGCACGCTTGCCAAGTTGTCTTCCCCCTTGCGGGTCGTCGACAAGCCTGATCATGTGGGCCGCAGCATGATTGACGTTCGCTTCCGCCCACACTTGGCCTTCATGGTGTGGGTACTGTCCTTCGAGCACCGGCACTAAGGCGTAATCGACGAGCAATGCCGAATCTTGGTCCATGAAGTCCATGTTCCCGGAGTATCCCGTGGCGATGAGCGGCTTTTCCAGATACATCGCCTCGGCAAGTCCTCTGCCGAATCCTTCGGATCGATGCAGGGAAACGAAGCTGTCGCAACACCTGATCAAATTCTTGACTTCGTTGTCCGTCACGGTGCGGTTGATCAGCAATATCCTGTTTCGAAAAGGTCTAATCTCCTCTTCGAGCAGCGATAGGGCTTGCGGGGCGTTTTCGCTGCCGTTGACCTTGATCACCAGGCAGCAATCGCTGGTGGGCCGTTGCTCAAGCAACTGTCGGAATGCAGCGATAACCGCATGCGGGTTCTTGCGTGTCGCGTAGGATCTGAAGTCGAAGAAGAAAACGAACGCGTAGGAGCTCTCGGGAATCCCAAAGTAGCGGCGCGATAAAAGCGAACTCAAATCGACCTCGCAAGCGACGGGCATATGCAGCAGCGGCTTGTCGCAGTGCCCTTGCAGCGCATCGGCGATGAACTGCGACGGCGCCCATACTTCGTCGAACCGGTTGACCACTTCGACCCATTCGCTCGGAAAGCGCGAAAGCTCCCAATTGGGATAGACGATGTTGTAGCCCTTCTGTAGGGGCTCACCCCCCATGGCCGCCAACGCGCCGTCCACCTCATCGGCGTTGAGGTGATAGATGTTGATGTTTCCGGGTCTTTGCGTGAGATCCATCCCGAACTCGTTCTGGAAGTCCTGTTCCCTGTCGTGTATTTGGTAAACGTCCAGCAATGCTGCCCTGGCTGCAACCGAACGCAATGCTCGGTACGTACAACGCAGACTCTCGCCGCATCCAATCGGGGCGAACGGGTGGCCAATCAGTACTGGATCTGAGTGCATTGGGATCTCTTAAAAAGGCTTTTAGCCGCGCCGTAGCAAGTAGTCTGCATCGAGAGCGTTGGCGTGGGCTTGCAGGAAACTGTGTCCGAATCTACGGTCGGGCTCCAAGTACGCTCCCTCCGCCCATTCGTTCCAGGCGTTGATGAAGACAAGCCGCTCGCCGCCGCTGTATTGCTGTTTGGTGCGAGAGACCGCCGTTTCGAGCCAAGCCTGGAACGCCCCAGGCGAGGCATGCTCGAAGCTGTAGCTGCTGTTCTGACGGCGCGCGGTATTGTCCCAGCCTGGCATGACACCCATGAACCGGTTGTAGGCGGGCAGATCGCGCGTGGCGTATCGCACCGCCAGATCGCGGTAGTCCGCGACCACTCCGTTGAAGTTGGGGTTGAGCAAAGGCGCGGTTACTTCGTGCGGCTCGGCCATGCCTTGCGGCGGGAATTCCACCGCCGCATCGCAGCCCATTTGGCTAGGGTGGATGCCCGCGGTGACCAGTTCGAACGATTCGACTTGCGCGATGTATATCTCGCCGATGCCCTCATCGAGGCAGACCTGCCGCCACAATGCCGCCGTGCGAGCGAAGTTGGGGAACAGAGTGACCCGGTAGACCAGGATCAGTGGCCGGCCGTTGATCCGGATATAGTTCGGACTACGGAAGAATCGCATCAGATCGCGGATGACCGCGAGGTCGTCTTGGTCCGAATGGCTCTGGGCCATGAGTACGTCGTGCTCTTGGCCATCCCAGCGCCGGGTCCAGTTCTCGTTTGCCCAGCATAGGCAAAAAGGAAAGTCGGGACGTTGTGTCTGCAGCATCTGTTCGATCGGACGCTCCAGTAGGCGCTGGCCGCCGAACCAATAGTAGTAGTAGCAAAATCCGCCAAGCCCGTAGCGACGCGCGAGGTCGGCCTGCTTCTCCATCACTTCAGTCAGACGGAGGTCGTAGTAGCCCAGGTCCGCTGGCAGGCGCGGTTGATAGTGCCCCTGGAAGTTCGGCTGCGCTTTGCTGACGTTGGTCCACTCGGTGAAACCCTGGCCCCACCAGAGGTCGTTCTCGGGAATGGGGTGGAACTGTGGAAGGTAGAAGGCAATAGTGCGCACTTGGTCCAGCGTTTCCAAATCCGCACGCCAATGGCTGGAGAAAGTGGCCAGATTGCGCGATATGCACTCTAGCTTGTAATCGCTGGGGAGGTCGTCGGAAGTCACGCTGAGGTGATGGAACACCGTTGCATCTGCGCAATACCTGATCCGTCGACCTAGCTTGCGCAGCCGCATGCAAAGATCCGAATCTTCGCAGTACGCGGGTGCGTAGCTCTCGTCGAACCCACCCATGGACCTGAAATCTTCGCTGCGCAGCAACAAGCAAGCGCCGCTGCAATAGTCCACGTCGCGGCTATAAGAGAACTGCGGCATGGAAGGAAGGTCGTTGAGCCCGATCATTTCCGCCGAGCCATCGCGACGCAAGCGGGTGCCGGCTTCTTGCAACCAGCCCGAAGGATAGACAATCTTCGGACCGACGGCGCCTATGGAAGAATCGGCTGCTATGCTCTCTACCAGAGCGCTCAGCCAACCTTTGGTAACCTGCACATCGTTGTTGAGCAAAAGCAGATAGCGGCCGCGAATATGCCCCAGCATGCTGTTGCAGTTCTTGAGGAAGCCGAGATTGTGCGGCTGAGTGAATAAGCGAAGATGGGCGACATGCGCCAGCACAGTAGCGCTGCTGTCGGTGGACGCGTCGTCGGCAACCAGAACTTCGAAGCTCGGTCCCGCAGTTTCGGCCGCTGCGGCGATGGAGCTCAAGCACTCCAGCGTAGTGGCCAAATGATTGTAAGCCGGAACTAGTATGGTAACTTCCGGCGCGGCCGGAGGCTCGGGCAGGCGGATTGAACGGGCGATCTTCTCAAGATTGCCGCCGTTGAAATCCAAAAGCGAGACCGGTGCAGTCTGCTTGTTCTGGGACTTCAATGCCAATGCGTCTTTGATCCGGTCGCGAATTGGCCCGTAGTCGCTCCATTCGCGAATACCGTCAGCCATCCAAAGCGCATCGGCAGGCGCCCAGCTTGTTTGCAAGTAGTCAGTCTGAACGGGTGCGCCCAGGGCAGTGTAATCAACCGCGGCCCCACGCGTACGAATGTCCGCATCCCAGCGGCGGTATGCATTTGTCCCACTGAAGAGCCATCCGCTTCTGGAGAAGAAAAATCCCTTCAACTTTCTCTTGTTTGCGAATGAAATGGGTGCCGCACGATAGATTTTCTCCAACCATCGGCCGCTCGTCCGCACCACCGCAAGACGTGCGGCTCTTGCGGCGGCGGACAACGCACGCAGTGGCGAGGTAAGCGCCCAGCTGGTGGAACCCTTGATCAGGTCGAGTTCCGCCCGCAATTGCCCGGCGGAGATTTCAAAAGTGCGTGCATAATTGAGCGCAAAATCCAGTTCCGACCGGTTCGCGTTCCCGCTTTCGATTTGTGCTGCAAGTTCTTCGGCATGAGCCCACAATCTGTGTATCTCATTGTCCTTCTCCACTATCTCCGCACCAAGGACCTCCAATTGGCGGGACAAGCTGCGCCCGTTTTCCCCGGACTCATTCACCGAGGCCTCAAAAACAGAAAGCGCTTGTTCCCCTGCGGCGACGCGCTGTTCGGCGGCCTGAAGTTGGGTAGCCAGCGAGTTCGACCTCGCCTGTTCCAGAGAGAGGGCCGCGGCTATTTCTGACAATTGGGCTGTACTGCGAAAAGCATCGCTAAGGAGATCATCGTGGCGGGATTGCACTTGCGAGGCCCGATTGGCGGCCTCAGAGAGCATCGATTGAAGCTCCTCCTTCTTCGCTTCGAATTGCCTATCGTTCGCTTCCGATATTCTTTCCAAGTCGCCTACGCGCACTTCTAGGTCGTAGACATGTTGGCCTTCGGCGGCAAGACGTTGTTTGAGTTGTTCGTTCTGTTCCCGCAGCTGCGCCAGAGAAAGCGCAGCTTGGTCTTCGGCGATCAACGCCGACTCCGAAGTCGGCACGACGGAGAACTGATCTACCGTGGTCTGGCCCGGCGCTCTGCGGACCTGACCCTTGATCTCGTCCTGGAACGAAGCCTCCATGTCGATGAACGACTGGATTTCGGTTCCGGTCAGAAGTATTCCGAAGTTTCTGAATATTGCTCGCATCAGCGTGGGAAGATGCAGCAGATTCGGGTCGTCGGGTGCTGCGAGCATTGAAACCGATGTCATCGACACCGAAAGGCAACGGAACGCAAGAAAACCGAAAGTGATCTGATTTTTGGCAGACCACTCCAAGTCAAAAAAGGACGGTCCATCTTTGCCAATGACAAGATTTGCTGCTAGGGCGTCGAATAGTTCGCCATCGAGTTGGCTGTCCAGCGCGAATGGGTCCGTGGCGATGTCTCTGCTGGTCCTTGCGCCGAGCGCGTCGCGCCAGACGGCCAACCAGTCGGCCACTTGGTCGACACTCCAGCCATCCTTGGAGACGATTGATTCCAGGCGATCGCCCCAGTTCTCACCAGGCCAGTACGGCTCGTCGTTCACGGAATGGGCGATCAATTTAGAACCGAGCGGCGGGGCTTCCGGACAAAGCAGCTCTCTGAGCACCTCGATTCCATTCGGTTTCTGCACAAACCGGGCCCGCTTCGTATAACGGGGCTGACGCTCAGTCGCGTAGTGTTCCGCCAGCACCGCTTTGGCCAGATCGCCAAAACCAGGCGACGCCACAGATTTTCCAGCTAGGATCAGAAACGAATTTGAAAGATCGGCCAAGAGTTCGTTCCTGCCCACGACCTTGAATGCCTGCTTCAAGGAAAAATGCGGTGGGTTGACCATCTGGCGATCGCTGCGCGCCGCCTGTCCAGCGAGGGATGCCGCATCGATAGCGCTGTTTGCGGCATAACCCATCGGGAGTACGACCGCCTGCGGAAGTTTATAGTCGGGAAACGGCAACGCCGTTTCGACGCACGCGAATCCCGAGCTCAGGATTCTGCCTTCCAGTTCCGATTTTCCGAACGTGACCACGCTTTTAGCGTCGTACTGGTCCTGGATGCCGGCCATAGGGCGGCCAAGATGGTCTTCGTTGACTCCGGCGAAGTACTTCAGCCCCAACTGGTTCTCTATCGCAATCAAGAGAATTCCGTCTTCCTTAAGCAGCGAGCGAGCTTGCTCAAGCATTTCTTGGATTGGATCGATGCCGGATGCGTATATGCGCGCGTACTCAAGCACCCCTATCAAGGTCACAACATCGAATTTTACCGTAGTCGAGAATGTGTCGAAACGGGCGTTCAACGTGGTGACATTTTCCAGATCGCGGCAACGGGAAGCGGCGATTGCGGCGCGCCTGGGGCTGCCTTCGAGCGCCAGGACGTTGGCCCCGCGCTCGCCCAAGAACCGGGTGATCGCGCCGCAGCCCGCACCGATCTCCAACACGTTCTTGCCGGCAAGGTGCGTCTCGATGGGCCTCAGCAGGTTTGCGCGTGTCGGGCTCAGGTGATAGACGGACGGCCAGTCGACCTGGTGGGCCAATAGTTCGTTGGAGAAAAGTGAAACGTCGGCGCTGGCCAGAACCGCGCTCTCAAGTCTCTGCTCCACCTCGTCGCCGTCGGAATAATCGAACTTCCCTTGGCTCGGATCCAACCAAAGCCTGCGGGAAGGATCCTTTACATAGCCGCCGACCAGCAGTAGATCATCGTAGTTCGTGGAAAACGCGCGGTGATTCATAGGTCTACTCATTTGCTTGTAGGTTGACGTTGAGCATGGCCATACCGAAGAAGCCGGTTCCCAATACGTTTAGGTGTATCGAGTCGTAGCGTCGATCATGAGGGGCCACATCCTCACCATCGCGGCTGGCAACGCCGACGGAGAGAAAATAATCGCCGGGGCCGAGCAAGCAATCGAATGCGAAGACCACTTGGCAGCCGGTGCCAGCACGGCCACTTACCTGCGATCCGGCTTCTGTCGAGATCATCTCCGAGTTGGTTCCGTAGACAGTGATGCCGTCTTTGGTCTTGACTGTCAGTCCGAATATCGGTCGCGATACGTTCTGGTTGAACGAGACGCCCAGTACGAGCCTGAGTGCCGCACCGCATTCGACCGTGGTGGGGTAGGCGCCATTGGGACCGATCAGACGGAAATCGTTGATCTGCGCTGCGCCATCGCCCCAACGGAACTCGTAGGGATTGTAATTGGGCCTGCTGGCGAAAGCATTGCCACTGGTCTCCGCTTTTTCCGCCCCCACGACTGTCGGCGGCTCGGAATCGTCCTGAGCCGGCTCCGTCTCTATCGCGATCGATCGTACGACACGATTGCCGCCGAATAGCAGCTCGAGATAAGTGTGGACGACGTCTTTAGGCCGTCCTTGCTGCTTAACTTCTCCTTCGTGCAGAAGTATCGCGCGATCGCAGTGGCTGACGATTTGTTCAGTGGAATGCGATACGAAGAGTATAGAAGTTCCGGCTTCCTTCAAGGCATCCAGACGCGCGAAGCATTTTGACTGGAATTTCGCGTCGCCTACTGCCAAGGCTTCATCGACGATCAGAATATCGGGTTCGACCTGTGCTTGTACGGCGAACGCAAGACGCACGATCATGCCGCTGGAGTACGTCTTCACCGGCCGGTGAAGAAACTCACCTATGTCGGCAAACTCGATGATCGCATCCATGCGGCTGTCTATTTCCGCAGGTGTGAGACCCAGGACGGCTGCGTTGAACCTGATGTTCTCCATGCCGGTGAAATCGGGATTGAAGCCTGAACCGAGCTCCAGCAGCGCCGCGATCCGGCCACGCACGGAAATATCGCCGGAGGTTGGAGTCAGAGTGCCGGCGATCATCTGTAGGAGGGTGGATTTTCCCGAGCCGTTCTTCCCAACAACGCCAACGGTTTCTCCCCTATTGATGTCAAAAGTTACGTCCCGCAGCGCCCAGAATTCACTGTAACGCTGCTTGCCTTGTAAGGAGCCCGCAAGGGACTGCCCGCCCAACTTGCCGGCGAGCACGGCCGCACGCGGATAGAAGGATTGCTTCAATCTATCAATTGGGTTTGCGTAGATGTTGTAGCACTTGCTGATTCCCTGGACGAGTATCGCTTTCTCAGAGGACATCGGCGAATCCTCGGCGAGTACGCTGAAAGAACCAGAATCCAATCCACGCGAAAGCGAGCATGGCCAGCGTGAACAGCGCCATGCGTGGCCAATCAGGCGGCGAACCGAGAACAAGGATCAGACGGGCTTGCTCGATGAGAAAGGTCAATGGATTCAAATAGAAGAAAATGCGGTACTGTTCCGGAATAGCGGTCACCGGGTAGAACAACGGCGACAGAAACATCGTTGCGGTTATCACCAAGCCGACGATTTGGCTGATGTCTCTGACAAAAACACCTAACGAAGAAAGCAACCATACGCTCCCGAGTCCGAGCAGACATAACGGCACCAGCAGGGCTGGTAGCCATAACACTGTCCAATATGGAAATCCTTTGACCAGCACGAACGCGGCCATCAACACCAGGAAGTTGACAGCCAGTTGAAACATGCCGGAAGCCACCACGACCCAAGCCTGTATTTCCAAAGGAAATACGATTTTCTTGACCAGATTTGGGTTGCCCACGACCATCGATGGTGCGCGCGAAACTACTTCGGACACGAATGCGAAAACGAGCATGCCGGCGAAAAGCATCAAGGCGAAGTCGCGCGAGCCGGTAGCCTCGCCCCACCGCATGCGAAATATTTCTGTAAATACGAACGTATAGATGGCGAGCATCAACAAAGGCGTCAGCACGGACCAGAACAAGCCGAGCGCCGATCCTCGGTACCTGGCGACTACATCTCTCCGGCACAGCGTGACTATGAGGTTCCTGTTGCTCCAGGCCGACCGGCATAGGGACGCGATTCCAATAGGATAGGTAGTGTTCGCTGAGGAAAGTGTTTTCACGTTCTTGGGTTCGCGGCGCCAGCTCGGTTCGAGAGTCGGCAGATTCGTTTGTGGTAACCCCATATGATACCGTTTGCTCGCAGGAAGCGTGCCGCACGGGACCCATATACAAGGGTTCTTCAGGCTTGCGTCCTTTTTCCGGTCGATAACGATCCTTGCAAGGTCTAGCTAAATGACATCCAAGCTCAGCGGCAACTTTGCAAAGGAGAATTCTGCCGATCCGGTGGCATTTCGCTGGGAAGCGGGCGGGGTGAGATGGCTGGCCGATCGCACGGAGGCGGTGCACGTGTTCGGGTTCATGTCGTCTCTGGCCCAAGCTATGGAGACTTCGGTTCGCGAACGTGGCGGCGCCCATGGTTATTGTAGGGGCTGCCAGCGCTGGCAGTGGTTCCGGCAGCCTGAAACGCCTCCCGGTGATTGGGCAAATACGTTGGAAGGTCTCATATGTGAATGCGGAATGAATGGACGAATGCGAGGAATTCTTGCCGCCGTCGATGGCTTGCTTGCGACCGATTCGGCCGTGGGCGAGGCCGCTATCCTCGAGCGCGTGACGCCCTTGTTTCCCCTGATGCAACTTCGGATCGAGAATCTGAGTGGCAGCGAGTATCTGGGGCACCAGTACGTCCCGGGCGAGGTGGTGATGTCAATGGGGCAGGATGTCAGACACGAAAGCATGCTGGACCTGTCGTTCGCGGACCAATCCTTGGATCTGATCATGCACTTCGACGTGCTGGAGCATGTGCCTGACCCTGCACTAGCGCTTCGGGAATGCAATCGCGTGCTGAAGCCGGGCGGCTGGCTGCTGTTTTCTACTCCGTTCTACGAAGAGCTCGAAGAGTCAATTGTGAGAGCCAGGTTGCGTGACGGCGAATTAATTCACGAACTTGAGCCCTGTTATCATGGCAATCCTGTCGATGGAAGCGGGGCGCTGGTGTACACGCAGTTCGGCTGGGACTTCCTTCCCGTGATCCGGGATGCCGGGTTCCCGGGCGCTGGCATCCTTTTTTGCTTCAATCCGGTTGAAGGCGTGTTGTCGGATGGTTGTCCTTTTCCTGATGGACATGCTTGGCCTGTGATTTTCGCGGCGCGGAAGTTGTAGTTCGTGAGTCGAAATCTGTATGTCAACACAAGCACCAAACGAGGCAGCGCCGCCGGCTCCGCCTAGTCCCGAATCCAAGTAAACGAGGCATTTATGCGTACGATCTACCCCGTTCTCCTCTGCGTGGCGCTGGCAGCCTGTAACCGTCCCGAGCCTGCTGGCAGCACCGCCGTGGCACCAACACCTGCGGCTACGCCTACCGCCGCCTCGACCTCCACCGGTTTGAAGGAATTGTCAGCCAACGAATTCGGCTCGCCACAGGCTTCGGCGACCTGCAACTTGGAGATGATCGGCAGTACGCTAGTGCCCGACGCCAAGCCGATCGCCATCGCTGGGCGTAAGCTCACGGTCAGCGGCTGGGCCTTCGACGATGCGACTAAGAAGCCACCGACCAAGCTTTTCCTGCGCCTGATTTCTAAAGGAGCGCAAACCAGGATGTGGGAATACGAACTGGCCCAGAACATCGACCGCACCGACGTGCAGAGCCTCTATGGCGGCGCTCCGGAGCTCGTCAAGACCGGTTTCAGCGGCGACGTGGACGTGGCAGGTCTGCCGGCCGGCGATTACTCGGCGATTGTTGCCTATTTGCGCGATTCCACCTTGGTGGTTTGCGACAACGGGCGTGCAATCGTTTTGAACTAACTGGTTGCTGCGACAGCCGTTGCGCCAAGGCGTGCGGCGGTTGTCATCGTTCCGTTTCTCCTTGAAGGCGCGCCACGCCAGAATGGACGCGTGAGAAGGTCAATGCTGGCTATAACGACATTATCCGACTTGCGCCTGGGGCAACAGATACCAAGGCTGTTGATAGCGGCAGTCTTTGTCACGTTCATTTTGTTGCTGGCCAGAATACTGGCGGTTGACTCGCCTGTCATGGCCAGCGACGAATATGCATACCTCGCCAACGCCGCCCATGTAAGTGAGAAGACCGAGCTTTATCGACTGGATCCTGGCCTGCAGTCGCTCGACACCAAGTTATACCCATTCTTTTATGATTTCTGGACCAGTGTATCTAATCAGCGCGCACAGACCGTGGGAAGGGTCTTCAACGCGCTGCTGTTCGTACTTTGCGCCTTCGTATTGCATGCGACCTTCCTGCGTTTGTTCGATCGAGGCACGGCGCTCGTTTCAACGCTGCTATACCTGGCGATGCCATTTTCGTTCTATTCGACAACGTTGTTGCCTGAAGTTGAATTGCAGCTTTGCCTTTACCTGCTTGCTTATTGCTTGGTGGTTGCCGGTACTAGATTTGGCTACGGATGGGTCGTTACGGGTGCCCTCTTCGCGGGATTGGGCTATCTATTCAAACCACACGGGGTGGCGGCCATCCTCGCTGGTGGCGTGTATGTGCTGATCGTCGGGTTTTTCGCGAGGCGGGGATCGGTTGCCGCACGCGCTATCGACGCATTCGCTCGTTCACTGGCTTTTTTCGCCACCAGCTTCGCCGTGGTGCTTGCCTGCAAGAAGTTGATAGGAACAGCGTCTGACGCGCAGGGCGGAGCCTTGGTTTCGGGCATCTATGCGAGCTATCTGCAACGACTGGGCAACGCCGGCTATCTGTGGGAGAACCTGCACGGCATGCTCGATTACGTCGGTGGGCACGTCTGGGTATTGACCGCGCTTTTCGCACCCGGTTTGTATGCAATTTGCATGAACGGTTCGCGATGGCTAAGAAAAGTGCGCGACGTGCCGATCGACGAACCGCCGGCTTCCGCCGAGTCCGCGCAGTACTTCGCCGTGTTCGTGATACTGCTCGCCATCGCCTTGATATCGATGATCGCCGCATTCACACAATCCGCTGGATCGACCAGCGAGTTCGAGAAGTATCGTCTGCACGGGCGATATCTGGAGTCGCTCCTGCCGTTTCTGCTCGCATATTCGTTTTGGTGGTGCAGGAGCGCCAGCCAAAAGATTCCGGCCGTGCTGGGTGTGATCGCCCTGGCGAGTTTTGCCTGGCAGGGCCGGCACCTGTACAAGCTTTATCCTTGGGATTATCCGGACGTTTTCGGATTCTTCACTCCTTCCTTGACGCATTGGGGTTTGCCAGGCGCGTCCTCGTGGACCTGCGCGTTCATTCTGGTAGTGGGGCTGTTTTGCTGGGCCAGCCTATTCTTCGGGCGCGCAAAGGTCTTGGCATACGCGATTTACCTGTCGGCGGTTTTCACTGCATCGCACGTGCAGATGTCCAATTGGCTCCAGTACCACAACCAAACTAATGGTCCGACTGTAGATGCCGCGGATGGGTTGAGAGATTTTCTGGGCCCCGTACCCGATGCCAGCGGACTGGTTTTAGCGTCGAATCGATACGGCGAAACCGCTTATCTGCTTATGGAAATGAACTCGCTACAGTATGTGATGCCATTGCCGGCCGACGGTAACTTCGACATCAAGCAAGTGCCCCCAGGCGTCGGCTGGATAGTGGCCCCACAGTCGGCCACCCTGCACCTACCGAATGCGGCGGAACTCAGCTTCGGAAACCAAAAACTCTACCTGCTCGACAACAAGTATAAGTGGCCGGTGGTGGGCGAAAAGCGCGGATGGGACAAGGCGCCGATCGAGGTCGGCATGAGTGTGGCTGGATCGGGGGCCTTACACGGATTCAACCCCGCTGAAGAATGGGGCAGCTGGTCCGCGACTCAGGACGCTTATGTGGATCTTCCTGCCAAAGTTGAGGGTAGGATTGGCGTTGAGTTCTTCGGTTGGGTCGTCGATCGACACCCCGACGCTCTGGTCACCGTCAGCGTGGGCGACGCCAGCAAACAGTTGCGGCTGACTAGCAAAGGGGCGGACTACAGTACGGTTCTTGAAACTGGAATCCCGGCCGAGCGCATCTATTTCAAAACAAGCGTGGTCCGTGCGCCGCAGGATCCCCGTGGTCTAGGGGTGGCGTTGAGCAGAGTAAGACTGACTTCAGAAACCGGCCCGCAAGCGGGGAAACCACCGTAGTCGCAGGCCGTTAACCGCCGCCCTACGCCAGATGCGACCGGTGCGGCGGAGCTGAGTTTCTGCCGCGGGCACTGTTATGTCTTTGACCCTTACGCAAATTTGCGAGCTAACTGGACACATAGATGATCGACCGCAATGCCATCCTCTGGAAATCAGGAATCGCCGTAGTGATTCCATGCTATCGCGTGACCCGGCATATCCTCCAAGTAGTTTCTGCCATCGGAGCGGAAGTGGACGCGATCTACTGTGTGGACGATGCGTGTCCCGATGGTAGCGGCGATTTCATCGAGCGCGAAGTAAGAGATGACCGCGTTATCGTCCTCCGCAGCGAAGTAAACGAAGGCGTTGGCGGCGCGGTGATGACTGGCTATCGGCAAGCAATAGTAGAAGGCGCTTCAGTCATCGTAAAAATAGACGGCGACGGCCAGATGGATCCAGCTTTGGTAGGGAACTTTGCTGCACCCATCCTATACGGCGACGCTGACTATACGAAAGGCAATCGCTTCTACGACTTGCGGGAAATCAGATCGATGCCCTTGTTGAGGCGGATAGGCAACCTGAGCCTTTCCTTCATGGCAAAGGCATCCAGCGGCTACTGGGACGTTTTTGACCCTACAAACGGCTACACCGCCATCCATGCCGAAGTGGCCAAAAGGCTGCCGATGGCCTCCATCAGCAAGCGCTATTTCTTCGAAACCGACATGCTTTTCCGGCTCAACACGCTGCGCGCAGTAGTAATGGACATTCCTATGGACGCGCGCTACGGCGACGAAGTCAGTGGTCTGCGGGTTTCCAAGATCGTCGGCGAGTTCATGGTCAAGCACGTACGGAACCTGTTCAAGCGCATCGCTTACAACTACTTTTTGCGCGATATGTCGATCGCCTCCGTAGAGCTGGTGGCGGCGCTGGTCCTCATAGGCTTCGGAAGCGTGTTCGGGGCATGGAACTGGTCGAACTCAGCCAGCAATCACATGAGCACCCCGGTCGGCACTCTCATGATCGTGATGGTCTGCCTAGTTGCAGGATTGCAGTTCTTCTTGGCCTTTCTTGGTTACGACACGGCCAGCGTGCCTAGACAGGCATTGCATCCTAGATTGGCCAGAAGGGACCTTATGGCTCCGCTGCCTCGGCGGACCTTGCAGGAAACAGGCTCGTGAACTCAACCGGTTCCTTATCGATTAGGCCCTTGAAGGAGCGCAATGAACGGCATACTTGAGAAGATCCAGGAGCCGGAAGTTCGCGGCTGCCCGGTTGATGGTTCTGAGCGTTTTCACGCGCATCGTTTGGTGTTGGAACGGAAACGCTCGATTCGCGACGTGTTCCGCGAGTTCCACGGAATTTTCAGTCAGTTGGACGAAAAATTCCTTTCTGGACAAGGCAAGCGGATCGAACTTGGCGCGGGCGTGTTTCCGGTCAAGGAAAGCCTGCCCGAGGTGCTTGCGACCGACATCGTCTTGGCGCAGCACTTGGACGCGCAACTCGATGCGCAAGCCATGGACCTGCCGAACGAAAGCGTCCACGCCTTCTACCTGCAGAACGTGTTCCATCATTTTCCCGACCCTTCGGCGTTTTTTGCGGAAATCGCGCGCACATTGACACCCGGCGGCGGGGCGATCCTCATCGAGCCCGCATCGGGACCAGTGGCCAGCCTTATCTACCCGAAACTGTTTGCCTCCGAGGGATTCGACAAGAATGCCGTGTCCTGGAAAACTGAAGTCGGCGGTCCGATGAGCGGGGCCAACCAAGCACTGAGCTCGCTTATTTTCGATCGCGACCTAGAACGCTTCGAGCGAGAGAATCCGGGGCTGGAGATTGTCCACCGCGACGTGCTGCCCAACTATCTGCGTTACCTGTTCTCGGGGGGGTTGAACTTCAGACCACTGATGCCGGATTTCTTGTTTCCTGTACTGAAGCTGGTCGAGAGCGTGCTGTGGCCAGTTCGCTCAGTGTTCGGGCTGCACCGCGTGATCGTGCTGCGTAAAAGAAAGGCGGTTTAGCCCGTGCTAGCGACATTCTCGCGCTATTTGGGCGTGCAGATCTTTGCTTATGCGATCGACTTCGGCACTTTTTTCCTGATCTCGAGCGTCGCCGGCGGCAACCCCCTATATGCGAATGTCGCCGGCAAAATCCTCGCAGGCGCTTTCGCCTTCTTCGCCCATCGGAAAATAACCTTCAGATTGCAGGGCGGACGCGGAGGCAACGAACAGGCGATTCG
The DNA here is from genome assembly GCF_056402315.1 of Pseudoxanthomonas sp. P4_B2. NCBI lineage: Bacteria > Pseudomonadati > Pseudomonadota > Gammaproteobacteria > Lysobacterales > Lysobacteraceae > Pseudoxanthomonas > Pseudoxanthomonas sp. P4_B2. The sequence goes on from NZ_JBFUHQ010000004.1 coordinate 49,697, forward strand.
TTACGTGATCCTGTTGGCGCTCAATACCCCTCTTGCCACACTGATACTCTCGTTACTGATGCGTGTGATCGAGTATCCAGTTGTTGCTAAAGTGATATCCGATGCGATTTGTATAGGCGTGACCTTTCTTCTCTCCAAGCACGTAGTGTTCGTGAGCAAACTGCAGGGGAAGGACGATGCGTAAGGTCGGCATTCTGGGCGCATCGGGCTACATCGGTTCAGTTGTGCTGCGCAAATTGCAGGTCCGGGGTTGGTGCGTGGTGAGCTTGGGAAGGAGCGCGGTAAGCGGAGCATCCGAGCATCGGCCAGTCGATATCGGCCAGCCGCTCCAGGAATCCGCGATCGATGGTCTGGATGCCATCATCCATCTGGCTGCCAATACCGACTCCGGCAACGACTCGCACGCGGCGGAAATTGCTTTCGCCACAGCGCTCGCGGAGGTGGCCAGCCGGCGCAGTATCCCTCTGCTGTTCGTATCCAGCCAGGCCGCATCGGCGTCCGCTCCTTCACAGTATGGCCGTACAAAAGCGGCGATCGAGCGCAAGATATTGCCCCTGGGTGCGATCGCGATTCGTCCCGGCCTAGTTTATGGAGGCCAAGAGAGCGGGCTGTTCGGCGTGCTGGCATCATTCATGCGGCGCACGAAGCTAAGGCCATGCCTACTCCCATCGCCCCTTGTGCAAGCTGTACACGTGGATGATGTGTGTGAGGCGATTGCCAACGCACTCTTCTTGCCAAGGGCAAAGGGACGCTGGTTCGCAGTGGCCGGCCCGCCCATGCAGTTCAACGTTTTCTTGAAGACGATCGCATCGTACCGAGTGCGCGCGACTACGATTCCGGTACCCGTTCCGGTCGCCGTGTTGAGATTGGTATTGCTAATTGTGGGCAAGTTGTTCGGTCCAAAGATCGGCGCGGAGCGCTTGAAGTCATTGACTTCCCTGAAGGCCATGGAATGTGATTCGGACTTAGAGGAATTGGGTATTTGCTTACGCGACTTACGCGATGGTCTATCGAGATCCGGGCGACCGTCAAGGCGTTTGCTAAGGGAAGGTGCTGCGATGAGGCGGTCCTTAGTTGGTGGATACGACGGAATCTGGAGCGTACGAAATTATCCGCGCATGCTGATGTCCCAAGACCAAGCACTTGCGCTAAATCTGCCCGCTATGCTGCTGCGGTTCCCAAGACTGCTTTCCGCGCTCGACTCTCCGAAGAGCCGTAGCGAAGTCCGTGCCGCAACCTTGATGGGGCGAATGAACATGATGTATCGACTGTGCGAAACCAGCACAGAAGACGCAGCCAAGTTCATTGCGTCGGGCCGGCCCAGCTTTGCGCGGTCCACGGTGGCTTTGTTGATGGTGGGTCTCAGCGAGGCCTGTTCGTGCGTGCTCCGGCCTATTGCCTCTATCATCGCGAAAGCCGGCAAATGAGCCCGTCTCTCATTCCCGTTTTGATTGTTGGGGCTGGTCCGGCTGGAACTAGCGCTGCTCTGGCGCTTGCCGAGCGCGGGCAAGCGGTCCATTTGATCGATGCGGGGATGCGAGGCATCGACCTGCCGCCAGAGGGGCGATATTTGGATCTCCGCTTCAACGACACGACGCAGTGGCATTGGCAATTGGGTCGGGGTTTCCAATCGCTACGCGCATCCGGCAGTGTGTCGCCGAAACTTAGAGTGCCTGGGCTGGCCGCAACCTTCGAAGGTTACGCGGAAGCGAATCAGTTGCAAGCAGAAGGCGGGTTTCAATTGCTGGGCGCGCTCGCTGGCGGAGGATTATCGAACGCCTGGGGTTGCGGCGTCGGCCGATTTGACGCGAGCGAGTTGGGGCCGTTGGCAGACTTGAAGCAAATGCATTCGTCGTACGCACGGGTCGCCACGCGAATTGGTTTGAGCGGCTCCAGCGACGATTCGCTCAGTGGCTACTTCGGTCTGGACGATTTTTCAGATCCTCCTTTGCTCTTAGATCGCCAGCACCAAGCGCTATGGGATCGTCGCAGCAGGCTTGATCGAAACGACTTTCTGCTCGGCAGGGCGCGAGTAGCGGTATTGGCAAGGGACAAGGAGGAGCGTCAGGCTTGCGATCTGCGTGGAATGTGCTTGTGGGGATGCAGGCGCGGCGCGACATGGTCGGCAAGCCATGATCTGAGTCGGCTTAAACGTATGCCGAACGTGCGTTTGGAGGAGGGAGTCGTGGCCATCGAACTGATCAGGGAAGCAGAAGGATGGTTGCTGCGCGGACGTTCGGGTGGGGAAGAGCGCCTTTATCGGGCTGAGAAAGTCCTGCTGGCCGCCGGTACTGTCGCCTCCACCCGATTGGCGCTGGATGCACTCGACTCGCCGCCGAAGTCGGTCAGGTTGCTTTCCAATCCGATGGCCGCATTCCTGGTCGTCCAACCTCGCATGTTTGGAAAGATTCACCAGCCTTCGTTCGGTCTTGCGCAACTGTCTTACGTGCTCGAACGCGTGAGTGAAGGCCAGTCGGCATTCGGAAATTTGTTCTCGACATCCGGGTTGCCTGTATCCGAGTTCCTCAAATATCTGCCCATTACTCGACGTGCCGGGTTGCCTCTATTAAGGACGCTGTTGCCGATGGCCGTGGTGGGAAATGTCTTTCTTCCCGGTTCGCTATCCGCGCATAGGGCAGTGCTGAACAAGGACAGAAGCATGACCATACAAGCGGGGAGTAGCGCTGATTTGCCTGAGGTGTATCGTTCAACCGAAAAACGGCTGCGTCGTAGTTTCAGGAAGCTCGGCGCGTGGATGCTGCCGGGAAGTTTTGTCGCAGGTCAGCCGGGCGCTGATATCCACTACGCCGGCACACTTTCCATAAAAGACGAGCCCGCGGCGCACGAATGCAGAGTCAACGGGGAAATAGCCGGCTTGCCAGGCGTCTATGCCATCGACGGGGCCAGTCTGCCAGTCCTGCCAGCGAAGGCGCACACTTTGACCATTATCGCCAATGCTGATCGCATCGCGCGCGGGTTGCTTGAACTGAAAGGCGTCACCGAATCCTAACGTCTGCGTCCTGCCGGCATTTCAAGTGGTTCGGCCATAGACATCTTCGAATCTCTGAATGTCGTCCTCGCCCAGATAACTGCCGGACTGCACTTCGATCAGCTCTAAAGGCAGCTTGCCGGGATTGCGCAAACGATGAACCACGCCCAAGGGGATGTAAGTGCTTTCGTTCTCACCCAGCAATACGACGTCTTCGCCACGCGTTACTTCGGCCGTACCGCTTACGACGATCCAATGTTCGGCGCGATGGTGGTGCATCTGCAGGCTGAGTGATGCGCCAGGCTTCACCGAAATGCGTTTGACTTGGAAACGGGGGCCATTGTCAATCGAATCGTATGCGCCCCAGGGGCGATAGACCTTGCGATGGGCAAAGGCTTCGCTTCTGCCCGTGCTTTTGATGTTCGTGACGATATTTTTCACCTCTTGAATGCGATGACGGTCGCCCACTAGGATCGCGTCGTCGGTCTCGATAATTACGACGTCCTTCAGCCCCACCGTCGCAATCAGGCGCGTTGCATAGGCATAGGTGTTTTTGCTGTCGATATCGATGACGTCGCCGTGATGCGCATTGCCATTCACGTCTTTGGGTGAAACGGCCCATAGCGCGTTCCAGGATCCCACGTCGCTCCATCCCGCGTCCAAGGCAATGACGGCGGCGTGCTTGGTTTTCTCCATCACCGCGTAGTCGATTGAATCGTCGGGGCTGGCTTCGAAAGATTCCGCATGCAAGCGCACGAAATCGTTATCGATCGTGGATTTCGCGAATGCTTGCTCACAGGCGGCGAGAATCGCGGGCTGCAGGCTGCGTAGTTCTTCGAGGTAACGTTTTGCGGTGAATAGGAACATGCCGCTGTTCCATAGGTAGGCACCGGAAGCGAGATAGCTTTCGGCGATCGCCTTGTCCGGCTTTTCGACGAAACGTTCGATCCTACGCACGCCATCGCCGGACCCCGCCTTGATATAGCCGTAACCGATTTCCGGGGAAGTCGGCTTGATTCCGAAAGTGACAAGTTTTCCTGATTGCACCGCTGGCAAAGCTTGTCGTACTGAATAGTGGAACGCTTGTTCATCGAGAATCACGTGATCACTGGGCAGCACGAGCAGTATCGCATCGCCCCAGCTCTTGACTGCTTGCAGCGCTGCGATCGCGATTGCCGGGGCGGTATTGCGACCCACTGGCTCCAGGATCACCGCCGCCGGTTCCACACCTGCTTCGCGCAGCTGCTCGGCCGCCATGAACCGGTGCTCATGGTTCGCAATTACGATAGGGCGAGTAGTGGCAAGAGAGGTGACTCGCTTCCAAGTCGCCTGAAACATCGTGTCGTCGCCAACAAGCGGCAGGAACTGTTTTGGGTAAGACTCACGCGATAGAGGCCACAAACGAGTTCCGGAACCGCCAGAAAGAATAACGGGGACTATTTGGTTCATGAAGGCGGTTCCTTGATCAATTTGACACTGGCGACAACGGGCGTTTCGGCGGGGAAACCGAATGCATGCACCGCGCAACCAGCCCATGCTGGGCAGAGCGAGCCAATCGCCGTGCCTACATTGCCGATTCCAGCTCGGGCAGCAGTTTGAACAAATCCCCCACTAGACCGATGTCGGCGATTTCAAATATCGGGGCTTCCGCATCCTTATTGATAGCCACGATGGTGCCCGCGTCCTTGATCCCGGTTAAGTGCTGGATCGCACCCGATATGCCGATGGCCACATACAGCTCCGGTGCGATGATTTTGCCGGTCTGTCCAACCTGCATTTCATTGGGGCAGTAACCCGCGTCGACGGCGGCGCGAGAGGCGCCCACGGCGGCACCCAGCTTGTCAGCGAATGCGTAGATGATCTTGAAGTTCTCTTCCGAACCCACGCCGCGCCCGCCTGAGACCACGCGCTTGGCGCTCTGCAGGTCGGGGCGGTCGGATTTGCCGGCGGCCAAGCCGACGAAGCGGGTGTGAGTGGGTAGGGTGGCTTCGACCGAAGCGGCTTCTATGGTCGCGTTGCCGCCCTTGGCCGCTTCGGGCCAGGAGGCGGCGCGTATGGTGGCGACCACCGGATGCTCGGTGGGGGCTTCGACGGTGATGATGGCGTTGCCAGCGTAGATCGGGCGTTTGAAGGTGTGGCTGCTTTCCACCGACATCACGTCCGAAACCTGGGCAGTGCCCAGCAGGGCAGCCACGCATGGCATCAAATCCTTGCCGAAGGTGGTGGAGGGGCCGAACACGTGCGTGTAGCCAGCCGCCAGCTTCGCTATCTGCGGTGCCAGCACTTGGGCCAGGGCATGCGCGTTGGCGGGGTTGGCCACGGTCAAGATCTTGGCGACGCCGGCGATCTGGGCGGCTTCGGCAGCGACCGCAGCCGGATCGGCCGCGAGCACCGCAATGTCGATGGAATCCGGCTTCAACGCCAGCGCGGCGCTGACGGTTTTGGCGGTGGCGGCGTTGAGCTTGCCGTCCAGGTGTTCTGCGATGACCAGTACCTTGCTCATTACAGCAACCCCTTCTGCTTGAGTGCGGCGATCAGTTCGGCCGCGTCCTTGACCATCACGCCCTTGCCGCGCTTGGCGGGGGCAGCGTAGTGGGTGGTCTTGAGAGTATCGCCGCTGTCCACGCCCAGATCGGCGAAAGGAATGCTTTCCAGCGGTTTGCTCTTGGCTTTCATGATGTCGGGCAATTTGATGAAGCGCGGCTCGTTGAGGCGCAGGTCGGTGGTCACCACCGCGGGCAGGTCCACTTCCAGGGTTTCCAAGCCGGCGTCCACCTCGCGGGTCACGGTGGCCTTGCCATCAGCTATCTCAAGCTTGCTGGCAAACGTGGCCTGCGGGCGGCCCCACAACGTGGCCAACATCTGGCCGGTCTGGCTGGAGTCGTCATCGATGGCCTGTTTGCCCAGGATCACCAAGTCGGGCTGCTCCTTTTCCACCAGTTTGAGCAGGGTGCGTGCGGCGGTCAGCGGCTGGATCGGGCCGTCGACGACCACGTGGATGGCGCGGTTGGCGCCCATGGCCAGACCGTTGCGCAGATGCGCCTGGGCGTCGGCCGGGGCGATAGAGGCCACGATGACTTCGGTGGCGATGCCCTTGTCGCGCAGGCGCAGGGCTTCTTCCAGAGCGATTTCGTCGAACGGGTTGGCCGAAAGCTTGACCCCTTCGGTGACCACGCCGGAACCGTCCGGCTTGACCTGGACGCGGACGTTGTAGTCCACCACGCGCTTGTAGGCGACGAGAATCTTCATCCTGCGGGAATTTCCTGGGCTGGAGGGGGGGCCGGCGTTGCGATGGCTGGCCGAGGGCAGTCCAGGGATTTTACCGGTCACGGGCAGGCCGTGCGAGCGCGTATGGATTCAAGCGCTCAAATGGCGGGCGAGGTTGGCCGCAAACCGCTCGACGCTGCCGGGTGCCTGGGCGAAGAACAGCGAAGGTTCGGTCAATTCCAGTTCCAGCAATCGCGGGTTGCCGGCGTCGTCCCGGATGAGATCGATGCGGGCATAAGGCAGCGGCTGGTCGAGCTTCAGCAGCTGTTGTACTGCCGACAAGACGTTTTCGGCCAGTTGGCGTTCGGCCGGCTCCGCTTCTCGCGGAGTTATGTCGCCGCTGGCATGGGGCGTTGCGGTGGCGGGCTCATCGGGACGCAACAACGCTCCCTTGCCGATCGCATGGCTGAACTGGCCGTCGAAATAGATCAGGGCGGCTTCGCCAGCGCTGTCGACCGAGCGTAGGTACGGCTGCAGCATCGTGCTGCGCCCTTGCTCCAACAGCCGGGCGATATGGTTGCCGGCGGCGAAATCCTGGGCGCGCGAATAACGCTGGGTATCGCGCGAACCCGCGCTGACGGCGGGCTTGACCACGAATTCCTCAGCGACTTCCCCTGCCAGGAAGGCCTGCAAAGCCTCGAGCGGCTCCGCCTCCGGTTCGACGAACACGGTGGGTACGACCGGCATTCCGGCGGCCTCCAACTCGGCAAGATAGTGTTTGTCCGTATTCCAGCGAACGACGGGAAGCGGATTCAACAGTCGTGTGGATTGCTGCACGCGATCACACCAACCTAGGAATTCCACCAGGCGTTCGGTGTAGTCCCAGGGAGAACGCAGCAGGACTGCATCGAAGCGGCGCCAACTGACGGTCGCGTCGTCCCAGGCGACGACACGTACGTGCAGACCGGCCCGTGTACAGGCTTCGAGCAACGGGGCAAGGTCGTCGTCATGCCCGGTGGCGGTGATGGCAGTGACAAGGGCAAGTGTCTTCATGGTTTCAGTTTAAGGGCGGTTGCGGCCGCCGGTGGGTATTGGCCGAAAGTACCTGTGTGCGTTGCGGGCAGCCGGTTAAAATGGCCGACAATTTCCCGAACGGATAAGGTCATGGTCGAAGCGGTCGCCTCCTCGCCTTCGCGCAGCGGAGCCAAGAGCAAGCTTTATCCCAGCGCCGACGCGGCCCTGAAGGGAGTCGTCGCCGACGACCAGGTCATGGCGGTGGGCGGATTCGGGCTTTGCGGCATTCCCGAGGCCTTGATCCTGGCCTTGCGCGACAGCGGAGTCAAAGGTCTGACCGCTATCTCCAATAACGCGGGTGTCGATGGCTTCGGGCTGGGCCAGCTGCTCTCCACGCGGCAGATACGCAAAATGATTTCTTCGTACGTCGGCGAGAACAAGGAATTCGAGCGTCAGTATCTTTCCGGCGAGCTGGAACTCGAATTCAATCCACAGGGCACCCTGGCCGAACGCCTGCGGGCGGGTGGGGCGGGTATTCCCGCGTTCTTCACCCGCACCGGCTACGGCACCATCGTGGCCGAGGGCAAGGAAACGCGCGAATTCGATGGCTTCCAATATGTGATGGAAACCGCGCTGAAAGCGGACGTGTCGCTGGTAAAGGCTTGGAAGGCCGATACCGCCGGCAACCTGGTCTACCGCAAGACCGCGCGGAACTTCAATCCGGCCGTGGCTACGGCAGGCAGGGTCTGCATCGCCGAAGCGGAAATCATTGTCGAAGTAGGCGAACTGGACCCCGACCAGATCCATACGCCCGGTATCTACGTGGACCGGCTGGTGCATAACCCCCACCCTGAAAAGCGCATAGAAAACCGTACCGTAACTGGAGGAGCCCGCTGATGGCCTGGACCCGCGACGAAATGGCGCAGCGAGCCGCACGGGAGCTGACCGATGGAGCCTACGTGAATCTGGGCATTGGGCTGCCGACTCTGGTGGCCAATTACATACCTGAGGGTATGGATGTCTGGCTTCAGTCCGAAAACGGCTTGCTAGGCATCGGCCCCTTCCCGACCGAAGACGAAATAGATGCCGACCTGATTAATGCCGGCAAGCAGACCGTCACCGCGCGTAAGGGCGCCAGCTATTTCGGTAGCCATGACTCCTTCGCCATGATCCGCGGCGGCCATATCGACCTAGCTGTGCTGGGTGCCATGCAGGTCACCGACAAGGGCGACCTGGCCAACTGGATGGTCCCTGGCAAGATGGTCAAAGGCATGGGGGGCGCCATGGATCTGGTGGCCGGGGTCAAGCGCATCGTTGTGCTGATGGAGCATGTGGCGAAGGATGGAAGCCACAAGATCCTTCCTGAATGCGATCTGCCATTGACCGGTTTGGGCGTGGTGAACCGGATCATCACCGATCTGGCGGTGTTCGATGTGACGCCTCAGGGGTTGGTCCTGATGGAATCTGCCGAGGGAGTGACGCGGGGCGATCTGGAGGCCAAAACCGGCGTCAGTTTCACCTGAAAGAACGAATAGACCCCGTCTTGGTAACCTGTATAAGGCCAAAATGCGCCGGGTAAGCGCGACCGGTCTCACTATTGTTAACTGGGGTCGCAGGTTATAGTTTGCCATCAGGGGCTATAAATTCAGTCGGGTCGAGGATTCTCATGAAGTTTCGCGTAGGCGCTTGCGCTCTGTTGGTATGTCTGGCCGGCTGCACCGCCGAAACTCCCGATACGAAGTTCGGCGATCAGAAAGGCGCGGCTTCTGCGAACGCGCGGATCGCCCAGCGGCTCCCATCGGTACAGGCAGGCCGCCAAGCCTCCCAGTCGGTCGCCAATGCCCCGGATCGCGGCGAACTGATCAGCTACAAGAACAAAGGCGCCGCAATCAAGCGCGAAGGCGCCTATACGTGGTACCCGATCGCTATCAGCGAGGCGCATGCGCTCAAGGGGGTCGTCGACGGGGTCATGTCCATCCCGTCCCCGGACGGGTCGCAGGTAAAGGTGCGTTACGAACGCCACGTCGAACATCCCGACGGTAACTGGACCTGGATCGGTCGCGTGATCGGCGGCGACCAGAAACAGGAAGCCATCCTGACCTTCGGCGAAAAGGCGGTCTATGGCTCGATTCCGCAGAAGACAGGCGCGCCTCTCAGTCTGCAGACCCGCGGCGGCCAACTGTACGCAGTGCAGACCGACCTTTCCAAGGTCAAGAATCCGAACAGCCGGACCGACATGATGGTGCCACCGGCGCTGGCGTTGCGTTCCGCGCTGCTGAAATCAACCCCGAAAGCACAGATGTCGCAGTCGGCGGCTGAAACCAAGGCTGCTACACCTGCCAGTACCGTCGATGTCGCTATTGGATATACCGCTGGCTTCGCGACCGCGCAGGGGAGTCAATCGGCGGCGGTGACGCGTCTGGTCTTCCTGGTCGATGTAGGTAATCAGGCGTACACGAATAGCCTGATCAATGGCGCGTTGCGCATAGTGAATGCCGTGCAGGTCGACTATGCGGATACGACCACCAACAAAGCTGCGCTCGGCGAGCTCACCGGTTACAACGGAACAACGACTGTGCAGGTCCCGGCGTCGTTGGCTCCGATCCGAACGGCTCGCGATCAATATGGCGCCGATTTGGCGGTCTTGGTCCGCAAGTTCCAGACCCCGGAAAACGATGGGTGCGGTATCGCTTGGTTGAACGGATCCGGTGGAAAACCGATCGATCCCGCTACGGACGATGATTTTGGCTTTGCCGTGATCAGTGACGGTAATGATAGCGATGGCACCAACAGTTATTTCTGCGCAGATGAAACGCTTGTTCACGAGCTTGGTCATTTAATGGGTTCGGCCCACGATCGCGATAATTCGAAAATCGACCCCACCAAACCGTCAGGCGGAACCAACCTGCTGTACGGACGTTACCCCTATTCCTTTGGGATGAAGACAACCGCGGCCAATGGCAACTTCTACACCATCATGTCGTACGGGGATAACAACCAGAATTTCTACCGTACCTTCTCCAATCCGCTGGTACTCAAGTGCGGTCCTCCGCCAGGCACGCTGGCTTGCGGCGTGACCGATCAGACCGACAACGCGCGCAGCCTGAATCAAACGATTCCAGTCGTCGCCACCTTCCGAGCTACCGTAGTGCCCATCGTGGGTCGCGCAGACAGCGATCTGGACGCCGACGGTAGGTCGGATATCGTCCTCACGCATGCAGGAACAGGGTCGATTTACTATTGGCTGATGAACGGTGCGGCACAGCGTTCGGGCCGCGCGAGCACCGTAACGTTGCCTGGATATACGGTTCGTAATACCGGTGATTTCAATGCCGATGGAAGAGCCGACCTGCTGTTCTCCAATGCGACAACGGTAAGAATGCTGTTGGGTCGGGCGGACGGGGACTTCACCAACTCGTTAGTGGCGGAGCTTCCCGCGGGCTGGTTGGTCGGAGGAGTAGGTGATGTCGATGGGGACGGCAAAGCCGACATCGTGCTTACTCATGCAGCGACTGGTTCGGTCTTCTACTGGCTGATGGATGGCGCCGCACAGCGCTCGGGTCGTGCGAGTACCGCAACCCTGCCTGGCTACATACTGCGTGGTGTAGGCGACTTCAATGCTGACAACCGCGCTGATCTGCTCTTTTCCAACTCGACCTCGGTGCGCATGCTAGTCGGTCGCGCTGACGGCGATTTCACCAACACCGCCGTGGCCGAACTACCGCCGGGCTGGGTGGTAGGGGCCATTGGCGATATCGATGCCGACGGCAAGTCGGATGTGGTCCTGACCCATGCGGGCACGGGTTCTGTCTACTACTGGTTGATGGACGGAGCGGGCCTGAGATCCGGACGGGCCAGCGCAGTAACGCTGCCTGGTTATTTGTTGCGCGGGACTGGTGATTACAACGGCGATGGTCGGGCGGATTTGCTGTTTTCCAATGCGACCACTGTGCGCTTGTTGCTTGGCCGGGAGGATGGCGATTTCACCAACTCGCTGGTCGCGGATTTGCCGCCCGGCTGGATTTTGGCCGACGTTACCAATAGGCGAAGCGGTGTTAAGGCCGACATCGATGCTGATGGCAAGTCCGACATCTTGTTGACCCATGCCAGTACCGGGTCTTCCTATTACTGGCTGATGGATGGAGCCGGTCAGCGTTCTGGTCGCGCCAGCACAGTAGTTCTTCCCGGATTCACGTTGCGTGGTGCCGGGGATTTCAATGCTGACGGGCGTGCGGACTTCGTCTACTCCAATGCAACCACCGTGCGCATGCTGTTGGGCCGTGCTGATGGCGACTTCACCAGCGCAGTAGTAGCCGAATTGCCTTCTGGCTGGACCGTCGGAGGTATTGGCGATATCGACGCAGATGGGAAGTCCGACATCGTCCTAAGCCATGCTGCAACCGGGTCGGTGTACTACTGGCTGATGGACGGAGCGGGCCAACGCTCCGGTCGAGCCAGCACGGTCGTGTTGCCGGGATACACCTTGCGTAGTGCGGGCGACTTCAATGCGGATGGGCGCGCCGACTTGGTCTACTCCAATGCGGCCACCGTACGCATGCTTGTCGGACGTACTGATGGCGATTTCACCAATGCGGTCGTCGCAGAATTGCCTCCGGGCTGGACGATAGGCGGAGTAGGCGATATCGATGCGGACCGGAAGTCGGACATTATCCTGACCCATGCGGCAACCGGTTCGGTGTACTACTGGCTGATGGACGGTGCGGGACAGCGTTCGGGCCGCGCCAGCACTGTGGTTTTGCCTGGTTACACGCTGCGTGGAGCGGGCGACTACAACGCCGATGGGCGCGCGGATATCGTTTATTCGAATGGCGTCTCGGTACGTATGCTGGTGGGACGCACCGATGGTGATTTCACCAATTCCCTCGTGGCGGATCTGCCGGCCGGTTGGGCAGTCGGAACCTTCTAAGCATGGAGCCGAAAGCTTCCGTTTTTACGGAAGCTTTCGGTCGGCGCAACACTAAAGGTTCTGGTAATTCGGACCCGACCCACCCTCTGGCGTCACCCAGGTGATGATCTCGTACGGATCCTTGATGTCGCAGGTCTTGCAGTGCACGCAGTTGGCGGCGTTGATCTGCAGGCGCTTGCCTGCAGCGTCGTCGACGATCTCGTACACGCTGGCGGGGCAGAAGCGGGTGCAGGGGTTGTCGTACTCTTCCGCGCAGCGGGTGATGCAGATGGAGGTGTCGACGACCTTGAGATGCACGGGCTGGTCTTCGTCGTGCTCGGTGGCGGCGTAGTAGACGCCTTGCAGGCGGTCGCGGGGGGCGAGGGTGCGTTGCACGTAGTCGCGTTTGGGTTCCTCATGCGCGCCGACCTTGTCCAGCGACGACCAGTCGGGCTTCACCTTCAGCGTCCAGGGCGATAGGCCGCGGGTGACGGTTTCCCATCCTGCGTTCAACAGGCCGAACCACAGGCCTTTCTTGAAGCCGGGCTTGATGTTGCGCACCTGCTTCAGTTCCTTCATCGCATCCGAAGCGCGCAGCTTGGCGTCGAAGCCCGCCGGATCCATCGATTGCGCCAGATGCTCGGCGGCGAGCATGCCGCTGCGGATCGCCTGGTGCGTGCCCTTGATCTTGGGCACGTTGAGCAGGCCGGCGGTGTCGCCGATCAGCAGCGCACCGGGCATTTCGACCTTGGGCAGCGATTGCCAGCCGCCGGTGACGATGGCGCGGGCGCCAGCGGAAAGAATGGTGCCGCCTTCCAGCAGCGGCGCGATCAGCGGATGGTTCTTCCATTGCTGGAAAGCTTCCCAGGGCTTGTATTCGGGATCCTTGTAATCCAGTCCGCTGACATAGCCCAAAGCTAGTTGGTTGTTTTCCAGGTGATATAGGAAGCTGCCGCCATAAGTCTGATTGTCGGCAGGCCAGCCCAGCGTGTGCACGACCTTGCCAGGCGAAACGCGACCTTCCGATACCTGCCAGAGCTCCTTGATGCCTATGGAATAACCCTGGGGGTCGCTGTCCTTGTCCAGTGCGAACTGCTTGACCAAGCGTTTGGTCAGATGGCCCCGCGCGCCTTCGGCCAGCACGGTCACCTTGGCACGGATGTCGATACCGGCGGTGTAGCCAGGCTTGTGCGAACCATCGCGGGCCACGCCCATGTCGCCTACGCGCACACCGACGACCTTTCCGCTCTCATCATGGAGGGTCTCGGAAGCGGCGAAACCGGGATAGATCTCCACACCCAGTGCCTCGGCCTGCGGCGCCAGCCAGGCGCACATCGCGCCGAGACTGACGATGAAATTGCCGTGGTTGTGCATGCCGGGCGGCACCAGTGGGGACTTGTAGCCACCGCTCTTGGTCAAGTACCAGAACTCGTCTTCCTTGACCGCCACGCAGATGGGTGGCGGCGCGTCGCGCCAGCCGGGTAGCAACGCATCCAGCGGGCCGGGTTCGATCACCGCGCCCGATAGGATATGCGCGCCGATAGTGCTGGATTTCTCGATCACGCAGACGCTGATGTCCGGATTGATCTGCTTGAGCCGGATCGCGAAGGACAGGCCCGCGGGGCCTGCGCCGACGGTGACGACGTCGTACTCCATCACATCCCGCTCTACGTCAGCGCGTTCTACATCGGTCATCGGGGTTTCCATGGCTGGCTTGCGGCTGCGCCTATTTTCGGTGTTTGCGGAAGAAGGGGCAAATCCGCCAGCATGGGCTCATGTCCGTACTGCATACCCTTGCAACGAATGGTAGCGATAACGCCCTGCCGGGCGCGGAACTCTGGTTCGCGCCGGACTGGCTGCAGGCCGAGCAGGCCGACGCGCTGTTTGCGGAGTTGCGGGATTCGATCGAATGGCAAACGCACCGTATCCGCCTGTTCGGCCGGGAAGTGGATTCCCCCAGGCTGAGCAGCTGGATAGGCGATGAAGACGCGTCCTACACGTACTCCGGTACGCGCTTCCAGCCGCATCCCTGGCCGCACGCGCTAGTAGACATCCGTCGCCGGCTTGCGCGCGAACTGGATTGCGAATTCAACAGCGTTTTGGCCAACCGCTATCGCAATGGACGCGACTACATGGGTTGGCATAGCGACAACGAATCCGCGCTGGGTCCGCAGCCGATCATCGCCTCGCTGAGCCTGGGGGCGACACGGCGCTTCGTATTGAAGGGTCGCCAGCAGAGCTCGCAGAAGCTCGAGTTGCCGTTGGCGCATGGCAGTCTGCTGGTGATGCGCGGGAATACGCAGGCGAACTACAAGCACTCGCTGCCGCGTACGGCCAGACCGGTGGGGGAGCGCATCAATCTGACCTTTCGCCAAATCCTGCCATGAGCCGATGAAGGGCGATCACCACGAACGGATTCGAGATATACGCTCTCCGCTATAGCCACAACATATGAACGAGCTTCAGCGCTTGCTCTTGGCGTCCGCCTCGCCCGTCGTCAATACCCAGCCGACGACTTCGCTTCCCAATTTCTCCAGCGCCGTGTCGAAAGCGGTCGCCACCTGTGGCACTTCGACCCCAGCCGACGGCTCCACTTGCAGGAACGTGCGCGAGGCGACGATGCGCTGTTCGCTGTTGTGCATAAGTTTGGCGGTGAGTTCGATGGTGGCAGAAGGGAGCGCGTTGCCCGCGTAGTCGGATTCGTAGCGGCGCAGGTCCATGATCAGCCTGTAGTCGGCGCGCATGCCGCTGCCGGCGCGAGCGACGGCCGGAATCTTGCCGGAGTCTTCCAGCGCGCGCAGCACGGTGGTTTCGATCAGATCGGTGGAAGGCTGCGACCAGGTCACGCCCCGGTAGACCTGCAACTCGCCGGGCACCGGACGCACCGCGATGCGCGGGCTGTCGACCACGCGGGCGGCGGTAGGCTTGGAGACAGCCAGCTGCCAGTTCACCGAAGGCCAGGAGGGATCAGGCGCGACGCTTACCTGCGGCGCGTAGATCGTCACCGGGTCGCGCTGTTTGCCGCCCAGCACCGAGCAGCCGGCCAATAGCGCCAACGACGCGGTGACAGGAAGAAGACGAAGAGAGGCGAGTCGCATCGATTTCATTTCGGTTCGAACTCCTTGGGTGCGTCGCGACCCAGCAGATAGCGCGCGGGATTGCCTTCAAGCCGGTCGCTGACCTGGCGCAGATCGCGGATCAGGCTGCGCAGTTCGGAAAGGGTGGGACCCAGTTGTCCCAACCCGTCGCTGGCGAAGCTGTTGATGGCCGCGCGATTCTCACCGAGGATCGCATCGGCGTTGCCTGCGGCCGAATCCAGCTGCGCCAATGTACTTTCGAGTTTCTCGAGGATCGGCGGAAGCTTTTTCACCAGGTTCTGATCCAGGCGCTGGATTGTGCCGTTGGTGGTGTCCAGGGTACGGTCCAAGTTGTTGGCCGCATCGCGTGCGCTGGCGATCAGCGCCTGCAGGCCTTCTTCGCGATTGGCCATATCGCCGCTGATGGTTTCCAGGTTCTGCAAGGTGCTGGCGATGCGCGCCACATTCTGGTCGCTCAGCACCTGGTCCAGGCGTTCGACGATGCGATTGGCGGTGTCGGTGATGTTCTGCAACGCCGAGGGCGCGGTCTGGATGACCGGCGCTTCGCGCGTGTCGACGGAGGTAAGCGCTGGGGCCTGCGGAGTGCCGCCGCTCAGTTGGATGATGGACGGACCGGTCAGACTGGTGATGGCCAATTTGGCGCGAGTGTCGGTCTTGACCGGGGTAGTGTTCTCGAGCCGGATCCTGGCAATCACCTGGCGCGGGTCGTTGGGCGCTAGCGACAGCTTGGTGATGGAGCCCACCGCGATGCCGTTGTATTGCACGGGGCTGCCCACCGACAAGCCGGTCACGGCTTCGCGGAACACCACTTGATATTCCTGCCAGCTGCGTTCGGAGGAGTACTTCGCCGCCCATAGTCCGAACAGCAGCAAAGCAGCCGCGATGATGATGGTGAAAGCGCCGATGAGGACGTAATTGGCTTTGGTTTCCATGGTTCAGGACGCCTCTTGCTTGGTTCGTTCTTGATAGGCATCGCGGCCATCGCGCGCGGCACGTGCGCGGGGGCCGTGGAAATATTCCTGCACCCACGGGTGGTCGAGTTTCTCCACTTCGGCGATCGGTGCATTGATCACCACTTTGCTGTCGGCCAGTACCGCAACCCGATCGCAGATAGCGTACAGGGTGTCCAGGTCGTGGGTGATAAGAAAGACGGTAAGGCCCAGCGCCTGCTGCAGAGTCCTGATCAGCCGGTCGAAGGCGGCCGCACCGATCGGGTCCAGCCCGGCGGTGGGTTCGTCCAGGAAAAGCAGTGGCGGATCCAGTGCAAGCGCCCGCGCCAGGCCGGCGCGCTTGCGCATGCCGCCGGAGAGTTGCGACGGCAGTTTGTTCAACGCATCGGCCGGCAGCCCGGCCAGCTTCACCTTCAGCAGCGCCAGTTCGTAGCGCCAGCTGTCTGGTAATTCACCGTGGTGCTCCTTCAGCGGCACCTGCACGTTTTCGCCCACGGTCAGTGAAGAGAACAGGGCACCGTCCTGGAACAGGACGCCGGTGTTGCGTTCTATGTGCTGGCGGTCCTTCAGCCTGCTCGATCGCGCATCGGTGCCCAGTACTTCGATCTCGCCGGCGTCGGGAATGCGCAGCCCCAGAATGGAACGCATCAGCACCGACTTGCCCGTGCCCGAACCGCCAACCACGCCCAGGATTTCGCCGGGACGCACATCCAGGTCCAGACCCTCGTGCACGGTTTGCTCGCCGAACTTGTTGCTCAGCCCACGCACGCGGATGACCGGAGTCGCATTGTCGCTTTCTTCGCGGCGATCGGCAGATGGAGAAGCCATGCTTACCAATCCATGCTCATGAACCACAGCGCCGCCAACGCATCGACGATGATCACCAGCGAAATGGCCTGCACTACGCTCGAAGTAGTGCGTTCGCCCACCGATTGCGCGGTGCCTTCTACCTGCAGCCCTTCCAGGCAGCCGATCAAGCCGATGATCAGGGCGAAGATCGGCGCCTTGGACATGCCGACCAGGAAGTGCCGCACTTCCAGGGTTTCGTGCATGCGTGCCAGGTACATCTGCGGGGGAATGCCCAGATCGAAGGCACCGACGGTGATGCCGCCGGCCAGGCCGGCCATCATCGAGATGAAGGTCAGCAGCGGCAGGGTGATCAGCAGGGCCAGCAGGCGCGGGATCACCAGCAGGTCGATGGGATCAAGGCCGAGCGTGCGGATCGCATCGATTTCCTCACGGCTCTGCATCGCGCCGATCTGCGCGGTAAAGGCACTGGCGGTGCGTCCGGCCAGCACGATGGCGGTGAGCAGCACGGCGAACTCGCGCAGGAAAGCGATGCTGACCAGCTCCACCACGTAAATCTCCGCGCCGAAGTCGCGCAGGATCGTCGAACCCAGAAAGGCGATGACCGCGCCGACCAGATAGGACAGCAGGATCACCAGCGGCACCGCATCCAAACCCACCTGTTCCATATGGAAGACGGTGGCGGTGACGCGCAGGCGCTTGGGTTCCTTCAAGGTGCGCAGCATCTTCACCAGATTCTCGCCGGTGAAACTGACCAGGGCCACGATTTCCTTGCCGTTGTCCTGCACCTGGTAGCCCAGGCGCGCCAGTGCGGCCACGAAACCGTAGTCGCGCTTCTTCTTCGGGCGATCGTCGGCCACGTCTTCGATGGTGGAAACCAGCGCCTGGTGTTCCTTGCGGAACTGCAGGTCGTCCAACGGAATATCGTTGCGCGCGGCGTGGCGCAGCAGTTGCAACACGCCGGCCGAGTCGATGCGCGAAATGCCGGTCGCATCGATGTTCTTGGCGCTGGCTGGCATTTCGCGCAGGCGATCGGCGACTTGCAGCGCGGTCGCGATCGTCCACTGTCCCACCAGCCGTACCCGTGAGGGATCGGCGTCGTCGGTTTCGAAACGGGGGCGGGCGTCGGTCTGGGTCATATCGCTCGTCGGGTGAGCATACAGTCTACCTATGCCCTGAGAGTGAGGAGTCGAATGCAAGCCGTGAGCCGGGATCGTGACACGGTCGCGGTTACCCGGGCATCATCCACGTGGCT
This sequence comes from Pseudoxanthomonas sp. P4_B2, assembly GCF_056402315.1. Classification (NCBI taxonomy): domain Bacteria; kingdom Pseudomonadati; phylum Pseudomonadota; class Gammaproteobacteria; order Lysobacterales; family Lysobacteraceae; genus Pseudoxanthomonas; species Pseudoxanthomonas sp. P4_B2. The sequence goes on from NZ_JBFUHQ010000004.1 coordinate 67,923, forward strand.
CCGGTTCAGGCCCTAGACTAGCGGCATGTCGCAAACCACAACTAACACCGCTACAAGCACCGCAACTTATGCCCAGCGCATCGCTTTCGTGTGCGAAACGGCCGCCCGGTTGCATACCTATGGCACCACGGCGCAGCGGCTGGAGGGCGCGGTGGTGGCGCTATCGACCCGCCTGGGACTGGACTGCGAACCCTGGTCGAATCCGACCGGCCTGATCCTCAGTTTCAGCGATCCATCCCGACCGCTAGGGGCCAGTGATACGACCCGGGTGATCCGTCTGGCGCCCGGGGAAAACGATCTCTACAAGCTGGGCGAATCCGACCGCATCGCCGAGGCGGTGGCGGGAGGGGCGATGAGCATTGCGCAGGGCCATACCGCTTTGCGCGCGCTGGATCGCAAAGCCAATCTGCGCTGGCGCGCGACGCAACTCCTGGCGTTCGCGCTCGCCTCCGGCGCAGTAGCCGGCTTGTGGCGGTTGCCATGGCTGGATATCGCCACCGCCACCCTGATCGGGACTTTGATCGGCGTGCAATCGCAGCTCAACGAACGGCGCCCGCGGCTGAAGGAAGCCAGCGATGCGGTGTCGGCGCTGATGGCCGGCATGGTGGCGGTGCTGGTGTCGACCTTCATTCAGCCGCTGAACCTCAACAGCGTGATCATCGCCTCGCTGGTGGTGCTGCTGCCCGGCATGACCCTGACCAATGCGGTCAACGAATTGACCAGCCAGCATCTCGTCTCCGGCACCGCGCGTCTGGCCGGCGCGGTCGCCACCATTCTCAAGCTGACGGTGGGCACGCTGATCGCGTTGACGCTGGCGCAACTGCTGGGCATCTATCCCGAAGTGCGCGCGCTGCGTCCTCAACCGGAGTGGGTGGAATGGGTGTCGCTGGTACTGGTGGCCTACGCATTCGCCGTGCTATTCAAGGCGCACCGCCGCGACTATGGCTGGGTGATGGCGGCGGCGATCTGCGGTTATCTGATTTCCCGGTATGCGGGAGAGGCCTGGGGAACCCAGGTCGGGATATTCCTGTCGGCGCTGGTGCTGACGGCCGCCGGCAACGCGTTCGCGCGCTGGGCCAACAAGCCCGGGGCAATCATCCGGGTGCCCGGCATCATCATGCTGGTACCGGGCAGCAACAGCCTGCGCGGCGTCCTGAGTCTGGTGCAGCAGCAGGATTTGGCGGTCGGCAATTCGGCGTTGATGACGGTGATCAATATCGTGATGGCCTTGGTCGCGGGCCTGCTGTTCGGGAATCTGTTGTTGCCGGCGCGGAAGAATCTCTGAGGCAGTATTGTTGTTTGCGCTCAGAATCGCCATTCCATGACTCTTTGGGAATTCGCTGCAAATTTCCTGTTGCGTGAAAAATAAGTTCCCAGAATCGTCATCCCAGCGAACGCTGGGATCCATTTTGATCTTGCTTCTGCACTTGTCTCTGCTTGTGCCTCCTCTTTTGCTCGCAGCGCAGGTGAGGCGAGGAGGACTCTTGATCCTTGCCTTAGCTTCGAAGCAAAAGCGTTTCGCGCGTTGCGCGAGTCACTTTCTTTGCTTGTGCAAAGAAAGTAACCAAAGAAACACACCCTAACGTCGCGCCCGGCGATGAAGCCGCCGGGTTCGCAAGCCGGTCGGGAATTTCCGTAAGGCGCCTCCTGCGCCTCCGGAAACGGCGCACATCCCTGTGCGCCGCCCCTGCGGGGTTTATCTCGACCGGCTTGCCGCGACTCACGGGGACGAGAATCAAGTGCTAAAAGCCAAATGCCAAGACAAGTCAACGTGCGAAACGCTCGTGCTCTGTTCGGAAGGACCTCGCCAAGAGCGCCCCCATCCGCCTTCGGCACCTTCCCCCGCAGGCAGGGGAAGGGTTCAATCGGGGAGTCGGTGCTTGATTCAGCCGATCAACTTGGCCAGCAGTTCTTCGCGCCCAAGGTTCTCCGCTTCGCTGGCGCGCCGTGCGCGGTATTCGAAGGTGCCGGCGGCCAGGCCACGTTCGGAAATCACTACACGGTGTGGGATTCCGATCAGTTCGATGTCAGCGAACATCTGACCGGGGCGCAGGCCGCGATCGTCCATCACCGCATCGACGCCCGCTGCATGCAATTCATCGAACAGCTGCTGGGCTGCATCGCTAACCGCCGCATCGTTCTTCGGATTGATGGTGCAGATCGCCACCGTCCACGGCGCCATGGGTTCGGGCCAGATGATGCCGGCGGCATCGTGATTCTGTTCGATCGCCGCTGCCACTATCCGCGACACGCCGATGCCGTAGGTGCCCATGAGCATGGTGGCGGCCTTGCCAGATTCGTCCAGCACCGTGGCCTTCAGGGCTTCAGTGTACTTGCGGCCCAACTGGAACACATGGCCCACTTCGATGCCGCGCGCGATCTGCAGTTCGCCGCCATCGCGCGCACGGTCGCCATGCACCACATTGCGCAAATCGGCGACGGTGTCGGGTTCGGGCAGGTCGCGGCCCCAGTTGACGCCAGCGATGTGGAAGCCGGTTTCGTTGGCGCCGACCACCATGTCGGCCATCGCCTCCACTTCGCGGTCGGCGACGATGCGTATTGATTTGGCCGGCGTGATCGGACCAAGGAAGCCCGGTTCGCTGCCCAGGTGTTCGCGGATCTCCGCCTCCGTCGCCATGCGGTAGTCGGCAAGGCCCGCAACCTTCGCAAGTTTGATCTCGTTGACTACGTGATCGCCGCGAACCAGCGCCAGCGTGAACCGTTCCGTGGTTTTTCCTTCGATCAGATCCATGCTCATCACGGCCACCGACTTGACCGTGCGTTGCAGCGGGATGGCGAGCAATTCGGCGACTTCCTCGCAGGTCTTCTGCGTTGGGGTCTCCACCTTGCGCATCGCCTCGGCAGCGGCCGGACGCGGTGCGGGATCGGCGGCCTGCGCGGCCTCGACGTTGGCGGCGTAGTCCGAGCCGGTGGAGAAGGCGATGGCGTCCTCACCGGAATCGGCCAGCACATGGAATTCCTGCGAGGCATCGCCGCCGATGGCGCCGGAGTCGGCCTGCACCGCACGGAACTTCAGGCCCAGGCGGGTGAACACGCGGCTGTAGGCAGCGTGCATGTTGTTGTATTCGCGAACCAGGTCCGCTTCGGTCAGGTGGAACGAGTATCCGTCCTTCATCAGGAATTCGCGCGCGCGCATCACCCCGAAACGTGGGCGGATCTCGTCGCGGAACTTGGTCTGGATCTGGTAGAAATTCACCGGCAGCTGCTTGTAGCTAGCCAGTTCGTTGCGGGCGAAATCGGTAATAACCTCTTCGGCGGTCGGCGCGAAGCAGTATTCGGCGTCCTTGCGGTCGCGGATTTTCAGCAGCTGGCCGCCGAACTTTTCCCAGCGGCCGGTTTCCTCCCACAGTTCCCTCGGCTGCACCGTGGGCATCAACATCTCGATGGCGCCTGCGCGGTTCATTTCTTCCCGCACTACGTTCTCCACTTTGCGAAGCACCCGCAATCCCAGCGGCGACCAGGTATAGAGCCCTGAGGCCAGCTTGCGAATCATGCCGGCCCGCAGCATCAGCTGGTGACTGATGACTTCGGCGTCGGCGGGGGTTTCCTTGGTGGTGCGGAGATGGAATTGCGACAGGCGCATCGGCAGGCGTTTCATTACGAAGGGGAACCGGCATTTTGCCAGCTACGGCCCGACAGTGCGGCTTTTCAGCTATTCCCGCCTGCGGCCCTTCACTTCGATGCCGCGGTCGGGCTCGCGATCTATGCGCTCGTAGCGTCTATTTTTGGGGGGCTTGTCGGTGATCTGGAGCACGCCGGCGTCATCGCGCCAGCGATAAAGCGAGGGCCGCGCATCATGGGCTTGGGCCGCCGCTGCGCGTTGCGCGCGTTGTTCTCGGGCCTGGCTCTTGCCGGGCGCTTCGCGCGACAGCCACCAGGCCACGCCGATGCCCAGCACCAGGCCGGCGACGATGGCCCAGGCCAGGCGCATGGATCAGGCTGCGGGCTTGCAGTAGGCCTTGACCGCAGCGGTAGCGAGTTCGCGCTGGTTGGCGCGGTCGTCGTCGCCCAGGGTCTTGTCGGGCTTGCCGTCGCCGTCGGTGTCCTGCTGCACAGCGTTCTTGCCCGCCAACAGCTGCAGGTTCAGCTTGGCGGTGGCGCACTGCGGGTTTTCAACAGACTTGCCGGCCGCAGCAGCCTGTACGACCGGTTCCCCGCGGTTGTCGATGCGGCGGTCCTTGGCCTGCTGGTTCGGTGGGGGGCTGTCGGAATAGTGGCTGACGCCCTGTGCGTCCTTCCACTGGTAAACCTTCTGTGCGAAGGCGGGCACGCAGGCGCTGGCGATCAGCAGCAACGCAAGGGCTCGGATCATCAGGCGCGAGCGTTTGGGCAGGGCAGGCATGGCGGCCTCCGGGGGAGGATCAGGGGAAGGGTGCGATTGCAGCACTGCCGGGCCGGGCTGGCAAGCCGCCGGCTTGGGCTAAACTGCGACGCATGGACGAAAACAAGCAAGCACCGCGTTCGCGCACCATCTATCTGCTCCCTAACCTGTTCACCACGGCGGGCCTGTTCGCCGGGTTCTACGCCATCATCGCGGCGGCCAACGGCCAGTTCGTGCATGCGTCGGTGGCGGTGTTCATCGCGGCGGTGATGGATGGCATAGATGGACGGGTGGCGCGGTTGACCGGTACCAGCAGCGAATTCGGCGTGCAGTACGACTCGCTGGCCGATCTGGTCAGTTTCGGTATGGCGCCGGCGCTGGTGATGTACCACTGGTCGCTGTCGTCGCTGAAATTCGACGGCAGCGTGATGGGCCGATTGGGTTGGGCGGTCGCCTTCCTGTACGCGGCCTGCGCCGCGCTGCGGCTGGCGCGTTTCAACACGCAAGTCGGCACGGTGGACAAGCGTTGGTTCATCGGCCTTGCCAGTCCGGCGGCGGCAGGATTGATGATGTCCTTCGTCTGGGCGTTCGCCGACGGCGATCTGGGCTGGAGCGGCGAGCAACTGCGCTACGTGGCGCTTGGCGTGACGATTGTCTCCGCGCTGCTGATGGTCAGCCGCATCCGTTTCTGGAGTTTCAAGGGCACCGGGGAAGGCGGGGCGAAGGCCGACCGGATTCCTTTCTACGTACTGTTCCTGGTTCCCGTCGTGATCGCGGTGCTGGCGATGGATCTGCCGCGCGCGCTGCTGGCCATTGGCGTGATCTATGCGTTCTCGGGACCGGGGTTCTGGTTGTGGAGGCGGTGGCGCAAAGTGCCGGAGGCCACGCCATGAGCGAGTTGTGGTCATCGCAACAGCATGAATGGCTGACTGCGTTGGGCCACACCCTGTACGTGCAGGGTGCGGCGGAGGCGCCCCCGTCGGTCGTTGTAGAACCCGCCAAACCGCAGCACGAACCTGTCCAGGCGGCTGTCCCGGCGCGCCGCCGGCCCGAACCCGAAACGGCGCCTCCCGTGCGCGTCGCCGACTCGCCCCGACGCGCCGCTTCCCGCCTGCCGGACAAATTGCATTTCGCGCTAATCCGCGCTTCCGGTTGCAATCCGAACGCCGAGGACGCGGCCGCGATCATCGCCGGCTGGCCGCCTTCTTCCGAATTGCGCGGCAATGCCGCGGCCAAGCGCGCCTTGTGGCCGCAGTTGCGCGCCTTGCGCAGGCAGCGGTCGCCGTGAGCGCGGTCGCGGTCGACGCCGGCCCCGCCGATGCGAGCTTGCGCGCGATGCGCGAGTCCGACTTGGACGCCATTTTGGCGATCGAACAACGCGCGTACCCTTTCCCGTGGACACGCGGCATCTTCCGCGATTGCCTGGCCGCGGCTTACCCTGCTTGGGTTTTGCAGGAACACGGCCTGCCCATCGGCTACGCCGTGATCAGCGTGGCGGCGGATGAGGCGCACATCCTCAATATCTGCGTCGCGCCGGAGCGACAGGGCCGCGGCCACGGCCGCCAGCTATTGCGGTCACTGGTCAAACTGGCGATCGACCTGGGCGCTGCGCGCGTCTTCCTGGAAGTGCGCCCTTCCAATCCCAATGCGATCGCGCTGTATCACGACGAAGGTTTCAACGAAATCGGGCGGCGTCCGCGTTACTACCCCGCGCGTGATGGGCGGGAGGATGCGCTGGTAATGGCGATGGAATTGCTGGGCGAAGATACCGACAAGATGCCCGCGCTGTAGAGACCGTGGGAGCGGCGTCTCGCCGCGAGCTCTTGATTTTGCATCTTGGCTAAAGCTCGCGGCGAGACGCCGCTCCCACGGTGTTATGTCGGGATTTAAAGCTTGGTGCGTTGCTCGAGCAGGCCGACTAATTGATTGTTCCAATCGATCAGGCGCTTGCGCTCTTGCTCCACCACGGCAGCAGGGGCGTTCTGCACGAAGGTTTCGCTGGCAAGCTTTGCTTCGCACTTGGCGATCTCACTTCTCACGCGCTTGGTTTCCTTGTCCAGGCGGCTGCGCTCGGCTTCCAAGTCCACAAGGCCTTCCAGTGGAACCAGCAACTTCAGCTCGCCGACGATGGCAGGCGCCGAGGCCGGTGCTTGCTCGTTCGCCTGCAACCATTCGATCGTTTCGAGCTTGAGCAGGAACGAAAGTTGTGAGGCGTAGCGATCCGACAGCTTGCGGTCGTTGGCGTTGCCGCCTTGCAGCAGCAGGCGAACCTGCTTACCTGGCGACACGCCCAGCTCGCTGCGCACGCGACGCAGCGCCGAAACCATGTCCTTGAGCCACTCTACGTCGGTACCCGCTTGCGCGAAATCGTTGCCGGCGTAGTCGGCTGCGGCCGGATAGGACTGCAGCGAAATGGTGCCGCCCTTAATGCCCAGGCGCGGCGCAACCTGCTGCCACAGCTCTTCGGTGACGAAAGGCGTCAGCGGATGCAGCAGGCGCAGCAGCGCTTCCAACACGTACAGCAAGGTGTGTCGGGTGCTGTCGGCGGCGGCCGCGTTGTCGCCGTTCAACGCAGGCTTGGCTAGTTCCAGGAACCAGTCGCAGAACTCGTTCCAGGCGAATTCGTACAGCGCCTGTGCGAGCAAGTCGAAGCGATAGCTGGCGTAGTGGGTTTCGGCTTCGGAGGAGACTTTCGCCAGGCGCGAGAGAATCCACTTCTCGGCATCGGTGGCAGGAGCAAAATCAAGAGCGCCCCCATCCGCCCTGCGGGCGCCTTCCCCCGCAAGCAGGGGAAGGGTGAACGTCTCGGTATTCATCAGCACGAAACGCGTCGCATTCCACAGCTTGTTGCAAAAATTCTTGTAGCCCTCCGCGCGGCCCATGTCGAACTTGATGTCGCGACCGTGGTTAGCCAGCGCGGCGATGGTGAAGCGCAGTGCGTCGGCACCGTGAGCGGCGATGCCTTCGGGGAATTCCTTGCGTGTGGCCCTCTCGATCTTCGGCGCATCGGTGGGCTTCATCAGGCCGGTGGTGCGTTTGGCGACCAGATCTTCCAGGTCTATGCCGTCGATGATGTCCAGCGGGTCCAGCACGTTGCCCTTGGACTTGGACATCTTCTGTCCGTCCTTGTCGCGGATCAGGCCGGTGATATAGACGTCCTTGAACGGAACTTCGCCGGTGAAATGATCGGTCGCCATGATCATGCGCGCGACCCAGAAGAAGATGATGTCGAAACCGGTGACCAGCACTGAGCTGGGCAGATAGCGATCGAAGCCGCGCTCGGCCATCGCCGCTTCATCGGGCCAGCCCATCGTGCTGAACGGCCACAGCTGCGAGCTGAACCAGGTTTCCAGCACGTCGTTGTCTTGCGAAAGCACCACCTCAGCGCTGAGTGAGTTCTTGGCGCGCACTTCGGCTTCGTCGCGGCCAACGTAGATTTTTCCGCTCTCGTCGAACCACGCAGGAATGCGATGGCCCCACCAGAGCTGGCGGCTGATGCACCAGTCCTGGATATTTTCCATCCAGTGGCGATAAGTGTTGATCCAGTTCGCTGGCACGAACTTGACCGCGCCCGGCTTTCCATCGACGCCTTCGACCAGTTCGAGGCCACGAGCCGCCAGAGCATCCATCTTCACGAACCACTGGTCGGTCAGGTACGGCTCGATCACCTGGCCAGTGCGGTCGCCTTTTGGCACCTGCAATTTGTGCGGCTTGGTTTCGACCAACAGGCCCTCGTCCTCAAGATCGGCGAGAATCCGCTTGCGTGCCTCGTAGCGATCCAGGCCACGGTACTTCTCCGGCGCGGCATCGTTGATCGCTGCGTTCGGGGTGAGGATGTTGATCAGCGGCAGGTCGTGGCGTTGGCCCACCTGGTAGTCGTTGAAATCGTGCGCCGGCGTGATCTTGACCACGCCGGTGCCGAATTCGCGCTCGACATAGGTGTCGGCGATGATCGAAATCTCGCGTCCGGTCAGCGGCAGCTTCACCATCTTGCCGACTAGATGCGCGTAGCGCTCGTCTTCCGGGTGCACGGCCAGCGCGGAATCGCCAAGCATGGTTTCCGGGCGCGTGGTGGCCACGGTGAGCGAACCGCTGCCATCGCTAAGCGGATAGGCGATGGACCACAGGAAGCCGTCCTGCTCCACATTCTCCACTTCAAGGTCGGAAATCGCGGTCTTCAGTACCGGATCCCAGTTGACCAGACGCTGGCCGCGGTAGATCAGGCCTTCTTCATGCAATTTGACGAAGGCTTCGATCACTGCCTGGGACGCCATCGGGTCCATGGTGAATGTGCTGCGCGACCAGTCGCTCGAGGTGCCCAAGCGACGCATCTGGCGCTCGATGGTGTCGCCGGACTGCGCCTTCCATTCCCAGACTTTTTCGATGAAGCCGTCGCGGCCCAGCGAGTCGCGGGTTTCGCCCTTGCCTTCCAGCGCCAGGTTGCGCGAGACCACCATCTCGGTGGCGATGCCGGCGTGGTCGGTGCCCACCTGCCACAGAGTGTCGTAGCCACGCATGCGGTGGTAGCGGATCAGCGCGTCCATCAGCGTCTGCTGGAAGGCATGGCCCATGTGCAGCGTGCCGGTGACGTTGGGCGGCGGCAGCAGGATGGTGTACGGCTCGCCTTTCCCGCTCGGCTTGAAATAGCCGGCGTTTTCCCACTCGGCATAGAGGCGGGATTCGAAGGATTTGGGGTCGTAGCTGGGGGCGAGGTCGGTCATGGGGTCCGCGTTCTGTTTCTATCGTCATCCCAGCAGGAGCCAGGATCCGTTTGTTAACCCTTCTCTCGTTTACGGGAGAGGGCTGGGTGAGGGGCTCTCTTCGGCGACATATGGCTAAGAACGCCCTCATCCGCCCTGCGGGCACCTTCTCCCGCAAGCGGGAGAAGGGTTGGAACCATTACATATCGTGTTTGGTGACGTCGTACCCGCGCGCCTTGTATTGTTTCCAGCGTTCGCGCAGCGGTTCGCGCGCGGATTCGTCGGCGGGCACGACTTCCAGGATGCGTTCGCAGGGGCCGTCGAAGGCCGCGTCGCGCAGATTAATTACCAGCGCGCGCGCGGGCGTGTCGACATCCGGCGTGGCGATCAGCACCGGGGTTAGTTCGTCTTCCTCGTCGCCGGCGATCTGATGCGGGATGTAGGCATCGTCGTCCATCTCCCACAACAACGCATCGATCTGTTCCGCCTGTTCGGCGTCGCGCGCCAGGACCAGCGTCCACAGGTTGGCGTCGTAGGACTTACGCGCGAGTTCGCAGACCAGCTTGAGCGGTTCTTCCAGGAAGCGGGGCTTCGCGATTAGGTAGAAGTCGGCGCGCGGCACGGTTTACGCCGCGCGATCCAGCAACCACTGCGTCAACAAGCCGACCGGACGGCCGGTCGCCATGCCGCGCTTGCCTTCGTCGTTGGCGACGCCGGCGATATCCAGGTGCGCCCAGCGCTGGTTCTCGGTGAATCGCGCCAGAAAGCAACCGGCGGTGATGGCGCCGGCCCAGCGACCGCCAATGTTGTAGACGTCGGCGAAGGTGGAATCTAGTTGGGTCTGGTATTCGTCCCACAGCGGCAGGCGCCAGGCGCGGTCGAATACCGTTTCGCCCGCAGCCAGCAGTTCGTTGGACAGATCGTCGTGCTTACTCATCAGGCCGGTGGCGTAGCGACCCAAGGCCACGATGCAGGCGCCGGTCAGGGTGGCCACGTCCAGTAGCGCTTCGGGTTCAAAGCGCTGCGCGTAGGTCAGCGCATCGCACAGGATCAGACGGCCTTCGGCGTCGGTGTTGCCGACTTCGATGGTCTTGCCGGACATGCTGGTGATGACGTCGGACGGGCGATAGGCATTGCCATCGATCGCGTTCTCCACCGCCGGCACCACCACCACTACATTCAACGGCAGCTTCATCTTCACCGCGGCCACGAAGGTGCCGATTACGTTGGCGGCGCCGCACATGTCGTACTTCATTTCCTCGATGCCGCCCTGGGTCTTCAGGTTGACGCCGCCGGTGTCGAAGGTGATGCCCTTGCCAACCAGTACCAACGGTTTGGCATCTCCGCCGCCATTCCACTTGAGTACGATCAGGTGTGGGCGGTGGGTCGATCCTCGAGCCACCGCCAGCAGCGAACCCATGCCCAGCGCTTCCATCTGGGTTTCGTCCAGGATTTCGGATTCCGCGCCTTCGTTCTCCGCGGCGAAATTCTGCGCCTGTTCGGCCAGATAAGCCGGAGTGCAGATATTCGGCGGCAGGTTGCCGAGTTCGCGCGCGAAAGCCACGCCGGTGGCGATGGCTACGCCCTGCGCAAGCGCCTGTTCGTCGCCGCCGCTGATCGAAAGCGTGGCCAGGCCGGCATCGTCGTTCTTCTTCTTGCCCAGTGTTGCGGTGTAGCGATAGCAGGCATGGTCCGAGGCGATAACGGCCTGGCGGATGTTCCAGGCGCTGTCGCGCTCTTTCACTTCCACTTCGGAGAGCGTGAACAGCGCATTGCTCGAAGGACCGACCTTCAACGCGCGCGTCGCGTCGCCGACGGCCTTCAGGTATTGCGGCACGCCGAACTTGGCAGCTTCGCCCAGGCCGATCACCAGCACCCGCGGCGCGGTGATGCCGGGAAGATCGTGGAGCAGGGTGGTTTTGCCGGTTTTGCCGCTCACATCACCGCGCTGGACCAGCGTATTGAGCTTGCCGCCACTGGCCGCATCCAGCGCGCGCCCCGCCGGCGTCAGGGTCTTGTCGCCATAGGCGCCTACCACGATGCAGTCGAAGCCAGCGCTGGCCGGCGCGTCGTGGTTCAGGGTGAATTCCAGTGCCATTGAGCAGATTCCCAGATCATTAGGTGACGAGTTACGTACAATTGCGGGTTCTCAGGCTGCGGCAAGACCGCGCCAGGCCGTGCCGATCCAATCTGGCTATCCGATCCTAAAAGACCGCGGCCAATCCCAGCGAACGAACCCGAGATTGTAAACCAACCCCATGGCGAAGCTGGACCGCTACCTCTTCCGCGAATTCACCCAGAGCTTCCTGGCCACGCTGATCGTGCTGCTGGTAGTGAGCCTGGGCGGGGTGATGGCGGATTTGCTGGGCAATATCGCCGAGGGCCGGATTCCGGCGAACCTGTTGATCTCGCAGATGGGCCTGCAGTTGCTCAACTACCTGCCCGTGATCCTGCCGCTGGCGCTGATGCTGGGGCTTCTGCTGGCCTTCGCACGCCTGTACCGCGACTCGGAAATGCCCGTGCTGACCGGGATCGGGGTCGGACCGAGACGGATGCTAAAGCCCTTCCTGATGCTGGTGGTGCCGGTGGTGGGGTTGATCGGCGCGCTGTCGCTGTGGCTGGGACCCTGGGCCGACCGGACCAGCGAACGCATGATCGAACACGCCAACCGCAGCCTGGTCGTGGCCGGCCTGGACGCCGGCCGGTTCACCATGCTGCCCAACGGCAGCGTCATTTACATCGGCGGGATTTCGGCCGACGGAACCAAGTTGCAACGGGTGTTCGTGCAGCGCCAGGAAGGCGAGCGGCTGGACGTGGTGACTGCGCGTACCGGCGAGATGTTTTTTGAAGGCCAGCGCGATCGCTACATGCGGCTGAACGAGGGTTTTCGGGTGGAAGGGCCGCTGGACTCGGGTCGCGATTTCAACCTGATGCGCTTCGCCAGCAATGAGTTCGCGCTGCCGGACCGGGCCGATGTGCGCGCCGAAACCGATCCAGAACTGCTGCCCACCCTGGCCTTGTTCAGCGACAAGCGCGCCGACGCCAATGCGCAGCTGCACTACCGGCTCACCCCGCCGTTGCTGGCGTTGGCGTTCGCGCTGATTGCGTTGCCGCTGGCGCGCAGCTCGCCGCGACAGGCGCGCTATGGACGCATCATGCTCGGTTTCCTGGCTTATTTGGTGGGCACCAACCTGATGTACGTCGGCACCCAGGCCTTGTCCGAAGATAAGGTTCCGGGAATGCTGGGGCTCTGGTGGCTGACTGTGCCGCTGCTGGCGTTCGGCCTATGGTCCTATTTGCGCGACGGGCGCATGGCGCGTTCGCGGATGAAATCGGCATGAGGCTGCGGCCCAATCTCCACGACCTCTATGTAGGCCGGGTGGTTCTGGTCACCGTGTTGCTGGTGTGGTCGGTGTTGGTGGGGCTGGACGTGATCAACGCGATTTCCAGCGAGCTCAACGACCTGGGCAAGGGCAGCTATACCTTCGGCCATGCGGTGGCTTTCGTGGCCTACACCATTCCCCGTCGCGCCTACATGATGTTTCCCACCGCGGCGGTGATCGGTGTATTGATGGGGCTGGGCCAACTGGCCGCCAGTTCGGAGCTGATTGCACTGCGGGCGGTAGGGCTCTCCCGCCGGCGCTTGAGCCTGTCGGTCGCCATCACCCTGGCCCTGCTGACTGGGCTAATGGTGTTCGGCATGGAAACGGTGGGTAGCTGGGGCCAGACCCAGGCCGATCGGGTCAGGACCTCGGCGATCACCAATAACGCGGCGGCGGCGACCTACTCGGGACTCTGGGCGCGCGAGGGCAATGTTTTCCTCAATGCGCAGAGCGGCGAAAAGAAGGTGCAGGACGGCCGCGAGTGGCTGCAACTGCGCGACGTACGCCTGTACGAACTGGCCGACGACGGCAGGCTGGCCGCGATTTCCCATGCCACCACCGCCGAGAACTTCGACGACAAGTGGGTGCTGAAAAATGTGTTGCGCACCACTTTCGACGCGCGTTCGATCACCCAGCAGCAGTTGCTGGGCATGCGTTGGGAATCGGACCTGGACCCGGCCGCGCTGGCCGATACCATCGCCAAACCACGCTACATGGCCGCCACCGATCTGGCGCGCAGTATCGAATACCGTCAGCGCAATGGGCTGGATGCGCGCGAGTACGAGGAGGTCTACTGGGGCCGCTGGTTCTACCCCTTGAATGTGTTGGCGCTATGCCTGGCCGCTATCCCGTTCGCTTTCGGCAGCCTGCGCAGCGGCGGGCTGGGGAAACAGCTGTTCCTGGGCATCCTGTTCGCCCTGAGTTTCTGGCTGATGCAGACCTTGTTCAGTCGCCTGGCAGGCGCGTTCAAGTTCGACTACTGGATCGCCTACCTGCTACCGCCCCTGGTGATGCTGACGGTGTCGGCCTGGTTGTTTAAACGGCGCAGCAGCTAAATGACTCGTAGGGCGGGCCTTGGCCCGCCATTGCCATGCGGAATGCTCGCGACGACAAGCGGTACAGCCTGTCGTGGTTTGCCATCGCCACCGAAGAGATGGCAATGGCGGGCCAAGGCCCGCCCTACCGCTTCGGCAGGCGGACCATGCGTGTATCGCTTGCGCGGTCGTGCCGCGCCACGATGGACTTCAAGTAACAGCGGAGTCGAACGCGCCGCAGCGCGCCCATGACCTGCCGAATCGGGCTCTATTTTTTCGGCACGCGGACCATGCGTGTACGACTTGCGCGGTCGTGCCAAGTGAGCCTCCCTCGATCAATCCAGGCCCACCAAAACCCTAGCCCGCCCATCAGCACCGACACCACGGCGACCGCATAGCGCAGCCACAGGGCGCTCCAGCGCGGCGCCTGGCCATCTTGCGCGACCACCTTGAGGCGCCACGGACGCATGCCCAGGGTCTGGCCGCCGCGGCGCCAGCTGATCACAGCGTAGAGGCCGGTCGCGACGACGCAGGTCAACCACAGCGCCCACCAAAGCAACGAGAAGGGAGCGATGTTCTGGTGCGGATCGTGGCCACCAACGAACGTGTAGCCCAGCACGAAAGGAATGGCGATCAGCATCCACAGCGCCAGCACGGGCCAGAAATCGTAGAGCAATGCGAGCAGGCGCCAGCCGATATGGGCGCGGGGTTTCGGCGTGGCGGCGCGTGGATCGTTCATGTGCACAGGATAGCGGGAGGCGCCGATCGAGCGCGCACTCTATGCTTGGTAGATGACTTCGACTACTCCTGCCGACCGCCGCATCCAGGCCATGGCTTTGCCGCCCGTGCCCGACTCCGATGCTGCGGAAATCACCGCCTTCCTCGACGCGATCTGGGCGGAGAACGGATTAGCCCAGCCTACTTTGGACAGTTACCGGCGCGATCTGGAGGGCTTGGCACGCTGGCGCAAGGGACGGCAGGGTGGGCTGGTGCAGGCCGATCGCGCGGGGTTGTTCGATTATTTCGCCGCGCGTACCGCGCAGGACTATTCCCCACGCAGCAATGCACGCCTGTTGTCGTCGTTGCGCGCCTTCTACGCCTGGCTGCTGCGTCGCGGCCTGCGCAGCGACGATCCTACCGCCTTGCTCGATCCGCCGAAGCTGCCGCGGTCGCTGCCCAAAGCCCTGGCCGAAAGCCAGATCGACGCCCTGTTGGCCGCACCGCAGACCGACACGCCGCTGGGATTGCGCGACCGCGCCATGTTCGAACTGATGTATGCCGCCGGCCTGCGCGTCAGCGAATTGGTGAACCTGCCCGCCAATGCCGTGAACCTGCGCCAGGGTGTGGTGCGGGTGACCGGCAAGGGCAGCAAGGAGCGGCTCGTCCCGCTGGGCGAAGAGTCGCAGCACTGGCTGGAGAAGTACTTGGCCGAGGCCAGGCCGAAACTGGCGGGCAAGGCCAGCCGTACGGCGCTGTTCATTGGCGGCGACGGTGAGCCGCCCAGCCGCCAGCAATTCTGGGGACTGGTGAAACGCTATGCCGCAGTGGCCGGCATCGATCCCGGCAAAGTCAGTCCGCATGGGCTTCGCCACAGCTTCGCCACGCACCTGCTCAACCACGGGGCGGATCTGCGCGCGCTGCAAATGCTGCTGGGCCATAGTTCGCTTTCCACCACCCAGATCTACACGCTGGTGGCGCGCGAGCACCTGCAACAGCTGCATACGAAACACCATCCGCGTGGGTGAGCCAGGGCACGCTTTGCGCGGCACTGCCGCGCAGCCCTGGCGAACGCCCGGCCAGGGATGGCCGGGCAGGTGTATCCGAAGCCCGAATCCTTGCGCCAAGGACGGCATCGTTGCAATTGGCGATATGGCGCGGCACTGCCGCACAGCCCTGGCGAACGCCCGGCCAGGGATGGCCGGGCAGGTGTATCCGAAGCCCGAATCCTTGCGCCAAGGACGGCATCGTTGCAATTGGCGATATGGCGCGGCACTGCCGCGCAGCCCTGGCGAACGCCCGGCCAGGGATGGCCGGGCAGGTGTATCCGACGCCCGGATCGTTGTGCCTGGGGGACATCGTTGCACTGATGCCGCCGCACCGAAGTGAAAAAACAGCCGCCCGTGGGATATGCGAAAATCGCCTGAACCTATGAATCACAACAGCGGTCGAATCACCTGCCGCGCACCCCGCACCCTTCAAAGGACCGCTTCATGAAGCATCTGCTGTTCTGCATCGCCGTGTTGCTGGGTCCGGCCAGCCTTTGCGCTTGCGCCCAGGCCCCGCAGCCCGGACAGGCGGCGGCGCCGGCTTCGCCTGCGGCAGCCGTGGCGGCCAAAGGAAATACTCGGGACGAACGCGCGCGCCAGGCGCTGATGACCCTGAATCCGAAGATCCAGATCGACTACATCGGCGCCGCGGCATTGCCCGGTTTCCGTGAAGCCATCGTCGGCGGGCAGGTGGTGTTGGTCAGCGATGACGGCAAGTACCTGGTGCAGGGGAGCGTGCTGGATATCGGCGCGAAAAAAGAACTGACTCAATCGAGCCCGGCGCTGTCCAAATACCGCCAGGACTTGCTCAAGAGCATCAAGACCAGCGAGCGCATCGTATTCGCGCCGCCCAACCCGAAATACACGCTCAGCGTGTTCACCGATATCGAGTGCGGCTACTGCCGCAAGCTGCACAGCGAGATCGCCGAATACAACAAGCGGGGCATCGCCATCGAATACTTAGCCTTTCCGCGCATGGGCCTGGGCAGCCAGGACCACCGCGACATGATCTCGGTCTGGTGCGCGACCGACCGCAAGCAGGCCCTGACCGACGCCAAGGGCGGCAAGCCCGTCCCCGCGCGGACCTGCAAAAGCACGCCGGTGGACATGGAATACAACGTGGGACAGCGCCTCGGCATTTCCGGCACGCCGGCCATATTCGCCCCGGACGGGACTCAGTTGGGCGGTTACCTGCCGCCAGACCAGATGCGCGAAGCCCTGGACAAGCTGGCCGGTGATGCCCAGGCGAACAAACCGGCCGGCATGTTGTAAGCCGGACGGGGAAATGCGACACGACGAAGCCGGCCTTGCGCCGGCTTCGCTACAATAGAGAGCCCCGTTCCTTACGGTTTGCCGGACATGATCGTCCTCGAGGGCCAGTCGGCCCTGTCGCAGTTCCGCCGCGCGCGGCTTGAATCCCGATTGCAGTCCGTCTCGCCGTCCGTGCTGGTACGCGGCGCGTGGCACGTCTATTTCGTCGAACCCGAAGCGGGCGCCGAGGTGGACATCGACACACTGGGCCGCATTCTGCAGGCGTCGTCCGATCCTGTCGCCGCCGCCGAAGACACCCGGTCCCGGTTCATCGTGCCGCGCCTGGGCACCTTGTCGCCCTGGGCCAGCAAAGCTACCGAACTGCTGCGCGGCGCTGGCCTTCCGGTCAAGCGCGTGGAGCGCGGCACCCGCATCGATCTGCAGGGTTGGGAAGACTCCGCCGCACTGGCGAAGCTGCTGCACGATCCGATGACCCAGTCTCTGCTGTCGGCGCGCGAACAGGCCGCCGCGCTATTCACCGCGCTGCCGCGCGGCGCCCTGGAACGCATCCCGCTGGGTGCGCTGGAAGCGGCCAACAAGCGCCTGGGCCTGGCCCTGGCCGAGGACGAGATCGACTACCTGCGTCTGCGCTACGGCGAACTGGGCCGCGATCCTTCCGATGTCGAGCTGATGATGTTCGCGCAGGCCAATTCCGAGCACTGCCGCCACAAGATCTTCAACGCGACCTGGACCATCGAAGGCAAGGACCAGCCGCAATCCCTGTTCCGCATGATCAAGCACACTCATGCGCACACGCCTCAGCACACGCTTTCCGCCTACAGCGACAACGCGGCGGTGGTGGAAGGTTATGCGTCCTCGCGTTTCCGCCCCGATGCCATCGGCCACTACCGCAGCGAAGCGAAGCTGGATTCGGCGTTCTGTATCAAGGTGGAAACCCATAACCATCCGACCGCCATCGCGCCCTTTCCCGGCGCCAGCACCGGCGCCGGCGGCGAAATTCGTGATGAAGGAGCAACGGGCCGTGGCGGCAAGCCCAAGGCGGGGCTAAGCGGTTTCAGCGTCTCGCACCTGCGCATTCCGACCCTGCCGCAAAAGTGGGAAAACTTCGGCGACAGCGGGCCGCGCTCGCTGAATCCGCGAATGGCGCCGGCGCTGGAAATCATGCTGGACGGCCCGCTAGGCGCGGCCGCCTTCAACAACGAATTCGGACGCCCGAACCTGGTCGGCTACTTCCGCAGTTTCGAACTGCCGGAATCCGCCACGCTGACCCGTGGCTATGACAAGCCGATCATGCTCGCCGGTGGTCTGGGCGCCATCGATCGCGTGCAGGTCGAGAAGATCCGCCTGCAGCCGGGCGACGCGGTGATCGTGCTGGGCGGCCCGGCCATGCTGATCGGCCTGGGCGGCGGCGCCGCCAGCTCGGTAGCATCGGGCGATACCGCCGAAGACCTCGATTTCGCCAGCGTGCAGCGCGACAACCCGGAAATGGAGCGCCGCTGTCAGGAAGTGATCGACCGTTGCGTGGCGATGGGTGCAAACAATCCGATCCGCTGGTTCCACGATGTCGGCGCTGGCGGCCTGTCCAACGCGATTCCCGAATTGCTGCATGACTCGGGCGTGGGCGGCGTGATCGACCTGGACAAGGTACCGAGCGACGATCCCTCGCTGTCGCCGATGCAGCTCTGGAGCAACGAATCGCAGGAGCGTTACGTGCTGGGCGTGGCCCAGGAGCGTTTGGCCGAATTCGCGGCCTTGTGCGAACGCGAGCGTTGTCCGTTCGCGGCGGTCGGCACGGCGACGGCAGAGGAACGTCTAGTCGTGGGCTATGGCGCGACGGTTGGATCGCTTCCGCGGGAATTGCCGATAGACCTTCCCATGGACGTGTTGTTCGGCAAGGCGCCGAAGATGCACCGGAACACCGCGCACCCGCCCGCGCCGCGCTGGCCGGCGATGGAAACGGCGGGTCTGGATCTGCATGACGCCGGTCTGCGCGTGCTTGCGCATCCGTCGGTGGCTTCCAAGCAGTTCCTGATCACCATCGGCGATCGCAGCGTCGGCGGCTTGACCGCGCGCGACCAGATGATCGGTCCGTGGCAGTTGCCGTTGGCGGACTGCGCCATCACCTTGTCGGGTTTCGATGGTTACGTCGGCGAAGCCATGGCCATCGGCGAACGCACGCCGCTGGCGCTGCTCAACGCCGCCGCATCGGCGCGCATGGCCGTCGGCGAAGCGATCACCAATCTGTGCGCGGCGCCGGTGGAATCTCTCGAGCGAATCAAACTCTCCGCCAACTGGATGGCCGCGGCCAACCATGCCGGCGAAGACGCCTTGCTGTTCGACGCGGTGAAAGCGGTGGGCATGCAGTTGTGTCCCGAAATCGACCTGAGCATCCCGGTCGGCAAGGATTCTCTGTCGATGCAGGCGCAGTGGCAGGTGGACGACACGGCGCAGAAATCGGTTTCGCCGGTCTCGCTCATCATCACCGCTTTCGCCCCGGTCACCGACGCGCGCGAGCAGCTCACGCCGTTGCTCGCCCGCGAAGAAGACAGCGACCTGTGGCTGATCGGCCTGGGTGCGGGCAAGCAGCGCCTTGGCGGTTCGGTGCTGGCGCAGTGCCATCCCGAGGCGGGCGCGGGCGCGTTGCCGGCGTTCGGCGGCAGCGATGCGGACGACAGCGTGCCCGACCTCGACGATCCGCAACGGCTGCGGGACTTCTTCGAACTGATCCGCGACGCGCGCGAAGCCGGCGTATTGCTGGCCTACCACGACCGCAGCGACGGCGGCGCATTCGCCGCGTTGTGCGAAATGGCGTTCGCCGCGCATTGCGGTCTCGACATCCAATTGGACGGATGGGGCGACGATCCGTTCCGCACCCTGTTCGCAGAAGAGTTGGGCGCCGTCGTGCAGGTGTCGGCCGAAGACCGCGCCGCCTTCGCGGACCTGGTCGAACGCCATGCCTTGACCGAATGCGCGCAACGCATCGCCAGGCCGACCACTGCGCCGGTGATCCGCATCGAGCAAGAGGGCGAAGTGCTGTCGCAGTGGCGCTGGGACGAATTGTTCGACGCATGGTGGTCGGTTACCCACGCCATGCAGAAGTTGCGCGACAACCCGGAGACGGCCGACGAAGAGCGCCAGCTAGCACGCGATTTCTCGGCGCCCGGTTTGCGTCCTAAACTGGGTTTCGATCCGGCTGAAGATGTCGCAGCGCCCTACATCGCAAAGGGCGTCCGGCCGAAGGTCGCGATTCTGCGCGAGCAAGGCGTCAACGGTCAGATCGAAATGGCAGCCGCCTTCGACCGGGCCGGCTTCGACGCTTTCGATGTGCACATGAGCGACCTGATCGGCGGCCGCGTGAAGCTGGAGGAATTCAAGGGCTTCGCCGCCTGTGGCGGCTTCAGCTATGGCGACGTGCTGGGCGCGGGGCGCGGCTGGGCCACCTCGGTCCTGGAGCGCAGCGCATTGCGCGACGCGTTCGCGGCGTTCTTCGAGCGCGACGATACATTCTCGCTCGGTGTCTGCAACGGCTGCCAGATGCTGAGCCAGCTGAAGGACATCATTCCCGGGGCCACGCATTGGCCGCGCTTCCTGCGCAACCGCAGCGAACAGTTCGAGGCGCGTTCTTCCCTATTGGAAGTGATGGAATCGCCGTCGCTGTTCCTGCAGGGCATGGCCGGTTCGCGCATCCCGGTGGCGGTCGCGCATGGCGAAGGCCGCGCCGAGTTCGATAGCGCCGCCGATCAGAGCGCGGCCAGGGTGGCGTTGCGCTATATCGACGGCGAGGGTCATGTGGCTGCGCAATACCCGCTCAACCCCAACGGCTCGCCTGAAGGCATCACCGGCCTGACCAGCGACGACGGTCGTTCCACCATCCTGATGCCGCATCCGGAGCGGACCTTGCGCAGCGTTAACCTCAGTTGGCATCCGCAAGAATGGAAAGACGATTCGCCGTGGCTGCGGATGTTCCGCAATGCGCGGGTGTGGGTGGCTTGAGCGCCAGCCATGGGTCATTCGGAACCGCTAAGGGCTGCTAGAGTGGGGCCCGGTTCCTTATGGAGTACCGCGTGAACGCAGTGGTGGGTTCCCCCGACATGCAGCCCTTGGATCCGGCTCCCGGCAGCGCGGACGAACGGATCGTCGCGGCTTTGCTGGAGAAAGGCCGGTTGAAAGACCCGGACTTGGTGCGGGCGCGGCGCCTGCAGGAAGAAACCGGTAGCAGTCTGCTGTCGTTGCTGACCCGGCTGGGACTGGTGTCCGAGCGCGACCACGCCGAAACCTGCGCCGAAGTGCTGGACCTACCGCTGCTCAACCTGAAGCAGGTGCCTGAACTGCCGCCCGAATTCTCGGCCGACATGCAGCCGCTGTCGCCACGCTTCCTACGCCAGTTCCATGTCTGCCCGCTGGGCGAGAACCAGGGCCGGTTAGACCTGTGGATGGCAGACCCGTACGAATCCTACGCGCTGGAAGCGGTGCAATTGGCGACCGGATACCCGGTGCGGCCGTGGGTCGGCCTGCGTTCGGAAATCGACGATCTGATCGAGCGCTGGCACGGGCAGGGCCGCAGTGCGATGGGAACGATAGTGGAAGATGCCGACGGCGAGAGCACCGGCAATCTCGACGACGTGGAGCACCTGCGCGATCTGGCCTCCGAGGCGCCGGTGATACGGTTGGTGAATCTGGTCATCCAGCGCGCGGTCGAACTGCGCGCTTCCGACATCCACATCGAGCCTTTCGAGAATCGTCTAAAAGTACGTTATCGCGTCGACGGCGTGCTGGAGGAGGGCGAAAGCCCGCCGGCCAACCTGACCGCGGCGGTGATCAGCCGCGTCAAGATCATGGCCAAGCTCAACATCGCCGAGCGCCGCCTGCCGCAGGACGGCCGCATCATGCTGCGCGTGCAGGGCAAGGAGCTGGATCTGCGCGTGAGCACCGTGCCCACCGCGCATGGCGAATCGGTGGTGATGCGTTTGCTGGACCGCGAAACAGTGGTGTTCGATTTCCATAAGCTCGGCTTCACCGACCACTTCCTGCCGCAGTTCCAGAAAGTGCTGGAACAACCGCATGGCATCTTGTTGGTCACCGGTCCCACGGGTTCGGGCAAGACCACCACGCTGTATACCGCGCTGAGCAAACTCAACACCGCCGACGTGAAGATCATCACCGTCGAAGATCCGGTCGAATACCAGATCGAGGGCATCAACCAGATCCAGGCCAAGCCGCAGATCGGGCTGGATTTCGCGCATGCGCTGCGCAGCATCGTGCGCCAGGATCCGGACATCATCATGATCGGCGAAATGCGCGATCTGGAAACCGCGCGCATCGCCATCCAGTCGGCGCTCACCGGCCACTTGGTGCTGTCCACGCTGCATACCAATAACGCAGCCGGCGGCATCACCCGCATGCTGGACATGGGCGTGGAGGACTACCTGCTGACTTCCACCATCAACGGCATCTTGGCCCAGCGGCTGGTGCGACGCCTGGAGCCGGCGCATGCGGAGAAATACTTGGCATCGCCCGAGGAAATCGAAAAATTCGCCCTGCGCCGTTATCAGCCGCAGGGCGACATATTCCTCTATCGACCGCGCGCTTCCGCCATCGCACCGACCGGTTACCTTGGCCGCACCACCATCATGGAATTCCTGGTCATGAACGATGAGCTGCGGCGTGCGGTCATGCGTCATGCGGGAATGGGCGAACTGGAGCAGCTCGCGCGCGATGCGGGCATGCGCACCATGTACGAGGACGGCATCGTCAAGGCGTTGAGCGGCGAGACGACGATAGAGGAAGTGTTGCGGGTTACCGAGGATGCATGACGTGCTTCGACATCGCTCGTCCGCCATGAACCCATCCTCTTGGTCGGCGACGGCGATGACTGTGCTGCTGTTGATGGGTTTCTTCGTCTCTGAGGGAGCGGCTTCCGACCGCGCGAAGAAGAAGCTATCGCGGGAGGACCTGGGGCAGGGCTTCGCCATCGGCAGCGGCGACCCGGCGCTGGCGTTGAAGGTCGATATTCTTGACGGCGTGATCGCTTCGGTTGCTCTGGCCGACGCTGCTTCGGCCAATGTCTTCGCCGAGCGCAGCCGGGGCGAAGGGCAGACCATGCTGAACCTGCGCACCGGTTTGGACGTTGCCTTGAAATTCGATCTCTACATTTCGCGCGACGGCACGACGTTCGAGTACGCCAGTACCTGCGCGGTTACTCCCGGCATATCCGGTTTCGAGATGTGGGAATACCCGGTGCGCGAGTTCGCGCTCGGCAATCCGCGTGTCCTGCCTAAAGGAAAAATGATCTGCGAGTAATCGTAGCCGACCACTTATGCCCCTCTATCGCTACAAAGCCCTCAACACCCGCGGCGAAGTCCTCGACGGCCAGATGGAAGCCGCCAACGACGGCGAGGTGGTGGCACGCCTGCAGGAACAGGGGCATTTGCCGGTCGAGGCCAAGCTCGCCTCCGAGGGCAGCGGCACCTCGTTGCGTTCGCTGTTGCAGGCCAAACCGTTCGCCGGCGACCGGCTAGTGCAGTTCACCCAGCAACTGGCGACGCTGCTGGGCGCAGGGCAGCCGCTGGATCGTTCGCTGACCATCTTGTTGGAGTTACCGGAAGACGACAAAGCGCGACGCACCATCGCCGACATCCGCGATGCGGTGCGCGGTGGCGCGCCCTTGTCCACGGCGCTGGAACGGCAGCACGGCACATTCTCGCGTCTGTACATCAACATGGTGCGCGCGGGCGAAGCCGGCGGCAGCATGCACGAAACCCTGCAGCGTCTGGCCGACTATCTGGAGCGCAGCCGGGCCATGCGCGGCCGCGTGGTCAACGCGATGATCTATCCGGCGATCCTGGTAGTGGTGGTGGGTTTCGCATTGCTGTTCCTGATGGGTTACGTGGTGCCGCAGTTCGCGCTGATGTACGAAAGCCTGGACGTGACCCTGCCGTGGTTCACGCGCGGCGTATTGGCCATCGGCCTGTTCGTACGCGACTGGTGGTTCGTGTTGGTCGCGGTACCGGCGGCCTTGCTGTGGTGGTTCGACCGCAAGCGTCGCGATCCGGTGTTCCGCGATCGTTTCGATGCCTGGCTGCTGCAGAAGAAACTGGTCGGTCCGTTGGTGGCGAAGATGGAAACCGCGCGCCTGGCGCGCACCCTGGGTACCTTGCTGAAGAACGGAGTGCCGCTGCTCGCTGCGCTCGGCATCTCCCGCAACGTGCTCGGCAACCGAGCCTTGTCCGCCGATGTCGAGCAAGCCGCCGAAGACGTGAAGAATGGCCACGGCCTCTCCGCCTCGCTGGCCAAAGGCAAGCGCTTCCCGCGGCTGGCGCTGCAGATGATCCAGGTGGGCGAGGAGTCCGGCGCGCTGGATGGCATGTTGTTGAAGACCGCCGACACTTTCGAGCTGGAAACCGCGCAGGCTATGGATCGCATGCTGGCCGCACTGGTGCCGGTGATCACGTTGGTATTGGCTGCGGTGGTCGGCATGGTCATCATCGCCGTGCTGGTGCCGTTGTACGATCTGACCAATTCGATCGGCTGAAGGGACGGCAAGCGATTCAGGAAACGACCCGTTCAGAGATTCACGCCCACACTACCCGCTTCATGATTACAAGGATTTTGTAATGCGAGTTTCACGCTCGATCACCCGTTCTCCCTCGCCGGCCGCGCAGAGCGGCATGAGCCTGTTGGAAATCATCATCGTCATCGTGCTGATCGGCGCGGTGCTCACCCTAGTCGGCAGCCGTGTGCTGGGCGGCGCCGATCGCGGCAAGGCCAACCTGGCCAAGTCGCAGATCCAGACCCTGGCCGGCAAGGTGGAGAACTATCAGCTGGATACCGGCAGTCTGCCTTCGCGCCTGGAAGATCTGGTCACCCAGCCTGGCAACGCGAACGGCTGGCTGGGTCCGTACGCCAAGGCGGCCGAGCTCAAGGATCCCTGGGGCCATGCCATCGAATACCGCGCGCCGGGTGAGGCGCAGCCGTTCGATCTGATCAGCCTGGGCAAGGACGGCCAAGTCGGTGGCGACAGCTACAACGCCGACATCAAGTTCGAATAAAACGCCTATATGGAGCGGGCCCGCATCAAGCGCACCTGCCTGCGCCAACCCCCGGCCGGCAGCCTGCGCAGATCGCGGGGCGTTTCCTTGCTGGAGATGCTGCTGGTGGTGGCGTTGATCGCCATTGCCGGCATGCTGGCGGCTATGGTGCTGACCGGCGGCCTGGACGGCATGCGCTTGCGTTCGAGTTCCAAGGAAATCGCCGCGCAATTGCGCTACGCGCGTGCGCAGGCCATCGCCACCGGCCAGTCGCAGCGTTTCGTGATCGATCCGGTCCGACACCAGTGGCAAGGGCCGAACCAGAGGCAGGGAAATATTCCGCCATCGCTGGGCGTGGAATTCACCGGAGCGCGCGAAGCCCAGGCGCGCGCGGGCGAAGGCGGCATTCTGTTCTTTCCCGACGGCGCCTCCACCGGCGGCCGGGTGCAGCTAAGCGCCAAGAAAGCGGTGTGGCGCATCGATGTGGCCTGGCTGACCGGCGAAGTAAGGCTGGCGCGCGCGCCTGGTGCCGGGTCCCCTCCATGAAATCGCCGCCATGAAATCCATGCGTTCCCGTCGCCAGCGCGGGTTCACCCTGATCGAAGTGATCATCGCCTTCGCTCTGCTGGCGCTTGCGCTGACTTTGCTGCTCGGTTCGCTGTCCGGCGCAGCGCGGCAGATACGCACGGCCGACGACAGCGGGCGCGCGACCTTGCATGCGCAATCGCTACTGGCCCAGTTGGGCGTCGGTGGAATCCTGCAACCAGGCCGGAAGCAAGGCGTTTTCGAGGAAGGACGCTATCGCTGGACGCTGGAAATGGAGCCTTATATCGATCCTGTGAAGCGGCGTTCTCCGCAGGCCGTCTCTTCAGCGCCGCGTTTGCTGCAGGTGCAGCTGGAAGTGGAATGGGGCGATACCCCGGGCCAGCGGCTGCGATGGCAGACCCTGCGCCTGGCGCCTGCGGACATCAATGCTTCGGCGCTCGTGCCATGAACCGCAATGTCCGCGGCTTCACCTTGATCGAAGTGCTGCTGGCGACGGTGCTGCTCGCTGCGGGACTGGCGCTGGCCTTCGCCACTTTGCGTTCGGCCACGGCCATGGTGCAGCGTGGCGAAACCATCGCCCAGCGCAACGAACGCATCCGCGCGGTCGAGGGTTTCTTGCGCCGACGCATATCTTCGGCGCAGGCCATCGCTTTCGCCGTCGATCCCAACACGCAGAGGCAATATCGCTTCGTCGGCGAAGCGCAGCGCATGCGTTTCGTGGCCGATCTGCCGGACTATCTGGGTCGTGGTGGACCCTATTTGCACGATCTGGTCGCGGCCGACGGGGGCAGCCGGCTGCTGGCTTCATTCGCCATGGTCCAATCCGGACAGGCGGTGCGCGAGGCGCAGCCGCGGCCACCGGAAATCCTGGCCGATGATCTGCGCGCCGTGCGCTTCCGTTATCGCGGACTGGACCAGGAAAGCAAACTGGGCGAATGGCAGGACCGCTGGACTGCCGCCGAATCCCTGCCGCTGCAGGTGTCGATCGATATCGAGTCAGCCGATGGCCAGCGCTGGCCTGGCCTGATCGTCTCGCTCGCCCAGGGCAGCGGCCTGGACAATGGACTCGGCGAGGGCCTGGAGCCGCCCCCATGAAACGCGAACGCGGAGCCGCCTTGTTACTGGTGTTGTGGCTGATCGCCCTGCTTACGGCCTTGATCGGCGCGTTTGCCCTGACCGCCCGGGTGGAGGCCCTGCAGGGAAAGATATTGAGCGGCGGCGCCAGAGCCCAGGAGCTGGCGCGGGCGGGAGTGGAGTATTCGTTGGTGCGGCTGGCCGACACCGAACCTACCACCCGCTGGTTGCCGGACGGGCGTAGCTATCGATGGAGCTATGCGGGCGGCGAGGTCGAACTTCAGATCGTCGATGAAACCGGCAAGGTGGATCTTAACCAGGCCGGGGCGCCCTTGCTCACTGCGCTGATGCAGGCCGTGGGAGCGGAACGTGAACAGGCCGAGCGTATCGCTGCCGCCATTCTCGACTGGCGCGATCCCGATCCGCTTACCCAGGTCAACGGTGGCGCGGAAGATCCGGACTATGCGGCGGCGGGGCGGCCTTATGGGGCGAAGGATGCGCCCTTCGAAACCGTGGCCGAGGTCGAGCAGGTCTTGGGCATGACTCCCGAACTGTATGCCCGGCTGGAGCCTTCTTTGACTCTCTTCAGCGGTCGCGGCGAACCCGATCCCACTTACGCGCAGGCGCCAGTGCTGGCGGCGATGGGGTTGGATCCGACTGCCTATCTGGCGCAACGCAAGGCTCCCACGCCCGGTACTGGCGCAGCGCAGCTCGTGGGCGGAGGCAGCGGCACGTATAGTATCGACAGCCGCGCACGGCTGGACGATGGCCGGGTTGCGGTATTACGGACAGTGGTGCGTGCGGGTAGCGGCTCGGTACCGGGTTCGGTGTATACCGCGTTGCGCTGGCAGGAAGGAACGGCACCCCAATGACGACCACGCAGGAAAATCCGTCGCTGATGCAGGGCATCCGTCGTTACGGAGCCGGAGCGGGCGGCTTTTTCCGCTGGTGGAAGCAGGCGCTGCTGTCGTGGCTGCCTTTGCGCTGGCGCGTGTTATTCGGACTGGCCAGCAATCGCCTGCTGTTTTCCCAGGTCGGTGACCAGTTGCGCTTGCAGGTCCAGGACGCCGAAGGCCTGCATGAGATCGCCTGGCTGCCGTTGCCGCTGACAACGGCCGAACTGGATGCCGTGCTCGGCAACCGCACCGGCAAACTACCGCGCTGGCTGCTGCTGCCGGCGGCCAGCGCCCTGCAGCGCCGCCTGTTGTTGCCCGCCGCGGCGGCCGAGCGCCTGCGCGACGTGGTCGGCTTCGAGGTCGACCGCCAGACTCCCTTTACCGCCGACGGCGTGCGTTTCGATGCGCGCGTGCTGGAACGCCGCGCCGACGGTCAACTGGATACCGAACTGATCGCCGTTCCGCGCGCGCGCTTCGACGTGGCGCTGGCGGAACTGGGTGGCTTGGCAGGATCGCTGGCGGGCGTGGACGCCAGCGACGCAAGCGGCCGGCCGTTGGGCGTCAACCTGCTTCCGACGGAAATACGCCGCGGCAGCCGCGATGCGATGCGGACCTGGAACTGGGCGCTGGGAGCGATCGCGCTGCTCGGGATAGCCACTGCGTTCTGGCAGGTTCTGGATAACCGGCGGGATGCCGCGGAAGCCTTCACCAAGCAGGTCGAAGCCCGTGCCACCCAGGCCCGGGCCGTGGCCGCCGAGCGCCAGCAGCTGGTCGATATCGTGGAAGGCGCCGCCTTCCTGGACCGCGCCCGTGCGGCGCGTCCCACCACCGTGGAGATCCTGGACGAACTCAGCCGCCGGCTGCCGGACAATACCTATCTGGAGAAAGTCGGAATAGAAGGCGACCGCCTGCTTCTGATCGGCCTGAGCCCTGAGGCCTCGGCGTTGGTCGGGCGAATGGAAGGATCGCGGTTGTGGCGCGCACCCGCCCTCAGCGGCGCCCTGCAGCCGGATCCGCGGACCCGGCTCGACCGTTTCAGCCTGACTGCCGACCTTGCCACCGCACCGAAGCCGGCTGCCAGCACGGGAGCCGCCAATGGCGCTCGCCAGCCCTGATCACAGCCGCAGACCTGATCGCGACCGCTGGCTGGCGCTGGGATTGCTGCTAGCGGCGCTTGTGCTTGCCTATCTGCTGCTGGTGCATCCGCTGTGGACGGCGCCGATGCTGGAAGTCCAGGACCGCATCGATGGCGCGCGCGAGCGCGAACTACGCGTGCGCACCCAACTGCAGCAGGCACCCGAGATAAAAAAGGGGTTGGCCGCCGCGATGGCCCAGCAATCGCAACGACCGGGCTTTCTGCCCGAAGCCACGTCGGAACTGGCCACCGCAGGATTGGTGAAACGCTTGGAGACAGTGGTGCTGGAAGCCAGCCCCGGCAATCGCAGCTGCGCGATCACCAATCGTTCTCCGCTCGCGCAACCCGGTAGCGAGCGCTTCGCGGCGGTGGTGGTGCAGGTACGTCTGAGTTGCGGCACGCCGGAGCTGGCCTCCGTCCTGTATGCCCTGGAAAGCGGGACGCCGCGCCTGTTCGTGGAAAATCTGAATGTGCTGAGCATGGGCTATTCGTTCATGCCGGGGCAGTCCAGCGCTGGGTTGGATGTCAGTTTCGATCTGTACGGTTACTTGCGTCCGCCCGGCGCGTCCGTATTGCCTGTATCGCCGTCGCCGTCGCCGTCGCCGTCGCCGTCGCCGTCGCCACCAGCACCACCACCAGCACCACCAGCACCACCAGCCAATGCGCCTGCGCCCGCCCTGCCGGGAGCAATCGATGCGAATTGACTCTTTCGGACCGCGCAGCTGGTTGCTGGCCGCGCTGGCCGGCTGGGCATTGTTGGTGTGGGTGCTGGCCCTGTTCGGTCTGGGCGGACAGATCCGTCCGCTGCCGGATGATCCAAGCCTGCTCAGCGCGTTGCCGAAGCTTCCGCAGCAGGTGCCGGAACGTCTCGGACCGTTGGCGCAATATTCCGAAATCGCCGCGCGTCCTTTGCTTTCCCAGAACCGCAAGCCGCAAGCTTTTTTCATCTCAGGTCAGGAAGGCGGCGAACAGCCGCAGACCTTCGATTTCGTCCTGACCAGCGTGCTGATTACGCCGCAGCTGCAGATGGCGATCCTGCAACCAACAGGCGGCGGAGAAGGGGTGCGGCTGAAGATCGGAGACGCGCCTGAAAGCGCGCAAGGCTGGCGTGTGTCCGAGATTCATCCGCGCAGCGTGGTGATCGAAGGACCGGAGGGACCGCGCACGTTGGAACTGCGGGTATTCGACGGACTAAGCGGTCAACCTCCCAGCGCGACGCCCGCTTCGCCCGGATCGGGCGCACCGATTCAACCTCCGGGGCCGGGTACCGCCGCGCCTCCGCCTGGCTCGCCGATCATGGCCACACCCACGCGGCCCATGCCGGTGCCGCCTGCGGGCAACGCCAGTCCGGCACCCCAGCCGGGCGGTGAGAACGCGCCCCAGGCCGAAGCCCCAATGACCACCGAACAACAGATGGAAGCGATCCGCAAGCGCATCGAAGCGCGGCGCGCGCAACTGCGCCAGCAGGGCCAAGCCCCGCCTCCCCCGAACAAGACCAAGTAGAGTGCCGGCATGAAGTCACGTTTGATCCTGGTATCCCTTTTGACCGGCCTGTTGGCTGCATGCGCCAGCGTGCCCACCCCCGAGGTGCGGCGTCAGGCCGATCTCAACCGCGCCGCTGGCGTAGGAGAGGCGCAGACCTCGCCCTTGAACTCGGTCGAAGAACCCGAGACCGGCCCGCAGGCCGTAATCCGCCGCGGCAATGGCCAGATGATCAACCGCAGCGCCGCGTCCGCGCCGCCGCCTTCGTTGGCGGGGATGAGCGGCGGCGGGGCCAGCTTCAATTTCGAAGGGGAGTCCGTGCACGCGGTGGTCAAGGCCATCCTGGGCGACATGCTGGGCCAGAACTACGTGATCGCGCCCGGCGTACAGGGCACCGTCACCCTCGGCACGCCCAAGCCGGTTTCCCCCGCGCAGGCGATGACCTTGCTGGAGCAGGTGCTGGCGCAGAACAACGCGCGCATGGTCTACAGCGACGGCCGCTACAACATCATGCCGGCCGATCAGGCTTTGGCCGGAACGCTCGCGCCGCGCACCGGCCCTGCTTCCAACGCGCGCGGTTTCGAAGTGCGCGTCGTGCCACTGCGTTTCATTTCCGCAGGCGAAATGAAGAAGGTGCTGGAGCCCTACGCGCGTCCCAACGCCATCGTCGGCATCGATTCCACCCGCAACGTCATCACCCTGTCGGGCACGCGTAGCGAACTTGAAAACTATCTACGCACGGTCGAGATCTTCGACGTCGACTGGCTATCGGGCATGTCAGTGGGCGTGTTCCCGCTCGAATCCGGGCGCGCCAGCAAGGTGGTAGCCGATCTTGAGAAGGTGTTCGGCGAAAGCAGCAAGACGCCCAGCGCCGGCATGTTCCGCTTCATGCCGCTGGAAGGCGCCAACGCGGTGCTGGTCATCACTCCGCAGGCCTCTTATCTGGATCAAATCCAGGACTGGCTGGAACGCATCGATGGTGCCGGAGAAAGCTCGCGTCTGTTCTCGTATGAGCTGAAATACATCAAAGCCAAGGATCTGGCCGATCGCCTGGCCGAAGTCTTCGGCGCCGGCCGCAGCGGCAATGGTCAGGAAACCGGCGGCAACTCGCCGGCCTCGCTGATGCCTGGCACCGACCCGGTCTCCATCAAGGATGGTGACAATGGCGGCAGTGTCGATTTTGGAGGCAACAATTCCACTGGCGATGCCTCTTCCTCCTCATCGGGTGGCGGTCTGGGAAGCGGCTCGCTGTCGCTCAACCAGCGCAGCGGCGGCAATGGCAGCGTCACCCTGGAGGTCGAAGGCGACCGCGTCGGCGTTTCCGCCGTCGAGGAAACCAATACGCTATTGGTTCGTTCCAGCAGCTCGGCCTGGAAATCGATCCGCGACGTAATAGAGAAGCTCGATGTGATGCCCATGCAGGTGCATATCGAAGCGCAGATAGCAGAGGTCAACCTGACTGGCGACCTCAGTTACGGCGTTAACTGGTATTTCGAGAATGCGGTCAATGCGGCTGCGCCCGGCGGCGCGGGTTTGCCAAGTGCTTTGGGTCGGGGCATCTGGGGCGACATTTCCGGCAGCATCACCGGCAGCGCCGGCCTGGGTTGGACCTTCTTGGGCAAGAACGCGGCGGCGATCATCACCGCACTCGACGAAATCACCGATTTGCGGTTGTTGCAGACGCCTTCTGTCTTCGTCCGCAACAATGCCGAAGCCACGCTCAATGTAGGCAGCCGGATTCCGATTTCCTCGGTTACGGTCAACCCCGGCGTCGGCGGCGACAGTACCTATAGCCAGGTGCAATACCTGGATACCGGCATCATCTTGAAGGTGCGGCCGCGCGTCACAAAGGACGGCATGGTCTTCCTGGATATCGTGCAGGAAGTGAGCACGCCGGGCGACATTCCCGACGATAACGGCAACGTCCGCATCAACACGCGTCGCCTCAAGACCGAAGCCGCCGTACAGGCCGGTGATACGGTAATGTTGGCGGGATTGATCAGCGATTCGACATCGCATGGCTCTTCCGGCGTACCAGGGCTTAGCCGCATTCCCCTCATTGGTTCGTTGTTTGGCCGGAAAACACAGAATACTGGCCGCAGCGAAGTGATTATCCTGCTGACGCCCACTATCGTGCGCAACCCGCAGGAAGCACGCGACCTCACCGACGAATACGGACAGAAGTTTCGTGCCTTGGAGCCGCTGAATAAGAAATAGGAGAAGTGTTATGGACTAACCTTCCTGGAGTCTCTCTAAAATTACTTTTACACATTTCGAATAAGGATGATCGAACATGAACATTGTTAGGCGCTCTATTTTTTTTCTCGCGATTCTCGTTGCACCTCTGACATCTTTTGCGCAGGTTGCGAACGGTGACTTTGCTAGCGGGCCTGCATCATGGAGCTGGAATAAAGCTGTGTTTGCGGGAGCACTTTTTGGCCCGGATTGCTCCACGGCTACCTATGCAAGCTTTAGTCCAAGCACTTCAAGCGATACTCCCAATTCTGGATCTTCGCCTGCATCAGGGCGGATTGCTAGATTGAATGACTCCATGCCTTACGGAGCAGGTAGTTGGTATGTTTGTCGCAAGATTGAGCAAACAGTCTTTGTTCCACCGAACAAGAATCTAAAGTTCGACATTAGAATTGGTGCAGAGCTTACTTATACAGTGCCATGGTCTTTTAACGACATGACGGTTTCCATAATTGCTTTTGATGCGAGCACAGGCTCTGAAATCACAATTTACTCAGAGACCGGGAAAACGAGTCGCTGTGTTGTTAACTCCAGTTGCCCGGTATTTGTGTCTCGCTCCGTAGGTGTGAGTCAGTATGGCGGCAAAAACATCAAGCTCACGGTAAGGGGGGCGACAAGTGGAGCGAATAACCAGTTCGGACAGATGACTATCGAGCCAACGCCTGCATGGATAGACAATCTAAGGTTTGAGTGAGTGCATGGGTGCCGCCACCTGTTCTGATGGCGGCACCTCCAAATGTTGTAGAGAGCCTTATAAGATTGATTATTTTGTTGCCAGTCGGCGTTGACGATGATGCCCTTGACGCTTGCCTCGGCGCACTGGATGCCGGCACGCCAAAAGGAACGTGCATCTGGCTGGCCGATGACGCGCAGGCGGGCCCTCGCGGCACCGCCATTATCGAAAGATGGTTGAAACGCACGCCATTGCAAGCCGATTACACGCGCCGTCAGAGCATGATCGGCGAAGTCGCGCATCTGGACGAAATGCTCAACGTCTGCGCCGGCGCCGACGTAGTGGTGCTAGCGCCCGATGCGCAACCGTTACCCGGTTGGCTGCAGCAACTGTCGGCCTGTTTTTCCCGCGACGCCTCCATCGCCAGCGCCACTCCCTGGTGCAACGCGGGCGAAGCCGCATCGTGGCCGCGCCTGGGCGAGATCGCCGAGGCACCGCGCGATCTCGAACGCACCGCCGCCGCCTGCGCGGCCATGCCGCCGCTGCATCCTGAGCTGCCTTCTGCGGTCAATCACGCGGTCGCGCTGCGCGGAAGCGCGCGTCAGCGCGCGGGCGGTCTCGACATGAGCAGCTACGCCTCTTGGTACGCGGCGTTGATCGACCTGTCGTTGCGCATGTCCGGCCTCGGCTGGCGAAATGCATTGTGCGAAACCGCCTTCGTCGCACGTGGCGGCGAAGGCTTGCCCGCCGATGGCGACATGGAGGCGCTCAACGCGCGCTGGCCGGCCTGGCACGCACGGCTGGCGAACTTCCTGATGCAGGATCCGTTGCGCGAACCACGCGAAAGATTGGCCGCGCTGTACGCAGAAACCGGATCGCCGGAGCCGCAACGTGAACTCTTCTCCTGACCGCGACGGCATCGCGGCCATCGTGGTCAGCCACGAAAGCGCGAGCACGCTGGAAGACTGTCTGCTGCGCTTGCGCGCCGCGCGAGACGTGGTGGAAATCCGGGTGATCGACAATGCCTCGCTCGACGGCACGCTGGACATCATCCAGCGCCATGCGACGAAGGACGCGCGCGTGCGCTTTGTCGGCAATCCCGACAATCCTGGGTTCGCGGTCGGCTGCAATCAAGGCGCGAAGGAATCGACCGCGCCGTGGCTGGCCTTCGTCAATCCCGATCTGCTGGTCGAACCGGACACGCTGTTGCGCCTGCGCACACACGCCGAAGCGGTAAGCGGCGATTCGCTGCTCGGCGTGGACCTAGTGGACGAAGCGGGAGTCCACGACGAAGCGGCGCGACGGCGCGATCCTGATTTCGGGGCGATGCTGTCCTCGCCCGGACAAGCGGCAAAACTCGGGTTGCCATGCGACGGAGCGGTAAGCCTGCAACCAGTGGATGCCGTATCGGGAGCGTTGATGCTGATGCCGCGCGCCTTGTTCGATCTGCTCGGCGGTTTCGATGAGGGTTATCGCCTGCATGCCGAAGATCTCGATCTCTGTCGACGCGCGCGCGCGGCCGGCGCAGTCGTGGCGGTGGCCAACGATATCCGTGTGGTGCACGTGCGCGGCGTCTCCAGCCGCTCGCGTCCGGCATTCGTCGAGTGGCACAAACATCGCGGTTTGTGGCGCTACTTCCGCAAGTTCGAATCGCCGCGACGAAACGCGCTGACACGCCTAGGCGTGTGGTGCGCGATCTGGGCGCATTTTCCGATCGCGCTTTACAAAAAACTGATCGCCTCGGGCTGAAGCTCCTCGCAAAGCGCAGTTTGGCGACCGCCTAGCGTCGTGAGCCGAAACCGTTACGGTTGCAAGTAATCATTGGTCGACGTCAGCGCTGTCGAGAATCGCAGTGGCCATGCGCCTGAAAACGCTTTCACAAATCACCGCGTACGACCGAAACGGCGAAGGTTAAATTTTCGTGCTGCACTGCACGGTGACACTTCAGAACGGCCATGTTATCTCTGGCTCCGCGATATGTTAGCGCTATCACTTTGCGTCGCAACGACACGAGCCATCCACTGCGTCGATAGTGTGGAAGGTCGCTAGCAGCGCCGCAGTCGCATGGGCTCATTGATTCGCCGGGGATAGATTCGTAGTCGACTTAAACGGGCGTTGCATATACCGATTCGGAAGAAACAGGTTGTGGCTGGTATGTGCTCAGGGGGAGCGATGACATTCATCGACTGAAGCAATAGGGAGGGGTACTCAGATCGGAAATTGCAATGTCGGTGCCTCGCGCTGACGACAACCGCGGTAAAGGCCAAAGCCGCATCACATGCCGTGAAAGACTTGCCATTTGGCCGCTCCACTACAGTGCTGAGGACATAATTCATGAAGTCGAAGCGATTCAAGTCGAAGGCCATGTTCACCTTCGTTGGCGGCGTGCTGATCATCAACCCAGCTTTCGCCCAGGACAAACCTGCGCAAGACGCAACGGCGCAAAGCACGCCGGCGCAGGAAACGCAGCAGCAAGCGCCGGACGAGGCGACCACGCTCGATACGATTGTCGTCACCGGCATCCGCAGCAGCCTCAATCAGGCGATGGGAGTCAAGCGCGATTCCGCCGGCGTGGTCGATGCGATCAGCGCCGAGGACATCGGCAAGTTCCCTGACACCAACCTGGCCGAGTCTTTGCAGCGCATCACCGGTATCTCGATCGAGCGCCGCGATGGCGAAGGCGCGCAGGTCACCGCGCGTGGTTTCGGCCCGCAGTTCAACATGGTCACCCTCAATGGCCGCCAGATGCCGGGCGCAGACGCCTTTGGTGCGGCCGGTCAGGTAGCGATCGGCGGCGTGGATGGCGGTACCCGCGCGTTCAACTTCGCCCAGCTTGCAGCCGAAGCGATCAGCGGCATCGAGGTCTACAAGACCGGCCAGGCGCAGGTTCCAAGCGGCGGCATCGGCGCGACCATCAACATCCTGACCGACAAGCCCTTCAACCATGAGGGCATTGTCGCCAGTGCCGGCGTCAAGGCGGTCTCCGACCGGTCGCAGCCGTTCGAGAACGACATCACCCCGGAAGTGTCCGGTATCTTCAGCTTCACCAATGCCGACAAGACCTTCGGCATCGGCGTCAGCGCCAGTTCGCAGAAGCGCAAGGGCGGCTCGGTGCAGGCGACCGAGAACTACTGGAACGTCCAGCCGTGGACCGGAACCATGCCCGGCAACCCGACCGTAGTGAACGCGCCCGCCATCGGCGCTCTCTACGCCCGTCCCAACGACTTGCGCTACGCCTTCTCCGAGTTCGAGCGCGAGCGGGTCAACGGACAGGCGGTGGTGCAGTTCGCGCCGACCGACAGCCTGACCCTGACCCTGGACTACACCTACTCGACCAACGAAATCACCGAGAATCGTGGCGAGCAAAGTATGTGGTTGCAGAACAGCCAATACACCAACATCGAGTTCGACACCGGCGGCGCGGTGGCCACCCCGGTCTACATCCGCGAAGTCGCCGGCACCAAG
Organism: Pseudoxanthomonas sp. P4_B2; assembly: GCF_056402315.1. Lineage (NCBI taxonomy): Bacteria > Pseudomonadati > Pseudomonadota > Gammaproteobacteria > Lysobacterales > Lysobacteraceae > Pseudoxanthomonas > Pseudoxanthomonas sp. P4_B2. The sequence goes on from NZ_JBFUHQ010000004.1 coordinate 103,971, forward strand.
GACTTCGGCCTGGAACAGCAACGCAGCATGCAGAAGTACAAGCTGGGCTCGCTGGGCTTCAATGCGGTGTGGGATGTCAGCGACGACTTCCGCTTGAGCTTCGATGCGCATAACTCCAAGAACGAGAGCCGGCCGAATGATCCGCTGACCGGCGGTGGCTCGATCTTCGCGAGTATCGCGGGCACCAACAATTGCACCACCGGCCCGCACTGCGGTGGGTCATGGGTACAGGAGCTGTTCTTCAACGACGGACTGCCACGGGGCTCGCAGACCTGGTATCCGAGCACCGCGGACGCGGTGGCCGGTACCAACGGTGTCGTGAACCCTGGCTTTGTCGAGGGCGAAATCGGCTCGCAGGTGCTGCGAATCAACGCACAGACCCAGGTCAGCGAGATCAAGCAGGGCCGTATCGACGGCGAATGGACTTTCGACAGTGGCCGTTTCCAGTTCGGCGTTGACAGCTCGAAGTCTTCGACCCACCGGCTGCAGGCTGCGGAGAACTATTCGACTCTGGGCGACTGGAGCGTTGCCAACGTGGATAGCGACGTTGCCAATGGCCTGATGGATCTGATCAAGCCGTACAACATCGCGGGTCTGTTCAATGATTACAACGTCAGCAGCAGCAATGGCGCGTGGCGCGGTGATGCCGGCGAGTTGGCGCAATGGGCCGCCGACAACTACGGTGCCGGCATCGGCGTGAGTGCGCAGAACGCGGCCGACAACCGCGTCGAGGAAAACACCAAATCGGCCTACATGCAGGTGCAGTTGGAGGGCGAGCTGGGCGGCATGCGGACCAATACCCGCATAGGCGTGCGCTATGAAACGACCAAGGTGGTTTCGACCTCGGTCATTGCCATCCCCGAAGCCATCGAGTGGCAGGCCAACAACGATTTCCGTATCGTCCTGTCCGATGAGCAGCAGCCGTTCAGCGAAAAGTCCAGCTACAGCTACATTCTGCCCAACCTGGACTTCAGCATCGACTTCACCGACCAACTGAAAGGCCGCGCTTCGTTCGGCAAGACCATCGCCCGCGCACCTTTCGGCAATCTATACGCCGGTCCTGGCGCGCAGCAACCGAGCGGTTCGATTCTTATCGACCCGTCCACCCGCGCCAGCGGCAACGCGCAGAACCCGGGCTTGAAACCGCTGGAATCGGACAACCTCGACTTGGCTTTGGAGTGGTACTTCGCCGATGCCAGTTATGTCTCGCTGACTTATTGGAACAAGTCGGTGGCCAACTTCATCGGCAATACCGTGGTCCAGGAACCGTTGTACGGACTAACCGATCCGACCAGTGGCCCGGATGCGCAGACCGCTTTGGCCTTCCTGACAAGCGCGGCCTGCGTCACCCAGGTCGGTGCGGCCAACGCCGCGGCCTGTTCAGCCAACGACACTTCGTTGTTCACCGCGCTGGCGCTATTGCGCAACGATCCCGCCGGGTTGGCGGCCTTCAACGGTACCGGTGCGCAGCAACTGGCGACGGAAAACGCGTACAACCTAGTCGGCGAAGCCGACGATCCGCTGTACATGTTCAACGTCAACCGTCCGGTCAACCAGAATCAGGCCAAGCTGCACGGCTTGGAACTGGGCGGCCAGTACTTCTTCGGCGACAGCGGTTTTGGCGTCCTCGCCAACTACACCAGCGTCATGGGTGACGTGGGCTTCGACAACGGGGGTGACCCTGCCATCGACCAGTTCTCACTGACAGGACTGAGCGATACCGCCAACGCCATATTCATGTACGAGAAATACGGCTGGTCCGTGCGCCTGGCCTGGAACTGGCGCGACGAGTACCTGATCCTGTCCAACCAGGGCGGTAGCCGCAACCCTTACTACGTCGAAGAGTATGAGCAGTGGGACCTGAGCGTGAACTACGCGCTCAACGATCACTGGTCGTTCGGCTTGGAAGGGATCAACCTGACCGGCGAAGACGTGCGCTGGCACGCCCGCACCGACAAGCAGATCGTCAAACTGGCCGACCAGAGCCCGCGGTACATGCTCGGGGTGCGCTACAAGTTCTGAGTTCAGCGACATCCCCCTCCGGACGTCGCCAAAAGCGGGACCGCTGCGAAAGCAGCGGTCCCTTTTATTGAGGGCCGCGGCGCAAAAGGTTTCCGCTTGCCGGCGTGAGGTTTTTCTGCAATCGTCGCCGTGGCTCAAGTCGCATACGTTCACAAGTCGCATACGTTCAATCGCTGGAACCGAGATGGCACGCTACGAACTGCTCAACAACGTGACGCACAAGGACCTGCGCGTGATCACCGGCTTCGGCCGTCAATTCGGCGACGACATCGGCATGGTGCTGGCGTTTCCGAGCGAATACGCCGAGCTGCAAAGGGAATATCCGATTTTCTTCCGCAAGGACGGCGACACCGGCCAATGGCAATCGGTGGCGCTGCTTGGGTTCGAACAGCATGAGAACTTGTTTTTACAAGACGGCCGCTGGAATGCCGCCTATCTGCCGGGCGCCGTCGCCAAGGGACCGTTCCTGATCGGTTTCCAGGAGCAGCGCATCAATGGCGAATTGCGCAAAGAGCCCGTCATGCATGTCGATCTGGAACATCCGCGCGTCAGTTCCAGCGAAGGCGAGCCGGTATTCCTGCCGCACGGCGGCAACAGCCCCTACCTGCAGCATATCGCCGACGTGCTGCGCGGCATTCGCGACGGGGTTGAGTTCGGCACCGCCATGTTCGCCGCGTTCGATTCGATGGCGCTGATTCAGCCGGTTAATCTGGACGTGCAACTCGACGACAAACACCGCGTCAATGTGAACGGCCTGTACGGCATCGACCGCGAAAAACTGGCCGCGCTCGACGCCGAATCGCTGCTGCGCCTGAACCAGGCCGGCTTCCTCGAAGGCGCTTATCTGGTGCTGGCTTCGCTGCACAACATGCGCCGATTGATGGCGGAAAAACAGCGCCGCTTGCGAGAGCAGGACGCTGCGACGCCCGAACACGCAGCGTGACAGCCATGGTAGAGGCGGCAGGCGACATCCGCGTGATCGAAGGTTGCCTGCCCGATGCGCTGCCGTTAGACGAATTGCTGGCGGCGGGGCAGCCGGCAGTGCTGAAAGGCATCGCGCGTGGCTGGGGGCTGGTACGGAGCGGGCAGGAATCCACGCAGGTGGCGATGGCCTACTTGCGCGGTTTCTATAACGGCAGGCCGGTGCAGTATTCCTACGGTGGTCCGGAAGTGGCCGGGCGTCCGTTCTACAACGACGACTTCACCGACTTGAATTGCGAAGTAAGGCGCGGTGGGCTCAATCAGGTACTGGATGAAATCGCTGCGCACGCTGACGACGTGCATCCGCCCACCTACTACATGGCATCTCTGCCGATTGAGGGTTGCCTGCCGGGCTTTCGGGCCGCCAACGATCTCGATTTCGCCGCGCACGGCGTGCAGGCGCCGCCGAGCATCTGGATCGGCAACCGCGTTACCGCGTCTTGCCATTACGACGCGCCGAACAACATCGCCTGCTGCACGGTCGGGCGGCGGCGCTTCACGGTATTTCCGCCGGAGCAGATCGCCAATCTTTATCCGGGGCCGCTGGAACCGACACCCGGCGGGCAAGCGGTCAGCATAGTGAATTTCTCCGCTCCCGACTTCGAACGTTATCCGCGCTTCCGCGAAGCGCTGGCATGCGGGCAAAGCGCACTCTTGGAGCCGGGTGATGCCATCTTCATTCCCAGCATGTGGTGGCACCATGTGCAGGCGCTGGATGCGTTCAACGTACTGGTCAATTACTGGTGGAGCAGTTCGCCTGCTTACCTCCCCACGCCGATGCACGCGGTTTACCACGCGCTATGGACGATTCGCGACCGGCCGGAAAGGGAGAAGCAAGCCTGGCGCGAAATCTTCGAGTACTACGTGTTCGGCCCGGCCGAGCGTGCGGGCGAGCATTTGCCGGAAGCCGCGCGTAACGTGCTGGGACCGATCGACGAAACGCTCGCGCGGCAGATCCGCGCGATGCTGATTGGAAAGCTCAATCGCTGAGGACGCGGATGAATGCGTCGTGCCGGCATCCTAATCAAAAAGGGGAAGGTGATTTGGACAAGTTCGAGAAAGGACAAATACGCAAGGTAGTGATCGCCGGCGGCGGCACCGCGGGTTGGATCGCCGCTTGCGCGCTGTCGCACCAGTTCCGGGACCGGCTGGAAATCACCTTGATCGAGTCGGAACAGATCGGCACTGTCGGCGTCGGCGAATCGACTGTGCCGCCGATCCGCACCTTCCATCGTTTCCTGCAGATCGACGAGCAGGAGTTCCTGCGCGCCGTCGCCGGCACCTTCAAGCTTTCCATCTCCTTCGAGAACTGGCGCCGGCCGGGCGAACGTTATATCCATCCTTTCGGAACCACCGGGCAGAGCACGCTGGCCTGCGGCTTCCATCACTTCTGGCTCGATAGTTTGCGCCGCGGCATGCAGTCGGAACTGGGCGATTTTTGTCTGGAAACCGTCGCTTCGCGCGGCGATCAGCTCTCGCTTCAAACACAGCCACAGGTCAACTACGCCTACCATTTCGATGCGAGCCTGTATGCGCGCTTCCTGCGCCGCATTTCGGAGGGCTACGGGGTTAAACGCGTCGAGGGCAAGATCCACGAGGTCAGGCAGCACGCGGAAAACGGGTTCGTCGAAGCGCTGGTGCTGGAAGACGGGCAGGTCATCGAAGGCGACTTGTTTATCGACTGCACGGGCTTCCGCGGGCTGCTGATCGAGCAGACCTTGAAGACCGGTTACGAAGATTGGAACCACTGGTTGCCCAGCGACCGCGCCGTGGCGGTGCAGACCGAATCGATCGGCCCGCCGGTGCCGTATACGCGCGCTATCGCGCACGAAGCCGGCTGGCGCTGGCACATCGCGCTGCAGCACCGCGTCGGTTGCGGGCTGGTTTTCTCCAGTCGCCACATGTCCGACGACGAGGCGCGAGCCAAGCTGCTGCGCGAAGTGGGCGCGAAGCCGATCAAGGATCCGTGGCTGGTGCCGTTCCGCACCGGCCGCAGGCTGAAAGCTTGGAACAAGAACGTAGTGTCGCTGGGTCTGGCCAGCGGTTTCATCGAGCCGCTGGAATCGACTAGCATCCACCTGACCATCAGCGCCGTGGTGCGCCTGATCCAATTGTTTCCTTTCGACGGCATGGCTCCATCGCTGGTCGATCTCTACAACGACGTCAGCCGCGCGGAAATGGAACACGTGCGCGATTTCATCATCCTGCATTACCACGCCACCCAGCGCGACGAACCGATGTGGAAAGAATGCCGCGAGATGGAATTGCCCGAATCGCTGGCGATGCGCCTGCGCGCCTGGCGCGAGCGCGCGCACGCATGGCAGGGCGCGGACGAATTGTTCCGCGTGGATTCTTGGACGCATGTCCTGCTGGGGCAGGGCGTCCAGCCCGAGCAGCACCACCCGCTGACGAGGGGGTTGCCGGATCAGGACATGCGCAAGCTGTTGGATTCGATCCGGCAGCCTATCGACCGCGCGGTCGCGCAGATGCCTTCGCAACAGGAATTCATAAACAGTTATTGCAAAGCGTCGCCCGAGGTGTGGGGAACGAGGCCGGCGACGACGACCTAGGAAGATCGATGCTCCTGCACCGACATCCCGGCCTACGCATCAGCAAGCTGTCGATCGGCGCGGAGGGAGCGCCGTTGCTGGTCATCGATAACCTGGTCTCCGATCCCGGCCGGCTGGTGCGCAAAGCCGCGCGCAGCCACTTCGTCGGGCAGACGTCGATGTTTCCCGGCATCCGCGCGCGCGCGCCGCTGTCTTACGAACATTTCCTGCAAGAAACCCTGAATCCGTTGCTGTCCGATTGCTTCGCCATGGAGCCGGGCAGGTTCGTGTTCCCGATGTGCCACTTTTCCTTGGTAACGCTGCCGCCGCAGAAGCTGTCGTTCCTGCAGCGCGTGCCGCACATCGACTCGGTGCGCAGCGATGGCTTGGCCACCGTGCATTACCTGTTCCAGGGCGATTGGAGAGGAACCGCTTTCTACCGGCACCGGCGCAGCGGTTTCGAATACATCGACGAACGGCGCAAAGATTCGTATTTCCGTTGTCTTGAACAGGAGAGCCGCGACAGCGAAGCGACCGGTGAAGGCTATATCGACGACGACACGGCGCTATTCGAACGGGTCGCCCATGTGGAGGGTGTGTTCAACCGCATGGTGGTCTACCGTCGCAACTCGCTGCATTCGGGTCGCATCGACAACACCAGCATCCCGCCCGCCGATCCGCTGACGGGTCGGTTGTCGATCAATACCTTCATTGACGTGGTGGCGTGAGGGAAGTCAGATAACCTCAACAAAGGATCGTCATCCCAGCGGAAGCTGGGATCCATTTTGATCTTCGCGGGAATCTCGGCAGCCAAGCCGCATCGCTGGATCTCCGCCTTCGCCGGGATGACGCATTGGCAAAGCCGCGTTAACGCGCGAGCTAACTGCTGAAGCGAAAGTCGCTGGATCCCCGCCTTCGCGGGGATGACGCATTGGCAAAGCCGCGCTGGCGCGCGGGCCAATGCGTCACTTCAGAGCCTTGAACCTCAACCGCTTCGGCTGCGCGCCTTCTGCGCCCATGCGACGTTTCTTGTCGTCTTCGTACTCGCGGTAGTTGCCTTGGAAATATTCCACATGTGAGTCGCCTTCGAAGGCGAGGATGTGGGTGGCGATGCGGTCCAGGAACCAGCGGTCATGGGAAATGACCACCGCGCAGCCCGGATATTCCAGCAACGCGTCTTCAAGCGCGCGCAGGGTTTCCACATCCAGGTCGTTGGACGGTTCGTCCAGCAGCAGCACATTGCCACCCTGCAGCAGGGTCTTGGCCAAGTGCAGACGGCCGCGCTCGCCGCCGGACAGCGTGCCCACCATCTTCTGCTGGTCCTGGCCCTTGAAGTTGAAGCGGCCGATATAGGCGCGCGACTGGATCTCGATGCCGTTGATGTTGAGGATGTCGGCGCCGCCGCTGACTTCCTGGAACACGTTGTGGTTGCCGGTGAGCGCGTCGCGGCTCTGGTCGACATAGGCGATCTTGGTGCTGGGACCCTTGATGATCTCGCCCTTGTCCGGCACTTCCTGCCCGGTGATCATCTTGAACAGCGTGGACTTGCCCGCGCCGTTGGGGCCGATGATGCCGACAATGGCGCCGGGCGGAATGATGAAGCTCAGGTCGTCGATCAGCAGACGGTCACCGAAGCTCTTGGACACGTTCTTGAACTCGATCACCGACTGGCCCAGGCGCTCGCCCGGCGGGATGAAGATCTCGTTGGTCTCGTTGCGCTTCTGGTATTCGACCGAGTTCAGTTCCTCGAAGCGCGCCAGGCGCGCCTTGCCCTTGCTGCGGCCGCCCTTGGCGTTGCTGCGCACCCATTCCAGTTCCTTGGCCAGCGCCTTCTGGCGCGACTTCTCCTGGTTTTCTTCCTGTTTCAGGCGCTCGCTCTTCTGTTCCAGCCAGGCCGTGTAGTTGCCTTTCCACGGAATGCCCTTGCCGCGATCCAGTTCCAGGATCCATTCGGCCGCGTTCTCAAGGAAATAGCGGTCATGGGTCACCGCCACCACGGTGCCGGTGTAACGGGTCAGGAACTGCTCCAGCCATTCCACCGACTCAGCGTCCAGGTGATTGGTCGGTTCGTCCAGCAGCAGCATGTCCGGCTTCTGCAGCAGCAGCTGGCACAAGGCTACGCGGCGCTTCTCGCCACCGGAGAGCTTGCCGATGACCGCGTCCCACGGCGGCAGGCGCAGCGCGTCGGCGGCCACGTCCAGCTGATGTTCCAGGGTATGGGCATCGTTGTTGGCCAGGATGGCTTCCAGGCGCTGTTGTTCGGCGGCCAGCTTGTCGAAGTCGGCGTCTTCTTCGGCATAGGCTTCATAAATCTTGTCCAGCGCGGCCTGGGCCTTCAGCACTTCGCCCACGCCTTCCTCCACGGCCTCGCGCACCGTGTGTTCTGGGTTGAGTTGCGGCTCCTGGGCCAGATAGCCGACCTTGATGCCCGGCTGGGGCCGCGCCTCGCCGACGAAGTCCTTGTCCACGCCGGCCATGATCTTCAGCACGGTGGACTTACCGGCGCCGTTCAGGCCCAGCAGGCCGATTTTGGCGCCAGGGAAGAAGGACAGGGAGATGTCCTTGATGATTTGGCGTTTCGGCGGCACGGTCTTGCTGACGCCGTTCATGGTGTAGATGTATTGCGACATGGAATCTCCGAGTGACGCTGCCGTGCCCGCACAGGGCTGCACGGTGGGGGAAAATAGGGAATGGGCGAATTATACCGGCTGGCTGGCGTCTTAACGGTTTTCTACGGCGCCGGTTTGGCAAGATTCCATTCAGTGCGGTAGGACGATATTCGCCTTAAGTTCCCACGCACCAGAGGTATGCACCATGCGTCACGCTATCAAGACAGGCCTGTCGCTTTTGTTCGTCATGACGGCCTTGGCCGCCGCTCCCGCGATGGCACGGGATCACGGCCGTGGCCATGATCGCGACGATGATCGCTACGGCTACCAGGATCGCGGCGACCGCGACCATAACCGTTACGACGACCGTTACGACGACCGCAAGCACCGCCGTGACCGCGACTACGGTTATTACCGCGACGACCGCCGCGGCGACCGCTATTACCGTCCGTATTACCGCCCGGCGCCGCGCGTGGTCTATCGCCCTGCCTACCGGCCTTCGTACCACCCCGGCTATGGCCCCCCGCGCTGGGCCAGGGGCGGGCGCTACTACGACCGTGGCTACGGCCCCACCTATGTAGTGCGCGACTACTACGATTACGGCCTGCGCGCGCCGCCGCGCGGATACTACTGGCGGCGTAGCGACGCTGGCGATTTCCTGCTGGTGGCTATCACCACCGGCATCATCGCGGACCTGATCCTGGGACATTGAGGGTTGGGGTGGCCGGAACGCCCGGAAGCGCGCCGAAAGGCGCGCTTTTTTGTGGCCGTGGGGGCAGGGGGCTACAATCGGCGACCCATTCCCCTCCGGAGCACCGATGTTCCCGCGCAACGCCCGTATCGAAGGTTACGACCCTGAACTGGCCGCGGCTATCGCGTCCGAGAACCGCCGCCAGGAAGACCACGTCGAGCTGATCGCGTCGGAGAACTACTGCAGCCCGCGGGTAATGGAAGCGCAGGGCAGCCAGCTGACCAACAAATACGCCGAGGGCTACCCCGGCAAACGCTACTACGGCGGCTGCGAATACGTGGATATCGCCGAGAAGCTGGCCATCGACCGGGTGAAGGAGCTGTTCGGGGCCGACTACGCCAACGTGCAGCCGCATTCGGGTTCGCAGGCCAACCAGGCGGTGTACTTGGCGCTGCTGAGTCCGGGCGACAAGATCCTTGGCATGTCGCTGGCCCACGGCGGCCACCTGACCCACGGCGCCAAGGTCAACATCAGCGGCAAGCTGTTCGACGCCATGCAGTACGGGGTCGACGACCAGGGCCTGATCGATTACGACGAAGTCGAGCGCTTGGCGCTTGAGCACAAACCGAAGATGGTCGTTGCCGGTTTCAGCGCTTACTCGCAGAAGATCGACTGGGCGCGGTTCCGCGCCATCGCGGACAAGGTCGGCGCGTATCTGTTCGTGGATATGGCGCACGTCGCCGGTCTGGTCGCTGCGGGCGTGTATCCCAATCCGCTACCGCATGCGCACGTGGTCACTTCCACCACCCACAAAACCCTGCGCGGTCCGCGCGGCGGCATCATCGTTGCGAAAGGCGCTGGCGAAGAAATCGAGAAGAAGTTGCAGAGCATCGTCTTTCCCGGCATCCAAGGTGGGCCGCTGATGCATGTGATCGCGGCCAAGGCGGTGGCCTTTAAGGAAGCGCTGGAGCCGGAATTCACCGCCTACCAGCAACAGGTCGTCAAGAACGCGCAGGCGATGGCCAAGACCATCATCGCGCGCGGCTACAAGATCGTCTCCGGCGGCACCGAGAACCATCTAATGCTGGTCGACATGATCGGCAAAAGCGTGACCGGTAAGGCCGCCGAAGAAGCGCTGGGCAAGGCCCATATCACGGTCAACAAGAACGCTGTCCCCAACGACCCACAGAAACCGTTCGTGACCTCCGGCCTGCGCATCGGCACGCCGGCCGTCACCACCCGCGGCTACCTGGAGCCGGATTGTGTAGCGCTGGCGAACTGGATCTGCGATGTGCTGGACAATCCAGCCGACGAAAAGGTCATTGCGGGCGTGCGTGAGAACGTGACCAAGCAGTGCGCGCAGTTCCCGGTTTACGGGTAATGCCTTCCTAGCATGCATTGCCCCTTCTGCCAGCACACAGACACCCGCGTCATCGACTCGCGCGTTTCCGAAGACGGTGCGACGATCCGCCGTCGTCGCGAATGCGAGGCCTGCGGGGAGCGTTTCAGCACGCTGGAGACGGTCGAACTCAAGTTGCCGGTGATCATCAAGGGCGATGGCCGGCGGGAAGCTTTCGATACGCGCAAGTTGCGACTCAGCATGGACCGTGCGCTGCATAAGCGTCCGGTATCGGAAGAACAGGTCGAGGCCTCCGTGCGCGCCGTCGTGCACCAGGTTCGCATGAGCGGCGAGCGCGAGCTTCCTTCGCGCAAGATCGGCGACTTCGTGATGGCGGAAATGCGCAAGCTGGACCACGTGGGCTACGTGCGTTTCGCTTCGGTCTACCGCAGCTTCGAAGACGTGGCCGACTTCCGCGAGGAAATCGAAAAACTGGAACGTGATCTGCCCACCGCTAGCGGCCAGCTGCCGCTGCTGGGTGCGGATGTGGTGCCGATCGATAAGAACAAGAAGCGCTGACTGAGCACAACTGCAACCCTTCTCCCGCATGCGGGAGAAGGTGCCCGAAGGGCGGATGAGGGTGCGGCCGAGTCCAGATGCCGGCACTTTCCGGACTCCGCCGTACCCTCACCCCAACCCCTCTCCCGGCGGGAGAGGGGCTTCAAAGGCGAAGCTGCATGACCACGGCATTCACCGCCACCGATCACCTCCTGATGGCCCGCGCCCTGCGTCTGGCCGAACGCGGCGCCTACACCACCAAACCCAATCCGATGGTGGGCTGCGTCATCGCCCATGGCGACGAGATCGTGGGCGAAGGTTTTCATCAGCGCGCCGGCGAAGCGCATGCCGAAGTGGTCGCGTTGCAGGCCGCGGGCGCCCGCGCCAAGGGTGCGACGGTCTACGTCACCCTGGAACCTTGTGCTCATACCGGCCGCACCGGTCCGTGCGCGGACGCATTGATCGCAGCCGGGGTGGCGCGCGTGATCGCCGCCATGCGCGATCCATTCCCGCAGGTGGACGGCGTAGGTTTCGACAAGCTGCGCGCCGCCGGCATCGCAGTGGAATCGGGATTGATGGAAGCCCAGGCGCGGCACCTCAATCGCGGTTTCCTGTCGCGTATCGAGCGCGGTCGGCCCTGGGTGCGTATCAAGTTGGGCACCAGTCTGGATGGGCGCACCGCGATGGCCAGCGGCGAATCCAAATGGATCACCGGCGAGGCTTCGCGCCTGGATGTGCAGAAGTGGCGCGCACGCGCGGGCGCACTGATCACAGGCGCCAATACCGTGCTGATCGATGACCCTTCGTTGACCGTGCGCCTGGGCGACGACACGCCTTTCGTGGCGCCGCTGCGGGTGGTGCTGGATCCAGGCCTGGCCACGGTCGCCCGCGGCAAGGTGCGCGACGATTCGGCGCCCACCCTGTATATCCACGCGCCGGACATCAAGCCTCCGCGCGATCTCCATGTCGAACGGGCCACCGCACCGGTGCAGGACGGCTACTTCGATCTGGAGGCCGTGCTCAAGTTGCTGGCGGCACGCGGGATCAACGAAGTCCAGGTGGAAACGGGCGCGACTCTGGCTGGCGCTTTCGTCGCTGCGGGGCTGGTTGACGAAGTGCTGCTGTACGTCGCGCCCGTGTTGCTGGGCGAACGCGCGCGCCCGTTATTCTCCGGTCTGGGCATCGATGCCATGGTTCAACGCGCGCGACTCAGGGTCGTGGATGCGCGAGCGATCGGCGAGGATCAGCGTTTGCTGCTTGTGCCTATCAAGGCCGAAAGTACGCAATCCTGACGTCCTCACGACGTCATTCCACGCGTAACGTCATCCCAGCGAAAGCTGGGATCCATTTTGACTTTAGCCCTTTGCGCGTCGCAGGTGGGCGCGAAAATCAAGATGGATCCCAGCTTTCGCTGGGATGACGTCGGTAAGATGCGATGTCGCAGCGAGTACCAGAGGTCTCGTCTCAATGACAACCTTCAAAGACCACTTCTCCCAAGTCGCCGGTGCTTACGCTAGCTGGCGCCCCACTTATCCTGATGCTTTGTTCGACGCCATCACCGCAGTCGTGCCTGGCAGTGCCGAAGTGTGGGAACCCGGTTGCGGCAGCGGCCAGGCCACCCGCGGACTGGCTGCGCGCTTCGCCCATGTCTTCGGTACCGACCCCAGCGCCGCACAGATCGAGCAGCATTGGGCGAACGAGGCGAAAGCCGCCAAGGTGCAGGTAGCGGTGGAGCCGGGCGAAGCGACGTCGCTGGCCGACCGCAGTGTCGGACTCATCGCCGTCGCCCAGGCCCTGCACTGGTTCGACCGCACGCGCTTCTTCCCCGAATGCGATCGTGTGTTGCGGCCAGGTGGCGTACTGGCTGCTTGGACTTACCAGGACATGATGTTTTCCGACGACCTCACGCCGGCAGCCGATGCGTTCCGTGCGCAGATCGAATCCCACTGGCCGTCGGAACGCGCCCAGGTGGACACCGGTTACGCGGGCTATGACTGGCCGTTTCCGGCATTGTTCGCGCCAGCGCTATGGCTGACAGCCGAATGGAACCTGCCGCAGCTGCTCGGTTATTTGGGCAGCCTTTCCGCCACCGCGCGCTGCCGTGCCGCCACTGGGCGTGATCCGGTCCAAGAACATGCCGAGGCGCTGGCTTCGGCCTGGGGCGAACCCCTGCGCGAACGCACCATGCGCTGGCCGCTGATCCTGCATTTGCGCCAGAAACCCCTGTAAGAGCGGGCCCTGCTCGCTCCTACAAAGGCGGGTGGAACGTAGCGTCCGGCCGTCTGCACTTGGCCCGAATGCTAGAATCCGCCCGTCGGCTCGCCGGCAATACAACGTAACGTCTTCAGGGCGGGGTGCGATTCCCCACCGGCGGTAGGTCTTAGGCGCACGCGCCGAAGATGAGCCCGCGAGCGCCTCCGGCCATCGCTTTCGAGCGGATGCGGGAGGGTCAGCAGATCCGGTCCGATGCCGGAGCCGACGGTCATAGTCCGGATGAAAGAAGACAGTCGCACGCGGCCTGGCGGTCGCGTCGCTTCGTGCCCTGTGGGCGTTTTTCGCATTCACTTCGCGGGAAACGGCTCATGCCCACTGTAATCATGTCCACAGCAACCAAATGCTCGCATGCCGCCCTACAGACCAGGAGCGGACGCTGATGTTCACCGGAATCATCGAAGGCACAGGCCGCCTGGCCGTGTCCGAAAATCGCGACGGCGACGCGCGCCTGACCATCGAGGTTGGCGGACTTCCCTTCGCCGATGTGCAGCTGGGCGAAAGCATCTCCGTCAACGGCGTATGCCTGACCGTGGTGGCGTTCGACGCGAACTCCTTTGAAGCCGACGCCTCCAACGAAACACTCTCACTGACTACGCTCGGAAACTTGCCCGTAGGCGCCCTGCTGAACCTGGAACGCGCCATGCGTCCCACCGACCGTCTCGGCGGCCATCTGGTCAGCGGCCATGTCGACGGCGTCGGCAAAGTTCTCGACATCCAGCAGGACGCGCGCGCGCAGCGCTGGCGCTTCGCTGCGCCACCGGCCTTGCTGCGCTATATCGCCAAGAAAGGCTCGATCTGCGTGGATGGGGTCAGCCTCACCGTCAATGAAGTGGATGAAGACGGGTTCGAAGTAGCTCTGATTCCGCACACGGTGTCGCATACCGCGTTCGCGCAGACGGCGGTTGGCCATGCGGTGAACCTGGAGATCGACTTGGTTGCCCGCTACGTCGAGCGCCTGCTCGGGGCGAACTCCACCGGAGCCATCGCATGAGCTTCGCTCCCATCCCCGAATTGCTAGAAGAAATCCGCAACGGCCGCATGGTGGTCATCGTCGACGATGAGGATCGCGAGAACGAAGGCGACCTGATCATGGCTGCGGAAATGGTCAAGCCTTCGGACATCAACTTCATGGTCACCCATGCACGCGGTCTGGTCTGCCTATCGCTGACCCGCGAGCGCTGCCGCCAGCTCGGCCTGCCGCCGATGGTCCAGGACAACACGTCGCAGCACCACACCAACTTCACCGTCAGTATCGAAGCGGCCGAAGGCGTCACCACTGGCATCTCCGCCTACGATCGCGCGCATACCATCCGTACTGCGGTGCGCCCGGACGTGAAGCCGCAGGATCTTTCGCAGCCCGGGCACATATTCCCGCTGACTTCGCAGCCGGGTGGGGTGCTCAACCGTTCCGGCCACACCGAAGCGGCCAGCGATCTGGCCCTGCTTGCGGGATTGGAGCCGGCCGGCGTGCTGGTCGAGATCCTCAACGCCGACGGCAGCATGGCGCGGCGCCCGCAGCTAGAGGAATTCGCGCACGAGCACGGCCTGAAGATCGGTTCCATCGAAGAGCTCATCCGCTACCGCCTGAGCACCGAGCACACCATCGAACGCGTGGACGTGCGCGACATCGAAACCGAACACGGTCCCTTTAAGCTGCACACCTATCGCGACCGCCTCAGCCACGGCCTGCACTTCGCACTGCTGCGCGGTGAGGCCGACGCCACTGTCCCCACTCTGGTCCGCGTGCATATGCAGAACCCGCTGGCCGATGCGTTGCACTGGCGCCGCGCGGACTTCGGTCCCGCGGTCGGCGAAGTGCTGGCCGCCATCGCCCGGGAAGGCCGCGGCGCGCTGGTCCTGTTGAACGAATCCAGTACCGCCGAATCGATGCTGGAGCGGATCCGCGCAGAAGAAGCCTCGCACGAACAAGAAGCGGCGCCGGGCGCTGCCCTGGTCGAGTGGCGGCGCAACGGGGCAGGCGCCCAAATTCTGGCCGACCTGGGCCTGGGCAAGCTGCGGGTGCTGGGGACGCCGCGCCGGCAGGTCGGATTGGCGGGCTTTGGGCTGGATGTCGTGGAATACGTTGCGTACTAGTCGCTCGTGCTTGGCTTTGGGCTTTGCCCCCTTTGCAAAAGGGGGCTGCGGGGGATTTGCTTTTGATCTTGCTTCAAAGCAAGAGCAAATCCCCCTCAATCCCCTTTTGACCAGCCATTCGGCTGTTGAAAAGCGCTGCAAAGGGGGAGGTCCGAAGAGCGTCGCTTTTCCCTGGCTGCTAAACTTGCCGCCCCATCAGGTGTCTCCCCATGCCCCATTACGAAGGCGAGCTGCGCGCTCCCGAAGCCGCACGTTTCGCGATCATCGCCAGCCGCTGGAATCCGCGCATCACCGACGCGCTGGTGACCGGTGCGCGCCAGAGCCTGGCCGGTAACGGCGTGGCCGATACCGCGGTGGACGTGATCCGCGTGCCGGGCGCCTGGGAAATTCCCGTGGCGGCCGCGCGTATCGCCGCAGCTAGCCAGCATGCGGCCATCATTGCGCTGGGTTGCGTGATCCGGGGCGACACGCGTCATTACGAACACGTCGCCGACCGTTGCGCCGAAGGGCTGATGCGGGTGTCGTTGGACTTCGGCATTCCGGTGATGAACGGCGTATTGGCGGTCGAACGCATCGAGGACGCGGAAGTGCGTGCGGGCGGCAGCCATGGCAACAAAGGCGAAGAAGCCGCGCTGGCCGCCATTGAAATGGCGCAACTGCTGGAGCAATTGGCATGAACCGTCACCCGCGCAAGGAGGGCCGCCGCGACGGCGTCGACCCGGTGACCCGCGCACGCGCGCGGCGTCGGGCATTGCAGGCCGTGTACGCCTGGCAGATGTCGGGCGGTCTGGTGGAACAGGTGATCGCGCAGTTCGCACACGAACAGGCGCACGAGATCGCCGATCTGGAGTATTTCGACGACTTGGTCCGCGGCGTGGTCAAACATCGCGCCAGCCTGGATGAAGCGCTGGTCGGTTATCTCGACCGGCCGGTGGAGGAAGTCGATCCGATCGAGCGCGCCGTGCTGCGTCTGTCGGCCTACGAACTGATCCATCGCCTCGACGTGCCGTATCGCGTGGTGCTGAACGAGGCCATCGAGATCGCCAAGCGTTTCGGCTCCGAGCACGGACACACCTACGTCAACGGCGTACTGGACAAAGCCGCGGCGGACTGGCGTCCCGCGGAATTCAACGCGGCTAGATAGGCGCAACTCGACAACAGCTGTGAGAGCGGCGTAGGAGCGGTGTGGGAGCGGCGTCCCACCGCGAGCCCTCTACGCACTCTCACTAAAGCGCTTGGCGAGAAAAAGAAAAGGCCAAGAGCTCGCGGCGGGAGGCCGCTCCCACGGGCCTAATAGTCACGAATCAATAGCTTCGCAGGCTTTATGCTGAAGGCCATGGATATCACTGAGTTCGACCTGATCTCCCGCATCCGCGCACGCGCGAGCCAGCGCGGCGGCGTGGTATTGGGCATCGGCGACGATGCCGCCTTGCTACAGGTGCCACCCGACCAGCAACTGGTGGTGACGACCGATACGCTCAATGCCGGTGTGCATTTTCCCGATTCCACCGCACCGGCGGACATCGGATGGAAATCGCTCGCGGTTAATCTTTCCGATCTCGCCGCGATGGGCGCAGTGCCCGCCTGGTGCACCTTGTCGTTGTCGCTTCCGCAAGCCGACCAAAGTTGGGTCGACGCTTTTCTGGACGGATTCCTCGACCTTGCCGATCAACACGCAATCGGACTGGTGGGCGGCGACACCACGCGCGGACCGCTTTCGATCTCGGTCACCGCGATGGGCCTGGTCGAGCCGGGAGGCGCACTGCGTCGCGATCAGGCGCGGGTGGGCGACGATGTATGGGTAACGGGAACGCTGGGCGATGCGGCAGCGGCACTGGAAGCGTTGCTGGATGGGCGTGAAGCTCCCAAGTCATTGCGCCAGCGCCTGGACCGGCCCACGCCGCGCGTCGCTGCGGGACGGCGACTGTCCGGGTTGGCGCATGCGTGCATCGATATTTCCGACGGCTTGCTCGCCGATTTGGCGCATATCTGCGAAAACAGCGGCGTAGGCGCGGAGATAAAGCTCGTGGAACTGCCGGCATCGATAGGCTTGGCATCGGTGGAATCGAACAGGCGCTGGGGTTGGCAGGCCTGCGGCGGCGACGACTACGAGCTGTGCTTTACCGCCTCGCCGCGTAACCGCGAACTGATCGTCCAGGCTTTGGATTTCACCGATGTATCCGCGACACGTATCGGTCGGATCGTCGCAGGGCAGGGCGTTCGCGCCTTCGATGGGGAGGACAAGGAATGGCAGCCACCTCGCCAGGGTTACGCGCATTTCACCTGATATCCGGCCAACCAATAGGCCATCCAAAATATCAGTGGGAGCGCCGTCCCGGCGCCAGCTTTTCTGTTCGACCTGAGTGAAAAGCTCGCGCCGGGACGGCGCTCCCACGAACAGGACTTGGAGCTGCGTTTGTTCGCGCAGACCGTCTTGGAGTTCGCTAGATGTCGTCCGCGCGGAACGCATCGCGCAGCCAGTTGATGCGTGGCGCCTGTGGATCGCCATCGGCTTCGACCACATCGAACCGGCACGGCAGATCGCTGTATTGCCGATGCTGGCCGAGGAAGCTTTGTGCGGCATGCACCAGTTTGCGACGCTTGCCGACATCCACCGAAGCCGCGCCGCCGCCGAATGCCGCAGAACTGCGGTATCTCACCTCGACGAATACCAGCGTGTCGCCATCGCGTCCGCGATCCAGCATGACCAAGTCGAGCTCGCCGCCGCGATAGTTCGCATTCGAGGCTACTTCACGCAGACCGGCGCGCAGCAAGGCATCGCGCGCGGCCGATTCGGCCAGGTTGCCGCGCGTCTTGCGGTCGAGCGCTGGGTGTTCAGTCACCGCCGGCGATCGGCGCCGCGCGTCCGCCGTTGAACGTGGACCAGGCCGGCGTGCGGATCACGTTACCGAAACCGTCGAGCCTGAGCACGCCGGTGGCGCCTTTTACTTCGGCATTGTTGCCGGTCGCAAGCTTTTCCAGATATGCGGTGAGCAACCACGCGTCGTAACCAAAGGCGAAAAGGCGCGCGGCGGGTCCACGTGCGGTCGGCAGGCCGACGCTGCTGGCCGCAGGCAGGCCGCCGATGCCGCGCGCGGTCCACACTTCGGTCGGATAGACGATGCCGTCCAGCGCGCTGTCCTGTTCCGGCTTGCCGGTGCCGGAAATCAGCTGCGAAGTGGCGACGCGGCTCTTGCCGCCCAAACCGGCCATGGCCAACTGCGGAGCGATCGCGCGTGCAGCGCCGCCTTTCAATGCGAGGAACACCGCATCGACGCCGCGCTGCGAGGCGCTGGCTAGATTCGCGGAAATACTACCCGGAGCGTCGGCCACGCTGATCGCCTCGGCGACCGTGCCGCCGCGCTGGGTGAAACGCTCGCGGAACGCATTGGCCGCGCGCCTGCCGTTGTCGTCGCTGCCGTTGATGATCAGCGCAGTCTTGCGCTCGCGGCTGAGCAGGTATTCGGCCGCGATGATGCCATCGTCCTCCGGCGCCAACGAAAAGCCTGCGTTGCCCGAGGGAGGCGCCCCTGTGCCACGGTTCAAGGCCAGTACCGGCACCGGAAGGTTGGACTGAGCAAACACGGCACTGACTTCATCGCGACCCAGCGGTCCGATGACGAAATCCGCGCCACCCGCTGCAGCCTTGCTGTAGGCATCCACCGCGCCCGAAGGCGTGCCGGCGGTGTCGTAGAAATTTATTTCCGGTCGACGGCGGGATTCGCCGTAATAACCGGCCAGAAGACCATCGCGAACCGGCGCCGAAGCTGTGGCTAACTGTCCCGAAAGCGGTAACAGCACCGCCAACTTGACCGGTGGGCGGTAGCCGTCGCGTTCGGCGGCCGGACGATTGTTCAGGTCGAAACGCCACTGCGCGCCACGATCGAATGGGCGCGGCAGCGTCAGGCCGCGATTCAGCAGCGCGCGGCCCGCGAAGGGATACAGCGGATCGCCCACCGGCAGCGCCGCCGCGTCGCGGGCGAGGGTCGCATTGTCGATACCGGATAACAGGCGCTCGATCTGACGGGCATTGTCGATCTTGGCCTGGCCGGTGAGCGCGGCATCGTTGCGGGCCAGGTCGGCGGCTTCCCTCAGGGCGCTGATCTCCTCGCGCGACGCGGCCGGGCCGCTCACGTTGGTAGTGGCGCAGCCGGCAAACAGCGCCGCCAGCATCAACAGGGCGGCGGTATTGAGGGGACGCATCCTTCCGAATCGCTTATCCATGGGCTTGCTCAGCGGCCGTACGTGGGAACCGGCTAGGATTGTACCTTCGGCGGCGCGGGACTGCGTTCAGCCCACCGCTTTCAGGAATGCCCGTCCATGTCCGCCAGAACACCCACTGGATCGCCCGCTGGAACACTATTCATCGTCGCCACGCCGATCGGCAATCTGGCCGACCTTTCGCCGCGGGCACTGGAGACCTTGAAGACGGTCGCCGCGATCTGCGCCGAGGACACGCGCCATACCCGTCAACTGCTGTCCCATTTCGGCATCGATCGACCTTTGCTGGCCCTGCACGAGCACAACGAAGAAGCGATGTCCGAGCGCATCGTCGAACGCCTCTTCGGCGGCGACTCGCTGGCGCTGGTCAGCGATGCGGGCACGCCGCTGGTCAGCGATCCCGGTTACCGCGTGGTCCGCGCCACGCGCGCAGCGGGTTTGCGGGTCAGCCCCATTCCCGGCGCATGCGCGGCGATCGCCGCGCTCAGCGTGGCTGGGTTGCCCAGCGATCGCTTCACCTTCGAGGGCTTCCTGCCGGCCAAGTCCTCCGCACGCCGCGAACGCATGGGCCGCTTGGCCAGCGAAACCCGCACGTTGGTCTTCTACGAATCCTCGCATCGCATCGCCGAATCCCTGGCCGACATGCGTAGCGTGTTCGGCGACGACCGCATCGCGGTGATCGCGCGCGAGCTGACCAAGCTGTTCGAGACGGTGCTCGATGGCACCCTCGCCGAACTGCACGCGCAGGTGGAAGCCGACGACAACCAGCGCAAGGGCGAGTTCGTGGTGATGGTGCAGGGCGCGGGCGACGACGAGGAAGCGCAGTTGATCGAAGGCAAGCGCCTGTACGCGAAGTTGAGCGAGCACCTGCCACCTTCGACAGCGGCCAAACTGGCGGCGGAGATCAGCGGCGCGCCGCGCAAAGCGCTGTACGGGCAGGGCGGAGCGGACTGATCGAGGTGCGGGGATCGGCGTCTCCCGACGAGCGGGCCGAAGCGGGAGTCTGGGGCGTATTCCGCGTGTTTCTGCGCCTGGGTCTCACGTCGTTCGGCGGTCCTATTGCGCACCTGGGTTATTTCCGCGACGAGTTCGTCGCGCGCCGCGGTTGGCTGAGCGAAAGCGAATACGCAGAGCTGATCGCGTTGTGCCAGTTCCTGCCCGGACCGGCCAGCAGCCAGGTGGGCATGGCCATTGGCATGTCTCGCGCAGGTATCGGTGGCGCGGCGGCGGCTTGGTGCGGATTCACGCTGCCGTCGGCAGTTCTCATGATTCTTTTCGCGCTCGGACTCACACATTGGGGCGCCGCGCTGCCCATCGGTGCGCTGCATGGATTGAAGTTGGTGGCGGTCGCCGTGGTCGCGCAGGCGGTGTGGAGCATGGCGCGCATGTTCTGCATCGATTGGACGCGCGTATTGCTGGCGGCGGTTGCCGCGTTGTTGGTGCTGTGGTGGCCGCAGGCATGGGTACAGGTGGGTGTCATCGCGCTGGGCGCGGTGGCGGGTCTGGCGCTGCGGCGCCTAGGTAGCCCAATGAACGGCGAAGGTCTGACGATTTCGCTGTCCCTGCGCACGGGGTTGGCCATGCTGACGCTGTTCCTCGCGCTGTTGCTACTGTTGCCGCTGGCCGCGCAGTATTCCTCCTTTTCGGATTTGCGGGTGTTCGACGCGTTTTATCGCAGCGGCGCTCTGGTCTTCGGCGGCGGTCATGTGGTGCTGCCGCTTCTGCAGGCCGAAGTGGTGTCGCCCGGCTGGATCGGCGCCGACGAATTCCTCTCCGGTTACGGCGCGGCCCAAGCGATGCCTGGGCCTTTGTTCACTTTTTCTGCGTTTCTGGGCGCTGCGATGTCCACGGGGTCGGGCGGCTGGATCGGCGGCGTGCTGTGCCTGCTTGCGATCTTCCTGCCTTCCTTCTTGCTGGTGCTTGGCGTATTGCCGTTCTGGTCGCGGCTACGCGGTCAGCATGGTGTGCAGGCGGCGCTGGCAGGCGTGAATGCAGCGGTGGTGGGGCTGTTGCTGGCCGCGCTCTATGACCCGCTCTGGACGACTGCAGTGCGCGACTGGCGCGACGTGGCATGGGTGATCGCGGGTGTGGCTGCGCTGATGTGGGCGAAGTTGCCGCCGTGGCTGGTGGTGTTGGTGATGGGTCTGGGCGGTGCGGTGTCGGTCTGGTTTGCGGGCTAGTCAGCGCATGCGTGCGACAATGCACGCGGCGGAGTCGGCCAGACAGTCGCGTCACTCGCAAGAGTGCCGAGGAAAGTCCGGGCTCCACAGGGCACGGTGCCAGGTAATGCCTGGGCGGCGCGAGCCGACGGATAGTGCAACAGAAAGATACCGCCGAACGGTTCTTCGGAACGCGTGGTAAGGGTGAAATGGTGCGGTAAGAGCGCACCGCGAGTCTGGCAACAGACCGGTACGGCAAACCCCACCGGGAGCAAGACCAAATAGGGACCTCATGACGCGGCCCGCGTCGGGTCCGGGTAGGTTGCTTGAGCGTAACGGCGACGTTGCGCCTAGAGGAATGACTGTCCACGACAGAACCCGGCTTATCGGCCGGCTCCGCCGCTTCTATTGGCGCTTTGCGTCAATAGAAGCCCCATAGTTGTGTTGCAACTATGGGCCCCGGGCTTGTGCTTCCAATTCCCCGCCGCTGTCGCGGCGCCCCCTTTACTAAAGGGGGCTGTTGCTTCGCTCTTTGTTGCGATGTCGTAGGAGCGACGTGAGTCGCGAATATTTTTTCGCAAGAAATCTTTTCCGCCGCGACTCACGTCGCTCCTACGCGTCGTTGAAAAGCGTGGTTTCGCCTTCAAAAACGCCATCGGGGCCGAATCTGCGTTCGCTGATGTAGCCGCGTCCCTGGTAGTCGAGGGCGATGATGGTGCTGGCGCGGGTGCCATAGAGGGGGCCGCGGATGAAGGCGGGGGAGAGCCTGCGTTCCAGTTCCAGGCCGACTCCGGTGTCGGGGAGTTCCGCATCGTCGGCGGCATGCTCGTCCGCAAGCGCGTGCCACAACGGCGCCGGATCGATCGCGTCGGTCTCCGACCACTTGCGCATGGCCTCGCAAAGGCGCCGCGTCTTCGGCCAGGGAATATCGAAGCCGCCATTGGACATGCCGTGGATGCCCGGCGCGATGGTGCGATGTTCGGCTACGGGATGGTTGCCGATGTATTCGCACGAATCCGCATCGGCGATCAGCAGATTGAAAGGCGAGTAATTGCCTGTGTTCGCCATCAAGTCGCGGCCATGGCGGGCGGCATCGTCCGTGCCTTGCAGAAAACCCACCGGCAGCGCTCCGCGCGAGGGACCCGAAAGCGTCTGCGCCAACGGGTCGCGCACATTGGTCACTACCGCAGCGCGTCCGCGCCCCTCGATTCCCACCCAGGTGCCGCCGGATTGAAGGTCGCGACCGGCCCGGATGCCGGACGACTCCGACCACACCGCCAGCCCGGCCGTGGGACGGGCATGAAATTCATCGCGATTGCCGGCCATCAGCAGCCGCCAGCGGGGGTGGATCTTCCAGGCGACGGCGACCAGGCACATGCCGGTGATTTTCGGTGTCCGCGCAATCAACTGCCAGTGAAGAAGTCTCAAGAGCCAGAGAGATTCATCTTATTCACATCCTCTCCACGCCACTGAATCCAGGCCTAATCTCAAAATTTGAGACTAAACAGCAGCTTGTGGATAACCCTTGAACAAGTTTGTGAAGTATCTCGCAAGCTATTGAAGTAAAAGACGATTCATTCCTGTCTTCCCTGTTGACAACCTTTCGGCCGGTGCTAAGGTGGGCGTCAGAGGGAAAACCGGGTTATTAGTGGTTTTTCGTGGTTCAATTGCCGCCTTCCAGCGGATTTCGTGGGTGCAGGGGTCGTGTTCCAAGGTGAGACCGCCATCACAGTTGACGATAAGGGCCGATTGGCGGTGCCCACCGCCTATCGCGAACTTGTCGGGCGCGAATGCGCCAATCGGCTGGTGATCGCCTACAACCCCTTCGAACTGGGCTGCCTGTACCTGTATCCCGAGAAGGAATGGCAGCGCGTCCGCGACTCGGTCAATGCGTTGCCTAGCACCCAGCGTGCGCATCGCAACCTGCAGTTGAAGCTGGTGGGCGCCGCGACGCCGGTGGAGTTGGACGGCAATGGGCGCATCAGCATTCCGGCCAGCCATCGCAGCGCAGTGGGTATCGAGAAAAAAGCCGTGCTGCTGGGCATGGGCGACAAATTCGAATTGTGGAGCGAGCAGGCGCATCACGCGCAGATCCGTCAGACCTTGTCCGACGACGATCTGAGCGAGCACATGCTCGACCTGAAGCTGTGACGGACGGTGCCCGGATGCGCGGCGAAGCGCAGGCCGGCCACCTTCCCGCGCGGCATCTGCCAGTGATGTTTGTGCAGGTCATGGAAGGGCTGCAGGTGCGAGAGAACGGAACCTACCTGGATGGCACCTTCGGGCGCGGCGGACATGCGCGCGGCGTGCTGCAAAGACTCGGCCCGGGAGGCCGGCTGCTGCTGATGGACAAGGATCCCGAAGCGATCGCCCACGCCGAACAGTCGTTCGCCGGCGATGCGCGCGTCGAGATTCGCCGCGGCAGTTTCGCCACGCTCGCCGATTGGGACGCGACCGCGGCCGGGCTCGACGGAATCCTGCTCGATCTCGGCGTTTCCTCGCCGCAGCTGGACGTGGCCGAACGCGGTTTCAGCTTCGGCAAGGACGGTCCGCTGGACATGCGCATGGACCCGGACAGCGACGAGAGCGCCGCGCAGTGGATCGCACGCGCGGACGAAGCGGAGATCGCCGACGTGCTCTGGACCTACGGCGAGGAACGGCTGAGCCGACGCATCGCCAAGGCCATCGTCGCGCGCCGTGCCGAAAAGCCCTTCACCCGCACCGCCGACCTGGCAGATCTGCTAGGCGCCGTGGTCGGCCGTGGCAAGCACGACATCAATCCAGCCACGCGTACTTTTCAGGCCATCCGCATCCACATCAATCGCGAGTTGGCCGATCTGGAAACCGGGCTGGACGGCGCGCTGGAGCGTCTGAAGGCCGGCGGTCGCCTGGCCGTAATCAGTTTCCATTCGCTGGAAGACCGCATCGTCAAGCGTTTCATCGCGCGGCATGCCAAGGCGCCGCCGGCCAATCGCCGCTTGCCGGAGCTGGACGTATTCGTGCCCACGCTCAAGGCCATCGGCGACGCCCAGCGCGCCGACGCCGCCGAGACCTCCGCCAATCCGCGCGCTCGCAGCGCGGTGCTGCGTGTGGCCGAGAAACTCGGAGCCGCCGCATGAGCCGCTTTCTGATAGTGGTGCTGATCCTGGGCGGCATCGCCTCCGCGATCGGCGTGGTGTATGCGCGCCATCGCCACCGTCTGTTGTTCGTCGAACTGGCGCAGCTGGAAAAGGTGCGCGACGAACTCAACATCGAATTCGGCCGCTTGCAACTGGAGCAGGCCACCGTGGCCGAAAGCAATCGTATCGATCAGATCGCGCGCCTGCGTCTGGGCATGAAATTCCCGGAAGCGGGCGATGTCGTGGTGGTGCGTCCATGAAGGGCAGGGACAAGAACCCCGCGCCGCGCGGCCGCAACCGCGCGCGCTTCAATTTGCGCGGTCGGGTACTGCTGGTCGTTTGCGCGTTGGGATTGTGCTCGGTCAGCCTGATCGGCCGCGCGGCCTACGTGCAGTTGGTCAACCGCGACTTCTACCAGCGCGAAGGCAACGAGCGCTTCGTCCGCGACATCGAAATCCCGACCTCGCGCGGCATGATCACCGACCGCAACGGCGAGCCGGTGGCGGTGTCTTCTCCGGTCGAGTCGATCTGGTGCGACCCCAAGGAACTGCTCAAGACGCCGGACCGCCTGCCGGAGTTGGCCAGAGCGCTGGGCGAACCGCTGGATACGCTCACCAGCCGCATCAGCCAGCGCGCGGAAAAAGAGTTCTATTACCTCAAGCGTCGGATCAACCCCGACGAGGCGAAGAAGATCCTGGCCCACGGCGTGCCCGGCGTGTATTCGAAGCGCGAGTTCCGCCGCTTCTACCCGCAGGGCGAAGCCATGGCCCACGTGCTGGGCTTCACCAACATCGACGACCGTGGACAGGAAGGCGTCGAGCTGGCGTTCGACGAATGGCTGCGTGGCAGCCCGGGCGCTAAAAAAGTCATCCGCGATAACCGCGGCCGCATCGTCGAGAACGTGGATCTGGTCAAGCAGGCGCAGCCGGGCAAGGACCTGACCCTGAGCATCGACCGCCGCATCCAGTTCCTGGCTTATCGCGAACTGCGCAACGCGCTGATCTCCAATGGAGCGAGCAGCGGTTCGGCGGTGGTGCTGGATGTGGCCACCGGCGAAGTGCTGGCCATGGTCAACCTGCCCACTTTCAATCCCAATGCGGCGTCGCTGGGCAAGCCGGATGCGCACCGGAACCGCGCAGTGACCGACCTGTTCGAGCCCGGCTCGACCGCCAAGCCCCTCACCGTCGCCGCGGGACTCGAGAACGGCGTGATCACGCCGGCGACTTTGTTCAACACCAGTCCGGGCTGGATGCCCAATGGCAGGTACCGTACTACCGACACGCACAACTACGGTGTGCTCGACACTACGGGTGTAATCCGAAAGAGCTCCAACGTGGGCGCGGCCAAGATCGCAAGCCGCTTGGACAACCGTCAGTTCTACGATTTCTTCCGCAAGATGGGCTACGGCCAGAGCACGCGAAGCGGGTTTCCCGGCGAAGCCGCCGGGCTGTTCCCCGCGCCCGGCCAGTGGAGCGGCACCAGCAAGCAGACCATGTCTTACGGCTATGGCCTTGCGGTCACACCACTCCAGGTCGCACACGCCTACGCCACGCTGGCCAACGGCGGGCGCGCGATTCAGCCGACTTTCGTCAAGGGCGAACGCAACGAGCCCCAACAAGTTCTCGACCCGGCCATCGCGGCCGAGGTGATGAAGATGATGCAGACAGTGACCGAGCCCGGCGGTACCGCAACCCAGGCCGCGATCCTCGGCTACCACGTCGCTGGCAAGACCGGTACTTCGCGCAAGGCGTCCGGCGGCGGTTATTCGCGCAAGTATCTGTCGTTCTTCGCCGGCGTGGTGCCGGTGGACAACCCCCGTTTCGCGATGGCGGTAGTCGTGAATGATCCGACCAATGGCTCGTACTACGGCGGCCTGGTCGCCGGACCGGTGTTCCACAACGTCATGGAAGGCGCACTGCGCCTGATGGATGTGGCGCCGGACGATATCGAGACCTGGATCGCCGCGCAGGAAAAGGCCGATGGCAAGCACACGCCGGCGATTTTGCCAGTAGCTGCCATTCCGGCCGACGTACATGCCGCGCTACCCGTGTCGCTGCCGGGCGATGTGCAATGAGGCGCGCCATGGCCCTGGCGGACTTGCTGCCGGACGTTGAGATTCCGCGCGACATCGTGATCCGCGGACTGGTGCTGGACAGCCGCAATATCGAGCCGGGCGACGCCTTCGTCGCCATCGCCGGCTTCGGCGCGCACGGATTGGGCTTCGTCGAACAGGCGCAGGCCGCGGGCGCCAGCGCCATCCTGTTCGAACCGCCAGCACCGGCCGAGTTCCAGGTTCCCGTCGATGCGATCGCCGTCCCCGGACTGCGTGCGCGGATGGGCGACATGGCGGACCGGTTCCATGCGCGTCCTTCGCGCGATATGTCGATGGTGGGCGTGACTGGCACCAACGGCAAAACGTCTACGGTGCAGCTGTTGGCTCAGGCCTGGCATTTGCGCGGCATACGCGCGGGCAGCATCGGCACCTTGGGCGCGGGCCTGTACGGCGAGGTAGTGGCGACCGGCTTCACCACTCCGCTGGTGCTGCAGATGCATGCCTTGCTCGCACAGTTGCGCGATGCGGGCGCCAAGGCGGTGGCGATGGAAGTGAGTTCGCACGCGCTCGACCAGGGCCGCGTGGATAACGTGCATTTCGACGTCGCCGTGTTCACCAATCTCACCCGCGACCATCTCGACTATCACGGCGACATGGCCGGTTACGGCGCAGCGAAAGCGCGCCTGTTCGCATGGCCGGAGTTGAAGGCGGCGGTGATCAACCTGGACGACGCCTTCGGCCGCGAGTTGTCCGGCCAGTTGGCGCAGGAAGTGCGAGGTATCGGCCTGAGTTCGCGGGGCGAGGAAAACGCGGCGTTGCGCGCGGAAAACCTGAATCTCGACGGCAGCGGTATCGCCTTCGACCTGCTGATCGAAGGCCAGGCCTATGGCGTGCAATCCAAGCTCCTGGGACGCTTCAACGTGGACAACTTGTTGGCGGTGGCCGGCGCGCTGCATGCGCTCGGGGATGCGCCGACCGATATCGCCCGCACGCTTTCCAGGCTACAGCCGATCCCCGGACGCATGAACCGCCTCGGCGGCGACGGCGAACGTCCTCTGGTCGTCATCGACTACGCGCACACGCCCGATGCGCTGGAACAGGCGCTGACCAGTCTGCGCGATCACGCCCCGGCACGGTTGATCTGCGTATTCGGTTGCGGCGGCGAACGCGATACCGGCAAGCGGCCGCAGATGGCGGCGAGCGCCGAACGCCTAGCCGACGTGGTGATCGTCACCGACGACAATCCGCGCGCGGAGGACGGCGATGCCATCGTCGCCGACATCGTCGCTGGTTTCGCCAGGCCCGACTCCGTCGTCGTGCAGCGCGACCGCGCCAAGGCCATCGCCCGCGCAATCGGCGAAGCGGGCCCGAACGACATCGTGCTGATTGCCGGCAAGGGACACGAGCCTTACCAGGAGGTCGCTGGCGTCCGGCACCCATTCGACGATACGACGGTCGCGCGTCAGTACCTCGAGGAGCGAGCATGAAGCGCCTTCCGCTTTC
This sequence comes from Pseudoxanthomonas sp. P4_B2, assembly GCF_056402315.1. Taxonomy (NCBI): domain Bacteria; kingdom Pseudomonadati; phylum Pseudomonadota; class Gammaproteobacteria; order Lysobacterales; family Lysobacteraceae; genus Pseudoxanthomonas; species Pseudoxanthomonas sp. P4_B2. The sequence continues at coordinate 132,143 of NZ_JBFUHQ010000004.1, forward strand.
ATTGCTAGCGCACTGGGCCAATGGCGAACTGCGCGGCGAAGACATCCTGGTCGACACAATGACCAACGATACCCGCAGCCTGATGCCGGGCAGTCTGTATGTGGCGATTCGCGGCGAACGCTTCGACGGCCACGATTTCGCTTACGACGCGGCCATGCGCAGCGCAAACGCGCTGCTGGTGGATCACGTGGTGGAAGTGGACCTTCCGCAGATCGTCGTGGCCGATACGCAGGTGGCCCTGGGGCGCATCGCGGCCAGTCTGCAGCTGGATCGCGGTAGCAAGGTGGTCGCCATCACCGGCAGCAACGGCAAGACCAGCGTCAAGATCCTGACCCAGGCGATCCTGCAGCGCGCCGGCAACAGCTATTTCAACCCCGGTAACCGCAACAACGAGATCGGCCTGCCGCTGGCGGTGATCGATGCGCCGGACGATGCCGATTTCGCCATTTACGAAATGGGCGCGGGCAAGCCGGGCGATATTGCCTATCTGACCGATATCGTCACGCCCGACGTGGCGTTGGTGAACAACGTCGCTTCGGCGCATCTGGAACGCATGGGCAGCCTGCTGGGTGTGGCCGAGACCAAGGGCGCGATCTATTCCGCATTGCCCGCCGACGGCGTGGCGGTGATCAATGCCGACGACGCCTTTGCCGAATACTTCGCAGAGCTTGCTGCAGGCAAGCGCATTCTCCGCTTCGGGCTGGACGCCAGCGCGGACGTCACCGCGCGCGACATCACCGCACTTGACGGCAGCACCAGCGCGGAAGGGTCGCGATTCGTGCTGGTCACACCCCAGGGCGACGCTACCGTCGATCTATCCTTGCCTGGTCGCCACAACGTGCTCAACGCCCTGGCCGCCGCCACGCTGGCGCTGGCCTGCGGGGTCGCGCCGACGACGATCGCCGAAGGCCTGGCGGACAGCAAGCCGGTGCCTGGACGGCAGGTCGCTCGCACACTGCCGAACGGCGCGGTGCTGATCGACGACAGCTACAACGCCAATCCGGGTTCGTTGGTCGCCGCCATCGACACCTTGGCCGCTGCGGGCGGTGAGGCGTGGCTAGTGCTGGGCGACATGCGCGAACTTGGCGCCGAAGGCGAGGCGCTGCATGCCGACACCGGTCGCAAGGCCAAGTCCGCCGGTATCCGACGCCTGTACACGCTGGGCCCGCTGAGCGCGGCCGCAGCCTTGGCTTTCGGTGAAGGCGCGCGCAGCTTCGAATCGCATGCGGCCTTGACCGACGCGCTGCGCGTCGATCTGCAGCAGTTCGCGCAGCCGCAAACAGTGCGCTGCCTGGTGAAAGGATCGAGGGGAAGCGCGATGGACCGCATCGTGACCGCATTGCTGTCCACCGGGGAGGGCGCATCGCATGCTGCTTGAATTGACACGCTGGTTGCAGCAACTGGAAAGCCTATTCGGGCTGTTCGGTTATCTGACTTTCCGCGGCATCCTGGCGGCGCTCACGTCGCTATTCCTGTCGCTATGGCTGGGCCCGGCGGTGATCCGTCGCCTTGCGCAGTTCAAGGGTGGTCAGCCGATCCGCCAGGACGGTCCGCAGACCCATTTCACCAAGGCCGGTACGCCGACCATGGGCGGTGCGCTCATCCTGATGACCGTGCTGCTGTCGGTGCTGCTGTGGGGCGATCTGCGCAACCGCTACGTCTGGGTGGTGCTGCTGGTGATGTTGGCCTTCGGTGCGATCGGCTGGTACGACGACTGGATCAAGATCGTCAAACGCGATCCCAACGGGTTGAAGTCCCGTTGGAAGTATTTGTTGCAGTCGATCTTCGGACTGGCCGCGGGCATTTTTTTGTTCATGACCGCCGACCCGTCGGTTCCCGCGTCGACCACGTTCTACATTCCGATGATCAAGAGCGTCGCCTTGCCGCTGGCAGGCATCGGCTTCATCGCCATCGCTTATTTCTGGATCGTCGGCTTCTCCAATGCGGTGAACCTTACCGACGGCCTCGACGGCCTGGCGATCATGCCCACGGTGCTGGTTGCGTGCGCGCTCGGCGTGTTCGCCTACGCTTCGGGCAACGCGGTGTTTTCCGCCTACTTGCAGATCCCGCAGGTGCCGGGCGCCGGCGAACTGGTGATCATCTGCGCAGCCATCGCCGGCGCGGGGCTCGGCTTCCTGTGGTTCAACACCTATCCGGCCATGGTGTTCATGGGCGACATCGGCGCGTTGGCGCTGGGCGCGGTGCTGGGAACGGTTGCGGTGATCGTTCGCCAGGAACTAGTGCTGGTGATCATGGGCGGCATCTTCGTCATCGAAACCTTGTCGGTGATGATCCAGGTGGCGTCGTTCAAGCTGACTGGCAAGCGCGTGTTCCGCATGGCGCCCATCCACCACCACTTCGAACTGAAGGGCTGGCCTGAGCCGCGCGTGATCGTGCGCTTCTGGATCATCTCGGTAGTGCTGGTCCTCGTCGGTCTGGCCACGTTGAAGGTGCGCTGATGAACGGCGCTCCCATCAACACTCCTCCCCGCCAGGCCACCCGACTGGAAGCGATCGGCGGCCGCTACGACCCGTGGTTGCTCGCGGTAGTACTGGCGTTGGCCGCGCTAGGGGTGGTGATGGTCGCGTCCAGCTCGATCGCCATGGACAGCAATCCGTTCTACTACCTCACCCGGCATGTGGTCTTCCTTGGTCTGGGTATTGGCCTGGCATACGTGGCGATGCGCACCGAACTCAAGGCGATCGAACACTACAACCAATGGTTGCTGCTCGCATGTTTCGTACTGCTCGCCTGTGTGTTCGTTCCGGGTCTGGGCAGCAGCGTGAACGGCGCCAAACGCTGGATCAACCTGGGTATTTCCCGGTTCCAGGTCGTGGAAGCGGTGAAGGTGCTCTACATCGTATGGTTATCGAGCTACCTGGTGCGCTTCCGCGATGAAGTCAACGCCACTTGGCCGGCGATGCTCAAGCCGCTCGGCGTGGCGGTGGCTTTGGTCGGCATGCTGCTGCTGCAACCCGACTTCGGTTCTTCCACGCTGTTGCTCGCGATCACCGCTGGCATGCTGGTGCTGGGCGGCGTGAACCTGCCGCGCATGTCCGCGCCGATCGTGATCGGCCTGCCCATCTTCGCTTTCATCGCGATCCTCGAGCCGTACCGCATGCGGCGCATCACTTCTTTCATGAATCCGTGGGAAGACCAGCTCGGCTCCGGCTACCAACTGAGCAACGCGCTGATGGCGGTCGGTCGGGGCGAGTGGTGGGGCGTGGGGCTGGGTGGTTCGGTGCAGAAGCTGAACTATCTGCCCGAGGCGCATACCGACTTCATCTTCTCCGTCATCGGAGAGGAGCTTGGTTTCGTCGGCGTCTGCGCCGTGATCGCATTGTACGCAGTGCTGGCCGGCCGCGCTTTCCATCTGGGTTTGCGCTGCGTGGAAATGCGCCGGCACTTCGCCGGTTACTGCGCATTCGGCATCGCGCTGTGGATCAGCATGCAGAGCTTCGTCTCGATCGGCGTCAATTTGGGCCTGCTGCCGACCAAAGGCCTGACCCTGCCGTTGATCTCGTCCGGTGGCTCCAGCGTGATGATGACCTGCGTGGCGATGGGATTGCTGTTGCGGGTTTCCTACGAACTGAATCGCGCGGAGCGCCAGGTCGCTTTGTTGCGCGGCGAAGCGGCGCCGGTCGCGGAGGCGCCGGCAACGGCTGCGCCCGCTACCGCGAAGCAAGCGCCGATGCGCGGCACCAGCCGCCTGAACTCGCGCGTCGAACCGACCTTCGAGAGGATCGCATGAGCGCACGCAACGACGCGCCAGTCACGCCGCTTCGCCTTGGCGATGCGGCTCCGGTAATGATCCTTGCAGGCGGCACCGGCGGCCATATCTTCCCTGCACTGGCCGTGGCCAAGGTGCTGCGCGCGCGCGGCGTGCCGGTGACCTGGCTGGGCGCGGAAGGCGCAATGGAAACGCGGTTGGTTCCCCAGCACGGCATTCCGTTGGACACCATCGCCATCTCCGGCGTGCGCGGCAAGGGTGGACTCGCCTTGCTGGGCGCACCGTTGCGCGTATTCAAGGCGATTCGCCGCGCGGGTTCGGTGCTGCGCCAGCGCTCGCCGCGTGCGGTGGTCAGCTTCGGTGGTTTCGCCGCAGGCCCTGGCGGCATGGCCGCGCGCCTGCAGGGCCGTCCGTTGCTGGTGCACGAACAGAATCGCGCACCCGGTTTCACCAACCGCGTGCTGGCGAAGTTCGCGCGACGCATCCTTGCCGGTTTTCCCGGCAGCTTCCCGGCTCGCGAAGAAGCGGTGGGCAATCCGGTGCGTGACGAGATCGCCGGGTTGCCAACGCCCGTGCAACGTTTCGCCGGAAGGGCAGAGCCGTTGCGATTGCTGGTGCTGGGTGGCAGCCAGGGCGCGCGTGCTTTGAATCTCGCGCTGCCGCAGGCGCTCTCGGCGTTGTCCGTATTCCGCATCGAGGTGCGCCACCAGTGCGGCGAAAAGATGCGCGAGGAAGCGATGCGCGCCTATGCCGAGACCGATGTGATCGCCAGTGTGGAGAGCTTCATCGTCGACATGGCCGAAGCCTACGCCTGGGCCGATCTGGTGGTCTGCCGCGCGGGCGCGTCCACGCTCGCCGAACTGTGCGCCGCCGGCATCGGCAGCGTGCTGGTTCCCTTCGCCGCTGCCGTTGACGACCACCAGACCAAGAACGCGATGTACCTGGTCGAACACGGCGCCGCGGTATTGCTGAAGCAAGACGACCAGCTAGCGTCGCGTCTGCAGCAGGTTCTGAGCGAGCTTGCCTCCGATCCCGCCCGCCGCCTGGCGATGGCCAACGCCGCTCGCTCGCTGGCCAAGCCCGATGCGGCCGAACGCATCGCCGACATCATTCTTGAAGAATCCGAACTGGAACGCGCCGCATGATGATGGCCGCCGCACGCGAACGCCGCTTGCAACACACGGGCAACCTGGCCCAGGAATTCCGCCGCGTACATTTCGTGGGCATAGGCGGCTCCGGCATGAGCGGGATAGCGGAAGTGCTGTGCACGCTCGGCTATGAAGTGTCGGGTTCGGACAACGCCGACAACGCCGCCACGCGCCGTTTGGTGTCGCTGGGCGCGCGGGTGATGCGCGGGCACAACGCATCCAACGTGCTCGGTACGGACTGCGTGGTGGTGTCCAGCGCTATCAAGCACGACAACCCGGAACTGATGGAAGCGCGTTCGCAGCGCATTCCCATCGTGCCGCGCGCGGCGATGTTGGCCGAGCTGATGCGTTTTCGCCGCGGCATCGCCGTGGCCGGTACCCACGGCAAGACCACCACGACGAGTTTGACGGCAGCGGTATTGAGCGAAGGCGGACTGGATCCGACCTTCGTCATCGGCGGCCAGCTGCTCGCCGCGGGCGCCAACGCCAAGCTCGGTGATGGCCAGTGGTTGGTTGCGGAGGCGGACGAAAGCGACGGCAGTTTCTTGCGCCTGAATCCGCTGATGGCGGTGATCACCAACATCGATTCGGACCATCTGGAAAACTACGACAACGATTTCTCGAAAGTCCAGGCCGCGTTCGCCGAATTTCTGCAACGCCTGCCATTCTATGGACTGGCGGTGCTGTGCATCGATGATGCGGAAGTAGCCGCACTGGCGGCCGATACGCCGCGTCACGTGATGAGCTACGGCTTCGCTGAGAACGCCGACGTGCGCGCCGAGGAGGTTACCCAGGAAGGCGGATGCATGCGCTTCATCCTGCGCCTGCCGGAAGATACGCAGGTGAAGGTCAAGCTGGCCTTGCCCGGTCGCCACAACGTGCAGAACGCGCTCGCGGCGGCGGCCATCGGCTGGCAGCTCGGCGTCGCGCCGCAGGACATCGCCAATGCGCTGGAGAAATTCTCGGGTATCGGCCGGCGCTTCAACGACCTGGGCGAAATCACCACGCCCAATGGCGCGCGGGTCAGGCTGGTCGACGACTACGGTCACCACCCGCGCGAACTCGCCGCCGTATTCGCCGCGGCGCGCGGCGGATGGCCGGACAAGCGTCTTGTCGTCGCCTTCCAGCCGCATCGCTACAGCCGCACCCGCGACCAGTTCGATGCCTTCGCCGCGGTGTTGTCCGAAGTGGATGCGTTGGTCCTGAGCGAGGTTTATCCCGCGGGCGAAGCGCCGATCGCCGGTGCGGACGCCAAGTCGCTGGCGCGCGCCATCCGTGCGCGCGGCCGCAACGAGCCGGTGGTGGTCAGCCAAGTGTCCGAATTGGCCGGCGTGTTGCCCGACCTGCTGCAGGACGGCGATCTGTTGCTGCTGATGGGTGCAGGCGACATCGGCCATGTCGCCCAGGACATCGCCACCCAGGGTTTTGGAGGAAGCGGGCATTTAGTGGGAAAGCACGAATGAGCAAGTACGCAATCCCCGCGCAGACCGTCACCGACCCGAAGGCATTCGGTCGGGTCGCCGTGTTGCTGGGCGGCACCTCAAGCGAGCGCGAAGTGTCGCTGGACTCCGGCCGCAATGTGCTGGCGGCGTTGCTGGCGCGCGGGGTCGATGCGACTGCCGTCGACGGCGTGACTGCGCTGACCGAAGCGCTGTCGCAGAAGAAGTTCGATCGTGTCTTCAACATCCTGCACGGTGGCGAAGGCGAGAACGGCGTGCTGCAGGGCCTGCTGGAAGCGCTGGGCGTCCCGTATACCGGTTCTGGCGTACTGGGCTCCGCGCTGGCGCTCGACAAGATCCGTTGCAAGCAAGTGTGGATGTCGGTCGGTTTGCCCACGCCCGCCTACCGGCGGTTGGCGAAAGGCGACGATGTGCATATTGCCGCCAGCGCCATCGGCCTGCCGTTGATCGTTAAACCCTCGTGCGAAGGTTCCAGCGTCGGCATCTCGCGCGTGGTCGATGAAGGCGATCTGCAGGCGGCGTTGGATCTGGCTGCGCGCTATCCAGGCGAACTGTTGATGGAGCAGATGGTCATCGGCGACGAGCTCACCGTGCCGATTCTGGGCGGCGTCGCATTGCCTTCCGTCCGCATCGTGCCGAAAGGGCTTTGGTACGACTACCACGCCAAGTACGTCGCCGACGACACGCAGTATCTGTGCCCGGGTCTGGAAGGCGCCGATGAAGCCGAGATCGGACGGATCGCGGTCGAGGCATTCAATGCGGTGGACTGCCGTGGTTGGGGCCGCGTCGATGTGATGCGCGACCGCGCCAGCGGCAACTTCTACTTGCTGGAAGTGAATACCGCGCCGGGCATGACCAGTCATTCGCTGGTGCCCAAGGCGGCGCAGCAGGCCGGTATCGGTTTCGAAGAACTGTGCTGGCGGATCCTGGAAACCACGCTGCCGGAGGTGGCCGGCCGATGAACGCCGCGCTGCGCATCTTCACTTGGCTGCTGGCCCTGGCGCTGGTCGTGCTGCCGGTGGTCGCGGTCATGAACGGATGGATCGGCGCCGAGCGCTGGCCGCTGACCAAACTACGCGTGCATGGCGAGTTCGAGCGTGTCGATCCTGCTCAGTTGCGTGCGGTGGTCCTGCCTTACGCCAAGCCCGGCTTTTTCGCCGCGCGTTTGCAGGGCGCACAGGACGCGGTGGAAAAGTTGCCCTGGGTCGAACATGCCGAGGTGCGCAAGCGCTGGCCGGACGTGTTGGAGATCGAGATCGTCGAACACAAGCCGTTCGCGCGCTGGGGCAAGGATCGGCTGCTGTCGGAGCAGGGGCGGTTGTTCCCGGTGCCGAAGGAGATGCGCGCTGATGCGCTGCCGCAGCTCGGCGGCCCCGATTCGCAGGTGCAGGAAGTGGTGAAGCTCTACAACGAATCGCGCGAACTGTTCGCGCCGATCGGCTTCAAGGTCGACAGCCTGGTCATGGACCGCCGCGGCAGCTGGTCGCTGGCCCTGAGCAACGGCACCCAGGTGGTGGTGGGCCGGGCCGATGCGCGTCCGCGCCTGGGCCGATTCGCGCGGATGTTGCCGCAGCTGCTAGCGCGCAATGCGCTGCCGTTGGAGCGTGCGGACCTGCGTTACACCAATGGTTTTGCATTGAGCTGGTCGACTACGAAGCCAGCCGTTCCGGAGGCATCGTCCTCCATTCCTGCCGCCGCTGGCGGCACGTTACAGACGCAGGCAAGCACATGAATCGCAAGGGCGACAAATCTCTGATCGTCGGTCTCGACATCGGCACTTCCAAGGTCACCGCGCTGGTCGGTGAATACTCGCCGGGCAACCCCATCGAAGTGATCGGCATCGGATCGCACGAATCGCGCGGACTCAAGCGCGGCGTGGTGGTGGATATCGAATCCACCGTGCAGTCGATCCAGCGCGCGGTGGAAGAAGCCGAGCTGATGGCGGGCTGCGAAATCCGTTCGGTCTACGCTTCCATCTCCGGCGCGCACGTGCAGTGCAAGAATTCGCCCGGGATCGTGCCGATCCGCGACGGCGAAGTGACCTGGGGCGATCTGGATCGCGTGCTGGAAGCGGCCAAGGCAGTGGCCATCCCCGCCGACCAGAAGATCCTGCACGCCATCCCGCGCGAATACGTGCTGGACGATTCGCAGGAAGGCATTCGCAATCCGGTCGGCATGACCGGCGTGCGCCTGGAAGTGCACGCCCACCTGGTGGTATGCGCGCAGTCGGCCGCGGCCAACATCAGCAAGTGCGTGCAGCGCTGCGGCTTGCAGATCGACGACCTGATTCTTTCTTCGCTGGCCTCCAGCGTGGCCGTGCTGACCAGCGACGAGCGCGAACTTGGCGTGGTGCTGGTCGACATGGGCGCGGGCACCACCGACCTGGCCGTGTTCGTGCAGGGCGCGATCTGCCACACGGCTTCGCTGCCCATCGCCGGCGACCACGTCACCAACGACATCGCGCACATGCTGCGCACGCCCACGCCCGAGGCCGAGCAAATCAAGGTGCGTTACGCCTGCGCGCTGGCGCAGCTGGCCACCGCCGAGGAAAGCATCCAGGTGCCCAGCGTCGGCGACCGTCCGCCGCGCCGCCTGCCGCGCCATTCGCTGGCGCAGGCGGTGCAGGGCCGTTACGAGGAAATCTTCGAGATGGTGCAGGCCGAACTGCGCCGCTCCGGATTCGAAGAACTGGTGCGCGCCGGCATGGTGCTGACCGGCGGCGCTTCGAAGATGGAAGGCGTGGTCGAACTGGCCGAGGAAATGCTGCAGATGCCGGTGCGCATCGGCATTCCGCAGCATGTCACCGGCCTGGGCGAAGTGGTCGGCAACCCGGTGCACGCCACCGGCGTGGGCCTGCTGCTGATGGGCAGTCAGATCGAGCATCCGCGGCGTCCGTCCTTGCCACTGGGCAAGACCGGAAGCCTGTTCAACAAATTGAAGAACTGGTACCGCGGCGAGTTCTGAAGCCGCACAGGAGTTTGGCGTAACCGCGACGGCGCGGTTGCGTGAGGTGGGAAGGCAAGAACGGGAATTGAGCGACAACCCGATTGATTCGATACACAACATAACTATTACGAGGACATGGACATGGCACATTTCGAACTGGTTGAAAGAATGGCTCCGAATGCGGTGATTAAAGTCATCGGCGTCGGCGGCGGCGGCGGCAACGCGGTCGCGCACATGGTCAGCAGCAGCGTGGAAGGCGTTGAATTCGTCACCGCCAACACCGACTCGCAGGCCATCAACAACTGCGGCGCCAAGACTCAGTTGCAGCTGGGCGGCAACGTCACCAAGGGTCTGGGCGCAGGCGCCAATCCGGAGGTTGGTCGGCAAGCGGCATTGGAAGATCGCGAGCGCATCATCGCCGCGCTGGAAGGCGCCGACATGGTGTTCATCACCGCCGGCATGGGCGGCGGCACCGGCACCGGCGCCGCACCGGTCGTGGCGCAGCTCGCCAAGGAGATGGGCATCCTGACTGTGGCCGTGGTCACCAAGCCTTTCCCGTTCGAAGGCCGCCGCCGCATGCAGGTCGCGCTGAAGGGCATCGAAGAGCTCAGCCACCACTGCGATTCGCTGATCACCATTCCCAACGAGAAGCTCATTACCGTGCTGGGCCGCAATGCGACCATGATCCAGGCGTTCCGTGCCGCCAACGACGTGCTGCTGGGCGCCGTGCAGGGCATCGCCGACCTGATCGTGCGTCCGGGCCTGATCAACGTCGACTTCGCCGACGTGCGTACCGTGATGAGCGAAATGGGCCTGGCCATGATGGGTACCGGTTCTGCCCGCGGCGACGACCGCGCGCAGGCGGCGGCCGAGGCGGCGATCCAGAATCCGCTGCTGGACGACGTCAATCTGTCCGGCGCCAACGGCATCCTGGTCAATATCACTGCTGGCCCGGATTTCACCATGGCCGAGTTCGACGAAGTGGGCCGCACCATCGAAGGCTTCGCCGCCGAGGACGCCACCGTGGTCCTGGGCACCGTGCTGGACCCGGACATGCAGGACGAAGTCCGCGTCACCGTGGTCGCCACCGGCCTGAACCGCACCGCCGCCGTACGCCAGCCGCTGGGCCGTGGCGAAAGCAACAGCCTGCGCGAACCGATGCGCGCGCCGATCAAGCTGGTCCGCGACGCCACCACGGGCATGGCTTATGACGCCAACGCCATGATGGATCCGGTGGCCAATGCGGTCAGCGGGCTGGGCCTGCGTCGCGGCAGCGCCGAACCGGCTTCCCTGCCGGCCGCCGCTCCGGCGACCGCCGACCTGCCGGGCGATTACCTGGATATCCCGGCTTTCCTGCGCCGCCAGGCGGACTGATTCAAGCCCTCTCTCCTAATGGGGAGAGGGAAGCAAGGAGTTGGTCGCGGACACCTTAGGGCGTCCGCGATGGAAGACTGTCCTGTCCCTTCGCTGCCGGGCTTGTCCGGCCCGGCAGCTTTTTGTCCCTGAGCCCCGCCGCCGGGCATTGTTTCAGGTGTGGGACAGATCGATTCTTTCGTTAGGATTCAGGCACCTGCGTGCTATTCTCGCCGACTGTTCGACACTCGCTTCAGCCTCGCCCTCATGACCCAGCAGCGCACCCTCAAGAATGTGATCCGCGCCACGGGCGTGGGGTTGCACAGTGGGGAAAAGGTCTACATGACCCTGCGTCCTGCTCCAGTGGACAACGGCATCGTGTTTCGCCGCGTCGATCTGGACCCTGTGGTGGAGATTCCCGCCAACGCCGAGCTGGTTAGCGAGACCACCCTGTGCACCGGCCTGAGTCGCGATGGCGCCAAGGTGATGACTGTCGAGCACCTGATGTCGGCAATGGCCGGCTTGGGCGTCGACAACGCTTATGTGGAACTGTCTTCGGCCGAGCTGCCGATCATGGACGGCTCCGCCGGTCCCTTCGTGTTCCTGTTGCAGTCCGCCGGTGTGGTCGAACAGAACGCGGCCAAGCGTTTCCTGCGCATCCTGCACCCGGTGGAAGTGCGCGACGGCGACAAGATCGCGCGCTTCGTGCCGTACGACGGCTTCAAGGTCGGCTTCACCGTGGAGTTCGATCATCCGATGATCCCCGCTTCGCAGTCGCGCGCGGAGATCGATTTCTCTACCGCCGCCTATACCAAGGAAGTCGCGCGCGCGCGCACCTTCGGTTTCATGCGCGACCTGGAATACATGCGTGAGCGCAACCTGGGCTTGGGCGGATCGATGGACAACGCCATCGTGCTGGACGAATTCCGCGTGCTCAACGACGACGGCCTGCGCTACGCCGACGAATTCGTGCGCCACAAGATCCTGGACGCCATCGGCGACCTTTACCTGGCTGGGCACCCCATCCTGGGCGCATACGAAGGCTTCAAGTCCGGCCATGCGCTCAACAATAAGTTGGTGCGGGCCCTGATGGTCGAACGTTCGGCTTGGGAAGAAGTGACTTTCGAGGCCTCGGCCAGCCCTGCGCCCGTGATTTACGGCAGCCCCGTACTAGCTGTCTGAACACCCGCCACCGGCGGACGGGCCGATTTGGCCGGAACTGTGAACCGGCAACGTTCGCTGGCCACGAATTCACAATAATTTAACTATTCGATAACGAACGCATTGCCTTTGCTGGGTACCATGCTTCGGCCTGTGCGCGCCGGATTCAACGTTTGGCCCGGCCGCCCCGGTGTTCAGGAGTGGGGTCCTTGCCCTCATTGGATCCGGCGGAGTTCGGATCGTCCAGGGATGCCAAGGCGGCTTTGAGCGCATTGCGCGAAGCTTCCGACATGGGTTTCACCGCAAGTCCGGCCGGCTCAGGCCGCTGGAAAGGGGCGGTTGTAGTCTTCGCAACCACTTCGGTGGCTGCAAACCCGATGGATCGGGCCAAGTTGATCAATTCGGGTGCGGCAAGTCGCAATTTGGCGTGCCACACGGGGGAATCGACAATAAAAACGAGTTTTCCGCCGGTCACGTTCCCCAGTTTGCAGTGTGGGGCCAGGGCAGGCGGTAGACAGGGGCGAAGTTGCTGTTCCAGCGCGTCGAGCCACAAGGCTCTGCGCACCGGGTCGGTGGCGGCATCCGACATCGCAGCCTGCAAGGCGGGCTGTGGGGATGAAGCGCGACGCGGTTGGGACTTCGAATCAGACATCGGTATCTATGACCTTTCAATCCATCGTAAACAATTCACGCGTCGGCATGGCCCATCTTTTGGCCAGCAAGTCCCATCAGGCCCGTGTCTTCATGTACTCCCGCCCACTCGCCAGCGTCGGCATTCTGCTCGCCGCAGGCCTTCTGCTGGGTTTTGGCGGCCGCAGTGTCGCCGGCATGACCCAGGTCTCGCTGCTGCAGGCTAAGGCCGACAAGCAGCAGGTAGAGCTTGAGCGGGTCCGCCGCGGCGCCCAGCAGGAAGTCAACGCCATGGCCGCGCGCCTGGGCGAGCTGCAGGCCCAGGCCAACCGGCTCAATGCGTTGGGCGAACGCCTGACCCGCGTCGGTCAGTTGCAGGACGGCGAATTCGACTTCGACAAGCCGGTCGGTGTCGGCGGCAACGACCAGACCTTCGACATGGAGCCCAAGGCGCTGAACATCGGCGTGACTCAGCTGGAACGTCAGTTCGCCGCTTCCGGCAAGCAGCTGTCGGTGCTGGAAGCGCTGTTGTTCAACCGCGAGCTGGACAAGAACGCCATGCCTTCGCGCATGCCGATCGCCAATAGCTACATCACCTCCGGTTTCGGTGGCCGTGCGGACCCACTGGGTGGCGGCAGCCAATATCACAAGGGCATCGACTTCGAAGCCGACGTGGGCGATCCGGTGCTGAGCGTGGCCGACGGCGTGGTCAGCTTCGCCGGCGTCAAGAGCGGTTACGGTAACGTGGTCGATGTGGACCACGGCAACGGCTACGTGACCCGTTATGCGCATAACTCGCGGCTGGTAGTGCGGGTGGGCGACTTGGTGCGCGTGGGCCAGGAGATCGCCAAGGCCGGCTCCACCGGCCGTTCCACTGGCGCACACGTGCATTTCGAAGTCTGGGAAAACGGCCGAGTCGTCAATCCGCGCAAGTTCCTGGGCGAAGGCCCGACCCCGGTAGGACAGGTCAAGCGCGGCTGAACCCGCTGCTTGATTCCCCAGGGTCCGCCCCAAGCTACAATGGTGTGTTGCCAACAGGGCGCATTGCGCCCTGTTTCGTTTTGGGCGGCAGGAAGCGGGCTCCGAGCCGCCGATTGCGCCCGACGCTCCTTTCAACTCCGGTTCCCTACATGATCAACAGCCTGCTTACCCGTGTCTTTGGTAGTCGCAACGAACGCCTGCTCAAGCAACTCCAACGTAGCGTCACCAAGATCAATGCGCTTGAACCGGAGCTGGAAAAGCTCTCCGACGAGGCCCTGAAGGCCAAGACCCCGGAGTTCCAAAAGCGCATCGCCGACGGCGAATCGCTGGACAAGGTTCTGCCCGAAGCCTTCGCCGTGTGCCGCGAAGCCTCGCGCCGCGTGCTGGGCATGCGTCATTACGACGTGCAGCTGATCGGCGGCATGGTGCTGCATCTGGGCAAAATCGCCGAGATGCGTACCGGCGAAGGCAAGACCTTGGTCGCCACGCTGCCCGTGTACTTGAACGCGCTGGAAGGCAAGGGCGTCCACGTCATCACCGTGAACGATTACCTGGCGCGCCGCGACGCGGCATGGATGGGCAAGGTGTACGGCTGGCTGGGCCTGACCGTGGGAGTGGTCTATCCCGGCATGCCGCATTCGGACAAGCGCGAAGCGTATGCGAGCGACATCACCTACGGCACCAACAACGAATTCGGTTTCGACTACCTGCGCGACAACATGGCGATGTCGCGCGACGACCGCTACCAGCGCGGCCTGCACTACGCCATCGTCGACGAAGTGGACTCGATCCTGATCGACGAAGCACGCACCCCGCTGATCATTTCCGGCCCCGCCGACGAATCGCCGGAGCTGTACATCCGCGTCAACCGCATCGTACCCAAGCTGATCAAGCAGGAAACCGAGGAAGGCGAGGGCGACTTCTGGGTCGACGAGAAAGGCAAGCAGGTGCATCTGTCCGAGGCGGGCATGCAGCACGCCGAAGAGCTGCTGCGCGAAGCGGGCATCCTGAAGGACGAAGAAGACAGCCTGTACGGCGCCAACAACCTCAGCGTCGTGCATCACCTCAACGCGGCGATGCGCGCCAACGCCATCTATCAACGCGATGTGGATTACATCGTGCGCGACGGCGAAGTGGTGATCGTCGACGAATTCACCGGCCGCACGCTCACCGGCCGCCGCTGGTCCGACGGCCTGCATCAGGCGGTCGAGGCAAAGGAAGGCGTACCGGTCCAGCGCGAGAACCAGACCCTGGCCAGCATCACCTTCCAGAATCTGTTCCGCATGTACAAGAAGCTGTCCGGCATGACCGGCACGGCCGATACCGAAGCCTACGAATTCCAGAGCATCTACGGCCTGGAAGTGATCGTCATTCCGACCAACCGCCCGACCGTGCGCAAGGATTCGTCCGATCAGGTGTTCCTCAACCGCAACGGCAAGTTCAACGCGGTGCTGGCCGATATCCAGGATTGCTACGCGCGCGGCCAGCCGGCACTGGTGGGCACCACCTCGATCGAGACTTCCGAACTGCTGTCCGAGCACCTGCGCAAAGCCGGCGTGCCGCACGAAGTGCTCAACGCCAAGCAGCACGAACGCGAAGCGCAGATCGTCGCCAACGCCGGCATGCCGGGTGCCATCACCATCGCCACCAACATGGCCGGTCGTGGTACCGACATCGTGTTGGGCGGTTCGCTGGAAGCGGCGCTCGAGCACCTTCCCGAAGACGCGACCGACGCCGACCGCGCGAAGGTCAGGGCGGACTGGCAGGCCCGCCACGACCAGGTGAAGGCAGCTGGCGGCCTGCATATCGTCGGCACCGAACGCCACGAATCGCGCCGCATCGACAACCAGTTGCGCGGCCGTTCCGGCCGTCAGGGCGATCCGGGTTCCTCGCGTTTCTATCTATCGCTCGAAGACAATCTGATGCGCATCTTCGCCTCCGACTGGGTGCAGAAGGCGATGAAGCTGATCGGCATGAAGGAAGACGACGTCATCGAGGATCGTCTGGTCAGCCGCCAGATCGAAAAGGCGCAGCGCAAAGTGGAAGCGCACAACTTCGATATCCGCAAGAACCTGCTGGACTTCGACGACGTCAACAACGACCAGCGCAAGGTGATCTACAACCAGCGCGACGAACTGCTGGACGCCGAGTCGGTGAAGGACAATATCGAAGGCATCCGCGGCGACGTGGTCGAGGATATGGTCGCCAAGTTCGTGCCGCCCAATTCGGTGGACGAGCAATGGGATCTGCAAGGTCTGGAGCAGGAGCTGGCGGTGGAGGCGGGTCTGCCGTTGCCGGTCACCCGCTGGCCGCAGGAAGCCGAGGAGCTGGACGCCGAACGCATCGCCCAGCGCGTACAAGAGGCCATGGCCGCGCACTTCGACGAGAAGGAAGCGCAATTGGGCCCGGAAACCATGCGATCGCTCGAGAAGCACATCATGCTGACCGTGCTCGACAAGAACTGGAAGGAGCATCTGGCCAGCATGGATTACCTGCGCCAGGGCATCCATCTGCGCGGCTACGCGCAGAAGCAGCCGAAGCAGGAGTACAAGAAGGAAGCGTTCGAGCTTTTCTCCGACATGCTGGAGAAGGTCAAGCGCGAAGTCGTCACCATTCTGGCGCGCGTGCGCATCCGCAGCGAAGAGGAAGTCGCCGCATTGGAAGCCGAAGAACGCCGCGTGGCCGCCGCTCGCGAGCAGCAGCTGCAGTTCCAGCACCAGGAAGCGGGCGGCTACGGCGCCGATGAGGAAGCCGCCGATGTCCAGGCCGCGCAGTTGGGCTTCTCTCCGATTACCCGCGACGGCCCCAAGGTCGGTCGCAACGATCCCTGTCCGTGCGGCAGCGGCAAGAAGTTCAAGCACTGCCACGGCCAGTTGAGCTGAAGCAGCGCCGGAGTAGTACGGCAGGGGCGCCGAAAGGCGCCCTTGTCATTTGCGTTCCCCGCACCATTCCCGGCAAGCTTCGGGTCATGCACTCCCCTTTGCGTTTCATCCATGTCGCCGCCGCGGTCATCACCGACGTGCGCGGCCGCATCCTGCTTGCGCGCCGTACCGACGGACGCGACCTGGCCGGCCTGTGGGAGTTCCCGGGTGGCAAGCGCGAATCGGGCGAATCGCTGGAGCACGCGCTGATCCGCGAATTGCAGGAAGAACTCGGCATCACCGTGCAGGTGGGCGCACCGTTGATCAGCGTGCCGCAGCAATATCCGGACAAGCGCCTGTGCCTGGACGTGCGCCAGGTGACCGCGTGGCAAGGCATTCCGCGAGGCGTCGAAGGCCAGGCGCTGGCCTGGGTCGCGCCCGAGAAGCTCACCCTGTATCCCATGCCGCCCGCCGATCGGCCGGTGGTGGCCGCGCTGCTGCAACCGGATCGCTATCTGGTCACCCCCGAGCCTGGCGATGACGATGCCGTCTGGCTCGCTTCTCTTTCCACCGCGCTGGCCTCCGGCCTAAGGCGCGTACAGCTGCGCGCGCGATCGATCGATCTGCAACCGCGCTGGCGTGAACTTGCTGCCGCCGGAGCGGCGCTCTGTCGCAAGGCCGGTGTCGAAGCGCTGGTCAACGGCGATATCGATCTGGCGCTGGAGTTGGGCATCGGTGTGCATCTGCGCTCTTCGCAGCTGGCCGGCCTTTCTTCGCGCCCCCTTTCGGAAAACCTGCCTGTCGCTGCCTCCTGCCATTCCGCCGAATCGTTGCAACTGGCCCAAGCCCTGGGCTGCGACTTCGCCGTGCTCGGCAGCGTGCTGCCGACCACCACCCATCCGGAGGCGAATCCTTTGGGTTGGGAAGGCTTCGCTAAGCTCCGTGAATCGGTCTCGCTGCCGATTTACGCCATCGGCGGCCTCTCGCCGGCCGATCTGCGGGAAGCGCGCCAGCACGGCGCCCAGGGCATCGCCGCCATCCGCTCCCTCTGGCCAAAAGATAGGTAGGAGCGCCCCATGGGCGCGAGCTTTTTGCTTGTTCGCTTGTCGGCAGGAAAGAGCTCGCGCCCATGGGGCGCTCCTACGTGGAAATTGGCTCCGTGTGAGGCTGCAGACGGGGTGAATTCTTACTTCCCATGCCTGTTATTGCTGATAGCGAATGATTCAAGGCCAGGGACACGATAGTGAATGACTGCGAAGACTCCATATGGCAATGGACATGCCGCGTTGCGGCGTTCACGTTGCTCGGCCCCACAGCAGATTTATCTCGTCACCGTAGCGACGAAGGATAGAAATCCCCTATTCCGGCATTTCGAAGCAGCCTGCGCCGCAGCCCGCTGCCATCACGATAAAGACTGCTTGAAAGACTCGACAATGCTGGCCTGGGTATTGATGCCGGATCATGCGCATTGGCTTTTGCAGCTTGGCGAGCATGATTCGTTGCCCTCCCTAGTGACGCGATTGAAATGCGCTAGCGCCCGCAACGCCAACCGGATTCTCCAACGGAGAGGAGCCATATGGGGTAAGGCTTATCACGAACATGCATTACGCGACGAAGAACAACTTCTGGTCGTTGCCCGTTATCTCGTAGCCAACCCATTGCGTGCAGGTCTGGTCACCCGACTGGGCGACTATCCCTTCTGGAACGCAACCTGGCTGTAGGAGCGCCCCATGGGCGCGAGCTCTTCCCTGATTTGCGCGATGACGTCAAAAGCTCGCGCCCATGGGGCGCTCCTACGGCTATTTGGCTAATGCGCGATAGCGGGCGTCGAGTTCTTCGACGGCTGCGCGCAGGTGCGAGAGGTCGCCATCGTTGACCACGATATCGTCGGCGATGGCCATCCGCTGGGAGCGCGTCGCCTGGGCGGCGATCATCTTTTCGGCCAGGACGCCGTCGATGCCGTCGCGCTGCTTCAGGCGCGCTTTCTGCGTGGCGGGCAGGGCATCCACCACCAGGATCCGATCCAGCCACGGATAGGCTTTGCGGCCGCCGCCTTCGGTCAGCAGCGGGATCGCGGCGATGGCGTACGCACTGGCGGCGGCGCGGCATTGCTGCTGCAACTGCGCACGGATGATCGGGTGCAGGATCGCTTCCAGCGCACGCCGTGCCGGCTCGTTGTCGAACACCAGCGCGCGTAAACCCGCGCGGTCCAGCCGCCCGTCCGTTGTCAGCACCGAGGCGCCGAAATGAAGCACTACCGCGCCCAGCGCCGGTTGGCCCGGCTCCACGATCTGGCGCGCGATCAGGTCGGCATCGGCGACGAATATCCCGCGCGCGACGAATTCCCGCTCCAGCGCGCTTTTGCCCGAGGCGATGCCGCCGGTGAGTCCGATGAGATAGTCGCTCATACGCCCATTATGGGTAGGAGCGCCCCATGGGCGCGAGCTCTTCCCTACGTTGGATGGGGTGTGTCAAAAAGCTCGCGCCCATGGGGCGCTCCTACGGCTATTTGAGGCCGGAGAATTTCATGTAGGCGTCGACCATCTGTTTGCCCCAGAAGAACACGATCCAGCCTGCGATGGCCAGGTACGGGCCGAACGGAATGGGTGTGGCGCGGTCGCGGCCTTTCATGACCAGCCACACCGAGCCGATGATGGCTCCGACGACCGACGACAGCAGGATGATGGGAAGGATGCCGCTCAGGCCCACCCAGGCGCCCAGCGCGGCCAACAACTTGAAATCGCCGTGACCCATGCCTTCCTTGCCGGTCAGTTGCTTGAACAGCCACCACACCGTCCATAGCGAAACGTAACCGGCGATGGCACCCAGCACCGCCGGCTTGGCCGGCATGTACAGGTTGTCCAGGCTGGCGATCAGCCCCAGCCACATCAGCGGCAAGGTCAGCTGGTCGGGCAGCAGTTGGGTGCGCAGATCGATGCCGGACAGCGCAATCAGGAAGCAGGTCAGGACGATGGCGCCGAAGCCCTGCCAGCCGAAGCCGAAGTGCCAGACCGAGGCCACCGCCAGCAGACCGGTCAGCAGTTCGACCGCTGGGTACTGGGCCGAGATCGGCGCATGGCAATGGCGGCATTTACCGCGAAGCACCAGCCAGCTGAACACCGGGATGTTCTCGTACCACGACAGCTTGTGCTTGCAATGCGGGCAGTGGGAGGGCTCGATCACGATGCCCGGCGGCGGCGGGTCGTAGATCTCCGGCTGCTCCAGGATCTCGGTCGCGTCGCGCTTCCATTGCCATTCCAGCCGCCGCGGCAGACGCAGGATCACCACGTTGAGAAAACTGCCTACCAGCAGGCCCAGGCCGGCCGCGAGGGGATACCCCAGCGCGGGGTTCTGATCCAGGAATGCCATGCAGTCAGCTGATCGTCATCGCCAGCTTGAAGATGGGCAGGTACATGCCGATCACCATGCCGCCGACCAGGATGCCGATCACTACCATGATCATCGGTTCGATCAGGCTGGCCAGTGCGTCCACCGCGTTGTTCACTTCCTGCTCGTAGTACTCGGCCACTTTGAACAGCATGGCGTCCAGCGCGCCGGCCTCTTCGCCGATGGCGGTCATCTGGATGACCATGTGCGGAAACAGGTTGGTCTGCTTCAGCGCCATGTTGACCGGATAACCCACGGCCACGTCTTCGCGTACGCGGAACACTGCCTTCTCGTACACCGTGTTGCCGGTGGCGCCCGCCACGGTCTCCAGCGCTTCCACTAGCGGCACGCCCGCCTTGAAGGTCACCGCCAGCGTGCGTGCGAAACGCGCGATAGCCGAGTTGTGCATGATTTCGCCTACTACCGGCACTTTCAGGATCATGCGGTCGAGGAAGTGCTGCAGCGCCAGCGAGCGCTTCTTGAAGAAGATGAATGCGCCGATGGACCCGGCTATGAAGATCAGAATCGGCAACCACCACGAAACAAGAAAGCGCGAGGCATTGACGATCAACTGGGTGAACGCCGGCAGATCCGCACCGAAGCTCTTGAAGGTTTCCTCGAACTGCGGCACCACGAACACCAGCAGGATGCCACTGACGATGATCGCCACAGCGATGGTCATGGCCGGATAGAACAGGGCTTTCTTGATCTTGCCCTTCAGTGCTTCCAGGTTTTCCTTGTAGTCGGCGATGGTCGCCAGCACTTCTTCCAGCACACCGGCGCCTTCGCCCGCGCGCACCAGGTTGCGATACAACTCGTCGAACTGCACCGGATGCTTCAGGACGGCTTCGTAGAGTGAGGAGCCGCCTTCGATGTCGGCACGCATGTCGCCGACCATCTTCTTCATTCGCGCGTTCTTGTGGCCGTCGCCGATGATTTCCAGCGACTGCACGATCGGCACGCCGGATTTCATCATCGTCGCCAGCTGGCGACTGAAGAAGGCGATCTCCTTGGCGGTGATGGGCTTGCCAGCCGCGCCGAACAACGGCTTCGGCTTGGGTTTGACTACGGTAGGGTTAATGCCCTGGCGGCGCAGTTCGGCTCGCAGCAGGTTGGCGCTTTTGGACTGCTGTTCGCCCTTCATCTTGACGCCGCGCTTGTCGGAGCCTTCCCAGACGAACAGCGACATCTGGCTGGTGGCGCGATCCACCACTACCGATTTCTTTGCAGCGCTACGGGTTACGGCCATTTCTTATCCCCTATATCCGGCATCCCCACGCCGGGCAATGATGACCGCATGGTAGCGTTTTCCCGCGTTCAGGGGTATTTGCCACTGTGACGGCTTGCCGGGTTTACAAAACCCGTAGGGGCGGGTTTGCCCTGGCTCTCTACGGTGGGGGCCCGCTCCTACAGCGGTCAGTCTTTGGTTACGCGGTTGATCTCGGCCAGACTGGTCACGCCGTGGCGTACCTTCATCAGGGCGGATTGGCGCAAGTCGCGCACGCCGGCCTTTTTGGCGGCTTCCGCGATCTGAATCGCGTTGCCGCCCTCCAGTACGATCGCGGCGATGGCATCGCTCATGGGCATGACCTGGTAGATGCCGCTGCGGCCCTTGTAGCCGCTCGTGCATTCGTCGCAGCCCACGGCCTCGTATACAGTGAAGCCGGTTTGGATCTCTTCTTCGGTAAAACCTTCGGCCAGCAGGGCATGTTCGGGCAGGTCGACCTTGCGTTTGCAGTTGTTGCACAGGCGCCGGGCCAGGCGCTGGGCGATGACCAGGGTCACCGAACTGGTGATGTTGTACGGCGCGATGCCCATGTTCATCAAGCGGGCGATGGTCTGCGGCGCATCGTTGGTGTGCAGGGTGCTGAGCACCATGTGGCCGGTCTGCGCGGCCTTGATGCCGATCTCGGCGGTTTCCAGGTCGCGGATTTCGCCGACCATGATCACGTCCGGGTCTTGGCGCAGGAAACTGCGCAGAGCGGCGGCGAAGGTCATGCCGCGCTTCACGTTCATCTGCACCTGGTTGATGCCGGGTACGCGGATTTCCACCGGGTCTTCGACCGTGCTGATGTTGCGCACGTCGTCGTTGAGGATGTTCAGGGCCGTGTACAGCGACACAGTCTTGCCGCTGCCGGTGGGGCCGGTGACCAGGACCATGCCGTAGGGCTTCTGCACCGCGTTCACGAACAGGTCGCGCTGGTCGTCCTCATAGCCCAGCTTCTCGATGCCCAGCTTGGCCGCGCTGCCGTCCAGGATACGCAGCACGATCTTCTCGCCGAACAGCGTGGGCAGGGTGCTCATGCGGAAGTCGATCTGCTTGGTCTTGCTCAGGTTCAATTTGATGCGGCCGTCCTGGGGCACGCGCTTCTCGGCGATGTCCAACTGGGCCATGACCTTCAGGCGCGCGGCGATGCGCGGGTTCAGTTTCACCGGTGCCTTGGCTACCTGCTTGAGAATGCCGTCGATGCGCAGGCGCACGCGATAGTCGTTTTCGTAAGGTTCGAAGTGGATGTCCGACGCGCCCTTTTTGATTGCGTCAATCAGTACCTTGTTGACGAACTTCACTACCGGGGTGTCATCGCCCTTGGCGTCGATACCGCTGTCGGACTGATTCATGTCCTCGTCGGTGCCGATTTCCAGATTGTCCAGGCCTTCGTCGTCGTCGCCGAAACCGGTCATCGAATCCGATGTGTTGCCCCACTGCTCCAGCGCGCGCCGCAAGGACTCGTCATCGACCAGGATCGGCTCGACTACCAGGTTGGTGTGGAACTTGATTTCGTCCAGCGCGTGAGTCTTGGTCGGGTCGGATACGCCCACGAACAGGCGATTGCCGCGCTTGAAAAGGGGCAGGACTTGGTGTTTTTGCAGTAGTTCGTCGCTGACCAGTTTGATTGCGCTCTGGCCAGGATCGAAGGCAGTGACATCCAGCAGCGGCATGCCGAATTCGATGGCATTGGCTGCGGCCAGCTGCGGGGAGGTCACCAGTCGCTTGTTGGAGATCCACTGGGCCAAAGGCAGCTTGGCGCTGGCGGCCTCGGCCATGGCGTTGCGGGCCGTCGCTTCGTCCATCGAGCCGTCCTGCACCAGACGTCGGGCGATGCCGGTGATACCGACCAGATTGACGTTGTTGGCGACTACAGCGTTCATGAATCTTCCTGTCTAGAGCCTATTTTGGCGCGCTCGCCATGGAGTAAATGCGAGCAAGAACCATGCCACGTTTAACATGTTTTCGGGGCTTGCTGAAGTGTAGGGTCCACGGCAGTTCGCTTTCGCGACCCTCACCCCGCTTCATGCCCGCGAAGCAGAGAACTGACGCATTGGGTCCAAATTGAACAGGATCAGACAGTCGTCTTCTGGCTGTTGCCAACATTGGATGTACATGCATTCGTTCCAGGGCCGGCGGACTGCCGGGTGAATCCGTGGCCGGTTAGCGGCTACCATGTCCCCTCACAGGGTGCTCCGGGGAAAAGCATTGTCCAGTCTCAGCATTGTCCTGCCTGCCAAGAACGAGGCCGAGGGACTGCGCCGCACCTTGCCTGCCTTGCGCCGGCAAGTGCCCGATGCCCAGATCATCGTCGTGGACGATGGTTCCACCGATGAAACCGCCGCCGTTGCCGCGGAGCATGGCGCCACGGTGCTGGTTGCGCCTTACTCGATGGGTAACGGTGCGGCGATCAAGCGCGGCGCGCGCGCGGCCTCGGGCGAGGTAATCGTGTTCATGGACGCCGATGGCCAGCACGATCCCGCCTGCATTCCGAAGTTGCTGGCGCGACTGGAGCAGGGCTACGACATGGTGGTCGGTGCGCGCAACTGGTCGGGCCAGGCGGGCGTGAGCCGCGGTGCCGCGAACGCCTTCTACAACTGGCTGGCCACGCGCATGACCGGTTCGCAGGTCAAGGATCTGACTTCGGGGTTCCGCGCGGTGCGCGCCGACAAGTTCCGCGAGTTCCTGCATTTGCTGCCCAATGGATTCTCCTACCCCACCACCAGCACCATGGCCTTCTTCCGCAGCGCCTATGGGGTGGCTTACGAACCCATTCCCGTAGCAAAGCGCATCGGCAATAGCCATCTCCGTCCTCTGCGCGACGGTGTGCGATTCCTTTTGATCATCTTCAAGATCGCCACGCTGTATTCGCCGTTGAAGTTGTTCGCACCAATCAGCGGTGCGTTCTTTGGGCTGGGGCTAGCCTATTACGTGTTCACGTTCATTACTCAGCATCGTTTCACCAACATGAGCGCGCTGCTGCTGAGCGCTGCCGTGATTATCTTCCTTATCGGATTGATCTCAGAGCAGATCACGGCGTTGAACTACCGCCGGGACACCTGAGCCCAGTGTGGAAGGTGTTTCCGTGCGGATGACTTCGCCCCGGCCGCTGTCGACGAAGGACGTGTGCGCGATCGTTGTTTCCTTCAATCCTGACACCAAGTTTTCAGAGCGTCTCGAGCTTTTGCTGGAGCAATTTCCCGAAGTCTTCGTGATCGACAATGCCTCGTCGACTCCGATCGGACGTTTCCTGGCTGCGCTCTCCGATCGCAACTTGTCCCTCGTCAGCAATTCTGCAAATTTTGGAATCGGTACGGCACTGAATATCGGCGTCGATCGCGCGATTGAGGCTGGATACACGTGGGCGGTGAGTTTTGACCAGGATAGCGTGGCATCACCGACGCTTCTGCCGACACTGGTCGAAGCGGCGGAGGTTGCCGGAGGCGGTAAAGTTCTCATCGGTGCGAATTACGAAGATGTCCATCGGGCTCGCCCCAAGCACAGGGTCAGGTCGCCGCAGGCGGCTTCAGCCGTTTCGCCGATGACGACGCTCATCACTTCAGGGATGCTTTTTCCGCTCGATTTCACCAAGGAAATCGGTGGATTTCGTGAGGATTATTTCATTGATTCGGTCGATCATGAGTTCTGCTTGAGGGCGAAGAATCATGGAGCGCGCGTGTTTATCACCGATGCGCAGCTCATGCAGCACAGTATCGGCGGAAAAGGGGGCTTCCTCAGGCTGGGCCGTGCATTGTCATCACATCACTCGCCAATGAGAAAATACTTCATCGTTAGAAATGCAGTGACCACGATAGCTGAGCAAGGGCTTCGCCATCCGGCGTGGGCGGCCAGGCAGTCTTTTCGCCTGTTTGCGGAGATTGTGGGGACCGTCATCTTCGAGCGCGACAAGAAGGCGAAGTTGCAGGCTTTCGTTAGGGGTTTCAGAGATGCCTTCGCGAAGAGGGCACCATGAAGCAGCCTCCGCATCCAACAGACGGGAGGAAGCCCGCGCTGAAGATTATCGGCGTTCACACCGCGTCGGAAGGATACCCGAATACCAAGTACCGACTTCCCGCGTTGGCCGATCGATTCGACGCGACAGAGCGTGTCTTTCCACTCCTTCCGGAGAGCGATGGCGGCGTCAAGTTCGCGAAGTCACTGTTCAAGGCGCTGGCGAGATTCAGTTACGTACATGCGAGGGTCTTGTTCCATTTGTTCTCTTTCCCTCCCGCTCCCAGGGTCTATGTGACATATCCTGCAGTTCCAATCCTGTGGGCATACTCCTTGTTCCCACGCCCGTGGCGGCCCCGGCGCATCGTGGCCGATGCGTTCATTTCCCTGTACGACACCGTGGTCAACGATCGCAGGCTGGTGCGCGCAGACTCCCTTTTTTCCCGCCTTCTGCTAAGCATCGAGAAGCGGGCTTATGCTGTAGCCGACTGCGTTGTAGTTGACACGAGCAGCAATGCGGAATTCTATTCGAGGCTATTTTCGCTTCCGCTGGCGAAGTTTGTTTCGGCTCCGCTCGCGACTAACGAAATCGACTATCAGTTCGTTCCATACGAGCCTGGAGCCCGGGTTTGCCACGTGCTTTTCATTGGCACCCTCGTTCCGTTGCATGGATTGGAGGCGATCCTTGGAGCAGTAAAACTACTCAAAGGACACCCGGAAATTCGATTCACGATTATCGGTGATGGGCAGGAAGCGCCGAAGATCGAAGCTGCAATGGCAGGGGGGCTGAACAATCTCGCTTGGACGCGCGCATGGATGAGTTCTACTGAGCTCGCCAGCGCGATTGCAGGTGCCGATATCTGCTTGGGGGTCTTCGGTGGTGGCGACAAGGCGCAGCGCGTCTGCCCCTACAAGATCTATAGCTATGCGTCTGTTGGACGAGCGGTCGTCACTGGGTGGACGGAATGGCTGCGGGCGGCAACGGCGGATTTCGGACAGGCCCCTTTCTCCGGTGTCAGACCCATGGATTCAGACGCGCTCGCTGCCGAGCTGGTCAGCCTTGCCGCTGATCCGGGCAGAAGGGCGGCGATGGCGCGGAGATCGCGCCTGTTCTATGAAGAATTCCTTCAGAATTCAAAGGGAGATGCCGTGGTGGAGGATTGCTTGATGGCACGTGCGCCAGCGGGGCAACACATTGGAGATAGGGCGCCGACCTGAGAGAATGTTGGCTGCACGTGACATTCAACGGCGGTGGAGCGCTCGACTTCCTTTGCGCCGAAAGAGTCGATCATGCAACGCCAGTGCGGTCGCGCGAGTGGCGGAACCAAAGGCAAGTAGTGTCGTCCTGACGATTCCGTAGGGGGATGCGGCATAGATCTTTGGGGCCCAGAGACGCAGCAGGTCCCAGCGTCTTTGCCTGATCGCGCGCGAGGCGACGCGCCTCAGAAAATCAGCCAAGCCTGCAGCGAGGTCAGCCTTCCCAACGAGCCCGGCTGGGACGTCCATAATCGCTTCCCAATAGAGCCTGCGCACGAGTTCGTTCGAAGTCGTGGTCATTGAACCGGTAGCGTTCACCCTATACGCGGCCAGCCGGTCCCCGAGTTGTACCAGCAAGCCGGCTCGCGCCAACCGGAGGTGGGCACGATAGTCGATGAACACCTCGTCCAATTCCAGCAGCAGAGGCTTCAACTTCGCCCTGAAAACCATCGAGCTCAAATTGAGAAAGTTGCCCCGGCGTAGCGCGGCTGCAATGTCGAAAGTGGCCGTCCCGATATCGTTGAAGAAGCCGGTCATTCGGCCCGCATCGTCGACTGTTATTGCGCCGGTGTAGACCGCGGCGCATTCGGGATGTGCTGCAAGGTATTCGACCTGGATCGCGAGTTTTCCCGGCAACCAATAGTCGTCGCCGTCGAGGTGGGCGAGGTATTCGCCTCTGCTTGCCGCTATCAATCGCTGCCAGTTCGCCAGCAAGCCCACGTTTCTGTCGGCGGTGATGATCTTGATCAGACCAGGATGAGACTGCTGGTACCGTAGCGCGATTTCGCGGGTCGAATCGGTAGAGCAATCCTCACCGATGAGAACCTCCATCGGAAAGTTCACTTGTTGGGCCAGTACGCCCTCGATCGCATTCGCGAGGTACGCAGCATGGTTGTAGGCCAGGATGAGGACGCTGAGCACCGGACGCTGCTCCATGGCCTGCTCGTCGCAGATAGAAAACTGACGTGGAGTGGAGGTTGAGATACTCATCGCGCGATCGATTCACGGCATCCCGGGCTGATATGTGAAGCGCGTGGTCTGGAGTGTCGGGGTCATGATGAACGTAGTGCCCGGATCATGGAGAGTACGCCAGAGAGAGCGGAATTTCGCGTCAATGCGGCCAGCGAAAGATAGGTTATCGCGGCCAGGAGGATGGCTAGGAACATGGTCCCTGAGCCAGGCGCTGTCCAATGAAGTACGGCCCAACCAGGAATCGCCGCCGCCCCTGCGAGTAGGAAAGTCGGGATCTGGTCGGAGATCTGCGCGAGAACGCCATATCCAAGCAACTTGCGGCAGTAGTGGGTGTTCACGGCCAACGCGAATAGGCTGCTGGCGAATACGGACCACGCGATCGCCATGATTCCCCATCGCGCCGACACCAGGAGCAGCAAGATAGCCGCCACCTGCTTGAATAGTTCTAGGCGAAGCAACAGGTTCGATTTTCCTTGGGCGCCGATGACCGAGATGTTGAGGACGTGCATGGGCCACATTGCCGCGGCGAGCGCGAGGACACTGAGTATCGGAGCGGAGGGCGCCCACCGTGCTCCATAAACCAGGTCGATGAGTGGTGCGGCAGTTAGCGCAACACCTATCATGCAAGGGAAGAACAGGAACATGCTCATGCGCATGGCGTTGCGCATGGCCGACTGGAGTTTAGCCCGATCCTGCGCAATGGTTGAGAAAATAGGCAACCCTATGCGGTTGAGGAGGCTGCCTACCAGCGAGGTTGGAGCCTGCTGGGTGTTCTGGGCCAAGGTGTAGTAGCCCAGGTCGCGTGGATCGAAGAGCTTGCCGATCAGCAGGGACTGCATACGTACCGCGATGGTATTGAGCAATCCGGACGCCAGCATGTAGCCGCCGAAGCCGAAAAGGTTGCGGAAAGATTCGGACGAGTACCGTCCGCGTGGCCTCCAACCCGAGAATCCCCATAGCAAGAGCGCGCGGACGAAGACTCCGGTGATGGAATGCCAAGCAAGACTCCAGACGCCAAAGCCTCGCCACGCCAATAAGATCGCGATTGCACCAGACACGACCGAGGCGACAGCTTCGGCTCGCGCACGCGCTTTGAAATCCAGGTTCATGGCGAGCAATGCATCGGGAACGGCCGCCAGCGCACCGAGGGGCAGGACGATCGCCATCAGCCGGGTCAGGTCCAGTAGTCGTTCCTGTTCGAAGAAGCGCGCGATGACGGGCGCAAGCATGAACAACGCGGCTGCGCCCAGAATCCCCGCACCGACGTTGAACAGGAAGACCGTGGTTTCGTCATCGCGACTGACTCGCTGACGCTGGATAAGCGCGGTGCCGAAGCCGCCATCCACAAGCAACATGCCCAAGCTGGTGAAGATCAGGAGTATTGCGGCCAAGCCGAAGTCTTCAGGCGACAGCATTCTTGCAAGTACGACCATGACGACGAACTGCGCGCCGTAGCGCGCCGCAATCTCGACCGTGCTCCATAACGCGGCGCTGGCTGCACGAATCTTGGACTCTGTCATCTGTGCGCGTCTTGAGTCTGGATCAGCGCTTCTTGACCGCCGGTACACCGGCGACCATGACGCCTGCAGGTACGTCATCGGTCACGCATGCGCCGGCAGCGATAATCGCACCATCGCCAATGACCAGGGGTTTTCCGCTGCGCCCATTGATGATGCTGGCCCCGATACCGATGAAGACACCACTGCCCAACTGAACATGGCCAGCCACATGGACGCCGGGCGAAAGGGTGGTGAAGTCGCCGATGACGGCGTCATGGCTGATCGTGCAGCCTACGTTGACCTGGACGTGGTTACCGATGTGGATGTTCGTTGTCAGCACGGTGCCGGCACACACGATCGTCCCTTGTCCCAAGAGCACCGAATCCGACATTTCCACGCGA
Organism: Pseudoxanthomonas sp. P4_B2; assembly: GCF_056402315.1. Taxonomy (NCBI): domain Bacteria; kingdom Pseudomonadati; phylum Pseudomonadota; class Gammaproteobacteria; order Lysobacterales; family Lysobacteraceae; genus Pseudoxanthomonas; species Pseudoxanthomonas sp. P4_B2. Next base: position 161,147 of record NZ_JBFUHQ010000004.1, read on the forward strand.
GGATGGACGATGGTTGCCGCAGGCAGCAGCGTACGTTCAAAGAGAGTTACGATCCTGCGCCTGTGCGCGGGATCGCCGATGGCCACCACGTAGCGCGTGGCCTCTGATCGACCTATGTCATCGAACAAGGCGACGCGGATTCCGTTCACATCTGTTGACAGAAACTCGGGCTTGTCCACCACGAATTGGACTTGCACGCGCTTCCCCCACGCCTGCGACGCAAGCCAAGCGACTTCGCGACCGGAACCGCCCGCACCGAAAATCAGCAGGTTTTCGAATTCCTGTGCCGTGTCGGGGTATGGCTGGGACGGCATTTTCATGTCACTCGATCGGGAACTGCGCCATGACCGAGGCAATCAGCTGGATATGGGCAGGGTTAACCGAATCGCCATTCGGAAGGACGACCACCCGTTGCGCGACTGCTTCTGTATTGGCCAGTGTGAAGTGGGCGTGCGGGTACAACTCATTGTAAGGCTTCATCTTGTGGCATCCTGGCCAGAAATACTTTCGCGCCAGGACGTTCTCTGCCTGCAGCGCAGCGATGATCGCGTCGCGTCGCGTCGAGGCGCCTTGAACCTCCGCCACCACATAGTGATGGCTGTTGAGCTCGCCGGAGCCGTAATCGATGATGCTGATGCCCGGCAGGGCCGACAGCGCTTCACGATAGGCGGAGTGATTGCGCTTGTTGGTGGCGATCATGTCGTCGAGCGTATCCAGGTTGGCAAGACCCATAGCAGCGCACACCTCGACCATTTTTCCATTGGTTCCGGGATGGATCACGTTGTCATACCCCTTGAACCCGAAATTACGCATCAGCTTCATGGCCTCGGCGAGTTCGTCGTCGTCTGTGACGACGGCGCCGCCTTCCATTGTGTTGAAGACTTTTGTTGCGTGAAAGCTCAAGACTTCACATGCGCCGAACCGCCCGATGGTCTGTCGCTTAAACGTACTTCCGAAGGCATGCGCAGCGTCGAACATGAGTTTCAACCCGTGCTCGTCCGCGATCGATTGTAGTTCCTCGATCGGTGCGGCACGACCCCAAAGGTGAACACCGATGATGCCGCTGGTGCGCGGCGTGATCATTCTCCGAACGGCGTCCGGATCCAGGTTATGGGTTTTTGAATCTATGTCGGCGAAGACCGGCGTAATTCCCTGCCAATAAAGCGAATGGGCGGTGGCAATGAACGTCCATGAGGGAACAATGACTTCGCCCTCCAGCCCCAAGGCCCGGATTGCGATCTCCAAGGCGATCGTCCCATTGCACATGGCAACGCAATGCTTGACCCCCAGCCGCTCAGCAACCCGCTGCTCGAATTCCTGAACCATCGGTCCGTTATTGGTGAGCCAATGGCTATCCAGGATTCGTTCGGTGAGACGCAGGAATGCTTCCCGGTTACCGATATTGGGTCGTCCAACGTGCAGGGGCTCGGAAAGCGCTTGAGGAGCCCCGTTGATGGCCAAGTCTGAAGGCGTTCTGATCTTCTTCATACCAATTCCAGCGGTCATTGCGTAAGGTCGTGCGTACCAGCGTTCTTCGGAGGAGGTTCAGCCTGCCGTCGCTCGTTAGCTCTTGGGCGGTAGCGTTGCGCTGGCGGAATCGATCTGTTTGCGTATCCAGCCAATCGCCCCTTGCTCCTCGGCATTGGAGGCATCAGCGCGTGATTCGACATCGTGCAAGGTTTGTTCCGCGCCTTGAATGTCGTTCATATGCAACTGCGCGAGTACCAGTGGCAGTGAGACTGGTGGGTCGGAGTTCGGTTGCCATGCCAGCTTTGCCTGCGTCAGGGCGGCCGGCCATTGCTGCGCACGCACCAAGAAGCTGGCGGACTGATAGCGAAGGCGAATCTTTATAACGTTGTTGTCCGGATAGGCGCGAGCTCGGTCTGCAAGGCGGGCCAGTGCCTCGCCTATCATCGGATCTGTAACTTCGCCGCAGCCTTGCTCCGCAGTGACGAAGTAGATGAGGTTGAAGGGCTGCGCTTCGGCCAGTGTCAGCGGCAAGGGCGACTGGTCCACGAAGGCTTGGAGATCCTCCGGGCGTCCCTTGTGGTCGAATTGGCATTCGAGCAGGAGCCGGAAGGACCGCCCCAATGAACGATGGCGCGCCGTGGGTGAGGTGATCAGGCGCTCGACGGCCTCGTTGGCGTTTTCCCGGTCGCCGTCGCGGATAGAGGAAGACATGACAGCGGTGTTCGCGCGAAGGGAGTGGGGATGTGCAAGCAGGCTGGATTCAGCGATCAGTCGTTCGCTGCGCCACACCTCGGCGCGGCCATGTGTGCCGAACGCCAGGACGGCGCACATGCCCACCGTGAGTACCACTCCGATGCGGCCGGGCCGCATGCCTACACCTGCCAGTGCCCCACCAATCGCCAGCGCAAGCGTCACCAACGCCACCAGGATTCCCACTGAGGGGAGATAGTTGCGGTGCTCGAAATACAACTCAAGTGGAATAGGGCCGGCCTCAAGCGCATGCGCTGCCAGGAAAAAGAACCAACCGAAGAACAGCCCTGGCAAAGCTTTGCGCCAATGCCAGGCGGAAATGGTTATGGCCAACAGCACCAGCAGGGATATCAGGGTGGTGCTTGGAGCCAGCAAGCCCGTGGATACAATGAAGTCATCGGTATACACCCCCATGCGAGGTGGGTTGGGCACTACCAGTTTCCAGATGTAATCGCAGAGCGCGCGCGGTTGGCTGAGCATGCGCTCAGCAAAAGTGAAGTCGCGGGCCGAGTAACCAGCGAGGATGCGCTGAGGTCTCAGGAGAAAGAGAGCCGCTGCCGCCAGCATTGGCAGTCCAACGTATAAGAAATGAAAGGCGTATACCGGTCTTGGGCGCCGCGTACCGCTGAAATACGCCAGTTCGGTCACTGCGCACAAGAGTGGTAGCAAAAGTCCGTTTTCTTTCGAAAGGAAAGCCAGGACCGTCATCACCGGTATGCCGAGGAGCAGGCCGGTACTCGCCGCTACCGACGGGCCGTTTTCAAGCTTTTGGCGCAGCGCCACATAGAGCGTCAACCCCAACAGGATGAAGAGCGTGGAAAGTTGGGCCATGCGCTGCACCACGTACAGCACGGTACTTGCGTGCAATGGATGCAGCAGCCACAGCGAGGCGACGATGGCGGCGTATAGCGATGCGCGTGGCTGCAGTAGCGGGTCACGGCGCAGCAGCAGGCGAAGGAAGGCAAAGATTGCAAGGCCGCATAGCAGGTGCGTAATCAGGTTGCCGAGTTTTAGCGGAAACGGCGAGTAGCCGCCGATCCAGGCGTTGAGTGCGAAGCTGGCCATGGACACAGGGCGGCCGAAAGTTCCCGCGCCCCGTTCGAACAAAAGCGAGTGAAGGCCTAGTTTGCCGTCCAGCCACTCCGGAATGGACCGCAAGTTGGGTTCGTCGTCCAGCAGAAACGGACCGTGCAGACCTGTCCAATACATCAGCACTGTGACGACGCTAGCCAGCGCCAGCACTAACCAGACAAGCTTTGCTTGCGGTGCGATATTCAAAGCGGGTATCCCCAATTCTGACCGTGGCAGTAAAGCATAAAAAAAACCCCGGCCTAAGCCGGGGTCTTCTAAGAACTGTGTTGCTGCTAGCCGAAGCTTACAGGGTGCAAGGCTTCGGGATATTGTTGACGCTGATGTTGGCACCGGCGGTCGCGCGGCAAGCCCACTCGATGCGGCCGTTCGTGGTGTTCGGGGTCAGGGTCACTTGGTAGGCCTGGTAGGTACCCAGCAGGACGCCGTTGCCGGAGCAAGCGTTGGTCTTTGTGATGCCGGTGCACACGTTGGATTCACCCGCGCCCATATTCTCACCGACCTTGATCTTCTCGCCGGCAACCGAACCGATGGCGTTGGTGACCTTGGCCTTGATGGTGTAGTCGCGGTAAGCCGGCAGCGCGATGGCGGCCAGGATGGCGATGATGGCGACAACGATCATCAGTTCGATGAGGGTGAAGCCCTGCATGTTCTTCTTCATGGATAAATCCCCTTGGTAGGTTTGGCTTGATTGGTATGGGACACAAGCCCCGTGTCCCATAAAACTGGTATGGACCGTGGGCGCCGTGGTGAAACGTGCCACGTGCTTGGGGAATGTCGCAGGAAACGTGCCAAACCGAGGTTCTGACCGCTGGCACATCCAAAAAGAGCCGCCGGTTCCGTTCTCCCCCGGAACAAGCTTCCAATACCCTGACGAAGTGACTCTCTGCGTCAGTTAGTGACCCAAAGGGTCGGTTTTGCTGGCCGGTAACAGGCCATTCTCGACGGCGGTCACATTCTTCGATGCGATCCGCCGGCTTATTCAAACAAGGTTATTCCATCCCCAGCTTCTTCAACTTGTAGCGCAGCGCCCGGAAGGTGATGCCCAACTGTGCAGCCGCCTTGGTCTTGTTCCAACGATTGTCTTCCAGCGCCTTCTGGATCGCGGCCCGCTCCAACTGCTCTATATAAGAGGGCAGCGCGCCTGCGCCCGGATCGATGCCGGCCAGCGGCGCCTCGTCGGCCAGGGCAGGCACTTCGACCGGCGCGCCGCGACCGCCATGACCGTTGCCCTGCGGCAGATGCAGGTCGGCGGCATCGATCTGGTCGCCATCGGCCATGGCCATAGCGCGTTCCAGGATGTTCTCCAGTTCACGCACATTGCCGGGAAAGCCATAACCCGCCAAGGCGTCGATGGCGCCTGCGGTCGGCTGCGGGGCGCTGCGGCCATGGGTGCCGGCCAGCCGGGCCAGGATGGCGGCGGTCAGTTGCGGCAGGTCACCGGTCCGCTCGCGCAGGGGCGGCACGCGCAGCTCGATCACATTAATGCGGTAATAAAGGTCGTGGCGGAAGCGGCCATCGTTAGCCAAGTCGCCCAGATCCTTGTGGGTGGCCGAGAGGATGCGCACATCAACCGGCACTTCAGTGGAGGCACCGACCGGACGCACCGACTTTTCCTGGATCGCGCGCAACAGTTTCACCTGCATGGGCAAGGGCAACTCTGCGACCTCATCGAGGAACAGGGTGCCGCCGTTGGCCGCCTGGAACAGGCCGGGTTTGTCGGCATGGGCGCCGGTGAAGCTGCCTTTCTTGTGGCCGAAGAACTCGCTTTCCATCAGCTCGGCTGGGATGGCGCCGCAATTGACCGGCACGAACGGGCCTGCGGCGCGCGCGCCCTGCTCGTGAATGGTGCGGGCAACTAGCTCCTTGCCCACACCCGATTCGCCCAGGATGTAGACCGGTGCCTGGCTGCGGGCCACCTTGGCGATGGTGTCGCGGAGCACGCCCATCGGCGCTGAATTGCCGAGCAGGCGGCTGGCCTGTTCCGGCGGTGGAGGCGGCGCGGGCGCGCGTTCGGTATTGTTGAGTTCCAGCGCGTGCTTGACCAGGCCGCGCAGCACGCTGATATCCACAGGCTTGCTGACGAAATCGAAGGCGCCGGCCTTGAGCGCCTCTACCGCCAGCTCGACGTTGCCGAAGGCGGTGATCATGGCCACCGGCGTGCGTGGATATAAGCGGCTGATATCGCCGACCAGCTCGATGCCGTTGCCGTCGGGCAAGTTCATATCGGTGAAGCAGAGGTCGTAGGTATTGCGGGACAGGTGCTCGCGCGCCTCGCCCAGGTTGGCGGCGGTGTCGATGCGCAGGCCCATGCGGCCCAGAGTCAGAGTCAACAGTTCGCGGATGTCGCGCTCGTCATCGACGATCAGGGCGCTGCGGTTTTCGCTCATTCGTATCCCTCACGATTCCCTGTGTGAGAAGTGTAACTGTTAACGCCCATGGGTAGGAGCGCCCCACGGGCGCGAGCTTTTTTGCTTGAACACATCGCCAGAAATGCTCCCATCTGATCCGTTCGTACCACAAATGAGCTCGCGCCCATGGGGCACTCCTACCGGTTCATGCCGGTAGCAGCGAATGCGGGCCAGGCAGGGTGACGCGGAAGCAGCTGCCGCCGCCGGGCACCGCCACGAATTCCAGCGAGGCCTGGTTGGCGCGGCACAGCTCGCGGGCGATGTATAGGCCCAGCCCAGTGCCATGCTCGGAGGTGGTGAAGAACGGGCGGAACAACTGCGCAGCCACGGCTTCCGGGATACCCGGGCCGCGATCCAGCACATCGATCATCGGCCGGTTGTCCGCCTGGAACACCCGCAGCCGTACCCGGGCAGGCTCGCCCGGCAGGCGGCCGTAGTTCAGCGCGTTGTGCACCAGCACGGTCAGGATCTGCTGCAGGTGCCGTTGGTCGACCAGGGCCGGGACGGCGCGCGCACCGATCACCGTTTCCAGACTATCGGTCTCGATCGACATGTTCTGTTGGTATTCGTCGACGAAACGGCGCACGTAGCCGTTGAGGTCTACATGCTCGGGACTGGCGCGTTCGCGGCGGGCCAGGCCCAGCACGCTTTCCACGATGCCGTTGGTGCGTTGGCATTGCTGATGGATGATCTGCAGCAGGCGGCGGTCGCCGTCGATGATGCTTTTGGATTCCTCCAGCAGCTGGACCGCGTAGTTGATCGCCGCCAGCGGATTGCGGATTTCGTGGGCCAGGCTGGCCGAGAACCGTCCCAGGGCGCTGAGGGTCAGGGACTCGGCACGCCGCGAAACCACACTGGCATCGTCCAAGAACACCAGCGACAGCTCGCTGCCGGCCAGCAGGCGCGCGAAGCGCGGCTGCACTTCGGGCTGGTCGGGTGAGAGCTGCAGCGGGGTCTCGTCGTTTTGCCAGCCGTTGCGCCATTGCTGCAGGCGGCGGGCCAGTTCCGGGGCGACCGCTGGCAGGTGGATCCCATGACTGTCGTTCTCGCCTTCGCTACCGTCGCCCAGCAATAGCGAAGCGGCTTCGTTGGCCAGTTTGATGCGGTTGTCGGCGTCCACCACCAGCACGCCGGTACGCATGCGACGGATGATCAGCTCGTTGACTTCGAACAGGTTGGCCACTTCCACGCCGCGCTGGTCGGCCAGGGCCTGACTGGCACGCGCGCGCTGCCCGGCCTGGCTGGCTAGCAGCCCTACGGCTAGGTAGGTGACCGAAAACATGATGATCTCGGCCACCGGTCGGTCAGTCGGCGTAGAACTCAGAGTCTCGACCACGAATTCGACGCCCATCGCCAGGGTCGCGACCACGGCCACGGCCAGCCCAAGCTTGCGCGGCAACAGCAGGCACGCCGCAGCCACATTGAACAGCAGAAGCATGGCGATACCGGCGGTCGCGTCGGGTACCGCATAAGTAGCCAGCGAGGCCACGACGATGTCCACTACCACGCCGGTCAACACCAGCGGCACCAACCACTGTTCCCGGCGGCCCAGGAACAGCATGAGCATGGCAAACACCAGGTAGCCGATAGTGACCACGGTGCCCAGCAGGGGGTCTCGCTGCTCGCCGAGCATGCCGGACAACGGGCTAAACAGCAGCCCGGCCAAAATGCCGGCCTCCAGCACGCGATAGAGGGCGAAGTAGTACAGGTCGCGCCCGGGGGCGGATTCGAAGCGGGCGATGATCGAAGGGCGCTGCGTCAAGCGGGGGATTCCCGACGGCGAAGGGGACAGTATAGGGAGTGGCAGTTCTCCGCAGGAGGCCGAGCGGTACGCCTAAGGTCGGTTTTGCACCGCAGCACGGGGTGGGAGACAATAGGCGGCCCATCCGCACCCTCCGGCCAGCCCGGACCCCTGCGCGCGATGCGTTCTGTTCCTCCCTCAAGGTGATGCATGAACTTCCACGAATACCAGGCGAAGCAGTTGTTTGCCGAATACGGCATTGCAGTGCCGGCCGGGCGCATCGCGCGCACGCCGGATGAAGCGGTCGAGGCCGCGAAAGCCATTCCTGGCGACCTCTGGGTGGTCAAGGCCCAGATCCACGCGGGCGGCCGCGGCAAAGCCGGCGGGGTCAAACTCGCCAAGACCCTGGACGAAGTGAAGCAGTACGCCGCTGCCATGCTCGGCACCAAGATGGAAACCTACCAGTCCGGCGGCGTGGCCCTGCCCATCGACACCGTGCTGATCTCCGAAGGCACCGATATCGCCAAGGAGCTGTACCTGTCCGTGTTGGTGGACCGCGCCAGCCAGGCCATCACCTTCATCACTTCCAGCGAAGGCGGCGTGGACATCGAGACGGTCGCCCGCGAAACGCCGGAGAAGATCCAGACCCTGGATGTGAACTTCGTGCAAGGCCTGCAGCCGTACCAGACCCGCGAAGTCGGCTTCGCCCTGGGCCTGGACGCCAAGCAGGTGAACCAGCTGAGCAAGATCATGCTGGGCCTATACAAGCTGTTCAACGAAAAGGACCTGGCCCTGGTCGAACTCAACCCGCTGGCCATCCTCACCAACGGCAATCTGGCCGTGCTGGACGGTAAGGTCAATTCCGACGACAACGCCTCCTTCCGTCATGCCGATTTGGTCGCTATGCGCGACAAGTCGCAGGAAGACGAAACCGAAGTGCTGGCCAGCGAAAACGACCTGAACTACGTGACCATGGACGGCAACATCGGCTGCATGGTCAATGGTGCGGGCCTGGCCATGGCCACCATGGACGTGATCAAGCTCAGCGGCGGCGAACCGGCCAACTTCCTGGACGTGGGCGGCGGAGCCACCAAGGAACGCGTGACCACGGCGTTCAAGCTGATCCTGTCCAGCGACAAGGTCAAGGCGATCTTCGTCAACATCTTCGGCGGCATCGTTCGCTGCGACATGATCGCCGAAGGCATCATCGCCGCGGTCAAGGACGTAGGCGTCAAAGTGCCGGTAATCGTCCGTTTGGAAGGCACGAATGTCGAAGCCGGCAAGGCGCTGCTGCGCGAATCCGGCCTGGCCATCATCACCGCCGACGACATCAACGATGGCGCCAAGAAGGCCGTTGCGGCCGTCGCTGCCTGAGCCACGAGACTAGGAATAATCCATGAGCGTTTTGGTCAACAAGAACACCAAGGTCATCGTGCAGGGCTTCACCGGCCAGCAGGGCACCTTCCACGCCACCCAGATGGTCGAATACGGCACCCAGGTCGTGGGCGGCGTGACCCCGGGTAAGGGCGGCACTACCCATATCGAACTGCCGGTGTTCAACACCGTGCGCGAAGCGGTGGCTTCCACCGGCGCCGACGCGTCGGTCATCTACGTGCCGCCGCCGTTCGCGGCCGATGCGATCCTGGAAGCGGCCGACGCTGGCATCCGGGTGATCGTCTGCATCACCGAAGGCATCCCGGTGCTGGACATGCTGCGGGTCAAGAACACGCTGAAGGGCTACCCGAACACCACGCTGATTGGCCCAAACTGCCCCGGCATCATCACGCCGGGCGAGTGCAAGATCGGCATCATGCCGGGCCACATCCACTTGCCTGGCAAGATCGGCATCGTCTCGCGTTCGGGCACGTTGACCTATGAAGCGGTCAAGCAGACCACCGACGTGGGCCTGGGCCAAAGCACCTGCATCGGCATCGGCGGCGACCCGATCAACGGCGTCAACTTCGTCGATGCACTGAAGTTGTTCAACGAGGATCCGCAGACCGAGGGCATCATCATGGTCGGCGAGATCGGCGGTTCGGCCGAGGAAGAAGGCGCCGAGTACATCGCCAAGTACGTGAAGAAGCCGGTGGTCGGCTTCATCGCCGGCGCCTCGGCTCCGGCCGGCAAGCGCATGGGCCACGCCGGCGCGATCGCGTCTGGCGGCAAGGGCACGGCCGAAGGCAAGTTCGCGGCAATGGAAGCGGCAGGCGTGGTAACGGTGCGTTCGCCGGGTGACCTGGGTGCGGCGATCGCCAAGCTGGTGAAGAAGTAAGTTTTCTCGCTATTGTTTCTTGCAGAAGGCCGCCTTGTGCGGCCTTTTGTTTGTCTGGTGCAAAAGCGCCCTCATCCGCCCTCTGGGCACCTTCTCCCGCAAGCGGGAGAAGGGCTGCTGTCTGGCTTGCGGCGAACGTTCGGACTGGGTCGGGGGTCGTCGTCGCCAAAACGAAGAACCCCTCTCCCGCTTGCGGGAGAGGGGTAGGGGTGAGGGCGCGGCATTTCCTTACATCCCTGGCTCTCCCTTGGCCTTAACCTGCAGTCCGGCCACACCGGAACGCAAGGATGCGTGAACGACAGAAGACCCGCTTCGCTCGGCATTTGCGCCGGCACATGACTGATGCTGAGGCTTCGCTCTGGCACCATCTGCGCAATCGAACCCTGATGGGCTGCAAATTCCGCCGCCAGCATCCCATTGGTCCCTACATCGTTGATTTCGCCTGCATCGAACGGCAGCTGGTGATCGAACTTGATGGCAGTCAGCACGCAGGGAGTGCCAGCGATTTCGCTCGGACAAGCTGGATCCAGGAAAACGGCTACCGCGTCCTCCGTTTCTGGAACAATGACCCCTTGCGCCAACAGCAGGTGGTACTCGCCGTGATACTTGAAGCCTTGGAAAGCGCCGGACTACACGCGGACAGCGAGACGGCGCCATGACCCTCCGCATCGCCCTGGCCCAATTCGATTTCCCCGTCGGCGCCGTCTACCAGAACGCCGAACGCATTTCGGCGATGATCGCCGAGGCGCGCGATACGCATGGTGCGGACCTGGTGCTGTTCCCCGAGCTGGCGATCAGCGGCTATCCGCCGGAAGACCTGTTGATGCGTCCCGGATTCCTGCGCGATTGCGAGGCCGCATTGCAACAGGTCGCCGCTTCCACGCAGGGGATCGTCGCCGTGGTCGGCTGGCCACAATCGGCGGGCAGTGTGGTCTACAACGCGGCCAGCGTATTGCGCGACGGAGGAGTGGAAACCACCTACCGCAAACGCGAGCTGCCCAACTACGCGGTCTTCGACGAACGACGCTACTTCGATGTCGATCCGGATGGCGGTGCCTGCGTATTCGATGTGGCCGGGGTGCCGGTCGGGCTGGTGATCTGCGAGGACCTGTGGTTCGCCGAGCCGCTGGGTGAAACCCGCGACGCCGGGGCGCAGCTGGTGATGGTGCCGAACGCTTCGCCGTTCGAACGCGACAAGCACGCGCAGCGCGACGCGCTGCTGGCGCAGCGGGTCAGCGAGACCGGCGTGGCCCTGGCTTATCTCAACGTGGTGGGCGGGCAGGACGCGCTGGTGTTCGACGGCGCCTCGGTGTTGGCCGATGGCGATGGCTTGGTGCATTCGGCGGCGCGCGCGTTCGAGGATCACTGGCTGGTCGCCGACTACGACGCCGACGCGCGTAAGTTCACGCCGCTGGAATGGCCGTGCGAAGGGGACGAAGGCCGCGACGGACTGGCCTGGCGCGCGGTGGTGCGCGGCACGCGCGATTATTGCCTGAAGAACGGTTTCTCGAAGGTGTGGCTGGGGCTCTCCGGCGGCATCGATTCGGCGCTGGTGCTGGCGATCGCGGTGGACGCGCTGGGCGCGGACAACGTCACTGCAGTGCGGCTGCCTTCGCGCTACACGGCCGATCTTTCCAACGATCTGGCCGCCGAGCAGTGCGCGACGATGGGCGTGAAGCTGGAGACGATTCCGATAGAGGCGCCCTTCAAGGGCTTCATCGAGGCTTTGGGGCCGGTCTTCGCGGGCCGTGAGGCCGACACCGCCGAGGAAAACCTGCAGTCGCGCAGCCGTGGCGTGATCATGATGGCGCTGTCCAACAAGCTGGGTGGGCTGCTGCTCACAACCGGCAACAAGAGCGAGTACGCGGTCGGCTACGCCACCATCTACGGCGACATGTGCGGCGGTTACGCGCCGATCAAGGATCTGTACAAGACCGAGGTGTTCGCGCTGGCGCGCTGGCGCAATACGGTAGGCGGTACGCCGGTGATCCCCGAGGCGGTCATCTCTCGCCCGCCTTCGGCCGAACTGCGCGAGAACCAAACCGACCAGGATTCCTTGCCGCCCTATGACGTGCTGGATGCGATCCTGCTGCGCTATGTGGACCAGGAACAGTCGCGCGATGAGATCGTCGCGGCGGGATTTGAGGCCAGCGTGGTCGACCGAATGCTGCGGCTGGTGAGAATCAACGAATGGAAACGCCATCAGGCGGCACCCGGACCGAAAGTGTCGCGGCGCGCGTTCGGACGCGAGCGACGTTATCCGATTAGCAACAAGTATCCGGGGTAAAGGCTTTTCCTTCTCCCATCGGGAGAAGGTGCCCGGAGGGCGGATGAGGGAATGGATTGTCAGTTTGTAATGGACTTTTCGCGGGTTGGAATTCTCCCTCCATCCTCCGTCGCTTCGCGTCCCCTTCTCAGCTTTGCACACCCTCCGGGCGCCGGTGGGAGAAGGGAGAAAAAAAAGGGGCCTTGCGGCCCCTTTTTCTTAGTTCTTCTTCTTCATGTCGACCGCCGATTTCTCCCCGGCGAACGGGTTGAGCTTGCGGATCGGGGAAGGGTAGTCCGGCCAGTTGCCGCTCAGCCAAGGGTGCTGCGGATCGTTCTGCTGCAATACGCGGCGGGCGTCGGCAGCCAGGGTTTCGTTGCCCAGATGCGTATAGGCCTCGCCAAGTACGGCGACGGCGTCGTTCTGGTATTCGCTTTGCGGATAGGTTTCCAGCAGGTACTTGGCGCGGGCGGCGGCCGAAACCCAGGCGTCGCGGCGCAGGTAATACAGCGCAGTATCCAATTCATGGCGTGCGAACAGGTTGCGCAGCGCGATCATGCGCTGGCGCGCGTCCGCGGCATAGCGGCTGTTCGGATAGCTTTCGGCCAGCTTGTTGAAGTCGTTGTAGCCCTGCAAGGGCGTGGCCAGATCGCGACGGCTGGCGTCGAGTTTCCACACCTTCTGCAGGAACACCGTGTCGCGCCCCGAGTTGGCGAGGCCGCGCAGGTAGTACATGTAGGGCACGTTGCGCTGGGTGGGATAGGTGCGGATGAAACGGTCCACGGTGGAAACCGTATCGTCCATCTTGCCGGACTTGAACTGAGCGTAGGCCGTTTCCATCAGCGCCTGCTCGGTGTAAGGACCGTACGGATATTGCGCGATCAGCTGGCGGAAGGTGACTTCGGCCCGATCCCAGTTGCCGCCGACCATGGATGCGTGCGCCTTCTCGTAGATTTCCTCGACGGGCTTGCCTTCGAGGGAATCCTTGTCCTTCTTGAAGAACTTGCCGCAACCGGTACCGGTAAAGGCCACCACCAGCATTAGGGCGACGATGCGCAGGAAAGCGGGGCGGGCGGGGACGGAACGGGTCGTGAGGCGCTGGGTCATGGGCTGGCGGAAGGCCGCGGCAGGGAATTTGGAACGGCGATGATAGCCTAGGCGCTGCCCAAGCCATGAACGTGCGGCCAACGTGCCGCCTGCAAAGCATGACCGAACCCACCCAGATCGAACCCACGGACGACGTCGCCGACGAGGTTTCCACCCGAACCGCTGTGGTCCCGGCCAGTGCAGGCGGGCGGCGCTTCGACGCGGTCCTGGCCGAGCTGTTCCCCGAATATTCACGCACCCGCCTGTCCGAATGGATCAAGTCGGGCGCTGCCCGCCTCAACGACGAAGTGGTGCGCGGCCGCGACCCGGTGCGCGGCGGCGAGACCGCCCAGCTGGAAGTGGTGCTGGACACCCAGACCCATGCCCTGCCCGAGGACATCCCGCTCGACATCCTGTACGAAGACGCCGACGTGTTCGTGCTCAACAAGCCGGCCGGGCTGGTGGTGCATCCGGGGGCCGGCAACCCGAGCGGCACCCTGGTCAACGCGCTGCTTTTCCGCGACCCGTCGCTGTCGCTGGTGCCGCGCGCGGGTATCGTCCACCGCCTGGACAAGGACACCAGCGGAGTCATGGTGGTCGCGCGTAATCTGCCGGCGCACACCGCGTTGGTGGAGCAGCTGTCCTCGCGCGAAGTGCATCGCCAGTATCTGGCGATCGTGGTCGGATCGATGGTGTCAGGCGGCACGGTCAACGCGCCGATCGACCGCCATTCGCGCGATCGCATCCGCATGTCGGTGCGTGAGGAAGGACGCGATGCGGTCACCCACTACCGTCTACGCGAACGCTTCCGCGCACACACGGCTCTGGAATGCAGGCTGGAAACCGGCCGCACCCACCAGATCCGCGTGCACATGGCCCATCTGAAATATCCGATCGTGGGCGATCCCTTGTACGGCGGTCCGCTGAAACTGCCCAAGCACGCCACGGAAGAACTCATCGCGGCCTTGCGCGGCTTCAAGCGCCAGGCGCTGCATGCCGAAACCCTGGAGTTCAAGCACCCGGCCACCGGCGAACCGCTGCGCGTGTCAGCGCCGGTGCCGCAGGACATGCTCAACCTGCTCGCCGCGCTGCGCGCCGATGGCGAGGCGCAGAAGCGGAGATGAACGCGGCAATAGAGGCGCAGTGGCCGGTGGCGGCAAAGGTGCGCGCCTTCACCACGGTGCGCCACGGCGCCGGCAGCTCGCTGCCGCCGTTCGATCATTTCAACCTGGGTAATCGCACCGCCGCCGACGGGGATGATCCGGTGACGGTTGAGCGCAATCGTGTCGAGCTGATCGAACGCTTCGCGCTGCCTTCGGCACCGCATTGGTTGCGGCAGGTGCATGGGACCGACGTGTTGCGGTTTGACGCTCCTGCCCCGTCCCCTGCCTTCGCAAGGGAAGGTGCCGAGCCCGTCGCCGATGCATCCGTGACCTCTGTGCCGGGTGTGGTGCTGACCATCCTCACCGCCGACTGCCTGCCGGTCGTGTTCGCTAACGAAGAGGGCAGCGAGATCGGCACGGCGCACGCGGGCTGGCGCGGACTGGCCAATGGCGTGCTGGAGAACACCGTGGCAGCGATGCGTTCGCCTGCGCACGCATTGATCGCATGGCTCGGGCCGGCCGCTGGGCCACAGGCTTACGAAATCGGGCAGGAAGTATTCGATACTTTCGTGAGCACGGATGCGGAGGCAGCTTCGGCTTTCGTGTCCACGCGCCCCGGCCACTGGCGCGTCGATCTATATGCATTGGCAAGGCTGCGCCTGGTGAAACTCGGTCTCACTCGCGTGCATGGCGGCGACCTCTGCACAATTTCAGACCCGCAGCGCTTTTATTCGCATCGCCGCGACGCACGCACCGGCCGCATGGCGACCGTGGCGTGGATGCAGCCGTGAGCGCGCCACTGTTCCAGCGCGTGCTGGGCGCGGAGTTCGAAACCTTGCCCCCTGCCGTCAGGGCGCTGCATACGGCAAGCGGCCATCGCGGCTATCAAGGCCAGGTGGAAGTGGTGCGCGGCGGGAATCCACTGGCGCGCTTGTTCGCCTGGGCCACGCGCCTGCCGCCTGCAGGACAAGGCGAGGTCGAGGTGGAGATAGACGCAAGCGGCGAAGAAGAGAAATGGACGCGCCATATCGGCGGTCATGCGATGCCCTCCCGCTTGTGGGAACAGGACGGACTGCTGTGCGAACAACTGGGTCTGGCGCGTTTTGGATTCCGGCTGACGGTGGAGGAGGGTGGCATCGTCTGGCGGATGGCCCGCGTCTCGGCGCTGGGCCTGCCTTTGCCTGCACGCTGGTTCGGCAAAGTGCAGGCGCGCGAGTCGGAATTGGAGGGACGTTATCGTTTCGATGTCACAGCCGCGCTACCTGTCGTGGGAATGCTGGTGCGCTACCGGGGTTGGCTGGATGTCGGTTGACTCTCTGCCGTCCGGCGACGCACCGGTCGTCGTGTTCGATGGCATCTGCGTGTTGTGCAACAGCTGGGTGCGTTTTCTCTTGAAGCGCGACCGTGGCCGCTATCGTTTTGTGGCGATGCAATCGGAAAGCGGCCGTGCGCTGCTGTCTGCGCATGGGCTGAACGCGGACGATCCTGCCTCCTTCTTGCTGGTGGACAATGGTGTCGCGTGGACCGATACCGATGCCATCCGCTGGCTGCTGACCGGCCTGGGCGGCGCGTGGCGAATTGCCGCACTGATCGGAATGATTCCCCATTTCCTTCGCGACCCGCTCTACCGGACCATTGCGCGCAACCGGTATCGCTGGTTCGGTACGACCGCTTGCACGATTCCCGACGAAGAGCAGCGCAGCCGGTTTCTATAGCCGCCGACTCACGCGTGACGTGATTCGCCTGTAGGAGCGACGCGAGTCGCGAAGCTCTGAATCTTTGAAGTCCACGTGCTTCGCGGCTTGCGCCGCTCCTACAAGAGCGTTGCGCTTACGAACTGAGGAATCAAAACGTATAGCGGATCCGCGAGTAGTAGTACGCGCCATTGCTGCCGATCGGCGACAGCACGTCATAGGGCAGGTTGCCGAAATAAGCGATATCGTCGATGGACCGGTCCGGATATTCGTCGGTCAGATTCTGCCCGCCCAGCGCCACACTCCATTTCGGTGTGATGCGGTATTCCACTTCCGCATCCAGCTGCCATTCCGCGCCATAGGTCTGCTTCGGCTCGAAACCGCCGCCGAAGTTGAATACGCGCGTGGCGCTGCCGTGACGGCTGACGCGGCCGAGCAGGCTCCACTTGTCGCTGTTCCAGTTGGCCGACAGCAACGCGCGGGTACGCGGCGCGGCATCGGTCAAGGTGTTGCTCTCCTCGATGCCGAACAGCACGTAGTCCGGATCCAGCGCCTGCAGTTCGGCCGGGGTCGCGGTGATGCGCTTGATCTCGGTTTTGGCGTAGCTGTAGGTGCCGCTGAGCAACAGATCGCCGCCGCCCAGCTTCTGGCGCCAGTTGGCCACTAGTTCCGCGCCTTCGGTGCGCGTGTCGGCCGCGTTGATGAAGAAATTGACACTCTGCACGCCGGGCACTCCGAATTCGTCTTCCACGAACTCGGTTAGCGCGTCGCCGCTGATGCGCTCGGTGAGGGCCACGCGGTCGTCGATGTCGATGCGGAACACGTCCAGCGACACATCGAAGTTCTCGCCAATCTTGCTGGTGAAGCCCAGGCTGAAGTTCACCGACTTTTCCGGTTCCAGCGGCTGGGCTCCCAACGCCTGCGCGATGGGATTGTTGACCGATAGCAGGCGGCCCTGCAGCAGCTGGCCGGAAGCGTCGTAGCCGGTGGAAGTGGCTTCGTAGCCGATCTGGCTCAACGACGGTGCGCGGAAGTTGTTGGATATCGAGCCACGCAGGGCGAATGCGGGCGCGAACTGGTAGCGCGCCGCCAGCTTGCCGGTGAGTTCGCCGCCGAAATCGTCGTAGTGCTCGTAGCGCGCCGCGACATCGGTGGTGAATTTCTCGCCGAACTCGCTGGACAGGCTGGCGTAGAGGCTGGACACGTCGCGCGACAGGTGCGCTACGTCCTGCGGGGTCAGCCCGCCGCCGGCCTGCGAGCCGGTCGGCCGGTCGGTAAACGGACCCGCCGCGTAGGAGGCGGGATCGCCGGCGCCGGTGTCG
Organism: Pseudoxanthomonas sp. P4_B2; assembly: GCF_056402315.1. NCBI lineage: Bacteria > Pseudomonadati > Pseudomonadota > Gammaproteobacteria > Lysobacterales > Lysobacteraceae > Pseudoxanthomonas > Pseudoxanthomonas sp. P4_B2. The sequence continues at coordinate 178,351 of NZ_JBFUHQ010000004.1, forward strand.
TATTGCTCACGGCGGAATTCCAGCCCCGTGGCGAAAGTGTGGTGATTTTCGCCGGCATCGAAGCCGCGGCTGACGTCGAAGTTGGCCAGGGTCTGTTCGAACTCGTAGTCGCCGGTCTTGAATTGGGTGGGGCTGCCCGGGCCTAGCGAGGCGTTCAAGGAATTCTCAAGGCGATAGGTAAAGGCATTGCGGCCGTAATTGAGGCTGGCGTCGTAGTCCCAATCGCCCCACTGACCACGCAGGCCGGCCACGCCGGACACATCGAGGTTCTCGCCGATGGAAATCGGGCGGTAGCCGTCCGGGTAGACTTCCTTCCAGTTGGCCACGCCATCGGGATAGCGGAAGTAATTGGCGCCGCGCGTATCGCTCTGGTGATAGGTACCGAAGGCATAGAACTCCGCGTTCTCGCCCACCGGCACTGCGCTGTTAAGCCAAGCGTTGAGCGCCTTGGATTCGCCATCGCCGAGGTAATAGTTGCGCTTGCCAGCCAGGGCCAGGTTGTCGGGCGTCTGCTCCTCAAAGAACGGAATCTGGTCGAAACCGGCGCGATTGGTGCCCTCGCGATTCTTCAACTCCAAGCCGACGCGGAAAAAACCGTCGTCGCCGATGCCGCTGCCGACCTGCGCGCTGGCGAAACTGGTCTGGCCGTCGGTAACGGTTTGGCCGATCGGCTCGACATCCGTGTGGTGGGCCCCGAAGCTGGCTTCGTACGATCCGCCTTCCGGCGCGTCGTTGAGGATGACGTTGATGACACCCGCGACCGCATCGGAACCGTATTGCGCACCAGCCCCGTCGCGCAGCACTTCGATGCGTTTGATCGCGCTGACCGGGATGGCGTTGAAGTCCACCGGCGTGGTGCCCTTGCCGATCTTGCTATCGGTGTTGACCAACGCGCTGGTATGCCGGCGCTTGCCGTTGACCAGCACCAGGATCTGGTTGGGGCTCAACCCGCGCAGTTGCGCTGCGCGGATATGATCGGCGCCGCCGGAGTTGGACTGACGCGGGAAATTGAACGAAGGCAACAGCGCCTGCAGCGCACTGCCCAATTCGCCGTTCAACACGCCTGCCTTGCGGATGTCTTCTGCTGTCAGCACGTCGATGGGCGAAGTGGATTCCAGCACGGTACGGTCGGTGGCACGGGTGCCGGTAACGATGACGGTGTCCAGGTTGGTGGCTTCTGCCACGGTTTCGGTGGCGTCCTGCGCGAAGGCAGGGCCGGCGAGTGCCAGTGCGATGGCGACGCCAAGCGGCGTCACGAAGGGGTGGGACATGGAGACTCCTGGGGGTTCGAAAGTGGGCGGCGGCTGCGATGGGGCGACGACGTGCTCAGCAGTAACAGCTGTCGTGGCCGGTGGGGTAATGGAGAAAAAGCATCACGGGCAGTCGTCGCAGGCGCAAGTATCTTGGAATGCAGATACCTTAATTGCATAAGTGCGTGCACGGCAGGACCCTGGCATGCGCGTTGAGCATCAACTCATGCCGTACGGTTATTTCGGGTGCGGGTAAGATGAAACCAGAGTATCGGCCTGTTTTCCTGGAGCGACCCTGATGTTTGTACGCGGCATGCTGTTACGCGGCGCCTTGATCGGACTGCTGGCGACGTTGGGCGCTTGCGTCACCCATGCGCCGGCAGGTTCTGCTCCGACGGCCGTCTCCGCCACCCTGCAGGGGGATGCGGCGCGGCCTTCGCTAGCGCAGGGCTGGGTGCGCAGCGAGCTTTATTTCGGCGTGGGCGAGGAAAGCGGCCCGGCCGACCGTCCGCAAGCCGAGCCGATCAGCGAAGCGCAGTGGCGCGCGTTCCTGGACAAGGAAGTGACGCCGCGTTTTCCCGATGGCCTGACCGTGTTCGATGCATACGGCCAGTGGCTGTTCCGTGGAGCCAAGGAGCCGAACCGGCTTGGGACCAAAGTACTGGTGATCTTGCACGAGGACACACCGCAGCGGACGGCGGATATCGAGGCGATAAGGCTGGCGTGGAAACAGGCGACCAAGCATCAGTCGGTGTTATGGTCGAAGCAAGCGGCGGAGGTTTCGTTCTGAAACGGCGTTCCTAAAAGACACTCTTGGTGCCGAAGGCGGATGGGGTGCACTTCGCATGATTCTTCAGTAGAAAGCAAAATCGTTTCGCGCGTTGCGCGAGTCACTTTTCTTTGAACGGCAAAGAAAAGTAACCAAAAGAAAGCCGCCCTAACGTCGCGCCCGACGATACAGCCGTCGGGTCCGCAAGCGGCGCAGGAATTTCCGTAAGGCGCATCCTGCGCCTCCGGAAACGGCGCACATCCTTGTGCGCCGCCCCTTCGGGGTTTGCCTGCGCCACTTGCCGCGACTCACGGGGTTTTGGTGCAAAAGCAAAAAAAGAAGCAAGATCAAAATCAGCGACCCCCGCCAATTAGCGAGCCAAGAATGTCCTCAACTCCCGCACCCTCTCGCCGCTGGTTCGTAGCAGGCGACCTCAACGGCTTCTTCGGACTGGTGGTCGACAATCTGTCGATCCTTGGGTTCATCGCCATGGCCTTGATCGGGATCTTCGGGTTTCCCGCTGAGGTGGTGTACCAGCGCATGTTTCCCGGCACAGCGCTGGGGGTGCTGGTGGGCAACCTGATCTATACCTGGATGGCGCGCAGGCTGGCGGCCAAGACCGGTCGCGATGACGTCACCGCGATGCCTTTGGGCTTGGACGCGCCGACTAGTATCGGCATGGCGTTGTTGGTGCTGGGGCCGGCGTTCGTCGGCTTCAAGCAGCAGGGAATGGATCCGCAGGCGGCGGCCATCGCTACCTGGCAATTGGGCATGGCGTCGTTGATCGTGATGGGCGTGTTGAAGCTGGTGCTCTCGTTCTTCGGCGATGCGGTGACGCGCATGGTTCCGCGTGCCGGCCTACTCGGTTCCATTGGCGGCGCCGCGCTGACACTGCTCGGCTTCCTGCCGCTCATCGAAACCCTGCGCTCGCCGGTCGTAGGTTTCGTCACCTTCGGTCTGTTGCTGTACGTGCTAGTCGCCAAGGGAAAACTGCCGGTGAAGATTCCCGGCGTGCTGCTGGCCTTCATTGTGGGCACTACGCTGTATTACGGCCTGGGTCTGGCCGGGCTGGGGACGCCCGGATTCGCGTTGCCGGAGGCGGTGCCGCTCAACTTCACCTTGCCGCTGCCTACGCTCGGCTTCATCGATGGGCTTCCGGCCACCGTTCCGTATCTGCCTTTGCTGCTGCCGTTCGGCCTGCTGATGGTGGTTGGCGGCATCAACGTCAGCGAAAGCGCGCGTGCGGCCGGCGACGACTACCGCACCCGCGATGTGTTGCTCGCCGAAGCGATTTCCACGCTGGTCGCCGGTTTCTGCGGCGGCGTGGCGCAGACCACGCCCTATATCGGCCAGCCCGCGTACAAGCACATGGGCGCGCGCAGCGGCTACACCTTGTTGACGGGGTTATTTATCGGCCTGGGTGGCGTTCTGGGCTACGTCTCTGGCCTAGTGCAGTGGCTGCCGTTGGCGGTGCTGGCGCCGATCATCGTTTATGTGGGGCTGGACATCACCGTGCAGGCTTTCCACGAGACGCCGCGCAAGCACGCGATCGCCGTCGCATTGGGCTTCCTGCCTTCCGTCGCCTATCTGCTCAACATAAAGTTCGGCAATCCGGCGTGGATTCCACCGGAGAAGTTCGCAGAGCTCTACAACGGCACGGACGGACACGGCTTGCCGGACCTCGCCACCATCGTGACCTTGGGCAACGGGTTCATCATCACCGCCATGATCTGGACTACGGCCTTGGTGGCGATGATCGACGGGCGCCTGCGTCATGCCGTGCTGGCCTTGCTGTTCGGCGCGGCGCTGACCTTGTTCGGTTTCATCCACTCGGTGGATCCGCGTGGCGGGATCTATCTGCCGTGGGATCTGGTGGACCTGCCCAAGGTCATCATGTGGCAGTTCTTCGGGGCTTATGTGGCATTGGCGGTATTGCTGGGTTTGCTGTCGCTGCAGAAGCCCAAAGAACTGGCATAGGGCGGGCACTGCCCGCCGACTTTTTTGCGGTACGAAAACTAGGCGGGCAATGCCCGCCTACATGGCTCTTGGTCTTGGATTGCGCCGAGAGCAAATCCCCCTCATTCCCCCTTTTTCAAGGGGGGGGTCGAGCGGATGCATATACGAACGGGCCGCGCGACCTTGAATCACCTGGCTTTCAACCGCATCTGGATAGCATTGCCGGCACGCCGGCCACCCCTTTCCAGAGGTAATCCCCAATGCGGATGGACAAGCTCACTTCGCGCTTCCAGCAGGCGCTGGCCGACGCGCAATCGCTGGCCGTAGGCCGCGACCACAATATGATCGAACCGGTGCATGTGCTTACCGCGTTACTGGACCAGTCCGACGGCAGTACCCGGCCGTTGCTGGCCCAGGCCGGCGTCAACGTGCCAGTGCTGCGCGAGCGCCTAGTCGAGGCGCTGGACAAGCTGCCCAAGGTTTCCGGACAGGCCGGCAATCTGTCCATCGGCAACGACCTCAACCGCCTGCTCAACGTCACCGACAAACTGGCTCAGCAGCATGGCGACCAGTTCATCGCCAGCGAGTGGTTCGTGCTGGCCGCGTTCGAAGACAAGGGCGCCTTGGGCATGGCCTTGCGTGCCGCAGGCGCGGACAAAACCAGGCTGGAGGCGGCGATCGAAAAGATCCGCGGCGGCGAGAGCGTGCAGTCCGAAAACGCCGAGGAACAGCGCCAGGCGTTGGAGAAATACACCATCGACCTGACCCAGCGCGCCGAGTCCGGGAAACTTGACCCGGTGATCGGCCGCGACGAGGAAATCCGCCGCACCATCCAGGTCCTACAGCGCCGCACCAAGAACAACCCGGTGCTGATCGGCGAACCCGGCGTGGGCAAGACCGCGATAGTGGAGGGCCTGGCCCAGCGTATCGTCAACGGCGAAGTGCCCGAAGGCCTGAAGAATCGCCGCGTGCTGTCGCTGGACATGGGCGCGCTGATCGCCGGCGCCAAGTTCCGCGGCGAGTTCGAGGAACGGCTGAAAGCGGTCCTCAACGACCTGTCCAAGACCGAAGGGCAGGTGATCCTGTTCATCGACGAACTGCACACCATGGTTGGCGCGGGCAAGGCCGAAGGCTCCATGGATGCCGGCAACATGCTCAAGCCGGCGTTGGCGCGCGGCGAGCTGCACTGCATCGGCGCGACCACCCTGGACGAATACCGCAAGTACGTGGAGAAGGATGCGGCGCTGGAACGACGCTTCCAGAAAGTCTTCGTGGGCGAACCGACGGTGGAGGACACCATCGCCATCCTGCGCGGGCTGAAGGAACGCTATGCCGTGCACCACGGCGTGGAGATCACCGACCCGGCCATCGTCGCCGCCGCCACGCTCTCGCATCGCTATATCGCCGATCGCCAGCTGCCAGACAAAGCGATCGATCTGATGGACGAAGCGGCCTCGCGCATCCGTATGGAGATCGACTCCAAGCCCGAGGAACTCGATCGTAAGGAACGCCGCCTGATCCAGCTGAAGATCCAGCGCGAGATGCTGAAGAAGGAAAAGGACGACGAATCGAAGAAGCGCCTGGCCGATCTGGAAGCGGACATCGAATCGCTGGAGCGCGAGTTCTCCGATTTGAACGAAGTGTGGAAATCGGAAAAGGCCGCGTTGCAGGGCGCGACCAAGGTGAAGGAGCAGATCGAGCAGGCGAAACTCGAACTCGAAGCCGCCCAGCGCCACCAGGACTACGCCCGCATGAGCGAGATCCAGTACGGCCTGCTGCCGGAACTGGAGAAACAGCTCAAGGCCGCGCAGGAAGTGGACCAGAAGGATTTCAAGTTGGTCCAGGACCGGGTGACCGCCGAGGAGATCGCCGAAGTCGTATCGCGCTGGACCGGCATTCCGGTCAGCAAGATGCTGGAAGGCGAACGCGAGAAGCTGCTGAAGATGGAGTCCCAGCTGCATGCGCGGGTGGTTGGCCAGGAAGAGGCGATCAAAGTCGTCTCCGATGCGATGCGCCGTTCCCGTGCTGGCCTGTCCGATCCCAACCGGCCGACCGGTTCTTTCCTGTTCCTCGGTCCGACCGGCGTGGGCAAGACCGAGCTGTGCAAGGCGCTGGCCGAATTCCTCTTCGACAGCAGCGACGCCATGATCCGCATCGATATGAGCGAGTTCATGGAGAAGCACTCGGTGGCCCGTCTGATCGGCGCGCCTCCGGGTTACGTCGGCTACGAGGAAGGCGGTTACCTGACCGAAGCGGTGCGCCGTCGTCCGTATTCGCTGATCCTGCTGGACGAGGTAGAAAAAGCGCACAGCGATGTATTCAACATCTTGCTGCAGGTGCTGGACGACGGCCGTCTGACCGATGGGCAGGGCCGCACGGTGGATTTTCGCAATACGGTCATCGTGATGACCTCCAACCTCGGCTCGCAGATGATCCAGGACATGTCCGATAACAGCGGGTCGGCCGACGACTCGGCCGAGTCCTATACGCAGATGAAAGCCGCGATCATGGGCGTGGTGCAGAGCCATTTCCGTCCGGAGTTCATCAACCGGCTGGACGACATCGTGGTGTTCCATCCGCTCGACAAAGCACAGATCCGCGATATCGCCAAGATCCAGTTGAAAGGGCTGGAGAAGCGGCTGGGCGAACGTGGGCTGCGCATCGAGTTGGAAGACAGCGCTTTGCAGTTGCTGGGCAACGTGGGCTTCGACCCGGTGTACGGCGCGCGTCCGCTCAAACGCGCTATCCAGCAGCAGCTGGAGAATCCGTTGGCGCAGAAGATCCTGGCCGGCGAGTTCGCCAGCGGCGACACGATACGGGTAGGAGCCAGCGGCGGCGGCCTGGTTTTTACGCGCGGTTAATCCACGGGCGTTAGCATCGCATCGCGATCTGTAGTTGCCTTACAGACACATGGCCGCGTTTTTGCGGCCATCTCCGTTCAATGCGTTCTCATGGAGGAAACACGATGCACAAGACAATTTTCGGAGGCGTGCTCGCCCTGGGCCTGGCAGTGACCGCGTTGCCGGCGGCTGCGCAGAACCTGACTTGCAAACTCACCTTCAGTTCTTCTAGCTGGTCGATTTTCTACAAGACCACCAGTGGCACCGGGGTAGTGAAGTGCAGCAACGGCCAGAGCCTGGCGGTCAGGATCTCCGCCAAGGGCGGCGGCCTGACGGTAGGCAAATCCAAGATCACCAACGGTTTTGGCGAATTCGCCGAAGTCAGGGAGATCCACGATGTGCTGGGCAGTTACGCGGCGGCCGAAGCGCATGCCGGCACCGAAAGATCCGCCCATGCGCAGGCAATGACCAACGGCAAGGTGTCGCTGGCGCTGGCCGGTAAAGGCGAAGGTTGGGACCTGGGTGTGGCCTTCACCAAATTCACCTTGAGTGCGCGCTAACGGTTGCAAGAGCCTGTGGATCTGTTGAAAAAGAAAGCCTGGCAATGCCGGGCTTTCTTCACGGAGCTGGGCTATGCCCGGGTCAACTGGTCTTGCGCAATGCGCGGTACGGCGGAGTCGCCATGATCATTTCCGCCAGCGAATAGGCCAGTTCGCGCTCGGCCATGATCGCGCCATCGGCGCCGTGTTCCAGCAGGTGTTTCACTTCCGCGTCGCTGTGCGCGCGCGCCAGCACGGTCAGCGAGGGATTGATCGCGCGCAGCTTGGCGATGGCTTCGCCTGCTTCCAGCGGCTGCGGGATGGCCAGCACCGCTATCTTGGCTTTGTCGGGCTGCGCTTCGGCCAACACGCGGTCGGAAGCGGCGCTGCCGCGTATGCCGGGGATGCCGTTGGCGTGCGCGCGTTCGATGTTGTGGCCGTTGTCATCGATGACCACCAGCGGCACGCCGCGTTCGCGCAGCACCTGCGCCAAGATGCTGCCGACGCGGCCATAGCCGATCACGATGGCGTGATCGGTCGGATCCAGCGCAGGGCCCGGAGGCAGCTCCGGCTCCAGCGGCACTGCCGCGACCGCATCCGTCTTGGCTTGCCACCTGTCGAACCAGGAGAACATGAAAGGATTGGCGATGATCGACAGCAACGCGCCGGCCAGGATCAGGTCGTGTCCGTCCTGAGGCAGGATCTTGAGCTGCAATCCCAAGCCGGCCAGGATGAAGGAGAACTCGCCGATCTGCGCCAGGCTGATCGCGATGGTCAGCGCGGTGCGCATCGGATGCTTGTAAAGGCGCACGATGGCGAAGGCCACCGCCGCATTACCCACTATGATGATCAGGAAGGTAGCCAGTACCTGCCAGGGTTGATCGATCAAGATCGTGGGATCGAACAACATGCCCACCGAGACGAAGAACAGCACCGCGAAGGCGTCGCGCAACGGCAACGAATCGGCGGCGGCTTTGTGGCTCAATTCCGATTCGTTCAAAAGCATGCCGGCAAAGAACGCGCCCAGCGCGAACGACACGCCGAACAGCGACGCCGCGCCGAACGCCACGCCCAGCGCGATGGCGAGCACAGATAGCGTGAACAGCTCGCGCGATCCGGTGCGCGCGATGTGCTCCAGCGTCCATGGGATCACTCTGCGCCCCACCACCAACATCACCGCCACGAACGCGCCGACTTTCAACAGCGTCAAACCCAGTGCCGCCAGCAACGTGCCTATGCCGCTCTCTCCGGCTTCGCGTTCGCCTGCCAGTGCGGCGGCCATTGCTGGCAACAGCACCAGCGCGAGCACCATTGCCAGATCTTCGACGATCAGCCAGCCGATGGCGATCTTGCCGCGTTGAGTATCCAACAGGCGCCGCTCTTCCAGCGCGCGCAGCACCACCACCGTGCTGGCCACCGATAGCGCCAGGCCGAACACCATGCTGTTCAGCAGCGGCCATTGCAGGTAGTAGCCCAGTGCGGTGCCGAGCAGGGTGACGAACACGATTTGAGCCAGTGCGCCGGGGATGGCGATGGCCTTCACTTCCAACAAATCTTCCAGCGAGAAATGCAGACCCACGCCGAACATCAACAGCATCACGCCTATCTCGGACAGCTGGGTGGCGAGCGCCTGGTCCGCGACGAAGCCGGGGCTGAAAGGCCCGATGCAGATGCCTGCGATGAGGTAGCCGACCAAGGGCGACAGGCGCAGTTTATTGGCGATGGCGCCGAGCACGAAGGCGACGGCCAGACCCACCGCAATAATGTCGATCAGGTCGGTGTCATGGGGCATCCAAATTCCAACATCGGTCTGAGTGGGTCAGTGTCGCCGATGCGGTGTTTCGGGGCAAACCGGAGCTGACCGCGCTGTTCATCGCGACAACGAAAGGCAAAAAAATGCCCCGGCGAAGACCGGGGCATCGGGCGTTGCATGCCGTCAGGCGCGTCAGCGAACTACCACTTGTAGCCGATCTTGGCGTACATGTAGGCGCCGTTGAACCCGTTTGGCGAGCTGGCGCTGTAGACGATCTGGCCGTTGGTGGAATTGGCGAATAGTACTTCGTCCGGATACGAGTCCAGCACGTTGTCGCCACCCAGCGTGAAGTTCCAATTGGCCAGTTTGTAGGTGGCCGAAAGATCGAGTACCCACTGCGCATCGTAGTATTCATCGCGGGTGGTAACGGCCGGGTCGTTGCCGAACAGCACACTGAACTCACCATAGCGGGTCGCGAAGGCATTAAAGGCCCAGTTGCTCACGTTCCAGGTGCCGCCGAGCAGGATCTTGTCGCGCGGAGAACCATCGGTGAAGCGGTTCAATTCCACGCGACCGAAGCGCAATGCTGTCGGGTCGATGGCGGTCAGGCTCGCTGGATTTCCCGCGATGCGGGTGACCTTGGTCTTGTTGTAGTTGTAACCGGCGGTCAGATCCAGAGTGCTGTTGGCGAGCTTCCAGTTGTAAGTACCTACTACATCGATGCCGTCAGTAGTGGTGTCGATAGCATTGGTGAAATAGCGGCCGCCGCCGACGCCCGTGAGTCCTACCGCCGGGGAATTCAGGTAATTGCGCACAGCGGTCGATGTGAGGTTTTCCGACAGCACAATGCGGTCGTCAATCTCGATGCGGTAGGCATCTACGGTGACGTACAGGCCGTCCACGGGTTGCAGCACCAGGCCAAGGCTGTAGTTGGTGGACTCCTCGGCTTTCAGCGGCTCGGCACCCAGTGCGATCGCGGCCGGATCGTTGACACGGAAGGTGAAGATCTCGAAGGGGTTTCCGCCAATGAAATTGGTGGCCGTGGACTGGAAATACTGTTGCTGCAGCGAAGGCGCGCGGAATCCGGTCGAGACTGTGCCGCGCAGAGCCACTTTGTCGGTAAAGGCATATCGGGCCGACAGCTTGCCGGAAGTGGTAGTGCCGAAGTCGCTGTAATCTTCGTAGCGACCAGCGATGCCGGCGGAGAACTTGTCGGTGATGTCCGCTTCCAGGCCAGCGTAGAACGAATAGCTGTGGCGATCGAACTGGCCCGCATTGCTTGGCTTGAAGCCGGCGAAGACCTGCGAGCCGGGTACTGGCGCCGCGGCGCCAGGCGCCACTACGCCACCGTTGATGTAAGAAGCCACTTCGCCCGGCGATTCGTTGAACTTCTCGCCGCGCCATTCCGCGCCCCAGGACGCGGTGACCGGATAGGGCAGGCCCCATTCCAGCTGCTTGTTGAAATCCAGGTTCAGCACGTTCTGGGTGACTTCCAGCGCACCGGCGTAGAACTCGGTCTGCACTGGCGTGATCGTAGTGCCAAGACTGCGGTTGAGGCTGTTGCGCACATCGAAGGTCAGATGGTTCTGGCCATAGTTGTAGCTGATGTCGATATTGGTGCCGCCGGCGGTGGAGGTCTTAAGGCCGCCCACCCAAGTCACGTCTTTGCTGACGTTGAATATGCCCGGCAGGAAGCCATCCGGGTATACCGATGGGATATTGCGCGCGTCGGCCGCGGTACGGAAGAAGCCGTTGGACAGCGCTTCGCGCTTGCTGACGATGCCGTGGGAATAGAAGGTCAGGTAATCGGTGGGGCTGTATTCGCCGTTGTAGGAGAACGCACCCGAATCCACTTCGGGATCACCCTGACGCTGCACGACCTTGCCCATGGGCGGTGCGGTGACCGGCCAGACGGTGACGCCAGGCGAAAGCGTGTAAGGACGCGCGCGGTCGGTCTGGTCCTGATGGCCGCCTTGCGCAGCGAAATGGATGGCGCCGTTTTCGCCGAGCTTGAAACCGACATCGCCGCCCAAATTCCACTGCTCGCCATCGCCGGCGCTGTACTTGCCGAAGGTGGCGTCGATACTGCCGCCCTCACCGCTACCTTTGAGGACGATGTTGATCACGCCGGCGATCGCGTCGGAACCGTATTGCGCCGAGGCGCCATCGCGCAGCACTTCCACCCGCTCAATGGCCGAAACCGGAATCGAGTTCAAATCCGCCGGCGAGGAGCCGCGACCTTGGGTGCCGTTGAGGTTGATCAGGGCGGTGCTGTGGTAGCGCTTGCCATTGACCAGCACCAGTACCTGGTCGGGCGACAGCCCGCGCAGCTGCGCCGGACGCACCGCGTCGGAACCATCGCTGATGGCCGGACGTGGGAAGTTGAGCGAAGGCACGGCACGCGACAGGGCTGTGGCCAACTCAGTGGTGCCGGTGGCTTGCAGCGCTTCGGAAGTAATGATGTCGATGGGCGCCTGCGATTCGGCCACGGTCCGGTCCGCGACGCGGGTACCGGTGACGATCAGAGTGTCCAGGGTCTTGGCTTCTTCAGGAGTCTCCTGGGCCAGGACGGGGGAGGCGACCAGCGCCAGAAAGATTGCGGCGGCGAGCAGAGAGGGCTTGCGATGGGTCATGGCTACTCCAAATGATTTTCTGGGTTCAAGAGACTTCTAAGGGCGGCTCGTTCTTGTCGCTGGTTCTTGTCGCTCGATTCGCCGCGCAGGAGCTGCTGCGACGCATCAAAGTCCGGATTACAGGCATATGACATCCATGTCAATGATTTATTAACAAACGTGTGACCGGCGGTAATAGTTAAACTATGCGACGCGATTCCGTTAATAACCCTGGCTCATCCCGTGATTTCCTTACGTAATTTCGCCCTGCGCAGGGGCGAACGCCTGCTCCTGTCCGATGTCGACCTAACCATGCACGCCGGCTACCGGGTGGGCGTGGTCGGCCGCAATGGCACCGGCAAGTCCAGCTTGTTCGCCGCGATCCGCAACGAAATCGAAGCCGACAAGGGCGATATCGAACTGTCGGGTAGGGTCCGCATCGCCAGCGTGGCTCAGGAAACCCCCTCGCTGCCGGACCCGGCCATCGAATTCGTGCTGTCCGGCGATGTGGAAGTGGCCGCCGCACTGCGTGCCGAAGCCAAGGCCCTGGCCGACGAGGACTGGGAAGCGGTGGCGATGGCCCACCACCGGCTGGAAGAGGTCAACGGCTACGACGCCTCGGCGCGCGCCGGCAAGTTGCTGCATGGTTTAGGGTTCCCTGGGGATACCCACCAACGCGCGGTGTCGTCGTTCTCCGGCGGCTGGCGCGTGCGTCTGAATCTGGCCCGCGCGCTGATGACCCCCAGCGACCTGCTGCTGCTGGATGAGCCCACCAACCACCTGGATCTGGACGCGGTGCTGTGGCTGGAACAGTGGCTGCTGAAATATCCCGGCACCCTGCTGCTGATCTCGCACGACCGCGAGTTCCTGGACAACGTCACCACCCATACGCTGCACCTGCACAGCGGCAAGGCCAAGCTCTACACCGGCGACTACACCGCCTTCGAGCGCCAGCGTTCCGAACAACTGCGTCTGCAGCAGATCACCCATGAGAAATCGCAGGCCGAGCGCGCCCACCTGCAGAGCTTCATCGACCGTTTCAGCGCCAGCGCCGCCAAGGCCAAGCAGGCGCAGTCGCGGGTCAAGCGCCTGGCCAAGATGGCCGGCACCGAAGCCGTGCGCGCCGAACGCGAACTAGTGATCGAATTCGCCCAGCCCGCGCGCCTGCCGTTCTCGTTGATCCGGCTCAACCATGTCGATGCCGGTTATGGCGACACGGTGATCTTGAAAGACGTCGCCTTCGGTCTCGAAGCCGGCGACCGTATCGGCCTGCTGGGCGTCAACGGCGCCGGCAAGTCGACGCTGGTGAAGACCCTGGTCGGCGATCTGGAACCAATTCACGGTGACCGCAGCTGCCACCCCGACGTGCGCATCGGCTACTTCGCCCAGCACACGGTGGAATCGCTGAAGCCCGCACAATCGCCCATCGATCATCTGCGCGACCTGTCGCCGGATGCGCCGACCCAATCGTTCCGCGACTTCCTGGGCAAGTGGAATTTCCCCGGCGACCGCGCTTTCGAAAGCGTCGATGGTTTCTCCGGCGGCGAACGCGCGCGCCTGGCATTGGCGTTGATCGCTTGGCGCCAGCCGAACGTGCTGTTGCTGGACGAACCCACCAACCATCTGGACCTGGAGATGCGCGAGGCCCTGGCCGAAGCGCTGAGCCTGTTCGAAGGCGCCATCGTCATGGTGTCCCATGATCGACATTTGATCGGCCTGGTCTGCGAAACCTATTGGCGCGTCGCCGACGGGGTAGTGGAGCCTTTCGCCGGCGACCTGGACGAATACGCCGCTTGGCTGCGCAGCCGCGCCACCGCGCAGGGCAACAAGCCGCCGAAGATCCCGGAAACTCCGCTGCCTTCGGTAGCCGCGACCAAACCCGCGGCGGCGGCGAAAAAGGTCAATCCGCACAAGCTGGCCCAGGCCGAGGCGCGTGTGGCCGAGCTGGAAGGCAAGCTGGCTGCGCTGGAAACCGAGTTGGCCGATCCTGCGATTTATGCGCAAGGTGGTGCCCGGGTCGCCGAGATCGGCCGCCAGCAAAGCCAGCTGCGCGACGCGCTCGCCACCGCCGAGGCCGAGTGGTCGGCGCTTTACGACTAGACTCATCCCTAACCGGCGCCCTTGCTTCGCCGGCCGCCTGCCCCCAAGAAACAAGCCACCGCACTCAACCGACGTCGTCCATGCCTATCTATGCTTTCCAGTGCGCCGAATGCGGCCACAGTTTCGACCGCCTGCAGAAAATGTCCGATCCTGACCCGGAAACCTGCCCGTCTTGCGGCGCACACCAGGTCAAGCGCCAATTGACCGCGCCTTCGTTCCGTCTGTCCGGCAGCGGTTGGTACGAGACCGACTTCAAGAAGGACGGCGACAAGAAGCGCAACCTCACCGAGGGCAGCGAAGGCATCGGCAAATCGGACGGCAAGTCTTCTGCCGATCCCAAACCGGCCGCTACCGAAACCGCGGGCGCGCCGAAGACCGAGAGCAAGACCGAAGCCAAGCCTGCCCCGCCTGCGGCTGCGCCTTCTTCTTCGCCCTCTTCAAGCTGAAGCGATTGTTTTGCAGATCACGCATATCTTGTTTGCAGAGCACGCATAGCTATAAGTCGTCATTAAAAAACGCCGCCCGAAAGGCGGCGTTTTTTCTTCGGCTTGCAGTGGGCGATCAGCGACTGCCGAAGCGTCCGCGGCAGCCGCGGTCCACCCACAGCTGGTTGCCCGTATAGCCCCAAGTGGAGCCTTCTTGGCAGCTGTTTTTGGAAAGCTTTTCGATCAGCACCGGGCGCCCGTAGCGGCTGTTCCAGGCGCAGGTGCGGCGGCGGTTGTCGTCGCTGCTGCAAGTGACGTTGTAACCGGAACCATTGCCAGGGTTCCAGTTGCCGCCGCCGGCGCTGAACTCGGCGCGGCAACCGCGGTCGACCCAGATCGAGCCATTGCGCTGGCCCCAGGTATCGCCCTCGGTGCAGCGGGCATCGGACAGCTTGCGGGTCAACACCGCGTTGCCGCGGAATCCGGTGGAGCATTCGCGGTAGCGGCCATCGACGCTTTCGCAACGCACGGTGCCGCCGGCGCCGCCGCCTAGGGAGCCTTGCACGAAACGCGCACGGCAGCCGCGATCGACCCAGACCACGCCATTGCCGCTGCCCCAGTTCTGGCCTTCGACGCAGCGGGTGCTGGAAAGATTCTGGCTAAGCGCGGCGCGGCCGCGGAAACCGGTGTTGCACGTGCTGCGGCGGTTGTCCTTGCTTTCGCACAAAACCGAGCCGCCTGGCGAGGGTCCGGGATTCCAGCCGCCACCACCGCCCAGCGAGGTGGCGATGTCCTGTTTGATCCGGCTGAAGGTCCAGTTGGAGCGGTTGACTTGGTCCAGGTAGAAACGCAGCTGGTCGTCGGGGATACGGCGGCCGCGGGATTGTTCCGAATATTCCTGGCCGATCACGCGTTCCTGGTCCTGGCGCGACAGGGTGCGCAGGTTTTCCGGCGCGTAGGCCCTGGTTTGGATCTGCGCCTGGGCCGGGGAGGGGACTGCGATGAGTAGACCGAGCACTACGAGCATGGCTGACAACGTGCGCAACATGGCAGTCTCCAAGGGCGGCAGGGATGGTGCGCGGGAATATACACCCGGTTTATTCAGACCCGATGATGGCGCGGATTTGCCCGAGCAGGGCTGCGGCCTCAAAATAGCGGGCTTTCCGGCCTTGGTTGCCGGAACCGTCTTCCGGAGCCCCCATGCGTACCCATTTCTGCGGCCTCATCGATGAGGCCCTGACCGGCCAGTCCGTCACTCTGTGCGGTTGGACCGATGTCGCCCGCAACCTCGGCGGGGTCTGCTTCATCGACCTACGCGACCACCACGGCATCGTGCAGGTGCTGGTGGAGCCGGAGCAGGTCGAAGTGTTCAAAGTCGCCGCCAGCCTGGGCTACGAGGACGTGCTGCAGGTCGAAGGCGTGGTGCGTGCGCGCCAAAGCGTCAACGACAAGCTCAAAAGCGGGCAAGTGGAAGTGGTCGCCACCCGCATCACCATCCTCAACAAGGCGCAGCCGCTGCCGTTCCACGCCCATGAGAACGCTGGCGAAGAAACCCGCCTGAAGTACCGTTACCTGGATCTGCGCCGCCCCGAGATGCAGCGCATGATGCGCACCCGCACCAAGCTAGTCGCAGCACTGCGGCAGTGGCTGGACGCGCGCGATTTCCAGGACATCGAGACCCCCATCCTGACCAAGGCCACCCCCGAGGGCGCGCGCGACTTCCTGGTGCCGGCACGCATGCATCCCGGCGAGTTCTACGCGCTGCCGCAATCGCCGCAGCTGTTCAAGCAGATCCTGATGGTGGCCGGCTTCGACCGCTATTATCAAATCGCGCGCTGTTTCCGCGACGAAGCGCTGCGCGCCGACCGCCAGCTCGAGTTCACTCAGCTGGACATGGAGTTCGCCTTCGTCAACGAGCGTGATGTGCAGGACACCACCGAGGAGATGATCCGCACGGTATTTCGCGAAGTGATGCAGGTCGAACTGGCCGCCGAATTCCCGCGCATGACTTACGCCGAAGCGATGCGCCGCTACGGTTCGGACAAGCCCGACCTGCGCAATCCGCTGGAATTGCTCGACGTCGCCTCTCTGGTGAAGGACTGCGAGTTCAAAGTCTTCACCGACTGGGCCTCCAACCCGGAAGGCCGCATCGCGGCGCTGCGTATTCCGGGCGGCGCAGTGCTTTCGCGCAAGCAGATCGACGATTTGGGCGCGCACGCGGCCAAGTACGGCGCCAAGGGTCTGGCCTACATCAAGCTGGGAGAAAACGGCGACGTCTCTTCGCCCATCGCCAAGTTCTTCGCCGAGGCCGCCTTTGCGGAGCTGATCGAGGCCACTGGTCTGCAGAAGGGCGACCTGGTGTTCTTCGGTGCCGGCAAATACAACACGGTCAGCGATTTCATGGGCGCGCTGCGCCTGAAGGTCGGCAAGGATCTGGGTCTGGTGGAAGACCGCTGGACGCCGCTGTGGGTCACCGATTTTCCGATGTTCGAATGGGACGAGGAAGCGCAACGTTACGTGGCCCTGCACCATCCATTCACTGCGCCGGCCGTGGACGACATCGTCGATTTGCGCGCCAACGCGAAGACTGCGGTGTCGCGTGGCTATGACATGGTGCTCAACGGCAACGAGATTGGCGGCGGGTCCATCCGTATCCATCGCCCGGACATGCAGAGCGCGGTGTTCGAATTGCTGGGTATCGGCGCGGAGGAAGCCGAGGCCAAGTTCGGCTTCCTGCTGGACGCGCTGAAGTACGGCGCGCCGCCGCACGGCGGCATCGCCTTCGGCATCGACCGCATCGCCGCGTTGATGGCCGGCACCGAATCGATCCGCGACGTCATCGCCTTCCCCAAGACTACGACCGCGCAATGCCTGATGACCGGCGCGCCGTCGCCGATCCCGGACGTGCAACTGGCGGAAGTGCACATTTCCGTGCGTCCGAAACAACCGTGAGCGACGAGTTCGTCATACGTCGGGCCACCCCGGACGACGCCGAAGCGATGTCGCGCATCGCCACCGACACCTTCGTCGAAACCTTCGGCGCGCTGTATCCACCCGAAGATCTGGCGTATTTCCTGCTGAACTCTTATTCGCCGGCAGCGCAGCGGGAGATGCTGGAGAAGGAGTCGGTGGCGATGTGGTTGCTTGAGCGCGATGGTGTGCCGGTCGGACATGCTTGCGCCGGCAGCTGCGGCTTGCCGCATCCCGATGCCAGGCCTGAAGACGGCGAACTCAAGCGGCTCTATGTGCTGCGCGAAGCCCATAACGGGGGCTGGGGATCGAAGCTGTTCGAGACTGCGTTGGAATGGCTGGAGCGCAATGGCCCTCGCACGCTGTGGATTGGAGTTTGGTCGGAAAATCTCGGTGCGCAGCGTTTCTACGGCCGCTATGGATTCCATCGCGTGGGCGAATACAAGTTCCCGGTCGGCAAGACCCTGGACGATGAGTTCATCCTGCGGCGCGGTGTTGGCGGCGCCTGAAAAAGAAACGGCCCGGCGTGAGGCCGGGCCGAAAAGGCGAACATTAGAGAATGCGAGGGTACGCTCAGTCTTCCGCGGCTTGATAAGCGGACTGGTAGCGGCCGGCGGCGACCGCGAAGGCGGCGCGGCTGATCGTCCCGCTGGGATCGAAGTACGCGTGCAGCGTCGGTTGCAGGTCGAACGGACCCTGGGTGACGGTGAAGCGCGCGTTGATCAAACCGTAGTCCAACGCCAATTGCACGTAGCCGCGAAGGCTGCCGGCGATCGAAGCGGCGTCTTCGACGGGGATGCGCTTACCGTCGTAGAACGCGGTGAGCGGGCCGCTGAAGGCGCGCGCTTCGTTCTGCAGGGCCAAACTCTGCACCAACGAGTAGGCGAGGCTGGCCCGGGTCACGTTGTCGTTGGGACGGAACGAGCCGTTGAGCGCTCCCATCACGCCGTCCTGCGACTGGGTCAGGTCGCGCAGGGCGCCGCCCTTGGCGACCGCGGATTCGGCATAGGAGTAGCGCGTATCGCCGATGGACAGGTCGCTCAGGCTGGAGCGGCCGTTCAGCGGAAGGTGCTGGCGCACGCTCTGGCCCATCAGCAGGTATTGCGCCATCTCGCTGCGCTTGAGCACGGCGTCGGGACGGAACTGCTTGTCCGAGTAGCCATCGATCAGGCGGTTGGCGACGGCGAATTCGATGGCCTGCCGCGCCGGGTGGCTGGCGACATCGTTCATGCCGCTGTAGCCGCCGCTGTTGATGAAGCTGATCTCGCCATCGACTGCGCCCGGCGCGGCCCAACCGTTGCTGAGGCCTGTCGGATCGACCGAAGTGCCCGATACCGAACCGATGCCGCGCACGGTGACATGCCAGGTGCCGGCCTTGCCCGGGGCGCCGGTGGTGATGTGTCCGTCATTGCCGGCGACCGGCGCCGGTATGCCGATGGCAGAACCGTACCGGTTGCCGTCCGGATCGATCAGCACCACCGCGACCGTGCTCAGCGTGTCTGCGGTGGCGGTGACCCAGGCCACGTTCGCGCCTACTTCGAACGGCATCGACTCGACTTCGCCGTAAGGCGAGAAATCGATCGAGAACGGGATCGGCGCGCCGCCCGGCGCCAGGAATGCATTTGCGTTGAACTCACGCAACGCGTTGACCGTGCCGCCGAAGCCATGGCGCACGCCGGCGGCTTCGGCCACCGCGGCATAGGCGTTGATATGGCCGGCGCCGGCTTCCCAGGGCAGGCGGCCGGTCATGTTGGCCGCGGTGCGCTCGATGATGTCCTTGACCTGCGCAGGCGTGAGGTTGGGATTGGCTTCCAGCATCAGCGCGATCACGCCGGCGACGTGCGGAGTCGCCATCGAGGTGCCGCTCATATGCGTGTAGAACGGCAGATACGCTGGCGCCAAGGTCTCAGCGTCGTGCTGGGCCTCCAGCGCCGGCAGGCTGCCGGTCGTGTCGCGGATGGAGACGATGTCGACGCCGGTGGCGACGATGGTCGGCTCGTTGATGTAGGTCCACTCGCGCCCATCGGGCATGGTGAAGGTGCCGCTTTCGCCGCGCTTGCCGCGCGAGGAGAAGCCGGTGAGCACGCCGTCCTTCTCGCCAGCGCCGACCGAGATCACCCACGGCGCCTGCGCGTAGGGGTTGTGGGTGTCTTCGCCAGGGCCGTCGTTGCCGGCGGCGAACACGCTGACGATGCCGCGCTTGTACAGTTCGTAGGTAGCGATGTTGACCGGGTTCGACGGATCGAACTTGCCCGAACTGCCCCAGGAATTGCTGGTGACGCGAATCGGGTGGTCGTAGCTGAACTGATGTGTGGCGGCGTAGTCCAGGCCGCCGACCGCGTCCAGCACCAGGATGACCGCGCCCGAGCCGTAACCGACCAGGTCGGCACCCGGCGCCACGCCGCGGTACAACCCGTTGGAGCGCTCGCCGGTGCCACCGATGGTGCCGGCGCAGTGGCTGCCGTGGCCCGAGCCTAGGTCCGTGTTGGGAATGCCTTCGGCGTAGGTCACCGGCACGATGCCGGACGCGACCTCGGTGGCGAGCTCGGCCAGAATGTTCTGCGCACCCAGCACGTTCTGCACCAGGTTCTCGCCGAACTTGACGTCCTCGTGAGTGCCGTCGACGCCGGAGTCGTTGACCATCACGGTCACGCCGGCGCCGCTGAACGGAATCGCGCGGCCGTAGTCGCCTGGATTCTGCACGGTACGCGCGGCGCCGGAGATCTCGCGCGCTTCCTTATTGAAATAACGAAGTGGCGCGTTCCAGTAGATCGAGACCACGTCGTCGCGCTGCGCCAGCGCGCGAATCTCGGCCGGGGTCGCGAGGACGCCGGCTATCGGCAGGGTATGCATGGCCACGCCCTTTTCGATGCCTAGCGACTTCAGCGCGGCAAGCTGGCCAGCGGTGACCGGGCCGGACTGTTCGTAGCTGACCACGATCTGTAATTCGTCGGCGGCGCCGGCGGCCGAGATCCTGGACAGCAGTTGCGGGTCGAGATGGGCATCGGCCAGAGCGACGCCGCTGATGAGCAGGCCAGCGGCAAGGGCGGAAATGCGGAAGGTAGTGGTGCGGGATGCGGAAAGGGACATCGAGCGGCTCCGGGAAACGTCCACAGCGGACGCAGTGGCAGGAGTATCCGCAGCGTGCGCATGGCGCGGCAGCCGGGAATGCCCCTAGCCCGACTGGGTGAAAACCCCCAGCCGGATCGTCTCTATGTAGACGATTCTGTAGACCGGGCGTGGCCGGGACGGAGACCGTGCGGATCACGCCGGAACTGGAAGCGTTTACTGTGACTATCGTGCCATCGCCGATTGCCTGAACCCTTTTCGGCATGAAATTCATCGACGCCACGGCCCCGTCTACGTCGCAAGCCTGGTAACTGAAGTTACGGTCGTCGCCTGAGGGAAACTCCCTACTGGACGTGTGTTTGGGGGTAACCTACGATCCGATGAAATAGTGCGCTAGATCACCGAATTCATGCCGCATGGATCGCAGCACACCGACACACTTAGGGGCCTGCCGATGCGTCGCTTTCTCTCCGCCAGCTGTCTGCTGCTTGTTCTGGCATGCCTTACGGCCACTTCCCCCGCATCGGCGCAATCGTTGCCGGTATCGGTCAACGTATCGGGCGAAACAGCGACGATCGTGGTCGGTTCCGCGTCGACGCCGATCGCAGACCTCACCCTGAGCTTCGACGACGCTAGCAACCTGACCGCAGCCGGGCTCGGCATCAGCGCGCAACTGGTCAATCCCACTGACCCGTCGCTGCTCGCGCGTCTCCCGGCGGCGACGCTGACGCAACTGGATTCCGCATTCCCGTTGCTGATCACCATCGAGCCCACGCTCGCCGGCGGATTGAGCTTCGAGCGGACCGTGCGCGTCGAAGTGCACACCCACCATCTGCCCTACACCGTCGGCAGTTCCCTGCGCCTGTTCAAGGCGCCGCTGGGCGGCCAATTCCGCGACATCAGCGACGAGATCGCGCCCGGCAGCGTGCGCGCGCGCGGCACCACCGGAGGCTTCTCCCAGTTCCTGGTTCTGGCCGATCTACGCGACACCGATGCGGTGGTCGCACAGAAGTTCGCCTGGCTGCGGGCCAAGGTGGCGACCGTGGCCGTCGCCGAACGCGCGTCGCTGGTCGGCTATTTGGATGCCGCCGAAGACAGCGTCGCCAGCGGCGACCACAACGCAGCGTTGCTCGCGCTCGACGCCTTCCGCGCCAGGGTTTCGGCGCGGGCGGGCATCGGCATCGCCCAGCAATGGCGTGCCGCCCGCGACCTGGATAACCCGGCCGGCGAAATGCTGGGGGGAGCGGCCACCTTGAAATTCAGCATCGCCTATCTGCGCGACTTCGGTCCATAGCGAAACCTCGTCCCGACCCGGCTCGGCCGGACGGCGCCAGCGGCGCCGCCACTGAGCCAATGGCGCGCTAAGATCGAAGCATGCACGCCAGATTGATCGCACATCTTCCGGACCATGCGGCCGCATCGCGCACGCTACATGCGGGCGATGTCGTCTGCGTGGGGCGCGGCGAAGGCTGCGGCCTGCAGGTCGCCCACTCGTCGGTCTCGCGCAGGCATGCCGAGCTGCGCTTGGAAGCGGGAGAGTGGCGCCTGCGCGATCTCGACAGCAAGAACGGCACCCAGGTCGATGGCCGCAGGGTGGCCGAAGCCTCGCTGCGCGATGGCGCCTGGCTGCGTTTCGGCGATGTCTACTGCGAATTCAGCGTGCTCAGCGACCGGGAGGCGGAGGCCAGCAAGCAGCGCTTGCAAGCTCGACGCCTGCGGGCCACCGCGCTGACGGCGGGCCTGCAGCCGATCACCGGTTTCGGCGATTTGCTCGACAGCAGTCTGCATGCGGTGATCGAGCTGGCGCATTGCAGCCGCGGATTCGTTCTGCTGCGCGACGGCGACGATTACCTGGTGCGCGCGCACCATGCGCTGGACCCATCGGAACTCCAGCGGCGCGAGTTTTCCGGCAGCGCCGGCGCGCTGCAGCGCGCGCTGCAGGAACGCCGCGCCGTCGTCGTCAACGATATCGGCAGCGAGCCCTGGGCATCGACCCGCGACTCGGTGGTCGCTGGCGGCCTGCGCTCGCTGGTTTGCCTGCCGCTGCTGGACGGGGACGCGCCGCTGGGCGCGATCTACGCCGACCGCTGCGAAGCCGGCGAAGCGATCGACACGCTCGACCTGGATTTGCTCCAGGCCTTCGCCGAGCGCGCGACCCTGTATATCGCCGCGCGCCGCGCGAGCGATGCGCTGAGCGCACGCGATGCGCTGAGATGGCGCGGGCCGGTCGCCGCGCAGGCGCCCAACTCGTGACCTCCGACGAAGCCGCCACCCGCACCGGTCTGTACGCCCACGCCGACTTGCAGCCAGGCGATGTGCTGGCGGATCGCTTCCGCATCGAAGGCTTGATCGGCGTCGGCGGCATGGGCGTGGTGTACCGCGCCACCGACCAGTCGCTCGGCATCCAGGTGGCACTGAAGCTGCTGCGTCCGGAGCTGGCGATGCGGCCAGAGGCCTTCGAGCGGTTCCGCCAGGAACTGTTGTTGGCGCGGCAGGTGTCCAGTCCGCACGTGGTGCGCATCCACGACATCGCCCAGGACGACATGCCGGGACATGGCGGACGCTGGCTTATCAGCATGGACTACATCGAAGGAGAGTCGCTGGACAAGCGGCTCGACCGCGATGGCACACTGCCGCAGGACGATGCGCTGCGCATCGCCCGCCAGATCGCCGAAGGGCTGGGCGCGGCGCATGCGCGCGAGGTGGTGCACCGCGACCTCAAACCCTCCAACGTGCTGATCGATGGCGAGGGAAACGCTTACGTCAACGACTTCGGCGTGGCGCGATCGCTGGTCGGCAGCGGCGCGACCCAGTCCGGCTCCGTGGTCGGTACGCCGGACTATCTATCGCCGGAACAGGCGCGCGGCGAAGCCGTGGACCCGCGCAGCGACCTGTACGCGCTCGGCCTGATTCTCTATGAGATGCTGAGCGGAGAATTGCCGTTCGCGGGCGGCACCATTGCCGAAATCCTGGGACAGCGCATGGTGCGCGCGCCGGTGCCGCTGACCCGGAAGCTGCCCTCACTGCCTCCGTGGATCGCGCGCCTGACCGACAAGCTGCTGCGGCCGCAGCCCGCGCATCGGTTCCAGACTGCGCGTCAGGTGATCGAGGCGATCGACCGCAAACAAGTGCCGCGCGAATTCCATCCCCGGCGCGGCGTCGTGTTCGGCATCTTCGCCGCTTTGGCGGCAATCGCGATCGGTCTCGGCGGGTTCTGGTGGATGCGGCAGGGGCCGGTCGCCGATGCGCCAGCCGCGCCGGCGCTGCATCGCTTGCTGGTGTTGCCGACCGCCGAGGGCGGCGCGGTGTCGGCCGCGACGGCGGCGGCGATCGGCGATCATCTGCGTAACGCGCTGACGGACGCGGGCATCGCCGTCGTCGATGGCGAACGTACTGGACAGACACTGCGTCAGCTTGATCCGACCGGGAGTCTCGCGCCCGATGCCGATGCCGCGCGCCGCCTCGCGATGGCCGACCGCGCGCTGCACGTCGAGTGGCAGGCGATCCGGGGCGGTCTGCGTGTCCGCGGCAAGTTGCGTACGGAAGATGG
This sequence comes from Pseudoxanthomonas sp. P4_B2, assembly GCF_056402315.1. NCBI lineage: Bacteria > Pseudomonadati > Pseudomonadota > Gammaproteobacteria > Lysobacterales > Lysobacteraceae > Pseudoxanthomonas > Pseudoxanthomonas sp. P4_B2. The sequence goes on from NZ_JBFUHQ010000004.1 coordinate 202,184, forward strand.
CGCTTCGCGGATCATCGATGGTCCGTACGCTGCGGATGCGGCCGCCGCGGTCGAGGCCTGGCTGCCGGCGCTGGCGCGCGCGCTCGGGGAAGACAAGGCCGCGGCCGCTATCAAGCTGCCCTCATTGCCCGCCTTGGCCGCCTATGGCGCAGGCCTGCAGGCCAGGCAGGACGGCGACCTGCTGGCGGCGCTCGGGCATTTCCAGGAAGCCACGGCGGCGGCGCCCACCGATCTCGCGGCATGGCTGGCGCAGGCCGACGCAGCGTTGGCGATCGGCGAGGACGAAAAGTCATCGCTGGCGCTCGACGCCGCCACGCGCAACGCCGCGCGCGCGCCGGAATCGTTGCGTAGCCGTTTGAGCGCCGCACGCGCGTTGCTCGATGGCGATGCCCCCGCCGCGGTCGCCGCGTGGCGCGTGTCCGCTGCGCGCAGGCCCGACGATACCTTCGCTGCGTTGAACCTGGGGCGCGCGCACGGCGCCGGCGGCGATTTTCCGGTCGCGATCGCGGCTCTGGAAGCGCTTTCGCGACGCGACGGCAACGATCCGCGCATCTGGTTCGAACTGGGCAAGTTCTCGATCCTGCAGGGCGATGCGCGCCGTGCCGTCGACGATTACCTGGTGCGCGCGCTGGTGCTCTACAAGCGCGGCCGCGATGCGTACGGGCAGGCCGAGGCGGTCAACGCGCTCGGGGTCGGTTACGGGCGTCTCGGCCAAACCGCGGACGCCGAAGAGCAATATCGCAAGGCCGTCGAACTGCGCGGCGCGCTCGGTAACCGGCGTGGCGTGGCCACCAGTCTGCGCAACCTGGCCGCCATCCTGAGCCTGCGCGGCAAGTTCGACGAGGCAGCGACGCAACTCGAGCAAGCGCGCACGATCTATGCCGCGCTCGGCAACCGCGACGGCCTCGCAGCGGCGGAAAACGAATTGGGCCTGTTGCACGAGGAGCGCGGCGATTATCCCGTCGCGTTGAAGGCTTTCAGGCGCGCGCTGCAGGCGTGGCAGGCGGCGGGCGATGCGCATGGTGCGGCGGAGACGCTCAACCACGTCGGCTTCGCTCACTATCAGTTGGGCGCCTACGACAATGCGCAGGCCTTCTGGCAGCAAGCGGCGGACGCCTACGCCAAGCTCGGCGACGACACCGGACACGTCCGCACCGCGCAGAATCTGGCCTTGCTCGACATGGCGCGCGGGCGCTGGGACAAGGCGAGGCAACGTTTGGACGAATCGCTGGCGGTGGCCCAGAAGCAGCAAATGCTGGAGGAGATGGCGGTCTGCCATCGCAACCTCGCCGAACTGGAGCTGTGGCAGGGCCGGCTCGACCTGGCGCTGGAACAGGCGGCGAAAGCGCAGGCGATGTTCCGCCAGCGCGAGGACCAGCGCGGCCTGACCGACACGGGTCTACTCGGAATACAGGCATTGCTGGCCGCCCACGCCGACGACCGCGCGCGCAAGGAGCTCGATGCGCTGGCGGAACCCTTGCGGGCGTCGCCGCTGGAGCAGCGCGCGATCGCCGCGACCTTGGAAGCAGAACTCGCGCGACGCGGCGGCGATTCGGGCAAAGCGGCACAGGCGTTCGCGCGCGCGCAGGGGCTGGCCGACGCATCCGGCGTGCGGCAACTGCAACTCCAGATCGCTCTTCTGCGGAATCCCGGCGATCCGTCGCTCGATGCGGAAACCGCGGCGCTAGGCCATGCCGGCCTGCGTCTGGTCTGGCTGGAGCAGTCTTTGGCGCGCGCGATCGCTGCGGGCGACGACGCGCGTGCGTTAGCGCATTACCGCGAATCGCTAGGCCTGTTGCGCGGTGACGCCTATCAGCGCGCGTTCCGCTTGCATGCGCTGGGCGCGGGCGCGTTCTCGCGGACCGGCGAGCGGGCTTCCGCTGCGACCGCGACCGCAGCGATGCGCGCGAGCCTGGAGGACTTGCGTGCGCACGTTCCGGCGGCCCTGCGTCCGGGGTTCGACGCCGTGCCGGAAATCGCGGCGGCGGACGCGCCGCCGCAGGTCGCCGGGATTGGGCCATGAACGACGCCATGGGCGACGACGACCTGCGAGCGCAATACCAGCGCCTGCTGCAGCGGATAGAGGCCAACGAAGGTGAATTCCGGCGGCTCGGGCGCTCGGTCTGGCGCGTGCAGGAGGACGAACGCCGTCGGCTGGCGCGGGAATTGCACGACGGCATCGGCCAGAACCTGACCGCGCTCAAACACCAGCTCGCGCTGGTGGCGACGGCGCTGCCGCCGGCGCAGGCGGGCTTGCACGGCAAGCTCGAAGCCGCCATCGCGTTGTGTACGGAAACGCTGGAAGACACCCGCGAACTTTCGCGCCTGTTGCGTCCGCCGATCCTGGACGACCTGGGCCTGGAGCCAGCTTTGCGCTCGCTCGCTCGCAGCCTGCGCGCCGGCGGCGGGCCCGAGGTCGAGCTCGACTTCGATCCCGAGGTTCTGCCGGCACTGAACGACGATCTGCAGACGTTGTTGTTCCGTGTCGTCCAGGAAGCACTGAACAACATCGTCAAGCATGCGCAGGCGAACCAAGCCAGGGTGCAGTTGCGCAAGCGCGGCAACGAGCTGCGTCTGCTGGTGGAGGACGATGGTCGCGGTTGCGACCCTGCGCTCGCCCTGGGCAGCGGCGGCAGCGGATTGGGCGGTATGCGCGAGCGCCTACGCCTGTATGGCGGCAGGTTCGAGATCCAATCCGCTGCTGGCGGCGGAACCCGCGTGCTGGCGGCGGTCACGCTTGACGCGGGCTGAGACGGCATGCAGGTTAGGGCGATGACCCCTGTGCGCATCCTTGTCGCCGACGACCATACCGTAGTGCGGGAAAGCCTCGTCGGCCTGCTGGAGGCGGCGGAAGGTCTGCAAGTGGTGGCGCAGGCCGCGGATGGCATCGATACGATCGAAAAGGCCATGGCGACCCGGCCGGACGTGGTCATCGTCGACATCTCGATGCCGCGGCTGAACGGCATCGAGGTGGTGCGCCGCCTGCGCGAGGCGCTGCCCGACACGCGCGTGCTGGTGCTGACCATGCATCAGGAAGAGGAATACGTGTTGCATGTGGTGCGCGCCGGCGCGGCCGGCTACCTGGTCAAGGACAGTTCCGGCGCCGAATTGGTAAGCGCCGTGCGCAATCTGCACGCCGGCCGCGGTCATTTCAGCCCGCAGGCGGCCAAGACCCTGGCCGAGCAGCTATACAACCCGCAGCGCGCGGTCGTCGACCCGTACCGCGCGCTGACATCACGCGAGCGCGAGGTCTTCCACCTCATCATTGAAGGCCTGACCACCAAGGAAATCGCGCGCAAGCTGGAAATCAGCGCCAAGACCGCCGAGAACCACCGATCTCGCGTGCTCGACAAGCTCGATGTGCGCAACACCGCCGAACTGGTGCGGTACGCCGTGCATCATGGGCTGCTCGACTGATGCGGCACGGGCAGGAGCTTCCAGAACAGGCGCGGATGGACGGCGGATGCGCGCTGCCGGTGGTTCCGCACGTCCTGCTTCTGCATGGCATCTGGAACGCCAAGGCCTGGCTCGGTCCGTTGGCGGCGCGGCTGCGCGCGGCTGGGTTCGGTGTCGAGGTATTCGGGTATCCCAGCGTGTTCGGTGGGCCGGAAGTGGCTATTCCGCATCTGATCGCCCGATTGCGGGACAGCGAGCCGGTGGCGCTGCTGGGCCACAGCCTGGGCGGTTTGATCGCACTGGAAGCCCTCAATCGCGAACCTGATCTGCCGGTGACGCGGGTGGTCTGTCTGGGTTCGCCTTTGCGCGGCAGCCATGCGGCCCGCGGACTGGCGGGGCGGGCGTGGACTTCGCCGGCGCTGGGCCGCAGTGCCGGCCTGCTGCTGCGCGGCTTCGAGCGATGGGAAGGCAAGCAACCAGTGGGCATGGTCGCGGGCAATGTGCCGCATGGCCTGGGGCGCTATTTCACAAGTTTCGAGGACGAATCCGACGGTACCGTTGCTGTCGCGGAAACCCGTCTTCCGGGGCTGACCGATCACTGTGTGGTGGCGTCCAGCCATAGCGGACTGGTCTTCTCCACCGCTGCGGCCTCGCAGGCCATGCACTTCCTGCGGGAAGGGCGATTCCAGCACCCTGCGTGAGGGTTGCCGCGCCGGTATAATTCGCGGCTTAGCCAAGCAATAGTCCGGAATACCTATGGGTCGTGGTCCCTCGATCGAAGGCCGCAAGAACGCCACCGACGCCAAGCGCGGCAAGATCTTCACCAAGATCATCCGCGAGATCGGCGTGGCCGCGCGCGCCGGCGGTGGCGACCTAGCCAACAATCCGCGCCTGCGTACGGCGGTGGACAAGGGCTTGTCGGCGAACATGTCCAAGGACGTGATCGAGCGCGCCATCAAGAAAGCCACTGGCGAACTGGAAGGCGTGGAATTCGAGGAAATCCGCTATGAAGGCTATGCGCCCGGTGGCGTCGCCGTGATCGTCGACTGCCTGACCGACAACCGCGTGCGCACCGTGGCCGAGGTGCGCCATGCCTTCGGCAAATGCGGCGGCAACATGGGCGCCGAAGGCTCGGTCGCCTTCATGTTCCGCAAGCTGGGCGTGCTGAGTTTCGCCGCCGGCGCCGACGAGGATGCGATCACCGAAGCGGCCATCGAAGCCGGCGCCGACGATGTGGTGGTGTATCCGGAAGACAGCGCTATCGACGTGCTGACTTCGCCGGACGCATTCCTTGCGGTGAAAGAAGCGATGGAAGCCGCGGGCATCGCCGCCGACCATGCGGAGATTACGATGCGCGCCGACAACGACATCGCCGTGGAGGGCGACATCGCCCTGCAGGTGGTCAAGCTGCTGGATATGCTGGAAGACCTGGACGACGTGCAGAGTGTCTATTCCAACGCCGACCTGGGCCAGGACGCTTACGCGTAGACTCCGGCAGTGATCCGCATCCTAGGCACCCTTCGGCTTCGGCCGCTCCGCGTCCTGCGCTCAGGGCATTCGGAAAGCCCGCCCTTCGGGATGGCTTCGTGACCCGCATACTGGGTATAGACCCCGGTTCCCAGCGCACCGGCGTCGGCATCATCGATGTCGATGCGGCGGGCAAAACCACCCACGTCTACCATGCGCCGCTGCTGCTGCTGGGCGATGGCGATTTCGCCCAGCGCCTCAAGCGCCTGCTGATGGGATTGGCCGAAGTGATGGAAACCTATCGTCCCGACGAGGTCGCCATCGAGCAGGTGTTCATGGCGCGCAATCCCGATTCGGCGTTGAAGCTGGGCCACGCGCGCGGTGCAGCGATCTGCGCGGTGGTTTTGCGCGACCTGCCCGTGCACGAGTACGCAGCCAAGGAAGTGAAGCTGGCGGTAGTGGGCAAGGGCAGCGCGGACAAGGTGCAGATCCAGCACATGGTCGGCATCATGCTCAACCTCAAAGGCAAGCTGCAGGCCGACGCGGCCGATGCGCTGGCCGTGGCGATCACCCACGCGCACGTACGCGCGACGGCGAATAGACTTGGTGTCAATGTTCGCGAAGCCTGGGGAAGGAAGTAATGATCGGGCGTCTGCGCGGCATCCTCGCCTACAAGCAACCACCGTGGCTGGTGATCGATGTGGGCGGAGTGGGCTATGAGCTGGAAGCGCCTATGAGCACCTTCTACGACCTGCCTGATGTGGGCCGCGAAGTGATCTTGTTCACCCACCACGCGCAGCGCGAGGACAGCGTGTCGCTGTATGGCTTCCTGCGCGAGAGTGAGCGCAGGCTGTTTCGCGATGTGCAGAAAGTAAGCGGCATCGGCGCCAAGATCGCGCTGGCGGTGCTGTCTGGGGTGTCGGTGGACGAGTTCGCGCGACAGGTGCAGACCGGCGACGTGGTCGCGTTGACCCGCATCCCCGGCATCGGCAAAAAGACCGCCGAGCGCATGGTGGTGGAACTGCGCGACCGCGTGGTCGACCTGGGCAGCAATCCGCTGGGTTCGCCCAGCCTCCCCAACGATCCGCAGTCCGAAGCCACCATCGCCTTGCAGCAGTTGGGTTACAAGCCGGCCGAGGCGGTGCGCATGGCGCGCGAGGCCGTGGCGCCCGGCGACGATGCCGCCATGATCATCCGCAAGGCTCTGCAATCGGCGCTGCGCTGAGCGCCGGTCCGGTTTCCTAGAGCTTCTCCTCACATTCTCCGCGCTACGCTTAGGCAGCCATGTCAGTTACTTCTTCTCCACAGGCGCCGGCCGGTCATTCCGGCGAACACGGTCATGGCAAGGCAGGCCTGGCTGCGCTGGTGGCGGGTGCCGTGGGCGTGGTGTTCGGCGACATCGGCACCAGCCCGCTCTACACCATCAAGGAAATGTTCCACCCGCACTTCGGCCTGAAGCCGGACGCGGACACGGTGCTAGGCCTGCTGTCGCTGGGTTTCTGGTCGCTGATCCTGATCGTGACGCTGAAGTACGTGATCGTGATCATGCGCGCCGACAACGAAGGCGAGGGCGGCATCATGGCTTTGACCGCGCTGGCCCAGCGCAGCCTGAAAAAAGGCTCGCGCATGAGTTATACGGTCGGCATCCTGGGCATCTTCGGCGCGTCGCTGTTCTTCGGCGACGGCATGATCACTCCGCCCATCACCGTGCTCGGTGCGGTGGAAGGCCTGAGTGTGATTTCCGCCGGACTGACGCGGTGGGTGGTGCCGATAAGCCTGGTGATCCTGGTGGGTTTATTCGCCTTCCAGCGTTTCGGCACGGCCAAGGTGGGCAAGATCTTCGGCCCGGTGATGATCACCTGGTTCGTGGTGTTGGCGGTGATCGGCGCACACAACATCAGCGGCTTCCCCAGCGTGCTGCGCGCGCTCAATCCGTACTGGGCCTGGGAATTCTTCATCACCCACGACTGGCACGCGCTTTTCATCCTGGGCGCGGTGGTGCTGACCGTGACCGGTGGCGAGGCGCTGTATGCCGACATGGGCCATTTCGGAAAAAAACCTATCCGTTGGGCCTGGTTCGCCTTCGTGCTGCCGGCATTGGTGCTGAACTACTTCGGGCAGGGAGCGGTGCTGCTGGAGCATCCAGAAGCGGTGGAAAACCCATTCTTCATGTCGATACCCGAGTGGGGGAGGATCCCGATGACGGTGCTGGCCACCGTCGCGGCGGCGATCGCCTCGCAGGCCGTGATCACCGGCGCGTTCTCGGTCACCCGCCAGGCCATCCAGCTCGGTTACCTGCCGCGGCTGTCGATCAAATACACCTCACAGGACACCATCGGCCAGATCTATGTGCCGTCGATCAACCTGATGCTGCTGCTGGCGGTGATCGTGCTGGTGCTGGTGTTCCGCAGTTCCACCGCGCTGGCGACGGCCTACGGGTTGTCGGTCACCGGCACCATGTTGATCGATACCCTGTTGCTGGCCATGGTGGCGTATACGCGCTGGCCGGATTCGCGCAAGTGGGTATTGCCGCTGTGCGCGCTGTTCCTGCTGATCGACCTGGCGTTCCTGATCGCTAACGGGGCCAAGCTGTTCTCCGGCATCGGCGCCTGGGTGCCGCTATTCATCGGCATCGTGGCGTTCCTGCTGATGCGCACCTGGCGCCGCGGCCGCGAACTGCTGCATGCCGAAGTGCAGAAGGAAGGCATCAAGCTGGACAGCTTCCTGCCCGGTCTGATGCTGGCTCCGCCGACCCGGGTGCCTGGCACCGCGATCTTCATGACCGCGGATCAGGGCGTGGTGCCGCATGCCTTGCTGCATAACCTCAAGCACAACAAAGTCCTGCACGAGCGCAATGTGTTCCTGACCGTGGAAACGCTCAACGTTCCGCACGCGCCCAAGGAAAAACGCCTGAAGATGTACGCCATCGGCGACGATTTTTATCGCGTGATTATCAGTTACGGCTTCACCGAGACGCCGGACGTGCCGCAATCGCTGATGGGCTCCTGCGACAAGGGCGGCATCTATTTCGATCCGATGGAGACCACTTATTTCGCCAGCCGCGAAACCATCGTGGCCAGCGCCCATCGCGGGATGCCGGTCTGGCGCGACAAGCTGTTCGCGGTCATGCACCGGAATGCGGCGCCGGCCACGGGATTCTTCCGTATTCCCGGCAACAGGCTGGTCGAGCTGGGCGCGCAGGTGGAGATCTGACGCTCTTGCTTTTGCCCCCTTTGGAAAAGGGGGTTATGGGGGATTTGCGCTTGATCTTGTTACCGCGCCAAGAGCAAATCCCCCTCGGTCCCCCTTTTTCAAAGGGGGAGGCGTCGCATCCCGCATAATGGCTCCATGACCGACGACCGCATCCTCACCGCCGCGGCCACCCGCGAAGACGACGTACTGGAAGCCAGCATCCGGCCCCGGAAGCTGGACGAATACCTGGGCCAGAAGCCGGTCCGCGATCAGCTTTCCATCTACATCGAGGCCGCCCGGGGCCGTGGCGAAGCCATGGACCACGTGCTGATCTTCGGACCGCCGGGGCTGGGCAAGACCACACTCAGCCACGTCATCGCCAACGAACTGGGCGTCAATCTGCGCGTCACTTCCGGCCCGGTGATCGAGAAGGCCGGCGATCTGGCCGCGCTGCTGACCAACCTGCAACCGCACGACGTGCTTTTCATCGACGAGATCCACCGCCTCTCGCCGGTGGTCGAAGAAGTGCTGTATCCGGCGATGGAAGATTTCCAGATCGACATCATGATCGGCGACGGTCCGGCCGCGCGTTCGATCAAACTCGACCTGCCGCCATTCACCTTGATCGGGGCCACAACCCGCGCAGGGCTGCTCACCGCGCCCTTGCGCGACCGTTTCGGCATCGTGCAGAGGCTGGAGTTCTACAACGTGCAGGAACTGACCCAGATCGTGCGGCGCTCGGCGAAGATCCTCAACATCGATTGCGTGGCCGAAGGCGCGGCGGAGATCGCCAATCGCTCGCGAGGCACCCCGCGCATCGCCAATCGCCTACTGCGCCGCGTGCGCGATTTCGCCCAGGTCAGGGCGCAGGGCCACATCGATCACGAGGTGGCCAAGGCGGCGATGGTCATGTTGAACGTCGATCCGGAAGGCTTCGACGAACTCGATCGCCGCCTGCTGCGATTGATCATCGAGAACTTCGACGGCGGCCCGGTCGGGGTGGAATCGGTGGCGGCGGCCTTGTCGGAAGAGCGGGGCACGCTGGAAGACGTGATCGAGCCCTACCTCATCCAGCAGGGCTTCTTGGTGCGCACCGCACGTGGCCGTATGGCTACGCCCAAAGCCTACCGGCACCTGGGTTTGAAGCCCCTCAAGCCGGCTGCGGATCTGTTCGTGGAGAACGACGATGCGGGCTGATTCGCAGGCCGACGACCTGCGGTTCAGTTGGCCGACACGCGTGTATTGGGAAGATACCGACGCCGGTGGCGTGGTCTACCACGCGCAATATGTTGCTTTCCTGGAACGCGCACGCACCGAATGGCTGCGTTTCCGCGGTCACGGGCAGGAACAATTGCGCAACGACCACGACCTGGTCTTCGCGGTCCGCGCGATGCAATTGGACTTCCTGCGCCCGGCGCGGCTAGACGATCTGCTGACCGTGACCGTGGAAATCCGCGCCTGCAAGCGCGCCAGCGTGGTGTTCACGCAATCCATCCTGCGTGGCGATGAGGTGCTGCTTACCGCCGAAGTGCGGGTTGCGGTGCTGACCGCGAGCGGTTTCAGACCCAAAGCCGCACCTGATGCGTTGTACGAAGAATTCAAGGCACTGGAAGTGCCAAACACCTGACGAGCCGCCCCTGACTTGCCGAACATGATTTGCCCAGCTAGACCCACCCCCGAATCGGAAATTTGAGGAAATACCGGATGATTGCACTGCTCCTGGCCCTGCAGGAAACCGTGGTTGAAGCCCTGCCGGAAGACGTCGCCAACGCCGCTGCGCAAGCGACCGCCGAGGCCACCCACAGCAGCATCAACTACCTCGACCTGATGATCAAAGCCAGCCTGCCGGTGAAATTGATCGTGCTGCTGCTGCTGGCCGGCTCGCTGATCAGTTGGGTCATCATCTTCCGCAAGGCGCGCATCTTCAGCCGCGCCAATCGCGATGCGGACGAGTTCGAAGGCCGGTTCTGGTCCGGTGCCGATCTCAATAAGCTGTACTCCGCTGCGGTCGACCGCAACCGCGTGGTGACCGGGTTGGAGGCGGTGTTCGAAGCGGGTTTCCGCGAATTCGCCCGCCTGCGCGACAAGCGCAAGCTCGACAATCGCGCGCAACTGGAAGGCGCGCAGGGCGCCATGCGCGTCGCTTATACGCGCGAGATCGACAAGCTGGAACGCAATCTTGAGTTGTTGGCCAACATCGGCTCCACCGCGCCGTACGTCGGCCTGGTCGGCACCGTGTTCGGCATCATGGTGACCATGCACGACATGCTCAACAGCGGCGAGCAGGCCGGCATCGCCGCGGTGGCGCCGGGCATTTCCGAAGCCTTGTTCGCCACCGCCATCGGCCTGTTTGTGGCCATCCCCGCGGTTTGGGCCTACAACCGCTACACCACCCGGGTGGAACGTCTATCCGTGCGATACGAATCCTTCGCCGAGGAATTCAGTTCCATCCTGCAACGCCAAACCCCGTCCGAAGAATGACACGCCATCCATAGAGCCGGGAGTCCGCCATGGCCACCGCCATTTTTCGTCGCAAACGCCGCAAGCTCAAATCCGAGATCAACGTCGTTCCCTACATCGACGTGATGCTGGTGCTGCTGATCATCTTCATGGTCACCGCACCGCTGCTCACGCTCAGCGTCGATGTCACCCTGCCCAAGGCCAACGCGAAGGCGGTGGACAGCAAGGAAGATCCCATCGTCGTGGTGGCTTATCCCGACGGTCGCATGGGACTGAAGCTGCCGGATGCGGAGATCGAGGTGCTGGATACCGCTGCCTTCGAAGCCAAGCTGGCGCCCATCGTCGCCCAGCAAGGGGGCGAGATGCGGGTAATGGTCGCTGCGGAAGGAAACGCGCCGTACCAGGTGGTGCTGACTGCCATGGACGTGCTGAAAAAAGCGAAAGTGAAGAACGTCAGCCTGTTGACCGAATCCGGTAATGCACGCTGACGTTGCCCCGCGTGGTGCGGTCCTGCCTGAGGACGGTTATGGAAAGGCCGTCGCCTATGCCATCGGCCTGCACGTTCTGCTGGCGCTGCTGCTCTGGTTTTCGTCCTGGTTCACCTGGAATCACGAATCGTCCTCCGCCGCCGGCTTGCCGGTAATGGATGCCTCGCTGGACGCTTCGGCTGCAGATATCCGCGCCGCCGAGCGCGCCTTGCAGCATGTTCCAGAACCGCTGCCGCAGCCGGTCGAAGAAGTGGCGGAAGAAGAGACGGTGCCGCCGCCGCAACCGATCCTCGAGCCGCGTCCGCAGGATTCTCCTACACCGCAGCAGCAGGTGGCGCAGGAACGCATTCCCGTTCCCGATACCCAGGACCAGGACGAAGCCAGCCGCTTGGCGCTTTCGCAGGAAAAAGCCTTGCGCGAGCAGGAAGAGAAGCGTCGCCAGGAACAGATCGACCTGACCGAACAGAAGCGGGTGGAAGAAGCGCAAAAGCAACAACGCCTGGCAAAACAGCAGGAAGAGGCAGACAAGCAGAAGAAACTGGATGAGATCCGGCGGCTACGCGCGCAGGCGTCGAAGGACGCGCAACTGGCCGAACAGAAATTGCGCCAGTTGGCCGATGCGCGCGCACGCAGCACCAGCGCCGCGACGGCGGCCGCCCAGTCCGACGCGGGTTCCAGCGCGCCGGCCGGGGAGGGCGGCGTCGACGAGGGCTTGCTCGCCAAGTACCGGGCGGCCATCCAGCAGGCGGTAAGCGATCAATGGACGCGACCGGAATCGGTGCCGCTCGGCACCCGCTGCCGTGTCGTCATCAAGCAGCTTCCCGGCGGACAGGTGATGAGCGCTGAGGTCCAGCCCGGGTGTGCCATGGACCAGGCCGGTCAGGATTCGCTGGAGCGCGCGGTCCTGAAAGCGCAGCCCTTGCCCTATCGAGGCTTCGAGAGCGTGTTCAACCGGACCCTGAACTTCAATTTCACAGCCCAGGATCGATAGTTTCGTTCACGATTGCGAAAACATTCACGTTCAGGCTGCTATCCCTCTCACACCCTAAATTCCGATGTGCTCATGAAAATACTGCCGTACTGGCTAGCCGTACTCGCGCTCCTGATCTTGCCGTTCGCCGCCTCGGCGCAGCAGCAGGGCCTGGAAATCGACATCGTCGGCGGCAACGCCTCCGCGTTGCCGATCACCGTAGTCCCGATGCCCTACCAGGGCTCGGCCGCGGCGCCGGGGACCGATGTGGCCTCGGTGGTGCGTGCGGACCTGGAGCGCTCCGGCGCCTTCCGCACTTTGCCGGAGGCCAGTATCGTCGAACGTCCGACGCGCGGCGGCGAAGTGCAATACCCGACCTGGCGCGCGTTGAAGCAGGACTACTTGGTGGTCGGCCGTGTGGTCGATGCCGGCGCCGGCAGCTACCGGGTGGAGTACGAACTGTTCGACGTGGCCAAGCAGGAGCGAATGTTGGGCTTGGCGCTGACCGCTCGTTCCAACGCCATGCGCGACGTCGCCCACCAGATGGCCGACGCCATCTACGAGAAGATCCTGGGCATTCGCGGTGCGTTCTGGACCCGCATCGCCTATATCACCCAAACCGGGCTTGGCAAGCAGGCGCGTTATGCGTTGATGGTCGCCGACTCGGACGGCTTCAATCCGCAGACCGTGGTCCGCTCAGCCGAGCCGCTGCTTTCGCCTTCGTGGAGCCCGGACGGCAGCAGGCTGGCCTATGTGAGTTTCGAGCGCGGCAATTCCTCGATCTATATCCAGAACATCTCTACCGGTGCGCGCGAGTTGGTCACCAGCTTCCGCGGTATCAACGGCGCGCCGACGTTCTCGCCGGACGGCCGTCGTCTCGCGCTGACTCTGTCCCGCAGCGGTAATCCCGAGATCTATGTGATGGATCTCGGCAGCAAGCAGCTGACCCAGCTCACCAACCAGTTCGGCATCGATACGGAGCCGACCTGGAGCGCAGATGGTTCCACCATCTATTTCACCTCCGATCGCGGCGGCCGCCCGCAGATCTATCGGGTGGCTTCCAGTGGCGGCAGCGCCTCGCGGGTGACCTTCCAAGGCAACTACAACGCCACCGCCACCGTGTCCTACGACGACAAGAAGATCGCCGTGGCCCAGGGTAGCGGCAACAATTACCGCATCGCGATGATGGACAGCAGTTTGGGTTCCCCACGCTGGACCACGCTGTCGCCGGGCTCGCTGGACGAATCGCCGAGCTTCGCGCCCAACGCCAGCATGGTGCTTTACGCTGCCCGCGAAGGCCGTCGAGGTGTGCTCTACGCCGTATCGGCCGACGCCCGCGTGCGCCAGCGGCTGGTTCTGGCCGATGGCGACGTGCGCGAGCCGGCTTGGTCCCCTTACCGCTCGCCGCGCTGATTCGATTCCCTCCGTCGAAACCGGTTCCACTGTTAATATTACGAACCAAGCCTTCCACCCCGCGCCAAGCCCGAGGAACCCCCGATGAAGAACACCACCCGCGTCGTACTGATTTCCCTCCTTTCCGTTGCAGTCCTGGCCGGCTGCAAAAAGACCGTCAAGGAAACCCCGCCCGCCGACACCGGCGCCGGTACCACCGCTCCGGTAACCGACACCACCACCACCGCAGGCGCCTACGGTCCGAACGACCTGGATACCGACGCCTGCCTGCGTCAGCGCGTTGTCTACTTCGATCTGGACCAGGATGCCCTGAAGCCGGAATTCCAGGCCATCATCGGCTGCCACGCCAAGTACCTGCGCGACCGCCCGTCCTCGCGCATGAATCTGGAAGGCAACGCCGACGAGCGCGGCAGCCGCGAGTACAACTTGGGTCTGGGCGAACGCCGCGGCAATGCCGTGTCCTCGGCCATCCAGGCGCAGGGCGGTTCCGGCAGCCAGATCTCGGTGGTTAGCTACGGTGAAGAGCGTCCGGTCTGCACCGAGTCCAACGAGGATTGCTGGGCCCGTAACCGTCGCGTCGAAATCATCTACACGGCCAAGTAAGCGCAAGACGGAAGCACGCAAGTGAAGCGACTCCTGATCAGTACGATCATCGCGGCGGCCCTGGTGGCCGCCGCACCTGCTCATGCCCAACGCCAGAGCCTGGCCGATCGCGTGGCGGCTCTGGAGACGAAAGCCGCCAATGATCGCGGCAACACCGACCTGTTGAACCAGATGACGCAGCTGCGTACCGAACTGCAGGAAATGCGCTCGCTGGTGGAGCAATTGCAGAACGAGAACGAGCAACTCAAGCAGACCAGCAAGGACCAGTACCTGGATCTGGACGGCCGCTTGAACCGCATCGAAGGGGGAGCCGCTCCCGCAGTACCGGCAGCGACTTCGCCCCCAGTCGCGCCTCCCGCCACCGGCGCAGCCGCGCCGGCGACGGAGCGGGCACCCTCGGTGCATGGCGATGTCGGAGCCATGGCCCAGTCCGGCGACGAGCGTGCGGCCTACAACGTCGCCTTCGATGCATTGAAGGGCGGCAACTACGCCGATGCGGCGCAGCTGTTCCTCAGTTTCCTCGAGCTGTATCCGAACGGCGCCTACACTCCCAACGCGCTGTACTGGCTCGGCGAAAGCTATTACGTCACCCAGAACTACCAGCTGGCCGCGCAGCAGTTCCGCACCCTGTTGGAGCGTTACCCGACCCACGACAAGGCGTCCGGTTCGCTGCTCAAGCTTGGCCTTTCCGAATACGGTCTGGGCAAGGTCGACGAAGCCGAGCGAACCTTGAACGATGTAGTCACCCGTTATCCCGGCACCGACGTCGCCCGTACCGCCGACGATCGGCTGAAATCCATGCAACTGGGCCGCAGCATCCGCTGAACTGCTTTTCCCTTCTCCCCAAGAGAGAAGACCAGCTAAGCTTTCTCCATGAATGCCGCCGTCCCCAGCGATATCGTCCAGTCCACCACGGACCGCCTGAAGATCACCGAGATTTTCCTGTCCCTGCAAGGCGAAGCCGCCAGCGTGGGCTGGCCCACCGTGTTCGTGCGCCTCACCGGCTGCCCGTTGCGCTGCCAGTATTGCGATACCGCCTATGCCTTCCATGGCGGCGACTGGTGGGATATCGCCGATATCGTGGCTGAAGTGGCCAAGCATGGCGTACGCCATGTCTGCGTCACCGGCGGCGAGCCGCTTTCTCAGAAACGTTGCTTGATCCTACTGCGCGCGCTTTGCGATGCGGGATACGACGTTTCGCTGGAGACTTCCGGCGCGATCGATATCGCCGACGTCGATCCGCGCGTTTCCCGGGTACTGGACATCAAGACCCCGGCTTCGGCGGAAGCCGCGCGCAACCGCTGGGAGAACCTGCCACTGCTCACCGCCCGCGACCAGGTCAAGTTCGTGCTCTGCGGACGCGAGGACTACGAATGGGCATGCGGCATCGTTTCGACGCACAGGCTGAGCGAACGTTGCGATGTGCTGTTTTCCCCGAGCAAATCGGAGCTGTCGCCACGCGATCTGGCCGACTGGATCGTCGCCGACCGCCTGCCGGTGCGCTTCCAGATGCAGCTGCACAAGCTGCTGTGGAACGACGAACCAGGCCGCTGACAATCCTGCGGTCGTTGCTAGGCGGCGACCCAGACCCACGGCTCCGATAAAATACCGAGTCTTGGATCAATGGCCGCACTTACGCGGCCCCCACCGTCACGTACCCGGAACGCAAATGAAAAACGCAGTCGTCCTCGTCTCCGGCGGCATGGATTCCGCCGTCGTCCTCGCCCTCGCGCGCGAGGAAGGCTTTTCCGCCTACGCGCTCAGCGTGAGCTACGGCCAGCGTCATACCTCCGAACTACAGGCGGCCGACCGCGTTTCGCTAGCGCTGGGCGCAGCGGCGCACAAGACCGTCAATGTCGATCTGCGGTCCATCGGCGGTTCCGCCTTGACCGACGCCGATATCGAAGTCCCCGAAGCGGGCGGTGCGGGCATACCGGTCACCTACGTGCCGGCGCGCAATACCATCATGTTGTCGGTAGCGCTGGGCTGGGCCGAAGTACTGGGCGCAACCGACATCTTCTGCGGCGTCAACGCGGTGGATTACTCGGGCTATCCCGATTGCAGGCCCGAATTCATCGCGGCGTTCGAGAGCCTGGCCAACCTGGCCACCAAGGCCGGGGTGGAAGGCGCGGGCCTGCGCATCCGCGCGCCGCTGCTGGAGATGAGCAAGGCCGACATCGTGCGCGAGGGCGTTCGCCTGGGCGTGGACTTCGGCCAGACGGTTTCCTGCTATCGCGCCGACGCCCAAGGCCGCGCCTGCGGCCACTGCGACGCCTGCCGCCTGCGCGCCGCCGGCTTCGCCGATGCCGGCGTGCCGGACCCCACGCATTACGCCTGATTTCTCAGCAGGCGCCCGGTGCGCTAGAATGTGTCCCCCGGCGCAATGCCGGGGGTTTCATGTGGGCCGTTAGCTCAGTTGGTAGAGCAGAAGACTTTTAATCTTTTGGTCGATGGTTCGAATCCATCACGGCCCACCATCCGCGTCAATCATCCATAAAAGAATTTCCTGATTCTTGAAGTGTCGGCAGACGCAATTCGGGAAATCTTCTCGAATCGAACGTGATGCCCTTTGCTCATGTTCGATGTGAACCATCGCTGCATAGCTGCGCTTTCAAGCGATGGAGTTCACAAACTAACGCAGAAAATGAATTGCGGTTAATGCAGCGCGCCGCCCTTTCACGGCGCCTTCGCAACGGCGTGCCAACAATGATTTACGGTGGAACCGTTGGCCGTAGCAGGATGTGCTGCAGGTCCCGAATTCATGGCGGGCGAGAACTTGGCCATGAGAATCCTATATCGTTGGGTCGTGAATGGAGAAGATCGATTGGCGCGCCAGAATGGCTGCGGGACATGATTGATCAATACCGCCAGGGTTGGGCAAGTTGCCGGCGATAGTCAGGCCGGCCAGTACGTACGTTGGCCCCGAATCCAGAGGTGGCATGTGAGAATCGATCGAACGGTTGGAGTGGTGTTGTTTTGTCTGATGGGGCTGTGCGCGTGCAGTAGCCGCGCGCCCATGCGCGACCTGCCGCCGGCCGATCCGGTAGGGCAGGCGCTTGGGCGGCCCGAATACCGGCTCGGCCCGGGCGACCTGGTCAAGTTGCAGGTGTTCCAGCTCCCCGACCTGGACCGTGAAGTCCGGGTCGATAATGCCGGCCGCATCACCCTGCCGCTGATAGGTGCGGTGGAGGCGGCTGGCTCCAGCATCGGCGAGATAGAAAGCCAGGTGGCTTCGCGTTACCGGGACCGCTATCTGCAGAATCCGCAGGTTACCCTGTCCTTGCTGCAGTCGCCCAACCAGCAGGTCACGGTCGGCGGCGCGGTGGAGCAGACCGGGATCTACCCGATGGGCGCGCCCTACCTGACCCTGCAACAGGCGGTCGCACTGGCCAAGGGCGTCAGCAACGTCGCCGATCGGCGCAACGTCATCGTCTTCCGTACCGTCAACGGCGAACGCATATTCGCCAGGTTCGACCTGGTGCAGATCCAGCAGGGGAAACTCAAGGATCCGGATATCTACGGCGGCGACATCATCATCGTCGATCGCTCTGGCGCTCAGTTGCTGTTGCGTACCTTGATCGAACTCACTCCTTTTGTCGGCGTATGGCGGGCCTACCGATGAGAACCGACACACGCAACGATTTCCGGTATACCGATCCCCACGACAGTCCCGCTGGCAGCAGCTTGGGAGAATATGCGCATGCCTTGCTGCGCAGTTGGTGGTTGATCCTGCTCATCGCCGCATTGGTAGTGGGAGCGGCGCTGGCGGCAAGTCTGATGATGACGCCGCAGTACCGCGCCACCACCACACTGCAGATCGAGCGCGAAGCGATGAAAGTGGTGCAAATGGAGGACTTGATCCCCAGCGAATCGCCGATGGATCGCGATTTCTACCAGACCCAGTACGAGTTGTTGATGAGCCGTTCCCTGGCGAGGCGGGTGATCGCCAAGGCCGGTTTGGCCGACCATCCGGTCTATCGGGAGCAGGTAGAGGCGGCATTGGAGAAGCTCGGACCGGCGGCGTCAGGCCAGCCTGCAGCGGCGTCGCGACGCGTAGCAATCGAGAGCGCGCTTACCGATAGTGTGCTGGCTTCGCTGGAGATCGAACCGGTGCGCCAATCGCGCCTGGTCAAAGTGCATTTCGATTCGCCCGATCCGGAGTTGTCGGCGCGGGTAGCCAACGCCTACGCCAGCGAGTTCATCGCCAGCGGCCTGGAGCACCGGTTGCAGGCCTCGTCTTTCGCCACCAAGTATCTTTCGGAACGCCTCACCCAGATCAAGCAGCGCCTGCAGGACTCGGAGAAGAAATTCGTGGACTTCGCGGGTCAGGAAAAGATCGTCTCGGTGGGGGAAGACAAGCCATCGCTGCCGGCTCAGAACCTCGAGGAACTCAATGCTCTGCTTGCCTCGGCTCAGGACGCGCGCATCAAGAGCGAAGCCGCCTGGCGCCAGGCCAGGTACGGCAGCGGCCTGGCTTTGCCGCAGGTCGTATCCAACCCGCTGATCCAGAATCTGATGCAGACGCGCGCCCAGCTTTCCGCCGAATACCAGCAGAAGCTTTCGACCTTCAAGCCGGATTACCCGGAGATGCTGCGCCTGAACAGCCAGATGAGCGAGGTCGGCCGGCAGATCAACACCCAAATCTCCAATATCCGCGATTCCATCAAGGCGCAATACGAAGCGGCCAATACGCAGGAGCAGATGCTGGAAACGCGCATAGAACAGCTTAAGGGCGACGAGTTGGACCTGCAGGACCGCAGCATCCGCTACAACATGTTCAAGCGCGAAGTGGACACCAACCGGCAGCTCTACGATGGCTTGCTGCAGCGCTTCAAGGAGATCGGCGTGGCCGGCAACGTAGGCGCCAACAATATTTCGGTAGTGGATCCGGCCGACGCCCCCAACACGCCGAATTCGCCGCGACTGGCGTTCAATCTGGCGCTGGCAGCGATCTTCGGCCTCTTCGCCGGCGTGGTTGCAGCCTTGCTGTTGCATGCAATGCGTTCGTCGCGAGAAACGAGTTCGCGGTAGTTGGATGTCCACGACCGTTCGTCGGAAACCCTTGGTTGCGGATTTTTTGTTATAGGAACGACGCGTGGCAAATGCATGGCTCCGCGTCGGTGCGTCCCCGAGCGATTTGTTATTTCTCGTGTGATCAGAATCACGGGTTCGCCCGCGATTGGAAAATTTTTGCGAAATCTGTCGCGTTTACTTAGCTGACTTACCTGTACGGAAACATTCGAGCTCACAACTGATTCAGAAGATTTTCGATAGCGTGCCGACCCTCAAGAACTAAGCGCAAATGCACGCGGCCTTCACAATTGGATGTTATGTTGCAGTGCAACGAAAATGATTTTTCCGCGGTAGAAACAGTGTTTCGTCCCTTACGTCCGCTTTCTTTATTCGAGGTGCCTGAAATCTTCCAATCAGCAAGGACGCTCTTCTTCCAAATCAGTAAGTGAGGCTTGTCGTTCGCCTGGGGTCGGTGCTGGAGGGCACCGGTAAAGGCATCGGCAAGGTGATTAACAGCACGGCTCGCGTCCGACGTCCCCCCGCGTCGAACCGCACCGGGCATGTTAGGGAATACTCAAGATGCTCCTGGCAAATATGAGCGCCGATACGTCGGCATCGTCTCCCCGTTTATTGTCGAAGTACTCCGCCGCCGCCGATCTATGCCTGCGGGCCGCGGATTTGGCGGTAGTCCTGGCTTCAGCGCTGATCGCTTATCGCCTGTGTTTCGATACCTGGGTGCCTGCCATCGGATATCGCATCCCGATCAGCACTTCCATCCTGTTCGCGGCCCTGTGCTTCAACGCATTCCCGCTGTACCGCAGCTGGCGCGGCCGTGCGGTGTTGCGTGAGGTATGGATGCTAGGCCTGGCCTGGACCGGCGTGTTGGCGCTGATCTCGGCGCATACCTGGATGCTGGATCTGGGCCTGCACACCTCCCTGCTGTGGCTGGGCCTGTGGTACGCGATCGGATTCGCGCTGCTCGGCTTTTCGCGCTTTGTGGTGCGCGGCGTACTCAGCTGGATGCGCAGCCTGGGTATCGATGTGCGTCGGGTGGTAGTGGTGGGCATACGCCCGCCGGTGGTCAGGATCCATCGTTATCTGAATCAGAACGCATGGGTCGGCATGCAGATCGTCGGCTATTTCAGTACCCGCGACGACATCAGCATCGCCGACAGCACCGACCTGCACTGCCTGGGTACGGTGGAACAGCTGCCAGCGTACCTGACCGGGGATAGCATCGAAGAAGTATGGATTTCGCTGCCCATGGGCAAGCTGGGGCGGATCAAGTCGGTACTGGCGATGCTGGACAAGACGCCGGTCAAGGTGAAGCTGATTCCTGACATTTCCGATCTCGCTGCGCTCAACCAGTCCAGCGAACAGCTTGGAAGCGTGCCGGTGATCAATCTGCGACAGGACAGCGATGCGCCGAACAATTCGTTCTTCCTGACCAAGGCGATGATGGACCGCGCGCTCGCATTGGTCGCGCTAGTGCTGTTGTCGCCGCTTATGCTGGGCATTGCGGTCGCGGTCAAGCTCAGCTCGCCCGGTCCGGTGCTGTTTCGGCAGAAACGCCATGGGCGCGCCGGCAGGGAGTTCTCCATGCTCAAGTTCCGCTCGATGCGCACCGACCAGGAGGCGGGCACCGAGGTCAAGCAGGCGACGCGCAGCGATCCGCGGGTAACACCGCTGGGCGCGTTCTTGAGACGCAGCAGCCTGGACGAATTGCCACAGTTGTTCAATGTGCTCAACGGCAGCATGTCTTTAGTCGGGCCGCGCCCGCACGCGATCCAGCACAACAGCTACTACGGGATGCTGATCGACCGCTACATGCAGCGGCACTACGTCAAGCCCGGGATCACGGGCTGGGCGCAGGTCAACGGTTTTCGCGGAGAAACGCCGATGCTGCGCGATATGAAGAAGCGCGTGCAGTACGACATGGACTATATACGCCGATGGTCGCCGTGGCTGGACCTGAAGATCATGGCCCTGACGGTGGTGAAAGTCCTCGGCCAGAAACAGGCTTACTGAAGTGGCGACGCCATGTTCCGCCGTGCCGCCACTGTGCGCAACAAGCCGCTTGCGATGACCGCGACGATCGCCAGAGAGCGTCGCGACAACCTGGCCGTGGCGACGCTGCTGGTGCTTGCGATCGGCTACAACTTCCTGCTGGCGATGTTCAATGCCTCGATCCATCCGGTCGGCGCTTCGTCCGCTTATGCGGTCGAGTTGGTCATCTATGCGGGCTGTTTCCTGTTCGGTCTGCGCTCGCTGGGTCGCGACGGCCAACTGCTCGTACTCACTGGTCTGGGCCTGGTGCTCGCCTTCAATCTGGTGCGTTTCCTGGAAACCTGGAGCTTCGATCTGAAACTGGTGCGCGATGCGATCATTCCGTTCGCATTCTTGACCCTCGGCACGGCCTACCGCGGCCGCTTTCACAAGCTCGTGCTATGGCTGGCGGTGATCGTCGTGTTGGTGGCGATATTCGAGATGGCGTTCCCCAACCTGTACGGCGATCTGGTCGACCCACGGGCCTATTTCGTGAATACGCGCGGCAACAGCGAAGACGATTTCTGGAACGAAGCGAGCAAGCTCTACGTCAGCGCCACCCGACCGGGCGAACGCAACTGGCTAGGAGGCTTCGAGTTGCCGCGGGTGTCCTCGATCTTCGTGGAGCCGGTGACGATGGGCAACTTCATCATCTTCTTCTGCGCGGTGGCCATCACTTTCTGGCGTTCGCTGCGCGTTGTGGGTGTGGCGTTCTCACTGGTGCTCATTCTGTTCCTGCTGATCGCTTCGGACGGCCGTCTGGCCAGTGCGACTTGTCTATTGATGTTGCTGCTGGCGCCCTTGCTGCGGCGGGTGGACCAGACGCTGGCCGGGTTCCTCTTCATCGGCGTACTGCTGGTCGGCTGGCTCGCGGTCGGGGCACTCGGGGTAAGCGCCTATGAAGACACCACGCTGGGCCGGGTATTCGTGTCGGTCGATGCGATCAACCAGATGAGCCCGCGAGAGTGGTTCGGAATGGATCTGGCCGCGCCTTACCGCTACTCCGACAGCGGTATCGCTTACTTCATCGCCGGGCAGTCGATCGTGGTGGTGCTCGTGTTCCTGATCGCTTATTCGTTCTTGCTCAAGATGCCCACCAGCAACGGGCAGTTGTTCAAGAACCTGTTCGTGGTGGCCTTCGCCCTGAGTTTGCTGGTTTCCAATGCGTACTTCTCGATCAAGACCGCGGGCCTGTGGTGGTTCGCCTGCGGCTACTTCTGGCGGCTCCCCATTCCGCAGACGATGCCGGCCGTGCCAAGCCATCCAGGTGCGCGCGCCGCGCGGACGTTCGACGGCCCGCACGCCACGGCATCCTCATGAACAAGACCGGAGCAGCGAATGGCAGCTACAGGGATAGCCTCGCAACAGTGGAGCGCAGGCATAGCCGAGGCGACGGTCCGCGACACGCGGATCGATGCGGCCAAGGGCGTGGCGATCGCGCTGGTGGTCTTGGGCCACGCCAAGGGCATACCGGCGGGATTCACGGTACTGGTCTACAGCTTCCACGTACCGCTGTTCTTCCTATTGTCCGGCTGGCTGTCGCATCGCCGCAATGCGCAGACCGCGGCGCAAGCCTTGGCGACGCTGAGCCGTACGTTACTGGTGCCCTACGCATTCTTTTTCTTCGCGGCTTACGGGTACTGGCTGATCACACGGCACATAGGCGAGAAAGCATTGCGTTGGGGGCAGATGCCCTGGTGGGAACCGATCGGCGGACTGTTGACCGGAATCGGACCGCAGTTATACGTGCATCCAGCGCTGTGGTTCCTGCCTGCGCTGTTCATGACCGCGTTGGCTTATTTCTTCCTCGGCAAGCGACTGCAGCCGTGGATCGTCGCACTACTGATGCTGCCCTTGGCGATGCTCTGGATCATGACTTTTCCGGCAACGGGACTGCGCTTGCCGTTTGCGCTGGACGTCCTGCCGGTCGCGCTGTTTTTCTATGCATGCGGAGCGCTTGCCGGCCGGGCGGTTTCATTGCCGCAGTCGGCGTTGAGAGGCTGCGCGCTGGCCGTGTTGCTGTTGGTGCCGTGGCTGCTACTGGCATGGAGCAACGGGCGCGTGGATATCAACCAGCTGCGCTTCGGAGCTTCGGCGTGGAAGTTCGTCCTCGCCGCCTTGCTGGGAACTTCGGTGGTGCTGCTCGCCAGTTCTCTGGCGGCGCGATCGGCGGTGCTGCGCTGGATGGGCCGCAACACGCTGCTGATCCTGTGCACCCATATCCTGGTTTTCTTTGTGCTGTCCGGCGTCGCCGCGATGCTCGGCCTGTTTCCGGCAGGAAGCAAGCCAGGCCTGGCATGGGCGCTGGGCGTTTCGGGCATCTCGATCGCCTTGTGCGTACCGTTGCGGGTTCTGTTCATGCGCTACGCGCCGTGGGCGCTGGGACTGCGCCGCGCCACCGCCCAGACTACGGCGTGAGCATGATTGTTCTGCATGATGCGATGGACGCTGCGACTTTCGGGTGGACGCCATGAAAGTCGTGCATGTGGTCCGACAGTTCCACCCTTCGGTCGGCGGTATGGAGGAGGTGGTGCTGAACATCGCGCGTCGCCATCTGGCCGCAGGCGGCGAGGCGGAAGTAGTGACGCTGGACCGTGTCTTCCATGACGGTACGCAGCGCCTGCCCACGCACGAACAGCACCAGGGCGTGCCGGTGCGACGCTTGTCCTACACCGGATCCACGCGCTACCCGCTGTGCCCGCAAGTGCTGGGCGCGTTGCGCGGCGCCGACGTCGTGCATGTGCACGGCATAGATTTTTTCTACGACTACCTGGCCTTGACCGGCGCGGTGCACGGCAAACCGATGATCGCGTCCACCCACGGCGGCTTCTTCCACACCGCTTATGCCTCGCGCCTCAAGCGGCTATGGTTCAACAGCATCACCCGCGCCTCCGCGCGCGCCTACCGACGCATCGTCGCCACCAGTCGCAACGATGGCGAGATGTTCGCCCCAGTAACGGCGGCGGGGCGCTTGCGCGTGATCGAGAACGGGGTAGACATCGGCAAGTTCGCCGGCATGGGTTCGTCTGTTCCCGGGAAGACCCTGGTCAGTTTCGGCCGCTGGTCGGTGAACAAGGGCATTCCGGAAACGCTGGATCTGCTCCGCCATCTTGTCGCGGACGACGGCGACTGGCGTCTGATCCTGGCGGGCCGCGAGTTCGACTTGAAACGCGCGGATCTCGAGCGCGGCATCGATTCGCGCGGGCTGCAGGCGCATGTCGAGATCGTCGATGCGCCGTCGCAGGAACAATTGGGCGGGTTGCTGTCACGCGCGCAATATTTCGTTTCCCTGTCGCGGCACGAAGGCTTCGGCATCGCCGCGATCGAGGCGATGAGCGCCGGCCTGGTTCCCATACTCAGCACCATTCCACCCTATGCCAAGCTGCAGGCCGAATCGAAACTGGGCCTGCTGGTCGATGCGCAAGCGCCCGAAGCTGCGGCGCAGGCGGTTCGGCAACTGGCCAACGTGGATGAGGAGACCTTCGAGGCGCGCCGACGGCATGCCTTGGCCTACGTCACACGTTACGACTGGGATGCGGTCGTCGACCGCTATCGGAACGAGTACCGACAGGCGCTCGCCGAAAGCGGGAGGAAAGCTCAATGAACGCCGCGCATACGCCTTGGGTGTCGGCGCCGTCCACCCGCCGTTTCGTCGTGCTGCAGTCCACCGGCAAGCCGGACGACACCACCAACCCGTACCTGGTCCAGCTGCTGAACGCGCTGCCGGAGAATGTGGAGGTCCGGTATTTTTCCGTGCGCGATGCGTTGTTCTCGCGCTACGACCTGTTCCATGTCCACTGGCCGGAGTACCTGCTGCGGCACCGCACGCCACTCACTACGCTGGCCAAGCAGGCATGCGCGTTCCTGTTGCTGCTGCGGTTGTGGGTGATGCGCGTGCCGGTAGTGCGCACGCTGCACAACGCAAAGCCGCACGAGCAGGGCGGATTGATCGAACGGCTGCTATTGCGCTGGCTGGACCGGCTGACTACGCGCAGGATCAGGATCAACGCGGTCGAGAAAGACGCGGATACGGCTACCGATACCATCCTGCACGGCCATTACCGCGACTGGTTCGCGGCGCAGCATGTGCCGTCGAGCGTGAACGGACGTCTGCTCTGTTTCGGACTGATACGGCCTTATAAAGGCGTCGAGACTTTACTTGCGGCTTTCCACCAGCTGTCCGATGCCGGCGCCAGCTTGCGTATCGTCGGCAAGCCGGTCAGCGCCGCCATGCGTCAAACGGTGGAAGACGCATGTGCGGCTGACCCGAGAACCAGCGCGCGGCTCGAATACGTAGGCGACGAGGTGCTGGCGCGGGAGATCGGCGAAGCGCAATGCGTGGTGCTGCCGTACCGGGACATGCAGAACTCGGGCGCACTGCTATTGGCGCTATCGCTAGGGCGTCCGGTGCTGGTTCCGCGCAGCGAGGCCAATGCGGTCCTCGCCGCCGAAGTCGGCGAAGAATGGGTTCGGCTGTACGACGGCGTGCTTGACGCGGGTGTACTTGCCGAGGCGCTGCGCGCGCAGGCAAGGTGGCGCCGCCAGTCCGCACCGGATCTGTCGCGGCGCGACTGGCCGCGGCTTGGCCTGCAGCACCATGCGACCTATATGGCCGCCTTGGCGGCGACAGGAGGGCGAGCGCTATGAATGCGGGAAAACCTTCCCTGGAAGCATTGCCTATCGTTCCTTCCCTGGGCCGTCTTGCGGCCAGCGGCGCGTTGGTGACGATGGGAAGCCAAGTGCTGAAGATCGCGGTGCAGTTCGGCGGGATCGTATTGCTTGCGCGTCTGTTGACGCCGCGCGATTACGGACTGGTGGCGATGGTGGTGGCGATCGTCGGGGTAGGCGAAGTGCTGCGCGATTTCGGCCTGTCCTCGGCCGCCATCCAGGCCAAACATCTCAGCCGCGGCCAACGCGACAACCTGTTCTGGATCAACTCCGGCATCGGCTTCATGCTGGCGGCCGTCGTGTTCCTGTCCGCCGACGCGATCGCCGTTTTCTATCACGAGCCGTTGCTGCGTCCGGTCGCGCAAGCGATTTCGGCAACTTTGCTGCTCAATGGCCTGACTACGCAGTTCCGCGCACACCTCAATCGCGAAATGCGCTTCGGACAATTGGCTTTCGCCGACGTCAGCGGCCAGCTGCTCGGTTTGGGCGCGGCGGTGGGCGCCGCGCTGCTCGGATGGGGTTACTGGGCGCTGGTGGTGCAAGCGCTGGTGCAGGCATCGACCTTGCTGACCTTAATGATGCTGGCGACGCGCTGGCTGCCTGGCTTGCCGAAGCGGGACGTGGAAATGGGCGGGCTGCTCCGTTTCGGCGGCAACCTGGTGGCGTCGCAACTGCTCATCTACTTCAGCACCAATCTCGGCCAGATACTCATCGGCAACCGCCTGGGTCCGGTGCCGCTGGGGCACTACAACCGCGCGTTCGCGCTGCTGATGATGCCGCTGACCCAACTCAATGCGCCGGCCACCACCGTCGCCTTGCCGGTGCTGTCCCGCCTGCAAGGGGATCCTGCGCGCTATTCGGCGTTTCTGCTGCGCGGGCAGGCCACGCTGATGCATTTCATCATCGCGATTTTCGTCTTCGCCTGCGTGCAGGCGGGTCCGTTGATCCATCTGGTGCTGGGCGATCGCTGGGCGATGACGGTACCGATCTTCCAGATACTGGTGGTGGGAGGAATGTTCCAGGCGGCGGGTTATGCGGCTTACTGGGTATTCCTTTCCAAGGGTCTGACCGGCCCGCAACTGCGGTATTCGATCGTAAGCCGTTCGCTGGTGATCGCCTTCATCGCGATCGGTTCGCAATGGGGCGTGTTGGGCGTCGCCACCGGATACGCCTGCGGTCTGGCGGTGTCGTGGCCGCTGGTCTTGTGGTGGCTGCACCGCACTTCCGATGCGCCGGTGCGCGGCATGCTGTTCAGCGGACTGCGTGCGATAACCGGCTATGGCTTGTGCGGGCTCGCTTCGTACGCGGCGTCCCTGCGTTTCGCAGGCGCGCCGTTGTCGCTGCCGCTGCAGTTGCTGATCGGGATAGCTGCGCTAGGCGTTGCATTCGCGCTGCTATGCCTGCTATGGCCCGCGTTCCGCCGCGACGTGGCCGGCATCCTACACACCCGCACCTTGTTGCGAAGCGCATGACGCGGCGCGATGTCACCTTTCCATTGGAGGATTCGGCTTTGTTCCGAACTGAAGCGATGACCGAGCAGGCGACTACAGATACGTCCGATACGACCCGCGCACGCGATCCCGCCGCGCCCGGAAGATTTCTGGTGCTGTCGGCGCACGACTACCGAACGCCGCGCCGCGCCAACATCCATTTCATCAGCGACGAGTTGGCGACACGTGGGCATACCCGATTTTTTTCCCTTCGCTACAGCGCGTTGTCGCGATGGAAGAACGACATACGGTTGCCGCTGGACGCGAGCGCCAACCTCGTCGAGGAGCACAATGGCGTCGAATGTTTCCTGTGGAAGGCCGCGCTGCATCCGTTCAACACCCGTTGGCGCTGGCTGCGGCCGCTCGAAAATCTGATGTTCCGCTGGTACGTCCGGCATCCGCCGGCGGTGCTGGTGGCCTGGTTGCGAGAGGCCGAAGTGATCGTTTTCGAAAGCGGCACGGCGGTGGTGTTCGTGGAGCTGGCCAGGAAGCTCAATCCGTCAGCCCGCCTCATCTATCGCGCTTCCGACAGCCTGAGCGCGATCGACAGCGCGCATTACGTGGAGCGCGCCTTCGCCGAGGCGGCAGTCGATATGGATGCGATCGCACTGGTGTCGCCTGCGATGGCCGGTGAAGTCGCCAGTCAGCACAACGTCTACCACATCGGTCACGGCATCGACCCGGAGATCGAACAGCTGGCCGATCCGTCGCCTTTCGATTCCGGCGGCGTGCACGCCGTCGCGGTCGGCTCGATGCTGTTCGATCCCACTGCGATCGCCGCGGCCAGCCATGCTTTTCCTGAGGTGACCTTCCATGTGATCGGATCGGGCTGCGGGCGCATGCCGGGATACGGAGATAACGTAGTGGTGTACGGCGAAATGCCGCATGCGCAGACCCTGCGCTACATCAAACACGCTACTTTCGGGCTCGCCCCATACGCGTCCGCTCAGTTGCCCGCCTACCTGGCCGACAGCTCGCTCAAGTTGCTGCAATACGATTTCTTCGCGCTGCCGGCCATCTGCCCGCACGCCATCGTCGGACGCTACGCCTCACGTTTCGGCTACACGCCGGGCGATGCGGAATCCATCGCCGAGGCAATTCGCGGCGCGTTGCAGGCGCCGCGGGTCCGTTCCCGCGAATGCCTCGATTGGCCCGCAACTGTGGACCGTCTGCTCGAACCGGAACTCTATCCGGAACTGCGGATAGCGCCGTCCGACAGTTCGCCGCATGCGTTGCCGTTCGCCACACCGCAGGAGCCTTCACGTGTCCCTGCTTGAAACCTGGCTTGAGCGCCGGCAACGCAGCGCACTGTACTGGTGGCAGCCCAAGAGCGGCGGGGTCAACGTCGGCGACCATCTGTCCAAGGTGATCGTGGAAGCGATGCTTGCGCTGCGCGATCAAGACCTCCTGCACAAGCGTGACCGGACGCGGCGGCTATTCGCGATCGGTTCGGTGCTGCATAACGCGCGCGATGGGGAGACGGTGTGGGGCAGCGGTATCAACGCCAAGATTGGCGATGCGCAGCACCGTTTCCGTCAACTCGACGTGCGCGCGGTGCGCGGGCCGTTGACCCGGAAGTGGTTGATGGACCGCGGCATGCCCGTCCCCGAGGTGTACGGCGACCCGGCGCTGCTGATGCCGGAGTTCTATGCCAGGGACCTGATCGGCGCTTCGGCGAAGACCCCTTTCGTGGTGATTCCGCATTTCAACGAAGCGCCTGCGAAATACGACGCCTATCGCGACCGGTTGCTGTTGCCGAACATAAAACCGCTGGCCTTCGTGCGGGCGTTGCTGGGGGCGGAAAGAGTGGTCTCCAGTTCGTTGCATGGCGTGATCCTGGCCGAGGCCTACGGCATCCCAGCCACCTACCTGGACAGCGGCAATGGCGAGAACCGCTTCAAGTACGATGACTACTACGCGGGGACAGGGCGCACGAGCTGGCATTCGGGACGTACGGTCGAGGAGTGCCTGGATCTGGGTGGAAACGGCCCGTTCGATCTGCACGGTATCCAGGTAGCGTTGCGCGAGGCGTTTCCCTATGACCTGTGGTGATGCGCGAGGACTCGATGCGGGGGGCGCCGCATGAGCGCTATCGATGACGGACGCTTGCATGCGGAACGGGTGCCTGCGACGCCGCAACTGACCTGGCTGGGCGGCTACCGCGTGCAGTCGCTCACACGAGAACGGTTGGCGGAGGACCTGCTGGAGGCTTTGGACTCTGGCCGCAAGCGTCAGGTGTTCTTCGCCAACACCAATTTCGTGGTGCAATGCCGACCGCTTCGCGCGCGCCTGCAAGCGCCTTCGGTGTGCGTGGTCAACGACGGTATCGGCATGGACCTGGCATCGTTGCTGATCCATCGACGCCGCTTCGCCGAAAACCTCAACGGGACCGACTTCATCCCCTACTTGTGCGCTCAACGCACGCGCCCGTTGCGCTTTTTTCTGCTCGGCTCGAAGCCTGGCGTGGCGGTGCAGGCGGCCCGGCATCTGGTCGAGAAGCTGGGACAGCAGGTCGTCGGTACCTGCGACGGCTATGCCGAATACGCCGAAGCCGGCGATGGTTTGGTGGAAAGAATCAATGCGTCGGGGGCGGAGGTCGTGCTCGTCGCCTTCGGCAATCCGGGGCAGGAAGCCTGGATCCTGGACCATTGCGCCGCCTGCGATGCGCCGGCGATGTTCGGAATCGGTGCACTATTGGATTTCCTTTCCGGCAACGCCAAGCGCGCGCCGTCTTGGGTGCGCACGCTGCATCTGGAGTGGCTGTTCCGCCTGGGCCTGGAGCCCAGGCGCTTGCTGAAGCGTTATACCTGGGACATGATCGGGTTCTTCTGGATCTGTCTGCGCGCTGGCAAGCAGTCATAAACCCAGTTAGGGGAATGGGTAGCACCACCTGATCACGCCGGGCAGCGTCAGGCTGCCCGACAACGTGGTCGCAGCCGCCAGGCCGATCGCAGGAGAACCCCCTTCGCTTGCCGGAGAAACATCATGCTCGGTCTGACCACCCTGGGAATCATCCATACCGCCATCAGTCTTGTCGCCGTCGCGGCGGCGCTCATCGCTTTCTTCCGGGACAAAGGAATAAATCCCCGCAACGGTCTGGGAAAGACCTATGTGATTACGACGATTCTGACTTGCCTGACCGGCTTCTTCATTTTCCAGCATGGCGGCTTCGGTAAGCCGCATGCTTTGGGAATCATCACCTTGTTGGTGCTTGCCGTTGCCTGGGTGGCCGGCAACAAGAAAGTATTCGGTCGCGCAGGTCCGTACGTGGAAACGGTGCTCTATTCGCTCACCGTGTTCTTCCACATGATTCCGGCGTTCACCGAAACCTCCACGCGGCTGCCGGTCGGCGCGCCTTGGGCCACGGGTCCGGACGATCCTAATCTGCAGAAAGCGGTCGGCATCGCCTTCCTGGTTTTCCTCATCGGCGCCACCGCGCAAATCATCCGCTTGCGGCGGCTGCG
Source organism: Pseudoxanthomonas sp. P4_B2 (assembly GCF_056402315.1). Classification (NCBI taxonomy): domain Bacteria; kingdom Pseudomonadati; phylum Pseudomonadota; class Gammaproteobacteria; order Lysobacterales; family Lysobacteraceae; genus Pseudoxanthomonas; species Pseudoxanthomonas sp. P4_B2. The sequence continues at coordinate 232,854 of NZ_JBFUHQ010000004.1, forward strand.
CCGGGTCCTGCCTGCCGCCGCCGTGCAGACGGCATGACCTGAAGGCATCGAAGCCGCATCAAGCGCACCGCAATCTGAGGCGTTGGCGCGCTTGTAACCAGCGGTGCATTAACTTTGGCGACGATCGCCGCGTCGCCAACGACTTCTCCCCCACTCGGACCCCCAAGGAAAAACCATGGCCACCTTCACCACCAAAGACGGCACCCAGCTCTACTACAAGGACTGGGGCACCGGCCCCATCGTCACTTTCAGCCATGGCTGGCCGTTAAGCGCCGATGCCTGGGATGCGCAGATTTTCTTCCTGGCCTCCAACGGCTTCCGCTGCATCGCCCATGACCGTCGCGGCCACGGACGCTCCAGCCAGCCTTGGAACGGCAACGACATGGATACCTATGCCGACGACATGGCGGAGCTATTCGCGCATCTCGACGTCAAGGACGCCACGCTGATCGGCCATTCCACCGGCGGCGGCGAAGTGGCGCGCTATATCGGCCGCCACGGCACCAAACGGGTAAAGAAAGCCGTACTGATGGGCGCGGTGCCGCCGATCATGCTCAAGACCGAAGCCAATCCCGGCGGCTTGCCCATGGAAGTTTTCGATGGCTTCCGCACGGCTTACCACGCCGATCGTTCGCAGTTTTTCCTCGATGTGGCCAGTGGGCCCTTCTTCGGTTTCAACCGGCCAGGTGCGAAGGTTTCCCAAGGCCTGATCCAGTCGTGGTGGATGCAGGGCATGCTGTCCGGGTACAAGAACGCCTACGACTGCATCAAGGCGTTCTCGGAAACCGACTTTACGGAGGATCTGAAGAAATTCGACGTGCCTACGCTGATCATCCATGGCGACGACGACCAGATCGTGCCGATCGGCGCCTCGGCGATGTTGTCGTCGAAACTGGTCAAGGATTCCGTGCTGAAAATCTACCCCGGCGGCACCCACAGCCTGGGCGACACCAGCAAGGACAAGCTCAACGCCGACCTGCTGGAGTTCGCGCGCAGCTGATCGGGGCCGAATGGCTTTCGCGCGCAGCCCTCCGCATCGTTCGCGGAGGGTTGTGCGCTTCTGCCAGCGCTCACGTTGCTTGCGCACCTCGGAAGAAATCCGGAGTGGTAGATTGGCGAGATGAGCCAGCCCGCTAATCCTCCCGAATCAGCTACGACCGCCAGTGGGGCGGAAAAGCTTCCCGCGCTCCATGGTCTGGTGCTGACCGGTGGCGCGAGTACACGGATGGGAAAAGACAAGGCGCTGCTCGATCGACAGGGAGAACCGCAGCTGCTTGCCACCTTCCGACTGTTGAGCCAGCACGTGCAGTCCTGCTTTGTTTCTTTGCGCCGGGATCAGCGCGAGGAATCGATACGCGCGGGGCTCCCCGGCATTTTTGACGAAGCCGATGGAATTGGACCGGCGGCCGGGCTGCTCGCTGCGCATGGTGTATACCCCGATGCGGCTTGGCTGGTGCTGGCCTGCGATCTGCCGCTGTTGCAGCCATCCACCTTGCTCGGGTTGATTCGCGCGCGCGACGGACGGCATGCTGCCATTGCCTATCGCAGCGCCGTCGATGGTCTGCCCGAGCCCCTGTGTGCGCTGTGGGAACCCCCGGCGCTGGCCGGTCTTTCGCGGCAGGCGCTAGACGGGCGATACCGGTTGCGCGACATATTGGAATCCGACGACACGCTGCTGCTGCCGACGCCCGGTGGCGATGTGCTGGGAAACATCAATACGCCCCAGGACCTGCAGCGGCTGCGCGGGCCGGTGGGGAAGGGCAAACCGCCATGATTCCCTATGCGGACGCGCTGAAACTTTTACTGGCGGAATCGCGCGCGCTGGAAGACGAGTGGTGCCGGTGTTCGGATGCGCTCTCACGCGTTCTTGCCGAACCCGTACACGCACCGCGCGCATTGCCTCCCTTCACCAATGCGGCGATGGACGGCTATGCGTTCGCGAGTGAAGGGAATGTACTGGCGGCAGGCAGCGAATACGAAGTCGGCGGACTGATCGCCGCCGGCGCGCCGCCGCCGGCCGATGCCGGCACGAAAGTATGGGAAATCACTACCGGCGCTGTCTTGCCGACGGGGCTGGACTGCATCGTCCCGCTGGAGCGCGTCGAGCGACTGGAGGGTGGACGCATCCGCCTGCGGGAAGCGTTGATCGGCGGGCAGAACGTACGCCCACGCGGCAGCGATGTCGCTATCGGCAACCAAGTGGGCGCGGCGGGCCAGCGCGTCGATCCGGCATTGCGCATGATGTTGGCGGCATTGGGCATCGACCGGATCAAGGTTCGTCGCAGACCGCGGGTGGCCTTGTTGAGCACCGGCGCCGAGCTGATCGCCGATCCCGCGTTGCCGTTGGGGGAGGGACAGATCTACGCCGCCAATGCGCCTTATTTGGAAGCGTCGCTGCACGCCATGGGCGCCGAAGTGATCGCGAACACGGCGCTGGGCGACGATGCGCAAGCCTTCGCCGCGCAATTGCGAGAGGTCGCGGCCCGGGCCGATGTTGTCGTGAGCACCGGCGCGGTGTCGATGGGCCGGCATGACTTCATACCCGCCAGCTTGAGGGCGATGGACGCGCGGTTGTTATTCTATAAAGTGGCGATCCGGCCCGGGAAGCCGCTGCTTGCGGCGTCCTTGCAGGAAGGTCCATTGTTCATCGGCCTGCCGGGGAATCCCATTGCCGCCGCGGTCGGCTTCCGCTTCTTCGTGGTCCCCGTACTACGCGCGATGCTGGGCATGCCGCCGGAAACACCATTGCGGGTGCCGCTGTCGGAATCCGTCCGCGTAACGGCTGGACTGCGGCGTTTCTTCAAGGCGCGTTTACGGTACAGCGATTCGTTGGGTATGGGTCTGGAGCTGCTGGAAGGGCAGGAGTCCTATCGTATCGGCTCCTTGCTGCAGTCCAATGCCTGGGCGGTGCTGGATGAGGATGCCGATGAATTGCCGGCCGGTGCGCTAGTCGAGGTATTGCCACGCGATGCGGGTGGTGGCTGGTTTATCGATTAATCCTGTGAGAATTCGATTACTCCGCTGTGTCTCGCTCGCGATCCGATGCCCGTAGGAGCGACGTGAGTCGCGACTGAGACCCCTTCGGATGGATTGCCGGTAAGAGATTCGGTCGCGACTCACGTCGCTCCTACGTTGGATGTCAGCAACCGGTGCGGGTGGCTGTAGATCACTTGGCGACCGGGTCGCACAAAGCCAACCAGGGTCAGGCCGCAGTCACGGGCCAAGTCGACGGCGAGTGCGGTAGGCGCGGAGATGGCGGCAAGCAGGCTGATACCGGCGACGGCGGCCTTGGTCACCATTTCGTAACTGGCGCGGCTGGTCACCAGCGCGAAACCCGGTCCTGGATTCATGTCGCTGCGAACCATCGCGCCGATCAGTTTATCCAGTGCGTTGTGACGCCCCACATCCTCGCGTACCAGCATCAGCGTCCCGTCGGGCGAGGCCCAGGCGGCGGCGTGCGTCGCACCAGTCGCGGCATTCAGCGGTTGCCGATCCTGCAGCGCAGCCAAGGCGATCTCGAGCGCCGCGACATCGATCGCCACGCCATCGCCGACGGGTGCGGGACGCTTCACCACTTCTTCCAGCTCCCGGTTGCCGCAGATGCCGCAGCCGCTGCGTCCCGGCAGCGATCTTTCGGGAGCCGCTCCACTGACTGCGGGATTGCGTGTGCGGATATCCAACAACAAACCTTCGAGCACGGTCCGCACCTCGATATCCACGATATCGCCCGGAATCGCCCGGCCTTCGGTCAGCGAGAAACCGTAGGCGAAATCTTGCAGGTCTCCAGGCGACACCATCATCACCGCGAACGGATCGCCGTCGTAGTGCACGGCGACCGGTACTTCTTCTGCCAGCAGATCCGTGTCCGTGCGTGCGATGCCGGCATGCAATCGCGTGACCGGCCGGCGTGCGTGGCCGCTGCCGGGTTCGGCAAGATCAGACACTGTCCGTCGTATCTCGAGAGGCGCGGATCAGCACTGGAATGGATTTGTACGCGGGCGTGCCCGACTTGGGATCGTGGCTGTCCAGCGGCACCAGACAATTGCCTTCCGGGTAGTACATCGCGGTCGAGCCGCGCGGGATGTCGTATTCCACCGCAATGAAGCCTCGCAAATTTCGGCTTGTCGCGCTCGCCCCGCCGGTTCCCATCCGCGATTCGATATCGATGCGATCGCCATGCTTCAGGCCGCGCGCCTGCAGATCGGCGGCGTTCATGAATACGACATCGCGTCGTCCTCTGATGCCGCGATAGCGGTCGTCGAAGCCGTAGATGCTGGTGTTGTATTGGTCGTGCGAACGGATCGTGGTCATGGTCAGCACGTCGGATCCATCGCCGCGTAGGTCCTCATGAAGACCGGGAGCGACCAGGAAGTTCGCTTTCCTGCCCGGACCGCCCCAGTCGCGAACCGAGGCGCCGATATATAAACGGAAGCCGCCGGGTTCGCGTACGCGGCGGTTGTAGTCCGTGAAAATTGGGAATACCGATTCGATGCCGTCGCGAATACGGTCGTAGTCGTCTACCAGCCACTGCCAGTCAACCTTGCTCGCGGGCAGGGTGGCTTTGGCAATGCCGGCGACGATCGCCGGTTCGGAAAGCAGATGTTCCGACGCCGGCTTCAATCCGCCTTGCGAGGCATGCACCATCGACATGGAATCTTCCACTGTCACCGATTGCACGCCGCTGGCCTGTACATCCAGTTCGGTCCGGCCCAAGCACGGCAACAGAAACGCCTGTTTGGCCGGAATCAGATGCGAGCGATTGAGCTTGGTGGCCACATGCACCACCAGATCGAGTTTGCGCATCGCCGGGAAGGTGGTTTCCGGGTCGGAGATCGCCACGGCCAGATTGCCGCCCAGGCACACCAGCGCCTTGGAGCGGCCGTCGCGGATCGCGCGCACCGCCTCCACCGCATCGTGGCCGTGGGTGAGGGGAAACTCGAACCCGTAGCTCCGCTTGATCGCATCCACCAGCATCTGGGTAGGCTTCTCGGTGATGCCGACGGTACGGTCGCCCTGCACATTGGAATGGCCGCGGATCGGCGCGATGCCGGCGCCCACGCGACCGATATTTCCACGCAACAGCATCAGGTTGGCCATCTGCTGCACGTTCTGCGTGCCGAAACGGTGCTGGGTCATGCCCATGCCGTAGCAGAGGATCACCCGCTCTGCCTTGGCGTAGACCTGCGCGGCGGCTTCGATATCGGCGCGCGACAGACCCGAGGTCTCCACGATGTCGTCCCAGCGCGTGGCTTCGATGTCTTCCTGCAAGGCTTGCAGGCCGTTGGTATGTTCGGCGATGAAGGCATGATCCAGCACTCCGCCGCCTCCCGCTGCCAGATCGGCCGCATCGGCTTCGAACAGCCATTTCATCATGCCCTTCAGCAGAGCGACATCGCCGCCGATCTTCACTTGGTAATAAGTCTGTGCGATAGGCGTGGAGCTGTTGGTAAGCATCTCGCCCGGATCCTGCGGCGAGGTGAAGCGTTCCAGGCCGCGTTCGCGCAGCGGATTCACCGCGATGATCGGCGCCCCGCGTTTCGAAATGGCGCGCAGGGTCGAAAGCATGCGCGGGTGATTGGTGCCGGGATTGTGGCCGAAGCTGAAAAGCGCGTCGCAATGATCGAAGTCTTCCAACGTCACCGTGCCTTTGCCGACGCCTATCGATTCCGGCAGGCCGACGCTGGTGGCCTCGTGACACATGTTGGAGCAGTCGGGAAAGTTGTTGGTGCCGAATTCGCGCACCATCAATTGATAGAGGAAGGCCGCTTCGTTGGAAGTGCGGCCCGAAGTGTAGAACTCGGCCATGTCCGCATGCGGCAGCGCGCGCAGCGCGGCGCCTATGCGGGCGAAGGCGTCTTCCCAATTGATCGGATGGTAGCGATCGCTGGCCGCGTCGTAGGCCATCGGCTGGGTCAGTCGGCCCGCGTCTTCCAGCGCGTGGTCGCTCCACTCCCACAAAGCCGAAACCGTGTGCGCAGCGAAGAGTTCAGGCGTGGCGCGCTTGCCCGTGGCTTCCCACGACACCGCCTTGGCGCCGTTCTCACAGAACTCGAAGGAAGAAGTGTGTTTCGGATCGGGCCAGGCGCAACCGGGACAATCGAAACCGGTCGGCTGGTTCACCCGCCGCAGCGCCGCGGCTTCGCGGCCAACCGCCATTTGGTTCTTCAGCACGCGGGCCACCGCACCCAGCGAGGCCCATCCACCCGCGGCGCCCTGGAAATTCTCTACGCCTGGAACCTTGCGTTCAGTCATGTGGATTCAATGCCGGTCAGCGCGCTACGACTTACCGGAGTTTGCCACGATTGAACGGCGTCCGCTGTTTATCCTGCGCGGTGCCGGGCTTGCGAGCGATGCGGCCTGTTCATCGATGCCGCCGCTTCCGCCATCACTCGCCGCGCATCTCCAGCTTCAAGGCGCGCGCTATCGATTCCCACGGCACGTACTTGTAGTTCTGGTTCTCCACCGGCATCACGTTGCGGCCATCCTGGGCGATCATGGCGCCGTGTTCGAAGCCCGGACCCAGATTGCGGCTGGTGATTTCCAAGCCATCGGTTTCCGAGATGCCGTCGATGCCGCGCAATGGATCGGCGACCACCGCGAACGACCCCAGGTATTCCTGTTTCCCCTCGCGGCGATACACCGCGTAGGTATCGTTGCCTTGACTGGAGACGACGATATAGCCGCGGCCGTTGCCCAGGTCGTAGATGCCCAGGCCCTCGAAGTCGTTCTTCACTGCGGGATTGTCGGCGATCTTCTGCACCGCAGTCTTGCCGTCGCCGCCGTCCGCACTGGCGGACATACGCCACAGCGCGACATCCTCTTCGTCCACGTACAGCGCGCCGGTTTCGTCGTCGGCCACGCAGCCCTCGGTCTGCGAATCGAAATTCATGTCGCGCACCAGATTCGCGCGCACGCGGCCGTTGGCGGTGCCCACCAATTCCCACTGGCGTTTGCGGGTGTCGTCGCCGTTGATGAAGACGTAAGTACGCTGATCTTTCGGGCTACGGTACATGCAAACGCCGTAGGGATCGTCCAGCCCGGTCGGTTGCACACCGTCGGCGACATCGACGAGCTCGCGCTTTTCGGTATCCAGCGTGTAGATGGCGATGGAGTCGTCGGTGCGATTGCTGGCGGTCACCAGCACGACCTTGTTTCCGCCCAGTTCGAAATCCTCGCGCAGATCGACATTATTCATCTTGCCGTCGGCAAGGAACTGCACGACCTTGCCCTGCATGTCGTAGAGGTAAAGGCCGGCTTTCTTGTCCGTGGCCACCACCAGACTCTTGGAAGGGTCGACGGGGTTCGCCCAGATCGCCGGGTCGTCGGCCGCATCGCCATAGCTGTTGGCAGGCACGGTTTCCACCAGCGCCGTCACCGCGACCGTCTTGGGCGTTGCGGGCTTGTCCCGCGCTGGCTTGCCGCCTATTTCCAGGTTGAGCGCCTTGGCCACCGCCTCCATCGCAACGACCTTGTAGTTGAAGCCGTCTTCATCGGTCACCAACAGCGCGCCCTTCGGAAAAGAAGGGTAAGCGTTGCCAGTGGCGAACAACGGGCCCGGCTCGGCGATGGCTTCGACATTGCCCGGCGCTGCGACCTTGAACGCGCCCAGGAATGCATCCTTCTTGGACCGGTCGTAGACATTGATCCGACCCGCGGCAATGTCGGAGGCAATCAGCCATTCCCGATCGCCGCCGTCGTAGAGTGCCATGCCACCACTTTCGTCTTCCAGATGGCCCAGCCTGGGCGCATCGACGATACGGGCCGAGACATCGGCCTCCGGATCGGCATTGAAACGCCACAGGCCGACCCCTTCTTCCGATACGTAGACATGTCCCCGGCTATCGGCAGCGCATTGCTTGAGCGTGGAGGGCAGGTTGATGCGGCGCATCTGCCGTGCGTCCAGTTTTCCCTCAGTCGTCGCAAAGAGGATCTGCTGGTCGACCTCGCCGCCATCGCCCACAATGAAGGCATACAACGCGTTGTCCAGCGAATTGCGGAACAGGCAGACGCCTTCCGCGGCGAATCCCAGCGGCAGCGGACGCGCACCGACTTCCTGCAGTCGTGGACCTTTCATCGAAAACAGGCGCAGGCTGTTGGTAGTGGTGTCGATCGCAGCCAGCACCGCCGCCTTCCGACTGCCCAGTGCAACGTCGTAGGCCACGTCCACCGCAGCCACTTCTCCCGAAGGCGCAGCGCTCACGCGTTTGCCGGTTAGGTCGTAGACCTCGAGCCCGCCGAGCGCCGCCGTGGCGACGATATGGCTGCGAGTGGGATTGGCGGCGTCGCGTACCAGCACCGCGGCATTGGCCTCCTTACTGGAGGTCGGTTGGGTCTGCAGCTTCGCCGCGACCAACGGGGCGGCTGCCGTGTCGGATTCGCGCGCATTGGCCACGCCGCCGCACAGGACCAGTGCGATGGCCGCTGCCAGGCCGGAAAAGAGCGAAGGTTTCATTGCTTCCCCATGGGCGATGATTTCCCGTTCATGATTGTAGTAAGCCTTTCGCACGCGGTACGCCGTTGTCCGCGCTGGGACTACGACCTCCGGCAAGATCGTGGGCCCAACCCTTAATGCTGGGGGACACCTGTTACCGCCGTGTGTCCAAGTGATGCGGCGGGCGCGTCGTCCCGCTACGATCCCTACTATCAGGAGTGCGGCGGCGGTATTCGGTCGCCACCGCATCTCCAGGAATGATCCTGCGCGCGTACTGGCGGCTTATGTGCAAGCGTGGATAACTCGAACATTTTCAGGAACATGCACATGCGCAACATCGAACATTTCATCGGCGGCCAGTCGGTCGTAGGAACCTCCGGCAACTACGGCGAGGTCTTCGATCCCAATCTCGGGCAGGTGCAGGCACGCGTGTCGCTGGCCTCGGCGTCCGAACTCGATCGTGCGGTCGCCAATGCCGCGGAAGCGCAGAAGGGATGGGCGCAGGCCAACCCGCAGCGTCGGGCACGGGTGATGTTCGAGTTCAAGCGCCTGCTGGAAGCGCATATGGACGAACTGGCGCAGCTGCTGTCTAGCGAACACGGCAAGGTGATCGCGGATTCGAAGGGCGACCTTCAACGCGGTTTGGAGGTCATCGAGTTCGCCTGCGGCATTCCGCATTTGCTGAAAGGCGAATACACGCAGGGGGCCGGTCCTGGCATCGATGTGTACTCCGCACGTCAGCCATTGGGCGTGGTCGCGGGCATCACTCCGTTCAATTTCCCGGCGATGATTCCGATGTGGATGTTCGGTCCGGCCATCGCCTGCGGCAATGCTTTCATCCTGAAGCCGTCCGAGCGCGATCCTTCGGTCTCGGTGCGCTTGGCGGAACTGATGATCGAAGCCGGCCTGCCGCCGGGCGTGCTCAACGTGGTGCATGGCGACAAGGACACGGTCGAAGCGATCCTGAAGCATCCGACGATCAAGGCCGTCAGTTTCGTCGGTTCGTCCGACATCGCCCAGTCGGTGTATTCGCTGGGCGCGCAGCATGGCAAGCGCATACAGGCGATGGGCGGAGCCAAGAATCACGGCATCGTGCTGGCGGATGCCGATCTGGATCAGACCGTCGCCGACCTGGTGGGCGCGGCCTACGGATCGGCCGGGGAGCGGTGCATGGCGCTGCCCGTAGTAGTACCGGTGGGCAAGGGAACCGCCGAAGCATTGCGCGAGAAGCTGGTCGCGGCAGTGAAGGGCCTGCGCATCGGCGTTTCCACCGATCCGCAGGCGCATTTTGGTCCGCTGATCAATGCCGCGCACCAGGCCAAGGTCGAGACGTATCTGCAGATCGGCGTCGATGAGGGCGCCGAGCTGGTGCTCGATGGCCGGGGCTTTTCATTGTCGGGCCACGAGCAAGGATTCTTCCTGGGACCCAGCCTGTTCGATCATGTCACCGCGGAGATGAAAACCTACCGAGAAGAGATTTTCGGGCCGGTACTGCAGATCGTACGTGCCGATACGTTCGAGGAAGCGCTGGAACTGCCATCGAAACACCAGTACGGCAACGGCGTGGCCATCTTCACCCGCAACGGCGATGCGGCGCGCGAGTTCGCCGATCGGGTGGAAGTGGGTATGGTCGGCATCAACGTGCCGATTCCGGTGCCGGTGGCGTATCACAGCTTCGGCGGCTGGAAACGTTCGGGCTTCGGCGATCTCAACCAGTACGGCATGGACGGGGTACGCTTCTACACGCGCACCAAGACCGTTACCCAGCGCTGGCCGAAAGGCGGACCGGTTTCCGACCAGAGCTTCGTCATTCCGACCATGCGTTGACGCGTTGCCGCCTCAACCCTGGGCGCGGATGGTTTCCAGCACCTGTGGGCCGTAACGCTCGAGCTTGGTCCCGCCGATACCGCCGACCTGCGCGAGTTCGCCCAGACTGCCGGGGCGTTGTTCGGCGATGTTGCGCAGGGTGCTGTCGTGGAAGATCACGTAGGCCGGCACGTTCTGTTCGCGCGCCAGCTGCGCGCGCAGGTCGCGCAAGGCGCCGAACAAGGACAGATCCTGCGGCTGCACCGCCACGCCAGTGCGCGGGCCGCGGTCGCGCTCGCGTTGTTTCTTTCCCGGCAGCTCCTTGCGCAGGACCACGGCTTGTTTGCCGGTGAGGACCGCACGGCTCGAATCGGTCAGGCGCAGACCGCCGAAGGCTTCGGCGTCGACTTCCAGCAGCCCCGCGGCGACCAATTGACGGAACACGCCCCGCCACGACTTCGCATCTAGGTCCTTGCCGATGCCGTAGGTGCTGAGCTTGTCGTGGCCGAACTGTTGAATGCGTTCGCCTTCGCCGCCACGCAGTACCTCGATCAAATGCACCACACCGAAACGCTGGCCGGTGCGATAGACGCAACTCAAGGCTTTCTGTGCGGCCAGCGTCGCATCCCAGCTGGCGGCGGGGTGCAGGCAGTTGTCGCAGTTGCCGCAGGGTTGGCCGGTCGCGCCCTCGGGCGCGCCGACTGGCATGTAAGTCTCGCCGAATCCCGCTAGTAGCACCTGGCGCCGGCATTGCATAGATTCGCAATAGCCCAGCAACTGGTCGAGCTTGCGGCGCTCCAATTGCTTGCGCTCTTCGCCAGCCTCGGACTGCTCGATCATCTGCTTGAGCAGCACCATGTCGCCCAGGCCGTAGCAAAGCCAGGCTTCGGCGGGTTCGCCATCGCGGCCGGCGCGTCCGGTTTCCTGGTAATAGCCTTCCAGCGATTTCGGCAGGTCCATGTGGGCGACGAAACGCACATCCGGTTTGTCGATGCCCATGCCGAAGGCGATGGTGGCTACCATCACTACGCCATCCTCGCGCAGGAATCGACGTTGATTGGCGGCGCGCACCTCCGCATCGAGGCCCGCATGATAGGGCAGGGCCTTGAAGCCCAGTTCGGCCAGTGCCTCTGCGGTCTGGTCGACCTTGCGCCGGGACAGGCAATAGACGATGCCGGCCTCGCCGCGGTGCGCGTCCAGGAACTCCAACAGCTGACGCTTGCCGTTCTCTTTCTGCGCGACGTTGTAGCGGATGTTGGGACGATCGAAAGAGCTGACGAACCACTGCGCCTCGTCCAGTTGCAGGCGTTCGGCGATCTCGCGCTGGGTAGGCGGGTCGGCGGTGGCGGTCAGCGCGATGCGCGGCACTTGCGGCCAGCGCTCGTGCAATACGGTGAGTTCGCGGTATTCGCGGCGGAAATCGTGGCCCCATTGCGAGACGCAATGCGCTTCGTCGATGGCGAACAGGGCGATGGGCGAGCGGTCCAACAGCGACAGGAAGCGCGGTGTCAGCAGGCGCTCCGGGGCCACGTACAGCAGGTCCAGTTCCCCTGCTAACAGCGCCCGTTCGACTCGCGCCGCAGATTCGCCATCCAGCGTGGAATTGAGGAATTCGGCGCGCACGCCTAGCTGGCGCAGCGCTTCCACCTGGTCCTGCATCAACGCGATCAGCGGCGAGATCACCACGCCTACCCCCGGCCGCAGCAACGCCGGTACCTGATAGCACAGCGACTTGCCGCCACCGGTGGGCATCAATACCAGCGCGTCTCCGCCTGCGGCGATGTGTTCGATGATCGCCTGCTGCGGGCCGCGAAAATCAGCGTGGCCGAAGATGCGGTGCAACAGTTCTTGGGGAGATTCCTGCATGGGACTAGGTTAACAGCGGGGTCAAGCCCCGCATTCTGGGTATGCCGGCTGCGGGGTTAGGGTCTGGCCGCTGATTCGGGTAAGGGTTTTCTGTACTTGGGCAATATTTTGAAGTAGAGCGGTCGCATTTGCAGAGAACGCAGTGCTTGATTTCTCCTCTCCCCTTGTGGCGCCCGAAGGGTGTGCAAGGCTGAGAGGATGCCCGAAGAGCCTGCCCCGTACTTGATACGGGGGCAGGAGAGGGGTACGCGAGCGCAGCGATGCGTGCTTTTACGTTGCCGACACTGGATGCAGTGTGGCGGCCAACTTCAGCCGGCTCCGGCGCACCCTCTCCCGGCCTTCGGCCACCCTCTCAGCCCTGCACACCCTTCGGGCGCCATCAAGGGAGAGGGCGAGCCATTGAGCTATGCCGTCACTGCAGCAGCGAGCGCAGCATCCAGGCATATTTCTCGTGGGTCTGCAGGCGCTGGGTCAGCAGGTCCACCGAGGGATCGTCGCCGGCGTTGTCGGCGGTCTTGAGCGCCTTGCGCGCGGTACGGCAGACTGCTTCGTTGCCGACCACCAGCTGGCGCACCATTTCGTGCCAGTCGGCGCTATCGGTCAGGCCGGGCTCTTCGGCGATCGACGATAGGGCCACGAATTCGCGGTAGGAACCGGGTGCGTTGAAGCCCAGCGCGCGGATGCGTTCTGCGATCTCGTCCAGCGCGGTCCACTGTTCGGTGTACTGGGTCATGAACATGTTGTGCAGCGAATTGAACATCGGGCCGGTGACGTTCCAGTGGAAGTTGTGGGTCTTCAGGTACAGCGTGTAGCTATCGGCGAGGAAACCCGACAGGCCGTCCGCGATCTTCTTGCGATCCCCGGCGCCGATCCCGATATCGATGTTGGGTGCGGTAGGCGCGGCGGCGGCCAGCTTGGCGGCGGCGGGCGAAGTCGCCGGGGCGCTGCGCTTGTCCGGCTTGCTGTTCTTGGGCTTGCTGCTCTTGGTCTTGGCCATGCGGGGGCGCTCCTTAAGGTGGGATAGGCGACAATAAACAAGGTAACGCATGTTGTGTAATCAAAAAATTCACTGCCACTGATCGATGGGTGCTTCCGAAACCGAAAACAAGGACCTGCCCGCAGCGCGCCGTGCCATCGACGGAGCGCTGACGCGCGACCGTGGGCGTCTGCATGGCCTGTGGTCGCGCTGGCAGGCCAAACCCGCCGATCCCGCTGCTCGCGCCACCTTCGAGCAGGCGTTGGCGGTTTCCAGCGCGAAGATCGCCGCGCGCGCCGCTTCCGCACCTGCGGTCACGCTGGATGAAGCGCTGCCCATCGCGCGCGAGGCGGAAAAGATCGTCGCGCTGATCCGCGCCCATCCGGTGGTGGTGATCGCCGGCGAAACCGGATCCGGCAAAACCACCCAGTTGCCCAAGCTGTGCCTGGCCGCCGGGCGCGGCGTGGCCGGCATGATCGGCTGCACTCAGCCGCGCCGGATCGCGGCGCGCGCGGTGGCGCGGCGCGTGGCCGAGGAACTGGGCACCCATATAGGGAGCGGGCCGGTCGGCGGCGCAGTGGGCTTCCAGGTCCGCTTCAACGACCAGGTCGGCGACGACACCCGCATCAAGTTCATGACCGACGGCATCTTGTTGGCGGAAATAGCGTCCGACCGCTGGCTGTCGGCCTACGACACCATCATCGTCGACGAAGCCCACGAGCGCAGCCTCAATATCGATTTCCTGCTCGGTTATCTGAAGCAGCTGCTGCGCAAGCGCCGCGACCTCAAAGTCATCGTCACCTCGGCGACCATCGACACGGAACGGTTCTCGCGCCATTTCGGCGATGCGCCGGTGATCGACGTGGAAGGACGCACCTTTCCGGTCGAAGTCCGCTACCGGCCGCTCGAAGGCGAAGGCGGCGACTCCGACGAAGGTCGGCAAGGCGACCGTACCGTCAACAACGCCATCGTCGCCGCCATCGACGAGATCACCCGCCAGGATCCGCGTGGCGACGTGCTGATGTTCCTGCCGGGCGAACGCGAGATCCGCGACGCACATCAGGCGCTGGAACGGCGCAAATACCGCGAAACCGAGGTCACGCCGCTGTATGCGCGCTTGTCGGCGCGCGACCAGGACAAGGTCTTCAATCCCGGTCCGAAGCGCCGCCTGGTGCTTGCGACCAACGTGGCCGAAACTTCGCTGACCGTACCGCGCATCAAGTACGTAGTCGATCCCGGTTACGCGCGCATCAAGCGCTACAGCCCGCGACAGAAGCTGGACCGCCTGCATATAGAACCGGTGTCGCAAGCCAGCGCCAACCAGCGCAAGGGACGTTGCGGACGCATTTCCGATGGCATCTGCTACCGGTTGTATGCCGAGGCCGATTTCGAGTCGCGTTCGGAGTTCACCGATCCGGAGATCCGCCGTTCCAGTTTGTCCGGGGTGATCCTGCGCATGCTGTCGCTAGGTCTGGGCCGCATCGAGGATTTCCCGTTTCTCGAACCGCCGGACGAACGCGCGATCGCCGATGGTTGGCAGCAGCTCGGCGAACTCGGCGCTGTAGACAAAGATCGGAAACTGACGGCGATCGGCAAGCAGATGTCGCGTCTGCCGGTCGACGTGAAGCTGGCGCGCATGCTGGTGGCCGCGCACGGCAATGCGTCGCTGCGCGAGATGACGGTGATCGCATCGTTCCTGGGCATCCAAGATCCCCGCGAGCGGCCGCCGGAAGCGCGCGAGGCCGCCGACAACGCGCACGCGAAATTCGCCGATCCAAAATCCGAATTCATCGGCATCCTCAAGCTGTGGCAAGCGTATCGCGATGCGCACGAGGAGCTGACCCAATCGAAACTGCGCGACTGGTGCGAACGACACTTCGTCGGCTTCCTGCGCATGCGCGAATGGCGCGAACTGCATCGGCAGCTGCTGTTGCTGTGCGCCGAGCTGGGTTGGGAGTTCAACGAACTTGCCGCCACGACGAATCCGAGCGAACGCTTTCCCCCTTTGAATAAGGCGGGCAGGGGGGATTTGCTCTTGGCGCGAAAAGCAAATCCCCCTCAATCCCCCTTTTTCAAAGAGGGAAGACAAGCGGTCGCCCCCTCTGGAAATGGGGGCGCGCAGCCGGGCGATGGAAATTCCCTGGCCGAGGACATGGGCCCTGCCGCCTACGTGTCGCTGCATCGCGCCCTGCTCGCCGGCCTGCCCACGCAGGTGGGCCACAAGACCGAGAAAGGCGACTTCCTCGCTCCGCGCCAGCGCCGCTACCACCTGTTCCCTGGCTCTGCACTGGCCAAGAAGCCGCCAGCCTGGGTGCTCAGCGCCACTTTGCTGGATACGGCGCGCGTGTGGGGCATGACCAATGCCGCGATAGAACCGGACTGGGTGATCGCCGAACTCCCACACCTGCTGGCGCGCAAGCACTTCGATCCGCACTGGTCGCGCGCGCAGGGCCATGTGCTGGCCTCGGAGCAGATCAGTCTGTTCGGCCTGGTGCTGGCGCCGAAGAAGCCGGTGCACTACGGCCGAATCGCACCGCTGGAGGCCCACGATATCTTCGTGCGCCAAGGGCTAGTCACGGGCGAAATCAATACGCGCGCCGGTTTCGTCGCCGACAACCTGAAGATGCTCGAGCACGCGCGTGAAGAAGAAGCCAAGCTGCGTCGCGCCGGTATCGTCGCCGACGAAGACTGGCAGGCGCGCTGGTACCTGGATCGCATTCCTTCCGACCTGCATTCGGCCGCCGGACTCGATGCCTGGTACAAGAAGCTGACGCCGGAAGCGCGTCGCGCGCTGCATTGGTCGCTGACCGACCTGTTGCCGGGCGAAGGCAGCGAAGAGGATCGGTTCCCGAAATATTTCCCGCTCGGCGATGCGCGGCTTGCGCTGCATTACAAATTCGAACCCGGCGCGACCGACGACGGCGTAACCCTGGAAGTGCCTGTCCGCCTGCTCAACGCGCTGGATGCGGCGCGGTTGTCGTGGCTGGCGCCGGGCTTCGTCGCCGACAAGGCCGCCGGCCTGATCCGCAGCCTGCCCAAGGCGATGCGACGCAACTACGTGCCAGCGCCGGATTTCGGCCGCGCCTTCGCCGAGGCGTTCCCGAAACCGGGCGCCGACGATATCCGTGGCGAACTGGCGCGCTTTCTTACCCGCGCCACCGGCGCCCTCGTGACCGCTTTGGATTTCGATGATGCCGCGCTGGAGCTTCATTTGCACATGAATCTGCGTCTGCGTGCCGACGACGGCAAAGTGCTGGCCGATTCGCGCGACCTGGAGGTTTTGCGCGCGCGCTTCGGTGAACGCGCCGGGCAGGCCTTCGCCGCGCGTGCCGGCCGCGAGATGGCCGCGCAGGGTTTGCGGGAATTCCCTTCCACCCCGATCCCGCTGCAGGTGCCCGGCGAAGCGGGCGTGCCCGCTTATCCGGCCTTGGTGGACGAAGGCGAGAGCGTGGCCTTACGTGTCTTCGCCGATCGCGCCGAAGCCGCAGCCGCGCATCCGCGTGGCGTGCGCCGTCTGCTGGAGATCGCATTGGCGGAAAAGGGCAAGCAGGCGCGCAAACAACTACCCGTTTCTCCCAAGACCGGCCTGCTGTACGCGGCGATCGAATCGCAGGAACGCCTGCGCGGCGATCTGGTGGAAGCCGCGCTCAACGCATTGCTTGCCGAAGGATTGGACGGCATCCGCGACCTCGACGCTTTCGAGAAGCGCCTCGAGGAAACGGGTCGGCGGCTGTTTCCCGAAGCAATGGAGCGCCTGAAGCTCGCCGAATCCATCCTAGGCGCCGTGGCCGAACTCAAGCCGCAGTTGGAATCGACGCTGATGGGCTGGGCCAGCGGCAACCTGGACGACCTGCGCAGGCAGCTCGCTTCGCTGGTCCATGCGGGCTTCCTGCGCGACACGCCTGCCGACGCATTGGCGCAGTTCCCTCGTTATCTCAAGGCGATGCGGCTGCGCGCCGAGCGTGCCCTGCGCGATCCCACTCGTGATCAGGCGCGCATGCTGGAACTGCGGCCCTTCATCGATGCGCTGGAGCAGGCGGCCGCTCGTGGGCAAGAACGCAGCGATTCGTGGCAGGCGCTGCGCTGGGACCTGGAAGAACTGCGGGTGTCGGTCTTCGCCCAGGAACTGGGCGCGCGCGCGGGCATATCGCCGAAGAAACTGGCCCAGCGGCTGGCGGCACTGGGCTGAATGCGCGCTGCGCCGCCGGCAGATGGCGGCGGCTAAAGAACCGCCAAAAAAACGCCATCCTGACCAGTGCCGGGAGGATGTCCTGTCGCCAGGTCGGTCAGAAATGACCGACCCATGCGCCTATTTAATGCGGCGAACCTTGGCCATAGTGTTGTAGCCGTCGATCTTCATGAACCAATTGTTGAGGATGCCCGGCTTGATCCTGACCTTGGGATTGGTCTTGCGCACGCCAGCCAGAGAAGCGGGTTCGATTTGTTCCCAGACCTGGCCATTCTCGAGCGTGTATTTGCGGCCGTTGGCGAAGCCGTTGAAATCGCCGACGATCGAGCTCTCGATCGCCTCGGCGGAACCGAAATCGAAGAAACCGCGATTCTTTTCCGCCACTTCCTTGCGACCCTCTTCCTTCGCCGTCTCCGCCACCTTCGCGGTCTCCTGCACCACCTTGCGTTGCAACCAGGCATTCAATGCGGCCAGTTCCTGTGCGCTCAGCTTGTCCAGGCCGGCTGCCTTGAATTCGTCGGCGCTCATCTGCTGCTCGACATTGGCGGTCTGCAGTGGCGTCTGCTGGCCCCAGGCCGCGGTCGCCAGGGCAAGCAAGATCAGGGTAAAGGGGATACGAAACGATTTCATGGCGGCTTTCATGGGTGTTCTCCTCCGGGCACAAGGCCGCTAGTGTAGTCATATCTTTCGCCAAGCCGATTCCTGTCATTGTGACCTCCGCGCCGCTGCAAACCTGGCTGCAGTCCCGTTCAGCCGATGGCTTGACGCCCGAAATGCGGGCCGCCATCGCGGATGCCGCGAAGCTATCCGATCTCGAATCGGGCATGCCCGATGCCTGGCCCGTGCTGGTCGATACGCTCGAGGCATTGGCGGGTTTGTCGGCCGAAAGCGATGTGCTGGTCGCGGCCTTGCTGTTCGGCATCCCCGGCTTGCAGGCCGGTCTGAAATCCCAACTGGCGAAACAGCCCGGCATTGCCGGTCTGGTGGACGGACAGAACGCAGCGGCGCAGGTCTGGGCGCTGCATGCCGAGCGCGTAATCGCAGGCAACAGCGAAGGCCTGCGCCGGCTGCTGCTTTCCATCGTCCACGATCTACGCGTGGTGCCGATCCTGCTGGCCCGGCAGTTGGCGCGGATGCGGACCGCCGGAAAACTGCCCGCTGCCGACAGGCGCGTGTTGGCGCAGCTGACCCGCGATATCCACGCGCCCTTGGCCAACCGTCTGGGCATCTGGCAGCTGAAGTGGGAGCTGGAAGACCTGGCTTTCCGCCATCTGGAGCCGGAAACCTATCGCCAACTTGCCCAGCAGCTGGACGAAAAACGTGCAGGGCGCGAGCGCTATATCGAGGGGGTGAAGACCGCCTTGCGCACGGCGCTGGCCGAGCAGGGAATCACCGCCGAAATCAGCGGGCGCCCCAAGCACATCTACAGCATCTGGCGGAAGATGCAGAAGAAGCAGGTGTCGATGGAGGAACTCTACGACCTACGCGCGGTGAGGGTCGCGGTGGACGATGTCGCCGCCTGTTATGCCGCGCTGGGCGTGGTCCATGCGCTGTGGTTGCCGGTACCCAGCGAGTTCGACGATTACATCGCCCGGCCCAAACCCAACGATTACCGATCGCTGCACACGGCGGTGATCGGGCCGGAGGGGCGCACGCTGGAAGTGCAGATCCGCACTCACGAAATGCATGCGCAGGCAGAACTCGGCGTGGCCGCGCATTGGCGTTACAAAGAAGGTAGGGGTGGGGAAGGCAAAGGCGGCGACAAGGCTTTCGACCGCAAGATCGCCTGGATGCGGCAATTGCTGGAACAGAGCGGCGAAGGCGGACGCGACGAGGCCGAAGGCCTTGCCGGCGAACTCGACGCCCAGCTCGCCGAAGAACGCATCTATACGCTGACGCCCAAGGGCGAGGTCATCGACCTGCCGCTCGGCGGCACCGTACTCGACTTCGCGTATCACGTGCACACCATGGTCGGGCACCGCACGCGCGGCGCCAAAGTCAACGGCCGCATCGTGCCGCTCAACCACCGGCTGCGCAGCGGCGACCGTGTGGAGATCATGACCGCCAAGACCGGCGAACCGCGCCGCGACTGGTTGCTGGCGACCAACGGATTCCTGGCCAGCGGCCGCGCGCGCGACAAGGTTCGTGCTTGGTTCCACAAGCTCGATCGCGCGCGCAACGTCCAGGCCGGCCGTGAGGTGCTGGAAAAGGAGCTCAAGCGCCTGGGGCTGCACCACGCCGACCTGACCTCCATGGCGAAGAAATTCCACGCCGAGGGCATCGACGATCTGTACATACAGGTTGCCCTGGGCGATGTCGGCCCCAGCCAGATCGGCCGCGCGCTGCACGAGGAGCAACGTGCGGCAAGCGAACCGGCACCTGCGGCTTCGGTCCGACGTCTGCCCAAACGCGCGCCGACCCCTTCTAAATCCAAATTCACCGTGCAGGGCGTGGGTAATCTGCTGGTCCAACTGGCGCGTTGTTGCCAGCCGGTGCCGGGCGAACCCATCGCCGGCTATCTGACCCGTGGACGCGGCGTCACCGTACACCGCGCCAACTGTCCCTCCTTGCTGCG
This sequence comes from Pseudoxanthomonas sp. P4_B2, assembly GCF_056402315.1. Lineage (NCBI taxonomy): Bacteria > Pseudomonadati > Pseudomonadota > Gammaproteobacteria > Lysobacterales > Lysobacteraceae > Pseudoxanthomonas > Pseudoxanthomonas sp. P4_B2. The sequence goes on from NZ_JBFUHQ010000004.1 coordinate 252,697, forward strand.
CCTGGCGGCCGCCAGTCCGCAACGGGTATTGCCGGTGGAATGGGGCGTGGCCGGCGGCGGCTACGAGGTCGATGTGCAGATCCGCGCACTGGACCGCAAGGGTTTGCTCAAGGACATCACCACGCTGATCGCGCAGGAAGACGCCAACGTCACCGATATCCAGAGCGACAACGTGCGCGGCAGCGGCCAAGTGGCGCTGCGCCTGCGCCTGAAGGTCGCCGACTACGGCCAGCTTTCGATGTTGCTGGGCAAGCTGGATGCACTGCCGGGCGTCGAGGACGCACGACGTTCAGGCTGAACGATTATCCTGTCGGGGTGATTCGCTACCCTCGCCACGATCCGCACGACGAGCCCGGTCAGGAACCTCCCCGGGCACCCGGTCCGGCCCCCGGGGGCCGGGTAGAACCCACCGTCGATTGGTCGGATGTGGAGTTCGGCCGCCCTTCTCAAGGGTCTCCGCAGTCGCGCGACCGTCGTCGCTGGTGGTGGGCTGCCGCAGCCCTGCTGGGCTTGGTAATCGCCGTCGTAATTTTCCGCAGCCCGTTGGCCGATATGGTTTGGCCGGACCTCCGTGTCCAGCGACAGTTGGACGCAGCGGAACGTGCCCTCCAGCAGGGCCATCTGAGTGCGGCTGACGGCACTGGCGCAAGGCAGCATTTCGAAGCCGCCCAGGCACTGGATTCAGACCGCAGCGAACCGCGCGAAGGTCTGGTGCGTGTGGGGCTGGCCGCCATCGCCGAGGCGGGCGAACACGTGCGGGCCAACCGTTTCGAGCAGGCCCGCCGATCGCTTGCCCTCGCGCGCGAACTGCAGGTTCCGCGTGCGGCGGTGGAAGTGGTGGCGCTGCAGTTGCGCGAACGCGAATCCATCCATGGCGGCCTGGACGACTTGATGCGCCGCGCCGCCGAGGCGCAAGCCGCCGGCCAGATGGAAACCGCATTGCCGCTTTACCAGCGCGTTTTGGATCTGCAACCCAACCATACCGTCGCGCTGGAAGGACGCGAGGACGTTTTGTCGGAACTGCTTCAACAGGCGCGCAAGGCGATCGCACAAGGAGATCTGGCCCGGGGTTCGGCCCTGATCTCGCAAGTACGACAGAACGATCCCGGACATATCGAACTGCCCGCCGCACAGGCGGCGCTGGCTGGCGTGGGGGAAACGCAACGGCGCAGCGCGGAACGCGATCTGCAAAGGAAAAGGCTGGAGCCCGCGTTGTCCAGCTACCAGCAGGCGCTCAGCATCAACGCCGAAGACGCCGCGGCCCAGCAAGGTGTGGAACGAGTCTCCACCGCATACGCGCAGCAAGCCGCGCGCGAAGCTGCGGACTTCGATTTCGCCGGCGCGACCGCCTCGTTGCGGAAGGCGCGCGAATTGTCGCCGCAGTCCCCCTCCGTCAAGGAAGCCGAACAGGCAGTGGCGCGTGCCCGCCAGTCGCAATCGCGGCTTGCCTCTGCGGTTCAGCCGCGCCAGCGCACCCAGAGCGTTCAGGCACTACTCGCCGCAATGGATCAGGCCGCCGCTCGCGGCGACTGGCTTACGCCGCCAGGGGAAAGCGCGTACGACAAACTGCGTGCGGCGCAAGCTCTGGCACCAGGCGACGCTGCCGTCAAACGAGCGACGGCGCGAATCCTCCCGGCTACACGTGCATGCTTCGAAGAAGAGTTGCGTAGCAACCGGGTCCGCCGTGCGCGCGCCTGTTACGACGCCTGGCAAGCCCTCGAAGCACGCGGTGCGGGTCTGGTCGATGCCCGCCGGCGCCTGTCGCTGAAGTGGATCGCGGTTGGCGACGAACGTCTGGGCTCGGGCGATGTCGCATTCGCGGCGCAGGCACTGAAGGAAGCGCGCGAGCTGGACGGCAATGCGCCAGGGCTCGCCGAATTCAGTGCGCGGGTGCGCAGCGCGCAAGCGGGCGGCAACTAGGGTCCGTCGTCGATTCCGAGTCGGTCGAGGCTACGACAACGACGCACGGGACCTGAAGTCATTCGCTAGGGAACTTCTGAAAGAGTCTGGATCGCTCAAGAGTTCCGAGATTCTCCGGGCTCTCTGGAAAAATAGTTTCCCTCGAAGAAAATCTTCCGCACCACTCCGCGCGCGGCATCCATCGAGAAATGGCGCGCAACGTTCTCCAGTCCATTACGCGACAGCCGGTTCCATAGGTCTTCGTCGCCGTACAGACGCACTATCGCGTCGGCGAACGCCTGTGCCTCGTCCGCCACCAGTACGTCGGTTCCCTCTTGCAGATGCATCCCCTCAACCGCGCAGCGGGTGGCGACGACGGGTTGCCCGTGCGCCATGCTCAGGTTGATCTTGCCTTTGACCCCCGCGCCGAAACGCAGCGGAGCGACGGCGATGCGCATGCCGTCCATGGCGGAATCCAGGTTCGGCACGTGGCCGTGGACGGTGACTCCTTCCTGCTTTCCGAGCGCGGCGATCGAGTCCGGAACATCGCCGCCGATGCAGTGGAAAACCACATCCGGCAAATGCCGCCGTACGCGGGGGAACACCTCCTGCACGAACCAGCGCACCGCATCCACATTCGGCGTGTGGCGGAAACCGCCGACGAACACCAAGTCCTGGCGTTGCGAAAACGGCAGCCCGGGTCCTGCCACTTCGTGCAGTGTCGAGAGCACATCCACCTTGGAGCCATGCCCCTCTTCGGTAAGCACATCGCGCTCGGTTTCGCTCACCACCAGAGTGAGGTCGGCGCCGGAAATCACCGCAAGCTCGCGCTGACGCGTCCGCAACGCGGATTTTGCCAGTGCATCGTTGCCTGCTAGTTGGGCGGCGCGCGATTCGCGCAAGTAATGCAGATCGATGGTATCCAGCACGAAGCTGGCTTGCGGCGAGTACTTCCTGGCCAGAGGCATGATCTTGCCGGCCAGGTAATAACGGCAAGCGAGGATCACCGAGAAACGCTCGCCGTGCTCGGCCAGCCACGCGGGCAGACTGGTGAGGAACGGTCGGTACCAGACTTCTATTCCCATCACATGCAGATCGGCGAGCACCTGCTGGTCCGGCGCATGCTCGGTGGCGACGAAAACTACGTGCGCGTTTTCCTGACGCAGCATTCTCATCAGGTTGACTAGGCGCAGCGAGGCCGCATCGCGATCAGGCTGGGGAATGGCTTCATCGACGATCAGGATCTGCCGCTGATGCGCGTGGAGCGTCGCCGGCGTCGGCGATAGGCCGGGCGCGGGGAAAGTGGAGAGCGCATCGCGCCATTTCCGTTCGAACAACTCCCGATTCCGCACCTGGTAGGCCTTGGCGCCTTGGTTGAGATCGGTGCCAGAGGTGATTCCTTCCAGATGCACCACGCGCGCCGCGGGCTGATAAAGCACGCGCTTTCCTGCCGCGCGTACCGAAAACGCAAGGTCGGTGTCTTCGTAGTAGGCGGGTGCATAGCGTGTATCGAAACCTCCCAACGACTCGAACAACGCGCGGGGAACGGCGATCGCCGCGCCGGAACAGTAATCGGCGTCGCGCAGACTGGCGTAGCGCGGATCCTCGGGCGAATCGAAGCGTCCGTAATTCCAGGCCGAACCATCTGAGAACACTACGCCACCGGCTTCCTGCAGGCGTCCGTCCGGATACAGCAGCTGGGCGCCGACCAGACCCGCATCGGGTTGGGCGAAGGTGTCCAACAGAGTATCCAACCAGCCGGGTTGCGGCACGGTGTCGTTGTTGAGGAACACCAGGAACTCGCCACGCGCCTGCGCGGCTCCGTCGTTGCAGGCGGCGATGAAACCGCCGTTTTGCGCGCGGCGGTGGAAATGCAGACCCTGCACCTGGCTCATCCAAGCCTGGGTCTGGTCGTTGGAACCATCGTCGATGACCAGGATCTCGCAGGCGGCCAGCGGCGGATATGCGGCTAGCGCGCGCAGGCAGGCAAGGGTGTGGGCGACCTGGTTGTAGACCGGCACGATGATGCTGGCGCGTGGCCTGCCGCTGTCGGGAACGGCGAACGGAGCGAACGGCGTTTCGGCGGGGAAATAGAGTCTGGCGCGTTGGGAGGGCGGCACGCGGCGCAATTGGCGCTGCACCCGCTGCCAGGTGGCCTGCCAGCCGCGCGCGCGCAGGCTGGTCATGCCACGACGGATCAGCCCCAGCGCGCGTTGCCATTGGAAGCGCACCTCGGCCAGGGAAATCGACATTGCGGCGCAACTCCAGCTGAGCGGAAGGACTCTCCGGCAGTCGCAGCGTGGCGGGCTGCGCTAGACTCGCCGGACTCCATATTGTCGCATCCCCGTGCCGCGCTACGACTACGACGACCAAGACGAAGACTACGACGATCACGAGGACGCGCATCCCTGGCGGCAGCGGCTGATCACCTGGGCACTGGCGGTATTGGGGCTGGGCCTCGGTTTTCTGATTCCGTACACGCTGTACCTGAACCATCAGGTCAGCCAGCGTTTCGGTGCATTGCAGTGGCAGATCCCGACCCGCGTCTATGCGCGCCCGCTGCAATTGGCGCCCGGCGTGGCGATGGATGCGCAGACACTCAAGACCGAGCTCGACGCCGCGTCCTATCGCGATGATGGTGCCGGCGAGCGTCTCGGCACCTACGCCCGAGAAAGCGGCCGTTTCACCATTTCGAGCCGCGGCTTCACCGATGTGGACGCCAAGATACCTGCCGGCAGGCTGCAGGTTTCGCTGTCCGGTGGGCGCGTCGCCAGCGTGCGTGATTTGGTCCGTAAGCAAAACCTGAAGGTCGCGCGGCTGGATCCGGCCCGTATCGCCACCCTGTACGGGCAGAAGCAGGAAGAGCGCCGACTGGTGCGTCTGGAGGAAGTGCCGGTATTGCTGGTGACCGGCCTGCAGGCGGTGGAAGACCGCGATTTCAAGACCCACCACGGCATCGATCTGAGCGGCATGCTGCGCGCACTCTGGGTCGCCGTGCGGTCCGGTGGCGAGAGCAAGCAAGGCGCCAGCACGCTGACCCAGCAGTTGGCGCGCAGCGGCCTGCTGGGCATCGGCAAGGAAGTCACCCTGAGCCGCAAGTTCAACGAGATCCTGTTCGCCTTGATCCTGGAGGCGCGCTACGACAAGCGCACCATCCTGGAGGCGTACATGAACCAGGTGTACATGGGCCAGCGCGGTAGCCAGGCCATTCACGGCGTGGCCGCCGCTTCGGAGTTCTGGTTCGGGCGCGAACTGGATTCGCTGACCACCGAACAGATCGCGCTGCTGATCGGCATCGTCAAAGGACCTTCCTACTACGACCCGCGCCGTAATCCCGAACGCGCACTGGATCGCCGCAACCTGGCCTTGAACAAGCTCCACGAAACCGGCCTGATCAAGGACGCCGAATGGAAGCGAGCCCTGGCCGCGCCGCTAGGCGTGACCAAGACTCCGGGCATGGCTGCCGCCAACCGTTTCCCCGCTTATGTCGATCTGGTGCGCCGGCAACTGGCGCGCGACTATCCGGAAAGCGCGCTGCAGGGCGCCGGTCTGAGCGTGCTCACCGGCATGTCGCCTTCCGCGCAGGCCTACGCGGAAGGCGCGGTGGCGCGCACGTTGAAGTCGGTGGAGAACAAGCGGCGTCCGCCGCTGCAGGCCGGCTTGGTGGTGACCGACGTGCATGACGGCGATGTGCTGGCGGTGGTCGGCAGCCGCAATGTGTCGCAGCCCGGCTTCAACCGCGCGGTGGAAGCGCAGCGGCCGGTGGGTTCGCTATTGAAGCCTTTCGTCTACCTGCTGGCGCTGGCGCAGCCCGACAAATATTCACTGGCCAGTTACGTCGACGATTCTCCGGTCACCGTGCAGCTCGGCAAAGGCAAGCGCTGGACGCCCGGCAATTCCGACAACCGCAGCCATGGTTCGGTGCGGCTGGTCGATGCGCTGGCGCATTCCTACAACCAGGCCACCGTGCGTATCGGCATGAAGGTCGATCCGGAACGTCTTTCCGGCTTGATCCGTGTGCTGGCCGGCATCAAGTCAGACACGAATCCTTCCTTGATCCTGGGCGCCACCGACCAGAGTCCGTACGCGATGGCGCAGCTGTACCAGTTCCTGGCTTCCGGCGGTGAGATCCAGCCCTTGCATGCGGTGCGCGGCGTGCTCGATCCTTCCGGCAAACTGCTCAAGCGCTACGACAAGACGCCCGCGCCCGCACAGGAGGGCGACTCCATCGCCGCGCATCTGATCAGCATCGCCTTGCAGCAGGTGGTCAGCAACGGCACCGGCCGCCAATTGCTCGGCGACGGCCTGGGCCGTCTGCAATCGGCGGGTAAGACCGGCACCAGCAACGACGGACGCGACAGCTGGTACGCCGGCTATACCGGCGACCATCTGGCGGTGGTGTGGATGGGCAACGACCAGAACGAACAGACCGGCCTGTACGGCGCCACCGGCGCGATGCGGGTGTGGTCCGGCATTTTCTCGCGCCTGCCCAGCGCGCCGCTGAAGGTGTCCGGCAAGGGTCTGGACTGGCAATGGGTCTCCGGCGCCAACACCACCGACGCCAGCTGCCCCGGCGCACGGCAGATTCCTTTCGTGGCCGGCTTCGCGCCCGAGTACGCCCCCTGCGTGATCGAATCCGTGCCCGAGGAGCCGGGCGAAGAAGAGGGCGGCGGTTGGCGCAGCTGGTTCGGACTGGACAAAAAACCGGAGGAACAATCCGAACCGCCCCCCGAACCCGCACCCGCTCCCGAACCTCGATGAAAATATTGCTGTCGCCACGCACGCTGCTGATTGCCTCGCTGGTTTCGCTGGCCGCGTGCAGCACCGCGCCGAGCTTGCCTGCGCCGCCGCCGGTGCCGAAAGTGGCGCCCGAACAACGCCTGGCCGCCGCCGTCGCCGCATCCAAGGGTGCGGATGACCGCGAGCTCGCCGTGCAGCCCTTGCGCGATCCGCAAGTGCAGGATCTGCGCGACGCGGCCACCGCGGCGATCGCAGCGCGCAACTATGGGGCCGCCGCCGATGCCTTGAACCAGGCGCTGCTGATCGTTCCGGATGATCCTGCGGTGTTGCAGGAGCGTGCGGAAGTCGCATTGCTGCAGGCGGACAACGAACGCGCCGAGACCCTGGCCAAGCGCGCCTTCGATCTGGGTTCCAAGGTCGGCCCGCTCTGCCGCCGGCACTGGGCCACCATCGAACAGGCGCGACTGGCGCGCGGCCTGCCGCAGGATGCCGCGTCGGCGCATGTGCAAATCGAAGCCTGCACGGTGGCCGGCTTGAATAGAATGTAAGGATGTCCCAACTCGCCCAAGCCAGCCGCGAAGCGCTCAGCGCCGGCGGCGCGCTCGCCGCCCAGCTCGACAACTTCGTCCCCCGTGAAGCGCAGCAACGCCTGTCCACGGCGATTGCCGAAGCCTTCGAAGGCCGCGAAGTGCTGCTCGCCGAAGCCGGCACCGGCACCGGCAAGACCTTCGCTTATCTGGTTCCCGCGCTGCTGTCGGGCCTGAAGACCATTATCTCCACCGGCACCCGCGCACTGCAGGACCAGCTCTACCACCGCGACCTGCCGCGCGTGCGCAATGCGCTGGGAACGGGCTTGAAATCCGCGCTGCTGAAGGGCCGCGCCAACTACTTGTGCAAGTACCGGCTGGAACAGGCCAAGGGCGAACCGCGTTTCACCACCCGCGAACAGATTTCCCAATTTCAGCGCATCGTGTCCTGGGGCGGTCGCACCCAATACGGCGACATCGCCGAACTGGAAGCGCTGCCCGACGATTCGCCGTTGCTGCCGATGGTCACTTCCACCAACGACAACTGCCTGGGCACCGATTGCCCGTTCTGGAGCGACTGCTTCGTGGTGCAGGCGCGGCAGCGCGCGCAGTCCGCCGACATCGTGGTGGTCAACCATCATCTGCTGCTCGCCGACCTGGCGTTGAAACAGGAAGGCTTCGGCGAAATCCTTCCCGGCGCGCAGGCGTTCGTGATCGACGAGGCGCACCAGCTGCCGGAACTAGCCGCCAATTTCTTCGGCGAAAGTTTCGGCATGCGCCCGATCCAGGAACTGGCGCGCGACTGTCTTGCCGAATGCAAAGACGTGCCCGGCGCGCTGGCCAGCCTGCAGGTGCCGGTGCGCGCGTTGGAGCAGGCCTTGCGCGAGCTGCGGGCGGGTATGGAAGGATTGCCGACGCGTGGCACCCGTTTTCGCGCGTTGGCCAAACCGGAAGTGCGGGCCGGATTCGATGCGCTGACCGAGTCGCTGGCGCATCTGATCGAAGCGGTGGTGGCGATGGCCGATGCGTCGCTGGGTCTGGATGCCTGCGCCTCGCGCGCCAAGGATTCGGCCACGCGTCTGGCGCGATGGCTGGAAGACGGCAGCGCCTCGGGCGAAAGCCATGTGGTCGATCTGGACGACGGCGCGCCGCTGCCCACCAGCGATGTGCTCTGGTACGAACTGACGCAGCGCGGTTTCCGTTGCCAGCGCACGCCACTGGATGTGTCGGGGCCGCTACGCGAGCATCGTGAGAAATCGCATGCGTCCTGGGTGTTCACCTCGGCCACGCTGGCGGTCAGCGGCGGCTTCGATCACATCGCCACGCGGCTTGGATTAGAGGATCCGCCCACGCTGTTGCAGCCCAGTCCGTTCGATTGGCCGAAACAGGCGCTGTGTTATTTGCCGCAGAACCTGCCCGAACCCAATACGCGCGGTTTCGGCACCGCGCTGATCGCGGCCTTGTATCCGGTGCTGCAGGCTTCCAATGGCCGCGCCTTCCTGCTGTTCGCTTCGCACCGTGCGTTGCGCGAGGCGGCCGAAACCCTGCGCGATGCGCCGTGGCCGCTGTTCGTACAGGGAGAGGCGCCGCGCGCAACGTTGCTGCAGCGCTTCCGCGAATCCGGGAATGGCGTGTTGTTGGGAGCGGCAAGTTTCCGCGAGGGGGTGGACGTGGTCGGCGACGCGTTGTCGGTGGTGGTGATCGACAAGCTGCCGTTCGCCGCGCCGGACGACCCGGTGTTCGAAGCGCGGCTGGAGGCGATCCGCCGCGATGGCGGCAATCCGTTCCGCGACGAACAGCTGCCGCAGGCGGTAATCGCGCTCAAGCAGGGCGTGGGCCGGCTGATCCGCAGCGAGACCGACCGCGGCGTGCTGGTATTGTGCGATCCGCGCCTGACCGGCAAGCCTTACGGCCGTGTGTTCCTGGATTCGCTGCCGCCGTTCGCGCGCACACGGGAAGTAGCGGAAGTGCAGCGGTTCTTCGGGGTTACGCCCACCATTGCGGATGCAACGCAGGATTCCGAACAGGATTGGTATGAAGCTGCTCGCTTTTGAAACCGCCACCGAAGCCTGCTCAGTCGCCCTGTATCTCGATGGGGAGATCATCGAGCGCCACGAAATCGCACCGCGCCTGCATGCGGAGTATGCGTTGCCGTGGGCCGAGGAGCTTCTCACGCAGGCGGGCATCAAACGCTCGCAGCTGGATGCGATCGCCATCAGTCGCGGCCCCGGTGCCTTCACCGGCGTGCGCCTGGCCATCGCGTTGGGGCAGGGCATCGCGCTTGCGTTGGGCAAGCCGATGATCGGTGTATCCACGTTGCAAGCAATCGCCGCCGCTCTGCCCCCTCCCTTGCGAATGCCCCCCAAGGGGACTTCCTTCGGGGCGCAGGGGAGGGCTGGGGAGGGGTTAAGTGGGCGCCAGGAAAGTGCAGAGAAAGTCCGCATCCTCGCCGCCATAGACGCAAGAATGGGCGAAGTCTACGTAGGCGCATTCGAACGCAACAGCGACGAACTCATCGCCATTTCAACCGAAGTCGTAGCAGCACCGGGAAAAGTCGTATTGCCGGACGACCAAGGCGGCTGGCACGCGCTGGGAACCGGCTTCTCCGCCGTCGACAATGCGCTTCAATCGCATCTGGGATTGCAACTGCTCAGCGTGGACGCCAGCGTCCTGCCGCACGCCGCCGATGTCGCGCGCTTGGCGGTCGCCGCCTACGCACGTGGCGAAGCGATGGCGCCGGAGCGAGTGGAACCGGCGTATCTGCGCAACAACGTTGCACTGACGCTGGAAGAGCAGAAGGCGCTGCGCGCGTCGCGGTGATTCTGGATGTGCAAGCGCAGATGAAGTGTCTGCTTCCGACCCGAAGCGGCCATGCGAGCGCCGTGCTGGTTCGTAGGTATTCGAACATTCAAGATGCGCGCTTACGGGCGGTGATATCCGCTAGGACCTCGGATAGCGTCCGCACGCCTCGGATGATGTCCGCTTCCGGAACGCCGCCAAACCCCAGAATCAGGCCAGGGTCGTCTGTATTCGCTACGTAACAGGTAGAGAGTGCGGTCGCGTTGATACCTCGGGTGCGCGCAAGTCGCACGACGTCGACGTCATCGATACCCGTCGGCAACCGCGCCGTCAAGTGCATGCCCGCGTCCGCGTTGACGATGGTTAACACGTCGCCGAGGTGCTTTTCGATTTCAGACACGAGCGTATCCCGACGGCTTTGGTAAAGCGCACGCATACGACGCAGGTGCCTCGAGAAATGCCCTTCGCACAGAAAGTCCATCAGCACCAGTTGATCGAGCGTCTGCGGAAACAGATCCATGGACAGGCGCTGCGCGATGAACTTTTCCACGAGCGACGGCGGCACGACCAAGTAACCTATGCGCAATGCGGGGAAAAGGACTTTGCTGAAGGTTCCCGTATAGATGACTTGGGCCGCGCCATTCATTCCCTGCAGTGCGCCGAGCGGTCGGCTTGAAAAACGGTAGTCACTGTCGTAATCGTCTTCAATGATCCATGCCTGGTGACGCCGCGCCCAGTCAAGCAATTCCAAGCGTCGCGATACGTTCATCGAAACACCCAGCGGATATTGATGCGATGGTGTCACGTAGACCGCACCCGCTGGACTTTTCGTAGGGCGCATCGATTGCACCATGAGTCCCTCCCTGTCCACCGATACCGGTTGCAACGTCGCACCGGTCGCGGTCAGGGCTGACCTCGCTCCGGAGTAGCCAGGATCTTCAAAGTAGAGCGTATCACCCGTTTTGAGCAGCACGCGCGCGCACAAGTGCAGTGCCATCTGCGATCCGGAAACAATCAGGATTTGGCTGGCATCGCACGCCACTGCCCTCGCGGTGCGCAGGTAATCGGCCACGGCGTGACGAAGCGGCAGGTAGCCCGCCGGATCGCCATAGGCCATCAGCTGGATCGGCATACCTCGGGCGTGACGCGTTACGAGTCGGGCCCATATTTTTTGTGGAAAGTGATCGAGGGCTGGCAAGCTGACACGAAAGGCGCCGAGGTCCTCTTTTTTATCTTGTGCATCTCGCGAGCCAGATGCAGGTAGGACCGCAATACTGCGTCTACGCGAGCTGCGCTGATGCGCCGGTCCCTCACCGAGGGCCGTTGTATCTTGCATGTCGTGTATCGACGACGCCACAAAAGTCCCCGAGCCTGCTCGTCCTTCAAGATACCCCTCATGCAGCAGTTGCTCGAACGCGCTCAGTACCGGTAGGCGTGAAATGCCCAGCTCGCGGGCGAGCGCTCGCGTCGAGGGAATCCGCTGCCCAGCGCGCAGTCTTCCTTCGAGAATTGCTGTGCGGTATCCGTCGTAGATCTGTCGGTAAAGCGGACGCCCACCCGCCTCAACGGTGACGAAGGGAATGACCGCCTCGCGTGCAGGATGCTTGCCCAAGTGGCTATCCAAAAAATATGGCTAGTGGTCATTGTGTCATGACCGCATGGAGGGCATCTTGGGTGCTCCCACCAGAGACCGCTTTGACGATGCGACGCAGCCCTCGTTCCTACTCCGCCTCTATTGGCAAACCCACCAGTCCAACATCGCGGCACGGCGCTTGTACGACTCTGTGGCAGAGAATGAGGGGTTCATCGCCTACAGTCATGATGTGAAGTGATGTGGCGAGACGTCGATTAGCGCAACACTCGATCGACTGAGAAGAGTGAACAAACTCGGAAACTTTCTTGCCATCGTCCAACCTTCTGGATTGCGCTTTTGCGTCTACGAATAAAAATTCATCGTAATTCACAAAGCCGATTCGTAAATCCCAACGTCATTTCACCGTGGAGATCGCGAACCATGTTTATCAATAATTCGCTCGGAAGGCTCCTGATGGTCGCCGCCATTGCTTGGAATCCTGGCGCATTCGGCAATGCCGCGAAGGCTCAGTCAGCTAGGCCGGCGTACCAGACGGCCGAGGTTGCGCCCGGTCTCTACAGCTTCGGCGGTGGGTTGGCCTTCAACGCCTTCATGGTTACCGACGATGGTGTGGTCGTCATGGACAGCTTCGACAAGGATTTCGCCAAGGCCTCGCTTGAGGCCATCCGCAAAGTTACGGACAAACCAATCAGGTACCTCATCTATTCGCACAATCACTACGATCACATCAGCGGCGGCGAAGTGTTCAAAGCAGAAGGCGCCACGATTCTCAGCCACGAGGCCGCCGCCAACTGGCTGAAGAGCCACCCTAGCCCGGATGTAGCCATGCCCGACAAGACGTGGTCCGGGTCCAAGTCGGAGCTGAAGCTCGGGAGCAGTCAGATTAACCTTCTGTATTTTGGCGCGAACCACGGCGAAGGTATGACCGTATTCCAGTTTCCGCACGAGAAGGCGATCTACACCGTCGATCTTGTCGTGCCGAATCGGGTAGCCTTCGCCTACATGCCAGATTTCTCTCCCAAGGAATGGGAGCGCACGCTTGCTGAGATGAACAAACTCGATTTCGACCAGGTGATGTTTGCTCACAACGCGCCTGTAGGACCAAGGGCGAGCGTGGCGGACCAGCTGAAGTTTCTTCAGGATCTAAGGGCTGCGATTTTCGCTGAGTTCAAGAAGGGCACGCCCTTCATGCGGATTCCGAACGCAGTGAAGCTTCCTCAATATGAGACGTGGGATGGATACGAGGAATGGTTGCCTATGAACACCTGGCGCGTTCTCCTCGAGATTGCGATGGGCGTCTGACAACTGACAACTGGAAACTGACAACCACGGCGACCGTATTACCAGGTGTGGATGTGACCCGTCCGGGTGCTAGTGAAGTCTTCGCCGTTGTCGCAGTTAATCGATAACACGCTCGACACGGCTGGCGTACGCAGAGATGCGGGCGCTGGGTATGCCTGCGACAACGTTTCTAAGTAGTCACTCTTCCCGCCGCGTCGACACCAGTCGCAGAAACGCCTCGTGCTGGTAACGGCTCATCCGCAGCTGCTGGCCGGTATCCATCGTGACCACGTGATGCCCGTTGAACCACGGGTGGATGGCTTTGACCCGGCGGACGTTGATGATCGCCGAGCGGTGGACGCGGGCGAAATGGCGCGGATCCAGACGGGTGACCAGCGTCGCCATGGTCTCGCGGAGTTCGTGCACCTTGTCGGCTAAATGGATCTGCACGGTGTTGCGGCTGGCCCTGATCCAGACGATGTCGTCGACGGCGACGAAGACCACGTGCTCATCCACGCGCACCGGAATGCGGTCCAAATAGTCGTCGCGCTGGCGCAACGCATCCAGCGCCTGCAGGATGCGCGCAGAAGCCTGCGGCCCGACAGCTTCGCCGGCGGACAGTCGCGCCTTCGCGCGTTGCAAGGTGCCGGCAAAGCGCTCGCGGCTGAAAGGCTTGACCAGATAATCCACTGCGTTCGCTTCGAAGGCGCGCACTGCGTACTGCTCGTAGGCCGTGACGAAGACCGTCGCCGGCATGCGTTCGGCGCCGATGGTGGCGACCACATCCAGGCCCGTGATGGCCGGCATCTGGATATCCAGGAACACCAGCTCCGGCGACTGGCTGCGGATCGCAGCCACCGCCGACACGCCATCGCCGCATTCGCCCAGCACCTCGATGTCCGGATCGTCGCGCAGCAGGCGAACGATCGCGTGGCGCGCGATCGGCTCGTCGTCCACCACCAGCGCGCCGATGCTCATGCAGAGGCAAGCTCCGGCGAAAATTCCGGCGCATCATCCGGCCCCTCGAGTTCTCGAAACGGTATGCGGATGCGGCAGGCGACGCCTTCGGGCCAGATCATATCCAAGCGTACCTCGGCGGCATCGCCATACAGTTCCTTGAGCCGCAACCGCGTATTCGACAGGCCGATGCCGTGTCCGGCAGAGTCTGCGGGACCGGCCGCCAGCGTGCTGTTGCGGTTGCGCACATCGATGCACAGCGTATCGCCCTCGCGCCGACTTTCGATCTCGATATTGTCGCTGCCGACGCGCTGGCCGATGCCATGGCGGATCGCGTTCTCGACGATGGGCTGCAGGATCAGGCTGGGCACGGCGCAGTCCAGCGTGTCCGGCGCGATGTAGATCTGCGTGGTCAGCCGATCCTTGAACCGCGTGCGCTGGATGCCGAGATAGAGTTCGATCAAGGTCAGTTCCTGGCGCAGGCTGATCTCCTGGCCATCGTAGTCTTCCAGGAAGGCGCGCAGCAGATCGCTCAGGCGCAGCAGCATGTCTTCGGCCGAGACCTTGTCTTCGTCCAGCAGGGTAATGATCGCGTGCAGCGTGTTGAACAGGAAATGCGGTTGCAGTTGCGACTTCAGCGCCAGCAGTCGCGACTGCGCCAGCTCGGTGGCCAGCCGGCTAGCCTCGACTTCACGACGGGTTTTTTCGGCGTGGAAATGCATCGCCTGGTGGATCGCGAACAGCGCCCAATAGGTAAGCAGGCCGGTGGCGAAGTGCTGTGCCAGGAAAAACCATAACTGCTCAGCCAATCCGCTGGGCTCGAACAGCGTGGAAACCAACGCCCCGGCCACCATCGCCACGAAGGTGACGCACACGCTGGCCACCAGCTGCGCGCCCAATCCGCGCAATCGAAATGGAGCGCGCACCGGGTAGCGCTCGACCAGGCGGAACACTGTCGGCGCCAGCGCGGCCCAGATGTACCACTGGATCATCGACCAGCGCAGATAGGTGAATATCCCGAAGCTGGGACCGTCGCCCAGTCCGCCGGTCAGGGAGCTTTGGATGGCGAACACCACCGCTACCGCCGTCCAGATGGCGACATAGCGCCAGAAACCTATTTCCGTACTGCCAAGACGAATCTTCATTGCAAGTGTCCAAGGTGCTCCGGGTGCCGGGGCAGGGCCATCCTAGGCGCGGGGAGCGGCGCTGCAAAGCGCGGCGACGCGTCACTACGATTCGCCACCGCATAACGACGATTCGTCCCGGATCGATTGCCGGCTTGCCTCCGTCTGGGCCTTGATGCATGCGCCGACCCCGCCATGCGCCGTCGGCATCCATCCATCCGACCGAAGACCTTCGTCATGCGCCCGACTCTTCCCGCCGTTCTCGCCACTCTCTTGTTCGCCACCGCCGCGCACGCCGGCGCCGGCAAGGACACCCGCTACCTGGATCTCATCAATCGCGCCTACGACAGCGTGACCTCTCTCGAAGTCGCGCCTGCAGGAAGCGATGCGTTCCAGGAAAAGCCGTTGGGCGCGCCCCTGCGCGGCGGCGGCGACTCGACCACGATAGAAATCGCGGGCGAGAGCTGCCTGTACGATATCCGCTTCAAATTCCGCAACGGCAGGACGCTGATCTACAAGGATGTGGATATCTGCAGCGGCGGCAAGTTGGCCATTCGCCAATTGCCTTCCAGAGACGCAAGCCGGTTGGTTCGATCGGAACCGCCGACGACGCAATACGCCGAGGGCAATACCCCATGACGCGCATCGCGCTCATGAGTTGGCGTCAGGTATTTCCTCGAGCGAGTAATACACCGCCTTGCCGTGCTGACGGGCCAGCTCGACCATTTCGTCGGCGCCCGCCGAGGGTCCGCCGATGCGCAGGCAGCCATCGCATTTAGCGACCAGTCGGCGCGAGATGGGGTGGAAGATCTCGTTGAAGATGGGGTCGCCAACGCCGGTGGAACCGGCGTGTTCGATCAGCGGCAGGGCATACCACTCGCCCAGGACGGGCAGATGCCCGGCACGAAACAGACGAAGCGACGCTTCCGTCATCGCCTCCACGTTCTTTGCGATAAGAACGGGGTCGTCGTTGGTGCCTGAGCGGTACGGGCCGGCGACCAGGATCATTTGAGGTTTCACGAGTACTCCCGAGATGGAGGTCTGAGGTCTGGAGCAAGCCTAATCGCGAAGTGGATCTGGCTTGATTGAATTGTCGGTCTGCCTGGCGGATAGAGCCGCTTTCGACCCAAAGCGCGCCATTGAGGTGAGCTGGGTCTGGACTGGGGACGGATACTGCCTCAAGACCGCCAGAGGTGTCTGGCAACGCGATTGGCTGAGTAATTGACAGCCTACCTACTGGTAGGTAGAGTTGAGTCTCCTTCTACTAGAGTGACTCCATGGGCATCTCTCCTCTTGGCTGGCTTCATACGCTGGGAAGCCTCCCTGCCATACCTCTTGCCGCCTATATGCTTGCCAGGCACGGGCGCATCGTTCCTGAAGCCAGGGCGGGGCGGGCGTACTTCTGGTTTATGTTGCTGGGTGTGCTCACGGTCTATCCGATTGCGCATCAGCCCATAAGCTCGATCATTGCGACCGTCACGCTTGTAGTGCTTCTTCTGGGCTATGGCATCTCAAGGTGGTCCGCGGCGAAGCGATTCGGGAAGTACATTGAGACGATTTCACTTAGCATCAGCGTCTTCCTGCTGATGGTCCCCACCGTCAGTGAAAGTTTGCGGAGGCTGCCTGTCGGCAATCCACTGGTGACCGATCTGAAAGACCCGCTTTTGCTCGGTGTTCAGGGCGCGCTATTTTTGGCGCTGATAGTTGGCATTCCTTTGCAGATGCGTGCGTTGTACAAGCGAAAAACCGTTCAAAGCAAGGCAGACAGTTGATGAGTTCATCCGGCTCAGATTCGCAGTCGCAGTATTCGCCCAAAGCGCTAGAGATCATTCGCCGAACAAATGAGCTACTAGCGTCGGGCGGATATAACAGTTTCAGCTACGCAGATATTGCCGAGTTAGTCGAGGTAAGAAAAGCCAGCATTCACCATCACTTCCCCACCAAGGCGGATTTGGTGAAGGCAACCGTCGCTCTCCATCGGGACGCAACGCGGCGAGGCTTGCAGTCGCTTGATGAGCTGACGGCTGATCCGCTAGAGCGCCTCGTTGCTTACAGTCGTTTCTGGGCGGAATGCATTGAAGGATCAAATCCTCCAATATGCATTTGCGCTCTTCTAGCGGCGGAACTTCCGGCTGTTCCTGCTGAGGTCGCAGATGAAGTCAAAGGGCATTTCAGAGACCTCCACGCATGGGTTACCTCTAACATGGAGGAGGGGAAATCAAAGGGTAAAATGCAACTGGCTGACACCCCATCCGCGGAGGCCTCTATGTTTATGGCGTCGATACACGGCGCGATGCTTGCTGCCCGAGCGACCGGCGACGCGTTGCTGTTCTGGGAGATTGCGAAGCTATCTACTGATCGTCTGAGAATGGCATAGCGGCATAACGAACCAAATCTGCCGGCTGTCCGCTATTGGCCGAAAACAGGCCTGTAAGTACCATTTGCCTTGCCTGTCCACAAAACGCTCCGCCAGCCACTCGCGTTGAAACGCGTGGAGCACCACGGATCAGTGACCCACCGCGCGTCGCCATTGCGAGCCCGCGCGCTGGAACAGGACGCGTTCGGGGCGGTGCAGCGCGAAACCCTGACCGTAGTCCACGCCCAGCGAATTCAGCGCCTTCGACATGTGGCCGGCGCTGACCCACTCGGCCACCACTTTCAATCCGCGCTGATGGCCGATCTGGGTGATGGCGCTGATGATGGTGCGACTCATCGGATCGGTGTCCAGGTCGCGGACGAAGCTGCCGTCGATCTTGATCATGTCCACCGGCAGGTTCTTCAAATAGCCGAACGAGGACATGCCGGCGCCGAAATCGTCCAGCGCGATCAGACAACCCGCTTGGCGCAGGCGTTCGATCATATGCACCACCTTGAGCAGGTTGCGCACGGCCACGGTTTCGGTGATCTCGAAGCAGAGTTTGTGCGCCGGCACTCCGTATTGCGCCATGAGTCCAAGAATGAAGTCGGCAAGTCCCTCGTCCTCGATGCTGGCACCGGACAGATTGATGGCGCACGTGCCCAGACGCGTGCCGGCCGGATGCAGCTCGGAAAAATGCGCCAGCGCATTGCGGATCACCCAACGGTCGATAGCCGGCATCAATCCGTAGCGCTCGGCCGCCTGCAGGAACGTACCGGGCAGCACGATGCCGTCTTCCTCGTCGCGCAGCCGCAACAGCAGTTCGATGGTGGGCGCATCGGCCTTCCCCCCGCCGAGCGGCACGATTTCCTGGTAATCCAGCAGCAGGCGGTCCTGCTCGACCGCCCAGCGCACGCGGTTGGCCCATTCCATCTCGCTCTGGCGGCGCGTGGTCTCGTCGTCCTCACGATAGACGTGCACACGGTTGCGGCCGTTCTCCTTGGCCAGGTAACAGGCGGTGTCGGCCCAAGCCAACAGATCCTTGAGGGTCGGCTCGCCATGATCCACCACCACCACGCCGATGCTGGCGCTGATCGTGTAGGTATGCGTCTGCCAGGTGAACATCAGCGCTTCGATGCATTCGCGCAGGCGCTCGGCCAGGACGAGCGCGCCCTCGGCGTCCACGTTGAACGCCAGCAGTCCGAATTCGTCGCCACCCAATCGCGCCAGCACGTCGCCGAGGCGCTGCTGCTGGCGCATGGCCAGCGCCAGTTGCGCCAGCAGCTGATCGCCGGCCATATGGCCGGAGACGTCGTTGATCAGCTTGAACTGGTCCAGGTCGATGTACAGCAGCGCGCAAGGCAGGGAGTCGGGATGGAGCTTGCGTTCGGCCAGCGCCAGTTCGACCTGTTGCTCGAACTCGCGGCGGTTGCATAGTTCGGTCAGCGCGTCGTGTGTCGCCTGGTAGATCAGGCGCTCGGTCAGCTCGCGGTGTTCGGAAATGTCGGTCGCCACCATCAGCAAGTGCGGCACGCCGTCCATGTCCACCTGCGCGATCGATGCGTTGACCCAGAAAGGTTCGCCGCCCTGGCTTAACAGCGCCGCGTCCATGCTGCTCCAGTCTTCACCCAGCGTCGCCGGATCGCTGGCGCGACGCCGCAGCAACGGATCGGCGAACAGATCCGCCAGCAAGGGCCGCACGGCCTCGCCCAGACGCAGGCGTGCGGCCTGATTGGCGTAGACGATTCGTCCGTCGCTGCCGTCGGCCAGCAGTACCAGGGCCGGCAGTAGCTCGTTGAGTGTGCGGAAGCGGGCTTCGCTCTCGCGGAAGCGTTCGCTCATTCGCTGCCCCATTTTGACCGCGCGACGGCGGGTGGTGGACAGCGACCAGAGCAGCAGCGACAACAACAGGCTGATGGTCACGCCCGCGCCGATGACGGTGCGCACGCGGGTTACGTCCAATACAGGCACGCGTGGTCGTAGTTGCATTTGCCAATGACGGCCACCGAAATCCAGCGTGCGCGTGTGCACCGCCGCATCCGCAATGAAGGGGGTGCCGGAGTCGAAAAAGTCTTCGGCTTGAGGCGCATCGAGGTCGCGGATACGCACCCGGAAACGGTCCAGCACCGGGCTGCCCAGGGCCTCGTAAACCAACGGTTCCAGGCGCAGGCTGATCGCCAGCGCGCCGATTTCCCGGCTGCGTCGTTCGGCCACATCGACCGGAATCGGTCCGCGCGAATACACAGGTAGGCGCACCGTCACTCCGAGCGCGGCGGGACCGGCGTATTGCTTGAACTGCCTCAGCGCGAACGGCGCGGAAATCACCGGTGCATCCGTATCCCGCGCGCGTTCCAGCGCCAGCAGGTTCGGTTTCTGCGCGGCGATGTCGAAGCCGATCAGCGATTCGTTGCCGCGTAAGGGGGCGGCCAGTTCATAGGGATAGGCCACGCGCTGCGGATCGTTCGGATCGAACTGGCGACGCGCGAAGACGGTGGCGACGTAGCCGGGATGCTTCGCCGATATGCGCAGGTTGTCGGTGTATTGCTCGAACTTCCGCTGGTCCATATGGTCGTTGGACAGGAACACTGTCTGCATCGCGCGCAGCACAGCGGCGGCCTTCTCCAACGGCGCCCGCAGGCGCAACGCGCTGCCGTCGGCTAGCGCGGCGTACGCGGCCTGCGTACGTTCGCGCTCGTCCAGCCATACACGCTGCGCCACCCAGGCCGTGAACAGCAGGCCGGCGACCAGTACGGCCAAGGCCCAGACCGCAGGCGGCGTACCCAGGCGCCGTGGCATGTCGTCCGCGGGCGTGGCGCCGGCCAAGGGTTGTGGCGAGGGAGAGACGGCATTCACTGCGATACCTGAACTCCTTTGGCCGGATGAAGATGAATAAGAGACGATCCGTGCCCGCAGGTCAGACCTCAGTTGACCCTTGCTGCATGCATGCTGCATGCCAAGCCCTTGCCGTGGCGTGATGCAGCGCGTAGATCCGGCAGTATCCCGTCTAGTCGCAGCAGTGTGGGTGGCGTTCGCTCGGATGCGTCAGCGTCAGGTTTGGTCCCGCAGCGTCGGTCCCGGCCCCCATCAGCGCTTGGGCAGGGAGATAGCTGCCCCGAAGAGCCTTTGGACTGCATGCTGCCGCCCGAAATCCAGGCGCCCCAGCTATTGGTCGCGCACTTCGCCGCCCGGTAGGAACTGCCAGGTGCGGGTGACGTGCAGGATGTCGATATTCTCGTCGGTCTTGGGCAACGGCGGGAACGGCACCGACAGCTGCACGATGCGCAGTGCGGTGGAATCGAGCAGCGGAATGCCGCTGGACTGGATGATGCGGGTGTTCTCCACCGAACCGTCGCGGCGCACGGCCACGCTGATCACCAGTTGCCCTTTTAGGCGCTTGCGTCGCGCCTCATCGGGATAATTAAGATTGCCCACGCGCTCGGCACGGTCCACCCACGCACGCAGGTAGTTGGCGTAGGCGTATTCCTTGGTGCTGGCGGAAACGAATTTGCGTTTCGGGCGCTTCGCGTAAAGATCGGAGCGCAGGTGGATTTCCGCGGCCAGGCGCGCCATCTCCGCGTCCCGGTCGATCTTCAGATCGCCGCGCGGCAGCTCCGGCCGATCGGGTTCGGGCCGGGTTTGCGCTGGCGGCGCCGTGGTTTCGCTGTTTCTCGCCGTGACCACGCGCGTTTCCGGCGGCGGGGCGACCGCGGGCGATTGCGCGCGCAAGGGTTGCGGAGCTACCCCGGTCTGCGTTTGCGGCACCCAACCGGCCTGGCTATCGCGCGGGCGCTGGGCCTTGTCGTGGTCGCCGCCGCCCTGCTGGTTGGCGGCCGCCAAGAAGTCGGCCTGCTTGGGCGTGAGCGGGGTCTGGGTCTGGCTGAGGATCACGTCCAGCGTGGGCACCACCGGTGCCGCATCGTCCAGGGCGAAACCCAGGCCCAGCACCAGCATGCCGTGCACGATCAGCGACAGCGCCAGGGTGGCGGTGAGACGTTCGTTGGAACCTATCTTGGGCGGGGCGACGACTGCGGACATTTCAGTGAAGCATCAAAAGCCCCTCTCCAGCGGGAGAGGGGTTGGGGTGAGGGTACGGCGAAGAGTGGATGTTGAAAGGACTTCGGCAGTTCAGCGCTTGCTGCTTCGCCGTACCCTCACACCCCAAGAGTGCTTGCTGCGCGGCGTCCGCCCTTCGGGCACCTTCTCCCGCGGGGAGAAGGGAAGAACAATTGCTTGCGCCAACATCAACCATGGGCAAGCCGCTTCTCGATCGCATCGAACAACATCCCCGCGATATTCAACCCGAATTGCGCATCCAGTTCGCGCACGCAGGTCGGACTGGTGACGTTGACTTCGGTCAGGTAGTCGCCAATCACGTCCAGCCCCACGAACAGCATGCCGCGACGCTTCATTTCCGGCGCCACTTGTTCGGCTATCCAGCGGTCGCGGTCGGAGATCGGGCGGCCTTCGCCACGCCCGCCGGCGGCCAGATTGCCGCGGAACTCATCGCCTTGCGGGATCCGCGCCAGCACGTACTCCACCGGCACGCCGTCGACCAGCAGCACGCGTTTATCGCCGTCCTTGATGCCGGGGATGAAGCGCTGGGCCAGGGTCAGGTTGCCGCGGCCGACCAGGGTCTCCAGGATCACGTTGAGGTTGGAGTCGCCGGCACGGGCGCGGAAGATCGAGCGGCCGCCCATGCCGTCGAGCGGCTTGAGCACGGCCTCGCCATGTTCGGCCACGAACGCCTTGAGCGCCGCGGGGTCGCGGCTGACCAGGGTCGGCGGGCAGCATTGAGGGAACAGCAGGGCGGCCAATTTCTCGTTGAAGTCGCGCAGGCCCTGTGGATCGTTGACCACCAGCGCGCCGGCGCCCTGGGCGATGCTGAGGAGGTGGGTGTCGTAGAGGAACTGGTCGTCGAACGGCGGGTCCTTGCGCATCAACACCGCCTGGCCCGGGCCGAAGGCCAGTTCCGCGGTCTCGCCCAGGGTGAACCAGCCGGCCTTGTCGTCCTTCACCGCCAACGGCGCGGCCTGCGCCACTGCCTTGCCGTCGCGCAACGACAGGCCGCCCGGCCGCACGTAGTGCAGGCGATGGCCGCGACGCTGGGCTTCCAGCAACATGGCGAAAGTGGTGTCTTTGGCGATCTTGATGGACCCGATGGGGTCCATCACCACGACGACATCGAGGGGCATAGAAGGCAATCCGGGGGTATTTCGTCGGCAAGATGTTAGCAGGCGCAAAATGAGACGGAGTTCGCATCACGGCGTTCAGCTTCACTTTGATTTGAAGCTCAACTTGACAGTCTGCGCTGGTGCTGGGATATAAGATGCTTCGCAGCGGTGCCGATTAAGAAGCGCCGCGCTTGGGGAAAGAAGGTAATGACAGAGCATGACAACCCGGCCGGGGGGTTCAGCGGCCTCCGGGTGATGGTGATTGACGACTCCAAAACTATTCGTCGCACTGCTGAAACCCTGCTTAAGCGGGAAGGCTGTGAAGTGGTCACGGCAACGGACGGTTTTGAGGCGCTCGCCAAGATCGCCGACCAACAGCCGCAAATCATCTTCGTGGACATCATGATGCCGCGCCTGGATGGCTATCAGACCTGCGCGCTGATCAAGAACAACCAAGTCTTCAAGAGCACACCGGTGATCATGCTGTCTTCCAAGGACGGCCTGTTCGACAAGGCGCGCGGCCGCATCGTCGGCTCCGAGCAATACCTGACCAAACCCTTCACCCGCGAAGAGCTGCTCGACGCGATCCGCACCCACGTTGGCTAACGGGAAGGAATGACGCCATGAGCCGCACTCCCTTCGACATCCTGGCCGAGTACGAGCGCCGCAGCCTGGCCCACGCCGTGGCCCTGCCTGCGCGCGAAGCGGTCGCCGAGCAATGGCGCGGCGTCGGTTACCGGGTCGGTCAGCGTCGTTTGGTCTCGGGTTTCGAGGACGTGGTCGAAATCGTGCCGCTGCCTCCGACCACGCCAGTACCGGGCGCGCAGCCGTGGCTGCTGGGCATCGGCAACTTGCGCGGTAACTTGTTTCCGGTGATCGACCTTAAGCATTTCCTCGAAGGCGAGCGCACCGTATTGCACGAGGGTCAACGCGTGCTCGTCGTGCGCCAGGCCGGCGGCGACGTCGCCCTGACCATCGACGAACTGTATGGCCAGCGTAGTTTCACCGAAGACCAGGGCGTGGACCCTGGCGCGCTGGCGGAAGGGCGTTACGGCCATTTCGTGGAGCGTGCATTCCACGGCGACGAGCATGACTGGGGAGTCTTTGCGTTGTCGCTATTGGCGCGTACACCGGAATTCCGCCAGGCCGCGCTATAACGCGAAGGTGTCGGCGGAAGTGGCTATAAGGGCTATCGGAAAAGGCCCGTTACAGGCCGCCAGGAGGGCGGCGACAGGGATCCGGCGCATAGATGCGGGGTTCGTGAGAAAAGGTCCGGAACCGACGGATCGCGTATCCGACCACGCACGGGGAGTGCGTAACCGGATAGAAATGAACCATTGCTGCACTTTGTCCAATTTCCAGGGGTTTGAAAGATGAGCACTGCACCGGATTCTCCCAAAGCCAGCAAACTCGGCAGCCTGGGAAGCAGCTTTTGGCTGATCCTGCTGGCACTGTCGGTGATCTTGTTCGGCGCCAACACAGGCGTGGCCACCTACGAAGGCAGCCGCCTCTCCGGCGCCGGAACGGGCGCAGCCGACTTGCAGGTGCTGTCGCAACAGCTGGCTAACCAGGGCCGCGAAGCGGTCGAGGGCGACGCCGAGGCGTTCAAGTCGTTCAAAACCACCAAATCCCAGATCGATTCGACCATCGGCACCCTGAAGAGCCGGTTCGGCAGCGAAGGCGCCGTGGTCGGAGCGCTCAACCGCCTCGACGCCACCTGGTCGCCACTGGGCAAGAGCGCCGAACAGCTGATCAGCAGCGAACCCGCGGTGCTGGCCCTGGCCGGCAACGCCGACCGCTTCAGCACGCAGGTGCCGCAGTTGCAGGCGCAGTTGAACGAAGTGGTGCGCGCCATGTCGGCCGGCGGCGCGCAGTCGTCGCAGATGTACAACGCCCTGCAGCAGGTCGTGGTGGCGGGCACCATGGCCCGCCGCGTGACCGAAATGCGCGCCGGCGGCAGCGGAGCGGCGATGGCCGGCGACGCGCTCGTGCGCGACGCCGTGGTCTTCGGCCAGGTGCTGGAAGGTCTGCGCAACGGCAACCCTGATCTGGGCATCGCTCCCTTGCGCAACGCCGATGCGCTGTCCGCGCTGACCCAGTCGCAGACGCTGTGGGCCACCATGAAGAAGGACCTGGACGCCATCACCGGCAGCTCCAAGAACCTGTTCGCCGCACAATCCGCAGCCGCGGCGATCACCAACGGTTCGGGCAAGATGCTCGAAGACAGCAAGAAGCTGTTCGACGCGTTCTCCGCCTTCGGCTCGGTGCGCGATACGCGCCTGTTCCCCAACTTCTGGCTCGGCATAATTTCCGGTATCGCCGCGCTGGTTTCCATCGTCGGTTTGCTCTGGTCGCTGTACCGCAACCGCCAGCGCGAGCAGGAAATGCGCTATCAGACGCAGGTGGAATACAACAGCCGCAACCAGCAGGCCATCATGCGGCTGCTGGACGAAATCAGTTCGCTCGGTGAAGGCGATCTGACGGTAAAGGCAACGGTGACCGAGGACATGACCGGCGCCATCGCCGACGCTATCAACTACGCCGTCGACGAACTGCGCCATCTGGTCACCACCATCAACGACACCACCGTGCAGGTGGCCGCGTCCACCCAGGAAACCCAGGCCACCGCGCTGCAACTGGCGGAAGCGGCCGGACACCAGTCCGACCAGATCAACAGCGCCTCCGAGCGCATCAACGAAATCGCGGTCAGCATCGACCAGGTGTCGCGCAACTCGACCGAGTCGGCCGAAGTGGCGCAGCGCTCGGTGCAGATCGCCACCGAAGGCGCGGGCGTGGTCCGCGAAACCATCCGCGGCATGGACCAGATCCGCGACCAGATCCAGGAAACCTCCAAGCGCATCAAACGTCTGGGCGAGTCCTCGCAGGAAATCGGATCGGTGGTGGAACTGATCAACGACATTTCCGAACAGACCAATATCCTGGCCTTGAACGCGGCCGTGCAGGCGGCTTCGGCCGGTGAAGCGGGCCGCGGTTTCGCGGTGGTGGCCGACGAAGTGCAGCGCCTCGCCGAACGCACCTCCGGTGCGACCCGACGCATCGAATCGCTGGTACAGACGATTCAGGCCGATACCAACGAGGCGGTCAGCTCGATGGAACAAACGACGTCCGAAGTGGTGTCCGGCGCAAGGCTGGCCGAAGACGCCGGCACCGCGCTGGGTGAGATCGAGCGCGTGTCGAGCGATCTCAACGAACTCATCAAGAGCATCTCCGGTGCGGCGCAGAAGCAGTCGTCTGCCGCAACCGACATCACCCAGACCATGGGCGTGATCCGCCAGATCACCTCGCAGACCTCGCTGGGCGCCGGGCAGACCGCCGAATCCATCGGCCATCTGACCGAACTGGCGGCCGAACTGCGCCGTTCGGTCGCCGACTTCAAGTTGCCGGGTTGAGGGCAGGGAAGAACACGAATGGAAGTCAGGAATTCCCGAGGGGCATCACTATTGCGCGGCCCGCGTGCCGCCGTCGTGGAGTCGCGCCGATGAGCGCGCTGCGTGATGCCATGAGCCATGCGGTGCTGGGCTGGGTGAAACCCGAGCTGGACGAAACCCTGCGCCTGGCGCGGTCGGAAGTGGAGTTCTTCGCAGAAGATCCCGCCGACACCTCGCGCATGCATTTCTGCGCCGGTTACCTGCACCAGGTGCAGGGCACCTTGCGCATGGTCGAGCTGTACGCCCCGGCGATGGTGGCTGAAGAGCTCGAACTGCTGGCGCGCGCGCTGCAGGAAAAAACCACGGTCGACCAGGATGAAGCCTGCGGCGCGCTGATGCGCGGCACCGTATTGCTTCCCGATTACCTGGAGCGCCTGCAAGGCGGTCACCGCGATATCCCGATCGTGCTGCTGCCGCTGCTCAACGACATCCGCGCGGCGCGCGGCGCACCGGGTCTGAGCGAAAGCGTGCTGTTCGCGCCCGACCTGGAACAGCCGTTGCCGCAGGAGCTGCCGTTGCCGGAAGTGCTGTCCTGGCAGGCGCGCCAAGCACGGGTCGGCGAAGCGCAGGAGCAACTGGACCAGGCGCTTTCGGCCTGGCCGGAAGAGGGCGCGCCAACCGATGCCGGAGCGCTCGCGAGGGCGGTCAACCGTCTGTTGGAAAGCGTCGAGCACATCGCCACCCGGCGCATGCTTTGGGTGGCTGCGTCGGTAGCCGAAGCCTTGCGCGACGACGTACTGCCAGCGACGCCGGCAATGCGCCAGGCCTATGCGGGAGTAAGCCGCGCGGTGCGCGCCTCGCAGCAGGAAGGCGCCAACGGCGCGTCCGCGGCCAGCAGCCAGGAACCGACCCGCCAGTTGCTCTATCTGGTATCCCAATCGCCGGTCCAGCATGCGGCGTTGGATCAGCTGCGCGAAGCCTTCGCCCTGGATGCCGAATCGCCTAGCGAAGCGGAAATCGATCACGCGCGCGGCAGCGTCAGCGGACGCAATCGCGCGCTGCTGGATACCGTCGGCGGCGCGGTCAAAGAAGAATTGCTGCGCATTAAGGATGCGCTCGACCTGCATCTGCGCACTGGTGCCGAAGTGGGCGCGTTGCAGACCCAGGTCAACGAGCTGGGCAACGTCGCCGATACGCTAGGTATGGTCGGCTTGGGCGTGGCGCGCGGAGTAGTCGTGCAGCAACGCGACGTCTTGCGCGAGATAGTGCAGGGTGAGCGCCTGGCCGATGAAAGCGCACTGCTCGATATCGCGGGCGCATTGCTTTACGTGGATGCCTCGCTGGACGACCAGGTCGCGCGTCTCGGCGAAGCGACCGGTGGAGCGGCCGACTCGGCCAGTTCCGAATCACAGCGCACGGTCGAAGTGCTGGCGCAAGAAGCCATGCACAACTTCTCCGCGGCGCGCGAAGGCTTCGTGGCCTTCATCGAAACCAACTGGGACCACGCAGAATTGGCGCAGGTGCCGCGCCTGCTATCCGAAGTGGCCGGCGCTTTGCGCATGCTGGAAATGCCCGAACCGGCCGATTACCTGCTGGGCGTGCGCCAGTACGTAGCGGTAGAGCTGATCGGCAAGCGGCGCGTTCCCGGCGGCCAGCAGCTGGACACGCTCGCCGACGCCATGGCCAGTCTCGAGTACTACCTCGAAGCCCTGCGCGAACGCCGCCCCAACCGCGACGAGATCCTGGATATCACCCGCAGCAGCCTGGAGAAACTGCGCTACTGGCCGGTGCCGGCCGATGAACCGGTTTTGCAGGACACTGCGGTAGAAACAGTGGTATTCGCCGCCGAACCGGAACTACCCGCCGTGGCTCTGGAGGATGCCGAATCCGCCTCTTTCGACGCGCCGCTGGAAACCGTTTCCGACACGATCGAACTCGATCATCCGACCGTCGCCGCCGTGGTGATGGACGAGGAAGCCGCTGCGGCTCCTTCACTGGATACTGCGGCGCTGGAAGCGTTGGAGGTAGAGGAAGCACTGCAGGCGCTCGAACTGGAAGCCGCTTCGTTGGCCGAGGAAGACGAGGCGCTGGAAGGCGAGGCGATCCGGGAGATGGATACCGGCATCACTGAGCCGGCGCCCGTCGTGGAGAGGGAGACGGTCGCCGCCGAGGTGGCACCCACTGCGTTCGTTCCTCAGACGCCCGCTCTGGGTGGTTTCGAAACCGCCGCCAGCGACATCGACGACGATATCCGCGAAGTGTTCATGGAAGAGTTCGATGAGGAAATCGTCAATCTCAACCAACTGCTGCCCGCATGGAGCGTCGCTCCCGACAACATGGAGCGTTTGCGTTCCATTCGCCGCGTTTTTCACACGCTCAAGGGCAGCGGCCGCCTCGTAGGCGCCAAGCTGCTGGGCGAGTTCGCCTGGAAAGTCGAGAACATGCTCAACCGCGTGCTGGAAGGCACACGTCCGCCCTCTGGCGCGGTGATCGCGTTGCTGGAACATTCCACGCAAGTGTTGCCGCAACTCAATGCCGCCTTGCGCGGGCAGGGCCGCGTCACTGCAGACCTGATCGGTCTGCAGGAACTCAGCGATCGCGTCGCCGCAGGCGAGGAAGCGTTCTACAAAGCGCCGACCGAAACGGGCGCTGCTCCTGCCTACCAGGAACCCGAAAGCGAAGTCCAGGCGAAGTTCGAACCGGAAACCGAAGGCACGCCCGCCTCGGTGGATGGAGTATTGCGCGAGATATTGGAAACGGAAGTCGGTGCTCATCTGGAAACCGTCGACCAGTGGCTGGCGCGAGCGCAAGCCGCACCTACCCAGGCCGACGAGTCGCTGTTGCGCGCGTTCCATACCATGAACGGCGCGTTCGCCATGGCCGACGTGCCCGAGATCACCGACGTCACCGGTGCCGCAGAGCAGTATGTGAAGCGTCTCTCGTCCGCCAGGGAAGCCGCATCTACCGAAGGCGTGGCCGCATTGGCCGACGGCGCCCATGCGATCCGGCGCAGCATCGCTGCCTTGCAGGCGACTTCGCCGCGCATCCCGGTCTTCGCCGCGCTTGCGGCGCAGCTCATCGGCCTGCGCGACAGTCTGCCGGAAGCCAGGCCGACCGCAGTCATCGTCGACGACTCGGCGCAAGGCACCTACACCGAAGCGATGCCCAGCATCATGCCGCCGGTATCGCCCAGCGACGTCGAGCTCTCGGCGCACGATCTGTCCGCTTATTTCGGTCACGAAGCTCACACCGAAACCGAAACCGGCGGTGAAACCACGGCGCTTGAGAACGGCGAACTCACGATCGCACCGAACGACGAAATAGTGTTCGACGATCAGGCGATCGTGCTGGAAACCGAAGTGCCGCAGTCCAAGCAGCCGGCAGTCACGTTCTACGATATGGAACTGACCTACGTGCGCGAACCGGTCGCCAAGCCGCTGGTGCCCGCGCCCGAAATCGCCGACGGCGAAACGGCGGTTCAGCCCGAAGAAGCTGCGAACGAAATGGCAGTTGGCGAAGCGGACTTGCCGGAAGCGGCGACCGCCGAAGAGGCCTTGCCCGAAGTGGAGGAAGCCGTTCTCGAAAGCGCGCAGGAAGAAGAGCCCGCGTTCGAGGCGCATGCGTTCGAGGAGCCGGTGGCGGTCGACGAGGACGTGGAAGCCAGCGTGGTGGAGGACATTGCGTTCGAGGCGGTTGTCCTCGAGGAGCCCGCAGCCGACGAAGTGGAATTCGAAGCCCCCGTCGAGGCAGTACCGGTCGAAGAGGTCGAGATCGAAGAGATCGAGAGCGGAACCGTGGAAGCCGAAGTGGCCGAAGCGGTTTCCGTCGAATCCGATGTGGATGTGGTGGAAGCAGTCATCGATACCGTCGAGCCCCCGAGCGACGTCGTGCCGGAGCAGCCGGCAGTAGAGGCAGGGGTGCAGGAAATGGTGGATACCGTGGCGACAGAATCCGACGAGCCCGTCGACACCGGCGATGCGTCGCCTGGCGAGGACGCGGCAGAGGAACAGGAAACGGCGGCCAACGCCTACGCGGCAGCGCCCGCACTGCCCGACGACGCACTGGATTTCACCGAGCTGGATCGGGATCTGGTGGATATCTTCGTCGAGGAAGGCAACGACCTGCTCGATCACTCCGACGGCTTGCTGGCCAAGCTCCGCGAAACCCCGGACGACCGTTCGCTGGTCACCGGTCTGCAACGCGATCTGCACACCATCAAGGGTGGCGCGCGCATGGCCGGCATCAACGCCATCGGCGACCTCGGTCACGCGATCGAATCGTTGCTGGAACAAGTGGCCGCGCAGCGCATGGATCTGGACGGCGACAGCGTGCGCCTGCTCGAGCGTGGTTTCGATGGCCTGCATGGCCTGGTGACCAAAGTCGGCGCGCATCGCAAGGCGCCGATGCCGACCGAACTGATCGCCGAATTCGAGCGGCGCGCCCGTCCGCAAGAGGTCGCCACCCTCGACGCGTCCGCCGACGGCGCGACTGCGATGCCGGCGATCCCGCTGGCGCCGCTTTCTGCACCTATCGACACCGCCTTCCCGGGCGACGACGAGGCGATGCCGTACGCCGCGCAGGAGCAGGTACGCGTTCGCGCCGACTTGCTCGACCGCCTGGTCAACCACGCTGGCGAAGTGGCGATCTACCGTTCGCGCCTGGAGCAGCAATTGGGCGCGTTCCGCGGGGCGATGTCCGAATTGGACCGCACCAACATCCGTCTGCACGATCAGTTGCGCCGCCTGGACCTGGAAACCGAAGCGCAGATCGTCGCGCGCTACCAGCGCGAGCAGGACAAGCGCGATCCGACTTTCGATCCGCTCGAACTTGACCGTTTCTCCACCCTGCAGCAGCTCAGCCGCGGTCTGGCCGAGTCCGCAGCCGACATCACCGGTCTGCAGGGCGTGCTCGACGATCTGGCCCGCCAGTACGACACCTTGCTGCAACAGCAGTCGCGCGTGAGTTCGGAACTGCAGGACGGCCTGATGCGCGCGCGCATGGTGCCGTTCGACGGTCTGGTCCCGCGCCTGCGCCGTGTGCTGCGCCAAGCCGCTACCGATACCGGCAAGCAGGTCAAGCTGCACCTCGATGGCGCCCATGGCGAGCTCGACCGCAATGTGCTGGAGCGCATGACCGCCCCGTTGGAGCACTTGCTGCGCAATGCCGTGGCCCATGGCCTGGAATCGCCCAAGCAACGCCGCAAAAAGAACAAGCCCGAGGAAGGCACGGTGCAGATCGCACTGCGTCGCGAAGGCGCGGAAATGGTGTTCCAGGTCTCCGACGATGGCGCGGGCATCGACCACGCCGCGATCCGTCGCCGCGCAGAACAGCGCGGCATGGTGCCGTCCGATGCGCATATGAGCGACGCCGATCTTGAGCGTCTGATCCTGGAATCGGGCTTCAGCACCTCCGACAGCATCAGCCAGCTCGCCGGCCGCGGCGTCGGCATGGACGTGGTCTATAGCGAAGTCCGCCAGCTTGGCGGCTCGTTGGAAATCGCTTCCGAATCGGACAAGGGCACCACCTTCACACTGCGTCTGCCGCAGACCTTGGCGGTCACCCAGGCAGTGTTCGTGGAGATCGGCGAAACCCAGTTCGCGGTGCCGGTTGCGGCAGTGGGCGGCGTGGGCCGCATCTCTCGCGATCGTTTCGAAACCGCCGGTGCGGTCTACGTCTACGGTGGCGAGGAATACGTGCTGCACGACCTGGGCGCGCTGATCGGTCAGGCCCCGGCGCGTGCCGAAGGTCAACCGCAGGTGCCGTTGCTGCTGGTGCGCGCGGGCGACCTGCGCGCAGCGGTGGCCGTGGATCAGGTGCTCGGCAACCGCGAAATCGTGGTCAAGCCGGTGGGTCCGCAGATCGCCTCGGTGCCCGGCATCTACGGCGCCACCATCACCGGCGACGGACGCATCGTGGTGATCCTGGACGTGGCCCCGCTGGTGCGCCGCCACATCCTGCAGCCGAACCTCTTCGTCAGCGACACGCCAGCGCCGGAAGAGCGCCGCGTGCCGCTGGTGATGGTGGTCGACGATTCGCTGACCATGCGCAAGGTCACCGGCCGCGTGCTGGAGCGCCACAACTTCGAAGTGGCCGTCGCCCGCGACGGTGTCGAAGCGCTGGAGCGTCTCGAAGAACGCGTGCCGGACCTGATGCTGCTCGACATCGAAATGCCGCGTATGGACGGCTACGAACTGGCGACGGCGATGAAAGCGGATCCGCGCTTCAAGGACGTGCCCATCGTGATGATCACATCGCGTACCGGCGACAAGCATCGCCAGCGCGCCATGGAGATCGGCGTGCAGCGTTATATGGGTAAGCCGTATCAAGAGCTGGACCTGATGCGCAACGTCTACGACCTGCTGGGAATCGCCCGTGTCCGCGAATGATTCCTTTCGAATGATTCCTTTCAAGGTGGCGCGATGACCGGAAACACCAGACGCGTCGCCTTGCTGGCCCGCGCCGGTGCCGCGCGCGAGCAATTGCGCGCAGCCTTGCATGAGGCGGGCGCTGAAATCGTGCTGGAAGACGATCCTAACGCCATCGATGGCCGGACCCTGGGCGATGCTTCGCCACAGGTGGTGCTGGTAGCGTTGGAAGCGGCGATCGAAGACAGCCTTTCGCGCTTCGATGCGGTACTGCACGACCCGGCAGTGGCCGTGATTTTCGACGAAGCCGAGCTGGCCGCGCGCCGCGAAGGCTGGGAAGCCAAACGCTGGGCACGGCATCTCGCCGCCAAATTGAACGGTCATGCGGATGTGTTGCCGCCTGGCGGCGAAATCGACGACAGCCACCCCGAACCGGGCCTGCCGCGCACGCCGGCGCAGATCCACGCCCATGCGGATATCGAGCCGCATCTGCAGGAAGCGCAGGACGTTGCGTTCGAACTGCCGCGCGGTGGACTGGAACTGGTGGAAATCGAAGAGCCCGGTTCCAGCCAGTCCTTCGATCCTGAAACCTGGAAGCCGGCCGCGAACCCGTCGCATGATCAGCCTTTGCAGGATGGTTTCGAACAGAGCCCGGCCTCCGCACCGGCGGAGCCGGTGAGTGTTTCCTCACCGCCGCCGTTGCCGTCATCGACGCCAGCACCGGCGCCGGCAAAAACCAGCGGACTCGCGTTGGAGCTGGAATCGATCCATGTCGTCACGGCCGGCTCGACCGGTTCTGTAGTTCGCGGTGCGGCGCTGCTGTTCGCGGGCATCGGTGGTCCGGATGCGGTGCGCAAGGTACTGGCCGATCTGCCTCCGGACCTGTCGCGTCCGGTGCTGGTGCAATTGCGCCTGGACGGGGGGCGCTACGACAACTTGGTCAAGCAGATGGAACGCGTTTCCACACTGCCGGTCGTGTTGGCCAAGGCTGGCGAGGTCGCGCATGGCGCGCATGTCTACGTGCTGCCCAATGACGTCGCGGTGAACGTGGTGGAAGGCGTAATCCATTTCGGCGAAGGCGCGCTGCAGTCCGATACGCTGATCGCTTCGCTTCCCGCGGCCGAGAGCGCGGTGCTGCTGTTGAGCGGTAGCGATCCGGCACAGGTGGAGGCAGCCATGGCGCTGGCGGCGCAGGGCGGCTTTGTCGCCGGCCAATCGCCGCAGGGCTGCTACGACCCGGCGGCTGCCAAAGCATTGGCGGCCCGCGGAGGAATGGTGGCCACCCCGGGCGAACTCGCAACGCATTTGGCTTCGCATTGGCCCGATTAATCGGAATGACGACCAAAATGATGACCGGAACGACTAAAGGACACACAGATGGCTAGTTCCAACGACGAAATCCGCGGGGTATTGGTGCAGGTAGGCGAAGAGCGCCTGTTGTTGCCCAATGCGACTGTGGCCGAAGTGCTGGCCCGGGTGCCGGTGGAATCCATCGCTGACGCCCCGGCCTGGCTGCCCGGTCAGATCCTCTGGCACGGCTGGCAGGTCCCGCTGGTTTCGTTCCCGCGCATGACCGGTCAGGGTGAGGAAAGCGTGGTGGCCAGCAGCAAGATCGTGGTGCTCAAATCGCTGAGCGGCGGCGAAGCCATGCCGTATTTCGCGTTGTTGACGCAATCGTTCCCGCGACTGATTTCCGTGCCGCGCGATGGCCTGCTGGCCGATGCCACCGAGGAACAGCTGCCAGCGGGCGTGCAGATGCGCGTCCTGCTAGGCGATGAGGCGGCCCTGCTGCCCGACCTGGAAAGCATCGAAGTCATGATCGGCAACGCCCTGGCGCAAGCCGCCTGACCTGATCCTGGTTTGGCCGAGTGAAGTCTGCGCGACTCGTTCGCGCCGCCGCTCCGACGGGTCCCCTCCCATCGCCGGTTACGGTCCGAAAGTCCGTATTGGCGAATTCGCCAAATTCCCGTTATTTCGGGCCATTTCGCTGAACGGACGCTGCATGGCGAGGCCGAATTCACGGTCAGTTTCCAAGCGCGGCGCGAGCCTTCGCTCACCACACCCAACGTGGAGACGAGCGATGAAGAAGTCGATATCTACCTTGATTCTTTCACTGTCGGTCTTACTGATAGCGGGGCCGGCCTGGACGCAGGAATCGACGTTGCCGCATGTCAAACAAGTGCAGACCGCAGCCGGCCCGGTGACTGTACGCTGGGGCCAACCTGCGCAGTCGCCGAGCATCGAGAAATACCGCGCGCAGATCGCCGCGCTGGACAAGAGCGGCGACGGCAGGCTGAGCTTCGATGAGTTGCCCGCCGGCAACGAGTTGAAAGGAAAGTTCAAACTGGTCGACCAGAATCACGATGGCGGCTTGAGCCCTGAGGAACTCGCCAATTGGTACTGATTCGGCGGGCCGCAGATTGCGGCGTCGGGGGCGTAGCCCCGACCTACAGTCAACGCGCGCTACAAATCGCCGAATCGGGATTGCAGCGCGGCGATAGCGGCGAGACCGGCGGTTTCGGTGCGCAACACGCGCGGACCCAAGCGCAAGCCGGTGTAGCCCGCCGCTCGCAAGGTCTCGCGGTCGCGCGGCGACCAGCCGCCCTCGGGGCCAATGGCCAGCGTGACGGAGGAGGCGGACGCCGGGAGCGACGCGAGCGTGTGTTCGCCGGTCGGGTCGAGCGTCAGTTTCAATGAATCCGTGCTCGCCCGAGCCGCGTCGGCCAGAGCAGCGGGTGCCGTAAGCCGCGGGATGGTCGCGCGGCCGCTTTGTTCGCAGGCCGACACGATGACGCTGCGCCAATGCGTCATCCGCTTCTCCGTGCGTTCGGCATCCAGTTTCACTTCGGTACGCTCGGCCAGCACCGGCGCGATGGCGGCCGCACCGAGTTCGGTCGCTTTCTGCAGGATCAGGTCCATTTTCTCGCCGCGTGCGATACCTTGCAGCAGCGTGATGCGGAACGGGGATTCGTTATCGACCGGATCGATGCTAAGGATCTCAACGATAACCTCGCGCTTGCCCGCGGTCGTGATGCGGGCTGCGCAGTCGTTGCCGTCGCCATTGAACAGCACGCAGCCATCGCCCTCGTGCAGGCGCAGGACGCGCACCAGGTGGGCGGCGGCCGATTCGGGCAGCACGATTTTGGCGCCGACCGGCAACGGCAGATCGACATGGCAACGGGTCACCCTCATGCGGTGGCCTTGTCGATGGCGATCCGGGTGACCGCGGACAGCAACCTCAGTTGCTCGTCATCCACACAGTAGGGCGGCATCCAATACAGCACATCGCCGAGTGGACGCAGGACCACGCCATGCTCCAGCGCCGTGCGATACGCCTTCAGTCCGACCCGCTGCTGTGCAGGGAAAGGGGTGCGTTTGTCGCCGTTGCGGGTGATTTCGAAGGCCACGATCATTCCAGCCTGGCGCACGTCGGCGACCTGCGAATGCGAGGCGAAATCGGCCGCCAGCGCGCTCATCGTGGCGGCGGTCGCCTGGTTGCGGGCAAGCACGCCGTCGCTTTCGAAAATATCCAAGGTCGCCAGCGCCGCCGCGCATGCCAGCGGGTTGCCGGTGTAGCTGTGCGAATGCAGGAACGCGCGTTCGCGGGAATCGTCCAGGAACGCGTCGTAGATTTCCTTGGTCGCCAGCACCGCCGCCAGCGGCAGGAAGCCGCCGGTCAGGCCTTTCGACAGACACATCAGGTCGGGCGTCACGCCGCTTTCCTGGCTGGCAAACATCGGTCCGGTGCGGCCGAATCCGACCGCGATCTCGTCGGCGATCAGGAATACGCCATGGGCGTCGCACAGCTGGC
Source organism: Pseudoxanthomonas sp. P4_B2 (assembly GCF_056402315.1). NCBI lineage: Bacteria > Pseudomonadati > Pseudomonadota > Gammaproteobacteria > Lysobacterales > Lysobacteraceae > Pseudoxanthomonas > Pseudoxanthomonas sp. P4_B2. The sequence goes on from NZ_JBFUHQ010000004.1 coordinate 288,710, forward strand.
GTACCCGCGCCAAATACGAGGGGTCGTGCATGCGCATGCCGCCCGCGCACTGCACGCGCGGCTCCAGGATCACAGCGCAGATCTCGCCAGGATGCAGATCGAACAAATCGGCCATCGCGTCCGCTGCGCGGCGGGCGCAAGTGGCCGCCGATTCGCCGGGCTCAGCGAGGTAGGCATCGGGCGAAGGCGCGAACAGCGCTTCGCTCAGCAACGGCGCATAGACGCGCCGGTACAGCGGAATATCGCCCACTGCCAGTGCGCCGATGGTTTCGCCGTGGTACCCGTTTTCCAGGGCGATGAACTTACTGCGCCGGTGTTCGCCGCGGTTGTGGAAATAGTGGAACGCCATCTTCAGGGCGACTTCCACGCCGGCCGACCCGTTGTCGGCGTAGAACACCTTGGCCAGCGGCTTGCGGTCGGCCTGCCGCGGCGCCAGCTTCAACAAGCGCTCGGCCAGTTCCACGGCCGGGGCATGCGAGAAGCCGGCGAGCATCACCTGTTCCAACGTCTGCGCCTGCCGCGAAATCGCGCCTGCGATGCGCGGTTCGCTATGGCCGAACAGATTGGTCCACCAACTGCTCACCGCATCCAGATACCGGCGCCCGTCGTAACCCACCAACCAGGCGCCTTCGCCGCGTGCGATCGGCACCAGCGGCAGGGTATCCGGGTGCTCCCGCATCTGCGTACACGGATGCCACAACACGGACAGGTCGCGCGAACGCCAGTGGCCGGCCTCCGTTAGCCCAGCCTCTGTTAGCCCGGCCTCTGTTAGCATTCCAACTTCATGATCTTTTTTCTGCATTCGCACATCATATCGGCCGCCGCCAGCCCTCGCACCGGAGTGGGTCGATGAGTCGCCGCCTGCCTGTCATCCACTCCATCACCGAGCGTGCCGAAGGTCCCTCCGACCGCACCGTGGAAGTACTGGACCTGGAGTTCAGCAACGGCGAGCGCCGGCGTTTCCACCGACAAAAGCCGCATGGCCACGGCGCCGTAGTGGTGGTGCCCATGCTGGACCACGAAACCGTGTTGCTGGTGCGCGAATACGCCGCGGGCGTGCATCGCTACGAGCTGGGACTGGTCAAGGGCCGCATCGACGCCGGCGAGACGCCGGCGCAGGCCGCCGATCGCGAGTTGAAGGAAGAGGCTGGCTACGGTTCGCGCCGGATCGACGTGCTGCGGGCCATGAGTCTCGCCCCGACCTACATGAGCCACCAGTCGTGGTTGGTGCTGGCACGCGATCTCTATCCCGAGCGGCTGCCCGGCGACGAACCGGAAGAATTGGAAGTGGTGCCCTGGAAGCTGGACGAATTGGATCAGCTGATGCTGCGCGAAGACTTTTCCGAAGGGCGCTCGTTGGCCGCGTTGTTCATCGCGCGCGAATGGTTGAGGAATCCGACATGAACCTGGTAACCGCCGATCTGCAGGAAGCGGTGATCGCCATCGCGCGTGAAGCCGCCGCGGCGATCTTGCAGGTCTATGAGAATGCGTTCGAGGTCGAACAAAAATCCGATGCCAGTCCGCTGACCGCTGCGGACATGGCCGCGCACCATGCCATCGTCGACGGCCTGCAAAAGCTAACACCCGATTGGCCCGTCTTGTCCGAGGAAGCGGCGGACATTCCCTGGGAAACGCGCCGCCACTGGACGCGCTACTGGCTGGTGGATCCATTGGACGGCACCCGTGAGTTCGTCAAGCGCAATGGCGAATTCACGGTAAACATCGCGCTGATCGACGACGGCGTCGCAGTGTTCGGAGTGGTTCTGGCCCCTGTCGGCGGCGCCTTATGGCACGGTGCGCTCGGCCAGCAGGCCTACCGGCGCGACGGCGAAATCGACGTGGCGCTGCGCACGCGCGCGCCCGCAACCGGGACGCTGCGGGTGGCCGCCAGCCGCTCGCATCGCGATGCGCGTACCGATGCGCTGTTGGCCCGTATCGGCGATGCCGAAACGCTTGGCCTAGGATCCTCGCTCAAGTTCTGCCGTATCGCCGAAGGCAGCCTGGATGTGTATCCGCGTTTCGGTCCGACTTCCGAGTGGGATACGGCGGCGGCGCAATGCGTTCTCGAAGCTGCAGGCGGCGTGGTCATCGCGCCGGATGGCAGGCCGTTCCGCTACAACCAGCGTCCCACCTTGCTCAATGGCGATTTCCTGGCGCTTGGCGATCCGGCATTGCCGTGGAAGTCTTGGCTCTAGGCTTTTGCTTTTTTGTTTAGACCCGTGAGACGAGGCAAGCGGGGCGGGTAAACCCCGCAGGGGCGGCGCACAGGGATGTGCGCCGTTTTTTGGAGCAGCAGGATGCTGCTTCCAAAAATTCCTGCCCCGCTTGCGAACCCGGCGGCTTCATCGCCGGGCGCGCCGTTAGGGCGGCTTTCTTTTGGTTACTTTTCTTTGCCGTTCAAAGAAAAGTGACTCGCGCGCAGCGCGAAACGCTTTTGCTTCAGATTTTAAGAAGGTAAAAAGCAAGATCAAGATGGATCCCAGCTTGACCAGCCATTCGGCTGTTGAAAGCCGCTGGGATGACATCATGGATTGTTGATAGACCTTTCCCCATTCGATCACAGTCTTCCAGACACTACCCGAGCACTTGCCCTCGATGAATGCGCCCGACGTTAGCGATCTGCTTACCATCATGGCTCGCCTGCGCGATCGGCAGAACGGCTGCCCCTGGGACATCGAGCAGGATTTCGCCAGCATCGCGCCGTACACCATCGAGGAGGCCTATGAGGTCGCCGATGCCATCGACCGCAATAATCTCGAGGACCTGAAGGACGAACTGGGCGATCTGCTGTTGCAGGTGGTGTTCCATGCGCAGATGGCGCAAGAGCAGGGCGCGTTCGATTTCAACGATGTGGTCGCGGCCATTTGCGACAAGATGACCCGTCGGCATCCGCATGTGTTCGCGGGTGCCAGTGTCGAGGATGCGGAAGCGCAGACCCGCGAATGGGAAGCGCAGAAACGCCGCGAACGCGAGGCGGCGGGCGATGCGGATGCTTCCGCGCTCGCCGGGGTGTCGCGCGGCCTGCCGGAATGGCAGCGCGCGGCCAAGCTGCAGTCGCGGGCGGCGCGGGTGGGTTTCGACTGGCCCAGTCCGGATCCGGTGATCGCCAAGCTGCACGAGGAAATAGAGGAAGTGCGCATGGAGTTCGCGCGAGGCGATGTGGAGGCCAACCGCGAACGCCTTCAGGACGAGATCGGCGACGTGCTGTTCGTCTGCGCCAATCTTGCGCGGCATGCCAAGGTCGATGCCGGCGCCGCATTGCGCCAAGCCAATCTCAAATTCGAGCGTCGCTTCCGCGCCATGGAGGCGCTGGCCGCCAGCGAGGGCACTACGCTGTCGGCGTTGCCGTTGGAGCTTCAGGACGAATACTGGGTACGCGTGAAGCGGCTCGAACACGGGCAAGATCCCTAGGGCCGCGAGCGTTGTGCCTCTGCAGCGGCGGCGGCATGATACGGGACCCATGTTGCGGGCCACCAGGACTTCCCATGAGCCGTTTCGCCAGCTTCCGCGAGTTCTATCCGTTCTATCTCGAAGAACACCGCAATCTTATTTCGCGCAGGCTGCATTTCATCGGCAGTTGCGGGGTCCTGGGATTGTTGGCGACGGCCCTGTTCACCGGCAATCCCTGGTGGGCGCTGGGCGCGCTGTTCTGCGGCTACGGGTTCGCATGGGTCGGGCACTTCTTCTTCGAGAAGAACCGTCCGGCGACATTCAAGCATCCGTTCTATTCGTTCGCCGGCGACTGGGTGATGTTCAAGGACATATTGACCGGAAAGCTCAAACTGTAGCGGCGCCCGGCTCATAGAACATCAGGAAGGCCGCGCCCACAATCAGCGCGAAGGCCGCGTAGTGGTTCCACTTCAGCGGTTGCCCCAGATACCAGGTCGAGAATCCTGCGAACACCACCAGGGTGAGGATTTCCTGGATGGTTTTCAGCTGCACGACCGTGTACACGCTGCTGCCTAGCCGGTTGGCCGGCACCATCAGCGTGTATTCGAAGAAGGCGATGCCCCAGCTGGCCAGAATGGCCACGATCAAGGGCGAGCTCTTGTACTTCAGATGCCCGTACCAGGCGAAGGTCATGAAGATATTCGAACCGAGTAGCAACAGCAGGGGCAGGAGGCGGGCGGTCATGGTGGTCTGGCGAGTGAGGGAAGGGCGCTAGCCTACCGTCTGGGCCGGTCCGCCCGCCGCCTTCACATGGCGTCAACTTGAAAGCGGGTAGCTTCACAAACCTGAAGCGATAAGGAGACGGCATGCGCCATACACAGGAAACGGCCGGGCTGGTACTTGTGGTGGAGGACAACCGCAACATCTCGGAGATGATCGGGGAATACCTGGAAGGCCGCGGATTCGAGGTGGATTACGCCACCGACGGCCTGGATGGGTATCGCCTTGCGGTCGAGAACAGTTACGACGTGCTGGTGCTGGACCTCATGCTGCCGCGCATGGACGGCATGGAAGTCTGTCGCCGGCTGCGCAACGAGGCCCGGAAATCCACTCCCGTATTGATGCTAACCGCACGCGACACCTTGGACGACAAACTGACCGGGCTAGGCTCGGGTGCGGACGACTACCTGACCAAGCCTTTCGCCATCCAGGAACTTGAAGCACGGCTGCGCGCGCTGATCCGGCGCGAGCGACGCCAAGTGGGCGCCGAAGTCCTGAAGGTCGCCGACCTGGTGCTGGATCCGGTGAGCATGCGGGCCACGCGCGGCGGCTCCGAGCTGATGCTGTCGCCGATAGGCCTGCGTCTGCTGACCATCCTGATGCGCGAATCGCCGCGCGTGGTCACCCGGCAGGAGATCGAGCGGGAGATATGGGGCAATGGCCTGCCCGATTCGGATACCTTGCGCAGCCATCTGTACAACCTGCGCAAAGTGATCGACAAACCCTTCGACAAACCGTTGCTGCATACGGTGCAGAGCGCAGGCTATCGCATCGCCGATATCGCCTGACCGCGACCGCAGCCGCAGCGTGCCCAGCCGCAAACTAACGGAACCGAAAATGCCGCAGGGGTTGCCACGCAAGATTCGGATCGCTTTCATCGTGCAGGTAGCGCTGGCCAGTCTGGCGATCGTATTGGGGGTTTTCCTGGTTTCCGTGGTGATCAAGCAGAGCCTGATCAACACCGCCCTGCAGGAAGAAGCGGCGCATTACTGGGATTTGTACGGGGCATCCGAAGCCCAACCGCCGCCCAATACCTACAACATGCGCGGTTACCTGGTGTTGCGCGGGCGCTCCAACCTGCTGCTTCCGGAAAACCTGCGCACGCTCAAGCCCGGCTTCCACGAATTGAAAGACGACGACCTGCTGGTGTTGGTCGACGAGAAGCCCGCTGGCCGTCTTTACCTGGTGTTCCTGCGTTCGCAAGCCGCGCGCTTGGCGTTCTATTTCGGTACGTTGCCCATCATCCTGACCCTGGTCACCATCTATTTCGTTTCCTGGCTGACCTACCGTGCCTCCAAGCGCCTGATCTCGCCGGTCACCTGGTTGGCTCGGCAAGTCACGCAATGGGATCCCCGCCATCCGGACGTCAGCGCGTTGGCGCCCGACAGACTGCCGCCCGATGTGCAGGGCGAGGCCCGCCAGCTCGCCTCGGCGCTGCACGGCCTTGCCCATCGCGTATCGGCGCATGTGGCGCGCGAGCGCGACTTCACCCGCGACGCCAGCCATGAGCTGCGCACGCCTCTGACCGTGATTCGCGTGGCCAGCGACATGGCCATGGCCGAAGACTCTTCGCCGCGAGTGGCGCGTTCGCTGCAACGCATCCAGCGCGCCGGACGCGACATGGAGGCGGTGATCGACGCCTTCCTGATCCTGGCTCGCGAGAACGAGGTGGAGCCGCAGAGCGAAGATTTCGAACTGGCCGACATTGTGCTGGACGAGGCCGACAATGCGCGTGCGCTGCTGGTCGGCAAGCATGTGGATCTGGAGGTCACCTGCAACGCCAAGCCGCGCCTGCATGCGCCGCCGCGAGTGATGCAGGTGGTGATCAGCAACCTGCTGCGCAATGCATGCAGCTATACCGACCGGGGACGTATCGACGTGGTTCTGGAGCAGGACCGGGTCATCGTTCGCGATACCGGCATCGGCATGAGCGGGGATTCGATGGCGCGCGCTTTCGAACCGTTCTACCGGGCCGATCCCTCGCGTCCGCAGGGGACCGGCCTGGGCCTGTCGATCGTGCGGCGCCTGTGCGATCGCTTCGGCTGGAAGATAGAGCTGGAAAGCACGATGGGCGCCGGCACCGCCGCGACCATCCGCTTCGCTTAAGTCGCGGTGAACGCGGCACGCGTCGGGAACTGCAAGCCTGCTCATGCTGTCAACGATGACCGCAGCCGTGCGTTCAATGCCCGAATCCCCACTTCTCCAGGTCCGACTTTCGCATGAGCCAGCAGCGACGTAGTGTTCCCAATTCTCGAAAGCTGGTTTCCCGGATCGTGCTTGCCGTAGCGGCGCTGGCGCTGCTCGGAGCGGGCTGGTGGTACTGGAACAATCGTGAAAGCGAGGCTGCGGAGGGCGCGTACCGGACCACGCCGGTCGAGCGCGGCGGCATCCGGGTTGCGATCTCGGCGACCGGCACCCTGAGCGCCATTTCCACGGTCACCGTGGGCAGCCAGATCTCCGGTCAGGTCACCGACGTGCTGGTCGACTTCAACAGCAAGGTTAAAAAAGGCGACGTGCTGGCGCGCATCGACCCCAGCACGTACGAGGCCCAGATCGAACAGGGCACGGCGCAGATCGCCAGCGCCAGCGCCTCCCTGGCGCAGGCGCGGGCGACGCTGCGCAACGCCGAACTGGATTACCAGCGCAAGGCGGACCTGGGCAAGCAGAAGCTGGTCGCCCAGAGCGATGTCGACCTGGCCCGCTCGGCGCTAGATCAGGCGCGCGCGCAGGTCAATTCCTCGCAAGCGCAGATTCGCCAGCAGACGGCCTCCACCCAGACCACGCGCGTCAACTTGCAGCGGACAGTGATCACTTCGCCGGTGGATGGCGTGGTGCTGACCCGCACGATCGAGCCCGGCCAGACCGTGGCCGCCAACTTCTCCGCGCCGGAACTGTTCACCATCGCGGAGGATCTGGGCAAGATGAAGATCGAGCTGGCCGTGGACGAATCCGATATAGGCCAGGTCAAGGTGGGACAAGTGGTTTCCTTCACCGCCGATGCCTTCGCCGACCGCCAGTTCAAGGGCACGGTGGAACAGGTGCGGCTGGCGGCTACCACCACCAATAACGTGGTGACTTATCCGGTGGTCGTCACCGTCGACAACAGCGACGGTACGCTGCTTCCGGGTCTGACCGTCAACGCGGAGATCGAGGTCAGCAAGCGCGACAAGGTGCTGAAGGTTTCCAATGCGGCGTTGCGCTACAAGCCGGCGGCGGCAAACAATACTGGCGCGGCCCAGGCGCCTGCGCAGGGCGCGCAACGCGGCGGCGGCATCACCGAAGACCTGGCCCGCACGGTCGCCGATCTCAAGGTCAATCCGCAACAACAGGCGGCCTTCGATGCGGCGGTGGCTTCGGTCCGCCAACGCCAGGCAGCGCGTCAGGCGCAAGCGGTGCAAGGCGGCAATAGTATGTTCGGTGGCGGCCGCGGCGGCCCGCCTGGCATGGTGGTGATGGGCGGCAGCGGCTCGGGCGATATGCAGGCTCAGGTCCGCCAGCGCATGGCCGAACGCTTCCAGCAGGATTTCGCAGCCTTCCGTGCCGGTCTCGACGATGCGCAGAAGCAGAAGTGGGATGCCGCGCTGGGCGCGCTGCTCAACGCCAAGCGCGCGTCGCTCTACCGGTTAGTCGATGGCAAGCCCGAACCGGTGATGGTGCGCATCGGCGCCAGTGATGGCACCGCCACCGAAGTATCCGGCGGAGGCCTGAAGGAAGGCGACGAGATCATCACCGGCGAGCGCGCCAAGGAATGAGCGCGCCATCTTCTACAAGGGCCGCCTCTGCAAGGGCCGCCGACATACCGGTCATCCTGACCCGCGCGCTTTCCAAGATCTATTCGCCCGGCACCGAAGCCGAGGTCGCCGCCCTGCAAGGCGTGGATCTGCGCATTGGCCGCGGCGATTTCGTCGCCATCATGGGTCCGTCGGGCTCGGGCAAGTCCACGCTGATGAACCTGATCGGCTGCCTGGATACGCCTACTTCGGGCGTATACGAATGCGATGGCGTGGATGTGTCCACGCTGGACAAGGAGTCGCTGGCGGAACTGCGCCGCGACAAGATCGGTTTCGTGTTCCAGGGCTTCAACCTGCTGCCGCGGATGAATGCGTTGGAAAACGTCGCCATGCCGCTGGGTTATGCGCAAGTGCCGCCGGCCGAACGCATGAGGCGCGCGCAAGAGGCGCTGGCGTCGGTGGGGCTGGGCGAACGCTCGTCGCACAAGCCTAGCGAGTTGTCTGGCGGGCAGCAGCAACGCGTCGCGATCGCCCGCGCACTGATCAACCGCCCGCCGATCCTACTGGCCGACGAACCCACCGGCGCGCTGGACAGCAAGACCGGCGAGGAAATCCTCGCGCTGTTCAAGCAACTGCGCGACGACGACCACACCGTGGTGCTGATCACCCATGACGCGGAAGTGGCGGCCCACGCCGATCACATCTTTGTGATGCACGATGGCCAGCTCTTCCATGACGGCGCGCACAAGCAAGGGACCGTATGAACTTCACCGACATCCTGCGTACCGCCATCCACGCGCTGCGCGGCAACTGGATGCGCAGCGCGCTGACTTCGCTGGGTGTGATCATCGGCATCGCGGCCGTCATCGTGATGGTGTCGGTGGGGCAAGGCACCCAGGCCGAAATCGACAAGATGGTGTCCGGGCTGGGTTCGCAGCGCCTGGATATCTCGCCGGGCGCGGGTCGTGGCGGCGGCGGAGCGCGCATGAGCGCTAGCAGCTTTTTCACCCTCAACGAGGGCGACGCGGAAGCGATTCGCAGTGAGATTCCGGAAGTGCAGTACGTGGCCGGCGCGCTGCGCGGCAACACCCAGGTGGTTTATGCCGAGAACAATGCCTCCACCAGTTGGCAGGGCGTGCAGGCCGACTATTTCGACATCAACGGCTGGTCCATCGCCAACGGCGAAGGCTTCGACGCACAGGACTACACCAGCGCCGGCAAAGTAGTGATCCTGGGTGAAACCACGCGGCGCACGCTATTCGGCGACGACCCGGGCATCGGCCAGACCATCCGTTTGGGCCGAGTGCCGTTCACCGTGGTCGGCACGCTCAATTCGAAAGGCCAGGGCGGCTTCGGCCAGGATCAGGACGACGTGGTCATGGTTCCGCTGGAAACCGCGCGTCGCCGCCTGATGGGCGCCATGGGCCTGCCGTCGGGCGCGGTGATGCAGATCGCATTGACCGTGACCAGCGCCAAGGACCTGACCTACGTGCAGAGCGAAGTGGAAGCGCTGTTGCGCCAGCGCCATAAGATCGCGCCCGGCGCTGACGACGATTTCAACGTGCGAAACATCTCCGAGATCGTCGCCACACGCACCGCCACGACCAACCTGATGTCGAAATTGCTGGGCGCGGTCGCCACCATCTGCTTGATCATCGGCGGCATAGGCATCATGAACATCATGCTGGTGTCGGTGACTGAGCGTATCCGCGAGATAGGCCTGCGCATGGCGGTGGGCGCGGGGCCTTCCGACGTGCGTAGGCAGTTCCTGGCCGAGGCAATGCTGATCTCGCTGATCGGCGGGGTGATCGGCATCGTCATCGGCGTAGCGGGCGCGTTGCTGGTGGGAAAATTCAGCGAACTGCCGATCGTGCTCAACGGACAAGTGGTGGCTCTGGCGGCGGCGTTCTCCATCGCCACGGGCCTGTTTTTCGGCTACTACCCGGCCAGAAAAGCCTCGCAGCTGGATCCGATCGAGGCGCTGCGGCAGCAATAATGCGCTCCTTCTCCCTCCGGGAGAAGGAGCCCGCAGGGCGGATGAGGGAATGGAAAATCAGTATGTGGTGTAGCTTTCCGTGACTAGAATTTTCACTCCCTCATCCGGTGCTACGCGCCACCTTCTCAGCCTTGCACACCCTATGGGCGCCAGTGGGAGAAGGGAAGCGGGTATCCTGCACACTTTCCTACCTCGCATTCACATGACGCACAGCAGCCAATCCTTCGCCCTAGCCATCCACGGCGGCGCCGGCGTAATCGAGCGAGACCAACTATCCTCGGCTGAGGAACAATCCATCCGCGCCGATCTGGAGGCCGCTCTCGAAGCCGGGCGCCTCATTCTCGTCGACGGCGGTAGTGCGCTTGACGCGGTCGAAGCGGCAGTGGTGGCCCTGGAGGAATCCCAGCGTTTCAACGCAGGCAAAGGTTCGGTCTATAACGCCGAGGGCAGGCACGAACTGGACGCTTCCATCATGGAAGGGAAGACCCGTCGCGCAGGTGCGGTGGCAGGGGTGGAAACCGTGCGCAATCCGGTGCGGCTCGCACGCGCGGTGATGGAGCATTCGCCGCATGTGATGATGATCAGCGCGGGCGCAGAAAGGTTTGCCGACACCCAGCCGAAAATCGAACGCGTGAGCAACGACTGGTTCGATACGGATACCCGCCGTACGCAGCTCGATCAGGAACAGGCGCGCGAAAGCAGCGAGGCCGGCGACGAAAGCCTGCGCGGAAAATACTTCGGCACCGTCGGCGCGGTCGCCCTCGATTCGCAAGGGAATCTCGCCGCCGCCACTTCCACAGGTGGCATGACCAACAAGCGCTATGGACGCGTCGGAGATTCGCCCTTGATCGGTGCAGGCACCTGGGCCGACGAACGCTGCGCGGTCTCGGGAACGGGCTGGGGCGAATTCTTCATCCGCAACGTGGTCGCGCACGACATCGCCGCGCGCATGGCGTATGGCGGCGCCAGCCTTGCGGTCGCCGCCGACGCGGTCATTCTGCAGCGCGTGCCTGAACTCGGTGGCGATGGTGGCGCCATCGCGGTGGATCGCGACGGCAATATCGCCATGCCGTTCAGCACCGCGGGCATGTATCGGGCCTGGATCGGAATCGATGGATCGCGAGGCACGGCGATATTCGACGCGACGGACTGATTCGAGAAAGCCGCATCTGCAGACGTCGTTGTACTCAGATCGATAACGTAAAAACGCTTTCTACTAGCGCTTTCTGTACGGCATGCCGGCATGGAGTAATGCACGTTTCTTTGAATTGCTCCCCGTACAAAAAGTGAGATGCCTATTAAGGAGAATTTTCCATTTCGCTTGCTAGCTAAAGCATTGCGGCCCTCTTGTAATTGACTTAGCTTTCGGCACGGCCAGTCCATTCCGGACGGCCTGGTTATCCACATGGAGTGTCAGAGATGATTGCTAAGCATCGTTTGGGTTTGCTGGCTGGTGCGGTTCTGGTCGCACTCGGTACTTCGTTCGCAGTGCAGGCGGGCGGACGTTCCGATCTGGTTCTACAAGCATTGGGAAAAGGCCGCGCGCATGCGAGCGGCGAGTTGCTGGTCAAGTATCGCGATGGCGCCAGCGTCGCCAATCTGGAGGCGCTGAATCATGGCTTGGGTGCGCAGAAACTGGAAACGGTGCGCGCCGGCAATTCGAAGAAAGGCGAACTTGCGTTACTCAAACTTCCCGCAGGGCTGGACGTCGCCGCGGCCGTCCGCGCGATCAACGATGATCCCGCGGTGGAATATGCCGAGCCGAATTGGATTTATCAGCACCAAGCGGTTTCCAACGACACTTATTACACCAATGGTTCGTTGTGGGGTATGTATGGCGATGCCACCACGCCGGCCAATCAATACGGTTCCCAGGCCGGCGAAAGCTGGGCCAGTGGCCACACCTCCTGCGGCAATGTGATCGTCGGCGTGATCGACGAAGGCATCTACTACCAGCACGAAGATCTCGCCGCCAATATCTGGACCAATCCCTACGATGCGGCGGACGGCGTCGACAACGACGGCAACGGCTACATCGACGACGTGCGCGGTTGGGACTTCGACGGCAACAGCAACAACATCAATTCGGGGGGCGCCAACGACGATCACGGCACCCATGTGTCCGGCACCATCGCCGGCTTGGGCGGCAACGCCAAGGGCGTCGCCGGCGTCTGCTGGAGCGGCGTCAAGCTGATCAGCGGGAAATTCCTGGGTCGTCGCGGCGGCACCACCGCCAATGCGATCAAGGCCATCGATTATTTCAACGACCTCAAGACCCGGCATGGGTTGAACATCGTCGCTACCAACAATTCATGGGGCGGCGGCGGATTCTCGCAGGCATTGCAGGACGCTATTGGGCGCGCCAATACCGCCAATATCCTGTTCGTAGCCGCTGCCGGCAATGATGCGTACGACAATGACGTGACCGCCAGCTATCCTTCCAACTATCCCAACGCGAACATCATCGCCGTGGCGTCGATCACCAATACCGGCGCTTTGTCGAGCTTCTCGCAGTGGGGCAAGGTCATGGTGGATCTGGGTGCGCCGGGGTCGGCCATCATGTCGAGCGTTCCCGTGAGTTCGAAGGGTTTGCTGGTCTCCGGCTACGCAAGTTATAGCGGCACCTCCATGGCGACGCCTCACGTCACCGGTGCAGCTGCCCTGTACGCCTCGACGCGTCCAGGCGTGACCGCCGCCGATATCAAGGCAGCCATTCTCGCCAATACGGTGCCGACGGCGTCCCTGCAAAACAAAACGGTGACGGGCGGCCGCCTCAATGTGTCCGGCTTCTGATTTATAGCTATAGCGTCCTGTTTTGCCAGAAGGCCTGGTTGATGCCGGGCCTTCTGCTTTTATAAACGAAATCCACCAGACAATGGATCTGCTACTGCTGTTTGCTCCATTCGGCCATGCGTTTCTGCATTTCCTCGGGAGCCACTTCTTCCAGATGGGTGGCCAGCGACCACTTGTGGCCGAACGGATCGATTACCGTGCCGATACGGTCGCCCCAGAATTCGTTCTTCAACGGCCGATCCGCCTTGGCTCCCGCTTTGACGGCCCTGTCGTAGGCCGCATCTGCGTCAGGCACGTAGATCATGAAGCTGGCGGTCGCGCCGCCTCGCTTGTTCGGTCCCAATGCGTTCATGTCGGGAAACTCATCGGCCAGCATCAGATGGGTGTCGCCGATCATGATCTCGGCGTGTCCGATCTTGTCGCCCATCGGAAGGCGGTATAGCTCTTCGGCGCCGAAGGCTTCGCGATAGAAGTCGAGCGCCTTGGCGGCATCGTCGACCATCAGGTAAGCGGTAACGGTGTGGTAGCCATCGGGAATGTAGTTAACGGCCATGGGCGGGGTTCCGTTGAGGTAGGTGTCGCGGAATCTATCCCGTATCGGGTTACGGATGCGTTACCGGTGAGCTTCAATGGCCGCTCAGATAGGGCGCGACCTTCTGCCGCCAAAGTTCGTATCCGGCGCGATTCATATGCAGCCGGTCTTCGACGAAGAGTTCTTCGCGCGGCTGACCGTTCGCATCCAGCATGGAACTGAAAACGTCGATGTAGTCGACGTGCAAGCGTCCTGCTTCGGCCTTGATAAGCGCATTGGCCTGGCGTTGCGCCTCCAGCAGTCCGACGCGCGAGGGGCTGGGTTTGTTGGAGATATACGCGATGCGCGCCTTGGGCAGGTCACGGCGCACGCGCTGGACGAAGGTGCGGAAGTCCTGTTCCACCTGCTGCGGTGTGCGGCCCGCCTGCAGATCGTTTTCGCCCGCGTAGAGCACGATCTGCCTGGGCGCATACGGAACCACGATGCGATCGGCGTAGAAGGTACTGTCGCGGAGTTCCGATCCGCCGAAGCCGCGGTTGATCACCGGTACGCCGGGAAAATCCTCCGCCAGCGTCTCCCAAAACCGGATCGACGAACTGCCGACGAAGAGCACGCCGTGCCGCGGCGGCGGGGATGCGGCGTCCAGTGCCGCGAAACGTTGCATGTCCTGTTCCCAATCGGCGTTGGAGACCTGTTCGGGAATGCGCGGGGGCCCCTTGTGCGCGGGCGGAGCGCTGGTGCAGGCGGTCAACAGGGTCAGCAGGCTGGCGAGAACAAGATGGCGCAGTAACAGCATCAGGGGCGGATCCTCTGGTTTTCGCTAGTGAAACAGCCCGCGCCGACCGGTGCAATTCGGGTGGCCGCCGCTGCCTTGTGGCAAAATCGACGCCTCACCCGCGAATTCCTCCCAGCCCATGCCCATTTTCGCTGAGCTTTTTCGACATGGCCGATGAAAAAGGGCATCTGCCGCGAGGGCCGGGCAGGATACTGAAGGCAACGGTCTGGTCGTTCCAGGGCCTGCGCGCGGCCTGGTTGCACGAGTCCTCGTTCCGCCTGGAATGCTACCTGCTGGTCGTGCTGGGGCCGCTGGCGATCTGGCTGGGCGAAAGCGGCATCGAACGCGCGCTGCTGATCGGCAGCTGCCTGCTGGTGCTGTCGGCCGAGCTGCTCAATTCGGCGGTGGAAGCGGTGATCGAACGCTACGGCCCCGAGTTCCACGAACTCGCGGGGCGCGCCAAGGACATGGGTTCGGCCGCCGTGTTCGTGCTGATGATGAACGTATTGCTGTGCTGGGGGCTGATCCTGGGCCCACGAATTTTTTCGCTTTGAAGGATTGATTGACGATGAGTTTCGAATTTCTCGCCGACCCCAATGTCTGGCTTACTCTGGTCACCCTGAGTGCGCTTGAAATCGTGCTGGGTATCGACAACCTGGTGTTCATTTCCATCGCCGTCGGCAAACTGCCGGAACATCAACGCGACGTGGCCCGCAAGTTCGGTATCGCCGTGGCCTGCATCACGCGCATCGCGTTGCTGATATCGCTGGCGTTCCTGGCGCGCATGCAGCACGACCTGTTCAGCGTATTCGGCATGGGCATTTCGGTGCGCGACCTGGTGTTGATCCTGGGCGGCATCTTTCTGTTGGTGAAGGGCAGCATGGAAATCCGCGAGCTGATCACCGGCGGCCACGACGAAGACCCCAACACCACTAGAGCTTCCGGCGTATTCGCGATGGTGATCCTGCAGATCGCCGTCATCGACATCGTGTTCTCGCTGGATTCGGTGATCACCGCGGTGGGCATGGCGCAGCACATTCCGGTGATGGTGGCCGCAATCCTGCTGGCGGTGGCGGTGATGCTGCTGGCCGCCAATCCGCTCGGCCACTTCATCGACGCCAATCCCACCATCAAGATGCTGGCGTTGGCCTTCATCGTGCTGATCGGCGCGGTCCTGATCCTCGACGGCCTCGAGGTGCACGTACCCAAGCCGTACATCTATTTCGCCATGGGTTTCTCGGTGATGGTGGAATGGCTGAATCTGCTGATGCGCCGCCGCGGCGCGCAGCACCAGCATCCGATCGTGCCGTAACGAGCTTCTCACGGGGCTTATGGGCCGGGTTCGCCCGGCCCGACGGGACGCAGCCTTGGCAGTTGCGCTGAAGTCGGTGCGGTGCTGCAATGCCGGCAATCCAATCGGAAGGACTTCCGCCATGCGCCTGCTTTCGCGTTCGCTCCTGATCTTCGGCCTGGCCGCGCTGCTTGCTGGCTGCGGCTATAACACCATCCAGCAGAAGGACGAAGCGGTCAAAGCCGGCTGGTCGGAAGTGCTGAACCAGTACAAGCGCCGCGCCGACCTGATCCCCAACTTGGTCAAGACCGTGCAGGGTTACGCGCAGCACGAAGCCAAGGTACTGACCGACGTGACCAATGCGCGCGCGAAGGTCGGCCAGATCCAGGTCAACGCCGACGATGCCGCTTCGCTGCAGCAGTTCCAGGCTGCGCAGGGCGAACTGTCCAGCGCGCTGTCGCGCCTGCTGGTGGTCACCGAGAACTATCCGAACCTGAAATCCGACCAATCGTTCCGCGATCTGCAGGCGCAATTGGAAGGCACCGAGAACCGCATCACCGTCGCCCGCGGCCGGTATATCGAAACCGTGCAGGGTTACAACACCTACGTGCGTTCGTTCCCGCAGAACCTCACCGCCAAGCTGTTCGGCTACAAGGAAAAGCCCAACTTCACCGTGGAGAACGAGGCGCAAATCTCCGAAGCGCCCGCGGTGGATTTCGGCAACACGCCGCCGCCGCCGGCTCCGCCAGCACCGCCGCCGCCGCCCGCGCCCGGCAACTGATCGGTGGCGGATAGCTGATCGACATGCTGCGACGCGCGCTCGCGCTCGCCTTCCTGCTGTTCGCCTGCCTGCCCGCGTGGGCGCAGCAGGCGGCGGGGGCGGGGGCAATCCCGGCGCTGACTTCGCCGGTGGTGGACACCACCGGTACGCTCAGTGCGGAACAGAAACAGCAGCTGGAACAACAAGCGCTGGCCCTGCAGCAACGCAAGGGCAGCCAGCTGCAGGTGCTGATGATTTCCAGCACGCAACAGGAAACTATCGAGCAATACACGCAACGCGCGTTCGACCAATGGAAATTGGGCCGCGAAGGCGTGGACGATGCGGTGATCCTGGTCGTGGCCAAGGACGACCGCCGCGTGCGTATTCAGCCTGGTTACGGATTGGAGGGAGCTATTCCCGACGCCATCGCCAACCGCATCATCCAGGAGTATCTGGTGCCCAAGTTCCGCGCCGGAGATTTCGGCGGCGGGATTCTAGAGGCGACCGCACAACTCAGCCGGCTGATCGAGGGCGAGCAGCTACCCGCACCGGTGAGCGACCACCGCAACGACGATGGTCGTCGCGGGGGCGGGGACTGGCTGTTCGCCCTGTTCGCCGCCTTCATCGCCGCCACGCTGGTGCGTGGCGTATTCGGCAAGGCGCCCAAGGGTTTGCGAAGCCTGTTCACCGGCGGTGCGGCCGGCGGAGTAGCCTGGTTGCTGTCTTCGATCATTCCGCTGGCGGGCATCGCCGGGTTGTTCGGGCTGATTTACGGGTTGATGTCGGTTTCGGCCGGCCGCTACGCCAGCCAGGGCGGTTGGGGCGGATTCGGGGGAGGCGGCTGGGGCGGTGGCGGCGGTGGTTTTGGCGGCGGAGGTGGCGGTGGCTGGTCCGGAGGTGGCGGCATGTCCGGCGGCGGCGGTGCCTCGGGGAGCTGGTGATGCGACTTCTCCGCCATCTCTTTGCGCGCTCGGCCCGCCATCTGTTTCCTGAGGACAGCCTGCATCGGATTGCCGATGCGATCGCTGCGGGCGAACTGCGGCATCGCGGCGAAATCCTGTTCGCGGTGGAATCGGAGCTTTCTCCGGGCATGGTGCTGCGTGGCGTGCAGGCGCGTGCGCGCGCCGAAGCCGCTTTCGCGCGCTTGCGCGCCTGGGATACCGAGGCCAACAACGGTGTGCTGATCTATCTGTTGCTGGCCGATCACCGCATCGAGATCGTCGCCGACCGCGGCCTGAACGGCCGGGTCAGCGCGGAACAATGGCGCGGCGTCTGCCAGTTGATGGAGGAACGCATGCAGGCGGGCGAGCCGGAACAGGCGGTTGTGCATGGTATCCAGGCGGTTTCGGACCTGCTTGCCGAGCATTTTCCCCAGATCGACGGCACTCCGGACCGCGACGAACTGCCCAACCTGCCGCTGATCCTGGATTGATTTTCTCCTCCTCTTGAAGGGGAGGGCTAAAGCAGCGGTACTCGGGCAAAATAGGGCCTTGCCCAACCCACTGCAGGCTTCATGACCTACCTCCACCAGATCGACCCGATCGCGCTTTCCCTCGGCCCGCTCAAGATCCACTGGTACGGCCTGATGTATCTGCTGGCCTTCGCCAGCGCATGGTGGCTGGGGCGCCAGCGCATCCGCGCCGGGCGCTTGCCGGGCGTGGACATGAACGGACTGTCGGATCTGGCGTTCTACGGCATGCTGGGAGTGGTGCTGGGCGGACGCATCGGCTACATCCTGTTCTATTCGTTCGGCGCGTTCCTCGACAACCCCTTGATGATCTTCAAGGTGTGGGAAGGCGGCATGAGTTTTCACGGCGGCCTGTTGGGGGTGATGGCGGCGGCGCTGTGGTGGACGCGCAAACAGAAGATCCATTTCTTCGACACCATGGATTTCGTGGCGCCGCTGGTGCCTGCGGGGCTGGGTTTCGGGCGCATCGGCAATTTCATCGGCGCCGAGCTGTGGGGCAAGTACACGCAAGCGGGCTGGGGCGTTATTTTTCCCAGCACCGATCCCAACGTGCTCAAGCTCGGCTTGAGCGCCGCGCAGTTGCAGGCGCAGTACGCGGCCGGTGCGCTGGACAAGTTCGCGCGGCATCCGTCGCAGCTCTATCAGGCGTTCCTGGAAGGCCTGGTGATGTTCTGCGTGTTGTGGTGGTTCTCGCGCAAGCCGCGACCGCGCTATGCGGTATCGGGAATGTTCGCGCTGCTCTACGGTGTGTTCCGTTTTCTGGTGGAATTCGTGCGCGTGCCGGACGAAGGCATCGGTTATCTTGCCTTCGGCTGGCTGACGATGGGCCAGCTGCTGAGCCTGCCGCTAATCGCGCTGGGCCTTTTCCTGTTTTGGCTGTCGCGCCGTTCGCCCACCCTGCAACCGGTGATTCCCGTTGAGGACGCTGCATGAAGCAATACCTCGATCTGCTGCGCCACGTGCTCGACCAGGGCACGGAAAAATCGGACCGCACCGGCACCGGCACGCGCAGCGTCTTCGGTTGGCAAATGCGTTTCGACCTCAATCAGGGTTTTCCGCTGGTTACGACCAAGAAGCTGCACCTGCGCTCCATCGTGCATGAGCTGCTGTGGTTCCTGAAAGGCGAAACCAATATCGCCTATCTGAAGGACAATAAGGTCGGCATCTGGGACGAATGGGCCGACGAGAACGGCGAGCTCGGTCCGGTCTACGGCAAGCAGTGGCGACGCTGGGCCACCGCCGATGGCGGCGAGATCGATCAGATCGAATGGGTCGTCGACGAGATCAAACGCAATCCCGATTCGCGCCGTTTGATCGTCTCGGCCTGGAACGTGGCGGACCTTCCGAAGATGGCGTTGATGCCGTGCCACACGCTGTTCCAGTTCTACGTGGTCGAAGGCAAGCTCAGCTGCCAGTTGTACCAGCGCAGCGGCGACATCTTCCTGGGCGTGCCGTTCAATATCGCCAGCTACGCCTTGCTGACGCACATGGTGGCGCAGGCCTGCGGACTGGGCGTGGGCGACTTCGTGCACACGCTGGGCGACGCGCACCTGTATTCGAACCATTACGAGCAGGCGCGCGAACAATTGTCGCGCGAGCCGCGTGCGTTGCCGAAGTTGCGGTTGAACCCGGAAGTAACCGACTTGTTCGCCTTTACCTACGACGACATCGAGATCCACGGCTACGACGCAGCGCCGGCGATCAAGGCGCCGGTGGCGGTATAGGCGCGTGCACGTTTCGCTGATCGCAGCGCTGGATCGCAATCGCGGCATCGGCAAGGACAACGATCTGCCGTGGCGTCTGCCCGACGACTTGAAGCGCTTCAAGTCGCTCACGCTCGGCAAGCCGGTACTGATGGGACGCAAGACCGCCGAATCATTGGGTCGCGCGCTTCCGGGCCGGACTAATCTGGTGCTGACGCGCTCCGGCCGCGTGCCGTTCGAAGATATGCGAGCGGTGGCGTCGGTCGACGAAGCACTAGCCTTTGTGCGCGCGCATGACGCTGAAGAGATCTGCGTGATCGGCGGTGCAGAGATCTACGCGGCGACGCTGCCCTTGGCGGACAGGCTGTACCTGACGCACGTGGATACGAAAGTTGAAGACGCGGATGCCTTCTTTCCGCGGTTCGATCGATATCAGTGGAAGATCGTATCGCGCCAGTCGCATCCCGCCGACGCGCGGCACGCATTCGGGCTCGAGTTCGTGGACTACGAACGGGCGTAAGCGCCGTCGTTACAGCGCTGGGCGGTAATGTCCGATGATCGTGTGCGCAAACAGAATATCGTCTTCCACCGCGCCACTGCCGATGTTGTGGATGACCAGCGGCGTGCCTTCACGCGTCTTGCGGTCGGACACGATGCCGATATGGAGCAGGCCGCTGCCGGTGAGCTTCCAGGCGGCGATATCACCGCCAACGTAGTCGTCCGCGTTCGTGGTGATCGGTTGCGACCAGCCTTCGCGTTCGAACCAGCGCATCTGGTTGGGTACGCGGCGATGGTCGATATGGGGGTTCGGCGCCTTCAGTCCCCAGTTCTGTGGATACGCGGCGAAATGCGCGCTTATGTCCTCGTGGATCGCGCGTTGCAGGTCCAGGCCCTGAGTGCGCAGCGCGCGCACGGTCACGTCGGTGCACACGCCGCGCTCGACGGGAACGTCGCCGCCGGGATAAGGCATTTCGACATAAGCCGAGTCGTACACGCGCGTGACGCCGATCTGCTGGCGCGCCGCGGCCACCAAAGGCGGGGATGGCTGCGCGGTCGCGGCAACGCGCGTTGCGGACTCGCGCTCGGCAGGCGGTTTTGTCGAGGTTGAAGAGTCGCAGGCAGCAAGCAGCGCTAACAGCATCAGCCCGCTGACACGGATCGGCTTCACCCGGGAGGCGTCACATCGCGCCCCGCCACCTGCACGATCCGCAATTCGTCCGTGTCCAACTGCAGTGCAGTCAGTTTTCCGCCCCACACCGCGCCGGTATCGATGGCATGGACGCCATGGCCGATCATCAGGCCGAGCGTTGACCAGTGTCCGCATACGATCTTCAGATCGCGCTCGGCCCGTCCTGGCACCTCGTACCAGGGATAGAGGCCTTGGGCCTGTGTCCCCGGACCGCCTTTCTCCTCGATCGCCATACGCCCGCGCGGCGTGCAATAACGCATGCGGGTGAGCACATTGATGATGGCGCGCGAGCGGTCGTAGCCGCCCAGCTGCGGCGACCAGTTGGGCTTGTCGCCGTACATGTTGCGAAACAGCTTGCGGTAGCCGTCGCCGTGCAGTTGCTTCTCGACTTCCCGTGCATGCTTTTCGGCCAGGGTCGTGGTCCACTTCGGCGCCAGGCCGGCGTGGATCATCATCCAGCCGAGTTCGCGGTCGACATGCACCAGTTCCTGCATGCGCAGCCAAGTGAGCAGTTCGTCGCGATCATCGGCCAGCACGATGCGTTGAAGGTCCAGGTTGACCTTGCGCTGTTCGTCGGGAGTGCGTTCGCCGATGGCCAGCAGCGAAAGATCGTGGTTGCCCAGCACTACGATGCTGTTAGCGCGCAGCGAATGCACCAGCCGGAGGGTTTCCAGCGATTGCCCGCCGCGGTTGACCAAGTCGCCACAGAACCAAAGTTTGTCGGCGGCCGGATCGAAACGCAGACGCTCCAGCAGGCGCTGGGTGGCGTCGTAGCATCCTTGCAGGTCGCCGATGGCCCAAACGCTCACGCGGCGCTTCCTCAGTGCACCGTGCGCGGAACGGACAGGGTGAAGGCCGCGATGGGCGCATCGAAGCGCGTGCCGTCGTCGGCCAGCATGTCGTAGCTGCCCTGCATGGTGCCCAGTGCGGTTTCCAGCACTGCGCCCGAGGTGTATTCGAAATCGTCGCCGGGACGCAGCCAGGGTTGTTCGCCGACCACCCCTTCTCCGCGCACTTCCTGGATCTTCCCGTTCGCGTCGGTGATGATCCAATGGCGTCCCAGCAGCCGCGCCGGCACCTTGCCGTGGTTGCGGATATGGATGGTGTAGGAGAAAACGAAGCGCCCGTCCTCGGGTACGGATTGGTCGTCGAGGAAACGGGTGGCTACGTCGACGGCGATGGCGTAGTCGGAAGGGCTCATGCCCACAGTGTATGCAAAGCCGGCTTAAGGTTCGACCCGTTCGGCAGAGGGCAGGTTGGCCAGGCGTACGAAACCCGCGACTTCCACCTGTTCGGCGCGCGCATCGGGACGCAGCCCGGCAGCTTCGATCTGTTCGGTAGTGGCCACGCCCATAAGCGCGTTGCGCAGGGTCTTGCGTCTTTGGCCGAAGGCGGCGCGGACCACGTCGGCGAACCGCTTTGGATCGTCGACGCCGATGGTTTCCGGCGTGCGTGGCACCAACCGCACGACTGCCGAGTCCACTTTTGGCGGCGGCCGGAATGCGGCCGGCGGCACATCGAACAAAGGCGTGACCGAGCAATAAGCCTGCAGCATGACGCTAAGACGTCCATAGACCTTGCTGCCGGGGCCGGCGGCCATGCGGTCCACGACCTCTTTCTGCAACATGAAGTGCATGTCCCGCACCGCTGCCGCGTGGTCCAGCGCATGGAACAGGATCGGCGAGGACAGGTTGTAGGGCAGGTTGCCGACCAGACGCAGTTTTTCTTCGCCGGCCATGCGGGTGAAGTCCACTTCCAGCACGTCCTTGTGGATCACGGTCAACTGGCCTACGCCGTGCGCGGCCTGCGACAGCGGAACCACCAGATCGCGATCGAACTCGATGGCGGTCAACTGACCATGTTTGCGCAACAGGGGAAGGGTGATCGCGCCCTGACCGGGGCCGATTTCCACCAGCCTATCGCCGGGCTGCGGATTCACCGCCAACACGATCATCTCGATCATGCCGCGGTCGGTCAGGAAGTGTTGGCCCAGGGATTTCTTGGGCGGCGCTTTGAAATTCATCCGGCGAGTTTACGTTGCGCGGCGGCGCGCGGCGATCAGCGCGCAGGTTTCTACTGCGGCGAACAGGCTGGAAGGATCGGCGAGGCCTTTGCCGGCCAGGTCCAGCGCGGTGCCATGGTCCACCGCGACGCGCGGATAGGGCAAGCCCAGGGTCAGGTTCACCGCGCGCTCGAAACCGCTGTACTTGAGCACCGGCAGACCCTGGTCGTGGTACATCGCCAGCACGGCATCGAAGCCGACCAGCTTCTGCGGAAGGAAGGCGGTGTCGGCAGGCAGCGGGCCCACGAGCCGGAGACCTTCCTTGCGCAACGTTTCCAGCACGGGCTCGATCACCTCGATTTCCTCGCGCCCCAGGTGTCCTGACTCGCCCGCATGCGGATTCAGCCCGAGCACGGCGATGAGCGGCTTCGCGATTCCGAAATCATTGCGCAGCGCCTGTTCGGTGATGCGCAGCACACGGAGCAAGGTGGGTCGGTCGATCGCGTCGGCCACCGCGCGCAGCGGAAGATGAGTAGTGGCCAGCGCCACACGCACGATGTCGTTGGCCAGCATCATCACTACGTTGCAACCGGCGCGTTCGGCCAATAGTTCAGTGGTGCCGGTGTAGGCGATACCGCCGGCGTTGATCGCGGCCTTGTGCACCGGGCCGGTGACCAGACCATCCAGTTCGCCGTGCAAACAGGCATCGGATGCGACGTTCAGCGCATCGATGACCGCGTGGGCATTGGCCGGATTGGTGCTGCCGAAAAGATTGGCTACCGCGTTGGGAATGGGCCGCAGGCGCAGATCGCCGGGAAGGTTTGCGGTATCGCCTGCTTCGAGCAGGCGTAGCGGCAAATCCAAGGCGCGCGCGGCGGCTTGCAGGGTATCCGCGTCGCCAAAGGCCAGCAGCTCGCAATCCGACCGCGGCTGCTGCGCCAGGCGCACGCACAATTCCGGACCTATGCCGGCCGGCTCGCCTGGAACCAGCGCGAGCGCGGGTTTCACTCAGCCGCCGTCGGTGGCGGCCGCTTTGTCGCCGTCGCCATTGCGGACGTTGACGTAGGCTTCGCCACGCAGTTCTTGCAGGTAGCGGTTGTACTCGTCTTCCAGCTTGCGGCGGCCGATGGTCTCGCGCACCTGCGCGCGCTGGCTGGTGCTGGTGACGTCGGTCTGGCGTTCGCCGATGCGCTGCGCGATATGCCAGCCCGCCTCGGTGCGGAACGGCGCCGAAACTCCGCCATCGGCGGTGCTGGTGATTTCCTTGCCGAAGGCCGGCCCGAACGCGTTGGCCTCGAACCAGCCCAGGTCTCCGCCTTCGCTCTTGCTGTTGGCGTCTTCGGAGGATTCCTTGGCGACTTCGACGAAATCGGCGCCGCCGGCGATGCGCGCGCGCAGCGTATCGATCTTGGCCTTGGCGGCCGCCGCGTCTTGCACAGGGGTGACGCGGACCAGGATATGGCGCGCATGGTATTCGGTGACGGTCTTGGCGGCTGCCTGGCTGCCATCGCGAACTTCCACCAGCTTCAACAGCTGGAAGCCGCTGGGCCCACGGATGGGGCCGACTACCTGACCCGGAGTCATGGTCTTCAGCATTTCGGCGAAGGCGGCCGGAATCTCATCCAGGCTGCGCCAACCCAGGTCGCCGCCTTCCAACGCGTTGGGGCTGTCCGAGTAACGCACGGCCGCGGCGGGGAAATCGAGTTCGTTCCTGTCGACCAGGCCTTTGACGCCTTCGATCTTCTTCTGCCCAGTGGCGATCTGCTCGGCGGTAGCGCCTTCGGGCAGGCCGACCAGGATATGGGCCAGGTGGTATTGACTGTTGTTGGCCTGCGCAGCGATGGCCGCGTCGACCTCGGCCTCGCTCACCTGGATGCGGCTCTGCGCGAAGCTCTGGCGCAGGCGCTGCACGGTGATCTCGTCGCGGATCGAGCTGCGGAAGTCGTTGAAGGAAACGCCTTCTCCTGCCAGGCGTTGGCGCAACGCGTCGACCGAAACGCCGTTTTGCTGGGCGACGGCGGCTACAGCATTGTTCAACTCGTCGTCGCTGACCCGGATACCGGTTTCGGCGGCGCGCGCCACCTGCAGTTTCACCAGCACCAGGCGTTCGAGCACCTGGCGTTCCAACACCTCGCGCGGGGGCAGCTGTCCGGGCTGGTTGGCGTACTGCGCGGTGACGTTCTTCACGGCACGGTCGAGTTCGCTCTGCAGGATCACGTCTTCATTGACCACGGCGGCAATGCGGTCCAGCGGTTGCAGGTTCTGGGCGGCCACGGGAGTGGACGCCGTCAGCGCGGCAAGCACGCCGGCGAGGAGCAGTCGGATAGTCATAGTCTTCATGGGGTTCATTCCGGTCCGGAATCGTTGTCGTCGGGGTCCGGCGTAGTGTTGCTTGGCGGGACGAGATAGAGGTCGTCGCGGTAGTAACCGAGAATAGCACGGCGCAGGGTGCGCTCCGTGTTCTGGCCGGCCGAACCGAGACCCTTGAGCACGAACTCGACCTGCAACGCATTGTTGAGATCGCCTTCGCGATTGCGGACGTAACGCCGCGCGACCACGCGCACGGCCAGACAGCAGCTGTCCCATTGCACGCCGGCAATGGCTTCCAGCGGCTTCTTGTCCAGGATCGAATAGTAATAGCGGCCGACCACGCTCCAGGTGGGCGTTATGGGGTACAGGAACGAGAAATCGGCCTGCTCTAGCAGATCGGCGCCGTTGGAGACATTGCGGCGATAGCGATAGCCGAGATTGATCACACCGTCATCGGGGAGCAGATAGCGCGCGCGCAGGCTGGATAAGTCTTCGCGTCGGAATTTCGGATTCCATTGATAGGAGGCGCCGATGGTCCAGCGATCGGTGGGCGCGTAGTTGACGTCCGCGACCCAAGCCGACTTGCCGCTTTCCACTGGCACTTCGCCGGGCGCGGTGACGCGCGATTCGTCGAAGTAGAAAATCTGCCCGAGGCTCGCGGAGAGTTTTTCGTGACCATCGGCTTGACGGAGCAGGCGGCTGGTCAGGGCCAGAGTCAGCTGATTGGCATCGGTCTGTCGATCCGGCCCTGAGTACCGGTTGTCACGAAACAGCTGGCCCCAGCTGAAGGTGAGAGGACGGGTATCGAAGATCGGCAGGCCGCTCTGGTCGCGGTACGGGGCATTCAGATAGAAAATCCGCGGCTCCAGTGTATGCAGGTAGCGCTCGCCCTTGATCTCGGTATCGCGGTCGAAGAACAAACCGGCGTCCAGCGTGGCGATAGGCAGGCTGCGCGAAGGACTGGTATCCGTGAACGCTGGATTGGAGGCGAATTCTTCATCTAGCTTGTAGCTGGTGTAACGCCAGGCCAACGTAGGCGTGATGTACCAGGAGGCGCCTTGCAGGGGCATCGACACGAAAGGTTTAAGGTCTATGCGGCTGCCGCCCGGCGTAGTGTTCAGGCTGTTGGCATCGAGCACCTGGTTGTGCTGGAAGCGGACGGCCTCAGCATCGATGCCAGCGGTAAACCAGCGTCCGAACGGCTGTTCCCAATTGAAGTAGACGCGTGGTAAGCGGTTATAGGGCAAGGAGCCTTCGGTCAGCGTGTAGTCGGACAATTGCCAGACATCGGCCATGGCGCCCGCGTTCCAGTAGCGCCCACGTCCGTAAAGACCCACCGTGCTGACCAACGAGGTGGCGGAAAGGCCATACAGGGAATTGCTGAAGTCCTCGACGTAGCGCGAATCGCTGACCCAGGCCACGTCCGCACGCGCCTGCCATTCGCTGTTGAGGTTATGGAAACCGCTGTAGCGGAACATGCCGCGGTTGTCTTTGCGCAGCGGGTCGCCATAGGGGTCGGGTTCGCCGTTGGCGTAGTCGCGCTCGCGTTCTTCGACCAGATCGTCGTTGGGCATCCAGTTGAGGTCGAACGTGCCGCGCCCGCCCTCGTATAGATAGCGGAACTGCCCGCCCAGCGACAAGCCACGGTCGCTCATGTACCGAGGGATGATGGTGGCGTCGTAATTCGGCGCCAGATTCAGATAGATCGGCTGCCGGTAATCGAAGCCGTTGCGTCCGGACATGCCGATGGCCGGATACAACAGGCCGGTATGGCGGCGATCGTCGATCGGAAACTTGATCCACGGGACATACAGCACCGGCACCTTGCCGATACGGATGGTGGCGCCGCGGGCCACGCCCCAACCTTCGTCGGTGTCCACGTCGATGCGGTTGGAGCGAAGCTCCCACACGCGCTGCTGTGGATCGCAGGTGGAGTAGGTGGAGCTATTCAGGCGGCCTTTGGCGCCGGTGAGGTCGATGCTTTCGGCGCCGCCGTTGCCGCGCCGCGAGACCAACTGGTACTGCACGTCCTCGATCTTGTGGCTGTCGGTGTTCTGGTCGCCATGCGCGCGCGCGGCGATGACGCGCATGGTGCCGTCCTGGTAGCGCACGTTGCCGTCGGCCACATAAGTGTCCGTTTCCTGGTCGTACTTCAGGTTGTCGGCTTTGAGGAATTGATCGCCACGCACCAATTCAACATTACCCTCGTAGGCCATGTTCGATTCGGTGCCGCTTTGGCGGTCACCTTCGATCGCTGTCGGCTGAGTTGCTCGCTGTTCGCGCGCCTGCGCAGCGGTGGTGCCCGGCTTGGCCGCGGCGGCCCCGTCGAACGCAGGAATCGCGTCAGTGATCGGGCACAGGTCCCAGTTGTCGGGTTTGTCCTCGGCCAGCGCCGGTAGGCACAAAGCGATACTGAACGGCAGCGGTAGCAGGCGAAGGACTGGGCGCACGCGGTGTAAGGCTCGTCGGAAGGAGGTCAAAAGCGGCCGCTAGCTTGCCGTATCCCCAGCATACGGGCAATGAAAGCCCGCGGAAGGTTTCGGGCGAGGTTCATCATGCGCCCCGGGTACCCGGTCGCCAAGCCGGCGTCAGCGCAGTTCGTTGACATGGGCCACGCTGCACTCGCGCAGCGCTTGCAGGTCGTATCCGCCTTCCAGCAGGGACACGACTCGACCCGAAGCGTGGCGATTGGCGATGGCCCGTAGTTCGCGGGTCAGCCAGGCGAAATCCTCGGTTTCCAGCATCAGGTCGGCCAGCGGATCGCGCATGTGCGCGTCGAACCCGGCCGAGATGAGCAGTAACTGCGGGCGGAAATCGTCCAGAACCGGCAGCAGGGTGTCCGCCCATACGTTGCGGAAGCGGAAGCCACCCGTGCCCGGCGGTAGCAAGGCGTTGAAGACGTTGCCCACGCCGCGCTCCCGCGGCGTGCCGCTGTTCGGATAGATCCCCGACTCGTGGGTGCTGAAGTAGTCCACCCGCGGCTCTTCATAGAAGATGTCCTGCGTGCCGTTGCCGTGGTGCACGTCGAAATCGACGATGGCGACGCGTTCGAGCCCGTGCCGGTCGCAGGCGTGGGCCGCGGCCACCGCCACATTGTTGAGCAGGCAAAAACCCATGGCGGTGTTGCCGGTGGCGTGGTGGCCCGGCGGGCGGACCGCGCAGAAGGCGGTTCGGCTGTCGCCCAGCATGACCGCATCCACCGCCGCCACCGCGGCTCCGGCGGCGCGCAGCGCGGCGGCGCGCGAATGCGGGCAGGTCACCGTATCCGGATCCAGCATGCGGTAACCATCGAAATCGCTGTCCAGCACTTCCCGCAACAATGCCTCGGTATGCACGCGCCGCAAGTCGCCGAGCTTGGCGGGTGGCGCTTCGCGCCAGTCCAGATCGCTGTGTTCGGCACGCAGTCCGGCCAGCACCGCTTCCAGCCGCGCCGGTCGCTCCGGGTGTTCCGGGCCCGGGTCGTGGGCCAGGCAGGCGGGGTGGGTGTAGATGATCATGGCGGGCGAAGTCGCTAGGCGGAGTGCTGGGCGGAGTGTCGGGTAAGAAGCCGCGACTCAGGAGTGGCGTCCTTCGTGGTTCCACAAGACTTCCCCCTGGCCATCGGCGCGGGCCAGCACTCGCGCCAGGACGAACAGCAGGTCCGAGAGCCGGTTGAGGTAGCGGATGGCCTCCGGCCGGACGGCATCGTGCCGTGCCAGAGTCACGGTTTCGCGTTCGGCGCGACGGACGATGGTGCGCGCCAGGTGGCAGCGCGCAGCGGCTTCGCCGCCGGCGGGCAGGATGAAATCCTTGAGCGGGGGCAAGGCTTCGTTGTACTGGTCCAGTTGGCGTTCCAGCGCGTCCACATCTTCGGCATTGATGGCCGCATGCCCGGGAATGCAGAGCTCGCCGCCCAGGTCGAACAACTGGTGTTGCACTGTAGTCAAAAGTTTGCGGATGTCTTCCGGCACCTGCGCCGCCAGCACCACGCCGATACTGGAATTGGCTTCATCCACCGTGCCGTAGGCGTTGACCCGCGCCGAGTCCTTGCCGACGCGGGTGCCGTCTCCCAGCCCGGTGCTGCCGTCGTCGCCGGTGCGCGTGTAGATCTTGGAGAGCCGGTTACCCATGACCGAGGCTCAGGCGCGGCTTAGCGCGACGCTTTGGCCTGCGCCCGCAGGCGTGCGGCCTGAGTTACGCCGACGTGGACGATGACCGCCAGGCCTACGTAGATCGCGCTGGTGCGCAGATAAGGGACGAACCAGTCGCTGTAGTTCTTCCACCAGCCGGCGAAAGTCGGATTGGCGACGCTGTCGCTGATCCAGTAGAAGCTGCCCTGGCTCAGCAAGTGGCAGAGCACCACCGACCCGAACAAGCTTGCCGCCAGCACGGCCAGCGCCTTGCCATTGGCCTCTTTGTAGAAGCGGCGGGTCAGCATTCCGCCGAACCAGAGCGCGAAGTAGGCCGGCACCAGGAACCAGTAAGCGGCCGACATGCAGTAGTGGGCGAAGAAATCCATGCCCTGTCCGCTAATCACCACATAGTCCACGAGGACCGCCAGCGCCATGAACACCGGGAATGCCCAGCGTGTCCACGTGCGCAGGTAGAAGCCGCCCAGGAAGAACGCAGCCCACGACGCATCCGGCACCGGCCCGAAGTGGGTCAGGGACGTCGGCAGGTTCAGCCGTGTCGCGACCATCAGCGAGAGGATCAGGGTGAAGACGACGGCGCGCTGGAGTTTGCTGTTCATGGAAGGCCTTTCCGGGAAGCTCAGGCGCTCATTCTAACGGAGAGCCCGACGCAGCGGGCTTATCATAGGCGCATGACCGAAACACACGACGTATCCACCCACGATGTGCCCACGCACGATGTACTCATCGTCGGCGGCGGCTTGGTCGGCGCCAGCCTGGCCATCGCGCTCGATCGCCTGGGGCTGGACGTCGGCTTGGTGGAGGCCACGCCCGCCGGCGTCATGCCCGCGGTCTTCGACCAGCGCAACCTCAGCTTTGCCGGCGCGACGGTCAACGCGTTGACCACGCTGGGGGTGATGGC
Organism: Pseudoxanthomonas sp. P4_B2; assembly: GCF_056402315.1. Classification (NCBI taxonomy): domain Bacteria; kingdom Pseudomonadati; phylum Pseudomonadota; class Gammaproteobacteria; order Lysobacterales; family Lysobacteraceae; genus Pseudoxanthomonas; species Pseudoxanthomonas sp. P4_B2. Next base: position 318,461 of record NZ_JBFUHQ010000004.1, read on the forward strand.
GAAGCTGCGCGCGCCCGTCGGCCAGATCCGACGCATCCATGTCAGCCGACAGGGCGATTTCGGCAGGGCCAGGCTGGAGGCCGCCGACTACGGGCGCGAGACTTTCGGGCAGGTCGTGGTCGCACGCGATTTCGGCGAGGCGTTGGAAGCGCGACTATCGGAACTGCAGCGGCTCACGCGATACCGACCGGCGCGCTTTGTCGGCCTGAGCGAATCGCAGGAAGGATCACGCGGCCTGCGCATCTCCGACGAGCAGGGCGAACGCGAACTTTCCGCACGCCTGCTGGTCGCCGCCGATGGCACCCGCAGCGGCCTGCGCGAGGCCTTGGGAATCGGCGCCAGCGAACATGATTATCGGCAGACCCTGTTCGTTGCGCGCATGCGCGCCGAGCAGGCCCCGGACGGCACCGCCTATGAGCGTTTCGGCGAGCACGGCCCGACCGCGCTGCTGCCGCGTGGCGACCGCCATTTCGGCGTGGTCCACGGAGTGGCGAGCGAGCGTGCGGAGGAAATCGCCGCACTGGATCCTGCGGCGTGGATCGACCGCATCCAGAACGTCTTCGGCTGGCGCGTGGGCCGTTTCCTTTCCACCGGCGAGCGCAGTGTCTACCCGATCATCAAGGTAGTGGCCGAACGCACGATCGCTGCGCGTGCGGTGTTGCTCGGCAACGCAGCGCAGACCATTCATCCCATCGGCGCGCAGGGCTTCAACCTAGGTTTGCGCGATGCGCTGACCCTGGCCGAATTGATCGAACAGGCGCAGGACCCTGGCGCTTCGGCTTTGCTGGAAAACTATGCGGAACGGCGTCGCGAGGACCGGCAGCGCACGCTGGAATTCTCCGACGGGCTGGCACGCATTACCGGCAATGCATCGCCATTGGCGCGTCCGTTACGCAGTCTCGGTTTACTGGCGGCCGACAATTCTTCGGCATTGCAGTCGATGCTGGTGGGCGGCGCGATGGGGTTCCGCGGCAACGTCCCAGCGTTATGCCGCGAGGAAGTGCGATGAATCGACGCGCCCGCCTCGATATCGCGATAGTGGGTGGTGGCGTAGTGGGAGCAACTTGTGCGCTGTCGCTGGCCAAACTCGGCCTGGAGGTCGCGCTGATCGAAGGGCGCGAACCTGCGCATTGGTCTGCCGGCACATCGGATCTGCGGGTCTATGCCTTCGCGCCGGATAATGCGGCGCTGCTCGACGGCCTCGGCGTTTGGGATTCCGTTCGCAGCGCTCGCGCCCAGGCCTACCGGCGCATGCGCGTATGGGACGCGTCGGGCGGTGGCGAACTGTCGTTCGATGCCGACATGCTGGGGCGCGACCAGTTGGGATGGATCGTCGAGAACAACCTGCTGGCCGACCGTCTGTGGGCAGCGCTGCCGGCAGCGGGTGTGCGGCTGCATTGTCCGGCGCGGGTCGAATCGATGGAGCAGGACCCTTCGACAAGCTCAGGGAAGGCTGGCGGCGTGCGTCTGCGGTTGGACGACGGTACGCGTGTGGACGCGCAGATCGCCATCGCTGCCGATGGCGCCGATTCCACGCTGCGCCAACTGGCGGGCCTGCACGTGTCTTCGCACGATTATCAGCAGCGTGGCGTGGTGGCTTTTGTCGAGACCGAGAAGCCGCATGAACTGACCGCATGGCAGCGGTTCCTGCCGGGCGGCCCGCTCGCCTTCCTGCCGTTCGTGGACGGTCGCAGTTCCATCGTCTGGACCTTGCCGAACGACGAGGCGGATCGGGTGTTGGCGCTGAGGGACGAGGCTTTCGATCACGAATTGACCGGCGCTTTCGAAGCGAGGCTGGGCCAGGTGCGTGTGGTCTCCGCTCGTGCGGCTTTCCCTCTGCGCCGTCAGTTGGCCGAAGCTTACGTCTCCGGCAAAGTGCTGCTGGTGGGCGACGCGGCGCACGTGGTGCATCCGCTGGCCGGGCAGGGCGTCAACCTGGGTTTGCGCGACGTCGCCAGGTTGCGGGACTCCATCGCCGATGCGCAGTCGCGGCGCGTGGATTGGTCCTCGGCGCATCGCCTCGCGCGCTGGTCGCGCGAATGCCGCAGCGAGAATGCCGCCGCGGCTTATGCGTTCGACGGCATCAACCGCATGTTCTCGAACGACGAGATGCATGCCACGCTGTTGCGTGGATTCGCGCTGGGGCTTGCCGGGAAATTGCCGCCGTTGGCGAATTTGTTCTGGCGCAAGGCGTCGGGTTTGTAGCGCGCTCTCTATCCCGGAATAAACGGAAACACAATCTTCAGCAGTCCCTTCAACCCGCCTTCGGCCGTGCTCACGATCGCTTTCGCGCCCAGGCTATTGAGCGCGTTGCGCACTTCCTGCCAACGCAACTTGGTCACGTCTTTCTTCAGCAGATCGGCGACTTCTTCCGCGGCGGGCGCCAGCTTGTTCAACTCGTCGATGATCGCCTTGGGGTCGGGTTGGAGGTAGCCCCATTTTTCGGCGATCTTGAGCAGAGTGTCGAAACGCACCGCCATCACGTCGCGATTGCGTTCGTATACCGGCAGCGCACCCACATCGAGGATCGCCTGCTCGAACTGCTGCTGGTCGTCGGGATGCTCCACGCGGATCGCCAGGAAGCCTTCCTTCTTGCTGCGTTCGCTGACGTGCTTGGCGCCGGAGCGCAGGTTGTCCTCGGTCAGCACGCTGGCCACGATCCGCTGCAGGGCCGCGTCGCTCTCCTCAGGCACCAGCGCCCGCCAGCGGGCGTAGCCATCGCGACGCAAGGCCTTGACCTTGGCCGGGGTCACCCGCAAGCGCAATGCGGCGGCGGCATTGGAGTCGCTGCGCTGGATGGCGCCGTCGCGTTCCAGCAGCACGAAGATCAGCAGTTCCAGATCGCGCTTGGTCAGCGACTGGAAACCCTGCAGCAGGGTCAGTCGCAGGAATTCGTTGGCGAACCCGGCGGGGTCCTTGAGTTCTATGGGTTGCATGCTGGCTTTCCTCGTCAGGGGAGTAGCTTGCCACGCCAGGATTGCAGGGGATGAGACCGCGCCCTTGCCGAAGGGCTGGTTCAGCGCGCCAGAGCGTAGGCGGCCAAGGCAAATGCAAGAATTGCGACGGTGGTCGCGATCAAGGTCAGCTGGCTGGCACGGTGCAGTCGACGCTCGGCCTGGTCCGCGCCCACCTGCAGGACTTCGATGGTCTTCTGCATGTCGGTGGCCAGCTTTTTGATCGAGTCCGCATTCTGTGTCGCCGCATCCTGTAACTGGGCGATCTGCTCGTCGATCAAATCCATTCGTGGCTGGTGGCTGTCATCCACCTGCGGCGTGCGGGTGAACAGCGGGCGTGCCATGCGGATGATTTCAGGCAACGAGGAAGCGGCGATGGTGATCCAGGTGGCGGCCATGGCTCAGGCCTTTTTCAGGAAACAGGTTTTCAGCACCAGGTCCTTGATCTTCTCCACCTTGCATTCGATCTCTTCCTCGTCTTCGGTCAGGTGGATGCCCTTGATCAGGGTGCCGCGCTTGATCGTCAGCGAGGTGCCCTTGACCTTGAGATCCTTGATGACGGTAACCGAATCGCCTTCGCTAAGCGGGGTGCCGTTGCTGTCTCTTACGTTCATGGCGTGTTCCTGGAAATGTTCTTCTACGAAGTTCGTATTATCGTTGGCTGGTGGCGAAGACGGTGATTTCTTCGCGGTCGTGATACAGCTGCTTGGCGCGCACCATGACCGGCTTCCCCGATTGCTCGACGAAAAGATCCAGGCACAACTGCGTCTCGTCCCAGCGTTTCTTCATCGGTAGCTTCAAGTTGAAAACCGCATGCCTGCACCACCCTTCGCGGAACCAGGTGGCCATGCGTTCGGCCACGCGCCGTGGTTGCTCCACCATGTCGCAGACCATCCAGTCCAATGCTTGCGAGGGTTTCCATTGAAAACCATCCGCACGCAGATGTTCCACCAGTCCGCTGTCCATCACGTTCTGGCGCAGTGGTCCGTTATCCACGCTGATCACGCGAAGGTGATGACGGGTGAGGATCCAAGTCCAACCGCCCGGGGCGGCGCCCAGGTCGGCGGCGGTCATACCGGGCTTCAACAGCGTTTCGCGTTCGTTCGCATCGAGCAGGGTCAGCAGGGCCTCCTCCAGTTTCAGCGCCGAACGTGAGGGCGCGTCCGATAGCAGCTTCAGGCGCGGAATGCCGAGCGGCCACGGTGAGCTGTCCAGAGGGTCGGCAACGGCCAGGAAAGCATGGTCGCCGTCCACGAAAACCACGTGCAGTCGTGGAAACCTCGGATCTTCCTTGTCCGTCATCAGCCCGGCTTTGCGCAGCGCGGGGCGCAAGGCATTGCCGAAGCTGCGGGCCAAGCCGGCCAGCGGTTTGGAGGTATCCGAGTCGGGGTGCTCCACCCACAGATCGCCGAAACGCGATCGTCCCGCCAGCGCCGCGAGCATGGGCGTGATGCGGTCTTTCGGATCGAGCCCGCGAAGTTCTGCGATCAATTGCAGTTTCTGCCGTGCGTAGATCAATTCTCGCCAGGGCAGTGCTTTCGACAGGGCCAAACCGTCGTCGCAGACGAAGACCACGTGGGCGCTATTGCGTTCGGTGCGTGCGTAGCCAGGATGGCCGGTGAGGGCGGTGCGTTCGCTGAGTTCGGCGGCCAGTTCCGGCTCAAAGCCCTGACGGCAGTAGCAGAGCAGGCCGGCCATGCCTGGTGTGGCGTCAATAACGATCGCCGCCGCGTTCGCCGTACGTACGCAACACTTCACGCGCGGCATCGCGATTGAGATCGCGGACCACTTCGATGCCGCGCTTGTTCAGTTCGCCGATCCAGTCGGCGGGGAGCGGACCTTCGTCGAACTCGGTCAGCTCCATCACGTCCTCGGCGCGTGCGCCGATCAGCAGGCGGTCGATACCGGCCCACACGGTGGCGCCGTAGCACTGGCAGCACGGTTGGGAAGAAGTGGCCAGGGTCACGGCGCCGCCCACACGCTCGTTGAGGCGCGCGGTTTGCAGGCGTTGTTGAGCCAGCATGTAGGCCATGTTCTCCGCATGGGCCAGCGAGGTGTTCTGCGGAAGCACGCGATTGACGCCGACCGAAATGATGCGGTCGTCCGGCCCGAAGACCACGGCGCCGAAAGGTCCGCCAGTGTTCGCATCGATATTGATGCGCGAAAGTTCGATGGCCAACGCCACCTTGTCGGCATCGCTGGCGTACAACGCCGAGGCATCGACGGTTTCATGCACCCAGGCCGGTAGGGTCAGATGGACTTGCGCGTAAAGCATTATTGGACCTGCGACGTGGCGCCGCCAGCGGGCGCGCATTGACCGTTGTCGCACTGGCAGGCGCTGATCTCTTCGAAGCCGCAAACGCTCATCATTCCCTTAGCCGCGCACTGCGCCTGCACGGCGGCAGGGTCGGTCGGGCTGTCCTTGTTGACGCAAGCCGGCATCGCGCCGCAGCAGTTGCCGACGTTCTTCACCGCGCAATCGGCGTTGGTCTTGCAGCTGGTGACGACGGCGACCTCCGGCTTGACCTTGCGTGGCGGTGTGGGCGAGGACATCGGCGGAGCCGGACGCGGTGCAGGCGCAGCCGGTGGTGCGGGCGGCGGCGGGGGTGTGCTCCCGGCAAGATTGCCGGTAGCCGGTGCCGTGGTGTTGGGGGCGGCGCAACTGGCCAGTAGTACGGACAGCAATAGCAGGCCAATGGTCAGGAAGATCCGGGACATGGCTGTACTCCTTGATAGGTGGTGGCCAGCGTAGCCCGCCGACGAACGACGGGAGTGAAGATTCGCGCGATGCGCGTCGAAACGCTTCAGGTCTTTGCTGCCCAGGTATCGCGCAGCGTCACGCTGCGGTTGAACACCGGCGCATCGCTATGGTGGTCGCGGCGGTCGGCGACGAAATAACCGATGCGCTCGAACTGGAACGACTGCTCCGGCGCAGTGTCTGCGGCGGCCGGCTCCACATAGCCTCGCACCGACTTGCGCGATTCGGGATTCAGGTAGTCCTGGTAGGTCTTGCCTTCCGACTCGTCGTCCGGGTCGGGCACGGTGAACAGGCGGTCGTACAAGCGGAATTCGGTCGGCACGGCGTGCCTGGCGCTGACCCAGTGGATCGTTCCCTTGATCTTGCGCTCGGCGCCTTGCATGCCGGGGCGAGATTCCGGATCCAGCCAGCCACGCAGTTCGACGATCTCGCCGGCTTCGTTCTTGATCACTTCATCGCACCGCACGATGCCGGCGCCGCGCAGGCGCACTTCGCCGCCGGGAATCAGGCGCTTGAAACCCTTGGGCGGGACTTCGGCGAAATCCTCGCGTTCGATCCACAGCTCGCGGGAGAACGGAATCTGACGCTTGCCGAATGATTCGTCTTTCGGATGGTTGGAAAACGTCAGCGTCTCGTCGTGGTCTCCCGGCAGGTTCGCCAGTACCAGCTTGACCGGATCCACCACCGCCATGCGGCGCGGCGCAGCGACGTCCAGATCGTCGCGCAGGCAGCCTTCGAGCACGCTGAAATCCAGCAGCGAATTCTGCTTGCTGATGCCCACGCGGTCGATCAGCAGGCGCAGCGCGGCCGGCGTGTAGCCACGTCGGCGCAAGCCTTGCAAAGTCGGCATGCGCGGATCGTCCCAGCCGTCGACGAGCTTGTCGCCCACCAGCGTGGTCAGCTTGCGCTTGCTCATCACCGTGTAGTTGATGTTGAGGCGCGAGAATTCGATCTGGCGCGGCTTGGCGGCTTCCTTCGGCAGTCCGCGATCCAGCAGCGGTTGCAGCAGTTCGGGGTGGCCGGTCAGGTCCACCTTGTCCACGCACCAGTCGTATAGCGGTCGGTGGTCCTCGAACTCCAGCGTGCAAAGCGAATGAGTAATGCCTTCGATGGCATCGCCCAAGGCATGGGCGAAGTCGTACATCGGATAGATCGGCCAAGCGTTGCCGGTGTTCTGGTGTTCGACGTGCTTGATGCGGTACAGCGCGGGGTCGCGCAGGTTCATGTTGCCGCTGCTCATGTCGATCTTGGCGCGCAAGGTGCGCGCGCCATCGGGAAATTCGCCCGCGCGCATGCGCTTGAACAGGTCGAGGTTCTCGTCCACCGCGCGGCTGCGGAACGGCGACTCGCGCCCGGGCGCGGTCAAGGTGCCGCGATACTCGCGCATGGCCTGCGCGTCCAGATCGTCCACGTAGGCCAGGCCGTCGCGGATGAGTTTTTCGGCGGCCAGGTAGTACACGTCGAAATAATCCGAGGCATGGCGCAGTTGCGCCCACTCATAGCCCAGCCAGCGCACGTCGTCCTGGATGGCGGCGACGAATTCGGGGTCTTCCTTGGCCGGATTGGTGTCGTCGAAGCGCAGGTTGCAGATGCCGCTGAACTCGCTGGCGATGCCGAAATTCAGGCAGATCGCTTTGGCGTGGCCGATGTGCAGGTAGCCGTTGGGTTCGGGCGGGAACCGGGTATGGACGACCGTGTGCTTGCCGCTGGCCAGGTCGTCGCGGACGATCTGGCGGATGAAGTCGTTCTTCTCGCCGGGCGCCGGAGTCGCGTGGGCATCGTGGGGCGAGGAGGGGTCGGTAGAGACAGCGGACATGCGTTGAGGAAACCTGGCGTTCGGGGTCACAGTTTAGCCGACGCACCCGTGCAGTTCCTGCGAGCAGGCCATGGTTTTCGCCAGAACTGGGGGTTACTCTGGGTCCGTATCCGGGAGTCGCCGTGCAAGTCGTCTATCGCGCAAACAACCTGATCGAAGCCCATCTGGCCAAGCATGCGCTGGAAGGCATGGATATTCCGGTGTTCATTTTTGGGGAATCCCTACTGGGAGGCGCGGGCGAGCTGCCGCTATTCGGCGTCTTGCGGGTCTGTGTTCCAGACCCTTATCTCGACGAAGCCACGACCTGCCTGCAAGAGCTGCAACGGGAGCAAGCGCGCGACAACCAAGGTCAGGAGGATCCGGGTGCGCTACCAGCCACGGGGTAATCCGTGGTGGCACATACAGGGCACTGGCCTACGCTTGCTGGCATGGGGGCTGTTGGTCCTGTCCGCGACGGTGGCCTGGAATGGCATTGCGCTTGCCGCGCAAACCTTGGTAGCGCCTGCGCTGGAAGTTCCCGTGAGCTTGCAACTGCTGGATACGCAACCGCGCGCGCATCTCAGCCTCGACGGCGGTGGGGTGGTGCTTCCGCCGGAGGGAAGTCCGGCACGGTTCCGCTTGAGTTTCGACCTGCCCAGCCGCAATCCGGACGAATCGCCCTGGCAGCTGCGGTTCAACCGGGTCGAACTGAAGGAACTGCGGTTGCAGGCACCCGGTTGGCACCCACCGACGCAGGATTTCTTCCGTCCGCAGCCTCACGATGGGCTGTTGCCGATGGCTTTTTCACAAACACTGCCCGCCCACTGGCGTGGACCGGTCAGCGTCGATGTGACCGCCAGTGCCGAACTGGCGCGCACTCTGCGCCCGCAAGTCGTACGCATGGCGCTGGGAGCCGAGCAGGACAAGCGGGCGCTGGCGGTCGCGATCGCTTTGTACGCCTGCATGCTGGTGCTGGCCATTGTCGCGGTGTCGCTTTGCCTGGGTGCGCGCGAGCTCGCGTTCCTGAGCTTTCTGGCCTTCGTGAGCACCTCGTTCCTGCTGATGTTGGTGGTCAACGGACACGCCTACACCGTTCCTTTCCTGGCCTGGTTGAAACCGCTGGGAGGACAGGGCACCAATATCGCCATGCTGCTGGTGAGCGCGTCGGGAATCTGTACGGCGCGCGACTTCGCCGGCCGGCGCCCGGACAACCTCTGGCTGCGCTGGACGCCCGTCGCGGGTGCGTCGGCGATGGTCGCGCTTGCCGTCGCCGGATTGTGCGGCCTTGCCTTTGCGCCGGAGACCATGCAGATATTGGTGATCATCGGCTGGGCGGCGGCGGCCGTGCTCGCAATGCTTGCTTTCTTCAGCGCCATCCTGCGCAAGGCATGGCTGGGGTGGCCGCTGCTGACCGCGCTGATCATGCTCGGCGTCAGTTGCACGATGTTCGAGCTGAGCGTGCGCGGAATGGCGGATCCGTTCTGGGGCAGGTTCGGCTACCAGATCGGATTGGTGCTGGTAGCGGTGGTGCTGGTGGTCGCCTTGATCGGCCGGATCGCGGATTTCCGCCTCAAACACGAACAGGAGCGCACCGCCCGCAAGGCCAGCGAACAGCGGTTGCGGCAACAGCAGGCCTACGCCGACCTGGCCGGCCTGCTACGCAAGCGCCTGCAGGAAGTCGCCAGCAAGGATCTGGAGTGGTATGCGATTCAAATGGCGATGGAAAGCCTGTTGCCCTGGCTGCAGTTGAATTCGGCCACCATTATTCTTTCCCGCCCCGGTTACGACCAGACCCGGATCACCGAGCCGGTCACCCACACCTCGCGCTTGTCTGCATTGATCGACGTCAACGACGCGACCCTGCGTGCGGTGGCGCAACGGAAGTTGCCGATGGCCGAGCTGATCATGAATCCGGTGCCGGGAAGCGCGCGGCCACACGCGGCGAACATGGCCTATGCGGCGGTGCCGCTGACCACGGGCAAGGGCGATGTGGGCGTGGCGCTGTTGGAACGGCTGGGTCCGCAGGCGTTCAGCGTGGAAGAACTCGCCCTGGTCGATCAGTTCGGGCAACTGGTCTTGCAGCAGACCGCCGAAGCCCGGGAGACGCAAAAACTGCGCCGCTCGGCCGAACTGGATGCGCTGACCGGCATGCTCAACCGCAACGCGATCGACCTGGCGCTAAGCCATGCGTTCATCGAAGCCCACAAGAACGATCGACCCCTGGCAGTGCTGTTTGTCGATGTGGATCGTTTCAAGCTGGTCAACGACACCTACGGTCATGCCTGTGGCGATCAATGCCTCAGGCATCTGGCCGATGTCCTGAGCCGGGCTTTGCGGCCGGGAGATCTGTTGGGGCGGTACGGTGGAGAGGAGTTCCTGGTTTTGCTGCCTGCTCCCGGAGACGATCAGGCGCGGGAAATTGGCGAGCGGATCCGTCAGCAGATCGAGGAGTCGACTGTGGACTGGCAGGATCAGAAGGTGAAATTGACGGTCAGCGTGGGCGTGGCGACGCGCCTGGTCCACGAACAGACCCCGACCCAGGCGCTGGAACGGGCCGACCGGGCGCTTTACGCAGCCAAGCACGAAGGCCGCAATCGAGTAGTCCTGGCAGCGCGGAAGCCTTGAAAGAATCGTGCGCTGGACGCCGGATGCGATCCGAGGAAACTGCTTCCGGCGGCACGACCGTGACCATCAAAGCCGCGTGATACCGCACACGTAGACGACCTCGCAGGCGCCACCACCGGTGTCTTCCCGCGTGGTCGAACTGCGCCAGCGCCAGCCGTCCGGGGCTTTGGCCTCCACCAGCCAGCCATCGATGCGCACGTTGTCGCCCTTGCCGATGTCCGCAAGCGCGTGGGCGACCGCATCGCTGGCGGGGATCATGTGCATGTTGGCGCTGTTGCGCGCGATTTCCGCGGGCGGCAGCGGTGGCTGGTCTTTCCAGCGATAGTTGTACCAACGCGAGGATTGGCGGATGTCCAGCTGCGACAACACGGCTTCCTCGCGCATGGTTTGCCAACCCAGCGCCAGATCTGTGGGCGAGAGATCGGCTTCCCGCCCCAGGCTGTAGTCTTCGCGCGACAGCACCCGCGCCTCGATGCTGAAACCCGCCAAAGGCTGGAGCGTTGCGGCGGTCAATGCGAATGGCTGCATCGAGGTAGGCACATCGCTCTGCAGTGGCGCCTCCCCGATGTTCACCAGGGGAGGTAGCGGACATCCCGCAGCGGCGGACACGCCGCCCGGCCCATTCGCCTTGCGTGGCGAGTGCGAGGAATACCACCAGCCCAGTGCGCCAAGCACCAGGCAGGCGATCAGGAAGTTGCGCAGGTTCACGCGGCGGCGGACAAGCGCTCGGCGATGGTCTGGCGCAGGCCTACCAGGTCCTTGGCGAAGGCGGCGATGCCGTCGCGCAATTTCTCGGTCGCCATCGGGTCGTCCGCAAGATCCTTGGCGAAGCGCTTCGCGTCGATGAGCGTATGCGTGTTCGCTTCGGCCTTGCTGGGCGAAAGCTTGCGCGGCAGCTCGCCGGTTTCCGCTTCTAGTTTTTCCAGCAGGTCCGGTGAGATGGTCAGGCGGTCGCAACCCGCCAGCGCTTCGATCTGGGCGGTGGAGCGGAACGAGGCGCCCATCACCACGGTCGACGAGCCGCGGCGCTTGAATTCGTCGTACACCCCGCGCACGAACACCACGCCCGGATCGGCATCGATGTTCGCCGGCGTTTCGCCCTGCGCCACGTACCAGTCCAGGATGCGGCCCACGAAGGGCGAAATCAGGAACGCGCCCGCTTCCGAACAGGCCAGCGCCTGGGTGCGGTTGAAGATCAGGGTCAGATTGCAGTCGATGCCGTCGCGCTGTAGCTGGCGCGCCGCTTCCACGCCTTCCCAGGTGGCGGCGACCTTGATCAGCACGCGTTCGCGGCCGATGCCGCCCGCGGCGTACATGTCGATGAACTTGTGCGCTTTCTTCACCGTGGCTTCGGTGTCGTGGGCCAGGTCGGCGTCGACTTCGGTGGAAACGCGGCCCGGCACCAGGCCTGCCAGCGCGGAACCGACCGCAATGGTCAGGCGATCCACCACTTCTTCGATCACCGCTTGTTTGTCGCCCGATTGGGTGCGCGCCCAGGCCAGTTCCTTGTCGATGGCTTCGGCGTAGACCGGCAGATCCAGCGCCTTGCGCACCAGCGTCGGGTTAGTGGTGCAGTCGACCGGACGCAGGCGTTTGACGGCGTCGAAGTCGCCGGTATCGGCGACCACGACGGAGAGCTCGCGGAGTTGTTGCAGTTTCGATACGGAGGTCATGGTGTTCTTGGTTGTCCTGAGGTGGGGGCTTCAGTGGCGTTTGCCGGCAGGTTTCCTGCTCGGAGCTTGGGGCGGCGGTTGCAGACCGATTTCCGGAGTGGGCGAGAACAACTCCGTCGGCAACTCGGAGAATACCTTCGACAGCTCCAGCAGGAACCCGGCCATCGCCGAACTCCTACGCCATAGCATCGCAATCTGACGGCTGGGATGCGAGTCGCTGAAGCCTAGCAAATGTATGTTCTGTGATCGCGCTACCGGTGGCTTGATCGCCAGCGTGGGCAGCAAGGTGATGCCGACGTTGGCGGCGACCATTTGCCGCAGCGTTTCCAGGCTGGTGGCGCGGAATTCCGATTTTTCGTTCGCGCCCGACAGCCGGCAGACTTCCAATGCTTGCTCGCGCAGGCAATGGCCGTCTTCCAGCAGCAGGAGTTTCTGGTCGGATAGTTCGCTGAGGCTCAATGAATCGCGTTTGGCCAGAGGATGGTTCTCCGGCACGGCCAGCAGAAATGGTTCTTCGAACAGGAACTCGCTGTGCAACTGGTCGTCGTGCACCGGCAGCGCGAGCAGGGCCGCATCCAGCTTGCCATCGTGCAGACGCGACTGCAGCACGTCGCTCTTTTCCTCGATCAGCAGCAGCTCCAGATTCGGGAAACGTTCGCGGATGCGCGGGATCACGTGCGGCAGCAGGTAAGGTCCCAGGGTGGGGAAGATGCCCAGCCGCACGGTGCCGGCTTCCGGATCCTGGCTGCGGCGGGCGCCTTCCTTCATCTGCTCCACCTCGGCGACGATGCGGCGCGCTCGCTCGGCCGCGTCACGTCCCGCCGGAGTCAGCATTACCTTGCGCGGCGCGCGCTCGACCAGGGATACGCCGAGTTCCTCTTCCAGTTTTCTGATCTGTGTGGATAGAGTGGGCTGGCTGATGAAGCACGCCGCAGCCGCGCGACCGAAATGCTTGTGGTCGGCGAGCGCCAGCAGGTACTTGAGGTCGCGCAGGTTCATGGAGTCAGGTTACCCGATGAAGTAGTGCGTTTCCTTCTCCCATTGGGAGAAGGTGCCCGGAGGGCGGATGAGGGAATGGATCGCCGGTTTGTAATGGACTTTCCGTGGGTTGGAATTCTCCCTCCCTCATCCGGCGCTTCGCGCCACCTTCTCTCGGTGGGAGAAGGGGAGCAAACATCACGCCGCCTCCGTCTCCGCTTTCTCGACAGGCGCCGAAGTGCGGATCAGATGGTCGAAGGCACTGAGCGCGGCCTTGGAGCCCTCGCCCATCGCGATCACGATCTGCTTGTACGGCACCGTGGTCACGTCGCCCGCGGCGAACACGCCGGGCAACGAGGTCTGGCCGCGTTCGTCGACGATGATCTCGCCGCGCGGCGACAGCGCCACCGTGCCCTTGAGCCATTCGGTGTTCGGCAGCAAGCCGATCTGCACGAAAATGCCTTCCAGCGCTAGCGTGTGCTTTTCGTCGTTGCCTCGGTCCTCGTAGACCAGCCCATTGACCTTCTGGCCATCGCCCATCACTTCCGTGGTCATTGCCGAGGTGATCACCTTCACGTTCGGCAAGCTGTGCAGCTTGCGCTGCAGCACCGCGTCGGCGCGCAACTGGTGGTCGAACTCGATCAGGGTCACGTGGCTGACGATGCCGGCCAGATCGATGGCCGCCTCCACGCCGGAGTTGCCGCCGCCGATCACTGCCACGCGCTTGCCCTTGAACAGCGGGCCGTCGCAGTGCGGGCAATAGGCCACGCCTTTGTTGCGGTATTCATTCTCGCCGGGCACATTCATCTGCCGCCAGCGCGCGCCGGTGGACAGGATCACGGTTTTGCTCTTCAGCGACGCGCCATTGGCCAGCTCGATCTCGATCAACCCGTTGCCCGAAGTGAGTCTTTCAGCGCGCTGCAGATTCATGATATCCACTTCGTACTGGCGAACGTGCTGTTCCAGCTGCGCGACCATCTTCGGACCCTCGGTTTCCGAGACCGAGATGAAGTTCTCGATGGCCATGGTGTCCAACACCTGACCGCCGAAGCGTTCGGCGACAACGCCGGTGGCGATGCCTTTGCGCGCGGCATAGATGGCCGCCGCCGCGCCAGCCGGGCCGCCACCGACGATCAACACGTCGAAAGGAGCCTTGGCCGCGAGCTTCTTGGCATCGCGCGCCGCAGCGCCGGTGTCCAGCTTGGCGACGATTTCTTCCACGCCCATGCGGCCCTGGCCGAAGACTTCGCCATTGAGGTAGATGGTCGGAACAGACATCACCTGCCTGGCTTCGACTTCGTCCTGGAACAGCGCGCCGTCGATGGCGACGTGCTGGATGTTGGGGTTCAGCACCGCCATTAGGTTCAACGCCTGGACTACATCCGGGCAGTTCTGGCAGCTGAGCGAGAAATAGGTTTCGAACTTGAGAACGCTGTCAGGACCCGGCCCCTCCAGTTCCTTGATTTGTTCGATCACCTCCTGCGCGGTGCGCGAGGGATGTCCACCCACTTGCAGCAGCGCCAGGACCAGCGAAGTGAATTCATGGCCCATCGGAATGCCCGCGAAACGCAGGTGGATGTCGTGGCCGGGGCTGTTCAACGCGAAAGAGGGCGTATGCGCGTCGACATCGCGGCGTTCGATCAAGGTGATCTTGTCGGACAGCAGCACGATTTCGCCGAGCAGCGCTTCCATCTCGCGGGATTTGGGACTGTCGTCCAGCGACGCCACGATCTCGATCGGGCGCGTCACCTTTTGGAGGTAGGCCTGCAGCTGGGTTTTCAGATCGGACTCAAGCATGGGGGGGCTCGCGTAGGGGTTGCATAAAGCCCTCCCCCGCGTGCGGGGGAGGGGATCGCCTCTTTGGGGGAGGAGTGTTGTTGCGGGCAATTTGTTGTCGTGAAGCGGGGTTGTCGTGAAGCGGGGGCGTTTAGATCTTGCCGACCAGGTCCAGCGAAGGAGCCAGGGTCTTTTCGCCTTCCTTCCACTTGGCCGGGCACACTTCACCCGGGTGGCTGGCGACATAGCGCGCGGCCTTGAGCTTGCGCAGGGTTTCGCTGATGTCGCGGGCGATGGCGTTGTCGTGGATTTCCGCGGTCTTGATCACGCCTTCCGGATTGATGATGAAGGTGCCGCGCAGGGCCAGGCCTTCTTCGTCGATATGCACGTCGAACGCACGGGTCAGCTGATGGGTCGGGTCGCCGATCAGCGGGAACTGCGCCTTGCCGACCGCGGGCGAGGTTTCATGCCAGACCTTGTGGGAGAAATGGGTGTCGGTGGTGACGATGTAGACCTCGGCGCCAGCCTTCTGGAACTCGGCATAGTGCGTGGCGGCGTCTTCGACTTCGGTGGGGCAATTGAAGGTGAAGGCGGCCGGCATGAAGATCAGCACGGACCAGTTGCCTTTCAGGTCCGCGTCGGACACCTGGACGAACTTGCCGTTGTGGAAGGCATTGGCGGTGAAGGGCTTCACTTGGGTATTGATCAGGGACATCTATGCTTCCTTCGTTGGTGGGGTGATTGATAGAGACAATGAATACTAGGGGGGATCGATTGATATCTCTAATCGATTGGTAGCATCATATCGATAGCCAATGACTATTGCATGACTCGATTACTGCTGCCTGAGGGTCGCAGACCACCGCCGCAGCTACGATGTCGCCGATGAATACGAGTCCACAGCCCCGACTGGATGCCGTTTTGCGCCAGGCCAGCGAACGCATCGAACTGACCGATGCCAGGCCGCTGCTCGCCCATGCGCTGGGCAAACCGGTGTCTTGGTTGTTTGCGCATGGTGATGAAACCATCGAGATTTCCGCGTTGCAGCGCTTCCGCGTGCTGGTCGAGGCACGCGAATTGGGCCAGCCCGTCGCTTATCTCACTGGGCGGCGCGGCTTCTGGACGCTCGACTTAGCGGTCTCTGCCGAAACGCTGATCCCCCGGCCGGAAACCGAATTGCTGGTGGAGCTTGCGATCGCAAGGCTTCCGGTTTCGTCTCCGTTGCGGGTCGCCGATCTGGGCACGGGCAGCGGCGCCATTGCGCTGGCCATCGCGAAAGAGCGGCCGGAATGCCGGGTGATCGCCACCGATGCAAGCGACGGCGCGCTAGACATTGCCGCGCACAACGCCGAGAGCAACAGCCTCCGGAATATCGAATTCCGCATGGGCAGTTGGTTCTCGCCGCTCATGGGCGAGCGCTTCGATCTGATCGCCAGCAATCCGCCGTACGTCGCCGAGGGCGATCCGCACCTCGAACAAGGGGATTTGCGGTTCGAGCCTGCTGCAGCCTTGTCGTCCGGTGCCGATGGGCTGGATGCGATCCGGGAAATAGTTTCCGGAGCGGGTGCTCATCTCACGGCCGGCGGCTGGTTGCTGTTGGAGCACGGTCTGGAGCAAGGCGCTGCAATTAGAGACTTGTTTGAAGCGGCTGGATTCGTCGATGTCGGCACTGAACCCGACTTGGAGTCGCGCGACAGGGTGACGCTGGGGCGCAGGCTTGGCTAGTTCCGGCTCTCTTCAAGTCGTCATCCCAATCATCGTCATCCCAGCGAAAGCTGGGATCCATTTTGACTTTCGCCTGGAACTTCGCGATCAAGATCAAGATGGATCCCAGCTTGATCAGCCGTTCGGCTGTTGAAAGCCGCTGGGATGACGACGTGTGCAGCGAGGACATTCGTGCGCTGCGTTAAACTTCTCGCCCCGAACCGCGGGCCGTAACCATGCGCCAGCTTTACCCCGAAATAGAACCCTTCGACACCGGCACGCTCAAGGTCGACGATCGCCACACCCTGTATTACGAGCAGTGCGGCAACCCGAACGGCAAGCCGGTGGTCCTGCTGCACGGAGGCCCCGGCGCTGGGTGCAGTCCGAAGATGCGGCGGTTCCATGACCCGGCCAAATATCGCATCGTGCTGTTCGACCAGCGCGGTTCCGGCCGCTCCAAGCCGCATGCCGACCTGGTGGACAACACTACCTGGCACCTGGTTGCGGATATCGAGCAACTGCGCGAAAAGCTGGGCGTGGAGCAGTGGCAGGTATTCGGCGGCAGCTGGGGTTCCACCCTGGCGCTGGCCTACGCGCAGAAACACCCGCAGCGCGTGACCGAACTGGTTCTACGCGGCATCTTCATGCTGCGCCGCTGGGAACTGGAATGGTTCTACCAGGAAGGCTGCTCGCGCTTGTTCCCGGACGCGTGGGAGCATTTCCTCAAGCCCATCCCGGTAGTCGAACGCCACGATCTGATTTCCTCCTTCCATCGCCGGCTGACCAGCGACGATGAAGCCACGCGCTTGGCCGCGGCGCGCGCGTGGAGCGTGTGGGAAGGCGCCACCAGTTTCCTGCGCGTGGATCACGACTTCGTCAGCGGCCATGAAGACGCGGCTTTCGCGCTGGCCTTTGCTCGGATCGAGAACCACTACTTCGTCAACGGCGGTTTCTTCGAGGTCGAAGACCAACTGTTGCGCGACGCGCACAAGATCGCGCACCTTCCCGGCGTCATCGTGCACGGCCGCTACGATGTGGTCTGCCCGATGGCCAACGCCTGGGATCTACACAAGGCCTGGCCGAAGGCCGAGCTGTTGATTTCTCCGGTATCCGGACACTCGGCGTTCGAGGCCGAGCACGTGGATGCGCTGGTGAGCGCGACGGACAGGTTCGCATCATGATGACGTTGTAGAGCCGAGCTTGCTCGGCTGCTCTTCGCGCAGAGTCAAAAGCAGCCGAGCAAGCTCGGCTCTACACAGAGCGGAGAAGTAGGCGTAGGGCGGGTCTTGACCCGCCATTGCCATCCCGTGAACTCGCGTTGCCTCACGGCGGAGTGAATCACGAACCGAAAGCCGTTTCATTGATTGCCATCGCGGGTTGTGCGATGGCAACGGCGGGTCAAGACCCGCCCTACCGGGGGATCAACGCTTCCACGAAGGTCTCCTCTGACCACACTTCGAATCTCTCCAGCGTGTTCGGACCGAAGGTGTTGCTGATCGCCACGTCCGCGGCGTCGCGTCCGCGCGCGATCATCACGCGGCCGATGCGCGGGAAATTGTGGCGCGCATCGAAGGTATACCACTGCCCATCCAGGAAGGCTTCGAACCAGGCCGAGAAATCCATCGGCGCGGTGCTGGGCGGCACGCCAAAATCGCCGATGTAGCCGGTGCAGTAGCGCGCCGGGATATTCAAGCAGCGGCATAGCGCGATCGCCGAATGAGCGAAATCGCGGCACACGCCGCGTCCTTCCTCCAACGCTTGCGCCGCGCCCTTGGTGGCGTTCGCGAACTCGTAGCCGAACTGGATGCGGTCGTGCACGTAGTCGCAGATGGCTTGCACCCGCGCCCAGCCGGCCGCGGTATGGCCGAACAGATCCCAGGCCTTCTCCGCAAGTTTGTCCGTCTCGCAGTAGCGGCTGCCGAGCAGATAGACCAGGGTTTCATCTGGCAATTGGTAGACCGGTATCTGCTGCGCCGTCGGTACCACGGCATCGGTCCAGCCGGTGTCGCGTACCACCATATCCGAGGATACGGTGAAGGATCCGGCGGGCGAAACCAGCCGCGTGCAGACGTTGCCGAAGCCGTCGTGATACTGCTGCAGGGGAACGGCGGGCGAGGTTCGCAATTCCTTGGCGATGGCGATATCCGCGCGCCGCGAATCGTGCAGATTCAATGTCAGCAGCATCGGAGTGGGTTCCGGGAAGCTGTGGGTGATTTCGAAGCCTAGGCGTATCAGCACGTGGAACTCCGGACAGGGAGCCGCCAGCACTGGGTCGCACCGTGCGGGTGCATCCGGGCGAAAGGCGGTGCTGGAAGCGTGGGGTAGCACCGTTGTAGCAGAAGCGGATCAGTCGTGCGTCAAATCCGGCAATAGTCCGGGCAGGAGTCCAGGCAAAAGCCGAGCGAGCCGCTCCGCCCATTCTTCCTGGCCCACCGCATCGGCGATCAGGTCCTGGCGGATTTCCAGCTCCACATGCAGCAGTCCGCGCTGTTCGCCATGGACCGGAATGGCGAAATCGGTGGC
Source organism: Pseudoxanthomonas sp. P4_B2 (assembly GCF_056402315.1). Taxonomy (NCBI): domain Bacteria; kingdom Pseudomonadati; phylum Pseudomonadota; class Gammaproteobacteria; order Lysobacterales; family Lysobacteraceae; genus Pseudoxanthomonas; species Pseudoxanthomonas sp. P4_B2. The sequence continues at coordinate 337,247 of NZ_JBFUHQ010000004.1, forward strand.
ATCGCTGACCGCGTACGGTTCGTTGTCGCCGACTTCCAATCCCGGTTCCGCACCTAGCGCGGCGAGCAGGGCGTGCGCCAACCGCGTATCGCGGTGATAAAGGATTCCGGCGTGCCACGGCCGCGTGAATTCCGCGAATACCGGGGTGAAGCTGTGCAGCGAGATCAGCACCGGCGCGGGCGACCGTTCGCTGCGGCGATCCAATTCCTGGGTGATGCGCGCGTGGTAGGGCGCGAAAATCTCCAGCGCGCGTGCGGTCTTCGCATCGTCGTCCAGGCTTTCGTTGCCGGGAATCGGAGTTCCATCGCTGACCGCGACAATGGAGCCGGGTGCTTCCAGCGGGCGGTTGCAGTCGATCACCAACCGCGAGTAGGTCTGCAGGATCGCGAAGGCGTCGAGCTTCTCGGACAGGCGTTCGGCCAGGCCGGCGATGCCGATGTCCCAGCCGATATGGCGATTGAGTTCCGCCTGCGAAAGACCCAGATCGCCGAGGCGCGCGGGAATCCTTTGCCCGGCATGGTCGGCGATCAGCACGAAGGGCGAATCGCCGTGCGCACGATGGACCGTGAAGGGCGCCGGATCGTCCGCGCTCAATAACGTCACCGCCCTATCCACGCGGCGTGCCGTCCAGGTGGTGGTCGATCATCCACAAGCCGGCCCAAAGCTTGGCGTCCAGTTCGTAGCCTTCGGTCATTTTCTGCACCAGCCACGCGGCGGCCTGGATGCGCGGAATCTCATGGACAGTGATGTCCTCGTCGCCATCGCCGCCCCCTGCGCCGACCCGCCTCAGGCCGGTGGCTCTGACGAAGGCGATCTTCTCGCTGGCCATGCCGGAGGAGGTCGGACCGATCATCAGCACGTCGGCGTGAGTGGCGGTCCAGCCGGTTTCCTCTTCCAGCTCGCGGATCGCCGAGATCTCGATGGATTCGTCCGCATCGATGTCGCCCACCAATCCTGCCGGCATCTCGATGGTCGCCGCCTGCAGCGGTACGCGGAACTGTTCGACGAAAAGCACCTTGTCCTCCGGCGTCACCGCGATGATGATCGCGGCCAGGCCGCTGGCGTGGGTGCGTTCCACATATTCCCAGGTGCCGCGCTCGATCATGCGCAGGTATTTACCTTCGTAGACGGTCTTGGGCGGTGTGGTCTTGTCGTTCATGCGGACATGCTATTCGGAATGCGTTGCTTATTAGTAACCGGTGTTGTCGCCCAGTCCGGCGGCGGTACGTAGGCGGCGGCGCGTCATTGGGCCGAAACGCAACGATTCGGAAAGCGCTTCGAGCATGCCGGCGTCGACACTGGCGCGAATGAAGTCGGGCTCCGCGTTGTCGACAGGCGCATCTAGCGCGATGGTAGAGAGTTGCCGCCACAGCAGCGCGTGTTCGCGTTGTTCGCGCAGTCGCACGGCCATCTGCGCCGCGCCGCGCATGCGCAGGAAAGCTACTTCGTCGATGCGCGTAAGCAAAACATCCAGGCTGCCGAAGTGCGCCAGCAGGATCGCCGCCGACTTCGCGCCGATCCCGGTGACGCCGGGAATGTTGTCGACCGCGTCGCCGGTGAGCGCCAGATAGTCGGCGATCTGCGCGGCCTCCACGCCATGCCGGGTCTTGACCCCGGCCATGCCCCAGCGTTGCCCGCGCGCGAAGTCCCACTGCTCGTCCGCCTCCCACAGCAGTTGCGACATGTCCTTGTCCGCCGACACGATCACGCCGCGGAAGCCGCGTGGCCGGGCGGAATGCAGAGCGCTGCCGATCAGGTCGTCGGCCTCGTATTCGCTATGCGCCAGCACATTGAGGCCAAGCGCGGCGCACAGCGCCTTGCAGTGAGTGAACTGGCGCTTGAGTTCCTCCGGCGCCGGATCGCGATTGGCTTTGTAGGCCGGATACAGTTTGTTGCGGAAGCAGCTGTCCAAGGCCTCGTCGAAAGCGATGGCGATGTGCTGCGGGCGTTCCTGCTCCAACAGTTCCAATACGAAGCGCGCGAAGCCGTGCACCGCGTTGGTCGGCCAGCCGTCGGCGTCGTGGAACTGATCTGGCATGGAATGCCAGGCGCGGAACACGTACAGGCTGGCGTCCACCAGGTACAGCGGCGACTTCAACGCAGGAGCGGCCGTCGCTTCAAGCATGATTCGGCGGGCTCGCAACCGGCGGATTCCAGTCGCTCAGCAATGCGGCGGCGTCGGGGCGCTCGCGTTCGGGTACGTCCAGTTTGGCCGTGCCGATATGGATGAAGCCGACCACTTTCTCGTGCGCCTGCAAGCCTAGCGTGTTCCCGATCGTTTCGTCATAGGCCGCCCAGCCAGTAAGCCATTGCGCGCCGAAACCCAGCGCTTGCGCCGATTGCAACAGAGCGAAGCAAACGCAGCCGGCGCTGAGTAGTTGCTCCTGCTCCGGCACTTTGTGGTCCGGAGTCAGTCGCGCGATCACGGCGATAATCAGCGGCGCATGCGAAAAACGCATGCGTTCCTTGTCGATCGCCGCCACGGGCGCATCAGGATCGCGCTGCAAAGTACGGGCGACCAGAGCGCTACCCAGCGCATGGCGCGCTTCGCCTTCGATGCGGAGGAAGCGGAACGGAACCAGTTTGCCGTGGTCGGGAACACGCACTGCCGCCGTCAACATACGCAACAAGGTGGAAGCGTCGGGGCCGGGAGCGTCGAGCTGCTTGGAAGGAACGGACCGGCGTAAGTCGAGGAATCGCAGGGGGTCGGATGCGCGCATGGGCACAGTTTAAACATGGACAGGATGTTGCACAGCATCAAACTGCCTAACGGGTCACGGTTGCAGCCGGTTCAGATTCCCTAAGCTGTCGGGGCGGAACTGGGGCCGCTTTCTTCCTCTTGCTTTTTCGCCTGCCAAGGCGGGGAACCTTGCGCATGTCCAGCAGCTATCAAAACGCCGAACGCTACGGTCGCGACCCGCGACTGCTTAGCCAGGCACGGGAAACGGCGGTGCCGCCTCTGGTGGATACCTTTGCCGTGGCGCTGGGCCGTTTCGACGACGCCTTATTCGACCGCGCCGAGCGCGCCGGCAATTCGCAGATGGCTTTCCTGGACGCGATGCGCGAATTGCGCCGCCGCCGCGAAGAAGTCATCCGCCGTTTCCGCGCCCATCTGGACAAGGCCTGGCAATCGCTGGAGGTTGGCGAGCCGCAGTCCGCGGAAAGCGCACTGGCCGAGCCCACCAGCGCGCTCACTTTGATCTCCGATCAGGAATTGGAATCCCGTCTGGCCGCGCGCAACCTGGCCAGCGTCATTCTGCGCGAATGCAAGACCGTCCTGGTGCGGCTGGATCGCCGGCTGGGCTGGATCGCCGGGAATCTGGTGCTGGACGTCGACCACAACCCCATCGGCCCCGAACATATCGGCGTCGCCATCCATGAGGCCTTCTCGACTTGCGAGCTGACCCTGGAAGTGCGGCTGGTAGTGATCAAGCTGTGCGAGCGCGATCTGGTACCCGGCATCGGCCGCATCTACGAAGCGCTGGACCAGAGGCTGGCGCAAGCGGGCGTATTGCCCGAGATGCCCGCTACCCGCACGCCCGCACGCCCGGCGCAGCGCGCTCCGGAGCCGATGGCCGACCACTCGATGGCCGACGAAGACGAGGCCAGTGCGCCGGCCTGGGCGGCCCGCTTCACCCACCGCATGGCCGGAATGAAGGGCGGCATGCAAGCGTCGATGGGCCAGAACAATTTCGGCGACGGTCCCGCGGAATATGCCGGCGGCGCGCAGGGCGTGCTGCTGGAAGCGCTGCACCACTTGCTGCAGGAATCACGAAGCAATCGCGAAAGCCCGGAACCTTCGCGCTCTTCCTCCGGCGAGCATCGCCCGCTGTCGCAGCGCGAAATGCTCTCGGTGCTTTCCCTGTTGCAGAGTACGCCCAGCGCCACGCTGCGCGCGGCCATCGGCGATACCGGCGAATCGCTGGCCCAGCGCCTGAAGAGCGAAGTGCTCAGCGGCGCCACGCAATTGGGCGTGGACCCTTCGACCGCGCGTCTGGCGCCGGTAGACGAGGATGCCATCGATCTGGTCGGCATGCTTTTCGACGTCATGCTGGACGAACGCGACCTGGAAGGCCGCCCGCGCGAGCTGATCGGTCGGCTGGTGGTTCCCTTCGTCAAGGTCGCGTTGCTGGACCGACGCATGTTCGTGCAGAAGACCCACCCGGCGAGGCGCCTGCTCAACGTGCTGGCCGAGGCTTGCGAGGGCAACAACGGTGAGAGCGCGGCAGAGCGCACGCTGATGACCAAGGTGGAGGAGGTCGTGGGCCGCCTGACCGCCGAATTCAACGAGAACCTCGCCATCTTCCTGACCCTGGAAGAGGAATTCCGGGACTTCCTGGGCCAGCACAAGCGCCGCATCGAGATCGCCGAACGCCGCGCTGCGGAAATACAGAGCGGCCAGGAGCGTCTGGAAACCGCGCGCGTACGCATGGCGCTGGAGCTGTCCACCCGTCTGGATGGCCGCCATGTACCGCAGGCCATCGACGATTTCATGCGCCAGCCCTGGGCCCACCACGTCACCATGACCGTGTTGCGCGAAGGCGAGGACGGCGATGGCTTGCGCGATGCGCTGGCTCTGGCCGATGGGCTGATGGAAGAACTTACCGAAGCCCAGCGCCAGATCATCGGCAAGCCGTGGCTGCAGGCCTGGCGGCCCTCGCTGCAGAAGGTATTCGCCAGCGTCGGCATGAATTCCGACGCCGCCAGTTCCGCGGTCGATGCGCTCCACGACACCTTGCAGGCGGTGGCGGCCTCGCGTCCGGATCTGGAAAGGCAGCTTCCGGAGTTGCCGCAGGTCGTGCTGCCGAAGGTGGCGGAGGACGATTCGGTTTCCATCCAGTTGGTCGGCGGCACCGACACGCTGGATTTCGACAGCACCGATGCCGACCATTTCCGCTCGCTGCCGATTGGCACGTGGTTGGACTTCGTGGACAAGGACAACAAGGTGCAAGCGGGTAAGTTGTCGTGGGTCAGCCCGATTTCCTCGCGTCTGTTGTTCGTCAATCGCCGTGGCGTGCGTTTCTGCGTAGCCTCGCCTGAAGAGCTGGCGATGATGGTGCGCATGGGCCGTTTGCGCACGCATGAGGAAGAGGATGCGTTCGACAGTGCGATGCAGGGCGTGATCGAGCGGCTGGACCCGGAAAAGTCGGCGGTCGGCGCCTGATTTCCTGAGTCGCCCAGAGTCATCGTCATCCCAGCGAACGCTGGGATCCATCTTGATCTTGCTTTTGCCGTCACCCCGCGAAGGCGGGGATCCAGGACTTTGCTTTATCGTTTCAAGCAAAAGCATTCGCGCTACGCGCGAGTCACTTTTCTTTGAACGGCAAAGAAAAGTAACCAAAAGAAAGCCGCCCCGTATCAAGTACGGGGCAGGCTCTACGGCGCGCCCCACGATGAAGCCGTGGGGTTCGCAAGCAGGCCGGGAATTTCCGTAAGGCGCCTCCTGCGCCTCCGGAAACGGCGCACATCCTTGTGCGCCGCCCCTGCGGGGTTTTCCCGACCCGCTCGCCGCGTCTCACGGGTTGATGGGGCAACAGCCAAAGCCGAAGCCGAAGCCGAAGCCGAAGCCGAAGCCGAAGCAGTCCAGCCCCTCTTTATCTTCCGGATCGGCCTTCCTCCCCACGCTTTGCTAGCATCGGCAGTCTGGAATCCGATGGGTGAGGGAAACATGGCGATTGAAGTGCTGGTGTTGAAGGAGTCGGCGCCCGGTGAGCGTCGCGTGGCCGCCACCCCGGAAACGGTGAAGAAGCTCGTGGCCGCAGGTGCCAGCATCAAGGTCGAGCCCGGCGCCGGGCTGGGTGCGGGGTTCGTCGACCAGGCTTATATCGATGCGGGTGCGCAAATGGCGACGCACGACACGCCGGCCCAGGCCGATCTGGTGCTTTGCGTGCAGTCGCCAGATCCCGCTGCCATCGGACAATTGAAGCAGGGCGCGACGTTGGTCGGCATGCTGCAACCACAAGCCGATGCGGCGCGCGGCGATGCGCTCAAGGCGCGCGGCATCCTCTCGTTCCCACTGGAAAAGCTGCCGCGCACCACGCGCGCCCAGGCGATGGACGTGCTTAGTTCGCAGGCCGGCATGGCCGGCTACAAAGCCGTGTTGATCGCCGCGCAGTTGGCGCCACGCTTCTTCCCCATGCTGACCACCGCTGCCGGCACCATTCGCCCATCAAAGGTACTGATCGTCGGCGCCGGCGTGGCCGGATTGCAAGCCATCGCCACCACCAAGCGCCTGGGTGCGCAGGTGGAAGGCTTCGATGTGCGCCCGGAAACGCGCGAACAGATCGAATCGCTGGGCGGCAAATTCCTGGATCTTGGCGTCAGCGCGGCGGGCGAGGGCGGTTACGCGCGCCAGCTCACCGATGAGGAACGCGCCGAACAGCAGCGGCGTCTGGCCGAGCACCTGAAGGGCATCGATGTAGTGGTCTGCACCGCCGCGGTGCCGGGCCGTCCCGCGCCCAAGATCATCACCATGCCCATGGTGGAAGCCATGAAACCCGGCAGCGTGATCGTGGATTTGGCCGCCGAAACCGGCGGCAATTGCGAGGCGACCCAGCCGGGCGAAACCATCGAACTCAACGGCGTGACCGTGGCCGGCCCCTTGAACCTGGCCAGCATGGGCGCAGTGCACGCCAGCGAGATGTATTCGCGCAACGTGTTCAATTTCGTTTCCTTGTTCGTCAAGGAAGGCGCGATCAATTTCGACTGGAACGACGAGTTGTTGGCGAAGACGCGGTGGCCGGAAGTGGTTGCGGCGGAGTAAAAAATTACCGGGTAACAGACGGAGCAGGCAGAGAGCAGCAGGCCGAGTACGTGCCTTTACAGTTCACCCTGAAAGATAAAGGTCGTCATCCCGGCGAATGCCGGGATCCAGCCATCAACACACTCAAAGTTGGATCCCGGCATTCGCCGGGATGACGAACATTTGTGTTGCAAGTCGTCCTGTAGTCGATGCTATCGGCTCGGGGGCGGTAATGGCGGCAACTCCGGCCTCGAATCCCGCGGCGCATTCTTCTGTATCCACGCGCGGCGCTGTTCCGGAGTCATGGTTTTCCAGTCATCGCGCAACTTCTTGCGCTGCTCCGGCGGCAGGTCCTTCATGCGCAAGAACAGCACGCGCGCCTCTTCACGCTGGTGGGGGTTCATGCCTTCGAAGCGGCGCATGCCCTTGCGCGCCTGTCTACGTTGTTCGGGGGTCATGCTCTTCCAACGTTGCGCGTGCTCCAGCATGCGCGGACGGTCGTCGGCATCGCTATTCCAACGTTCGCGTATCGGCGCAATCAATGCGTCGCGCTGTTGCGGAGTCAATTTCTCCCATTCGGGAAGCGGTTGCGCAGGCGTCGACTGCGCCAGCGCGTTGCCGGCCAGCAACAACAGGCCCAGCGCCAGGGAACGGGAAAGAACGGTCTTCATTTCGATTACTCCATTGCCAGCGGCTCGGCTTCGGAAGAAGCCAGCCACACGTACAGGTCGGGGTTTTCATCCAGCGCGCTCACGCTGTCCGCATATGCGTCATCGCTGCTGATGGTCGCGACGACGGGCTGGGCGGCGGGCGTGGAGCCCGGCTTCGGCAGCAGTTGCAGCCCGATGGTCACCGCCAGCACGGCGGAGAACGCGGTCGCAGTCGCCCAGCGCCAGGCGTGTCCGCGTCGCGGCGCCGATGTCTGCGCTTGTTGGCGCGCGCTGCGCAGTCGCGCCAGCGTCTGCGGCGAAAGCTGGGTCACGGCCGTGGCATGCAGTTGACGCATGCGGCGGTCGAAGGGCTCGCTGTTGTCGATCGGTTTCTCGTTGTCGATTTCCGTGCGGTCGATTGGCATGTTCATCGGAAATCCTCCAGTTGTTTTTGCAAAGCATCGCGCGCGCGCGACAGGTGGGTCTTGACCGAGCCTTCCGAACAACCCATGGCCTTGGCCGTTTCGGCCACGTCCAGTTCTTCCAGTACGCGCAGGGTGAAGGCTTCGCGCTGGCGCGCCGGCAGCTTGCGCAGGGCCAGGGTTAGCTTGGCATATGCCTCGCGCTGGTCATGGGCCTGGGAAGGCCCTGTGGCGGGGTCGGCCCAGTCGACCATATTGCCCTCGCTGCGTTCGCTGGTCGGAGCGAAGAAACGCAGGCGGAAATTACCGCGCCGCTGCACGTCCACGATCTTGCGGCGCAGGATGCTCCAGAACAACGGGGTCCATTCGGCGGCGGGACGTTCGCGGTATCCCAGCATCTTCATCATCGCGTCCTGCACCGCATCCAGCGCATCGTCGCGGCTGCGCAGGCCGGCTTCGGCGAAGCGAAACGCACGGGTGCCGATACCAGCCAGGAACAGCTCCAGCGTCGCAGCGGCTGGACGTGCGGCGTTGTCGGACTTCTGGTCGAAGCCAGCCTGGCTGATGTCAGCACTCACCAGCACAGCTTAGTGCCTGCGATCCCAACGATGGTCGAAACGGTCGCCGCGGCGGTCCAGACGGTTGTCCGCAATCTGGCCTTTGCGGTCCAGCCGGCGGTCGATACGGTTGCCCCTAGCTTCCAGGCGATCGGCTGCGCGTGGATGGCCGTGGTTGTCCGCCCGGGCCGCGCGCTGGTCGTAGCGGGTTTCGATGCGGTCGCCCTTGAGGTCGAGGCGTTGTTCCACCCGGTCGCCTCTGCGATCCAGACGATGGTCGATACGGTCGCCGACATCGCCGGCACGCGCGTCGCGGGCGGAGACCACGCCGGCGACGCCCAGCAGCAATGTAGCGAGCACCAGCAGGGGCTTGTATGTCATCGCGGTCGTCCTCGTAGGTTGGCGGGTTGGATATGGGGAAGAAAACGCAGTCGCGGACCAACGGTTGACCTTGCTGCCAACGGATTCAGGGCCCGGTTATGATGCGGGCAGGGCGCAGTGCCCGAGGAGAGAATGGATGAGCGACGGTTTCGTGGCCCTGTACATCTTCATGCTGGCGGCCATCGCCGGGCACGTGATCATTTCGCGGGTGCCGGTGATCCTGCATACGCCGCTGATGTCGGGCTCCAACTTCATCCACGGCATCGTGCTGATCGGCGCCATGATCGTGCTGGGGCATGCCGATACCACGCTGGAGAAGGTGATCGGCTTCGTTGCTGTTCTGCTGGGCGCCGGCAATGCCGCCGGCGGCTACGTGGTGACCGAGCGCATGCTGGACATGTTCAAGTCCTCCAAGAAGCCGGAGGCCAAGCCATGAGCTGGGTCACCCCGGAACTGCTGTCGACCTTCGTCAAGCTGAGCTATCTGGTCGCCGCCACGCTGTTCCTGCTGGGCCTGCAGCGCATGGCCTCGCCGATGACCGCGCGCAGCGGCATCCGCTGGGCCGGGTTGGGCATGCTGATCGCCACTGCGGCGACCTTCCTGCTCCCGGAGCTGGATAACCATCTGCTGATCTTCACCGCGGTGGCCATCGGCACCGCGGCGGCGTGGATTTCCGCCAACCGCGTGGCCATCACCGACATGCCGCAGATGGTGGCGCTGTACAACGGTATGGGCGGCGGTTCCGCTGCCGCGATCGGCGCGGTGGAACTGCTGCGCTATTCGGCGCAGGGCGGATCGCCCTCCAAGGTCACCCTGCTGCTTGCGGTGATCGGCGCGCTGATCGGCGCGGTATCGCTGTCGGGTTCCATCATCGCCTGGGCCAAGCTGGACGGCCGCATGGACAAGCGCTACACCTTCCCCGGCCAACAGGTGTTCAATGCGCTGATCGCTGTGGTCGCCGTGGTGCTGGGCGGCCTGGCCATGTGGACGTTGGGCGTGCCGTGGATCATCGCCTTCTTCGTCGCGGCGCTGGCGTTGGGCATCCTGATGACTTTGCCGATTGGCGGCGCGGACATGCCGGTGGTGATCTCGCTCTACAACGCATTCACCGGTCTGGCCGTTGCTTTCGAAGGCTACGTGCTGGGCATCGAGACGCTAATCATCGCGGGCATGATGGTCGGCGCAGCCGGCATCCTGCTGACGCGACTGATGGCCAAGGCCATGAACCGCCCGATCAGTGGCGTGCTGTTTTCCAACTTCGGCGGCGGCGGCGGTGAAATGCAGGAAATCACCGGCTCGCAAAAGCCCATCGAGGCCGGCGACGTTGCGGCGATGATGGCTTTCGCTGAGCGGGTGGTGATCGTGCCCGGCTACGGCCTGGCGGTGGCGCAGGCCCAGCACAAGATCTGGGAACTGGCGCAGAAGCTGATGGAGCGCGGCGTGAAGGTGAAGTTCGCCATTCATCCCGTGGCCGGTCGCATGCCCGGACATATGAACGTGCTGCTGGCCGAAGCGGGCGTTCCCTACGATCTGATTGCCGACATGGACGACGTCAACCCCGAGTTCCCCAACACCGATGTGTCGCTGGTGATCGGGGCCAACGACGTGGTCAATCCGGTGGCCAAGACCGATCCGGCGTCGCCGATCTACGGCATGCCGATCCTGGACGTGGTCAATTCGAAGAACACCATCGTCATCAAGCGCGGCAAAGGTACCGGTTTCGCCGGTATCGAGAATGCGCTGTTCTACGCCGACAACACCCGCATGCTTTACGGCGATGGCGCTGAGATGGCGAGTGCGCTGGTCAGCGAGTTGAAGGCGCTGGACGGCGGACATTAAACCATCGTGTAGATCCGAGCTTGCTCGGATGCTTTTGCTCGCCAGATGTGAAGGCGAAGAGAAGCCGAGCAAGCTCGGCTCTACCTGGGGTGGAGGCTTCAGCGCGCGGCTACGGCCGCGACCACCAGCGCCACTGCCATCCACGCCCGGTCCGCCATCTGGTTGGCCAATCCCGCCAGCGTCCAGGCGTAGCCCATGCCCAGCTTGAGCGCCGAATCCCATGGATTCAGTCCCATGGCAAAACCAATCTGCGTGGCTGCGATGCCCCAATTGGCCAGCACGATGATCGCCAGTGTCGCCAGCACCGCCAGCAGCGCACGCCCCGCGCCGCGCCGCATTCCGCCCAAACGCAGCATCACGGCAGCATCCAGGGCACCCAGCACGGCCATCCAGCCGCAGGGTTTTCCCAGATAAACCGCCAGCATGATCCAAACTACGGCGAAGCAGAGTCCGCCCAATAACAACATCACCAGCGCAAGCCAGCGTATCGAGCGGTGGGGCAGGGTGGATTCTTGCATCGTGGCTCCGGCGTGACGGCATAGGATACTGTGCCGCCCGCCTTGCTCCTCGCTCCATTGCGATTCGCACACAACCGCGGAGCGCCCAAGAGCTTTTGGACGGCAGGATCCGGAACCCCCTTACGCAGTCCCCGGTCCAGAACACACCGTTGTCCGCGCTTTATGGCCGCCAACGGCTCGCAGGCAGACGTAGAGCGTAAAATGGCGACTTGCGCCAGCCGGCGCGGCCCCCATCTGGTTGTCATGTATTCCCGCAGCAGCGAACCTGTCCAATTCGAGCGCGATTGCGCCGCCGTCCTCGTTCCGCAGGGCGACAGCGTCACTCTGCCTGCGGGCAGTTTCGGCTACATCACCCAGGCGCTGGGTGGGAGCTACACGGTATTCGTGGAAGGCAACCTGTTCCGCATCGCCGGGCAGGACGGCGATGCCATCGGCAAGGAGCCCGCCGAGTCCTTGAGCCTGCCCGAGAACGCCAGCGACGAGGAAGTCGAACAGCTGATCTGGAAGCAGCTGCGTACCTGCTTCGATCCGGAGATCCCGTTCAACATCGTCGACCTCGGCCTGGTCTATGAGGCCAACCTGCGCCACCGCGACGACGGCCAGCGCGAAGTGGAAGTAAAGATGACCCTGACCGCGCCCGGTTGCGGCATGGGCGAGATCCTGGTCGACGACGTGCGCAACAAGCTGGAACTCATTCCCACGGTGGTCGAGGCCGACGTCGAACTGGTATTCGACCCACCCTGGGGCCGACACATGATGTCGGAAGCGGCAAAACTGGAAACAGGAATGCTCTGAGGCATATCCGGCCGCGCAATGCGGTCCCGTAATGCAGCATTGGGGCAGGATCGGCGTGAATTCCACCGCTATCCTTCGGGCCGCTGTCACGCCCGCAAACGATTACAGTTACATTTGTAACCGATTCCCGTCACATATGTGGATGCGGGAACGTAACACCCGTTCCATTCCGTGAGATTCCTCATCAAACCACCTTGTGCGCATGCCGCACAGCCGGTTAGGTTCGGCTCAGGATGCGTCGTTCGGCGCTTCCCCAGCGGAAGCGGCCGTCACCACCCCTGTTCCAAGTCACGGCCGTTCCCGAAACAGCCGCACCAGCGGCATCACTACTATGTAGAGGGAACTTCAATGTCAGATGTCTCAAAGCGTCGTCTGCGTTTGCATGTATTGGCCAGCGCCACCGCTATCGCAATCTCCTCAATGTGCGCAATGCCCGCCATGGCGGCGGGCCGCATCGATCTGAGCGGTTTGCAATCCCCCGAGCAGAAGAACTTCGATCGCTTCATCGTCAAATACCGCGACGGCAGCACCGAGCGCGCGAGTACGACTTCGCTGGATACTGCGCTGCAATCGGCGACCCGCGCCATTCCGGCCAAGGCCGGCCGCGCGCTGGAGGTCAGACAACTGCGCCGCCTGGCAGTAGGCGCCGACGTCGTCCGATCCGACCGCAAGTTGGACCGCGTAGAAGCCGAATCGCTGATGCGTCAGCTGGCTTCGAACCCGAACGTCGAATATGTGGAAGTCGACAAACTCAACAAACCTCTACTGACCCCCAACGATCCCCGCTTCAGCGAACAATGGGGCTATGGCACCGGCGCGGGCGGCATTCGCGCTACCGAAGCCTGGGATACCACCAACGGCGCCGGCTCCGTCGTCGCCATCCTGGACACCGGCATCACCACTCATAGCGACCTCAATGCCAATATCCTGCCGGGTTACGACTTCATCATCGACACCGCGGTTTCGGTGGACGGCGATGGGCGTGATTCCAACCCGGCCGATCCGGGCGATGGCTACAACGCCAACGAATGCGGAGCGGGTGTGCCGGCTTCCAATTCCAGCTGGCATGGCACCCATGTCGCCGGCACGGTAGCGGCAGTGACCAACAACGGCGTGGGCGTTGCGGGCGTGGCCTATGGCGCCAAGATCGTTCCCGTACGCGTGCTGGGCAAGTGCGGCGGCTACGATTCGGATATCGCCGACGCTATCATCTGGGCTTCCGGCGGCACCGTCAGCGGTGTGCCGGCCAATGCCAATCCGGCCGAAGTCATCAACCTCAGTCTCGGCGGTAGCGGCGCTTGCGGCGCCACCACGCAGACCGCCATCAATGGGGCGGTGTCGCGCGGCACCACACTGGTAATCGCCGCCGGCAACGATAACGTCAACGTATCCAACGCCTCGCCGGCCAACTGCAACAACGTGGTCGCAGTGGGTTCCATCACCAGCACGGGCGCGCGCTCCAGCTTCTCCAACTATGGCGCGCTGGTGGATGTCGCGGCTCCGGGTTCGAGCATCCTCTCCACCTTGAACGCAGGTGCGCGTACTCCCGGCGCGGAAACCTACGCGTCCTACAGCGGCACCTCGATGGCGACACCGCATGTCGCCGGCGTGGTGGCACTGATACAAGCGGTTTCTGCCACGCCCAAGACGCCCGCACAGGTGGAAGCGTTGCTGAAGAGCAGCGCGCGCGCGTTCCCGTCCACGCCTTCGCAACCGATCGGCGCGGGTATCGTCAACGCCAAGGCGGCGGTGGATGCGGCAGGCGGTGGCAGCGGCAACGTCGCTCCGGTGGCCAACTTCACTTCCTCGGCCAGCGGGCTCACCGTCAGCTTCACCGACACTTCCACCGATAGCGATGGCAGCATCGCCTCGCGCAGCTGGAACTTCGGCGACGGCACCACCTCCACGGCTACCAATCCGAGCAAGACCTACTCGGCGGCGGGCACCTATACCGTCACCCTGACGGTGACCGACAACGGTGGCGCCACCAACACCAAGACCAGCTCGGTCACAGTGAGCTCCGGCGGTGGCGGCACGGTGTTGAGCAACGGCGTTCCGGTGACGGGTCTGTCCGCGGCCACCGGGGCATCACTGAACTACACCATGGTCGTGCCGGCAGGAGCTTCCAACCTGACCTTCACCACCTCGGGTGGTACCGGCGACATGGATATGTACGTCAAGTCCGGCAGCGCCCCGACGGACACGGTGTACGACTGCCGACCGTACGTGAACGGCAATGCCGAAACCTGCACCTTCGCCACGCCCACCGCAGGCACCTACTACGTGCGGCTGAAAGCCTATTCCGCTTTCTCCGGCGTCAGCCTGACCGGCAGCTACACCACCGGCGGCGGTGGCGGCACGCAGACGTACACCAACGGCACCGACGTGGCCATTGGCGACAACGTCACGGTCAACAGCCCGATCACCGTGTCCGGTCGCAGCGGCAGCGGACTGGCCAGCACTTCGGTGGCGGTGAATATCGTGCACACCTACATCGGCGACCTGAAGGTGGACTTGGTGGCTCCCGATGGCAGCGTGTACGTGCTGCACAACCGTAGTGGCGGCAGCGCCGACAACATCAACTCGACCTACACCGTGAACCTGTCGAGCGAAGCGTTGAACGGCACCTGGAACCTGCGCGTGAACGACAACGCGGGCGGCGACACCGGCTACATCAACAGCTGGAGCGTCACCTTCTGATCGAAGGCCGCCAGGACGGCGAATGGAAACCCCGGTGCAAGCCGGGGTTTCTTTTTTGTGCAGCGAAATCCGGCGTGGTCACCGCCGACGTTGTCCCTCTCCCCTTGTGGGAGAGGGTGGCCGAAGGCCGGGAGAGGGGTCGGCTTTTGATCTTCGTACTTAGTATTTCGGGCGAAGCAAAAGCACGCTCGCTGCGCTCACGCTCCCCTCTCCTGCCCTTGCGGGCATCCTCTCCCACAAGGGGAGAGGAGAAAACAGCACGGCACCGCAGGCTGAAACTCGAATACCTCTGCTTATTGCGATATATCAATCCGCCGCTTCGAAGCGATTGGCAGAAACATTCTTGCGCACTTTCGCCGGATCCCAGATGCGTCCGTTCATGGCGATATAGACGCCAGCCGGCAGCGACTGCACCGCACCCACCGCACAGCCGATATTGAACTCAGCATCGGACCCGCGGAAGCGCGCCGGATTCAGCGCGCCGGTCAAAACAATCGTCTTGCCTTCGATGCTGGACAGCACCTTGGCCGTCGCGACCATGCTGTCGGTGCCGTGCGTGATCAGCACGTGCCGCGCGGCTTGCGCGGCGATGGTGTCGCGCACCAGTTCGCGGTCGGCGTCGCTGATATGCAGCGAATCCTTGCGGATGATGGGGATTACATTGAAACGGAACGCCACCCCCAGCTCCTGCAGGATGCGGCCGATCTGCGGATCGCCGACCTGAAAGTCCGACTTGTCGTCGAAATAGATCTTGTCGATGGTGCCACCGGTGGTGACGATCAGTAGTTCTTCCATCTCGCTTACTCCTGCGCGCGATTGGCGATTTCCGCCGCACGCGCTTCTTTGAGTGTGGTCAGATGATAGTCGCCGTACAGCGTGCACAGCTGTAGCCATTTCCGGCCCGGCGGCCGCATGACTGTGCGCGTACCGTCCTCGGCACGGCTGAAGGTGCAGCGCGCCGGCGCTTCTTCATCGATATTTTCCGTGTCGACGCCGACTTCGACCATGAAATCCATATCGTCGTAGTCGAGCGCGCCGGTGCGCCCGTCCAGCCGGTAGGCGTGGTATTCCCAGGAACAGCAGCTGGCGCGACCGGCCTCGATCAGATAACCGTCGATGACCGACAGCTCGGCATAGCCGCCGCTGAAGAAAAGCTCCAGTTTTCCGGTCTCGCGATCGATGCGGTAGAGCTCGCCTTCGCAGTTGGGGCCCGCACCGCACATGCCGCGCACTTCGACCTCGTGATAGCCGTCGTTGTCGATATCGACCAAGCTGGCGCTGCCCATGGGCGCGTACTCGCTTTCCACTTCGAGGATTTTCTGGTCGCTGCCGCCATCCTTCGCATGCGCGCGCAGGAGGTACCTGCGGTTTCCGCTCTCGTCGCAGGTGGTGCTTACGGACAGCGTCGATTGGTCCGCATTCTTCACGCTTTGCTCCGCCACGGGTTCGCAATATTCGTCGGCGTGGACCAGCGGGACGCACAGCGTCAGGCAGGCGACGGCGATGGCGGAGAGAACGCGCGCGACGGGGGAAATCATGCGTCGCCTGCCGCCTTTTTCTTGCCGAAGCGCGCGCTGACGCCAGGCCAGCTCGAAGCCACCACGATCACGATCGCCAATGCGACTTCAATCAAGGCATAAGCGCGTTCGGCGACGAGGGTATAGGCTTCCATCACGCCGTGGCTGAACCAGAACAGCCCCAGCACCCCGGCCCAGAACGCGGCCTTGGCGCTGCTGCGCAGCACTCCGACCAGCAACAGCAACGGAGGCACGGTGAAGAACGCCATCGCGGCGATGCGCAACTTGCTGTCGTGGAACCACAGGGAGAACAGCACCGATAACGCGAACAGCGACAAAGCCAGGACTACGCGCGATGGCTTCATGCCGCTGCTCCCAATCGTCTGGCGATCTCCGCCACACGCCTGCCCAGGACACGGGCGAGGGCCGCTTCCTCCGCGCTCAGCTGCGGGTCGTCCTCTCCACCGGCCACATGGCTGGCGCCGTAAGGGGTGCCGCCGCCGCGCGTCGTGCTCAGGGCCGGCTCGGTATACGGCAGGCCGACGATCACGCATCCGTGATGCAGCAACGGGAGCTGCATCGAAAGCAGTGTCGACTCCTGACCGCCATGCTGAGTGGCGGTGGAGGTGAAGACCCCCGCAGGCTTATCCACCAGAGTTCCGCTAGCCCACTCGGCGCCCAGGCCATCGATGAAATGCTTCAGCGGTGCGGCCATGTTGCCGAATCGGGTAGGGCTGCCGATCACCAGCCCGACGCATTCCGCCAGGTCGCGCACGTGCACATACGGAGCGCCTTCCTCCGGTTCCGGGGGCGACGCTTGTAGCGTCACCGCAGCCACAGGCGGCACCGTGCGCAAGCGCGCGCTCATCCCCGCGATTTCACCCACGCCGCGGGCGACCTGCTTCGCCAGCCGGGCCACCGAGCCGCCGCGGCTGTAATAGAGCACCAAAATTTCCGGCATCGCCCCGCCCAATCGTTCCAATGGTGCCTAGTATCGGCGATGTCGCAGGCTCCGCGCATCGGGTAACCTTCCGCCAATGGAACCGCTGGATTCATTGAATCGCTGGACCGAACGCATGCGCGACCGCGCGCGGATGGGCACCTTCGCGCGTTTCCTGGCCAAACGCTTCCTAGACGACCGTCTGTTTCAGGCCGCTGCCGCGCTGGCCTACACCACCGTATTCGCATTGGTGCCGCTGGCCATGGTGGTGTTCGGAGTGCTGTCGGCATTCCCTGTGTTCAGTGAATGGAGCGATCAGCTCAGCGATTACATTTTCTCCAATTTCGTGCCCAGCGCCGCGAGCTCGGTGTCGGGGTACCTCAAGCAGTTCTCGGCCAGCGCCGGCAAGTTGACCATCGCCGGCGTCATAGCCCTGGTGGTTTCGCTGCTGATCACCTTGAACAGCGTGGAGGCCACCTTCAACCGGATCTGGCGGGTAGGCACGACCCGCCCGCAGCTCAGCCGCTTCCTGGTGTACTGGACGGTGCTCACCTTGGGCGCGCTGGTAGCGGCGGCCTCGCTGGCGATCTCCGTACGCTTCTTCGCGTTGCCGGTTTTCGCGACCAGCGGCGGCAAAGTCTTGCAGACGCTGAGCCTGACTCTTGCGCCGGTATTGATCGAGTTCGGCGCCATCGCCGCGATCTACCGCGTGGTGCCCCACCGCACCATCAAGCTGCGTTACGCGGTGGCGGGGGCGTTGATGGCCACGATCTTGCTGGAGATCATCAAATGGGCGCTGGGCGTCTATCTGGGCAGCTTCAATTCGTATCAGAACATCTATGGCCCGCTGGCGGTGCTGCCGATTCTGCTGCTGTGGATCTATCTGGGCTGGGCCGCGATCCTGCTTGGCGCCTCGTTCGCCTCGGCGATCGCCGCGTTCCGCTACCAGCCGGCGTCGATGCGGTTGCCGCTGGGATACGAGTTCTATGCGTTGCTTCGCCTGCTAGGACGCTTCCATGAAGCACGCGCCGAAGGCCGGGGCCTGCACAGCGATCAGATATTGAATCTGGAACCGATCCTGACCGATTCTCTGGCACAGCAGTTACTGTGCCAGCTAGACGACATCAACCTGTTGCGCCGCGACGAGCATGGCGAGTGGCTGCTGGCGCGCGACTTGGACGACATGACCCTTGCCGAGCTCTATGAGGCATGCCAGCTACGGGTTCCGGTGGCCGAGGCGCATCTGCCTTGCCATGACGACATGCTGGGTGTCGCAGCCCGAAACGCGCTCGACGAACTGCGTATCCCACTGCGCGTGCTGCTGAAGCGCAGGGTCAGCGACCTCTATACGAACAAAGGCAACAGCGGAATATGAAATCCAGAGCAATGCTTTACGGCGCGTTTTTCCTGCTCGCCCTGGCGGCGTGCAAACGCGACGCAGTGGCTACTCCAGTTGCGGCAACGCCGCCGGTGGTGCCGGATGCCACCGCGCCGGATACCGCTTCCAACCAGACGACCGTGGAGATTCCGGTGTTGAAGGTCGGGACGGTGGACGGGCCCGCATACGAACTTGCGGCGCATCGCGGGAAATGGGTGGTGGTCAACTTCTGGGCGACCTGGTGCGCGCCCTGCATCAAGGAGATGCCCGAGCTGTCGGCGCTGGACGAACAGAGGGACGATATCGAAGTCGTGGGTCTGGCCTACGAGGAGATAGAGCCGCAGGCTATGCGCGAGTTCCTCAAGACGCGCCCGGTGGGCTATCCCATCGCCATCCTCGACGTGTACGACCCGCCCAAGGATTTCGCCACGCCGCGCGGGTTGCCCATGACCTATCTGATCGCGCCGGAGGGAAAGGTTGCCAAGCAATTCCTGGGTCCGGTCACCGCCAAAGAGATCGAAGCGGTGGTCGCTTCCGCCGGCACGGCAAAAGCGGGAACGTAATGCCAGCGTCGCGGTTCTGGGTCAGCGGTAAGGTGCAGGGGGTGTTCTTCCGTGCGTCCACTCGCGAACAGGCATTGCGTCTGGGGCTGTCAGGCAGCGCGCGAAATCTCGACGACGGTCGGGTGGAAGTGATCGCTGCGGGCGACGACGAGTCGTTGGAAAGGCTGGCAACCTGGCTGCGCAAAGGCCCGCCGTCCTCGAAAGTGGAGAGCGTGACGCGCGAGTCGTGGGAAGGAAAGGTACCGACCGGTTTCCATATCGCCTGAGAGGCGGATCGGCAAAAAAACAGGGCGCCAGAACGCGCCCTGTTTTCTTGTCTGCAAACTCGGCGCTTACTGCAAGCCGTTGCCTACCGTCTTGGCCAGGGTGCCTTGAGCGTCGTCGCCGCTGAATTCCCAGAAGAACGCGCCGCCCAGATTCTGGACCTTCACGTAGTTCATCTTCTCGGTGATCATCGCAGGAGTGTCGTAGCTCCAGAACGTGTTGCCGTCGTACTTCCAAGTCGCACGCGCGTTGGCGTCGGTGTAGATCGTGCCTGGTCGGTCCTTCAGCACCTTGTAGTCCTCATTGCCCGCTTCGTACGAGCCTGGCGCCGCGCTGCCGGTCTGGTACAGGCCGTTATTGACGTTGGGCACGTTGGTCCAGCCGCGGCCGTAGAAGCCGATACCCAGGTTCAACTTGCTGGCGGGCACGCCGCGCGCCAGGAACGCTTCGATCGCATCGTTGCTGTTGTAGAAGCGCACATCGCCGGTGGAAGGATCGCTGGGCGAAGCGAACAGCGCCGAATGATGGTTGGTCCTCGGCTCCCACGTGCCGTGGAAGTCGTAGGTCATTACGTTGATGAAATCCAAGTGCTGCGCGTACTGGCCTGGATCGGTGGCGGCGATCTTGTCGACGCCGGCGCCGGAGGCGATGGTCAGCAGCAAGCCCGGACGCACCAGATTGAGCTGGCGACGGAACTCGGCCAGCAAGGCGGTGAAGTTGGCGCGATCTTCGGCGCCGCCGCAGGAGAGGCCGCAGGCGTTGGGGTATTCCCAATCCAGATCGATGCCGTCGAACACGCCAGCCGCTGCGCCCGTACCACCTGCGTTATCGGTGACCGGCAGGTTGCCGCGGATGTAGGCGTTGACGCAGGAGGTCACGAACGCCACGCGATTCTCAGGACGCGCCGCGCTGGCGAAGCCACGCGACCAGGTCCAGCCACCCAGCGAGATCAGCACCTTGATGTTCGGATACTTGGCCTTGAGCTGCTTGAGCTGGTTCCAGTTGCCGCGCAACGGTTGGTCCCAGGTATCGGCGGCGCCGCTGACGCTTTCCGCTGCACTGAAGGCCTTGCTGTAATCGGCGAATGCGTCGCCACCTGCGCCAGTGGCTTCATTCGAAGGAATCGTGAGGCCGACTTCGCAGACATTGTTGCGCACGTTGCCGAAGGCGTAATTGATGTGGGTGAGCTTGGCCGCCGAACCGCTGGTGTCGATGTTCTTGACCCGGTAGTTGCGCGCGTAGATGCCCCATTGGGCGAAGTAACCCAGCACGCGCTTGTTGCCGCCACCGCCGCCCGGGCTGGTCGTCGCGCTGATCTGCGTGCCCTGTGCGGACGCATTGCCGGCGTTGTCGCGGGCGCGCACCCGGTAGTTATAAGCCGTAGCGGCGCTGAGTCCGCTGTCGGTGTATCCGACGCTGGTGGGCGAGCCGACCAGACTGCCGTTGCGATAGACATCGTATCCCGCAATCCCGCTGCCACCCGCATTGTCGGTCGATGCCGTCCAGGTCAGGGTAACGCTGGAAGAAGTCACCGACGGCGCCGACAGTCCCGCCGGCACGCTGGGTGCGGTTGTGTCGGGCGTTGTGACGGGATTGACGGTGATGTTGGCCAGTGCGGAAGTGCCGGTGGCGCCGGCGTTGTCGGTCGCCACGGCTTTCACCGCGTAGCTGCCGGCGGCGACGTTGGTCCAGTTGACGCTGTAGGGAGAACTGGTGTCGATGCCTAGCGAAGTAGTGCCGCGGAAGAACTGCACTTGCGTCACCGTACCATCGCTATCGGCGGCATTGGCTGCGACGGTGATCGTGGCCCCCGCGCTGTAGGTCGCATTGTTGGCCGGGGAAGTCAGTGCGACCGTCGGCGACTGGTTACCACCGCCGGTGCTGCACGTGCCTAGATCCAGGTACCAGCCGCAGCTGGGGCAATGCGTGGGGGGCGCATTCCAGATCGCGATCTGCGCTTGATAGAGCTTGCCCTGGTAAACGAGCTTGTCGCCGGGGTTGTAGATGGTGGATGCGTTCCATTGGGCCACGCCGGTACAGCTGACGCTTTGCGCCTGTGCGGGCGCCATCCACGCCGCCAGCAGGCAGGCGGACAGCAAGGCCTTCATTATTCTTATGCTCATAGTGCGTTCTCCAGATACCTGACGGTGAGGATCGACGCAGACACGCAACGGCGTCTGCGATTCGCTTACGCGCGGCTATACCGCTGCGGCGCGTTTGTTCCCTCAGGCAAGAACGACAAAGGTGTTGCTGGCTGTTACAAGGCCGTGAACGGTGCACCTGCATGCGATGTGCGGCGCTGTTGGGCGGGTCCGACACTGGTGGGCAACGATAGTCGTGTCAAGGCATCGCGTGCGCATATTGCTGCGATCGTCACACTAAGAAATGCAATGTGCGATTCGGATGTCCGCAGGGTGCCGAAACGACGCTAAGCAGGTGTCGTGCCGCGTCTTTGAATTGTCCTACGTAGGTCAGAGAAAGCCATGAATGGACAGCATGAGCAACGCGCGAGCGTATGCCGGACACTTAAAGGTGTCGGCAGAAAGTCATTTCGTCAGGGCATCGCGACACGACAGTCATCCGGCGAGCCAAGCAGGCGTGTCCCGTCGGTCAGTCGTTGGCGCCGTAACCGGCAATGGGCTTGACCACGCTGAAGCGTTCCTTCAGCGGCTTGGACTTCAGCGGCGGAAAGTCGAGCTTCGCATCCGGCACCTGGGTGTCCGGCAACCGATGCAGCAGGTCGCTAATGAGGGTGAGTCGTCCCCGTCGCTGGTCGTTGAAATCCACCAGCGTCCAAGGGGCGTCCTTGGTATGCGTTGCTTTCAGCATGGCTTCGCGCGCCTTGGTGTAGTCCGCGTACTTGGCGCGCGCCTGAACATCGATGGACGACAGCTTCCAGCGTTTGAGGGGGTCCTCCAGGCGTTCGGCGAAACGTTCTTCCTGTTCGGACTGATCCACCGTCAGCCAATACTTGAACAGCAGGATGCCGTCGTCGATCAGCAACTGCTCGAACACAGGCGCCTGCTTCAGGAAAGCCCGGTATTGGTCGTCGTTGCAGAAACCCATCACCTTCTCGACGCCGGCGCGGTTGTACCAGCTGCGATCCAGCAACAGGATCTCGCCGGCTGCTGGCAGATAAGGCACATAACGCTGGAAATACCACTGGGTGTTCTCGCGCTCGCTCGGCTTGGACAGCGCCACGACATGGCATTGGCGCGGGTTGAGATGCTCGGAGATCGCATTGATGACGCCGCCCTTGCCGGCGGTGTCGCGGCCTTCGATCACTACCACTACGCGTTTGCCGCTGTGCTGCAACCATCGCGACATGCCCACCAGTTCAAGTTGCAACGGCTCGAGCAGCTTCTCGTATTCCTTGCGCTTGAGGTTCTTCATTTCTTCGCTTTCCTGCGGCTGACGGCATGCGTATCGGCCATGGTGCGCACCACTTCCAGCACTGCGCCCTGCTGCTTGGTGTTGAGCGAGCGGTAGGCCGCCAGAAGATCGTGTTCGCCCTTGGTGCGCGCCGGATCGAAGGTGCTGGCCAGTTCCGAGAGCAAAGCGCCCGCGGGTACGCCGAACGTGCGCGCCAGCGCGTTGACCTGTTCCTTACCCGGAAGCTTGTCGCCGCTCAGCCAGGCTTTGACCGTGGCCACGCCCGCGCGTGGGATCGCCGTTGCGATATCGGTGGCGGTGAGGCCGCTGGCCTTGGCCAGCAGTTGCAGCGTGTTGAGCGGCATACGCTTACTCCTTCAAGCGGGGACGCAGGGTGGCGAGGTTGCAGGGTTTGGTGCGCGCATCCAATTGCGCGCGGATGATCTTCTCCCAGGCGGTGGTGCACGCCGAGGTCGATCCGGGCAGGCAGAACACGAACGTGCCGTTGGCCAGGCCCGCGAAGGCGCGCGACTGCAGCGACGAAGTACCGATCTCGTCGAAGCTGATCGCGCGGAACAGTTCGCCGAAGCCCGGCATTTCTTTATCCAGCAGCGGCAGCAGCGCTTCGGGCGTGGAGTCGCGGCCGGTGAAGCCGGTGCCACCGGTGACCAGCACGCCGTCGATAGCGTCGTCGGCGATCCATTTCGAAACCAGCGCACGGAGCCGGTAACGGTCGTCCGGCAGCAGGGCGCGTTCGGCCAGCGCGTGTCCTTCCGCTTCGAGCGCGCCGATCAGGTAGTCGCCCGACTTGTCGTCGGCGAGTGTGCGCGAATCCGAAACGGTGAGCACGCACAAGCGCAGGGGAATCAGTTCTGAGTTGGCAGTCATGTTGCAAAGCCTAACCCATGGAGGCGGTGAGCGGCATTCGGGCTCAAATGCTGCTTTGGGCTGCGCCGCAGGCTAGTCCTGCAGCTGCAATCGAAAGCGCAGCGTGCCCTCGTAAGGCTCCCAGCCCATGTGCCGATAAAGCGACTGGGCGCTGCGGTTGTCCGGATCGGTTTCCAGTTCCAGCCGGATCGCGCCGTCGGCCCTGGCGAAGTCGGCAGCCGCCTGCAGCAGAGCGCGAGCGATGCCGCTGCGACGTGCGGAAGCCTGTACGTAAAGATCGTTGAGGATCCAAGAACGCCCAGCGCGCACGGAAGAGAATGAAGGGAACAACTGGGTGAACGCGACCGCCTTGCCGTCGAGTTCGGCCAACAGGATTACCGACTGTTCGTGCTCCAACCGCTCGCCGATGAAGCGGCGAGCCAGCGCCAGATCCGAGGGCTGTTGGTAGAACACGCGGTAGAGATCGAACAACGGTGCGATGGCATCCGTGTCGTCCACACCGGCGCGCCGAATCTCGATACTCATGCCATCTCCTTATTGCGGTAGGTCGGGGCTACGCCCCCGACGCACGTGGTGTCCGATGTCAGGGAAGTAGCCCCGACTACGCAGCTTCGGTCAATCGCGCCAGTTCGTCGGCCTGGTGTTCGCGGCTCAAGCGTTCCAGCAATTCGTCCAGGCCGCCCTGCAGGATGTTGGGTAGATCGTACAGGGTGAGACCTTCCACGCGATGGTCGGTGATGCGTCCCTGTGGAAAGTTGTAGGTGCGGATGCGCTGGCTGCGGTCGCCGCTGCCGACCTGCAGCTTGCGTGACTCGGCCTGTGCTGCGGCTTGCTTGCTGCGCTCGGCCTCCAGCAGCTGCGCCTTCAAGCGCTTCATCGCGTGTTCGCGGTTGGCGTGTTGCGAGCGCGCGGTTTGGTTCTCCACCACCAGGCCGCTGGGAATATGGGTGATGCGGATCGCCGACTCGGTCTTGTTGACGTGCTGGCCACCCGCGCCAGAAGAGCGGAAGGTATCCACTTTCAGGTCGGCCGGGTTGATCACGATCTCTTCCACCGCGTCGTCGTCGGGAATGATGGCGACGGTCGCGGCCGAGGTATGGATGCGGCCTTGCGATTCGGTTTCCGGCACGCGCTGCACGCGATGGGTGCCCGACTCGAACTTGAAGCGGGAGAAGGCGCCGCGTCCGATGATCTTGGCCACGATCTCCTTGTAGCCGCCGTGCTCGCCCGGGTTCTCGGATTCGACTTCCACTTTCCAGCCCTGGCGTTCGGCATAGCGCGCGTACATGCGGAACAGGTCGCCGGCGAAGATCGCCGCTTCGTCGCCGCCGGTGCCCGCGCGCACTTCCAGGAACAGATCCGAATCGTCGCGCGGATCCTTGGGCACCAGCAGCAGCGAAAGCTCGTCCTCCAGTTGCAGCAAACGCGCTTGCGCGCTGGCGATTTCTTCTTCGGCCAGTTCGCGCATCTCCGAATCGTTGCGCAATGCTTCGGCGGCGGCCAGATCGCGCTTGGCCTTGGCTTCCTCGGCCAATGCGATGGAGACCGGCTCGAGCTGCGAGAACTCGCGCGAATACCTGCGGAAACGGTCGTTGTCGGCGACCACAGTCGGTTCGGACAGCAGTCGTTCGAGTTCTTCGCGGCGTTCGGCCAGCGCTTCGAGTTTACGGCGCAGGGTCGGCGTCATCTTCTTTCTTGAGGTGCGAGTAGGGCGCTTGCGCGGGGAACAGCTTGTCCGCGGCGCGCGCCAGTTCCGCATCGCCGGACAATGCCGCCTCGCGCAGTGCGGCAGTCGGCGGATGGAGCAGACGATTGGTCAGGGTGTGGGCCAGGAAGTCGAGCACTTCTTCGGCATTGCGGCCGTTGGCCAGTTGCTGGCGCGCCTTGGCCAGCACGTCTTCGCGCGCGGCGTCGCCATGCGCACGCAGGCGCTTGAGCGGTTCCTGGCGCGAGCTGGCGTGCAGGTTCTCGATGTAGCGCGCGACCTGCAGTTCGATGATCACTTCGGCGGCATCGGCGGCTTCGCGGCGGCCACGACGGTTGTCCTCGACCGCGCGCTCTAGATCGTCGACCGTATACAGATAGGCGTCGTCCAGCTCGGCCACGCCGGGTTCGATATCGCGCGGTACCGCCAAGTCGAAGAGCAGCATCGGCTTGTGCTTGCGCCGGGCTAACGCGGCAGCGACCTGCGCATGGGCGACGACGGGTTCGCGGCTGGCGGTCGCGGAGAACACCACGTCGGCTTCCGCCAAGTGCCGGTCCAGTTCGGTGAGGGGCAGCGCGTAGCCGCCGTGTCGCGTGGCCAGCTCCTGCGCGTGCGAGAGGGTACGGTTGGCGATCAGCAGGCGCCTCACCTTGCCTTCGCTTAAATGACGCGCGGCCAGTTCGATGGTTTCGCCGGCGCCGATCAGCAGCACGGTGGATTCATCGAGGCGTGCGAACGAATTCTGCGCCAGCCTCACCGCAGTGGAAGCCACCGAGACCGGGTTGGCGCCGACGCGCGTATCGGTGCGCGCGCGTTTGGCCACGGCGAAAGTCTGCTGGAACAGCCGGTCCAGTCCATTGCCCAGCGCGCCATGTTCGCGCGCGGCGACCCAGGCTTCCTTCACCTGGCCCAGGATCTGCGGTTCGCCCAGAACCATCGAATCCAAGCCGGTGGCCACCCGGAACAGATGCCGGACGGCGTCCGCATCGCTATGCCGGTATAGGTAACCGTCCAGGCCCTCGGCATGCGTGGCCAGCCAAGCGCTGAGCGCCTGGCCATCCTCGGCGATGGCGTATAGCTCGGTGCGGTTGCAGGTGGAAAGCACCGCGGCCTCGGACACAGTGGGCAGGGCGCGCAAGGACGCCAGCGCGCCGGGTAGGGCCGCGGCATCGAACGCGACGCGCTCGCGCAAGCCGACCGGCGCGGTCTGGTGATTGAGTCCTAGTACCCACAACGTCATCGTTCAGGTGCTTGCGCTAAGCTTCTGGCCATTCGAAGGCCGCCATTTTACGGCCCGGCTGGTCTACATGCCCGCAATGATTCGTATCACCGTTGGCGTACTGCTATTCCTATCCATGGCTTGCCCCCTGCTGGCCGCCCCCGCGCCCCATAAATCCCAGACTGCGAAGTCCCCGGATGCGCTGACCCCGGTAATGGCCGGCGAGTTCGCTTTGCAGGCCGGCCAGTTGCCCGAGGCCTCGCGCTGGTATCTGCAGGCCGCCCAGGCGGACGACGACGCCGGCTTGGCCGAGCGCGCCACCCGCATCGCCCTGCTGGCCAATGATGACGCCAGTGCGACCCAAGCGCTGAAGCTCTGGCGGCAGCGTGCGCCCCAGTCGCTGGCCATGCGCGCGGCCGAGGCCGCGCTGGCGCTGCGCAAGAACGACGCTCCTAGCGCGCAACGCGAACTGGACGCGCTGCTGCGCGACAAGGAAGACATGGGCTGGCGCTACGCGTTGACCGTGCTGGGCAGCGGTGGTCGCGATCCGGCGTTGTCGGCGCGGCTGCTGGATGGTTTCGTTGACGCTGGCGCGATCCCGGCGAATCTGCAGGCCTGGCTGGCCTTCGGCGGGCTAGCGCAGTCGCTGGAGCAGCCGAAACTGGCCGAACGCATTGTGGGCGAAGCGGTGAAACGCTTCCCGAGCGAGCCGCGGGTCGCCTTGCTGCATGCCAGCCAGCTTCGCCAAGCCGGCGACACCGAGCAAGCGCGCAAAATACTGACCGATTTGTCGAGCGCGGCCGTACTGACGCCGGAAATGCGGCTGGCCATCGCCGCCGAATACGATGCGATGAGCGATCCGAAGCAAGCGGCGGCCACCTTGGCGCGCGGCCCGCAGGACAACCAGAGCTATGGCTTGCGCGCCTCGCTGCTGGCCAAGGCCGAAGACACCATGACACTGACCGTGCTGTACGACGAACTGCGCAAGGATGCTGGCAAGCCGGACCCCGAGCGCCGATTGCTGATCGGACAGATCGCGCAGTTTCTCAAGCGCCCGCAGGAAGCGCTGGACTGGTACCGGGGCGTTCCCGGCGGTCCCCAACGCACCGAGGCGCGCTTGCGCATCGCCAATGTCCTGTTCGAACTGGGCCACAAGGAAGAAGCCTTCGCCGATGCCCGCGCGCTGCAGGGCGACGCCAGCGCCGACGACGAGGCGCGACGCGGCGCCTACCTGCTGGAAGCGGAGTTGAAACAGAAAGACGATGACGATGCGGGCGAACTGGACGTGCTGGCGCGCGGGCTTGCCGCCTACCCGGACGACAATGCGCTTCTCTATGCGCGTGGCCTGGCCTGGGAGCGCCGCGACCGCATCGATCGCGCCGAAGCCGACCTGCGCAAGATCCTGGTCACCGATCCGGAAAACATCGCTGCGCTCAATGCGCTCGGCTACACCCTGGCCGACCGCACCACCCGTTATCAGGAAGCGCTTGAGCTGATCGACCGCGCGCGCGCGGCCGAGCCCGACGAAGCGGCGATCATCGACAGCTACGGTTGGGTTCTCTATCGCCTGGGCCGTAACGCCGAGGCGCTGGTCGAATTGCGCCGCGCTTTCACCCTGCAAAAAGACGCAGAAATCGCGGCGCACATCGCGGAGGTGCTGTGGTTCACCGGCAAGCAGGAAGAGGCGCGCAAGTTCTTCGAGGAATCACGCAAGCTGGACTCCGAAAACCGCTCGCTGCAGCGCGCGCTGGAGAAGACCGGCGCATGATCTCCCTCCCACGTTTGATGGCGGTGGGCGTGTCGCTGATACTGGCGGGATGCGCGACGCGGGCGCCGCAGGCCTCGCTACCGCCAGCGTTATCCGAACCGAAAGCGATACAGGCCGCCGAGCAAGTCCAGACACAGCGTGCGGCGTGGCTCGACCTTCATCGGCAATGGTCGTTCGAAGGTCGCGTGGCCATCAACAACGCCGGCAAAGGCGGTAACGGCAGGATCGACTGGCAGCAGGACGGACCGCGCTATGTGATTTCGTTGAGCGCCCCAGTCACCCGCCAGAGCTGGCGGCTGATCGGCGACACCCACTCCGAAGCCGGGCGGCTGGAGGGTTTGGAGGGCGGCGTGCGCGAAGGCGAGGACGCCGAGGCTTTGTTGTTAGAGGCGACCGGCTGGGACATACCGGTCAACGCGCTGGCGCGCTGGGCCCAGGGTCTCTCCGCCGAGGGTCTGCCGAGCGAAAACCAGGCTTTTTCCGCTGAGGGCCGCCTGCAGACGCTCGAGCAAGGGGGTTGGCGCATCGATTACGCCGAGTGGTTCGACGCCGCAGGCCAACAACCGCAACTACCGCGCAGGATCGAGGCCCGGCGCGACCGGGCGACCGTGCGCTTGATCGTCGACCGCTGGGACTTCACCGCCCAATGAGCGGTTTCGCAGCGGAAGAGGGCTGGTCGGAATGGCCGGCGCCCGCCAAATTGAACCTGTTCCTGCAGATCACCGGCCGTCGTCAGGACGGTTACCACCAGCTGCAGACTGTGTTCCGGCTGCTGGACTGGGGGGACACTTTGCATTTGCGCGTTCGTGGTGATGGCCAAATCGTCCGGCTTGGTGTGTCGGTCGAAGGCGTGGCCGAGGCGGATGATTTGGCAGTCCGGGCGGCTCGTCTGCTGCAATCGGAAGACAAAGTCGGTCAAGGTGCAGACATCTCCGTCGAAAAGCGTATTCCTGCAGGCGGAGGTTTTGGCGGGGGTTCGTCGGATGCGGCTACCGTGCTGGTTGGCTTGAACCATTTGTGGGGACTGGATCTAAGTCCGGACCGGTTGGCTGCCCTAGGCTTACAGCTTGGCGCAGATGTCCCCGTCTTCGTGCGCGGTGAGAACGCCTGGGCCGAAGGAGTGGGGGAGGAATTAACCCCGATCCCGCTTGCTCCCGCTTGGTATGTGCTGGCCGATCCTGGAATTCATGTGCCCACCAAGGACTTGTTCCAAGCCCCTGATTTGACGCGCAATGCTGCACCCGCGAAAATAGCGGACTACGTTTCGGGAAATTTGCTCGGCAATGCGTTCGAGCCGGTCCTGCGTCGTCGCGAATCCGCCATTGAGGCGGTGTTCGCTACGCTTTCGCGGATCGGCACGCCACGCCTCACCGGGTCCGGCAGCGGTTGTTTCGTCGAGTTCACCGATCGCGCTTCCGCTGAAGCCGCGCTTGCTGGGTTGCCGGAAGGATTACGCGCCTGGATCGCGGCGGGCGCGGATCGCTCGCCGTTGCACGCCTCCCTGACGAAGAAGCTTTAAAAACAAATTACTGGGGCGTCGCCAAGTGGTTAAGGCACCGGGTTTTGATCCCGGCATTCGTAGGTTCGAATCCTTCCGCCCCAGCCAATTTTCCGGGAACGGAGAATGGGATCGGAAATGGCCAAGCTCCAAAGCCTGACCATTCCCTGTTCCCGATTCCGCATTCCCATCACCGGACCCACGACATGCAAGACGAACGCAACCTGCTTGTCTTTTCCGGCAACGCCAACCAGCCGTTGGCCGCCAGCATCTGTCGCGAACTCGGCATACGCCAGGGCAAGGCGATGGTGTCGCGCTTCTCCGATGGCGAAGTGCAGGTGGAAATCGAGGAAAACGTGCGGCGGCAGGAAGTGTTCGTGATCCAGCCGACGTGCGCGCCCAGCGCGGAGAATCTGGTCGAACTGCTGGTACTGGTGGACGCGCTCAAGCGCGCCTCCGCCGCCAGCGTCACCGCAGTGGTGCCTTACTTCGGTTATGCGCGCCAGGATCGCCGTCCGCGTTCGTCGCGGGTGCCGATCACGGCCAAGGTGGCGGCGAAGATGTTCACGGCCGTCAACGCGGACAGAGTGCTGACCGTAGATCTGCACGCCGATCAGATCCAGGGCTTTTTCGACATGCCGGTCGATAACGTTTACGCGTCGCCGTTGCTGCTCGCCGACATCTGGCGCGCCTACGGCACCGAAAACCTGATCGTGGTGTCGCCGGACGTAGGCGGCGTGGTGCGGGCGCGGGCCGTGGCCAAGCGCCTGGACGACGCCGATCTGGCCATCATCGACAAGCGCCGTCCGCGCGCCAACGTGTCCACGGTGATGAACATCATCGGCGACGTGGAAGGCAAGACCTGCGTGCTGGTGGACGACATCGTCGACACCGCCGGCACCTTGTGCGCAGCGGCCGCCGCGCTGAAGGCGCAGGGCGCGTTGAAGGTGGCGGCGTACTGCACCCATCCGGTGCTGTCGGGCCCGGCGGTGGACAACGTCAACGCGTCGGAGCTCGACGAGTTGGTGGTCACCGACACCATTCCGCTGTCGGCCGCCGCGAGCGGCTGCAGCAAGATCCGCCAGCTCAGCGTGGCCGAGCTGTTGGCGGAAACCATTCGCCGGATCGCCTTTGGCGAATCGGTCAGTTCGCTCTACGTGGACTGAAGCAATCGGCAGGCAGCCATTCCGGCTGTCGGCCAAACTAGCTCACCTGGTCGCGGGTGAGCTTCCAAAACCGCCGCGAGGCGGTTCATCCAACCGAAGGTAGTAAAGAAAATGGCAATCACACATGAAATCAAGGTGCAGCGCCGCGAAGACGAGGGTAAGGGTGCGAGCCGCCGCCTGCGTCGCGCCGGTACCGTGCCGGCCATCGTTTACGGTGGCGAACTCAAGCCGGTCAGCATCCAGCTGAACCACAACGACGTCTGGCTCGCCAGCCAGAACGACTGGTTCTACGCGTCGATCCTGGACCTGAGCCTCAGCGGCGACGTGCAGAAGGTCCTGCTGCGCGACATGCAACGCCACCCGTTCAAGCAGCAGATCCTGCACCTGGATTTCCAGCGCGTGAACGAGAACGAAGCACTGCGCGTCTCGGTGCCGTTGCACTTCCTCAATGAAGAGAAGTCGCCGGCCGGCAAGGCCGCAGAAGTCGTGGTCACCCACGAATTGAACGAAGTGGAAATCAGCTGCCTGCCGAAGGACCTGCCGGAGTTCATCGAGATCGACCTTTCCGCATTGGAAGTCGGCACCGTGCTCCACTTGTCCGATCTGAAGCTGCCGAACGGCGTCGAAATCCCCGAGCTGAAGCTGGGCAAGGAACACGACGTGGCCGTGGTGATCGCGAAGTATGGCCAGGAAGAAGCGGAAGAGGTCGATCCGGCCGCTGTCGCCGAAGTGCCTGCCGCCAAGGTCACCAAGAAGGACGAGCCCAAGAAGTAATCGCCTGACGGTGCGTCCGCCTCGGCGGGCGCACCGGCAGACATACCGGCGATTCTCGCGATGGCAGGATTACGTCTCATCGTCGGGCTGGGCAATCCCGGTCCCGAACACGCGCGAACCCGGCATAACGCCGGGTTCCGCTTTGTCGACACGCTCGCCGAAAGGGAGGGCGTGCGCTTCGGCCTGGAAAGCAAGTTGTTCGGCGAAACCGCGAAGATCCATATCGGTGGCGAGCCGATCTGGCTGTTGAAGCCTTCCACCTACATGAATCTCAGCGGCAAGTCGGTGACCGCTGCGCTGCGCTACTGGAAGATCGCGCCGGAAGAAGCGTTGCTGGCGCACGACGAGCTGGATCTCGCCCCGGGCACCGCACGGCTCAAGTTCGATGGCGGCCACGGCGGCCAAAACGGATTGCGCGACACCATGCAGTTGCTGGGCAACGGCAAGTTCCACCGGATGCGCATCGGCATCGGCCATCCTGGCCACAAGGACAAGGTGACGGGCTGGGTGTTGGGCAAGCCGGGCAAGGACGATGAAATACTGATCGGTCGCGCCATAGACGATGCGATCGATGCATTGCCGCTCGCGGTTGCCGGCAATTTCATGGATGCGATGACGCGGTTGCATACCTCGAAAGAATGAAGACGGCAAAGAGTCAAAAGCAAAGGGTCACAGCGTGCACCTTTGCTTTTTACTTTTCAGCATTGGCAATACTCATGGGCATCAAATGCGGCATCGTCGGCCTGCCTAACGTCGGCAAATCGACCCTCTTCAACGCGTTGACCAAAGCGGGCATCGCCGCGGCCAACTTCCCGTTCTGCACCATCGAGCCTAACGTGGGCGTAGTGCCGGTGCCGGACCTGCGCCTGAATCAGCTGGCCGAGATCGTGAAGCCGCAGAAAGTGCTGCCGACCGCGGTCGAATTCGTCGACATCGCCGGTCTGGTCGCCGGCGCGGCCAGCGGAGAAGGTCTGGGCAACAAGTTCCTGGCCCACATCCGCGAAGTGGACGCTATCACCCACGTGGTGCGCTGCTTCGAGAACGACGACGTCATCCACGTCAACAACAAGGTCGATCCACTTTCCGACATCGACACCATCGATACCGAGCTGGCCCTGGCCGACCTGGACAGCGTGGAAAAGGCGTTGAACCGCGCCGAACGTTCGGCCAAGCAGGGCGAGAAGGACGCCATCGCGCGCAAGCCGGTGCTGGCCAAACTGCAGGCCGCACTCAACGACGGCAAGCCGGGCAGGACGGTCGGCCTGGACGAGGAAGAGCTCGCGCTGGTGCGTGACATGTTCCTGCTCACGCTCAAGCCCGTGTTGTACATCGCCAACGTGCTGGAGGACGGTTTCGAGAACAACCCGCACCTGGATGCGGTGCGCGCGCGCGCCGCGGCCGAGGGCGCCGAAGTGGTGCCGGTGTCCGCCGCGATCGAGGAAGAGCTTTCGCAGATGGACGACGCCGACCGCGACACCTTCCTCACCGACATGGGCCTGGACGAGCCCGGCCTGAACCGGGTGATCCGCGCGGCCTATAAACTGCTGGGCCTGCAGACCTATTTCACCGCTGGAGTGAAGGAAGTGCGGGCCTGGACGGTGAAGGCCGGTTCCACCGCGCCGCAGGCCGCGGCCGTAATCCACACCGATTTCGAGAAGGGCTTCATCCGCGCCGAAACCATCTCCTTCGACGACTTCATCAAGTACAAGGGCGAAGCGGGGGCCAAGGAAGCCGGCCGCCTGCGCCTGGAAGGCAAGGAATACCGCGTGCAGGAAGGCGATGTGTTGCACTTCCGCTTCAACGTCTGATCGGGCTTTCGTTTTTCTATCCGACGAGTCCGGTCGCAGCAAGAAAAAAACCCGCCGAAAGGCGGGTTTTTCGTTTTCATTCCTGGCCAGTTCATTCCTGGCTAGAAACGGTGCGTTTACAGCGCTTCGCCACCCAGCTTCCAAGTGATCTGCAGGTAGTAGCTACGTCCCATGGAGTCGAACCACGAGGTGTCGTAGTACGGGTAGTTCGCCCAGGTCGCGTCCCTTGGCGGCATTTTGTCCAGCAGGTTGTTGACGGTCAGCGACACGCGCAGATGATCGTTGATGTCGTAGCGGGTGCCGGCATTGAAACGCCAGCTGGCCGGCGTCCATGCATCGTTGTCGTAGTTGGCGACGCGGCCGACGTAGGTGCCGAACAGACTAGCGCCCCAGGCATTCCGGTCCCAGCTAACGCCTATATTGCCCTTGGTACGCGGCAGAGTGGTGGCGGCGAAGCTGACATCCAGCATGTCCTCGGTCGGATCGCCCGGGTACTGTTGACGGGTGTGCTTGTGGGCCCAGTTGTAGTTGGCGTTGAAATTGAACTTGCCGGCAGTAGCGGTTTGCAGGCGATAGTTGGCGGTCACGTCGATGCCCGACGTTTCTTCGTTGGCGATGTTGATGGGGGCGAAGTGGACGCTGGTGATGGTGCCGTCTTCGTCGCGGATGACGCGAGCGAGCGCGTCGACGCAGGTCGGCGAAGTTATGTCGACCGGATCGCCGTCGTTAGTGATGCCAAGCCGGCAATTGGCTTCGTCGATGCGCAGCTGCTCCCTGCTCTGCGCCTGCACCTGGTTCGACACGCTGATCTTGTAGTAATCCACGGCCAGGTCGAAATTGGCGCTCGGTGACCAGACGAAGCCCGCGGTGAACGATTTGCTGGTTTCCACGTCCAGCTCCATGTTGCCGGCGTAGACGTCGAACGTGTTGATATCCCAACTTCCGTCGTCGTAGCAGTCGCCGTCGCTCATGCCCGGTTCGTCGGTGCGGCACTGGTAGTAATCGGTCGAGACCGTGCGGTAGAAGTCATCGCCCGCAAATAAGTAATGCATGTCCGGCGCACGGAAGCCGGTGCCGTAGGAACCGCGCACCAACAGCGTGTCCAGCGGACGCCACTCAAGGCCCAGGCTATAGGTGAACTTACCCGGGTCCTTGTCGCCATAGCTGTAGCGGTCGTAGCGACCGGCAAAACTGGCTTGCAGGGAGGTCAGCAAGGGCACGCGCAACTCGCCCGCCGCGCTCCAGTGGTCGCGGCTGCCATGGCCATCGCCGTAGCGCGGGCCGTAGTAGGCGTCGGCGGTCAGGGCAAGGGGATCGGGGTTGATGCGGTAGGACTGGTCGCCGTATTCGATCGCGCCCGCGAAGCCGACGTCGCCGGCTGGCAGGGAGAACAGGGCGGTGGTATCGAACGTGAAGCTGAGATTGTCGTTCTTGGCGACGGGGTGCCAGGTGGACATCACGCCGAAGGTGGCGAACTCCGCCGGCGTCAGCGGCGTGAACAGGCGCGTCGGATCCGGGCTGTAGATCGCGTAGCCATCGGCGTCATAGCCCAGCCGTTCGCCCAGGAAAAAACGGTTGGCGACATCGGCCTTGATGCGCGGCATCTTCACGTCGGCCTTGTACTGGGAGTGGTTGTAGGCCGCTTCCCAGTTCCAGTCCTCGCCGAACTTGCCACTGAAGCCGGTGGTCACCGCCAACGTCTTTTGGACAGTTTCGTTCATGCGGTTTTCCAGACCGCCGACTTCCTCGGGTGCGAACTGCCGCGACCAGATTTCGTAATGGCCGGTGGCGGCGTTGTAGAAGATCTTGTCGTTGTTGTCGGTAGAGTTCGGGTCGTGGAATTCCCAGGCCATGTGGTCGCTGGTCACGTCGTTGCCGTTGGTGCCGGTGAGCAGCTTGACCGTCTGGCGCCCCAACTGGACATCGGCGAACCAGGACAAGGCATCGGAAAAGCGATATTCGAACGAACCGTAGAGATTGGCGCCCTTGCGTTCGTTCTGGATCGTGCGATAGGCAATGGCGCGTTCGCTACCGCAATAGGGCTCGCCGAACCTATCTTCCGCCAGCACAGTGGTGCCTTCGTTCAACCCCGACAACGCCGCGCAATCGTCGGCCAGGGCGATATTGACGTCATCGTCCCAGTCGTACAGCTGGGCGATGAGTCGGGGTAGGCGCCGACGCGACGTGGGTGCGTCGAGCGTGGAGTCCTGGACATCGCGATCGGAACCCCACAACGGGCGCTTGTTCAGCAGTTCCAGACCGACGATACCGCTGAAGTTGTCCCGTTCGAAGCCGGTAGTGAGCGACAGACGGTGAGATTCGCCGCCGCCGCGCTCGGTGTCGCCGTAGCGGTAGTCGATGATGGTGCCGTCGGTGGATTTCTTGAGGATGAAGTTGATCACACCAGCCATGGCGTCCGAGCCATAAACGGCCGAGGCGCTGCCGGTCAGCACTTCGACTCGGTCGATCATCCCCAACGGGATGTTGCCGATGTCGGTGAAGTTGCTGCGGCTGTTCAACGGCAACGGAAAGTCGGCGATGCGGCGACCGTTGATCAACACCAGGGTGTGATTGGGTCCCAGGCCGCGCAGGTCGACCGCTTGGGCGCCGGGTGTGGATTGCGCGTTAGTGGTGTTCTGCTGACCATAGACGCTGCCGCTGTTCTGGCTCAGCGAGCGCAACAGATCCGGGACGGACGTAAGACCGGCCGCTTGGATCTGCTCAGCGGTGATCAGGGTGATCGGTGCAGGGCCTTCGAGCTGCGCGCGCGGAATGCGCGAACCGGTGACCTGGATGGTTTCGAGTTCCTGCACCGCCGGCGGCGCTTCTTCGGGCGCGGTCGGCGCCTGCTGCGCCATGGAAACTTGTCTGGCCGGCCTGGGTTTGGCCGGCGCGGCGCGTTTGACGATGACCATTGCACCGGAAGCGTCGCGCTGGGCGACGAACTGGCTGCCCCGCAGCAAGCGGTCGACCGCTTCCTGTGGCGACTTGGCGCCCTGCACACCGGAAGTGCGCAGGCCCTGGAGTTGGTCGGCGCGGTAAACGAATTGCGCACCGGACTGACGGGCCAGCGCATCCAGCGCGGCGACCAGATCGCCGGCCGGGAGGTTGATGGGGGCCGATGTGGGAGTTTGCGCCTGGGAGGCCAGGGCGGTCAGTGAGACAGAGCAGGCCAGACTCAACAACAACATACGGAACGGACGACGTAGCATCTTTTTCCCCATTGGCGCACGGGACTGCGCCCACGACTTACATGGACGAACGAACCCGATAAATCCCCCCATCGACATTCGCGGCCCGGAAGGGTGGATCAGTGGCTATGCAGAACGATACGGTCCGGGTGGCGCTCGGCCCGGACCGGG
This sequence comes from Pseudoxanthomonas sp. P4_B2, assembly GCF_056402315.1. NCBI lineage: Bacteria > Pseudomonadati > Pseudomonadota > Gammaproteobacteria > Lysobacterales > Lysobacteraceae > Pseudoxanthomonas > Pseudoxanthomonas sp. P4_B2. Next base: position 374,073 of record NZ_JBFUHQ010000004.1, read on the forward strand.
AACCCCTGTTCGAGCAAGCGTACGAACGCCTCGGTATTGGACCAGCGGAAATTGCCACCCACGCGCATCGCCGCCACTTCCGTATCGCCCATGACGATCTTGCGTGCGTTGTAGCGATTGAATTCGACCGCCGCCGCTTCCAGCGGCGTATCGCGGAAAGTGACGTAACCGCTGCGCCAGTCCAAATCCCGTTCGGCTTCTTCCACCGTGCCCGTGCGCACCAGCACCCCGCGGCGGCTGGCCAGCGCCACATTGCCGGCATGAAGCAGGGTAGTAGGCATCCGTTGCGGACCGGCGTCTCCCTCGGATTGCAGTCGCACCGTGCCTTCGGTCACCACCACCCGCAAATCCGCGCCATCCCTGCGAACCGCGAAGCGGGTGCCTACGGCCACTACCTGCCGTCCGCCGGCGCTGACCACGAACGGGCGGCCCGGATCCTTGGCTACCTCAAAAAACGCTTCTCCCTGTTGCAGATCGATATGGCGTTCGCCATTCGAGAGCGACACCTGCATCCTGCTGTCGCTGCTCATCGTGGCGTTGGAACCATCGGACAGCGGTACGCTGCGCAAATCGCCTAGCGCGGTGAGATAGGACGCCTGTTCCACCGATGCATGGCGCTGCCAGCCCCAGCCCAGCCCCGCCGCCAAGACCACCGCCATCGCGATGCCCGCATATCCGACCACGCGTGAATTGCGCGGCGGCCTGCGTGGGGCGAACGCCAGCTCGCGCAGGTCGGGCGGTCCCTTCGCTGCGTCCGTCTGCGGTGCGGAGTCGTCGGCAACGCTGGCGGCACGGGGTTCGTGCATGTCGAACGAAGCACGCGCCCATTGTCCGCGCGCGGGTATCTCGCCGGCCGGGACACCGGCTCCTAGTGCCTTCAGCCGTCCGCCGTGCGCCCATGCCGCCTCCAGCCGCAGAAAAGCTACCCGGTGCGCGGTGGCGTCGGCAAGCCACGCCTCTAGCTCCGCCTGAGCCTGCTTGTCCCAACCGTCGCCGTCGCGCCTGGCGAGCCAGGCCGCCGCGGTTTGTTCAATCTGTCTGCTGCTGGCCATGTTCGCTTCCATTTTCGGCCTGTGCGCGGTCTTGCCGCGCGTCCGCAACGGGTGCGCTACCGCCATAGAAGTGTTCGGCGAGCAAGCGCACGCCCTTGGCGATGTGCTTTTCCACGGTTTTCTCGCTGATACCCAGGCGCATGGCAACTTCCTTTTGCGGGAGTTCTTCGACCCGCCGCAGCCAGACCACTTCCCGGCAACGATCGGGAAGACGGTCGAAGGCATCGGCCAGCCGCTTGAGGGTCTGACGCCCGCTCGACCAGCGTTCGGGAGTCACCTCCTCTATCAAGACGTTCAAGGACTCGAAATCACCCACTGCCTCGATTGACACCACCCGGCTGCGACGCACGCGGTCGGCCATCAGGTGCCGCGCGGTAGCGAACAGGAAGGCCTTGGGCGTGGTGGGAAGCGCCTTGCCCGCGGCCTCGTAGACGCGGACATAGACCTCCTGGCGCAGGTCGTGCAGCTCGTCGCGATGCGGCCAGCAACGGCGCAGGAAGTAGCTCAGCGCCTGTTCGTGCACCAGGATCTCGCTGGCGAACCAGGCGTCGAGCGATTCGTTCATGCGCCGACCTTAACCCAATCGGCGACCGTTCCGCAGGCGACGAAAGAGGGTAGGGAAACGGCGCCTCCATTCGTCAGTATCGGCACCCCGCTTTCCAGGTCGACGACATGAGCCAGCCGCAAACCGCCTTCCGGCGATCCAGCAACACCGGCCTGGCCTGGCTCTGGTGCTGCGTGGTGGCGCTGGTTCTGTGCGTCGACTCTGTCGCGGCGAAGACAACGGGCGACAGCGCCCAGCGCGACGGCTACCACTACTACGAAATAGGCGACATGACGGCGCCGCGCCCCGAAAAGACGCAACCGGGTTTGATGCTGGTCGGCGGCGGCGAATGGCCCTACGAAGCGTTTCGCTGGATGATCGGCAAGGCCGGCCATGGCCGTATCGTGATCCTGCGGGCCTCCGGCTCCACCGAAGCACAAGACGAATTCTTCAAGGACGTCGGCGGCATTATTGCGGCGCAGACGCTGGTGTTCGAGGACCGGCGCGCCGCCAGTGATCCGGCGGTGCTTGAAATCGTGCGCAAGGCCGACGGCCTCTTCATCGCCGGCGGCGATCAGGCCAACTATGTGCGCTACTGGAAAGGCACGCCGCTCAACGACGCGATCAACCAGCATGTCCGCGACGGCAAGCCGCTGGGCGGCACCAGCGCCGGGCTGGCCATCATGGGCGCCTTCAGCTACGGCGCCATGGACGGCGGCAGCCTGACCTCGGAAGACGCATTGAAGGATCCGATGGGCCCGGCAGTCACCCTGGTCGACGATTTCCTGCAACTGCCCCCGCTTCCGGCGCATCGGGTCATCACCGACAGCCATTTCGGCGCACGCGATCGCTTGGGGCGGTTGCTGACTTTCGTCGCCCGTCTGTCCAAAGAGCAGGCCACCTCCGAGATCAGGGGACTGGGCGTGGACGAAAACACGGCGCTGTGCATCGACGGCGATGGGACCGGCAAGGTCTTCACCGATACAGGCGGCAAGGTCTGGCTGGTATTGCCGCAGAGGTTAATGGAGCTGACTGCCAAGGATGGCCCTCAGTCCTACCGAGAATTCATGAAAGGGCGGGTACAGGCCGGGCAAGCTCTTGATTTTACTGGCTTCAAGGTCACCGGTATTGGCGCGGAAAGCCGATTGTTGCTGCCCGACTTCATTGTTGAGAACCCGGCCTTCCAATCCGAGGCCGATGTGGTGAAAGGCCGCTTGGTAGTCCGCCAGTTAGACTGAAATCCTCCCGACCCCGAAAAAGCCGGAAATCCCGATGAAAAAACTGCGTCTTTGCGCTGCTTTGCTGGTCCTGCTTGCTCCTACCCTCCAGGCGGCACAGCCGGACGACAGCGTGCTGCTGATCCACGGGGGCGCTGGCGTAGTGCGCAAAGACATGACCCCGGCCGACGAGGCCGCGGTGCGCGCGGCGCTGGAGCTGGCCCTGCGCAAGGGCCACGAACAGCTGACCGCCGGTAAACCCGCATTGGACGCGGTGACCGCGGCGATCACCGTGCTGGAGGATGACCCCCATTTCAACGCAGGCAAGGGCGCGGTCTTCACCCACGATGGCAAGAACGAGCTGGATTCCTCGCTGATGGACGGCGCCACCCTCAAGGCGGGCGCGGTGGCTGGGGTGCACACGGTCAAGAACCCGATCCTGCTGGCGCGCGCGGTGATGGAGAAGTCCGAGCACGTGATGATGGTCGGGCAGGGGGCGGAAATATTCGCGAAAGAACAAGGGGTTACGTTGGTCGACCCGTCTTATTTCCGCACCGAGAAGCGCTGGCAGCAGCTGCAGAAGGCGCTGAAGGAAGAGGCTTCCGGCCAGGCCCACACGGATCTGGGTCATCCTGATTTAGAGCCGGCCAAACACTTCGGCACCGTCGGCGCCGTGGCCCTGGACCGGCAAGGCCATCTGGCCGCCGGTACCTCCACCGGAGGCATGACCAACAAGCGTTACGGTCGGGTCGGCGATTCGCCCATCATCGGCGCCGGCACCTATGCCGATGCCGGCTGTGCGGTCTCCGGGACCGGCTGGGGCGAGTTCTACATCCGCGCCGCCGCCGCCCACGACATCTGCGCGCGCATGGCTTATTTGAAGGAAACCCCGCAGCAGGCTGGCGAAACTGTCATCAATCAGATCATCCCCAAGCTGGGCGGGGATGGCGGGGCCATCGTGCTGGGCGCCGATGGCGCCATCGGCACGCCTTTCAACACCGAAGGCATGTATCGCGGCTGGATCGGCGCCGACGGCGTACCGCATGTGGCCTTGTATTCGGACGAGATGCTGCCATCTCATCCGCCTGCCGCAGCCAAGCCCTAAACATCAACGTGGGAGCGGCGTCCCGCCGCGAGCTTTTGCAGCACAAATCCAGAGGCAAGAGCTCGCGGCGGGACGCCGCTCCCACCGCTACTACTTCACTTTCCGGAGCAGGACAGACAAATAGATCCGTCCGAGTCAGCCTGAACGGGAGTGACCCTGAAGCGCTCTTGCACCATCCCCAGGATCAGTTATCCGGAGATCGGAGTGAATGTCCGGTTGACAGTGCCTGGACTACAGGCGAAAATCTCCGGCTGTTTCACTCCGGTTTGATTTGGCCGGCTGGGCTTCATCGAATCTACGCAATCCGGAGGGATACCCAAGCGGCCAACGGGGGCAGACTGTAAATCTGCTGGCTTACGCCTTCGGTGGTTCGAATCCACCTCCCTCCACCAGTTTCATGTGTCATAGCAGTTGTCATACGAGTTCCCCTCGGCGCGGGAGTAGTTCAATGGTAGAACCTCAGCCTTCCAAGCTGATGGTGCGGGTTCGATCCCCGTCTCCCGCTCCAACGAACGCAACGCGCTTTACGAGATACCGCAAAATTTAAGCAACACGTTTTTTAGCAGCATGTTCTTTAGCAGCAAGTTCTTTAGCAGCATGCTCACGTAGCTCAGTCGGTAGAGCACCTCCTTGGTAAGGAGGAGGTCGAAGGTTCGATTCCTTTCGTGAGCACCACCTTGCAAGAGCAGCACCTTGCAAAGCTCCATGCAAAACACCATCCATTAACGATCTACTCGAGAAGAAGCAGCCATGGCAAAGGGTAAATTCGAACGCACCAAGCCGCACGTGAACGTGGGCACGATTGGTCACGTTGACCACGGCAAGACGACGCTGACGGCGGCGCTGACGAAGATCGGTGCGGAACGTTTCGGTGGCGAGTTCAAGGGTTACGACCAGATTGACGCGGCGCCGGAAGAGAAGGCGCGCGGCATCACGATTTCGACGGCGCACGTGGAATACGAATCGGCCAACCGCCATTACGCGCACGTCGACT